>JAXLXZ010000013.1:0-141033 GCA_046327735.1 Gemmatimonadales bacterium | reverse complement strand
GGTGCGGATATCGTAGAGCCCGGAGAAGGGGAGGCCCTGCTCGATGTGGCCGGTGCACTCCTCCAGGATCTCGTCGTCGAGGTAGACCACGCCGGGACGGTCGTTCCGCGCAATGGTCCGCTTGAGCGCGGTGCCCGGCCCCGGCTCGGCCGGCGTGAGGAGCATCGAGAGGTCGAGCATCTGGGCCCGCGGCACCTCGGGGCGCTCCACCCGCTCCAGCAGGTCGGTGCGGCCGATGATCTCGTCGAGACTCCGTGCCCCGATCGAGGCGAGGATCTCGCGCACCTGCTCCGCCACGAAGCTGAAATAGGTGACCACCTGTTCCGGTGTCCCCTTGAACTTGGCCCGGAGATCGGGGCGCTGGGTCGCCACCCCGGTGGGGCAGGTATTCAGGTGACACTGCCGCGCCATGGCGCAGCCGATGGCCACCAGCGGCGCGGTGCCGAAGCCGTACGACTCGGCGCCGAGCAGTGCCGCGATCACGACGTCGCGCCCGGTGCGGAACCCGCCGTCGGTGCGCACCTCGATCCGGTGCCGCAGGCCGTTGGCCACCAGCGTCGCCTGCGATTCGGCCAGGCCGAGTTCCCACGGCCCGCCCGCGTGCTTGATGGAACTCATCGGCGACGCGCCGGTGCCGCCGCTGTGCCCCGCGATGAGCACGTAGTCGGCATACGCCTTGGCGACGCCTGCCGCGACCGTGCCCACCCCCGCTTCCGCGACCAGCTTCACGCCCACCCGGGCGCGCGGATTGATGGTCTTGAGGTCGAGGATCAGCTGGGCCAGGTCCTCGATCGAGTAGATGTCGTGATGCGGCGGCGGCGAGATCAGCGGGATGCCCGGCACCGAGTGGCGGAGCCGCGCGATCAGCTCCGTCACCTTGTGGCCGGGGAGCTGGCCCCCTTCACCCGGCTTGGCACCCTGGACCACCTTGATCTCGAGCTCTTCGGCCCGGATCAGGTACTCGGCGGTCACGCCGAAGCGGCCGCTCGCCACCTGCTTGATGCGGTTGTCGACCCGGTCGCCGTTGGGGAGCGGCGCGTAGTTGAACGGATCCTCGCCCCCTTCGCCCGAATTCGACCGCGCGCCGATGCGGTTCATCGCGATCGACACCGTGGCATGCGCTTCGGGTGAGAGCGCGCCCAGCGACATGGCGGCGGAGATGAACCGCTTCATGATCGCCTCGACCGGCTCGACCTCCGCGAGCGGCACCGGGGTGCCCGCCTTGAAGCCGAGGAGGTCGCGGGGCGTGGCCGGCCGGCGCTCCTCCACCCGGGCCACGAACTGCTTGAACTTGCTGTAGCCGTCTTCGGCGGACTCGCCCTCCTTCGGCTTGCCGGCCTTGCCGGTCCCCACCGCCTTCTGGAGTGCCACGACCACCGGTGGGGCCCAGGCGTGTTCCTCGCCTTCCTTGCGGAAGCGGACCCGGCCGTAGTCCGGCACCGAGACCTCATTGCCGGGCTGCACGCCGTACGCGAGCCGGTGCTTGGCGAGCATGTCTTCCGCCAGCTCCTCGAAGCCCAGCCCGCCGATCGCCGACTCGGTCGCGCGGAAGCAGCGCTGCACGACTTCTTCGCCGAGGCCGAGGCACTCGAAGATCTGGGCGCCGCAGTACGACGGCAGCACCGAGATCCCCATCTTCGACATGATCTTGAGGATCCCCTTCTCAGCGGCGGCGCGGAACTTCTTCCGGGCCTGCTCCGGGGTGGGACGCGTTCCGGCGGTGTCGTAGCGGCTCGCCTTGGTCGCCTTCTCGCTCTTCGGCGCGTCGTCCTCCCCCTCGGCCGGGGCGGCGAAGAGCGCCGACACCGACTGGAGCGCCAGCCAGGGATACACCGCCTCGCAGCCGTAGCCGATCAGGGTGGCGAAGTGATGGATGTCCCAGGCGTCGCCGGTCTCCGCCACGATGCCGAGCCGCATGCGGAGCCCGTTGTCCATCAGGAACCGGCGCACCGCGCCGACGGCGAGGAGCATCGGGATCGGGACGTAGTCCTTGTCGGCGGAGCGGTCGGAGAGCACCAGCAGGCGGGCGCCGTTGCGGGCGGCATGCTCGGCGCTGGCGCAGAGCCGGTCGAGTCCGTGCCTGAGCCCCTCGGTGCCCTCGGCCACCGGCCAGGTGCACTGGAGGGTGACACAGGAAAAGCCCGGGGTGTTCCGCAGCGACGCCATCTCCTCGTCCAGCAGCACCGGGTGATCCACCCGGAGCACCTGGGCGAGCTGGGGATGCTCCACCAGGAAGGAGCCGTGCTTCCCCATGTGCATGCGGAGCGACATCACCACCGACTCGCGCAGCGGATCGATCGGCGGATTGGTCACCTGGGCAAAGCGCTGGCGGAAGAAGCTGTATACCGACTGCGGCATCTTCGAGAGCGGCGGGATCGGGGCATCATCGCCCATGCTCCACACCGGGTCGATCCCGCTCCCGCCCATGCTCTCGAGCACGAAGCGGAGATCCTCGTTGCCGTAGCCGAACGCCACCTGCTGTTCGGTCAGCTCCGGCGCCTCGAGCTGGCTGTAGCGGTAGGTGGGATCGGCGTCGAGCACCTGCATGTTCTCGCGGCACCACTGCCCGTAGGGCTGGCGCGAGGCCACCCGGCGCTTCACGTCCATGTTGCGGAGCACGGTGCCGTTGGCGAGGTCCACCGCGATGTACTCGCAGGGGCCGAGCCGGCCGCTCTCGACCACCTCGCGCGGGTCGAGGTCCACCATGCCGACCTCGGAGCCGGCCACCACCAGCTGGTCGCGGGTGACCTTGTAGCGGCAGGGCCGGAGGCCGTTCCGGTCGGTCGCGGCCCCGGCGATGATCCCGTCGCTGAAGGCGAGGGCGGCCGGCCCGTCCCACGGCTCGGTCAGGTGGGCGTGGAAGCGGTAGAAGTCGCGGATCGCCGGTTCGACGTCGTTGTACGACTCCCACGCCTGCGGCACCAGCATCATCACGGTGTGGAGCGGGTCGCGGCCCGACCGGACCAGCAGCTCCATGGTATTGTCGAAGCCGGTGGAGTCGCTGCCGCGGGCCCAGATCACCGGCTTGAGCCGCTCGATGTCGTTGCCCCAGATCGGCGAGGCGAGGTCGGCCTCCCGTCCCGCCATGGCGTTCCGGTTGCCCCAGAGGGTGTTGATCTCGCCGTTGTGGGCGATCATCCGGAACGGCTGCGCCAGCGGCCAGCTCGGGAGGGTGTTGGTCGAGTAGCGCTGGTGGAAGACCGCGACCGCGCTCTCGTACTCGGGGTAGCGGAGGTCGGGGTAGAACGCGGGGAGCTGGGTGCCGGTGAGCAGCGCCTTGTAGACGATGGTGCGGCAGGAGAGCGAGCAGACGAAGAACGTCAGGTCTCCCTCGGCTTCCGCTTCCCGTTCCATGTCCCGGCGGGCGAGGTAGAGCTGCCGCTCCCAGGCGTCGTCGTCGTCGATGGTGGCGGGCCGGCCCACGAACACCTGGCGGATGGCGGGACAGCTCTGCCGGGCCTGGGGGCCCAGGGCCGCGAGATCATGCGGCACGTCGCGCCAGCCGAGGAGCGGAAGACCGCACTGCTCCAGGATCCGCTCCACCCGGCCGATAGCATGGGCGAGGGCGTCGGGCTCGGGGGGGAGGAAGAGGAAGCCCACCCCGAACGGCTGGCCCGGCTCGAGCTTGATCTGGAGGCGATAGGCCTCGCGGTGGAAGAGCCGGGTGGGGATCTGGGTCAGGATCCCGGCGCCGTCCCCGGAGTTGTCGGTCGAGGCCGCGCCGCGGTGGGCCACCCGGGCCACCGCCTGGAGGGCCATCCGGACGATCTCGTGGGAGCGTTCGCCGGTGGCCCGGGCCACGAAGCCCACGCCACAGGCATCGTGCTCACGCAGGGCCTGGTCGTTCCGGGTGCGACGGTGGCGCATGGCGGTCTCCTCAGGGGCTCAAAACGAAACCGGCCCGCTCGCCTTGTTCGGGAGCGGGCCGGGCAGGGTCAAGCGCGTTCGCGCGTCACCACCCAGGACCGCTCCCCGTGGGGAGGGTCTTGGTAATAAGGACGGCGGCGAGATTGCGGTGGCGCATATGCATAAACATACGGAGGGGTGAGTTGGGGTCAAGGTCGAATGACCCGCTCCCCCTTCGGAAGCCCGGTCCTTGACAGATCCGGCCCCGGGGCGTAATCTGCCTATCCCTTCGGGCGCATAAAGTTACCGGCCCGGACGGAGAAACTCGACTGGAACACTCGATACCGATGCTGACCTCGCTCGCCCTGCTTCTCGTCCTTATTAGCCTCGTGCTCGTCCTTGCGGACGTTCACGGGGACCGCGGCGCGTACGGGCAAGCAACGTAATCGAGACAGATTCGAGCCCTCACTGCCGCGGACCCCGTGAAGGTCCGCGGTTTTCGTTTCTGTGCCCCTGGTCTCCCAAGGAACCCTGTATGGCGCGCCAGCTGATCATCTTCGACACCACCCTGCGCGATGGCGAGCAGGCTCCCGGCAATACCATGACCCCGGAGGAGAAGCTCCGGCTGGCCAGGCAGCTCGAGCAGCTCGGGGTGGACGTGATGGAGGCCGGGTTCCCCGCTGCCAGCGAGGGCGACTACCGGAGCGTCCGCGAAATCGCCGCGGAGGTCCGCGGTCCCGTCATCGCCGCGCTGGCCCGCTGTCACGAGCGGGACATCGACCTGGCCGGCGAGGCGATCCAGGGCGCCGCCCGGGGCCGGATCCACGTCTTCATCTCCACCTCCGATCTCCACCTCGAACACAAGCTCAAGATCTCGCGGCAGGATGCCCTGGAGCTGGCGCGGCGCTCCATCCGCCAGGCCCGGCGCTACACCGACGACATCGAGTTCTCGGCCGAGGACGCCAGCCGCACCGACATCGACTACCTCTGCGAGGTGGCGGCGATGGCGGTGGCCGAGGGGGCCACGACCATCAACCTCCCCGATACCGTCGGCTATGCCCTCCCCGCCGAGTACGCCCAGATGTTCCGCACCGTCATTGCCCGGGTGCCGGGCAGTGACAAGGTGATCTGGAGCGCCCACTGCCACGACGACCTGGGGCTCGCGGTCGCCAACTCCCTGGCCGCGGTGGAAGCGGGCGTGGGGCAGGTGGAGTGCACCATCAACGGCATCGGCGAGCGGGCCGGGAATGCGGCGCTGGAGGAGATCGTCATGGCGAGCAAGGTGCGCCCGACGCTCGCCACCTTCAGCACCAACATCAACAGCCGCGAGATCTACCGCACCAGCCAGCTGCTCTCCTACCTCACCGGCAGCTTCCCCCAGCCCAACAAGGCGATCGTGGGCCGGAACGCCTTTGCGCACGAGGCCGGGATTCACCAGCACGGCGTGCTCCAGAACGGCCTGACCTACGAGATCATCCGTCCCGAGACGGTGGGGATCTCCCGCTCGACCCTGGTCCTGGGCAAGCACTCCGGGCGGCATGCCCTGGAGCAGCGCTACCGCGAGCTGGGCTACGAGCTGCCGGAAGAGAAGATCGCCGAGCTCTACAAGGAGTTCACCACCCTCGCCGACCGGAAGCGGGAGATTCTCGACGAGGATCTCCTGGCCCTGCTGCACGGGAGCTTCCACGACGCCCCCGAGGAATACCAGCTCCACAAGCTCCGGGTGGTCTGCGGCAGCATCCCCGCCGAGGCCGAGGTGAAGATGTCGGGCCCGTGGGGCGGCGAGCGGACCGCGAAGGGGAAGGGGGACGGCCCGATCGCGGCTGCCTTCAGCGCCATCAGCGAGATCCTCGAGCGCCCGGTGGAGGTGATCAACCTCTCGCTCCGCTCGGTGACCCCGGGCCGTGACTCGGTGGGCCAGGTCTTCCTCCAGTGCCGGATCGGCGGGAAGTCGCTTTCCGGCCAGGGGGCGTCGACCGACATCGTCGAGGCGAGCGCCCGCGCCCTGGTGCACGCGCTCAACAAGGAGCGGCACGCGGAGCGGCTCGAGGCGACGGCGTACGACGCGACGCATTTGTGGGGGGTGTGAGGATGGGTGCCCGACGACCAGTTTTGTCCTGTCGAACGCCGCGAGGGATCGGCGACCAGCTCTGTCATCCCGAGCGCAGCGAGGGATCCCTGCTCTTGTCTTCGGAGAATCAGGGATTCCTCGCCGCGCTGCGGCTCGGAATGACAGACGTCCCTGCAACGCGGAGTTCAGCCCGATGACGGAACTCCTCTCCGGGGCCCAGATCCTCTGCCGCCTGCTCGAAGAGCAGGGCGTCGACGTGCTCTTCGGCTACCCCGGCGGCGCGATCATGCCGTTCTATCATGCGCTGCCGGAGTCGAGTCAGCTCCGCCACATCCTGGTGCGGCACGAGCAGGCTGCCGCCCACGCCGCCGACGGCTACGCCCGCGCCTCCGGCCGCCCCGGCGTCTGTGTCGCGACCTCGGGCCCCGGCGCCACCAACCTGGTGACCGGGCTCGCGACCGCGCAGATGGACTCGTCCCCGGTGGTGGCGCTGACCGGGCAGGTGGCCCGCTCGATGATCGGCCGGGACGCCTTCCAGGAGACCGACGTCATCGGCATCACCCTGCCCATCACCAAGCACTCGGTGATGGTGGATGACATCACCGAGCTCCCCGAGAAGGTGCGCGAGGCGTTCCACATCGCCACCGAGGGGCGGCCCGGCCCGGTGCTCATCGACGTGCCGAAGGATGTGCAGAACCAGAAGGCGGAATGGCGGTCAGGCGGTCAGGCGGTCAGGCGGTCGGAGCCCGCCCGCTCCCCCGCGCTCCCGCTCTCCCGCGGTGACGCCTTTCCCGCTGCGGTTCGTCTCATCAACGAGGCCCAGCGCCCGCTGATCATGGCGGGCCACGGCGTGATCCTGGGCGACGCCTACGCCGAGGTGCGCGCCCTCGCCGAGAAGACCGGGATCCCGGTCATCACCACCCTGCTCGGCATCAGCGCCTTCCCGGAACAGCACCCGCTCCACCTCGGCATGCCGGGGATGCACGGCGAGGTGCACGTCAACCGCGCCATCCAGCACGCCGACGTGATCATCGGGATCGGTCTCCGCTTCGACGACCGGGTCACCGGCAACACCTCCGCGTTCGCCCCCCAGGCGAAGATCATCCACGTCGACCTCGACGCGACCGAGATCGGCAAGAACGTGCCGGTGGCGGTGGGACTGGTGGGCCATGCGAAGGAGATCGCCTGCCGCCTCGCCGATGCCGTCGAGGCGCGGGACTGCCAGGGATGGAAGGCCGAGATCCGGAGCTTCGCGCGGAACCGGCGCGAGGCCTACCGGGGTGACATGGCGCCGGAGACGATTCTCCAGGGCATTCACGACGTGACCGGCGGCCGCTGCACCGTCGTCTCCGACGTGGGCCAGCACCAGATGTGGGTGGCCAAGCTCTATCCCTACAACAGCCCCAACAGCCACATTACCTCGGGCGGCCTCGGCACCATGGGCTTCGCCGTGCCCGCGGCGATGGGGGTGCACTTCGCCCGGCCGGACCAGCCGGTCTGGGCCATCTCGGGGGATGGCGGCTTCCAGATGAACATGCAGGAGATCGCCACGATGGTGCAGGAGGGGATCCCGGTGAAGATGGGGATCTTCAACAACGGCTATCTCGGCATGGTGCGGCAGTGGCAGCAGTTTTTCCATGGCCGCCGCTACTCCGCCACCCCGATCTGGAGCCCCGACTTCGTGAAGCTGGCGGAGGCGTACGGCATCGTCGGGTACCGGGTCGAGCGGGCCGGGCAGATCGAGGAGGCCGTTGCGCGGGCCACCCGCGAGCCGGGCCCCGCGCTGGTCGAGTTCATGATCGAGCAGGAGGCCAACGTCTTCCCGATGATTCCCCCGGGCGGATCGCTGTCGGAGCCGATCGAGACGGCGCCCGCGGGAGCGGAGTCCGCATGACCCTGCCGCTTCCCTCCTGGGTGGTCGCCGTGCTGATGTCCGACGACCTCCTGGCCCTCAACCGCGCCGTCGGGATCATCCGGCGGCGGAACCTCGCGCTCTCCAGCGTGTCCCTCGGCCCCACCACGCGGAGCGGGGTGAGCAAGCTGACCGCGGTGGTGGCCACCGACGAGGCCTCGGCGGTGCGGATGGCGAACGCGCTCCGCAAGATGGTGGGGGCGCTCGAGGTCAGTGTGACGCCCGAGGCCGACTGCGTCACCCGCGAGCACACCCTGGTGCGGGTCGGTGTCACGCCCCAGGAGCTGGCCGCCGTGCTCGACATCGTGGAGCTGTACCAGGCCCGGGTGGTGGAGGAAGCGGCGACCGAGCTGCTGGTCGAGGCGACCGGCACCCCGGCCTCGCTGGTGTCCCTCCTCCGCGCGCTGGAGCCGTTCGGCGTGCTGGATGTGGTGCGCGGCGGCGCGATCGCGCTGCCCCGGTCGGCGGCCCCGGACGGGTCCGGCGCCGGGCGCCAGGCCCTGCCGCTGGTCCGGCCCCCGCGGGCGATTCCCGCCTGATCCCTCGTCTTCGTTCTCGTTCTTTCTCTTTTCTCTTCGGAGTTTCTGATGACTGCCACCAGCGACCGCACCCCCGGCCCCAGGATCTACTACGACCGGGATGCCGACCCGAGCCGTCTCACGGGCCGGACGATCGCGATCATCGGCTACGGGAGCCAGGGCCATGCCCACGCCCTGAACCTTCGTGACAGCGGCGCCCGCGTCATCGTCGGGCTCCGGCCCGGGGGCAACTCCTGGAAGAAGGCCGAGGCGGCCGGGCTCCAGGTGATGGCGGTGGCGGATGCGGCGAAGGCGGCCGACGTGATCATGATGCTGGTGCCGGACCAGGACGGCCGCACCATCTACGATGAGTCGGTCGCGCCGGCGCTGCACAAGGGGAAGACCCTGATGTTCGCCCACGGGTTCAACATCCACTTCAAGGAGATCGCGCCGCCCGCCGACGTCGACGTGTCGATGATCGCGCCCAAGTCGCCGGGCCACCTGGTGCGGAGCGAGTTCGAGGGGGGGCGGGGTGTGCCCGGCCTCGTCGCCATTCACCAGGATGCCAGTGGCAACGCGATGGCGAACGCGCTGGCCTACGCCGCCGGGATCGGCTGCACCCGCGCCGGCGTCATCGAGACCTCCTTCCGGGAAGAGACCGAGACCGACCTCTTCGGCGAGCAGGCGGTGCTCTGCGGCGGAACCGCGGCGCTCATCAAGGCCGGCTTCGAGACCCTCGTGGCCGCCGGCTACCGCCCGGAGATGGCCTACTTCGAGTGTCTCCACGAGCTCAAGCTGATCGTCGACCTGATCTACCGCGGCGGCCTCGGCTTCATGCGCTACTCGATCAGCGACACCGCCGAGTACGGCGACTACACCCGCGGTCCCCGGATCGTCACCGAGGAGACCCGCGCCGAGATGAAGAAGATCCTGACCGAGATCCAGAGCGGGGCCTTTGCCAAGGAGTGGCTGGCCGAGCACCGGAGCGGGGGGAAGAACTTCGCCCGGATGCGCTCCGCCGACGCGACCCACCAGATCGAGATCGTCGGCAGGCAGCTGCGTGCGATGATGCCCTGGTCGGAAGAGGGGAAGGCGAAGGCGGCCGAGAAGAAGCCCGCGCTCGTCAGCTGACCATGCCCGGCCGCACGCTCTTCGACAAGCTGTGGGATGCCCACCTCGTTCACCAGAACGAGGGGGGACCCGGGCTCTTGTACATCGACCTGCACCTGGTGCACGAGGTCACCTCTCCGCAGGCCTTCGAGGGGCTTCGGCTCGCGGGGCGGCGGGTGCGCCGGCCTGACCTCACGCTGGCGACGGTCGACCACAACGTGCCCACCGGCGACCGGAGCCTGCCGATCGCCGACGCGATCTCCCGCCGACAGGTGGAGCTCCTCATCGAGAACGCGAAGGCGTACGGGATCGAGCTGTACGATCTCTCCTCCTCCCGCCAGGGCATCGTGCACGTGATCGGGCCGGAACTGGGCGCGACCCAGCCGGGGATGACGATCGTCTGCGGGGACAGTCACACCAGCACCCACGGCGCCTTCGGCGCGCTGGCGTTCGGCATCGGCACCAGCGACGTGGAGCACGTGCTGGCGACCCAGACGGTGAACTTCCCCCGTCCCAGGACGATGGAAGCCCGTTTCAATGGAACCCTCGCCCCGGGCGTCGGGGCCAAGGACCTGATTCTCGCCCTCATCGGGAAAATCGGGACTGACGGCGCTACGGGGCACGTCGTGGAGTACACCGGACCGGCCATTCGCGCCCTCTCGATGGAAGGGCGGATGACGGTCTGCAACATGTCGATCGAGGCCGGCGCCCGGGCGGGCATGATCGCGCCGGACGAGACCACCTTCGCCTACCTGATGGGACGGCCCAAGGCGCCCCGGGGACCGGCGTGGGAGCATGCGGTGGATCGGTGGAGCCTGCTGGTCAGCGACCCCGAGGCCCGCTTCGACAAATTGGTGGAGATCGATGCCGCGAGCCTGGCGCCGATGGTGACCTGGGGAACCAATCCCGGCATGGTCGCCCCGATCACCTCGCGGGTTCCCGAGCCCGCCGCGGCCGGCACGGCGGCCGAGCGGGAGGCCACCGCCCGGGCGCTGGAGTACATGGGCCTCGAGCCGGGGGCCTCGCTCGAAGGCATTCCGGTCGACCGGGTCTTTCTCGGCAGCTGCACCAATGCCCGGATCGACGACCTGCGCCAGGCGGCGAAGGTGGTGAAGGGCCGCCGGGTGGCGTCGTCGGTGCGGGCGATGGTGGTGCCCGGCTCGATGCAGGTGAAGGCGCAGGCCGAGCGCGAGGGGCTCGACCGGATCTTCCTGGAGGCCGGCTTCGAGTGGCGCAACGCCGGCTGCTCGATGTGCCTCGGCATGAACCCGGATATTCTCTCGCCGGGGGAGCGCTGCGCCGCGACCAGCAACCGCAACTTCGAGGGGCGCCAGGGGAAGGGCGGCCGCACCCACCTGATGAGCCCCGCCATGGCGGCCGCCGCGGCGATTACGGGGTGTCTGACGGATGTGCGTAACTGGGAATACGTCGAAGAGCCGGCACTAGTGTAGATCGTTCCTCGTTCCTCGTTCCTCGTTAGTTCGCGCCGGGTCAGGTCATGCGATTCCTGTCCGGGTGGGTGCGGTGAGGATTGAACGACGGTCGAGCACGAGGAACGAGGAACGCGGAACGAGGAACGATTAGAAGATGCAGGCATTCACGAAGCACTCCGGCATCGTCGCCGCGCTCGACCGCGCCAACGTCGATACCGACCAGATCATCCCCAAGCAGTTCCTCAAGCGGGTGGAGCGCACCGGCTTCGGGTCGGCGCTCTTCTTCGACTGGCGCTACCTGCCCGATGGCTCGCCCAACCCGGCGTTCGAGCTCAACCAGCCGCGGGTGGCAGGGGCCTCGATTCTCCTGGCCGGCGCCAACTTCGGCTGTGGCTCCTCCCGGGAGCACGCCCCCTGGGCACTGGGCGAATACGGCTTCCGCGCTGTCATCGCCGAGTCGTTCGCCGACATCTTCTTCGGCAACTGCTGCCAGAACGGGATCCTTCCCGTGCGGCTGGGCGCCAACGAGATCCGGGAGCTGTTCCGCCGTGCCATGGCCGGGCCCGAGCCGTACCGTCTCACCATCGACCTGGAAGCGAACCTCGTGATCGATCCCGCCGGATTCTCCGCCCGGTTCTCGCTCGACCCCTACCGCCGGGAGTCGCTCCTGGAAGGGCTCGACGAGATCGGCCGCACCCTCCAGCACGAACCCGAGATCGCCGCCTTCGAGCAGCGCCGCGCCGCCCGCCTCGCCCAGCTCGACGCATGAGCCGCCATCGGATCGCGGTGCTTCCGGGCGACGGCATCGGCCCCGAAGTCACCGCCGCCGGCCTCGCCGTCCTCGCCGCCGTCGCCAGCCGGCACGGGCTCGAGTTCCAGCTGAGCGAGTATCCCATCGGGGGCGCCGCGGTTGCGTCGCACCAGGATCCCTTTCCCGCCCCGACCCGCGCCGCCGTCACCCAGGCCGATGCGGTGCTCCTCGGCGCGGTGGGCGATCCCTCGCTCGACAGCGCGCCGCGGCACCTCAAGCCGGAGACCGGCCTCCTCGCCCTCCGCGCGGCGCTCGGGGTCTACTCCAACCTGCGTCCGGTGGCGCTGCACCCGGCGCTGGCCGACGCCTCGCCCCTGCGGCCCGAGCGGCTCGCCGGGGTCGACCTCGTGATCGTGCGGGAGCTCACCGGCGGCCTCTATTACGGCGAGCCGCGGAGCAACGACGGCAGGGTCGCCATCAACACGCTGCGCTACACCCGCGAGGAGGTCGAGCGGATCGCGCGGCTCGGCTTCGAGCTGGCGCGGGGCCGGCGGAAGAAGGTGCTCTCGGTCGACAAGGCCAACGTGCTGGAGACCTCCCAGCTCTGGCGGGCCGTGGTGACCGAGGTGGCGAAGGGCTATCCCGATGTGGGGCTGGAGCACATCTATGTCGACTATGCCGCGATGCGGCTGGTGAGCGACCCCGCCTCCATCGACGTGCTGCTCACCGAGAACATGTTCGGCGACATCCTGAGCGACGAGGCGGCGGTGCTGGCCGGCTCGCTCGGGCTCCTGCCGTCGGCGTCACTCGGCAACGGGCCGGGACTCTTCGAGCCGATTCACGGCTCGGCCCCGCCGCTGGCGGGGAAGGACCTCGCCAACCCGATCGGCACCATCGCCAGCGTGGCGATGCTGCTCCGCTACGGGCTCAAGCAGCCCGAGCCGGCCCGCGCCATCGAGCAGGCGATTCACCGGGTGCTCAACGACGGCGCCCGGACTCGCGATATCGCGCGTCCGGGCGAACAGAGTCTGGGGACCAGGGAGATGACGGCGAGAATCATCGCCGCGCTGTGACCGCTGGGAGTTCTGTCATTCCGAGGGCGCGAAGCGCCCGAGGAATCCCTGCTTCTCCCTGAGAACGGTCAGGGATTCCTCGCTTCGCTCGGAATGACCGGCTGTCCGGGAATCGGCAGGCAGAGCGTGAACTTCAGCATCTGGTCGGGCACCGCCTCGATATCGGCCTCGGGTGCCCGCTCGGCGATCGAGTTCCGGAGCTCCCGCTCATACGGTTGCTGCAGTTCGATCACGCATTCGGGACAGAAGTACCCGCGAATCTCTCCGAAGAGGTGGCAGAGCACGGGTTCACCATCCCGGCGCACCGGCTCGCGAATGCCACAGCGCTGACACAGCATCGGGCCTCCGTTGGTCAGGGTTCCCAACACGGGAACACCAGACGCAGCGGAGGCCCGATTGTTTCGCCTCGAACCGTCAGGGTGCGCGGCCGTACTTCTTCTGGTGCGCTTCCCGGGCACGCTCGACCCACTGCTCGTCGCGAATCCGCTCCACCGGCTGGTAGAGCCGCTTCGCCATCCGCTCCACGTCCTTGTCCTTCCAGCGCGCCACCTGCTTGAAGGAGGTGATTCCCACCAGGTGGAGTGCCTGCTCCAGCGAGTCATCGATCCCGGTGATCTGCTTGAGGTCGTCGTGGCTCTTCCGGCGGTTGCGGCGGGAGCGGGAGGGGGCGGGAGCGGGGGCCGCGGCCTCCGGCGTGCTGCCATTGGTCGGGGTGGCGGGCACCGCCGCGGGCGCGGCCTCCGGAGCCGGGTCGGCGATCACCGGCACCGCCTGGCTGGCCCGGACCGCGCGCAGCCGCTCGATCTCGGCATCCTTCGACTGCACCAGCATCAGGTAGCGCGCCTCGAGCTCGGCGAGGTCGTTCTCGTGCGCCGCCATGAGTGCGGCCATCTCCCGCTCCGCCCCGGTCAGCCGCTGCCCCGGCGCGCGGGGCGCGCTCTGCTCCAGCAGCTCGTGAATCCGCTCGGTCAGCGCCCGCTCCAGCTCCCGGGCGCCGCTCTCGGTCATCTCCAGCCGCTGGGCCAGCTCTTCCCGCGCCCGGGCCAGCTGGATCGCCTCGTCGCGGAAGGCGATCGCCTGGGTTTCGCGGTGGGTCAGCTCCTTCTCCAGCTCGGCCACCTTCGAGGCCAGCGACTGGTCGCCGCTGGCGAGCTGCTGCCGGAGCCCCCGCTCCTTCTCGAGCAGGCTGTCGCGCTCCCGCATGAGTCCCGCGATCAGCTGCTCGAGACTGCTGGCGAAGTTGGCGGCCCGGGTCAGCGCGTCCTGGCGGATGAACCACGCCGCCCCGAACCCGAGGAGGGCGCCGGCCACCAGGGCGATGAGCAGTCCGAAGGAGCCCATGTCAGGCGAGGTCGGTGACGGCGCCGAGGCTGGCGCTGGAAACGAGCCGGGCATACTTGGCGAGCACGCCGCGCGGGTAGCGCACGGCGCGCGGCTGCCAGGCGGAGCGGCGGCGCTCCAGCTCCGCCGGGGACACCTCGAGCTGCAGCAGGCGGGCCGGGGCGTCGATGGTGATCCGGTCGCCCTCCTGCACCAGGGCAATGGTGCCGCCCACCGCCGCCTCGGGCGCCACGTGCCCGACCACCATGCCATAGGTGCCGCCGGAGAAGCGGCCATCGGTGATCAGCCCGACCGAGTCACCCAGCCCCGCGCCGATGATCGCCGAGGTGGGGGAGAGCATCTCCCGCATCCCGGGTCCGCCGCGAGGACCTTCGTAGCGGATCACCAGGATGTCGCCCGGGCGGATCGTCCCGGCGAGGATCGCCTCGAGGGACGCCTCCTCCGACTCGAACACCCGGGCGGGGCCGGTCATCTTCGGGGTCTTCACCCCGGTGATCTTCGCGACCGCGCCCTCGGTGGCCAGGTTCCCCCGCAGAATGGCGAGGTGCCCCTGGGCGTACATCGGGCTGGACCAGGGACGGATCACGTCCTGGTTCGCGGGGGGCTCGCCCGGCACGTCGCGGAGCTGCTCGGCCACCGTCCTGCCGGTGATGGTCAGGCAGTCGCCGTGGAGCAGCCCGTGGTCGAGGAGCATCCGCATCACCAGCGGGATCCCGCCGACCTGGTGGAGGTCGGTGATCACGTAGCGGCCCGAGGGCTTGAGGTCGCAGAGCACCGGGATCCGGGCGCGGATCGTCTCGAAGTCGTCGAGGGTGAGCGGGACCTCGGCGGCGTGCGCGATGGCGAGGAGGTGCAGCACCGCGTTGGTGGAGCCGCCGGTCGCCATGACCACGGCGATGGCGTTCTCGAAGGCCTTCCGGGTCATGATCTGGCGGGGGAGCCGCTGGGCCTTCACCGCCTCGACCAGCACCTCACCCGAGCGGGCCGCGCTCTCGGCCTTCTCAGCGTCTTCGGCGGCCATGCTGGCGGAGCCCGTCAGGCTCATCCCCATCGCCTCGATGACCGACGACATCGTGTTGGCGGTGTACATCCCGCCGCAGGAGCCGGCGCCGGGGCAGGCGTGGCACTCGACGGCGTGGAGCCGCTCGGCGTCGATCTTCCCGGCGCTGAACTGGCCCACCGCCTCGAAGGCGCTCACGATGGTCAGGTCCTCACCCTCGAGATGGCCCGGCCGGATGGTGCCGCCGTAGACGAAGATCGCGGGGATGTTCATCCGTGCGATGGCGATCATCGCCCCCGGCATGTTCTTGTCGCACCCGCCGATGGCCAGGACCCCGTCCATGCTCTCACCGCCGCAGGCGGTCTCGATCGAGTCCGCAATCACCTCGCGGGACACGAGCGAGTACTTCATCCCCTCGGTCCCCATCGAGATCCCGTCGCTCACCGTCACCACGCCGAAGAGCTGGGGCATCCCGCCCGCGCCCTTGATGGCGGCCTCCGCCCGGCGGGCCAGGACGTCGAGCCCGGCGTTGCAGGGGGTGATGGTGCTGAAGCCGTTGGCCACGCCGATGATCGGCTTGTCGAAATCCCCCTCGCCAAAGCCGACGGCGCGCAGCATCGCCCGGTTGGGGGCCCGCTGCACGCCGTGCGTGACCGTCTGACTGCGGAGGTTGTGCGGCATCGGGCCGGGTTGGGCGTGAGTCGCGCGGGAGAGCTCGGAACGCGGAATCTAACGGCCCGCGAGCACCTCCGCAGCAGGGGCCGGGGTGCGGCGCCGGTTGAGGCTCCACTTGAGGGCGGGGGGTGTGACCACCGTCGTCACCAGCACCATGAGGACCACGGTGGAGAACATCGCCGGGTCCACGATCCGCTCCCCGTTGATGGTCATCCCCAGGCCCATGTTGGCGAAGATCAGGCCCACCTCCCCCCGGGGGATCATCCCGATTCCGATGGAGAGCTTGTCGAGCGAGGAGCGCAGCCCCCCCAGCGCGCAGGCCTGCTTCCCGACGATCGCCGCCACAATGACCAGCGCGGTCAGGCCGAGGTGGCCCAGGTCGAAGAGGCCCGCCAGCTCCACCTTGAGCCCCATCAGCACGAAGAAGACCGGGACCAGGAATCCCGACACCGGTTTCACCAGTTCCTCCAGGGGGCGCTCTCCCCGGTCGGAGAACTCCTGGTAGTGCACCCGCTCGAGGATGAGCCCGGCGGCGTAGGCCCCGACGATCGGGGCCAGCCCGATCGCCGCGGCGCCCGCCGCGAGCAGGAAGCAGAACACCAGCGCCGTCACCAGCAGCAGGCTCGAGCCCTTGAGCCGGGCGGTGAGCCCGAAGAGGCGGGGCGAGACCAGTGTGCCGAGCCAGAGCGAGCCGAAGAGGAAGACCGTGGCCTTGAGGCAGACCAGCGCGATGGCGAGCACCGAGAGTTCGGTGCCGGCATTGGCCGACGCGATCAGCGCGCCGACCACGGCCAGGATCACGAGGCCCAGCACATCGTCGATCACCGCCGCTCCCAGGATGATCCGCGCCTCGGCGGTCTGGGAGCGGCCCAGGTCGCGCAGCACCCGGGCGGTGATGCCCACGCTGGTGGCGGTGAGGGTCGCGCCCAGGAAGAGGTAGACGTAGGGGCTGTGGTTGGGGAGCAGCGCCACGCCCGCGAAGTAGCCGAGGAGCCACGGGGTGACCACCCCCAGCACTGCCACGATCAGCGAACGCCACCCCACCCGCTTCATGTCCTGGATGGTCGACTCGAGCCCCACCTCGAAGAGAAGCAGGACCACGCCCACGAGGGCGAGGCCCTCGATGGCACCGTCGGTGGCCAGGCCCCGGAACCACCCGATCCCCGCCAGGTCGAGGTTGCCGAGCAGCACGCCGGCGAGGAGCTCGCCGAGGACGGCGGGCTGGCCCAGGCGCTCCGAGAGGTCGCCCCCCAGCTTGGCGGCGGTCAGGATGACCGCGAGGGCCAGCACGAGATGGGCGCCGGCATCGGCGGGGGCGGTGACCACAGCGGCATCGAGCAGGAGCATGATGGACGATCTGCCGTTCTGAGGGGGGTACCACAGCAAAACAGGGGGCCTCAGGCCCCCTGTTCGCCAGCAGGAAACCGCGGGGGCGTTACTTGCCCGACCCGACCGTCTCGCGGATGGCGTTGCGCTGCACTTCGTCGGCGGTGACCGGGGTGAGGGCGGCGTTGTCGGCCTCGCCGGTACGGATCCGGATCACCCGCTCGATCGGCTGGACGAAGATCTTGCCGTCGCCCACCTCGCCGGTGCGGGCGGACGAGAGGATCGCCTTGATGGTCGGCTCGACGAACGGCTCGGAGACCGCCATCTCGATCTTGACCTTCTCGCGGAACTCGAGGACCACGCTCGCGGCGCGATAGACCTCGACCAGTTCCTTCTCGCCGCCGTGGCCGCTGACACGGGAGATGGTGATGCCGGTGACACCGGCGCGGAACAGGGCCGCCTTGACCTCCGGCAGCTTCTCCGGCCGGATGACGGTGCTGATGAGCTTCATGAGAGTCCTCCAGAGTAGGTGGAGTCCGCCCCGTCGACGCTGTCGGAGGCCGACTGCCAGCCGCCACCAGAAGGTCCACAGTCGTCCTGGCCAGTCCGCACCCCAGGGAGGAGGCGGCAGGACTTCCATTCGCCAACCGATACCGACTGACAGCCGACAACCGACAGCAGGGACATGGGCAGCTCCTCAGGCGTTCGGGATCAGGCCGCGGCCTTCTTGTCGGTGGAGCCGTGGGCCGAAGCCGAGGCCAGCACCACCGCCGACGAGATGTCCTGCGTGTCGGGATAGGCGAGGGCGCCCATCTCCGGCAGGTCGAGACCCAGCTCTTCCGCTTCGGCCGAGACCCGGTGACCCCCGGTGATCGCGCCGATGATCTTCCAGCAGACCAGGGTCAGGAGGCCCACCGCCACGAGGTTGGCGGTGATGCCGATCAGCTGCGCCACCAGCTGGCTCGCGTCGCCATAGAAGAGGCCCCGCACGCCACCCGCCACGCCGTTCCACCCCTCGCCATAGGTGCCGTCGGCGAAGAGGCCGAGGGCCACGATGCCCCAGGCGCCGTTTACGCCGTGCACCGAGATGGCGCCGACCGGGTCGTCGATCTTGAGGTTCCGGTCGACGAAGTACACCGACCAGCAGACCAGCACGCCGGCGATCGCGCCGATGAGGCAGGCGACCGGGGCGGTGACGAAGGCGCAGGGCGCCGTGATGGCGACGAGGCCCGCGAGCACGCCGTTGGCGAGCATGGAAGGATCAGGCTTGCCGTACCGCAGCACCATGTACGCCATCGCCGTCAGACTGCCGAACGCCCCAGCCAGCATCGTGTTGGTAGCGATGACCCCGATGCGCAGGTCGCCGCCGGCAAGGGTGCTGCCGGCGTTGAAGCCGAACCAGCCGAAGCAGAGGATGAAGGTGCCGAACATCGCCATCGGGATGTTGTGCCCCGGGATGGCGTTCACCCGGCCATCGGGACCGTACTTGCCGCGCCGCGCGCCGAGGAGCTTGGCGGTGACGAAGGCGATGACGCCGCCGGTCAGGTGCACCACCGAGGAGCCGGCGAAGTCGACGTGCCCATGACCCAGGCCGACGTTGCTGCCGAGCTGGGAGAGCCAGCCGCCGCCCCAGACCCAGTTGGCGTACACCGGATAGATCAGGCCGCCGATCGCGAGGCTCAGCCCGACGAAGCTCCACCACTTCCACCGCTCGGCCAGGGCGCCGGTCGGGATGGTGGCGGTGGTGTCCATGAACACCATCTGGAACAGGAAGTAGGCGAAGACCGGCGTGGTGTAGTTGACGCCGGTGAGGAAGAACCCGGTCAGGCCCAGGAAGTTCCAGCTGTGTCCGCCGATCGTGAGGCTGAGCGCCTTGGTCAGGGTCGCGGTTTCCGCGGTCTGGCCGAGCGGGAGGATCGGGCCGAGGCCGCCGGCCTGGAAGGCGAAGCCGCAGACCCAATAGGCGGCCATCGCGATGCCGTAGACCATGAAGTTCATGGTGGCGGTGTGGGCCGCGTTCTTGGCCCGGGTGAACCCGGTCTCGACCGCGGCGAACCCGAACTGCATCAGCATGACGAGGAACCCGCAGACCAGCGTCCAGACGAAGTTGATCGCGGTGCTATTTGCGAGGGCGGTGGTATTCGCGGCGTTCGCGAGCGAATCAGCAGCGGAGGTGACGGCCGGAGCCGCGGTGGTCGCGGCGGCGGCCGCCGAGTCTGGTGCTGCCTGGGCGAGCAGCACCGCCGGAGCGGTACACGCCGCCAGGACCGCCAGGCCAAGCAAATGCCGGGATCGGGGTGTCATGGGCCAGGGGTTCCGAGTGAGGTAATGGGACATTGAGCCGGCGGACGCCGGGGTGACTTCCCACCGTAGCCATCTGGCGAGGCTGGGCGGGCTGACGGCGAGGAGTATACCATGCGGGCGCATGAGTGTCAAGCAAAAAGTGCAAATCATGCAATAAATGCAATGCATTAATGCCAAATGAATCTGTAAAATGACGACCTGTATGTGAAAAAATGCGAAAGCCGCACCATTTGTGCTGGCGCGGCTCTCTTCGAAAATCCCGACAGAAACCTTTGGCAGGCATCCAGTTACAGCAGTTACATCCCCACATCCTCCAGGCTCGGGTCGTTCCGGTCCCAGTGGTATTCCATATAGGCGGCGGCTTCCTCCGCCAGCTCGATGCCGAGCAGCCGCTCCACCACGTGCAGCGACATGTCGATCCCCGCCGAGATCCCCGCCGAGACGATCACCCGACCGTTATCGAGGAATCGGACCCCTTCCTTCACATGCGCCGTGGGTTCGGTGCTCTTGAGCAGGTCGACCGCCCCATGGTGGGTGGTCACGTCGAGGCCGCCGAGCAGCCCCGCGTTCGCCAGCACCAGCGCGCCGGTGCAGACCGAGAGGGTGAGCTCCGCGGTGGCGGCGGTCCGGCGCACCCAGTCGAGCACCGCGGGATTGTGCATCTCCCGCCGGGTGCCCTGGCCGCCGGGGACGATGATGAGGTCGGGGCGGGGACACTCCGCGAGGGTGGCGTGCGCCTCGAGCCGGAAGTTGTTCCGCAGGGTGACCAGGCCGGCGCGCTCGGCGACCAGCGAGACGCTGAACGGCGCGAGCCCGTGCCGGCGCCCCGCCACCGAGAAAACCTCGTAGGGTCCGGCGACGTCCATCACTTCGGCGTCGTCGAAGACGAAGAGGGCCACGTTCCGGGTGGTCATGTCAGTTCCGCTCGATGACGTCGGGAGGTTGCTGGTCGAGCCACTTGAGCCGGGCTTCGATCTCCCGGTCGAGGCTCTTGCGGACTTCGCTGAGCCGGGCGGCGTACTCCTCCAGGGCCTTGTCCACCTCGGAGACCGGCTCCCACTTCGGCACCGGCTTGGGCCGGCCGTTCCCGTCGATCGCGACGAAGACCATGACGCAGTGACAGGAACGCCGCTGGGTCCTCGACTTGGGATCCCCGGCGTAGATGTCGATGGCGATGTCCATGCTGGTGGTGCCGGTACGGATGATCCGGGCCCGGACCTCCACGATCTCGCCGACGTTGATCGGCTGGAGGAACCGGATCCCGCCGACGTAGGCGGTGACGCAGTAGTCCCCGGTCCAGCTCGCCGCGGCGGTGTACCCTGCCTGGTCGATCCACTTCATCACGGCGCCGCCGTGGACCTTCCCGCCGAAATTCACGTGCCCCGGTTCCGCGAGGAACCGGAGGGTGACGCCATGCGCCTGGGACATGAGGGGGCTGGTTGAGGTGCTTGAGTATGGAGATCAGCGGGCTGGTGGGCTAGTAGCCCACTCACCCACCGTTTCTGCGTAGATTGCTGGCCTACGATGACAACCATTCCCTGCCCCACCTGCCAGGCTCAGGTGATCGAGTCGGCCCTCTTCTGCCCCCAGTGCGGCACCCGCACCGGCCGGGGTGACTCACGGGTGGAGGCGGGCGCGGGCGACGACGTGCCGGGCCGCCTCGCCCGCGCGCTCGGGCCCAAGTACGAGGTCCGCCGGCTGCTGGGCGAGGGCGGCTTTGCCCACGTCTATGAGGTGTGGGACACCGATCTCCAGCGCCGCCTCGCGGTGAAGGTGCTGAAGCCCGACATCGCCTGGTCGGCGGGGATGCTGGAACGCTTCCGGCAGGAGTGCCGCTCCCTCGCACGGCTCACCCATCCGAACATCCTCGCCATCCACTTCGTGGGCGAAGGCGAGGGGCTGGTCTACTACGCCATGCCCTTCGTGGAGGGGGAGACCCTCACGAGCCTCCTCCGGCAGGGGGCGCTCCCGGTCGATCGCGCCATCGGCATCGTCCGGCCGCTGCTGGATGCGCTCGCCCATGCGCACGGCCAGGGGCTGATCCACCGCGACATCAAGCCCGACAACATCATGCTCGAGGCGAGCACCGGCCGGCCGCTCCTGGTCGACTTCGGGATCGCCAAGCGGCTCGATGGGGCGGGGCACCAGACCCAGGCGGGCTTCGTGGTCGGCACCCCGCAGTACATGAGTCCGGAGCAGGCGCTGGGGCAGGGGGACCTCGATGCCCGTTCCGACCTCTACGCCGTCGGGGCGGTGCTCTACCAGATGGTGACCGGCACGCCGCCCTTCGAGGGCGAGAGCTCGCAGGAGATCGTCGGGAAGCACCTGAGCGAGCCGGCCCCGATCGCGACCGCGGTGAACGCCCGGATCCCGATGTGGCTCTCCGAGGTGATCGTGCGCTGCCTCGAGAAACGCCCGGCGGAACGCTACCAGTCGGCGGCGATGCTGCTCGATGCCATCAACGTCGGGCGGGAATCGGGGGCCACCGAGGCGGTGAGCGCCGAGCGGGTGGCCCAGCGGGTGAAGTCCGAAATGCGGACCGAGCTGATGTCGACCGCGGAGCGGGCCCGCACCTTGAGCGGCGCCGCTCCGGTGGTGAGCGGGCCCCGGGCCAGCGGCCGGGCGCCGGCGCCGCGGACCTCGGGCGCGAGTCCGTCGGCCCCGACCGAGATCACCACCGCGGCCGCGCGGCCGCGCCGCTGGCTGCTTCCGCTGGTCCTCCTCCTCGTCCTCGGGGGAGCGGGTGGGGCCTGGTTTGCGCTCCAGGGCTCCCCGGTCCTCATCATTACCAATCGGCTGGTCGAGCCGATCAGGCTGGTGGTGGAGAACCAGACGGTGGAGGTGCCGGCCAACGGCGAGAGCCGCATCCCGGTGGGACGGAAGGGGCCGCTGGTGGTGCACTGGTACCTGGTGCGGCCGGTGGGTCCTGGGAATGCGCCGCTGGGTGTGGAGGTGCAGGGGAGCATCACCGAGCAGGAGCCCGGTGGCGAGATGCCCCACCTGGTCGATGCCGGCAGCAGCGAAACGGCGGTCTTCGCCCCGCTCATCACCAACGCCACCGCGGAGCCGCTGGGCGTGATCGTCAACGCCGGCCTGGTGAACGCGGTGCCCTGCAACTGCCGCGTGAACCCCGGCGCGACCCGCGCCCGGATCGGGTACTACCCGCTCTTCAAGAACAGCACCGTGCAGGCGAGCTCACCGGTGGGCACCGTGGCCACCTTCCGTGACCTCGGCGAGCAGGTGGACCGGTCGACCGGCTCCGTGGGGCTGCGCTTCGAGGCGAAGGACTTCGGGGTGCAGTGATTCCTGGGTCGTGGGCTGGGCGGCAGGCGGCATTGGGCAAACTGACTAACACAGATGAACACCGATGGATCGGGATGTGCGCCCGTGGACTCGACGGGACCCCATCACGTCTCCTCGCTGGTCGATGGATGCTGTTGTTGTGCTGTTCTCCTCGCCGGCCCGCCCTTGGTGTTTGATCAAAGCACACACACAAATTCAGAAGAGTCGGCGTGCAAATGGGAAGCTGATCGTCCTCACGGACGGGCATCCAGCCCCATCTGTGTGCATCTGTGTCAGTCAGTTTGCCCAGCTCTGCTACCAAGACTGACTACGGGACCACAATGACCCGGTCGCCAACCACGAGCGGCAGCCGGCACGCCGCGTTGTTGCCGACGTCGCACGCCCGGCGGTAGAGCGCCCGGGCCCGTTCCTCGTCGCGCGACACGCCCCGTCCCTCCTCGTACATGCTCCCCAGCCGGACACAGGCGTTGGCATCGTTGGCCTCACAGCCCCGGAGATAGATCTGGGCGGCGCGGGGCTGGTCGGTCCGGACACCCTGGCCCAGCTCGTACATCTGGCCCAGCCGGAAGCAGCTCTGCCGGTCGACCCCATCGCAGCCGCGGGTGTAGAACTGCGCCGCCGTCCCGCTGTTGGGGACCACGCCGGTGCCCGCCTCGTAGATGATGCCGAGCGCGCGGCAGGCCTCGGGGTCGCCCAGGTCGCAGCCGCGGCGGTAGAGCCCGTTCGACCGGGTAATGTCGGTGCCCACCGGCACGCCGCCCTGGAGCCAGCCCGCGAGCGTGGTGCAGCCGGGGGCCCACTCGTAGTCGCAGGCGGCCTGGTAGAGCCGGGCCGCTCGGCTGGGGTCGGGATTGTTGAACGTCCCGGGACGGGTGCCGCGGGCCACCAGCCGCGCGAGGTTGGCGCACGCGACGCCCTGGCGGGCATCGCAGGCGCGGGTGTAGTACCCGGCCGCGCGCTCGTATTCGGCGCGGAGCTCGAACTGCGCCCCGGCATCCCGGCAGGCGCCGCCGTCGCCCTTGTCGCAGGCGGCGATACGGTCATCGAGCGTGGCACTCTGGGCGTGGAGCGAGCCGCTGGTGGCGAAGAGAACGGCGGTGAGCAGGACGAGGCGTCGCATGCGGCCTCCAGGCTTGTGAGGCGGGGGTCACTGTCAATTATAGCCGACTGATCACCCGGGAGGGTTCAGGAGAGTCGCAGAAGGGAACAGGCCTACTCGTCCTTCTCCTCCCGCTGCTTGAGCCGGATCGCCGACCCCGGCGCAAGCACGTCGAAGCCATACTTCTTCCGCGCCCGGTCGATCGCCGAGGTCAGCTCCCGCATCCGGGTCCGCTCGGCGGGTTCGAACAGGTCCGCCGGCGCGGCCTGTGCCAGGTTGGTTGCGGCGACCCCGATCAGCCGGACGCCCTGTCGGCGGCGCTTCACCTCGTCGAACGCGGGCCGGAAGAGCGCGCGGGCCGGCGCCAGCAGTTCGGCATCGAGGTCGGTGGCCTCGCGGAGCGTGTGCCGGCGGGTGACGGTGTGGAAGTCACCGTGCCGCAGCTTGAGCACCACCGTGCGTGCCACCAGCCCCTCCTCCCGGAGCTGGCCCGCGACGTGACCGACGAAGCGCACCAGCAGGCCGTCGAGATACTCCGGGTCGCTGGTATCCTGGCCCAGGGTGGTCTCCCGGCTTACCGAGCGCGCCAGCCGCTCGGCATGGAGCGCGGCGGATCCGTTCCCATGCGCCCGCCACTTGAGCTCACGGGAATAGTCGCCCACCAGCCGCGCCAGTTCCGGCTCGCTCAGCCGCTGCACCTGCACCACCTCGGTGAGCCCCACCTGCGCCAGCTTCGCCGCGGTCTTGGGCCCGACGCCCGGCAGCGCGCGCAGCTCGAGCCCGGCGACGAACCCCTCCTCCCATCCCGAGCGCACTTCGCAGATCCCCCGCGGCTTGGCGTAGTCGCTCGCCAGCTTCGCGATCATCCGGTTGGGGCCGATGCCGATGCTCGAGTCGAGTCCGGTCTCGGCGCTGACCTCGCGCCGGAGCCGCTCGGCCACCGGAAGGAGCGAGACCGGGTAGAGCCGCTCGGTGCCGCTGAAGTCGAGGTAGGCCTCGTCGAGCGACGCCATCACCGCCTCCGGGCTGTGCCGCGCGAGGATCGCCCGGACCGCGCGGGATGCCGCCCGGTAATGGGCGAACTCGCCCTTGAAGAAGGTGGCCCCGGGACAGAGCCGCGCCGCCTGCGCGATCGGCATCCCGGAGCGCACCCCGAACTTGCGGGCCCCGTACGAGGCCGACTGCACCACGCCCCGCGATTCCCGCCGCCCTCCCACCACCAGGAGCTCCACGTCCCGCAGCTCCGGGTTGTGGCGCCGGCAGACTTCAACGAAGAAGGCGTCGAGGTCGACGTGGAGAATGCGGGGAGGCATACGATGCGAATGATAGCGGCCTCGACTCCGGCCCCGGCCCTCACTACCCTTAACGCGTCTTCATCCACACGAGCCCCGTATGACGCCGAGCAAGAACCTCCAGAAGGCCATGAACGACCAGATCCGCAAGGAATTCGAGTCGGCCTACATCTATCTCTCGATGGCGGCGTGGATGGAGGACCAGAACCTCCCCGGGTTCGCCGGCTGGCTCCGGTTCCAGGCCCGTGAGGAAGCCACCCACGCGATGAAGATCTTCGACCACCTGATCGATCGCGGCTGCCGGGTGAAGCTCCAGCCGCTCTCCGGTCCCACCACCGACTTCAAGACTCCGCTCGATGTCTTCGAGCAGGTCAAGAAGCACGAGCAGGGCGTCACCAAGAGCATCGACGACCTGTACGGCCTGGCCCAGAACGATCGCGACTTCGCCAGCCAGGTCTTCCTCGAGTGGTTCATCACCGAGCAGGTCGAGGAGGAGAAGAGCTCCACCCAGGTGCTGGAGAGCGTCCGCCGGGTCGGCGCCGACCAGGCCGCCCTGGTCATGCTCGACCGGGAACTCGGCCAGCGCGGCCCCGCGAAGGACTAGGCCGCTCCCGTGAACATCGCCTTCCTCGGGCTCGGCGCCATCGGCCAGCCGATGGCGGTCCACCTGGCCCGCCAGCACACCCTCGCGGTGTGGAACCGGACCCAGCGGGTCGCGGACGAGTTCGCCCGGGCGCACCAGTGCCGCGCCGGGACCACGCCGGCCGAGACGGTGCGCGGCGCCGAGGTGGTCATCACCTGCCTGCCGACCTCCCGGGAAGTCGAGGCGGTGCTGCTCGGGGCCGGCGGCGCCCTGCCGGGCATCGCCCGCGGGAGCCTGGTGCTCGACTGCACCTCCGGCGACTCGGCCTCGGTGCAGCGGATCGGCGCCGAGCTCGCCGCCGCCGGCATCGCCTTCGCCGACTGTCCGGTGAGCGGCGGGACCAACGGCGCGGCGGCCGGCACCCTCACCGTCATGGTGGGGGGCGATGCCGCCACCTTCGAGCGCGCCCGCCCGATCCTGGCCTGCTTCGGCAAGCGGATCGAACATCTCGGCCCGCTCGGTGCCGGCAGCGCCATGAAGGCCATCAACAACGCGCTCCTCGCCACCAACATCCTCGCCTTCGGCGAAGGCTTCAGCGCCCTGGTCAAGGCGGGCGTGCCGGCGCGGAAGGCGCTGGAAGTGCTCAATGCCTCGTCGGGCCGCTCCTTCGTGAGCGAGGGGCTGGTGCCCGACCGGGTGCTCACCGGGGCGTGGCCCAACACCTTCCGCCTTGCCCTGCTCGACAAGGACGTGGGTATCGCGGCGCAGTTCCTCGAGAGCCAGGAGATCGACGCGCCCGTGCTGCACCTCGTGCTCGAGCGCCTGCACCAGGCCCGGCAGGCGCTGGGCGAAGGCGCCGACTACCTCGAACCCATCCGGCTCGCCGAAGAGCGCGCCGGGGTGAAGATCCGCGGCTGATGAGCGACTGGGCCCAGACCACCCGCCTCTCCACCAGGGTCACGCTCGCCGAAGGGCTGGTGATCCAGGGGGAAGTGCACCTCCAGCCGGTCGTGGCGTGGCGCGACGGCCCGGAGAGTCTCCTCGAGATGCTCAACCGTCCCGAGGCCTTTTTCGTCATGAACCTCCCCAGCGGCGAGGTGGTGTTCGTGGGCAAGGCCCAGGTGGCGAGCGTCGTCACCCAGGTCGAGCGCCACGCCGAGCCGGAGCGGGAGACCGCGGCCCGCCACATCCCGCTCGAGGTCATGATGCGCGGCGGCGCCGAATTCCGGGGCGAGGCCGTGACCGAGCTCCCTCCCGATCACGCCCGCGCGCTCGATTTCCTGAACGCGCCCGGCAAGTTCCTCGAGTTGCACACGGCCGAAGGCTCCTGCTGCCTGAATCGCAGCTGGGTGCGCGCCGTCCGACCCCTGGGTGTCCGCTGATGGCTCGTCTCGATCGATTCTTGCAGGCGATGGTCGACAACAAGGCCCAGGGACTGCTGCTGGCTCCCGGCAAGCCGGTGAGCCTGCTCTTCGAGGCCGGTCCGCGCCCGGTCACCAAGGATCCCATCGCCGCCGCGCAGGTGCTGGCGCTGGCCGGCGAGCTGCTGCCCCCCGGCGACCAGGCCCGCCTGAGCGGCGGCGCGCCGACCACGTTCAGCTACGCCGCGCCCACCGGTCCCGTCGCGGTCGAAGTGATCCCGGAGGATGACGGCACCCGGGTGATCATCCGCCCCGACGGCGCCGCCCCGGCTCCCGCGCGACCCGCGGCCCCGCCGGCGGCGGCCGCCCCGGCCCCGGCCGCCACGGTCTCCCGTGACCTGAGCGGGGCCCGCGCGATGATCGAGACGCTGCTCCGCAAGACCGTGGAGCTCAAGGGCTCGGACCTGCACCTCCGCACCGGCGAGCAGCCGATCATCCGCCGCGACGGCGAGCTGGTGCGGCAGGAGGGCCAGGTGCTCGACGCCGAGACCATCGACAACATGATGGTCAGCATCATGTCGACGCCGGACCAGAGCCTCTTCCGCGAGACCGGGGACGCCGACTGGGCCCACGAGGTCGCCGACGTGGCGCGCTTCCGCTGCAATGCCGCCCAGGAGCGCCGCGGGCCGATGGGCGTGTTCCGGGTGATTCCCTCCCAGATCCGCACCGCCGAAGAGCTCGGGCTCTCCTCCGAGATCCAGAAGCTCTGCTACCTGACCAAGGGCCTGGTGCTGGTGACCGGCCCCACCGGCTCGGGCAAGTCGACCACGCTCGCGGGGATGATCGACCTGGTGAACCGGACCCGGACCGATCACATCCTCACCATCGAGGACCCGATCGAGTTCGTGCACCCGCCCCGCAAGTGCGTGGTGACTCAGCGCCAGGTGGGCCAGCACAGCCGCTCGTTCAAGACCGCGCTCCGCGCGGCGCTCAGGGAAGATCCCGACATCATCATGGTGGGCGAGATGCGCGACCTGGAGACCGTCTCCATCGCCATCGAGACCGCCGAGACCGGCCACCTGGTCTTCGGGACGCTGCACACCACCACCGCCGCCTCGACCATCGACCGGATCATCGACCAGTTCCCGGTGGACCGGCAGTCGCAGGTGCGGGTGATGCTGGCCGAGTCGCTGAAGGGCGTCATTGCCCAGGTGCTCTGCCGCAGGATCGGGGGCGGGCGGGTGGCGGCGAAGGAAGTGCTGCTCTCGATTCCGGCGGTGAGCAACCTGATCCGCGAGGGGAAGACCTTCCAGATTCCCTCGATCATGCAGACCAACCGCAAGACCGGGATGGTGCTCCTCAACGATGCCCTGCTCGAGCTGGTGGAGCAGAAGCTGGTGGAGCCCAAGGAGGCCTACATGCGCGCGGTGGAGAAGTCGACCTTCGCCGCGGCGCTCAAGGCCAAGCGCTTCGACACCTCCTTCCTGGGAGAGAGCTCGGCCTGAAACCCCTTGAGCGCAAAGGGGTTGTTAGCCTAGATTATGACCCGGCGCGCTCCCCCCGGCGCAGCCGACTGGACCGGAGCACTCTCCCGGTCCCCGGAGTTTATGGCCGGACCTCAGGTCGCCAAGACCGACGCACTACGTCATGGGGAACCCCTCCCGGGGGTTGCCGCTCCCGATGAACCGGGGGGCCTCCTCGACCTCGCCCTCGCCGCCACCTCCGCGACCGGCGCCGCGTTCCTGATCCTCACTGACAACCAGCTGCGGGTGCTCGAGGCTCGCGGGGCCAATGCCCCGGCGCCGGGCTCGGCTATTCCGCTCGAGGAAACCGTACCCGGCGAGGCGTATTATCGCGGCCGCCTGGTCACCGGGCCCGAGCTCCAGCCCCGCGGGCGGCAGACCGCCCTCTGGCAGGACGAGCGCACCATCGACGTGATGGCGGCGCCGGTCATGGCCGACGGCCGCGCCATCGCGGTGCTGGTCCTCTATCACCGTCACCTCGGGCACTTCCGCCGGAGCGATGCGGCCGGCCTGGTCCGCATTGCCGGGCTGGCCGGCCGGCTCTGGGGCGGCGGCTCCGCGCCGCCCGCGACCGAGTCGCGCACCCAACTCGAGCTGCGCGCGACCGAGCGGATGGCGCTGCTTGCCGCCGGGCACCTGCCCGACGCCGACCGCTGGTCCGAGGTGGCGCGCACCGCCGCGGTGATGCTCGAGGCGCGCTCGGCCCGGGTCTCGCTGCTCGAGGGCGAGGAGCTGGTCTGCGTCGCCGGCACCGGGCGTTTCCATGCCGACCTCGGCCGTCGCCGTTCCCGCGACTTCGGCTTCGAAGGCGTGGCACTCGAGTCGCTCGAGGGCGTGCTCGCCACCGACTGGACCGCCGAAGGGGGGCCGGCCGCGGCGTCGGCCTGGATCCGTTCTCTCGTGACGGTGCCGCTCCGGCGGCTCGAGCAGGTGGTCGGCGTCGTCACCATCGCCGATGACACCCCGGGCCGGTTCTGCGAATCGGACCGTGCCGCGCTGCTCCGCTTCTCGGTGCATGCCACGGCGGCCCTCACCGAGTCCGGACTGGCCGCCGCGGTCCAGGCCCACAAGGCCGAGAGCCAGCTCGTCACCCAGGTGGCCGCGGGGCTCGCCGCGGCGGAAGACACCCCCAACCTCCGCCGCGCGATCGTCGCCCAGCTCACCCTCGCGCTTCACGCGGATGGCGCCAGGCTCAGCGAGATCGTCCAGCGGCATCTCGCCGTCACCGCGGTCGAGGGCGACCTCCCGGTGCTCACCCGCCCGCCGGAGACGGGGAATCGGCTCCTCTGCGGGCACGACCTCGAGCCCGGCGCGGCCACCCATCGCTGCGTCCTCCCCGCGGGCGAGGGCTACCTGCTGGCGGCGCAGCTGGGCCAGGTCACCGAGCATCCCGGCTGTCTCCAGCTGGTGCGGCTGCAGGCGCCGTTCGACGTGCACGCGGAGCACCTCCTCCGCCGCCTCACCGAGATCACCGAACTCGCCCTCTTCTCCCGCCTCTCCCACGTCCGCCTCAGCCAGTACGCCGACCGCATCCGCTCCGTGGCGGAGGTCTCGGCGTCGCTGCACCAGTCGCTCCGGCCCACCGACGCGATGAGCCAGGCGGCGGAGATGCTGCGTCGCGCGCTCAACGTGAACACGGTCCGGATCGGGGTGGTGGACGAGGTCTGGCAGGAGCTGGTCTTCCCGGTCTACCGCCGCGGGGACGAGGTGCAGGACGGGCTCCGCCGCCCGCTGGGCCGGGGACTGCTGGAGGAGGTCTGGCGCACCGGGAAGACGTGGTTCTTCCCCAGCAACGCCAGCGAGGAAGGCATGGCGATGAACCTGCCGCTCGACCGGGAGGCGCGCTGCTTCGCCGCCGTCCCGCTCCGCACCCGCGGCACGGTGACCGGCTTCCTCGCCATCGAGGACGACCAGCACGACCACGCCTTCGAGGCGGAGGACGTGCGCATCATGGAAATCGTGGCGCAACAGCTCGGCGTCACGCTGGAGAACCTCGAGAGCCTCGAGGAGGAGCGGCGCCAGCGGATCACCGCCGAGTGGCTCCGGCAGATGGCCCGCACCGCGACCGACCCGGCGGCCCGCCCCGGGCAGGTCTTCGAGCTCGCCGCCGACGCCGCCTGGCAGGGGATCGGCGGGCTCGGCACCAGCGTCACGCTTCTCCCCGGCGACGGCACCCGCAGCGTGGTCGCGAGCCGCGGGGCGGAGGCGCCGGCGGTGCGGGAGGGCCTGCCGCTTCCCGGCACCGTCGCGGCCTGGATGCAGGAAGAACTCGGGGCGGTGTTCATCAGCGCCCGGCTCGACCGCGATCCCCGCATCGCCGCCGACACCCTGCGGCCCACCAGCGCGGTCGCGGTGGCGGCGGTGCCGGTCTGGACCGACAACCGGATCGTGGCGGTGCTGGAGCTGGTCCGGCCACCGGGGGTCTCGTTCGCGGTCGGAGAGGTCGAGCGGCTGGCGCAGATCGCCGATCACGCCGGCGCCGGCTACCAGACCGCCCGCGCCGGGGCGGCGCTCCGGGAGTCGGAAGAGCGCTACCGCCGGCTCTTCTCCGCCGCGACCGACGCGATCGTCACCCTCGACCGGCAGGGCACCGTCACGTCGTTCAACGAGGCGGCGGAAGGGCTCTGGAACGTGCGGGCGGCGACGGTGGTGGGACTCCGGTGGGACCAGGCCCTCGCCTTCGACGCGCCGGCCGCGGTGGCGGAGCAGATCGCCCGGGCCATGGATGGCGCCTCCTGCTCCCTCGAGGCCTGGATCCGGCGGCACGATGGCGAGCGCAGCGTGGTGGCCATCAGCTTCTCCCCCCTGGTCGAGGACGGCCGCACCACCGCGGTGCTCGGCATCGTGCGGGACGTGAGCGAGCAGCGGCGGGTGCAGTCACAGCTGCTCCAGGCCGAGAAGATGTCGGCCATCGGCCAGCTGGTGGGCGGCATGGCCCACGAGATCAACAATCCGCTCGCCAGCATCCTGGTCAACATGGAGCTCCTGCTGGGCGAGGCGAAGGATCCCTCCCAGCTCGAGATCCTCACCGCCATCAAGACCGAGACCGACCGCGCCGCGCAGATCGTGCGGAACCTGCTCACCTACGTGCGGGGCCAGGGGTCGGCCCGCACCGTGCTCGACCTGCGCGACGCCGTCCGGGGCGCGGTGGCCCTGCGGCGGAACCAGCTGGTCAGCAGCCAGATCCAGGTCGAGGTGCAGCTCCCCGCCGAGCCGGTGATGGTCGACGGGAACAAGGTGAACCTGCAGCAGGTGCTGATGAACCTGCTGATCAACGCCGAGCACGCGATCCGCTCCCACCGCGGCAAGGGCTCGGTGTGGATCCGCCTCGCCGCGCACGAAGGACTCGGCACCATCACGGTGGACGACGACGGCCCGGGCATCCCCCCTGAGTTCCTCACCCGGATCTTCGACCCGTTCTATACCACCAAGCCGGAAGGAGAGGGCACCGGCCTGGGTCTCTCGGTGAGCGCCGGGATCGTGGCCGATCATCACGGCCGGATCTCCGCCGCCGAGCGTCCCGGGGGCGGGGCCCGCTTCACGGTGGAGCTTCCGCTCCACGAAGGGGGGCAGCGCGTGACGCCCGAGGAACCCATCCGCCCGATCGCCGCAGCCCCCGACGTCGCGAAGCGGGGCCGCATCCTGCTGCTGGACGACGAGCTCGACATCCGGCGCAGTATTTCGCGATTCCTGATCAAGACCGGGTGGCAGGTGGACCTCGCCGACTCGGGCGAGGAGGGGCTCCGGCTGCTGGGCGAGGGGGAGTACTCGGTGGTGCTCTGCGACCTCCGGATGCCGGGGATGAGCGGGCACGAGTTCTACCGGCGGCTGCAGGCGGCGGCATCGCCGGCGGTGGACACGCTGGTGTTCATGACCGGCGATGTGCTGTCGCCCGAGGCCTCGCGGTTCCTCCAGGAAGCGGCCCGGCCGGTGCTGTCGAAGCCCTTCACGCTCCACGACCTGACGGAGGTGCTGGGGCAGGTGGTCAAATAGCCTTCCTCGTGCACTCGTGCACTCGTTCCTCGCGGCTCCGGTGTGCTGCGCCGTCACGGTGCGCTTCGCGGACCCAACGAGGAACGAGGAACGAGTGCACGAGGAACGAATTATCTTGCCCCCATGGCTCCCCCGATTCTCGTCCTCGTCGCCCCCCAGGACATCGTCAACATTGGCAGCGCCGTCCGGATCGCGAAGAACTTCGGGCTGGCCCAGGTGCGGCTGGTGGCGCCGGAGGTCTTCGACGCCTGGCGGATCGAGGGGATTGCGCACAACACCGCCGACATGATCGAGCGGATCACGATCCATGACACCCTCGCCGACGCGGTGAAGGACTGCGTCTGGACCGTGGCCCTCACCGCCCGCGAGCGCACCGCCAAGCGGACGGTCTATCGCCCCGGGCCGGCCGCCGCGGAGCTGGTCCAGAAGAGCGAGCTCGGGCCGGTGGCCTTCGTGGCGGGGCGGGAGGACAAGGGGCTCTCCAACGACGAGCTCGACCAGTGCCACGCCCTGGTCACCATCCCCACCAACCCCGAGTACAAGTCGCTCAACCTGGCCCAGGCCGTGGCCATCATGTGCTACGAGACGATGCTGGCGCGGGGCGGGGAGCGGCGGCCCATCAAGCCCCCCCGGAAGCCGGCCGAGCCGGCGACCAAGGAGCTGCTCGAGCGGCTCTTCGCCGACTGGCAGCGGGCGCTCTGGGCGATCGAGTTCTTCAAGACCCGCCAGGCCGACCACGTGATGCGCTCGTGGCGCGAGCTGCTCTTCCGGGCGGAGCTGGACGGGCGGGAGGCGTCGCTGGTCCGGGCGATGGGCATCGAGGTGGTGCGGTTCCTCGAGCGGAACGGATTGCCGCTTCCCCCCGAGGCGAGCGGGGTAGGAACCCCGACGACCGATTTTGAAGCGTCAAACGGCTTGGAAGAAGGGCCGGGTTCGAGTTAATTTGTAGCGCCTGTTAACACCACCTGCCGAGGGAGTTCTCGTGGGGCGATCCGCCGCGTTCTGGGCTACCAATCTGTACCCCAACTCCCGTCAGGAACCCAAGCCATCCGCGCCCTACAAAGATCTTCCGGCCCCCGCCGCCGCCCGCTTTCGCCGGCTGCGTGAGGGGCTGCTGAAGCTGCCTGGCGTCTCCGAGCACGTGAAGTACATGGGGACCTCCTGGCACTGGACCTGGGAGTTCGCGGTCGGCCACCGGAAGCTCTGCTGGGTACACGTGATGCAGAGCGGCCCGGCCATCACCTTCACCATCGCCGACCAGGAAGAGCCCAAGGCGCTGGCCGTGCCCCGGCTTCCCGCGGCGATCGGCGCGGCGATCCGGAGTGCCCAGCGGACCGGCCCGGTGCGCTGGTGCGCGCTGGAGGTGGGCGACCAGAAGGCGGCGGACGCTTTCCTCAGTTTTGTGCGCCGGAAGCTGGCCTGGGTGGTGGCGGAGACCCCCGGGGCGGCGACGGGGAAGCGTTCGCTGGCGAGCTGAAATAACGATCTTTTTTATCGGATATCGTCTGTTCTACGTTTGGCCCAAGGCGAGTCCGCTAGTATACTTGTCGCCCAACGGTTTGCCGCTCGTGAAACAATTCACAATCCGGGATTCCTCCCTGAACCCCCCGCGGGTGGGCACCGCCGCGGTCGTGAGAACTCATGCGTAAGCTGGCACTCCTCGGCGTCGGATCGCTCGCGCTGGTCCTGAGCGCCGCAGCCTTCATCAAGCGACCGGCGGCGGCAGTGCAGACGCCCGCACCGGCCAAGCCCGATTCCCTGGCCGCGTGGGTGCTCAGCAAGAGCGACTCCGCGAACCTCAAGGGCCCCCGCCAGCCGGTCTTCTTCCGGCACGACATTCACGCCGGCGTCAACAAGATCCCCTGCCAGTACTGCCACTCCTCCGTGGGCGAGAGCCCGGAGCCGGGCATCCCGAGCATGGGGACCTGCATGGGCTGTCACCTGGTGATCGGCGGCTCGGACTCGAGCCACAAGGCCGAGATCAAGAAGGTCCGCGACAGCTACAACAACAAGCAGCCGATCGAGTGGGTCCGGATCCACAGCGTTGCCCGGCACGTGCACTTCCCCCACATGCGGCACATCAAGGTCCTGGGGCCGAACGCCTGCCAGACCTGCCACGGCGACGTCGCCCGCATGCCGCAGGTCTTCAAGGTCCAGAACATCAACAACATGGGCTTCTGCATCACGTGTCACCTGCAGCGCAAGGTGAATCGGGATTGCACGGCGTGCCATTACTAGCTGTTAGCCGTTAGCTGTTAGCTGGTGCGATGCAACGCAACGCTGGTCGGTGGAAGCCGGGACTGGGTAGGAACACTTCACGAGCTAACAGCTAACAGCTAACAGCTAATAGCTAACAGCTCTCAAGGTCCGACGATGTCCGACGAAACAAAGACTGAAGCCATCAACCGCCGCGGGTTCCTCAAGGTGCTGGGTGTCACCGGCGCCGGGGCCGCGGTCGTCTCCGGCTGCTCCACCAGCAAGGTGGAGAAGCTGATCCCCTACCTGGTGCAGAGCGAAGACCAGGTGCCGGGGATCCCGACCTACTACGCCAGCACCTGCACCGAGTGCGCCGCCGGCTGCGGTCTCCATGTGAAGACCCGCGAAGGCCGGGCGATCAAGCTCGACGGCAACCCGAATCACCCGGTCAACGCCGGGCGGCTCTGCTCCCACGGCCAGTCGGCGCTCCAGGGGCTCTACAACCCCGGCCGCATCAAGGGGCCGATGGCGCGGCAGGCCGACGGGTCGCTCAAGGAGATCACCTGGGACGAGGCCATCGCGCTGCTCGCCGGGAAGCTCCAGGCGGCCGGCGGCAAGGTGGCGGTGCTGAGCGGCGCGGGCCGCGGCACCTTCACCGACCTGCTCACCGCGTGGACCGCGGCGCAGGGCGGCACGCTGGTGCGCTACCAGCCCTTCGCCTTCGAGGCGGTGCGGGCCGGCAGCCAGCAGGCCTTCGGCCTCAACGAAGTGCCGGCCTACGACTTCGCCGCGGCGAAGTACATCGTCTCCTTCGGTGCCGACTTCCTGGAGAGCTGGCTCTCCCCGGTCGAGCACCAGCGCGCCTTCGCGGAGTCGCACGGGTACAGCAACGGCGAGATGGCGAAGCATGTCTGGTTCGCCCCCCGGATGTCGCTCACTGGCCTCAACGCCGACGAGTGGCACGCGCCCAAGCCGGGCAGCGAGGCGGCCATCGCCCTCGCCATGGCGAACGTGATCCTGGGTGAGCGGAGCCAGGCCCCGGCGGACGCCAACGGGCTCCGGGGCGCGCTCGGCGCCTGGACCCCGGAGAAGGCGCAGGAAGCCACCGGCGTCGGCGCCGAGATCATCCGCCGCATCGCCCGCGAATTCGCCTCGGCCCAGCCGAGCCTCGCGGTGGCGGGCGGGGTGGGGAACCAGCACCGCGGCGCGGCCGAACTCTGCGCGGCGGTGAACATCCTGAACTACGTGGCGGGGAACGTCGGCAGGACGGTGAAGTACGGCGCCGACCAGGACACCGGCGACGGCTACGCGGCCGCGCTCGCGCTGGTCGACGGGATCGACAAGGGCGAGGCCCAGGTCGTGATCGTCCACGAGGCGAACCCGGCGTACAGCTTCCCGAAGGCGGCGGGCTTCGACGCCAAGTTCAAGAAGGCGGCCTTCAAGGTCTCCACCGCGCTGCACCACGATGAGACGACCGCTCTCTGCGACCTGCTGATCCCGAACCACCATGCCCTCGAGCGCTGGGACGATGCCCGTCCCCGCAAGGGCGTGAACAGCCTGCTCCAGCCGGTGATGGAGCCGGTCTTCAAGACGATGGCCACCGGCGATGTCCTGCTCAAGGTGTCGCAGAAGGCGGGCGGCGCGCTGGCGCAGTTCAACGCCCCGAGCTACGAGGCCCACCTCAAGGCCCAGTGGTCGAAGGTGGTGGCGGGTGAGGCGGCCTGGCGGGAGGCGCTGGCCCGGGGCGGCGTCTTCGGCGATGTGCCGGCCGCGCCGGTCAAGCTGGCGGCGGGCGCCGGGCAGGTGAGCTACAAGGCGGCGGCGTTCGACGGCGAGCAGGGGGCGGACGGCTTCTGGCTCGCCCCGGCCGCATCGGTCATGGGCGACGGACGCTTCGCCAACCGGCCGATCCTGCTCGAGCTCTCCGATCCGGTCACCAAGATCACCTGGCACTCCTGGGTGGAACTCAACCCCGAGACCGCCAAGCGGCTCGACGTGCGGGAGGGCGAGATCATCATCCTGACCTCGCCCAAGGGCTCGATCGAGGCGCCGGTCTACATCTATCCCGGAATCCATCCTGAAGTGCTGGGCGTGCCGCTCGGATGGGGCCACACCAGCTACGGCGACTTCGCCACCGGCCGCGGCGCCAACGCGCTCGACCTGCTGGACGCGGCGCCGGCGAACGGCTTCCTGGCGTACTTCGGCACCCGGGTGACGGTCACCCGCACCCGGAAGTACCACCAGCTCGGCAAGACCGAGGGCACCACCCGCCAGCTGGGCCGCGGCATCGCCGACGCGATGACGCTGGAGCAGGCGAAGAAGGGGCTGACCCCGGCGCTCGCGGCCAAGGAAGAGGGCCACGAGGAACACGAGGTCAACACCGAGCGCGAGGTCGAGGCCATCAAGGGCTTCCGCGAGAGCCAGCTGGAGAAGCGCCAGCGGGGCGCCTACGCGGCGGCCGACCTGCCGATGTGGGGGATGACGATCGACCTCTCCCGCTGCACCGGCTGCTCGGCGTGCATCACCGCCTGCTACACCGAGAACAACATCCCCACGGTCGGTTACGACGACATCCTCCGCGGCCGGGAGATGACCTGGATGCGGATCGAGCGGTACTGGGAGGGCGGGGAGGGCGGCGACCCGATCGAGGCCCGCTTCGTCCCGATGCTCTGCCAGCACTGCGACAACGCCCCCTGCGAGCCGGTCTGCCCGGTGTACGCGGCGTATCACACGCCCGACGGGCTCAACGGCCAGGTCTACAACCGCTGCGTGGGCACCCGCTACTGCGCCAACAACTGCCCGTACAAGGTGCGGTACTTCAACTGGTACGCCTACAACCAGAAGGCGTTCCCGGAGCCGCTCAACCTGGCGCTCAACCCGGATGTCACGGTGCGGGCCCGCGGCGTGATGGAGAAGTGCACCTTCTGCGTCCAGCGGATCCGCGGTGCGCAGCACAAGGCGCGGCTGGAAGACCGGAAGCTGCAGGACGGCGATGTCATCACCGCCTGCGCCCAGGCCTGCCCGTCGAACGCTATCACCTTCGGTGACACCAAGGACCCGTCGAGCAAGGTCAGCCAGACGGCCCAGGATCACCGCGGCTATCACATTCTCGAGGACCTGAACGTGCGCCCGGCCGTTACCTACCTGGCCAAGGTCCTGCACCACTCGGAGGCCTGATCGATGGCGGCCATCGCGCACGACCCGAGCACGCCGACCCAGACCCACCACGAGGTCACCCGGGATGTGGTCAACACCCTGGGGACCGCGGAGCGGGGCTACTACCTCCTGACCGGCGGGGCGGTCGCCCTGTTCCTGGTGGGGCTGGTGACCTTCGTCCTGCTGCTCAAGGACGGGCTGGGGCTCGCGGGGTACAACCCGCCGGCCTTCTGGTCGGTGTACATCACGACCTTCGTCTTCTGGGTCGGTATCGGCCACGCGGGGACGCTGATCTCGGCGATCCTCTTCCTCTTCCGCTCGCCCTGGCGGACGGCGGTGTACCGCGCCACCGAGGCGATGACGGTGTTCGCGGTCATGACCGCGGCGCTCTTCCCGATCATCCACATCGGGCGCCAGTGGTTCTTCTACTGGCTGCTGCCGTACCCGAACCAGCGCTGGCTCTGGCCCAACTTCAAGTCGCCGCTGGTGTGGGACGTCTTCGCGATCAGCACCTACTTCACGGTGTCCGCGACCTTCCTCGTGGTCGGCCTGGTCCCCGACATCGCGGCGGCCCGTGACATCGTGACCGGGTGGCGCCAGAAGGTGTATGCGGCGTTCGCCCTGGGGTGGAAGGGCACCGACAACCAGTGGCGCCACTACAGCCGGGCCTATCTCTATCTCGCGGCCCTGGCCACCCCGCTGGTGCTCTCGGTGCACTCGGTGGTGTCCTGGGACTTCGCCATGTCGATCGTGCCCGGCTGGCACGGGACGATCTTCGCCCCGTACTTCGTGGCGGGCGCCATCTACTCCGGCGTCGGCATGGTGCTCACCCTGATGATCCCGCTCCGCAAGACGCTCAAGCTGGAGCACATGATCACCGAGTACCACTTCGACAACCTGGCCAAGCTCACCCTGCTCACCGGCACCATCCTGTTCTACGCCTACGGGATGGAGTACTTCATCGGCTGGTACAGCGGGAACACCTTCGAGCAGACCACCTTCTTCCGCCGGCTCTTCGGGCCGCTCTGGTGGGGTGGCTGGACGATGGTGATCTGCAACGCCTTCGTGTCGCAGCTCTTCTGGTTCAAGAAGATCCGCACCAACCTCACCGCGCTCTTCGTCATCTCGATCTTCATCAACATCGGGATGTGGTTCGAGCGCTGGGTGATCATCAGCTCGTCGCTCGCCAACGACTTCCTCCCGTACGCCTGGGGCACGATGAACCCCACCTGGGCGGACTGGGGAATCCTGGCCGGCTCGTTCGGCTGGTTCGGCATGTGGTTCCTGCTCTTCGCCCGCAGCTTCCCGGTCGTGGCGATCCAGGAAATCAAGGAGATGATCCCGATGCCGCGGCTCCGCAAGGGAGGTCACTGATGGCCAGGATGGTGCCTGGCGTCCTCGCCGCGTTCCAGCACATCGACGCGGCCTGTGACGCAATCACCGCGCTCCGCACCCAGGGCCGGAAGAACATCACGGTCTACTCGGCGGCGCCCAATCACGAGCTGGAGCACGCGCTCGGGATCACCAGCAGCCCGGTGCGGCTCTTCACCCTGATCGGCGGCATCACCGGCGTGCTCGCCGGGATCGGGATGACCTTCTGGATGTCGCTCGACTGGCCCCTCCTGGTGGGTGGCAAGCCGATCGCGACCTTCCCGCCCTACGTCGTGTTCATGTTCGAGCTGATGGTGCTGCTCGGGTCGCTCAGCACGGTGGCGGGGATCATCATCCTTTCGCTCACCAAGCCGACCACGGGGCTGGCCTACGATCCCAGTTTCTCGGACGACCGGATCGGGATCTTCATTCCCTGCGGCGCCGGCGAGGCGCCGGGGGTGGAGAAGCTGATGCGCGAGAGCGGTTCGGTGGAGGTGCGCCATGCGGCGTAACCGCCTGGGCACCCTCCTCACCGCGGTGGCCCTGCTGGGCACCGCGGCGTGCGACGCCTGGTACAACGACATCCCGAGCCCGGATGACCTGATGCACATCATCCCGTGGTTCGACTCGATGATCAAGCAGGCGGCGGTCTATCCGTACCAGCGGGCCGACGTGCCGCGCAACACCGTCCCCGGGACGGTGCCGATCACCGGCGGCGAGGCGGACTGGAGCGCGGAGTGGTCGGTGCTCAACACCACCAACGTCGACAAGCTGGTGAACCCGATCAAGGATCGCGGGGCGTCGGTGGTGGGAGACTCCCTCTACCACACCTACTGCGCGGTCTGCCACGGCCAGAGCGGCGCGGGCGATGCGCGGGTGGGCATGCAGCTCGGCGCGCTGCCCCTGACCTCCGACCGGGCCAAGGCCTTCTCCGACGGCTATCTCTACTCGATCATCCGCTACGGCCGCGGCGTGATGCCCAAGTACGGCGACAAGGTCCACGTCATCGAGAAGCGGTGGGAGATCGTGAACTACGTCCGCATGCTGCAGGCGGGCGGGAGCCTCACCCCGGCGGCGCCGGCGGCGACTCCCGCCGCGGAACCCGCGGCGGCGCCCGGAGGAAAGAACTGATGGCGACGAGCCACCTGCGTGAACAGATCGCGTCCCGCGCGGTCGCGCCGCGCTACAACGCCTTCTTCGGCGTCGGGCTGGCCCTCGCCGTGGCGGGGCTCATCCTCTTCGCGATGAGCCTCACCGGCGAGAACGCCGACCGGGCCTGGCACCTCTTCCACGTGAACTGGGTGGTCTTCACCGGCCTCACCGCCGGCAGCTTCGCCTTCGTGGCGGTGCAGAAGATCACCAACGCGAAGTGGTCCGGGTTCATCATCCGCTTCGCCGAGGCGGTGCCGTTCTTCTTCTTCCCGGTGTCGCTGATCGGCTTCCTGATCATCTTCACCGTGGGCTACCACCACATCTTCCCCGAATTCCACGGGCTGGGCCACGGCAAGGAAATCTGGCTCTCCCATGGCTTCATGTTCGGGCGGCTGGCGGTGGGGCTCTCGCTGCTCTTCTACCTCGGGTTCCGGCTGGTCCGCGCCGACCTGATCCCCGACATGTTCGAGACCGCCGGCCTGGTCTCGGGCGGCCGGCAGAAGCTGTTCCAGTCCTGGTCGCGCGATTTCGATCCCAGCCCCGCGGGCCGGGCGAAGCACGACGCCACCATCCGGACGCTGGCCCCGATGTACGCCATCACCTACGCGATCGTCATGACCCTGATCGCGTTCGACTGCATGATGGCGCTCCAGCCGCACTGGTTCAGCAACCTGTTCGGCGGGTGGTACTTCATGGGCTCCTTCCTGGGCGCCCACACCCTCCTCGCGCTGCTGATGATCTACGGGCGGCACGAGGTCAAGATCGAGGAGTACGTCTCGCCCAAGCAGCGGCACGACCTGGGCAAGCTGATCTTCGGCTTCTCGGTGTTCTGGACCTACCTGATGTGGGCCCAGTTCCTGGTGATCTGGTACGGCAACATGCCGGAAGAGACCGGGTTCGTCTTCGCCCGGCTGTGGGGCCCCTGGCGTCCGATCGGGAGCGCGGTGTTCCTCGGCATGTTCGTGATCCCGTTCATCGGCCTCCTCGGCGTCGCGCCCAAGAAGAACACCCTCACCCTCGGGCTCTTCTCGCTCATCAGCCTCTGCTCCCTCTGGCTGGAGCGCTACCTGATGGTCCTGCCGTCGGTGACCAAGCTCGAGGGCCCCACCTTCGGGCTCCCGGAACTCGGCCCCACGGCGCTCTTCCTGGGGCTCTTCCTGTTCCTCTACGCGATGTTCGCCCGGACCTTCCCGATGGTCTCGCCGCGGCTGGCAGAGATCACGCATGAGAAGGAGCACGGGGGGCACTAGGAAGGCGGTCAGGCGGTAAGGCGGTCAGTGGGAACGATGAAGGGCGGGCATCCGTTGAGGAGCCCGCCCTTCGTGTTTGTGCTGACCGCCTGTCCGCCCGACCGCCTTCTTAGTACCGCCGCTTCTGGTTCTTGATGCTCACCCGCGAAAGCAGGCTGCCGAGGGCGTTGGCCGGGCCGGTCACCGCCACCATGCGGTCGGCCTGGCGGATCGTCACGGTCATGTTCCCCGGCCGGCTCTCCAGATGGGTGGTATCCGGCGTGGCGGCGTCCTCGTTCACCAGGGCCAGCACCCGGGGCGCGGGGCCGGAGATGGTGCGGATCAGTTCCCCCGACTCGAGGGTCTGGTCCACCGCGGTCACGTCATCACCCCGGTTGCCGGGCTGGACCCGCATCTGCACCACCGGGAGCCCCGGCACCAGCGCGATGTTGTCGCGCCGGTCGGCGGCGTTGTCCGGTTCGATGGTCCGCCAGAGTCCGTTGAGGCCGGGGTCGTCGGCCACCGGCTGGGCCACCAGGTCGCTCAGCTCGAAGGTGGGCGTCTCCTCGGCGGAGACGGTCTGGCTCGGGGTGGTCGCGGCCGACTTCGCGGCCGAGGCCGGATCCACTTCGGATGCCAGAGCGAAATCGCTTGCGTCCGGGGCTTCGTCTCCCACCGGGCGGGAGGCGCGGACCAGCTGCACCTCGCGGGGAGTCGTGGCCGGTTCGGGACGCGCCCTGGCAGCAGCGGTCCGGGTTGCCGCCCTGGGCCGCTCGGGCGCCGGGGCAGTGGTCGTCACCGCCACGGTGGCGGGGACGTCGCGGGACGGGGTCGTTGCCGGGACAACCGCGACCGCGGGGAGCTCCGCCGGCCGGAAGAGCCGGCCGCTGCTCCACCACCCGAGCAGGAGGACGCCACCGATGGCCGCCGCCATTCCGCCCCGGCGGACCCACCGGGTCCGCTCCGCCTTCCGCGCCTCGGCCCGGGCCACCAGGGTCTCGAAGGCCGGCGGAATGATCGGCGGCGGGCCGACCCGGGCGAGAATGGCCGTGGTCCGGTCCCGAAGGGCGGCAATGCTGTCCCGCTCCATCTGGCAGCGGGGGCAGCGGGCGAGGTGCCGTTCGATCTCCACGCACTGCGACCGGCTCAGGGCCTGGTCGAGGTAGGCGTGGAGTTCTTCTTCAGGAATGTGCCGCACGATTCTCCTGCTCGGTCCGGTCATACGCGTCCACCAGCCGCTTGCGGGCGCGGGCGAGGGTCGTTCCGACCGCTCCGACCGCGAGCCCGGTCTGCTGGGCAATTTCGGGGTAACTCATGCCAGCGTCCCAGAGGAGAAGCACCTCCCGGTCCCGCTTGGTGAGGGTGGCGAGAGCCTCGTCCACCTTGGCGCGCCGCTCATCCTCTTCCACCATCTCGTCCGCGGGGGGCGGGGCCGACGGCATCGTGCCCGGGTCGTCCTTGAGCAGGGTGAGATGCCGCTTCCGGCGGACCGCTGCCCGGGCTTCGTCTCGCGCCAGGTTGGCGGCCACCGCGAAGATCCAGGCCCGCGGTTTCTCCGGCCGGTGCGCCATGGCCCGGATGAAGACTTCCTGGGCAAGGTCATGCGCCCGGTCGGCGTCCCATACCTTCCGGTACAGGAACCGCACCACCGTGGCGTATGTCGTCCGGTACAGCTCTTCGAGCTCGTCGCCCATGTGGGCCCCTGAGACAGGTTTATAGAGCTACGACGCCGGGGCTCCCGTTGGTTGCACAGCAGTGTTTTCTGGTGTCGCGTTGGTGGCGTTTTTCTGGCGCTTTGGTGCCGGCGGGGTGTAGAAAATACACCCCGGGTGCAGGCCCTTACCGTTGGCAGGCCACTCGGAACAGAGGTCCGGCTTGGCGGTCCGCCCGTCAGGCCGGAAGCGGCCATGGAGGGAGCATCCCTCCACCTCATCGTCCAGGTAGCCGCAGGCGGAGATCATCTCCGCCTCGATGGCGTCATCCGCCTCCCGGGACACCTTGCAGAGATACGGCGACTGCCGGCTGAACACCAGCGCTTCCAGCTCCCGGCCGACTCTCGGGCACATGATCTCGACCTGGAGGTCCCGGCAGCAGGCGTTTCCGCGGCGGTGGTCGGCGGTGGCGCAGGGAGCGATCGAGCAGGGATTCTCCTCCGGCTCGACCACCGGAAGGCTCCGGGGCGGGAAGGGGAGGGCGAGTTCGGTCAGGCCCTGGCTGGCTACGACCATGAAGCGGTCGCCGCCGAGCTTTCGCGGCTGGTCGGCCCCGCGGGTCTTCGGCGGCATTGGGCCGGCGTGGCCGAGGGCGGTGCAGCGGGCGCTCCCCGGCGCCTCCCCGGGCTTGAGGTGGCGGCAGCGCACGTGGATCACGGCGTCGACCAGCAGGTCGCCCTTGGCGGGGTAGGGCTGGCCGAAAGAGATCTGGGCGGTATGTCCCAGCAGCCAGGTCGCCTCGTGGTCGAGCGACTCGGCCGACTCATCCAGGGACCCGATCCGCAGGGCCACGGGCAATTCCTGGCATTGAGACCCGAGGTTGCGGCAGGAGGGAAGTGATGGCATGATGCTAATCTAAGGGCTGGATGGCCTCTCCCGGATTTGGGGGAGAGGGTGTATGTTTGTGAACCTTTTCACAAGGCTGTTTGTCCCTCTAGTGGAGGCTGGTTTAAATGCGCGCGATGACGATGGTGGCGGGTATGGCACTGGCCCTCGCGGCCTGTGGCGGGAAGGGTGAGGAGAAGCCGGCGGATCAGGCGGCTCCGGCGGCGGCTCCGGCCGAGACCCCGGCGGCTCCGGCGGCGACCGGCGCGAAGCACGAAGTCGACATGGAGTTCGACGGCAAGACTGCGAAGTTCGTTCCGGCTGAGCTGACGATCAAGTCGGGCGACGTGGTGGAGTTCAAAGTCGTGAGCGGCCCCCCGCACAACGTGGCGTTCTATCCGGACAGCATCCCGGGCGGCGCGGCTGACGCGCTCGGCAAGGGGATGCCCGAGACCATGGCTCCGCTCACCGGCCCGATGAAGGTCGGCGTGGGCGAGACCTATGATGTGTCGTTTGCTGGCGCCCCGGCGGGTGACTACAAGTTCTTCTGCACCCCGCACCTTCCGTTCGGCATGAAGGGCAAGATCACGGTTCAGTAAGCCGTTCCGAGAACTGCAGTTCCGAGTTCCGAGTTCCGGGTTCCGAGTCAAGGAGCCCGGAACTTTTTTGTGCCAGGGCACGCCTCATTTCACTCGGAACTCGGAACTCGGAACTTCTTCTTCTCCAGTACGTGCCCCACCACCACAACGATCGCCGCGACTACGACGCCGGCGGCTGCATCGACCGCGTAGTGCATCTGGCAGTAGACCACGCCGATGGTGAGCAGGATTGCGGGGAGCGTCAGGATTGCGCCGAGGGTGCGGGAGCCGAGCCAGGCGGCGACGACGGCGACGAGCGTTGCCGCCACGTGGGACGAGGGAAAGGCGGCACCGTAGGCGCTGCCCTTCGCGAGGGTCGCGTACACCAGCCGCGCGGCCGGGTTGTCGAGGAACCACGCCGCCGGCCGGGGATACTCATAGTAGGGGCCCGCAACCGGGAACGTCACGAACACCAGGTAGCAGAGCAGGAAGGTCGCGAAGATCCAGGTGACGGCGCGCTCCGCCTCGGGTCGCCGCCCCTGGATGAGCAGCGTGATCGGGGTGGCGGCGATGATCGGGTAGAAGGCGAAGTAGGCGGCGTGGTACACCGTCGACCAGAACGGGCTGTGCGAGGCCTGCCACCATTCCCGGCTCACCTCCCTCCCGAAGAGCGCGACTTCCCACCCCCGGATCGCGAGGTCGTGGGTGGGGGCAGCGCCGAAATTGTTGAGGATGTCGATGGCGGGGTAGAGCGCCCCCAGCAGGAAGAGCGGGAAGAGATTGCGGAGCACCAGGCCCGCCCGGCTGAGCGGCACCCGCGCCAGCAGCAGCACCGCGGCCGCCATCAGCAGGTTCGACAGGAGGACCCAGCGGTTGGCCGGCTGTTCAGCGAGCCGCCACGCGGCGAGCGCGGCGGTGATCGCCAGGTAGACGAGGAGGAGCCATTCCCGGGTGCGGAGCCCCCGGTTCACAACCACCCGGCGGTCCGGTACCAGGCCGCGGTGGCCGCGAGTCCCCGCTCGAGGTCGTGTTCCGGCTGCCAGCCGCTGTCGGCGATAAGGCGCGAGGGGTCGCCGGTCCAGGCGGCCTGGAGAAACTCGTTCGCCTTGTCGGGGGTGAGGATCGTGGCCTGGCCCGCGATCCGGGCGGCGAGACCGGTGAGGCTCAGGGCCCCGCGTGCCACCCAGTCGGGGAGCGGCAGGATCCGGACGTTCCTTCCCAGCGTCGTGCCCACCCGCCGCACCAGCTCCCCGCTCTCGAAGATCTCCGGGTGGCAGGCGTAGTAGATCCCGCCCGCTGTGCGCGCGCTGGTGCCGGCGGCGATGAGCGCCTGGGCGAGGTCGGGACCGAAGATGGCGGAGAGTTCCTGCGACCCGTCGCCGAAGACCGGCGCAATGCCGCTCCGGGCGATCTTGAAGACCTTGAGGACCTCGGCGTCACGGGGGCCGTACACCATCGGCGGGCGCACGATGGTCCAGGGCAGGGGACCGGCCCGTACCACGGCTTCGCCGGCGAGCTTGCTCCGCCCGTACTGGGTGACCGGCGCCGGGGGCTCATCGCCCTGGAGCGGCGCGCCTCGGGGAGCGGGCCCGCCCGCCGCCATCGAGGAGACCAGCACGACGCGGGGCCGGGCACCGCCGGCCGCGGCGGCCTCGAGCAGGCCGGCGGTGGCGTCACGATTGGCGCGGAGAAACTCGGCCTCGTCCCGCGCCGCCACCAGCCCGGCGACGTGGTAGATGACGTCCTGGCCCTCGGACGCTTCGCGGAGCGCGCTGGCGTTGAAGAGGTCCCCCGCCACCTGCCGGACGCCGAGCTGCTGGAGGAGGGTCGCCTTGCGGGGGGAACGGACCAGGGCGGTTACGGTATCGCCCCGGGCCACCAGCGCTTCGGCGAGATGGCTGCCGACGAAGCCGGTGGCACCGGTGACCAGCGCCTTCATAGGGGGCGATCGTACAGGCGGTAGGTCTTGTAGACGGTGAACTCCATCTTCTCGAGCCCCGCGTTCATCGCCGGGTTGTCCTCGAGGATCCAGCCCGCCTCACCCCAGGTGAAGCCGTGCTCCCGCCCCTTGGTCCAGATCCAGTGGTAGAGCATCGCGTCGACACCCTTGCCGCGCCATTCGGGCACGATGCCCAGGAGCAGGATGCGGAGTCGTGGGATCTTCTCGAACTTGAGGTGGTAGAGCAGGTCGGCGAGGAGGGCGGGAGTGAGCCGCCCCGAGCGATGCCGCTGGAAGACGGTGTTGAGGTCCGGCAGGCAGAGCCCGAAGCCGATGATCTGGCCATCCTTCTCGGCGAAGGGAATGAGGTCGGGCACCGCGACCGGCTTGAACTGCTCGGCGAGGAAGTCGAGCTCCTTGTCGGTCATGGGGATGAAGCCCCAGTTCTTCTCCCACGCCTTGTTGTAGAGCTCCTTGACCTTCGCGACCTCGTTGTCGAAGTCCTTCATGTTGAAGGCGCGCAGGGTCACCCCCTGGCGCTTCTGGATCAGCTCGGTGCCGCGGGCGAGCCGCTCGGGGACCGGGATGTAGCGCGACATGTAACCGCCGCGGTAGACCCAGAGATCCTTCGCCTTCTTGAAGTTTGCCGCGTCCATGAGCCGCAGGTAGTACGGCGGATTGTGCGGCATCATGAGGGTGGGCGGCGTGTCGAAGCCGTCCACCAGCATGCCGCATTCGTCGTTCACCGAGAACGACGCGGGCCCGCGCATGACGTCGTGGCCCTTCGCCTTGAGCCACGCGGCGCTGGCGGCAAAGAGCTGGTCGGCGGCTTCCTGGTCGTAGTCGCACTCGAACCAGCCGAAGAAGCCCACCTTGTCGCCGTGGACCTCGTTGTGGAGCCGGTTGGAGATCGCGGCGATCCGGCCCACCGTCTTGCCGTCGCGGGTGGCGAGGAAGTACTGGGCCTCGGCGTGCTCGAAGAAGGGGTTCTTCCTGCGGTCGAGGAGCTTCGCCACGTCCATACGCAACGGCGGGACCCAGTGAGGGTCCCGCGCGTGGAGTCGATAGGGGAAGGCGATGAACTCGGCGAGGTCGGCCCGGCCCTCGACGGGCCGGACCGCAAGCGTGCTGCTCAGATAACCCCCAGCTCCCGCCCGATCTTGCCGAACTGCTCGAGGCAGAAGTCGATCTGGTCGAAGGTATGGGTCGCCATGAGGCTGGTGCGCAGCCGGCACTGCGAGGCCGGGACCGCGGGCGGCATCACGGGATTGGTGAACACGCCGGCGTCGAACAGCTTGCGCCAGAAGATGAACGTGGTCTCCATCGGGCCGATGAGCACCGGGACGATCGGGGTCTCGGTCTCGCCGATGTTGTAGCCGAGGGAGCGCATCCCCTCCTGGAGCCGGCGGGTGTTGGCCCACAGGCTGGTGCGGCGCTCGGGCTCACGCTTCATCACCTCGAGGGCCGCGATCACGCCCGCGGTGTTGGCCGGCGGGAGCGAGGCGGTGAAGATGAGCGGGCGCGAGTGGTGCCGCAGGAAGTGGATCACGTTCTCGGAGCCGGCCACGAAGCCGCCGATGGAGGCGAGCGACTTGGAGAAGGTGCCGGCGATGAGGTCCACCTCGTCCGACATGCCGAAGTGGGCCGCGGTGCCCTCGCCGTTGGGGCCGAGGACGCCGATCGAGTGCGCGTCGTCGAGGGCCAGGGCGATGCCGTGCTTCTTGGCGATCTTCACCAGCTCGGGGACGTTGGCGATGTCGCCTTCCATCGAGTACACGCCGTCGACCACGATCATGGAGCCACGATCTTTCCGGGTGCGCTCGATCATGCGGTCGAGGCCCGGGAGGTCGCCGTGCTGGAAGCGCAGGGTGTCGCCGTACGACATCTTGGCGCCGTCGACGATCGAGGCGTGGTCGAGCTTGTCGAGATAGACGAGCTCACCGCGGCCGATGAGGCCGGAGATCAGCCCGAGATTCGCCTGGTAGCCGGTGGAGAAGACGAGGCAGTCTTCCTTGCCGAGGAACTCCGCGATGGCGTTCTCCAGCTGGCCATGCAGGTCGAGCGTGCCATTGAGGAAGCGGCTGCCGGTGCAGCCGGAGCCATACCGGGAAAGGGCGCGCGCCGCGGCTTCCAGCACGAGCGGATGATGGGTCAGGCCGAGGTAGTTGTTCGACCCCAGCATGATCCGCTTCTGGCCCTCGATCACGACGGTGGTGTCTTCGGAGTCCGAGATCGGCTTGAAGTACGGGTACAGGCCCGCCGCCTGAATCTCCTTCGCCTTCGTGAACTGGCGGCACTTCTCGAACAGCTGAACACCCTGCAGAGTCTGCGTATCCACGGGACCTCTGTATCACTGTAGGTGCGAAGGAACTAACCCGTTATAAACTAAAGGCTTGGACAGGCAAGCACAAGTTACTGCCCATGGGGCGTACGCGCGTCACCCAGCCGGGGTTCCGGAGCGCAAAAAGGGGGTAACTTGAGTCACATGCCTTCTTCTCTTTCGGTCCGCCCTGCCGGGGCGCTCCTGCTGGCCTTTCTCGGGTTGGGCGGCCTGGCTGTCCTCGGCCGGGCGATGTCCGCTCCCGGATCTCCCAGGGGCGTCGTCGGCGTGTTCGAGGTGCCGGGCTTCGACTTCCGGGCGAACGGAGCCTGGCGCCCGCGGGTGGCGCGGATCCGGGCGGCGCGGCAGCAGGCACTGCGGGCGAAGAACCTCGCGGCCCTCAATGCGGGGGGCGCGCTCACCGTCGGTGGGACGATCACCGTGCCGGTGGTGCCGGTCGGATTTGCCAACGTGGCGGCGCCGTATCCCACCTCCAGCTATCAGACGACCCTCTTCGCGTCACCGGCACAGACCTGGGCCTACAGCCTCGGGACATTCTATGCCGAGGCGTCGCGCGGGGGCCTGACCCTCGACGGCGTGGTGCTCCCCTGGGTCACGGCCGACAGCACCGACACCTACTACGAAGATGGCTGCAACGGGGTCGGGGTGCTGAACGCCTGTCCGCACTGGGGAGTCCGGCTGGGGGAGTTCCTGTTCGAGGGACTGCGGAAGAGCGATGACGGGTCGGTCGACTGGGGAGCGTTCGACAACGACGGTCCGGACGGCCTGCCTAACTCGGGCGACGACGATGGGGTGGTGGATTTCGTCGCGTTCCTTCACCCGGAAGTGGACGGGGCCTGCGGGACGACCAACCTCTGGGCTCACCGCTACGATGTGGCGGGGTGGAATGGCGGCTCCCCCTACGTGACGAAGAGCCCGAGGCGCGGACCGGGCGGTGCGCCGATTCCGGGATCGTTCATCGTGGTGCGGGACTACACGCTCCAGAGCGCGGTGGGCGGGGCGGGGGCCTGCGCCGCCGGGCCGATCATGCCGATCGGCACGCTGGCGCACGAGGTGGGTCACGCCTTCGGGCTTCCCGACCTGTACGACACCAATCTCCGCTCCAGCGCCGTCACGCAGGGGACGGGAGAGTGGAGCCTGATGGGAAGCGGGAACTACACCCAGCCGTACAGCCCGGGGCGGTTCGATGCCTGGTCGCTCACCGAACTCGGCTGGGTGACGGTCGACACCCTGGCGCAGTCGGGCGCGGTGGCGCTCGGGCCGGTGGCGAGCAGTGACACGGTGCTGCTCCGGACGGTCGCGGGGACCGACGAGTACTTCCTCTTCGAGAACCGCCAGGCGATCGGGACCGACTCGGCCCAGCTCAACCCCGGCTGCGTCTTCGGTACCCGCTCCTGCGCCAAGGGGCCCGGGCTCCTCATCTGGCACATCGACCAGGGGCAGATCGACGCCCACGGCTTCCTGCAGGACAACGCGGTGAACAGCGGCACGGTGCAGGGGGTGGCGCTGGTGCAGGCCGACGGACTCAACCAGCTGCGCACCCCCGGATCGAAGAACCGGGGTGACGCCGGCGATCCCTGGCCGGGGAGCAGCGGGGCCACGACGTTCGGGTTCACCACCAACCCGGCGGCGGTCGACAACACCGGGCGCTTCTCCGGAATCACCCTCGATTCGATCCGCCAGCTGGTGAGCGGCGGCGCGATCGGCTTCCACCTCACGCTCTCGCCCTCCGGCGCGGTCAGCGTGACCTTCCCGGCGGCGACCGACGCGATGCTCGGCCGGACGGTGCTGGGCAGCGCCCAGGTGAGCTATCTCGACTCGCTGGGGAACGGCAACGGCGGGTACGATGTGGGCGACTTCCTGGCCTACTACCGCCGGCAGCAGTCATCGGCGGTGCGGGGAGGTCCGCGATGAGGCGCGCGCTCTGGCTCCTGCTGGGAGCGGCGCTCATCTCCTGCGGCGGGGACGATTCGCTCAAGACCACCGACCCCGACCCGGGGCCGCTCGAGATCCGGCTCAGCGGACCCACCGGTGCCGGTGCGGTACTGCTGCTGGTGGAGGGAGGGCCGATCGACGCGGTGGTGCCGACCACCTATTTCACGGCCAGCACAGCCTTCTCCGGCGTGGCGTGGCGGGTGCTGGTGGCGGGGGATACACTGCGCGGGGTGCTGGCGCGGGTGATGGTGCAGGACCGGCGCCTGCCCTGGAAGGCGACGATCGTCCAGGTCGCCGACGGCGCGACCTTCCAGCTGCGGGACTCGACCGCCTACGCGCTGACGGTCAGGAAGCCCTGATCAGGGCTTCTTCGGCTCCGGCGCAGCGGGCGTGCGGCCGGCGAGGGTGCGGGTCTGGCAGGTCCAGGCGTAGCCGAACTGGATGACGTGGTCCTTCTCCCGGTCGATGAGCGCGGTGAGCGTGACGCAGGGCTGCACGTCGACCTGGAACTGGTCGAAGCTGTCGGACTGCTGGATCCGCATGGCCCGGGGGTAACGGGCCAGGAGGTCGATGCGGGTCAGGTCCGGATGCGCGGTCCGATCGAGCGCGAAGATGAGCCGCTCGTTCGCGTCGAAGAAGAGATCGTAGTACCCCTTCCCGGGATTCAGCTCATAGCGAGGGCGGAGCACCGCGCCGCCCACTTCCCACGCCCGGTGCTCCGGGAGCTTCCGGGTCTCGCGGGTCGACGTTCCTCCCTTGCCATTCAGGAGCATCAGCCGGGCGCCGGCCAGGGTGGTCTTGCCGAGCACCAGCTCGCCGTCCTTCCAGGACCCGCCACGAATCGGTTCACCGAGAGGCACCGGCCGGGCGGGCAGAGTCTGCGCATGCAGCGCCGAGACCACAGTGGCGGCGGCAGCACAGGTGGCGAGCAGGATGGTGAGGCGGACCATGGAGCGGCTCCCAGCGGAGTGACGCCACGCAGTGTGGCAAGCTTCACGCCTCCTCGGTTTGTGGCTGTAAGTCATTCCCCGGCAAGCGGGTTGCGAGGGGTGGTGGGGCGGGGGCGGGGAAATTTGCCGGAGGGGTTTGCCGGTTGCGGGAGCGGTGGCGGGAACCTTTCACTTGACTAATCAATTTTTCTTGATACAATGCATTCCCATGAGCACTGCTGCCACGACCGCCCGCAACCTGACCCGGATCGCCCGGGTGTTCCACGCGCTCTCCGATGAGACGCGGCTCTGCATCGTCGCGATGCTGCAGCCGGGGGAGCGCTGCGTGTGCGAGTTGACCGAGGCGCTGGGGGTGGCGCAGTCGCGGCTCTCCTTCCACCTCAAGACCCTCAAGGATGCCGGCCTGGTGCAGGACCGGCGGGAGGGGCGGTGGGTGCACTACTCGCTGATGCCGGGGGCCTTCGATGGCCTGGAGGAGGCGGTACGGGAGATCAGCCCGGCCGCGGCGCAGCGGGTGAGCCGGATCAAGTGTTGCGAGTGACGTTCTCTCAACGGAACTGCTGAATCACGAAGGACACGAAGGCACGAAGAACACGAAGGTGCCTGCGACTCGAATGCTGTGTACTTCGTGCCCTTCGTGGCTTCGTGCCCTTCGTGAAAGGCTGTTTGCGGTTTGATTCATCAACTTTTCCTGATTGGTGGTGACCTGTGAGCGACATCAGCGCGGTGGTGCGGGAGCGGTACGGGAAGGCGGCGTTGCAGGTGATGGAAGGTGCGCCCAAGGCGAGCTGTTGCGGGACCGGTGCGTCGTGCAGCCCCGACCCGATCACCAGCAACCTCTACAGTGACGCGGAAGCCGAGGGGATCCCGATCCAGGCGCTGCTCGCTTCGCTCGGGTGCGGCAATCCCACCGCGCTGGCGGAGCTGCGCGAAGGGGAAACGGTGCTCGATCTCGGGAGCGGCGGCGGCATCGACGTGCTGCTCTCGGCCCGCCGGGTGGGCCCCACCGGCAAGGCGTACGGGCTCGACATGACCGACGAGATGCTGGCGCTCGCCCGGGCCAACCAGGCCAAGGCGGGGGTGACCAACGTCGAGTTCCTGAAGGGGCAGATCGAGTCGATCCCGCTCCCCGACAACAGCGTCGACGTGATCATCTCCAACTGCGTCATCAACCTCTCGGGCGACAAGGACCGGGTGATCCGGGAGGCGTTCCGGGTCCTCAAGCCGGGGGGGCGCTTCGCGGTGTCCGATGTCGTGACCCGGGGCGGGGCGATGCCGGAGCCGGTGCGGAAGAGCCTGGCGCTCTGGACCGGCTGCGTGGCCGGCGCGCTGGACGAGGCCGAGTATGTCGCCAAGCTCGAGACCGCCGGCTTCGAGGCCGCGGGGGTCGAGCCGACGCGCATCTATACCGCCGAGGATGCGAAGAGCTTCCTGGAGGAGGCGGGGCTCGAGGGAGAGCGGATGGCGGCGGAACTCGATGGCAAGGTCATGGGGGCGTTCATCCGGGCTACCAAGCCCGCGAGGGCCGGCCTGCCGGTGAAGGAGTCGGGGTGCTGCGGCCCGGACTGCTGCGGGGGCTCGAAGTGACGATCGAGCCGCTCGGGTTCGACTGCCGCGAGGAGGTCAAACGGCTGCTGCGCGACGCCGCCCTTCCGACGGCCGACCTCAGCGACCGGATCACCTTCCTCGGCATGTGGCGCGAGGGGCGCCTCGTCGGTGTGATCGGACTGGAGGCCTACGGTGACGTGGGCCTCCTGCGGTCCCTCGCCGTGGATGCGGGCCAGCGGGGAACGGGGCTTGGAGGGTGGCTGGTCGACCAGCTCGAAGCGGCGGCGGCCGGGGAAGGGATCGAGACGCTCTACCTGCTCACGACCACGGCGGAAGGGTTCTTTGCGCGGCGGGGGTACCAGCGGGTGCCGCGGGAGTCGGCCCCGCCCGCGCTCCAGGCGACCAGCGAGTTCAGCACGATCTGTCCCGCCTCCTCGGCGTGCATGTGCAAGGTGGTGGCGTGAGCCGCGGCATCCTGGGGCGCCTCGGCCTGCTCGACCGATTCCTTCCGCTCTGGATCTTCCTCGCGATGGCGGCGGGCCTGCTGCTGGGTCGGGCGATGCCGGGCGTAGGGGTGGCGCTGGACCGGGTCCAGATCGCGGGGGTGTCTCTGCCCATCGGCCTGGGCCTGCTGGCCATGATGTACCCGGTGCTCGCGCGGGTGAAGTACGAGGCCATCGGGCAGCGTGCCGCGAACCCGCGGCTGCTCCTGACCTCGCTGCTGCTCAACTGGGCCATCGGGCCGGTGGTCATGTTCGCGCTCGCGTGGCTGCTCCTCCCCGACCTGCCGGCGTACCGGAACGGGCTCATCATCGTGGGCCTGGCGCGGTGCATCGCCATGGTACTGATCTGGAATACCCTGGCATGCGGTTCAGGCGAGCTTGCCGCGGTGCTGGTCGCGCTCAACTCCCTTTTTCAGATTCTGACGTATTCCGCGCTGGGCTACTTCTTCCTCGCGGTGGTGCCGCAGTGGCTCGGCGATGCCGGGGCGACCCTCGACATTTCCATGCGGGCGATCGCGACGAGCGTCGCGATCTTCCTCGGCATTCCCCTGGTGGCGGGCTACCTCACCCGCCGAGTGCTGGTCGCACGCCGGGGGAGGGAGTGGTACGAGTCCCGCTTCCTCCCGCGGATCGGGCCGGTGGCGCTTCTCGGCCTGCTCTACACCATCGTGCTGATGTTCGCCATGCAGGGCGATCGCATTCTTCGGCAACCGCTGGACGTCTTCCGGATCGCCTTGCCGATGCTGGCCTATTTCGCCCTGATGTTCACCCTGGCATTCCTGCTCGCCCGCCGGCTGGGCTTCTCGTACGAAGACACCGCCGCCATATCGTTCACCGCCGCCGGCAACAACTTCGAGCTCGCGATCGCGGTGGCGATCGGGACGTTCGGCCTGGCCTCGGGGGAGGCGCTGGCCGCGGTGGTCGGGCCGCTGGTCGAGGTTCCCGCTCTCGTCGGCCTGGTGTACCTCTCGCTGTGGGGCAGGCGGTTCTTCCCCTCGGACATCTCAGCCCCGCCAGTTCAGGAGACTTCGTCATGACCGTGTCGTCTCACCAGGGAAAACGCCGCATCCTCATCCTGTGCACCGGGAACTCCGCCCGGAGCCAGATCGCGGAGGCGTTGCTGACCAGGAAGGGGGGCGGCCGGTTCGAGGTGGTCTCGGCGGGGTCGCGGCCGGCGGGACAGGTGAATCCGTACGCGGTCCGGGTTCTGGCGGAGGCGGGGATCGACTGGAGCGGCCGGCAGCCGAAGGGGCTGGACGGGCTGGACCAGCAGCGGTGGGACTTCGTGATCACGGTCTGCGACCGCGCGAAGGAAGCCTGCCCGATCTTTCCGGGGCAGCCGCTCCTGGCTCACTGGGGAATGCCTGATCCGGCGGAGGTGGAGGGGAGCGATGAGGCGAAGCTCCGGGCCTTCCGCGAGACCTTCACCGTGCTGAGCCGCCGGATCGACCTCCTGCTGGCGCTGCCGGTGGAGAAACTGGACCGGCTGCGGCTGGAGGAGCAGGTCCGGGCGATCGGGGGGGCGTGACCGAGTTCCTCTACGGAAAAAGCAGGGATCCCTCGTCGCTGCGCTCCTCGGGATGACAGACTTGGTCGGCCCATCGGGATGACAGACCTGGTCGGCCCATCGGGATGACAGACTTGGTCGGCCCATCAGGAGGACAGATCTGGTCGCCGGGGGGCAGAACCCGGTGTGCTTGACGGCTGGTTTCCCCACCCCCAGCTTCAATTGAGACGACTTCGCCGAGGGTACTGATGTCCGAACCGATTGAACGCCGCCACTTCCTCCGGGCGCTGGGCCTGCTGGGTGCGGTTGCCGCCGTGGAAGGCGCCTCCGGCGCCGGGCGGCAGCTGCCGGCGATGCTCCGCACCGTGCGTCCCGGGCCGGACGATCCGCCGGTGCCGAACGAGGTGGTCCAGAAGATCTACGACGAGCGTTTCCAGGGCCGCCCGATCACCCGCGGCAAGGTGACGCTCGACATGCCGACGATGGCCGAAGACGGTCGCTACGTGCCGGTGATCATCGAGTCGGACCTTCCGATGACGGCCGACGAGTACGTGAAGCACCTCTACCTCATCGTCGACCACAATCCCGACCCGCTGGTGACGGCGTTCCACTTCACGCCGGCGCTGGGCCCGGTGAACCTGCAGACCCGGATCAAGATGAAGCGCACGAGCTGGATCCGGGCGATCGCCGACACCAGCACGGGCGCGCTCTGGGCGGACTATCTCAAGGTCGAAACCACCCTCAACGGGTGCGGGTGAGCCATGCCAGAAACCGGGAAGACCAGGATCGTGGTCCCTGAGCGGATCCAGAAGGGCGATACCATCCGGGTGCAGGTGCTGGTGCAGCACCCGATGGACACCGGCTTCTTCCGTGACGCCAACGCCAACATCATCCCGCCCTGGTTCATCAAGGACGTGGTGGTGCGCTACGGCGACCAGGAGGTGGCGACCTTCGAGTGGACCAGCGGGATCAGCCGGGACCCGATGGTGAGCTTCCAGCTCAAGGCGGAGAAGGAAGCCTCGCTGACGTTCGTGACACGGGACAACCGGGGAAGCGAGTTCTCCGGGTCGGCGGAGATCAAGTTCGCGACGACATGAGAAGCGGCAAGGCGGCAAAGCGGCAAGGCGGTCAGGCGCTCCGGCGGCTGGCCGCCTTTCTCGTCGGTGGAGTGCTGCTCTCGGGCCCGTCCGGCCGGCTGGTTGCGCAGGATTCCGCGGTGGCGCCGGTGCGGGTGCGGGCGTTCTCCGTCACCACCGAGAAGACCCGGTACCCGCTCCAGCGGCTTGCGCCCGGGGTCTACGCGGTGCTGGGCGACTCCGGCAAGGGCGCCGAGGGGCGGCCGAACGCCGGATTCGTGGTGACGAAGCGGGGGATCGTGGCGGTGGGCGGGGTGGCGAGTCCGGCACAGGCGCGGGCGGTGATCCGCACGATCCGCACGGTCTCCAGGCTGCCGATCCGGTACCTGGTGCTCTACGCCCATCATCCCGACATGATGTTCGGGGCGATCGAGTTCAAGCGGGCCGGCGCGAAGATCGTGGCCCATCCGGACACCCGGGTGCTCGCGGCCGAAGGCGGTCCGGACGCGATGCTGGCCGAATGGGACCGGGTGGTGGGGCTCCAGGAACTGCTCGGCTTCGAGTACGCCAACGCGCCCGACCGGCCGGTGAGCGCGAGTGACACGCTGCGCCTGGGGGGGCGGACCGTCGCCATCATCCACCCGGGCAACGCCCACTCGGCGGGCGACCTCGTGATCTGGCTGCCGCGCGAGGGCGTGCTGTTCGCGGGGGACATCCTGCTCGAGGATGGCGGGACGATGGTGGTCGACGGGAACTCGACCGCGCTCCTCCGGGCGCTGACGTTCATCGACTCGCTGGCGCCGCGGGTGATCGTCCCGGGGCATGGGCGCATTCCCGCCGACCCGCGGACGATGACGGCGACAACGCGGGAGTACATCACCGCGCTCCGTGACTCGATGCGGGCGGAGGTGGGACGGGGAGTGTCGCAGCGGAAGGCGCTGGCGCCGTATCCGTCGGCCGACGAAGGCCGGCCGGTCACGTGGAACTCGCGGCTCCGCCGCAACGCGGCGCGGATCTACCAGGAGATGGAACGGGAGCAGATGGGGGTGAGCAGTGAGGACTAGGGTCATCGGCTGGTCGCTGGCCATCACGGTGCTGGCGGGTGCGACGGGTCTGGCGGGGCAGGTGCCGACGCTGATCACGCCGGCGGCGCTGCAGGCGCTGGCGGACACGGCCCCGGTGCGGATTCTCGACGTGCGGCAGCCGTGGGTGAACTACCTGCAGAATCACCTGCCCAACGCGGCGTGGCTCAACATCGAGACCCTCCGGGCGCAGCAGTACGAACTGCCCTTCCAGCTGCTCCCGGCGGAGCACTACGCCGAGCTCTTCCGGCGGCTCTCGCTCGACCCGACGCGCCCGATTGCGGTCTACAGTGCGGGAGACCAGCTCGACATCGACGCGACCTTCGTCTGCTGGCTGCTGGCGAGTGCCGGGGCGCGCCGGGTGTACCTGCTGGACGGCGGGTATGCGCGGTGGGAGGTGGAGAACCGGCCGCTGACGCAGGCGTATCCGCGCTGGACGGCGGTGGGCCCGGCGTTCCGGCCCGGCGACTTCCGCCCCGCGGTGGCGTCGCTCGAGGATGTCCGCTCGGCGGCGCTGGGGTTGTCGGGGGCGATGCTGGTCGACGCCCGTCCACCGGAGCAGTACGCCGGCAGCGCCGGGGCCCAGGCGCGGCGGGGGCACATTCCGTCCGCGGTGAATCACCCGTGGAAGGACGACCTCGAGAAGACGAACCTGGTGCTGGCCTGGAAGCCGCTCGCGGCGCTCCGGGCGAGCTACGAGGCGCAGGGGATCTTGCCGGCGCGGGACATCATCATCTACTGCAACAGCGGCACCGAGGCGAGTCACGTGTACTTCGCGCTCCGGTACCTCCTGGGATATCCGCGGGTGAGGATCTACACCGGGTCGTGGACCCAGTGGGCGGAGCGGACAGAACTCCCCGTGGAGCAGTAGGTCGCTCCAACTCCGAAGTACTCAACAGCAACTGCAAATCACGAAGAACACGAAGTCACGAAGAACACGAAGAAGACCGGTAAGTCGGTTCTTCGTGTGCCTTCGTGCTCTTCGTGTCTTCGTGGTGGCAGTTTTTCAGGGGCTGGGCGCTCGGCCGATCGCCCTCAGGTCCTCCGGCCTGTATACCACGCCCTCTTTCATCACCCACTCCACCTTGGTCAGGCTGCGGATGTCGGCCAAGGGATCGGCGCTGAAGAGGACGAGGTCGGCGTAGTTCCCGGCCTTCACCGTGCCTAGGCTGTCGCCCGACTTGCCGAGGGCGATGGCCGCGTCGCGGGTGGCGGCGAGGAGCGCCTGCGCCGGGGCCATGCCGAGCGAGTCGACGAAGAGGGCCAACTCGTCCGCGAGCTGGGGCCGCTCGTCGGCGGGGCCATAGGCGACGTGGTCGGTGCCGGCGGTGAGGCGGACTCCGTGGCGGATGGCCTCACGGGTCGCCGCGATCCCGAAGCCGCTGCCGGCGAGGGCATAGCGCTGGGCCAGGGTGAGGCGCCGCTGAGTGGCGCGGGCCCGCTCGGCCCCGAGCAGTTCCGCCTGCAGCGTGGGCTCGAGGAAGGTGCCCCGCGCGTGCATGGTGTCGAGCGCCGCGAGCACCTGGGGGCGGGAGGCGCTTTCCGGGGTGGCGGAGTCGGCGGTGATCTCCAGGAGCGAGCTGCTCCCCCGGGCGGTATCGCGGGTGGCGACACCGATCAGCTCCCCCACGAGGCCGGCCGCGTGCACCACCCCATCCTGGCCGGCGCGGGCCTGCTCCCCCACACTCGAGGGCTGGACCCAGGCGTGGCCCCACACCGGCATGCCCGCCGCGTGAGCGGCCGCCACCAGGCGCGCGATCTGGATGGTGTCGAGGTCCTGGTAGAGCTTGAGCCCGATGGCCCCGGCCTTCCGGGCTTCGTCGACGACCTGCTGGGCGTCGCCCTGGAGGGTGAACATGATCGGCCACCAGCCCAGCTGCCGCATCCCGGTCGACGCGGGGGCATGATTGCGGATATGCCCGTCCTCGGTGCGCTCGGTCTCGGGGCGGAAGAAGTTGATGCCCGCCACCAGCTGCATGGCAAAGACCCGCGGGGCGGGACCGGCCGAATCGACGGCGATGCGCAGCTGGGGGGGATTGTTCCCCATGTCGCGCACGGCGGTGACGCCGCGCGCCAGCAGGTCGTGCAGGTCGGCTTTGATGGTGGTGTCGGTGACGCCGTTCTGCCGGAGCAGCAGGTGGACGTGGGTGTCGATGAGCCCGGGAAGCAGGAACCTGCCGGTGCCGTCGATCCGGGTCGCCCCGCGTGGCGCGGGGCAGGCCTTCGCCGTGCCGACGCACCGGATCCTGCCGCCTTCTACCACCACGGTGGTAGAGGGGCGCGCCGGCGCACCGGAGCCGTCCCAGAGGGTCGTGCCGGTGATGACCAGGGCGGGTGACTGGGCCCAAGCCGCCGTCACCGCCAGGTGCCCGAGGAGCAGCCAGGAGCCAGTCCACCTGCCGAGGTGTCTCACGCGATGCTCCTGTCCAAGGTTCTGCGAGCGAGGAAGCTGCTTCGGTACCATAGCAGCGCGGACGAGCGAGGTCACGGGCCTGTCACCGCGCGACGAACCGGCTTGACGGAGCCGCTCCAGGTTCCGCATGTTGCCTGCGAAGGCCGGCATCCTCTCCTCTTCCTCCAGCACAGGTACGCGACGTGATCTCTCTCTCGGTCAACGGGAAGGCCCAGTCCGTGGACGTGGCCCCCGATACGCCACTGCTCTGGGTGCTTCGGGACACGCTGGGACTTACCGGCACCAAGTTCGGCTGCGGGATGGCCCAGTGCGGCGCCTGCACCGTGCACCTCGACGGCGAGGCCATCCGTTCCTGCATCACGCCGGTCGCGGCGGTGGCAGGGAAGAAGATCACCACCATCGAAGGGCTCTCCGCCGACGGGAGTCACCCGGTGCAGCAGGCATGGGTGGCGGAGTCGGTGCCCCAGTGCGGCTACTGCCAGTCGGGCCAGATCATGTCGGCGGCGGCGCTGCTCGCGAAGAACGCGCACCCGAGCGATGGCGACATCGACGCGGCGATGCAGGGGAACATCTGCCGCTGCGGGACCTACCAGCGGATCCGGAGCGCGATTCATCGCGCCGCCGGCCAGGAGGCCTGAGCCATGAGCACGATGCTGACGCGGCGGGACTTCGTGAAGGCGGGGGCGGCGGCGGGTGGGCTGGTCATCGCGGTGGAGATCAGCGGGTGTGGCCCGCGGGGGGCGGAGCCGGCGCAGGCGGCGGCGCCGTTCAAGCCGGCCTTCGCGCCCAACGCCTTCGTGCGGGTCGGCGAGGACGGGCGGGTGAGCGTGGTCGCCAAGCACCTCGAGATGGGGCAGGGGACGTACACCGGCCTCGCGACGATCGTCGCCGAGGAACTGGACGCCGACTGGGCCAAGGTCCAGGTCGAGGGCGCCCCGGCCGACGCCTCGAAATACAACAACCTCTTCTTCGGCCCGATGCAGGGCACCGGCGGCAGCACCGCGATCGCGAACAGCTATGCCCAGCTCCGGCAGGCGGGCGCCACCGCGCGGGCGATGCTGGTCGCGGCGGCGGCGAAGGAGTGGGGGGTGGATGCGGCCGGGCTGACCACCGATGCGGGTGTCGTCACCAACCCGGCGACCGGGAAGCGGCTCGACTACGGCTCGCTGGCGGTGAAGGCGGCGGCCCTCCCGGTGCCGGAGAACGTGCCGCTCAAGGATCCCGCCAGCTTCAAGCTGATCGGCAAGCACTCGGCGCGCGTGGACAGCAAGGCGAAGTCGATGGGCAAGGCGCAGTTCACCCAGGACGTGCAGCTGCCGGGGATGCTGGTGGCGGTGGTGGCGCACCCGCCCCGCTTCGGCGCCACGGTCAAGCGCTTCGACGCCACCGCCGCGAAGGCGCTGCCGGGGGTCAAGGACGTGGTGCAGATCCCGACCGGCGTGGCGGTGCTGGCTGACGGGACCTGGCCGGCCAAGAAGGGGCGTGACGCGCTCACGATCGAGTGGGACGAGAGCAAGGCGTTCACGAAGAGCACTTCGCAGATCTCGGCGGAGTACCGCGACCTGGCGACGAAGCCGGGGAAGGTGGCGCGGAAGGACGGCAACGCCGCCGCGGCGCTGGCGAAGGGCGGGACGGTGGTCGAGGGGGTCTACGAGGTGCCCTTCCTGGCCCACGCCTGCATGGAGCCGATGAACTGCGTGGTGCAGCTCTCGCCCGGGAAGCTCGAGGTCTGGAACGGGGAACAGCTGCACACCGCCGACCAGATGACCCTGGCGCAGGCGGCGGGGCTCAAGCCGGAGCAGGTGGAGATTCACATGCTCTACGCTGGCGGGAGCTTCGGCCGGCGGGCGAATCCCCAGTCGGACTACCTGCTCGAGGCGCTGTCGGTCGCACAGGCGGCCAAGGCGACGGCGCCGGTCAAGCTGGTCTGGACCCGCGAGGACGACATGCGGGCGGGAATGTTCCGGCCGCTCACGGTGCACGCGCTCCGGGGCGCGGTGGACGCCTCGGGGAGGGCGGTGGCGTGGCAGCAGCGGGTGGTGGGACAGTCGATCGTGGCGGGCTCGGTGTTCCAGGGGATGATCAAGGACGGGATCGACCCGACCACCGTCGAGGGCGCGGCGACGACGAAGTACGCCATTCCCAACCTGCAGGTGGAACTCACGTCGCCCGTACTCCCGGTGACGGTACAGTGGTGGCGCTCGGTGGGGAATACCCACACCGCCTTCGCGGTGGAGTCGTTCATCGACGAGCTGGCGGCGGCGGCGAAGCGGGACCCGGTGGAGTTCCGCCGGGAGCTGCTGGCGAACGCGCCCCGGCACCTCGGGGTGCTCAACCTGGCGGCGGAGAAGGCCGGCTGGGGCACGCCGCTGCCGGCGGGCCGGGCCCGGGGTATCGCGGTGCACGAGTCGTTCAGCTCCTATGTCGCCGAAGTGGCCGAGGTCTCGATCGAGAACGGGGCGCCGCGGGTGCACCGGGTGGTGTGCGCGGTCGACTGCGGCGTGGTCATCAACCCCGATATTGTGCGCATGCAGATGGAGAGCGGGATCGCCTACGGGCTCTCGGCCGCGCTCTACGGCGAGATCACGCTCAAGGACGGGCAGGTGGAGCAGGGGAACTTCGACCGCTACCGGGTGCTCCGGATCAACGAGATGCCGACGGTCGAGGTGCACATGGTGCCGTCGGCGGAGGCTCCGACCGGGGTGGGTGAGCCGGGGACGCCGCCGATCGCGCCGGCGGTCGCAAATGCCATCTTTGCGCTCAATGGCAAGCGACTGAGGGCGCTCCCCCTCAGGGTCTAAGGCGGCGTCCGGCAACAACAACCTCAACTGCCACCACGAAGACACGAAGAGCACGAAGGTGTCACGAAGAACAGCAGTTCTTCGTGCCTTCTTCGTGTCCTTCGTGGCTTCGTGGTGGCGGTTGTTGTCTGGCGCGTGTCAGGAGGTCAAGGCTTCCTTGAGGCGCCGGTTCTGCCACAGCACCGTGATCCCCAGCAGCACCAGGCTCGCCAGCAGGATCACCGTGGCCAGCACGTTGATCTGGGGCGGGAAGGCGGCGCGGCGGGCGCCGTAGACGTACAGCGGGTAGGTGACCTGGTTGCCGGCGTTGAAGAGCGTGATGATGAAGTCGTCGAGCGAGAGGGCGAACGAGAGCATGGCCGCCGCGGCGATGCCGGGGGCGATGAGCGGCAGGGTCACCTTGAAGATGACCCGGAGCGGCGAGGCGTAGAGGTCCATCGCCGCCTCTTCCAGGGTCCAGTCGAACCCCCGGATTCTCGCCTTGACCGTCAGCGCCACGTAGCTCACCGAGAACATGATGTGGGCGATGACGATGGTCCAGAACCCGGTCTGGATGTTGGCCTGGAGGAAGAGCGACAGGAGCGAGCTGCCGAGCACCACTTCCGGGGTGGTGAGGGGCAGCACCAGCAGGAAGTTGACCGGCCCGGCGCCCTTCCAGTCGTAGCGGCAGAGCGCCAGCGCGATCATCGCCCCGAAGATCGTCGCCACGGTGGTGGAGACCGCCGCCACCTTGAGCGAGAGCTTCATCGCCTCGACCAGCGCCGGGAAGAGGAAGGGGTCCTTCCAGGCGTCGAGCGAGAAGGCCTTCCAGACGAAATTGAACTTGCCGTCGGGCTTGTTGAAGCTGTACGCCACGATCACGAAGATCGGGAGGAAGAGGTACAGCAGCACCAGGCCGGCGTAGAGGTCGAGGAGCGGCCCGGTCCAGCGGGAGCCGACGGATCCGGTTTTCTCGCGGGCCATCAGGCGAGGTCCTCGGTGCCGAGTGCCCGGGCGTAGAGCAGCACCAGGACGGTGATCAGCGCCATCAGGGCGAAGGAGAGGGACGCCGCGAGCGGGTAGTCGCGGACGGTGAGGAACTGCCCCTGGATCACCGAGCCCAGCATCTTCTGGTTCGGGCTGCCGAGGAGCTCGGCGTTGAGGAAGTCGCCCGACGCCGGGATGAAGGTGAGGAGGCTGCCCGCGAGCACGCCCGGGAGCGAGAGCGGGAGCACCACCTTCCGGAACGAGGTGAACTGGTTGCAGTAGAGGTCCTGCGCCGCCTCGGTGAGCCGCCGGTCGATCTTCTCCAGGCTCACGTAGATCGGCAGGATCATGAACGGCAGGAAGTTGTAGGTGATCCCGCCGATCACCGCCCAGATGGTGTTGAGGAGCCGGCCGTCGCTCGGCAGCAGGTGCAGGGTGGCGAGCAGCGCCACCACCGGCCCGTTGTCATTGAGGATCGTCTTCCAGGCGAAGGTGCGCACCAGGAAGGTGGTGAAGAACGGCAGGATGACGAGGCCGAGCAGGAAGTTCTTGAGCCGGTTGGCCCGGAACGCCATCACGTAGGCCAGCGGGTAGCCCAGCAGGATGGCGAGCACCGTCGCGGTCAGGGCGTAGCCGAACGACCGCAGCATGTGCTCGCCGTAATCGGTGAAGGCACGGCGGTAGCCGTCGTAGAACGGCAGGTCGCCGGTCTGGAACGAGGTCCGCGCCAGGGCCAGCGTGGGGATCAGGTAGAAGAAGATGAGCCAGAGCACCCCTGGCGCCACGAGGAGCCAGGGGGCCACGGCACTCCGGCGGGAACCGCCGGCGGCGATGCCAGCCATCTACCTCACGCTCCGATCGCGTCCTGGAACAGCCGGTTGATCTCGGTGTCCTCGGCTTCCTCGAGCCACTTGAAGACGTGGAGCCGGGAGCGGACTTCATCGGGCGGATTCACCAGCGGGCTCTTGGCGAGATCGGCGTTGATCTTGGCCAGCTCGTCGCCGGTGCCCTTCACCGGCGAGAGGTAGGGCGCGGCGGCCACGATCTTGGCCGAGTGGGCCGGGTCGTAGCAGTAGTTCATGAAGGCGCTGGCGCCCTCGGCGCGGTCGCTGGTCTTCGGAATCATCATGTTGTCCGAATAGAGCATCGCCCCTTCCTTCGGCGCGATCCACTGCAGGTCGGGGTTGTCGGCCTTGAGGCCCTGGATGTCGCCCGACCAGGCGATGCAGATGGCCAGGTTGCCGGCGGCGAGATCTTCGGCGTAGTCGTTGCCGGTGAACGAGCGGATGTGCCCGTTCTGGCGGTACTTCTTGATCTTGGCGCAGGCGGCCTTGGCGTCGTCGAGCGTGCAGTTGGCGGGGTCCTTGCCGTCGCCCAGCATGACGAGGCCCACCGAGTCGCGCATCTCGGTGAGCATGGTGACCTGGCCCTTGTACTTCGGGTTGAAGATCTCGTTGAAGCTGGTGATCTCCTTGCCGGTCTTCTTGGGGTTGTAGCCGATGCCGGTCATGCCCGACATCCACGGCACGCTGTGGGCGCGGCCGGGATCGAAGCCGACGTTCTTGAGCCCATCGACCAGGTTGGCCTTGTTGGGGAAGGCGCTGTCCACCAGCGGCTGGGTGTAGCCCATCTTGATGAGCCGGCCGGCCATCCAGTCGGTGAGGACGATGATGTCGCGATCGATGCTCTGGCCCCGCTTGAGGGGCTCGTCGATCTTGGCGAAGAACTCGTTGTTGTCGTTGACGTCCTCGGTGTAGACCGCGCCGTAGCCGGTCGCCTTCTTGAAGTCCTCGACCGTCTCCTTGTCGATGTACAGCGGCCAGTTGGAGATCCGCACCGTGGCCTTGGCACCCCCGGCGGCCATGGCCTTGGTGGTGTCGGCGCCGGCGGCGACCCCTTCCTTCTTGGCGCAGGCCTGCAGGAGGGCGCTGCCGAGCGCGAAGGTGCCGGCGGCGGCAGCGGACCGGCCCAGGAAGGCTCGGCGGGAGAGGGCGCGGCGGAGCAGGGCCTGGAGCTCCTGGTCGTCGTATTCGTGCTTGCTCATGCAGTCACCTCAGGGGCGGTGGGGGTTACTGGGTGGCGAGGTCGAGTGTGGGACGCAGGTCCATGTCGATCGGCGACGCGGTGGCCTTGGGGGGCAGCAGCCGGGCACCGTCGGCGTCCCACCGGACGACGTACTGGCGGCCCGGTTCCAGCGGGGGACGGGGGCCGTCGGAGGGCACGTGGGCGATCATCTCGAGGCCGCTGCCGGTGCGGAGGGCCAGCCGGATCACCGGGCCGCTGAAGGCGGCGGCGGCGAGGGTGACGGGGAGGCCCTTGCCGTTCTCGCTGAAATGGAGGCGCTCGGGCCGGATCATCAGCATCCCCTGGGTGCCGGGCTTCCGGGCCCAGTCGGCAGTGGCGGCTTCCATCCGGGTGTCGCCCTCGAGCGCGACCACCAGCTGGCCATTCATCCCGACGACGGTGGCGGGAATGAGGTTCGCCACCCCGATGAAGTTGGCCACGAAGACGGTGGCGGGGGCGTGGTAGATCTCCTCCGGCGTCCCGATCTGCTCGACCCGGCCCTCGTTCATGACCGCGATCCGGTCCGACATGGTCAGGGCTTCTTCCTGGTCGTGCGTCACGTAGATGAACGTGATGTTGACGTCGCGCTGGATCCGCTTGAGCTCGAACTGCATCGCCTGCCGCAGCTTGAGGTCGAGGGCGCCGAGGGGCTCGTCGAGGAGGAGGGCGCTGGGGTAGTTCACCAGGGCCCGGGCCAGGGCGACGCGCTGCTGCTGGCCGCCGGAGAGCTGGGCCGGCTTCCGGCTCGCAAACTGGGTGAGCCGGGTGACGGTGAGCAGTTCCTCGACCCGCCGGGTCACTTCCGACTCCGCCAGCTTCCGGCTCCGGGGACCGAAGGCGACGTTGTCGCGGACGGTCATGTGGGGGAAGAGCGCGTAGTGCTGGAAGACGGTGTTGACGTTGCGGCGGTAGGGCGGGACGGTGGAGACGTCCTGACCTTCGAGGAGGATCCGCCCGGAGGTGGGCTGCTCGAAGCCGGCGATCATGCGGAGGGTCGTGGTCTTCCCGCACCCGGAGGGCCCGAGCATGGAGAAGAACTCACCCTTGCCGATCTCGAAATTGGCTTCATGCACCGCGACGAAGGTGTCGAAGCGCTTGGCGACGTGCTCGAGCTTGATGACCGGTTCCATGCCGCGCGGGGTAGGAGAAGAGGTGAAGATGCAGGTCGCGGGCGGAGTTGACAACCCGTGCACCGGACCGCACCTTGGGTCGAGGCCCGGCTCCCAATCCCCCGGACCGCCGGTATTCCCCGCAGCAGGCGATAGCACCAGCTACCCGTACCTCCAACAACAATTCTGTCCTATGACCGCCACTGTGCCTTCCCAGGGCTCGGCGGGACTCGGCCGTCTCCTGTCCCGCGCCCAAGAGATCGCGGACCGGGAGATGGGCGCCCTCCTCGCCCGGACCCCCAAGTCGGCCGCCCTGTTCCAGCGGGCCCGGACCATCCTCCCGTACGGGGTGGTCTCGTCGTTCCAGAAGATGCAACCCTATCCCCTCTACGTGGCCCGGGGCGCCGGAAGCCATGTCTGGGACCAGGATGGGCACGACTACCTGGATTTCCATAACGGGTTCGGGGCGATGGTCGTGGGCCACGCCCATCCCCGGATCGTGGAGGCGTGCCGGGAAGCGGCGAGCCAGGGGACCCACTTCGCCGCGACCACCGAGAAAGCGGTGGAGTTCGGGGAGGTGATCTGCCGCCGGTTCAACCTCGAGGCGATCCGGTTCACCAACTCCGGCACCGAGGCCACGATGGACGCCATCCGGGTGGCGCGGGCCGCCACCGGGCGGGACATCGTCTGCAAGATCGAGGGGTCGTATCACGGACATCACGACTCGGTGATGTTCTCGATCGTCCCCAATGCCGACGTGATGGGTGGCCGGGAGCGCCCCGCCAAGGCGCCGGTCTCCCGGGGCATGGTCAAGGACGCCGCGAAGTATGTCGAGGTCGTGCCCTTCAACGACGCCGACCACCTCGAGCGGCTGTTCGCCGAGCGGGGGCACGAGATCGCCTGCCTGATCATGGAGCCGGCGATGATGAACATCGGGATCGTGCTGCCGCAGCCGGGCTACCTCCAGCGGGTGCGGGAGCTGTGCACGAAGTACGGCGTGATCTTCATCTACGACGAGATCAAGACCGGGTTCACCATTGCGGCGGGGGGCGCCACCGAGCGGTTCGGGGTGCAGCCCGACCTGGTCTGCCTCGCCAAGGCGATCGCCGGGGGGCTGCCGGCGGCGGCCTTCGGGGGGCGGAAGGACCTGATGTTCCTGATCGAGCAGGGGGTGTCGCAGCAGGGGACCTACAACGGGAACCCGCTGATCGCGCATGTGGGGCTGGTGACAATGCGCGAGATCCTGACGCCCGAGGCGTACGCCTACCTCGCGACGCTGGCCCGGCGGCTCATCGACGGGTGCGAGGCGGCCATCCGGAAGTACGGGATCCCGGCGCACACGGTGAATCTCGACGCGAAGGGCTGCGTCTCCTACCGGGCGACGCCGATGAAGAGCTACCGTGACTTCCTCGATACCCGGCCGGAGCTCTTCTCGGCGTCGTATCCGTGGCTGCTGAACCGGGGGATCTTCATGACCCCGGGCGACGAGGAGCAGTGGACGCTGTCGGTGCAGCACACGCCGGAGGACATCGACCGGTATGTGGGGGTTTTCTCGGAGTTCTGCCACGAGCTGACGAAGTAGAGTTTCGAGTTCCGAGTAAACAGCAACTGCGAATCACGAAGATCACGAAGGCACGAAGAGCACGAAGATGCCTCTTCGTGCCCTTCGTGGCTTCGTGTTCTTCGTGATTCGCTGTCAGGGAATCGGAGCCCGAAACTCAGCGCTGCTCACCCGTGCCCCGGTATCGGTCGATCGCGATAGGGATACCAGTAGTTCTTCCGCTCCATCACGTAGTCCATGTGCACGTGCTTGGGCTCGCGGAAGGCGTCGAGTCCCTCCTCGCCCAGCTCCCGGCCCACCCCGCTCCAGCGCATCCCGCCGAACGGTCCGGCGTCATTGTCGGTGAGGGGGTCGTTGATCCAGAAGGTGCCCGCCTTGATGTTCTCCATCGCCCGCATCGCGAGTTCCAGGTCCTTCGTGTAGATCGACGCGCCCAGGCCGTAGCGTGAGTCGTTGGCCATCGCGATCGCCTCATCGGGGGTCTTCGCCACGATGATCGAGAGCACCGGGCCGAAGATCTCCTCGGTGGTGGGCAGCGAGCCGTGCTTCACGTTCGTGAGCACCGTCGGCTCGAAGAAGTGCCCGGGCAGGCCGTTGGGCTGCACCCGCTTCCCGCCCCGGTGCAGGGTCGCGCCTTCCTTGACCGCCCGCTCCACCTGCTGCTCCACCAGTTCCAGTGCCTCGGCGGAAATCAGGGGGCCGATGTCGGTCGCGGCGTCGAGCGGATCGCCCAGCGTCAGGGTGGGGAGGTGGGCGTCGAGCCGGCGCAGGAACTCCTCCGCGATCGGTTCCAGCAGGTAGATCCGCTTGGATGAGGTGCAGACCTGGCCGGCATTGAGGAGCCGGGCCCAGGCCACGCCCGGGACCGCCACGTCGAGGTCGGCGTCGGCGAAGACGATGAACGGGTCGATGCTGCCGAGCTCGAGGTTCACCTTCTTGAGCTCCTGGCCGGCGATCGATGCGATCCGGCGCCCGGCCGCGACCGACCCGGTGAAGGCGATCATGTCGACCCGCGGGTGACGCACCAGCGCCTCGCCGGTGGTGGGGCCGCCGGTGACGATGTTGACGACGCCGGGCGGGAGGACGTCGTAGCACTCCGCCAGGAGCAGGTTGGACAGCGGGTTCTGGTGGGGCGGCTTGCAGACCAGGGTGTTTCCCGCGGCCAGCGCCGGGGCCACCTTCCAGGCCATCAGGAGCAGGGGGAAGTTGAACGGCACGATCGCCGCCACCACGCCGAACGGCTCCTTGATGGTGAAGTTGACCTGGTGCGGCGCCACCGGCGGGATCGAATTGCCGTAGCTCCGCCGTCCCACCTCGGCGTAGTACTCGAACGCCGCCGCCACCCAGTCGATGCAGTCGATCGCCTCGATCAGCGGCTTGCCGGTCTCCCGCGTCATCAGCGTCGCCAGCTCCCGCTCCTTCTTCCGGATCCGGGCTCCCACCTCCCGCAGCAGCTTCGCCTTCTCGACGCCGGGCGTCTTCCACCAGCCATACTGGGCGGTGGCGGCGGCATCGACCGCGGCGTCGACATCGTCGGCGTTGCACTCGGGGACCGTGCCGACCAGCTCGAGCGTGGCGGGATTCCTGATGAAGCGGGTGTCACGGCTTCGCGCGGCGGTCCACTGGCCGTTCCTCAGGATGCGGGAGACCTGGCTCATGCGGGGAGACTCGTTGGGCGGGGGAATCGTCGCTGGGTCGAGGGGAGAGTATGCAGCGTCACGGGCAGGTCGGGAAGAGCGCTGGCCGCACTTCTGCTACCCCCCGTGGGCGCGTGCGCCACCGACATGGCGCGTCCACATTGAGCAGGCGATCGCCATCGGGCTCTCGGAAACCCGGAAGGGCGCGAAGGTTCCGCTCCGGAGGCGCGGCTCCTGCCGGCGGAAACTCCCATCACCTTGCGCGACCTGGGACTTTTCGGCACCGTCGATATCGTGCCGAGCGATCCCCGCTACCGTATCCCGCTGGAGCACGACGCGCTGGTGCTGGGCGCCAACGCCGACACCGACTTCGTGCCGCTCGGCAGCGTGGCGAGCGACAGGTATGCCGACGTGCTCCTGGGCGCCCTGGGCGACCGGCCTCTGTGTCCCTCCGGCTTCGTGGGCCGGGGCGACATGAGCCGCGGGGCACTCATGCTCCGGGCGGCGCAGTCGGGAAACGCGCTGTCCTGCACGAAGCTGGCCGGGAGCATCCGCCACGGGCCGCGCGCCCCCCGGGTGACCTCATGAGTCCCGCCGCGGCGGCTCCCGCGCTCTCGGCCGCCGACGCCGCCGATGCCGCCCGCGTGCGGGTGGGACGCCGCGTCGTCGAGCTCACCAACCTCAGCAAGGTCTTCTTCCCCGAGCTGGGGCTCACCAAGCGCGACCTGCTGGCGTACTACTCGGCCGTGGCGCCGTGGCTCCTGCCGCACCTGAAGGACCGCGCGATGGTGATGAAGCGCTATCCCGACGGCATCCGGGGCGACTTCTTCTTCATGAAGCGGGTGCCTGCCGGTCACCCGGAGTGGATCGAGACCTGCGAGATCGAGCATCCCCGCGCGGGCCTGGTGCCGTTCCCGATGGTGCAGGACCTCGCCTCGCTGCTCTGGATGGTGAACCTCGGCTGCATCGACCTGAATCCCTGGTACTCCCGCTGCGACGACACCGACCGCCCCGATTGCCTCAACTTCGACCTCGACCCGGGCGATGCGCCGTTTGGCCGGGTGATCGACGTCGCGCTGCTCCTGCGGGAGACGCTCGAGCAGCTGGGGATGCAGCCGCTGGTGAAGACCAGCGGTTCGAAGGGGATCCATGTCTACATCCCGATCCAGCGGGGGCCGACGCAGAAGCAGGTGTGGAGCGTGGCGAAGCGCCTCGCCTGGCGGCTGGCGGAGGAGCACCCGAAGCTGATCACGGCGGAGTACCGGAAGGCGAAGCGGCCGGCGGGACGGGTGCTGGTCGACTACAACCAGAATGCCTGGGGCCGCACCCTCGCCAGCATCTACTCGGTGCGCCCGACCGCGGCCGCGAGTGTGTCGACGCCGCTCCGCTGGCGGGAGGTGGAGAAGGGAATCGCGATTGCGGACTTCACAGTGAAGAACGTCCCGGCGCGCCTCAAGCGCTGCGGCGATCTCTGGCAGCCGCTGCTGGCGCGGACGGGGCGGTTCCGGCTGGACGCGCTGGAGTGACGCTCCCGATCCGGTCGCCCTACCCGCCGATGGAGGCCGGGACGGCGGAGGAGCTCACCACTGGTCGGGGGGGCAGTACGAGCCCAAGTGGGACGGATTCCGGGCCCTGGTGTTCCGGGATGGCGGCCGGGTCCGGCTGCAGTCGATCATCTTCGACCTGCTGGTGGACGAGAGGGCGCGGAGGCCGCGCCGCACCGGCAGGAGAGCTAGCGGAGACCTGACCTCGCAGTCTGCAACCGTACCCGGGCGGGTAGCGTAAGGGGGAGCCACGCACTCCGCCCGCCACTGGTCCGGTCGGAACGTCGTCTCCCTCTACAGCGATCCGATCCATGCTCTACTGGCAGGATGTACGGTACGCCCTGCGGCTTCTCGCGCGGCAACCCGGGTTCACACTGCTCACCGTGCTGGTGCTGGCGGGTGGACTGGGGCTCTCGATCTTCACTTTCTCCTTCCTCTACAGCGCGATGCTCAAACCCATCCCGGTCCGGGAGGGAGAGCGAATCGTGCGCGTGGGCGCCCAGGCGGGCAGCCGGGTCATTCCGATCCAGGCCCGGGACCTCAACCAGATGCGAGGCCGGGTCACGCGGCTGAGCGACATCGGGGTGTACAGCGGGCAGGAGCTGGTGATCGGGACGGGGGAGGGGAGCCGGGCCATCGGCGCTACCGCAAGCGAGTGGAACATCTTCGAGGTCACCGGCACGCGACCGCTGCTGGGCCGGGGACTCCGGCCGGATGACCAGCAGCCGGGCGCGGAGCCGGTCGTGGTATTGAGCTACTACGCCTGGCGAGTGCTGTTCGCACGGGACAGCGCGGTGATCGGGCGTACCGTCGCCATGAACGGCACGCCGACACGAGTGATCGGTGTCATGCCGGACGGCTATGGATTTCCGGTGGCGAGCGAGGCATGGATACCGCTCGACCCCACGGTGCTGCGGCCGGACGCGCCGCTCGACGCGCTGGTGCAGGCCTACGGCCGGCTGGCGCCGGGTGCCTCCACGGCGGGCGCGGCTTCCGAGCTCACCGCGCTCCTGCGCCAGGCCCGGGCGGAGCGCCCGCCGGTGGAGGGGGAGCAATTCGCGCCGACCAGCTTCTGGGTATCGACCTTCCCACTCGCGCAGATCGGGGAGGAAGCGCCGCTGATTCTCGTCGTCCTCAATCTTCTCGCCGGTCTCATCCTCCTCCTCGCCTGCATCAACGTGACCAACCTGCTGCTGGCCCGGGCCAACGAGAGGGCCCGCGAGTCGGCGGTGCGGCTGGCGCTGGGTGCGCCGCGGGCGCGGCTGATCATGCAGGGGCTATGGGAGAGCCTGCTCCTCTGCCTCGCGGGCGGGGTGCTGGCCACCGGGCTGGCGGGGTGGGGACTCGGCTCCCTCGATGCCTGGTGCCGGTCGCACCTCGAAGGCAACCTCGCCTTCTGGTGGGCCTGGGGGTTCGACCGCACCGTGCTCGTCGCCGCGGGGGGATTCGTGACGCTGGCCACGATGGTCCTCGGAGGCGTCATGGCCCGGCGGGCGGGGAAGGTCGAGATCGCCGGGATACTCAAGGACGGTGGCACGTCGGCCGGGGGGCGCGCGGCGGGACGGGTGGCGCGCCTGCTGGTGATCACCCAGGTGGCGGTCGTGACCGTGTTGCTCTTCTTTGGCAGCATGGCCGGGATCATCGCGTACCGGGTGGCAACCCTGGACCTCGGGTATGACAGCCACGGCGTACTGGCCAGCGGCGTGGACCTGCCCGCCGATCGGTACCCGGACGGGGCGTCGCGTGGACGCATCTTCCGGCTGCTGCAGGAGCAGCTGTCGGCCCGGCCGGAACTGTCCGGGGTGGTGTTCCGCAGCGGCCTGGCCGGCATCACCGACGACGAAGGGGCGTTCGAGATCGCCGGCGGCGCGCCGGCACCGGTCCACCCGCGCAGCTACATCTATGGCATTCTCGGCTCGCTCGAGGTGATCGGATCGCGGGTGTCGGAAGGGCGGGCGTTCGACTCCCGCGACGACCGCGACGCACCGCCGGTAGCGATCGTGAGCGCGGCCTTTGCGGCGCGGCACTTCCCGCCCGGCCGGGCACTGGGTGCGCAGATCCTGCTGAGCGGCCTGGCAGAAACCGCACCGCGGACGATCGTCGGGGTGACCGGCGATCTCCTGCTGGGGAATCCCTTCAGCCGGGAGCGGAGCGCCGAGGCGGTGTATCTCCCGCTGCGCCAGAGCGCCGCCGTGGGAACCACCGCGATGTTCCGCTATCGCGGGAGCGAGGGCAACGGCCGGAACGCGTTCTACCGGGCCATCGGCGAGGTCGATCCGCGACTGGTGCCTGCTGGCGTGACCAGCCTGGACGAGGTCCTCAGCAAGTCGTCGATGCTGGCGCGGTCGGTGAGCCTGCTGTTCGGAGGCTGCTTCGGTTTCGCGCTGCTGCTGGCGCTGAGTGGAACCTACGGGCTCATGGCCCGCGCGATCGGCCGGCAGACCCGCGAGATCGGCGTTCGCCGGGCGCTCGGCGCCACCGATCCGATGATCACCCGGATGCTCCTGTCGCAGGGAGGGCGCCAGCTGGGAATCGGCGCGCTCGCGGCGCTGCCGCTCACCCTGCTCGTGGCCTGGGGCTTCGCCCGGCATTTTCCAATCAGTATCGGCCTGTCGGCACTCACGGCCGTGCTGGTTTCGGCCACGATCACGCTGCTGGTGCTGTTCGCGACCTGGGTGCCTGCCCGTCGGGCCATCGCCATCGAGGTCCGGGACGCGCTCTGGCGGGAATAGGGCCGGGCCATCCGATGAAACCGACCGGCGGGGCGGTCCGTCCTCGCCGGAGGTGTCAACCACCCTCCCGTCGCAGAGAGTCCCCGATGCTCCGTTCGCTTTCCGCGGTCCTCCTGGCTGCCACGTTCACCCTTCCCGCCGCCCCGGTCACGGCTCAGCAGGCACCGAAGACCGGCCGTGACGTCGTCGAGAAGATGTACCGCAAGTACAAGGACAGCTGGTACAAGACCCTCACCTTCGTGCAGACCACCACAGTCGATCGCGGCAGCGGGCCGACCCGGCAGACCTGGTACGAGACGGTGGCGTCGCCCTCGATTCTCCGGATCGACATCGGTCCCCCCGACAGCGGCAACGGGGTGATCTACACGGTGGACTCGATCATGGTGGTGCGGGGCGGGAAGGTGGCGGCGAGGCGCGCGGGCGGGAATCCGTTCCTCCCGCTGATCCAGGGGGTCTATGTCCAGCCGGTGGAGCGGACCCTCGCCGATCTCGCGAAGTTCAAGTTCGACGTGAGCAGGACGATGACCGTCGGCAGCGGCGATTCGCTCGCCTGGGTCGTGGGGACCAGCACCCCGGGTGACACCCTCTCGCCCCAGTTCTGGGTCGAGCCGAAGCGACTGATCGTCACCCGCTTCATCGGCGATGCCGGGCCCAATTTCCGGGTCGATGCCTGGCTCGGGGGGTATCAGCCGGTGGGGAAGGCGTGGCTTGCCACCAAGGTGAAAATCGTCCTGCCCAACGGCACCCAGGAGGAGGAGTATCAGGACTGGAAGGCGAACCGGGCGCTTCCGAGTGGCTTCTTCGACCCGGAACGCTGGATGGAGGGTCCGCACTGGGCCAGGGAAGGGTTGTAAGGCCCTCGGCCGGCTCGGGGGCACTCCGTTCGCCTGACCGTCACCCGGCCGGCGCCCTGCCGTCCGGACAAGCAGGGCCCTATTCTTCCGCCCGATGCCCACACCCGCGGACCAGGAGTCGAGGCGTCTGCTGCAGGACCTGCTGCAGATGGGCGCCGTGCGTGATGCGGCCATCACCCGGCTGCATGCGCTCTTGCTCCGCGTGACGCGGGCCGAGGCGAGCCGCCGGCGGGCGCGGCTCCCCGACCGGGCCCTCGAGGAAGTGGACGACCTCTGTGTCCAGGCGGCCAACGACGCGGTCATGAACATCCTGCGGAAGCTCGGCGAGTTCCGGGGTGAGGCCCGGTTCACCACCTGGGCCTGCAAGTTTGCCATCTTCGAAGTCTCGACCCGCCTGCGCCGGCACGCCTGGCGGCATCGTCCGGTCGAGACCGATGACACGGTCTGGGAGCGGCTGCCCGATGCCACACCGTCCACGCTGCGCCGCATGGTGAGCGGCGAGCTGACCGCGGCCCTCGAGCGCGCCGTCCGGGAGCATCTCACCGAGCGCCAGCGGACGGTCTTCCAGGCGGCGGCGATCGACGAGGTGCCCATCGACGTGCTGGCGGAGCGCTACGGCAGCTCGCGCGGGGCGATCTACAAGACCCTGCACGATGCCCGCCGCAAGCTCCGCCACGTGCTCACCGCCGCGGGCTACGCGGAGCACCTGGCATGAACCGTCCCCCCATCGAACAGCTGCTCGGCGGCGACGACCGCGACCCGGGGTGCGATGGCGCCTTCGAGGTCCTGGATCAGTACGTCGAGGCGGTCCGCCGGGGCGAGGACCCCCGGGTCCGCTACGCCGAGTTCCTGGCCCACATCCGCAGCTGCGCCGCCTGCCGGGAGGACACCGAAGGGCTCCTCGCCGCGCTCGACCTGCTGCACCAGTCCCCGCCTCCAACCCCGGGTCCCGAGCCCGGGACGTAAGATCCCTCCCCCTGCCGCCACTAACGGGATGAACTCGATCCCGAGGGGCGGCCGCGGCCGACTGGAGTCCCCTCCGTTTTTCCGCCGGGGGACCGCGGTCCCCTCCCGTTGTCCCCGTTCCGGGAGGATCTCATGCTGCACCTGCTGCTTACCGCGGCCGCGATCGCCGCGGCATCACCCGCCAGCACCCCTCCATCCGCGCCTGATTCGGCCATGGCCGCTGGCGGCATCCGCTACCGCTCCGCGGTCGTCGAGGGCCTGAACGTCTTCTACCGAGAAGCGGGCGATCCGGCCCGGCCCACCGTGGTCCTGCTGGGCGGCTTCCCGTCGTCGTCCCACATGTTCCGGGACCTGATCCCCGAGCTGTCGACGACCTTCCACGTCATCGCGCCGGATTACCCCGGGTTCGGCAACACCGATCTCCCGGACCCCGCGACGTTCGAGTACTCGTTCGACCACCTCGCCTCGATCACCGAGCAGCTGCTGGTGCAGCTCCATGTCACCCGCGCGGGCTTCTACCTCCAGGACTACGGCGGCCCGATCGGCAACCGCATCCTGGGCCGGCACCCGGACTGGCTGCAGTGGCTCATCATCCAGAACGGAAACACCTACGAGGAGGGCTTTACCGGGGTGTGGGACGCCCTGCGGGGAGCGCTGTGGAAGAACCGCAGTCCCGAGACCGAGAAGCCGCTGGAGGGATTCCTGGAGCTGGACGGCGTGAAGCAGATCTACCTTGCCGGGTCGCCCGACCCCGCGAAGATCAGCCCGGACGCGTGGAACTCGGACCTCTTCTTCCTGGCCCGGCCGGGCGCCCACCGCGCCAACCTCGACCTCCTGTACGACTACCGGAAGAATGTCCCGCTCTACCCGGCGTGGCAGAAGTTCCTCCGGGACCATCGCCCGCCCACGCTGATCGTCTGGGGCAAGGGCGACATCTTCTTCACCCAGGCCGGGGCCACCGCGTATCTGCGTGACCTGCCCGGGGCCGAGCTGCACTTCCTCGACGGCGGCCACTTCGTGCTGGAGGATCACGCGGCGGAGGTCGGCGCCCTGATGCAGCGGTTCTACCGCCGGAAGGTCGCGAAGTAGGCGCACCCCGGAGCCGGCGCCTGGCGGGCGGGTCCCCGTTCAGGCGCCGCGCCACCCGGGGCTGGTGACATCCCGCGGATCGAAATGGTTCTCCTGCTCCACGATCATGCCGTCGGCATCGACCGTGAACCGGTCGGCGACCCGGAGCGTGGCGCGGGGGTTCCGGGTGTGAATGTCCGCCTCGGTGACGATGGCCGTGAGGTCATCGTTGTAGTAATGGGCGATGATCCTCGCCTCCCAGAGGAGCGGTTCGAGCGGCGGCCACCAGATCGTGCGCAGCGCGGCGCGGCCCAGCAGGGGAAAGTGCCGCCCGCCGGGAGCGATCGGGGCACGGAAGACGACCTGTTCGTGATAGGGGATCGCCTCGAAGTTTCGGGAATTGAGGGCCGCAAAGAAGGCCTCCGACGCGGCCCGGAGCCGCTCCTTCCGCCCCGCTGTGGCTGCTCGGTCCGGCTCCGCCATCCGTTCCTCCCCGCTCGAGGTAAGATCCCGCCGTGTCGCGCCACTCACAGGATAACAGGAGACGGACCGGGCGCTCGGCCCCTCCGCCTCGTCAGAGCAGTCCCATTCGCCCGCCCTTTACCCTGGAGAGCGCCCTCGCCAAGGTGCAGGTTGCGGAGGAGAGCTGGAACAGCCGGGATCCCGAGCGGGTGGCCCTCGCCTATACCGAGGACTCGGAGTGGCGCAACCGCACCGAGTTCCTCCGAAGGCGGCCGGCCATCCGCGACTTCCTGCGGCGGAAGTGGGAGCAGGAACTGGGGTATCGTCTCCGGAAGGAGCTGTGGGGGTTCCGGGAGAACCGGATGGCCGTCCGCTTCGAGTACGAGTGGCATGACGCGGCCGGCCAGTGGTACCGCTCCTACGGGAACGAGCTGTGGGAGTTCAACGAGGCGGGGCTGATGGCCCGCCGGTTTGCGAGCATCAACGATGCCCCGATCGCGGCCGAGGAGCGGCGGATTGCGCTGCCCGCCGGACTGATGGACGGGGTATAAGCGAGGCAGGGATGCTGCAGGTTGCCGGATTGTGGCGCTACCCGGTGAAGTCGCTGGCCGGCGAGTCGATCGCACGTGCGATGCTCACGGCCAGCGGTATTCCCGGCGATCGCATCGTGCATGTGCGCGGGCCCGAGGGGGTCCGCACCTCCCGGCGGCAGTACCGGCTGCTGGGCCTGCGGGGCACGCTGGGCGCGGACGGGCAGCCGCTGGTCGACGGCCACCCCTGGGACAGCCCGGCGGCGCTGGAACTGGTGCAGCGCGCGGCCGGCGAGGACGCCTGGCTGGCCGCTTACGACGGGGTGGAGCGCTTCGATATCCTGCCGCTCCTGGTTGCCACCGACGGCGCGGTCGCCGCCTTCGGGCGGGATATGCGCCGCCTCCGGCCCAACATCCTGATCGGCGGCGTCCATGGAATGGAGGAGACCGGGTGGGAAGGCGCCGAGCTGCACATCGGTGACGCGGTGATCCGGCTCGATTCGCTGCGCGGGCGCTGTCCCATGACCACGGTCGACCCCGATACGCTGGAGCGAGACCCGGAGGTGCTGCGGGATATTGGGCGGAGATTCGGGGGACGGCTGGCGCTCAACGCCGAGGTCGTGCGCCCTGGGGCGATCGGGGTGGGAGATGCGGTGCGGCTGGTGCGTCCTGAGGAGTGAGGGCTTCGCCGTTGTCGGGCGAAGCCCTCCGCCGGGCACCTGCGAGATCAGGCCGGTGCCTGCCTGACCGATGCGGCTCCACCCTGCCGCAGGAGGAGTAACGCGCCGAGCAGGGCGAACAGGAGATTTCCTCCCCACATGGCGAGCACCGGCGAGAGCTGCCGCTGGTTGGCCAGGCTTTCTCCCAGGACCAGGCCGACATAGTAGAGGCCGAAGAGGGCCACGCCGGCACCGAGTGGCAACCACCAGCGCCGGCCCCGCAACTGCATTCCCACGCCAGCGCCGGCCAGCGCAAACACCAGGCACGCCGCCGCGATCGCCCCCTTCTTCTGGATTTCCACCCGGTACTGCGCCACCCGGTCCGCCGCCGCCGTGCTCGCCTCGAGATCCCCGCTCGCGGTCGCCTGCACCAGCTGCACCTCGGCGTCACGGACCACCGCCGACATCTCCGCCGTGGTCATCTCGCGGTCGCCCTTGCTGGCGTCGGCCGGAGCGGCCTCGGGTGTCCTGCGTGAGAGCGCGATGAGGACCCGCCGCAGCTCGAAATTGGTCCGCGGCAGCACCTGGTCGACGAGGACCCAGGCCGCCAGGGAGAGCCCCAGCGCCACGAGCAGGGTCGGCGCCAGCTGGCCGGCGAGGCTTCGCGCCGGGGAAAGGCGCACACCGGGTCGGCTGAAGACGTACGCGGCCGACAGCAATACGGCGGCGGGCAGCGTCATCGCCACGATGAACGGGAGGCAGAGCAGCACCACCTTCACCGCCTGGTCCAGCGCGAAGCGGTCCGACGCCAGCTGCCCAAACCGGCGCCAGACCTGGTTCCCCAGCATCAGCAGGGTGAGACCGGTGAATGCGAGCAGGAAGGGACGGGCCCACGCGCGAAGCGGGGCGGTGCCAGGCAGGGCGGGGGCTTCCTGGGCGAGTGCGTGCATGGCTGATCCTCGGGCAGGGGAGGGGTGCCTGACAAGATGCCCGGGGAGGTTCCGGCGTTGCAATGGCGGGGGGAGTCCCCCCGCGGGTCAGGTCACGCTTTCGAGGAAGGTCACGCGGGGGTTGGTCTCCTTCGCGTGGCGATAGGCCCAGCCGTCGTTGAAGAGCAGCAGGGAGCGGGACTTGTTGTCGTACACCCGGGTGCAGCCGATCCGCCCGGCGAGGGTGGCGATCTCCGCCTCCGGCCCCTCCACCCAGCGGGCCACCTTGGAGGGCATCGGGTCCAGCTTCGCCGGCACGCCGTATTCGTGCTCCAGCCGGTGCAGCAGCACGTCGAACTGCAGCAGGCCGACGGCGCCGACGATCGGCGTGGGCGAGACCAGGTCGGGATAGAACACCTGGGCGGCGCCCTCCTCGCTGAGCTGGCGGAGGCCGGTGTCGAGGTGCTTGCGGCGGAGCGGGTCGGAGACGCTGATGCGGGCGAAGTGTTCCGGGACGAATCGGGGAAGGTCGCCGAAGGCGAGCCCGGGGATTTCACTCAGGGTGTCGCCGATGTGCAGAGTGCCGCGGTCCTGGATGCCGATGACATCGCCGGTCCAGGCCTCGTCGATCATGATCCGCTCCTGGGCCATGAAGCGCTGCGCCGCGGAGAGCTTGAGCGGGCGGCCGGTGCGGACGTGCTGCACCGTCAGGCCCGGCTGGTAGTGTCCGGAGCAGATCCGCACGAAGGCGATCCGGTCGCGGTGCCGCGGATCCATGTTCGCCTGGATCTTGAACACGAAGCCGCTGAAGCGGGGATCGGCGGGGTCGACGGTGATGTCGCCGGCGCGGCGCGGCACCGGCGGGGGGGCCAGTTCGAGGAAGCGGTGCAGCAGGAGCTCGACGCCGGCGTTGGTGAGCGCGCTGCCGAAGAACACCGGGGTCATCTTCTCGGCCAGGACCGCCTCGGGGGAGAAGGAGACGCCGGCGCCATCGAGCAGGGCCAGTTCGTCGGTGAGCTGCGCCAGTGCGGCCGGGCCGAGTGCGGCGAGCGCCTCGGGATCGTCGAGCGGCACCGTCCGGGTGACGGCCCGCTCGGCGCCGTGCGACTCGTCCCGCGCGAACAGCACCAGCTGGCCGGCCAGGCGGTCGTAGATCGCGGCCAGCCGGCCCTCGACGAACACCGGCCAGGTGGCGGGCCAGCAGGCGATCCCGAGCTCCGCCTCGACATCGTCGAGCAGCTGCAGCGGCTCGGTGCCGGGCCGGTCGCACTTGTTGACGAAGGTGACGATGGGGATCCGCCGGCGGCGGCAGACCTCGAAGAGCTGGCGGGTGCGGTCTTCCACGCCCTTGCGGTTGTCGAGCAGCATGATGGCGCTGTCGGCCGCGATCAGGGTGCGGAGGGTGTCCTCGGAAAAGTCTTCGTGGCCGGGGGTGTCGAGCAGGTTGAGCCGGCGGCCCTCGAAATCGAACTGCAGCACGCTGGAGGTGACCGAGATGCCGCGCTCCTGCTCCAGCGCCATCCAGTCGGAGGTCGCGTGCCGGTCGGCCCGGCGCGACTTCACGCTGCCGGCCAGGTGAATCGCCCCGCCGTAGAGCAGCAGCTTCTCGGTGAGGGTGGTCTTGCCGGCGTCGGGGTGGCTGATGATCGCGAAGGTGCGTCGGCGGGCGATCTCGGTCGCGGCCGGGCCCGCGGGGTCCATCACTGCCATGTCCACTCCGCCACGCGTCCCTCCGCTCGCCCGGGTGAATTGCGAGGAGAGGATAGCGGCCTCCGACGGCGGGCTCAAGCCCGGGTGCGCGCCGGCGCGCGCAGTTTGGAAACCGGTGGCCAGTCGTTACATTGCGGGTCCTTCGGGGCGGTAGCTCAGCTGGGAGAGCACCTGCTTTGCAATAAGGCGACCAAAAACGCTGAAAAAGCCCAGTAAATGCCACGCGCGGCGCCAGTTAGGCGCCGCGCTTCGTTCGTACGTCCCCAGACTTCTTCGCCCGTGGGGACGTATGGGGACGTACGGGGGGCTTCGCGAGGCCCCGGCGGACCTTGCGCCGGACCTTGGCAATCTCCGCCTTGACCTCGGGAGAATCGTGATCGAGGTAGTCCTCCCGCATGCGCGAGCCGGTCCACCCACCGGTCCCAGTGCGCACGGCTTCATCCAGGGTCAGCCGTTGGACAATGTCGCTTCCTATCCGGCGCAGGCCATACCAGCCACGGCCCTCAACGCTCTTCACCTTGGCGATCCGCTCCAGCTTGCGGAACAGCGCCAGGGCGCGACGCCGACCCAGCGGCCGGAGCTCCGCCAGCTTCCGCACGGGGGCCACGCCTTTGGCGTTGATGTTGCGCCCCGGCACCAGATAGTAGTCCGGCAGCTTTCCGCACAGGAACGCCTTCTCGAGCTCGCGAAGGTAGGTGCTGAGGGCCCAATCGATCGCCTGCCGATCCTCCGGCGTCAGGTCGAGGGTCACCCCCTTCTTCTTGCCCGACCCAACGACGCTGACGGTGCCTTTGCCATAGGCGCCGATTGGGTCCAGCGTGAGTCCGCTCCGGCGCATGCGCAGGACCTGCCCTGCGCGAAGTTCAAGCCCGAGGCGCATGACCAGGCGGACACGCGGATCGCACGCATTGGACAGGTCGAGGGCGGCGCGGTAGAGCTTCCCCGCTTCTTCCTTGTTGTGGCGAGGGCGTGCCGGCCCCAAGCCTAGATTCGTCACGGCCGTGAAGTGTGACCGCAGAGCCGCACGCCACCGAGGTGCAGGCTGGGTGACGGAGGTGAGATAACCTTCCCGGACCAGCCACCGGGCGGCCGCCGCCAGCTCGGCGAGCGCGAGCTCGGCGCTCCGCACACCCGGGGACTTGGGCAACGCTTCGGCCAGCGGTCCTTTGCGCTCGAGAAGCCGCAGGCCCAGATCGCGCCAAGTCGAGGGCTTCAGGACATTCCAGCCGCAGCCCTTGGGGAACATCTCCTCAAGCATCTCGCGGGCCTTGTCCGCTGCGGCGCGGGCCTCTCGCGCGTGTCTGGTAGCGGCCGAGTAGAGGCCGCCACCGGTCAGTTTTCCATCTCCATCAACCGGGAACGCGAGGGCGAGGCCCTGACCGATCGAGAGAACGGGCGCCGGCGTCGGGGAGGGAGGTGTATCGGCGGCCCGGGGCGCTTCATCCTTCGTTGGTAATGCCTCGGTGACCACGGCAAGGGCGGCCGTGGTGGCAGGTGGGGCCTTCGCCTGCGGCCGAGCAAACGGGCTCACGATGGGCATCGGGTCCCGTCCCTGCCGCAGCGCCAGGTAGACCTCGATCGCGAGGCCCTTGGTCTTGGCCTCGCTCGTCGGCTCCAGCGCGCCGGCCGAGTCACGGACCGTGCGCGGGTGGGGGGAGTCCAAGAACACCTTCTGCCACCGGCCCGGCGACGGCGGTGAATCGGTCTGGCCTTCCACCGGCACCGGCGCGATCCACCACCGGATCACCAGCCGGTTGTTGCGGTCCTGCCGCTCCTCGACGATCACCTGGTGGGGTCGGCCACCCTCGACGTACTTCCACGGGCCCAGATCCAGGATCTCGTCGGGGTCCTTGCCCTTCTTCACCGTCCGTGGACGGTCCTGCGAAGTCGAGCGGCTCATGCGGCCCGCCCGTCTACCCAGGTCACCGGGATCAGCCACTCGCCCGCGACCTTGCGGGCCCCGGGGATCCGGCCGAGGCGGGCCTCGCGCCGCACGGTGGCGGGCTGCCGTTTCACCAGTGGGGCGGCTTCCTCGCAGCACAGGTACACGCCCTGGGCCCCGGCCTCCTTGATCGCCTGGCTCAGCTCCCCGATCACCCGCCGGAGCGTGCTCGTGGTATCCGCGCCCGGGACGTTGGCCTCGAGCACCCGGAGCTGCTCTCGCAGGTGCTTGAGGTGGCGCTCGATCGGGGCCGAGCGAATCAGGGCTGGCGTGGAATCGGACACAGGGGCCTCGGGGCATTGGGCCGGTGAGCTCCGGCCTCAGCGCCACCATACTGGGCCTCGGGGTCCGGCCCCCAGCGGTGGCCAGACTGTCTACCCGTACTCCGGGGTCCGGCTGGAAAGGCAGTGAAGAGGGAAGATTGAGGAGGACTTCAGGAAGTCTTTTGGCAGTCCTAACAAACACCAGAGCAGATGGGATGGTCAGGGCAGACTCGTTCAGGATGCCGCCGGCGGGGGGGCCTTCTGCGCTGACTTGGGTTTGCGACCCACCGGGGGCGGGCTCGCCTTCGCCCGACCGGATCCCTTCAGGTTGGCCGAGCGCTGGGCGGGATCAGTGGCGAGACGACCGGCCCGGTCCCGGGCGAAGTCGCGGGCGGCCGCCTCGGAGAGAGTGAGATTGCCAGTCAGCGTGTCTTCGCGCATGTCCCAGGCCCCGATCCAGGACTTCACCCAGCGGAAGTCACGGTAGAAGCGGCTCTTGCTGAGGCCGGTAATCCGGCAGAAGCCGCGAACCGATACGCGACCGGGGGGAAGGAGTGGAGCAGGCATGGCAGGGAGGGGATGGGGGGATGGGCTGATGGGCCGCTGGGCTGACGGGCCCAGTGTGCGGGTGGGGCGACACCCCCGTCAAGCGGTAAGCCCTCCCCGACTACGCGGCAGGCGACAGGTCATCGAACCACACCACGCTGCCGTTCTTGACGATGTCGTCAAGGACTGCGTCAAAAAAGTGCGGGTTCTCGCGCCCCTTGATGGCGCCAGCCGCAACCAGCGTCGCGTTCGGCTTGGCGTATGCCTTGCCCAGCATCTTGAGTGTGTCGTCGGTCAGGACCATCGTAAGGGACCAATCCTGGCGCACACTGCCCCAGTAAGTGGCAATCAGGAGCCGTGAGCCGTGAGCACCGAAGAGCCCCCGCCACTCCGGCATGCCCTGGATCTCCTTCCACGACGGCAGCTCCCGCTTGAGGACGTGCTTGCAGACCCAGTACAACGCCTGCCCGTACTTCGTGGACACGGTGTCGGTGCTGTATCGCATCTCGGGGTTCCGGGCGTCAACCGAGTAGAACAGCGCGTAGGTGTCATTCTTCAGCTTGTACTTCGCGACGCTCGACAGCTTTCCGGTCTCGACCATCTCGCACGGGCGGATCACCGTGACGAACTCCCAGAGAAGCTCGTGATCCACGATGCCTTTCGAGAGGCGGCGAACGCGAGTACGCTCTCCGCCGTTCTCGTCCCGGTCCACCTTGAGCTTGACGTGGCCTTCGTCGTAGCCGCGCCAGCAGGTCTCGACATAGTCCAGCTTGCCCTTGGAGTCCACAACGAACTTGAAGTGGGTCCCGACGATGCCCCCGGTGTAGTTCCGCAGGCGAAGGCCGTCATCGATGATGATGGCCAGGATGAGGTAGTTGCGGAGCCACTCGGCGTAGGAGCGCCGCGCTTTGATCACCGCCTCGCAGTCGTGCTTCCCTGCACGGTTCATCAGGATCTGCTGGTAGCGACGCCGCATCTTCAGCACCTCACGGCGAAGCGCCGGGAGCCCCACGCAGACAACCAGGGGGTACGTGATAGTCCGGAGCAGCAGGTGCTTGTCCTTATGACCCGTCAGCTTCTTGCCCTTGTTGTGCTCCTTGATGGCGTTGTGAAGGGCCGCGAAGGTCGAGACGATGGAAATCCACGCCCGCGGGTGGGCGGCTTCCCACGGGGCGTAGACCGTCCGCACAAGGGTCTCGAGGCAGCCAAGGTCATCCTGGACCGTTTCGCTATAGAAGTCGACGCGACCGGGCTCCGTCGAGGAGAGAGCTGGCGAAGCGGGTTGGCTGGACGGGTGCTCAACGCGCGTCGGGCAGAAAACGCGGAGTGGGGAGTGTGCGGCTGAGGCACGAGCCGCGTTATCCGTCAGCACCGACAACAGTGGGGACGTCGAGTTGCTCCGGGGCAAGGGCATGCCGAGGCGCTCGAGTTCGCGAAGCGCAAGAGAGGAGATTTCTGGTGTGTCACCGTCGGCCTCGACCTGCTGAGACACCAGGTCGTAGGGCGTCATCGAAGACGGGTCATAGCCAAGGCGAAGGAGCTCGGCCAGGTATCGACTCACGGCGCCCCGCATATCGCGCTTCCATTCTTCGCCCTTCTGCTCGAACCGCGAGTGGTTCAGGGTCTCGGCCAGCGCTTCGCTGAAATGGGGCGCGATCACGGCGATCAGCTCGGCGGAGTCCATGTCGAACGCGCTTTTGGCCGCCCCACGGCTGGCGACGAGCTTCGCGATGTCCTTGAAGCCATGGAGGCCGCGCTCGTGTCCATAGGCCGACCGAACATCCGGGAGCCGGCGCCCGAGTTTCGCCAGGTCTTCACGCGCGGTGCAGTAGGCCTCGAGCATTCGCCGAATCTGGCCCCGGCCCCACTGCTGCGCCTGGGCCCAAGTGGTGACCACGTCCCACGAGGGGAGGTCTTCGGGGCGCTGGATGCCGGCGGCAAGCAACGCCACGTTCTGGAGTCGCAGGATGTCCGACGCTCGTCCGTGGCGCGCCTTGCCGTACTTGGCCACCGCCTCATGCAGAGCCCGCCAATCGGGGAGGGCGCACACGGCACCGGCACGGGCGCGCTTATAGGTCCGACCCTCGATGGTGGCCAGAAAGCGCCGTACCCGATCAGCGGCATTGCCGGGACGGGACTGCCCGGCCGCCTCGACGTACTGCCGTGCCAGCTCCGGAAGGGTCTGCATGAAGGGGGTGATGTCCACCTGGTCCACGTCCTGGAGCCCCGTTCCCCGGCGGAGGGCGGAGCGAACCGAGGAGAGGATAGGTGCCTGATCCGCGGCGGAGAGGGTGGTCGTTCCACCCTTCTTGCGGTTAGGGACCTTGCCTCTCATGCAGGCGTCCTTGAACTGGGCGATGGCTTCGACGAGGCGCAGCATGGTTTGCTCCGGGCACAGGTTGGAGGTTCACTCCCGATACCCTACCCGGTCGCCGGGCCCCCGCCGAATCGAGGGTTGTGCGTTCTAGATGGCTAGAAACTGGGCATTCTTGGTGGTCCCAAGTGGTCCCAAGCGGCTTTTCGTGTCCGGATTTATGGCGCTGGGATCAGAGGTCAGAACCCCGAACCCGTGATGTTCCGCCATAAGGTCCTCACGTACCAGCCGGTCCCAGATGGTCCAACACGGTGCAGAAGAAGGGCTTAGTTGAGGTAGTCTTCGACGGGCTGAGCAGGGGACCTGATGAGGGGTGTGAATAAGGTCAGGAGCAGGCTGTCCGGGGTAGCGGAGAGTCCTATCCGGGATGGGAACGGACCGATCGGCTCATACAGCCAGCTGGGTCGAGTCGAGGGCTCTGGATCGGCCTGGCGGAACTGCGAGGCGGCCGAGGGCAGGCCAGACGGGCCCCGGCCTCGGCAAGGTTGATTGAGTGTGCAGGGCCCGCCCGGGCGGGCGCCCCGACAGGGTACTGGCCTCGCTCAGGAAACGGCAAGCTGCATTCAACGCGCCCAAAGTCCCCGTCGCGTGCTCACCGGCGGCATCACTCCACTCGAGGGCCTCTGGCGATGCTCACACCAGCAACCGGCACCCCGGGCCGGCGCTCGCGGTACAGGAAGGGGGGCTCGATGTAGGCTCAGATGAACCAGGGCGTGCGCTCCAGTACGGGATGGAGCCGAAAGGGCTCCCCTCGTTGACGCATGAACGCGGCTGTCAGGTAGGCGATGTCGCCCGCGTACTTCGTGCTGATGGGCTCAGCGCAGAGCGAGTCTGACGAGGCCCAGTTGAGCTTGGTGAGGCTGAGCACCTGCGCGGCAATGCCACGGAGGTCGGGGACGGCTCGTCCACTCGACCCGGGAGGCGCTTCTACGTGAGCGTTGAGCTCGAGGGCGTGCGGCGTGCCGAGGACCTGACGGTACGCATTGTGCCCCGTGGTCGAGAGATAGACCTGGCCACGACCCCCAACGACATAGCTGCCCCGGGCAAGACTGCCATCGCCTTCCGGCCGCGAATCGTACAGCCGCACTGGATGGTGAACATTCACCCAGACGAAGGTATAGGTACCGCGTGGGCGAACCGCTCTCGCGCCGCGGAGTATCGCGTCGCGATCCATTCTGCTGAACCTTGCGGAGTAGTGGAAGCAAACGCGCGGCGTCTCGTTCAGCCGTGACTCGAGTCGCACGAGTGTCTCGCGCACTAGCCGCTCGTAGCGCTGCTCGCGGTCCTCATAGCGGAACGCCTCTCCGCTCCCCGAGTAGAACTCCCACCTCCCGTACTCGTTGAAGACGTTCGCGAAGCCCATGAGCCGCTCCTGCTCCCCCCGGGCATGCTTGGTGTACGACAGGCCGACGAAGAAGTCCGCATCCGGGATGGAGTTCGGGAGAACCCAAGGGGCCACCCCCACCTTCGCTATGATGTTCAGCGTCAGGTTCAGGTCCTTGTAGTCGGGGTTGGCAAGAGTCGGCGTGTCGACCATCTGGCACGGCACTCCCCGCTCCAAGGCCAGGCGCTTGACGCGGTAGTAGGGTGAGTTCTCGTCGTCGAGGGAGTGCCCATGTTCTGGGGTGTGAACGAGGAAGAGCCGCGGAAGCCCATCCGCTCCAGTCCATTCCGGGTGCTGCGCGAGCAACCGCTCAACCTCCGCCGTCACGACCTCGGTAGGTGTCGCGACGATTGTCCTGTAGGTCAGCCGAGTGCTGAATGTCCGCTCTGCGCCCTGGTACCGCATCTTCCCGGCTCTCAGCCTCTCGATCAGCGCGGCCATGCGCTCGCTGTGAGGGATCGCGCATATCGGAATCAGCTCGATGTCGCGCGGTTCGTGTGTGTAGGCGCCGAACTTGGTAATCCCCTCACGGATGTTCTGCTGGGTGCGTCCGCGGCTGAACTCCACCATGGGTTCCGGTAGGCTGGCCAGCGAGAGCGGCTCGTCGGCGTCCGCACGGCGGATCAACGCCACAGGCCCGGATTCGAGTGCGACGGTGGCTCCGGCAACCGTCAGCGGGAATACCGTGCCGGCGAGGTGCTCGACCAATTTCAGTGTCCGCTCGGACCGGAGACGAGCGGCCTTCGCCTGGAGGGCGAGGCTGACCTTCTTGATTTCCCCGGCGAGGTCGTAGGCGATACCGGTCGTGGCCAGCGCCCGGTCCAGCACGTGACGCCATAGCTTCGGGATCACCTTGGTACTCTCGACTGTGACCTCAGATTCGGGGCCGAAGAGGTGCACGCGGCAGAACTCTCGATCGACCTCGATCAGGCGTCCAGGCATCCACGAGCCGCTATACTGGGCAACGACGCGCGCCCCAACCAGCTCGGAGGTGGAGACGATGGTCATCCGGAGCAGGCGATCCACCGGCACCACTGGCTGAACCTCGGCGGTGTAGTCGACGCACAGGTAACTGTGGTTCCCGTAGTCGCGCACATGGAATTCATAGGCAGGATACAGGCGGACGATTCGTGCCACCTTCTCCGGGGCATCCACATGATCATGGCGGCGGTGTGCAATCACACGCCCCTTCCGGCCGGGCTCGGCGTACCAGTTGGCTCCGAGCAGCCGCAGTCGTAGTGCCTCCAGCAATTCCCTACGCCATGCATGGCGGCTCTCCAGGGCGGCCTCAGCGCTACTTGTCCATGTGAGCCGAAAGAGGTTGGCGTACTCGGAGGTGGCGACTTGCGCGGGTCCAGCACGAAGTGCGGCTTCCCGAGCTGGGGCATTGCTGTGGAGTATGACCGTCGTCAGCCCGTCGCCCAGGACGAATTCCGGAGCGGGGAGGCCCAGCTCGGCCATCGCCAGCTGCATTGTTCGCGTGCCCTCGCTCAACGCCTGCACGAACGGCCGGCCTCGAGAGTCACGGATCTCACGCAGCCAACGCATCAGGAAGGGGTTCGGTGGCAGGTGCTCAAGCTGAACATCGGCCAGCGTGAAGGCCGAGGGAACGTCTGCGGCCCTCTGGCGAAGGAGGCCGGGGCTCCGGACGACGAAGGCGTCGGTGTACTTCTCGCAGAGGATAGGCAGGCGCACGGCGTAGTCGCGGTGCGCCACCGCGTTGACGACGGCCTCGTCAAGGGCGACTGTCGGCAGCTCCGGCTCATCGACGAAGCCACCATTCGGCCGGCGCCGCTGATAGGTCTTGAAGAAGCCAGCCTCATGCACCAGAGCCCGGAAGGCGAGCAGCTGGCCGGTGACCGACCCGCCCAGCTCGCGGTCGAAATCGGGCAGGCCTCGGCGCTCGCGATCCGCGTATGCCACGCCGTAGCGGAGCAGGCGGATCGTCGCGTACGGCATCACCCGCTGCGGGTTGGCATGGAAGAAGAGGGCTCCGGCATTGGTCAGGACATCCTGACCGTGGCCTTCGGCCTCGAGAGCCCCTGCTGCCTGGAGCACTCCCTCGTCCGTTCGCTTCAGTGTTGAGTCGGCCAGGGCGCTGGAGCGGAATTCCCCCAGAACGCCTGAGTCAATGTCGCGCATGTCCAGGGCGCATGCGGGGAGACGCTCGAAGTCCAGAATGCGCTTCTCGCGTCGGAGTGCGTCCCGCCGGTCTGGTGAGACCGGGATGTTCTGTGGACCGCGTCGCTCCCATGCTCGCTGGTCCCCTGGCGTCTCGCAGACTTGCCGCTCCGAGTACGGAACGTAGATCAGGCAGATCGCGTCGGAGCGCCCGTTGGAGTTGGTGCAATCGTGAAAGCGGACGGTCGCTGCATGCCCTGTCAGGATGTCGTGCACGTTAGCGAGCGTGTTGCGCTGGTCCTCAAAAAGATGAGCGGTGCCGGCAACCGCGCCACCAGATGAGATCCCCAGCGCCAGCAGGCCACCGTCCCGGTTGGTGTTGGCGAATGCCGATATGGTCGAAGCGATTTCATCTCGCCTGAAGCGTCGAAGATCCGCGTGCGAGACGGCGCCTGAGACTCCCGCCCGGCACACTTCCTTACGGTCAAAGTGTTGGCCCTCAAAGTCCTCGTCCCTGGGGGTAGTCAGGAACTGCCAGTGGGAATCAGGGTCGTCGAAGACTGCGCGCGGCTTGGCCATACTCGCTCGGTGTATGAGCACCAACGGTTGTCGGACGCCTTCGTAGAGGGGACTATCGATTCAGCGGGCTGAGGGGCAGGCGATTACTCCCAGGTCAGGGGGTAACGGCTACGCCGCCCAGCCCTCGGACAGCAGCGATGCCTGCTCCAGCACCGTCTGGGTCGCCTTCTCCGCCTTGTCCGGCGGGTACCCGTATTTCCGCAGGATGCGCTTGACCAGGACCCGGAGCTGGGCCCGGACGTCCTCCCGGACGGTCCAGTCAATTTTCACGTTGGCCCGCACGGTGGCGACCAGCTCACGGGCGATGCCGCGGAGCGTGTCGTCGCCCAGCACCTTCACGGCCGAGTCGTTGGTCTCCAGGGCGTCGTAGAAGGCGAGCTCGTCCTCGGACAGCCCCAAGTTCTCCCCCCGGGCGCTGGCCTCCCGCATCTCCTTCGCCAGCTGGATGAGCTCCTCGATGACCTGGGCGGCCTCGATGGCCCGGTTCTGGTAGCGGCGGAGGGTCTGCTCGAGCATGTCGGCGAACGACCGGGACTGGACCAGGTTCTTCCGCCTGCGGGTGGCGAGCTCGCCCTTGAGCAGCTTCTGCAGCAGCTCGACCGCGAGGTTCCGCTGGGGCATGCCGCGGACCTCGGCCAGGAACTGGTCCGAGAGGATGGAGATGTCCGGCTTCTGGAGGCCGGCCGCGGCGAAAATGTCGATCACGCCCTCCGGCGCCACGGCCCGGGAGATGATCTGCCGGACGGCGTGATCGAGGTCCTCCTCGGCCCGGGCCTCCCCTGGTGACCGCTTCGCCAGCACCGCCTGGAGCTGCTGGAAGAAGGCCACGTCGTCCCGGATCTTCATGGCGGAGTCGTGCGGCACCGCCAGCGCGAACGCCTGTGATAGCTCCCGCACCGCGGCCAGGTACCGGTCCTTCCCGTTCTCCTGCCCGAGGATGTGCTCCTGGGCGGCGGGGAGCAGGGCGAGGCGTTGGGTGGCCGAGCCCGTGACCCAGACCGTCCAGTCGAAGCCGTGGAGCAGACCGGTGCACACCTCGTGCTTCTCCAGCATGAGGGCCACGGCCTCTTCCTGCGATACCGCCGTACGGCCAGTGCCGCCGCTCTCGGTGTAGATCGCGAGCGCATCGCGGAGCTCGTGGGCCAGGCCCAGGTAGTCCACCACGAGGCCGCCGGGCTTGTCCTTGAAGACGCGGTTCACCCGGGCAATCGCCTGCATGAGCCCGTGGCCCCGCATCGGCTTGTCGATGTACATGGTGTGCAGGCTGGGCGCGTCGAAGCCGGTCAGCCACATGTCCCGTACCAGGACCAGGCGAAGCGGGTCGGCGGGGTTCCGGAACCGCTTGGCGAGGTCTTCCCGCCGGGGCTTGTTCCGGATGTGGGGCTGCCAGTCGAGCGGGTCGGAGGCCGAGCCGGTCATCACCACCTTGATGGTGCCGCGGGCGTCGTCATCGTCGTGCCAGGCTGGCCGGAGGCGGGTGAGTTCGCGATAGAGCTCGACGCAGATCCGGCGGCTCATGCAGACCACCATGGCCTTGCCGTCCATCGCCTCGAGGCGTTGCTCCAGGTGCTGGATGATGTCTTGGGCAATGAGGCCGACGCGCTTGTCCGCCCCGACCACCGCCTCGAGCTGGGCCCACTTCGACTTGAGCTTCTCCTTGCGGGCCACCTCCTCGCCTTCGGTGGCCTCCTCAAAGTCGGTGTCGATCTTCGGCCGCTCCCGCTCGTTGAGGCCGAGACGGGCCAGTCGGCTCTCGTAGTAGATCGGCACGGTGGCGCCGTCCTCCACCGCACGCTGGATGTCGTAGATGCTGATGTAGTCGCCGAAGACGGCCCGGGTGCTGGCGTCGGCCAGCTCGATGGGCGTCCCGGTGAAGCCGATGAAGGAGGCGAAGGGCAGGGCATCCCGCATGTGGCGGGCGAACCCGTCCACGAAGTCGTACTGGCTCCGGTGAGCCTCGTCGGCGATGACCACGATGTTCCGCCGGTCGGACAGTACCGAATGCCGATCGCCCTTCTCCTCCGGGTAGAACTTGTGGATCGTGGTGAAGACCACGCCGCCCGCCGCGACGTCGAGGAGCCGGCGGAGGTCGGCCCGGCTCTCTGCCTGGGCCGGGGGCTGGCGGAGCAGCTCCTTGCAGCGGGAGAAGGTGCCGAAGAGCTGGTCGTCGAGGTCGTTCCGGTCGGTGAGGACCACGACTGTGGGGTTCTCCATCGCCGGCTCGCGGATGATCCGACCGGCATAGAAGGCCATGGTGAGGCTCTTCCCCGAGCCCTGGGTGTGCCACACCACGCCCACACGCCGATCTCCCCGCTCGCCCCCGGGTTTCAGTCCGGTTTCGTACCGACCCTCCGGTCCCGCCACCTTCTGGCTACGGATCAACTCGGCGGCGCGTAGCGTCTCGCCCACAGCGACCTGCACGGCGTGGTACTGGTGATAACCGGCCATCTTCTTGATCACGCGCGAGCCGTCGTCCTCGAATACGATGAAGTCCCGTACCAGGTCCAGCAGGCGCTTGGGCGCGAGAAGTCCCTCGATCATCACCTGGAGTTGGGGAAGGTGACTGTCGGCGGGCGTCTGGCCGGAGATAGTGCGCCAGGGCTTGAACCACTCCCTCCCGGCCGAGATCGTGCCTACTCGTGCCTCAACGCCGTCCGAGATGACCATGATGGCATTGCTCGCGAAGAGGGATGGGATCTCGGCCTTGTAGGTCTGCAACTGGTGGAATGCGGTCCAGATGGTGGCGTCCTCGTCTACCGCGTTCTTGAGCTCGAGTACCGCGAGCGACAGCCCGTTGATGAATAGGACCACGTCCGGCCGGCGACTGTGCTTGTTCTCCTGCACCGCGAACTGGTTGACGGCGAGGAAATCGTTGCAGCTCGGGTCATCGAAGTCGATCACACGAACCTGGGTGCCACGGATGTCCCCGGACGAGGTACGGTATTCGACGGAAACCCCGCTGACGAGGAGCCGGTGGAGCGCCCGGTTGCGCTGGAGTAGGTCCACGCCTTCAGGATGGGTCAGTTTGCGGGCGGCGTCCTCGAGTGCCTCGCGGGGGAGCGCAGGATTGAGCCGGCCGAGCGCTTTGCGGAGGCGGTCGGCGAGGACAACCTCCCCGTAGCTCCGCCGCTCCGCACCCAGCACATCGGGTGCGATGTCGGGGCCATGAGCGATTGGCCAGCCACTGGCCTTGAGCCAATCGAGGGCGGCCTCTTCAACCACCGACTCGGTGACCCCGCCCAGCCTGGCCATCAGGTCGCGGCTCCGACCAGCTTCTCGGCGTCCCTCACTCGCAGCTCCCCGGAGATGAGCTTGGGGAGGAGCGCGTCTCGAAGAGCTCTGACGTGCAGGCTCTCTCTCGCAGCCAAGTGAGAGCGGTCCAAGATGGGCCCGACCATCGCATCCCACGCCCGCAGCACGGCGTCGTCGGGTCGAACGATCGGTAGCCGTTTCATGTCGCCGGCGGTTACATGCCCGAGGCCTGTTGTTTGTCGGTTCCTGGCGGCCTCTGCAAGGACGGGCCTCAGGAACCGAAGCAGCAGGAGTATGAAGGAGCGCTCGTGATCACTGCGAGGGACAACTCGAAAGACGTGCTGATTGAGCCATGCCTCGTCCCCGGTCCACACAAAGGTTCCAATGGACGTGTCAGGATTGCCTGACCAGGAGAAAAGAATGTCGCCACGTTTGATGCGATACTTCGCCGGCATACGGACCTGAGAGAACCTTGTCTGGCTCGTTATTCCCGCCTTCAACTCGGCGATCTTGACGATCGGTAGGCCGAGCCCTTCTGCGTTCGGCTCGAAGGCGCTATAGGCGGCCCCATTGATGTACTCAGCTGTCTCATAGAGGGTGGTGAGCGTCCATCCTGCGGGGACCTCACCGACGTCTGATTCCAGCAGCTTGGTAGGGAAGAGGTCGGTAAGATGCCTCGGGAGCTTCGAGGCAAGGCCGCCCGCCCGTGCTCGCACCGGCTCGAAGTCTACAAACCAAGATTGGAACATGGCCACTGCCATCGAGTCCAGCGTTTGGCTCATCCGCTGGTTCAGTTCGATCTTGTCGTCGAGCGTGCCGAGAATGTGGGCAATGGCGCGCTGTTCCGTCACCTCGACTGGGATGACGACTTGAGCTTGGTGTAGGTGATTTCGATTTAGCCCCGGAACGGCCGCCTTGTCCGAATAGGCGAGGAAGTCTAGCCCACGCAGAAAGTAGCTTATGAAACGCGGGCTATTGCCCTTGAAATCATGGACATAGAGGGTCGTATTGAGGGGCCAGAAGTCCTCCTCGATGTAGAACACCTGGCCAAGGGTTCCATATCGGCCGGTAACCACTCCTGGTCCTCTTGCGATTGCTTCCGCGTGATGATCCGTCACTCCAGAGGATGAGACCAGTGGCACCGCCCCAGGTCGCCGGTGTTGCTGAGGGAGGTCGTGCCCGCGTTTGAGCTCGACTACGTCGCCAAGAGCGCATTGTCGCCATTCACCCGCCATACCCAAGCTCCTTCAGGTTGACCGCGATCGCTGCATCGAGTTTCGCGGCCTCGGCCTGTTCCAGTCGCAGGGTCGCGACCAGCCGCTTCATCTTCTCGTCGAAGGGCTCGCCATCCTCCTCTTGCTCCCCCGCGCCGACGTAGCGGCCGGGCGTCAGCACGTGATCGTGCTTGCGAACCTCCTCCAGCGTCGCACTCTTGCAGTATCCCGGTACATCGCTTTACTTACCCGCCTCCTTCTCCCCCCGCCACGCATGGTAGGTCGCGGCAATCCGTGCGACCTCCTCGTCCGTCAGCTCTCGGTGGGTCCGGTCGACCAAGCGGCCGAGCTTGCGGGCGTCGATGAAGAGCACTTGACCACGGCGGTCGCGGAACTTCCCATTCTTCCGGTCGCGGGCGAGGAACCAGAGGCAGGCTGGGATCTGCGTCGAGTAGAACAGCTGGCCGGGGAGCGCGACCATGCAGTCGACCAGGTCGGCCTCCAGCAGCGACTGCCGAATCTCTCCTTCGCCTGACTGGCTCGACGACATCGAACCGTTGGCGAGCACGAAGCCGGCGACCCCGGTTGGCGCCAAGTGGTGGACGATGTGCTGCACCCAGGCGAAGTTCGCGTTACCTGCGGGTGGTACCCCATACTTCCACCGCTGGTCCTCGCGAAGGCGCTCACCGCCCCAGTCGGACACGTTGAAGGGCGGGTTGGCCAGGATGTAGTCGGCCTTGAGGTCGGGGTGCCGGTCGGTGTGGAAGGTGTCGCCGTGCCCGATCTGGCCGTCGATCCCGCGGATCGCCAGGTTCATCTTGGCCAGGCGCCAAGTGGTGTAGTTCGACTCCTGCCCGTAGATGGAGATGTCGGCCTTCGCCTTCCCGCCGTTTCCGTTGCCCTTCGCGTGGGCCCGGATGAACTCCACCGACTGGACGAACATCCCTGAGGAGCCGCAGCAGGGGTCGTACACCCGGCCCCGGTAGGGTTCGAGCATCTCGACCAGCAGCTTGACCACGCACCGGGGCGTGTAGAACTCGCCGCCCTTCTTCCCCTCAGCGCTGGCGAACTGGGACAGGAAATACTCGTACACCCTGCCCAGCACGTCCTTCGCCCGGCTCGCCTCGTCCCCGATCTTGATGTTGCTGATCATGTCGATGAGCTGGCCGAGGCGGGTCTTGTCGAGGGCGGGCCGGGCGTAGTCCTTCGGCAGCACCCCCTTGAGCGCCGGGTTGTCGCGCTCGATCCCGGTCATGGCGTCGTCCACCAGCTGGCCGATCGTGGCCTGGCGGGCCTGGGCCTTGAGGTGAGCCCACCGGGCCTCGGGAGGCACCCAGAAGATTCCCTGGGCCCGGTACTCGTCCTGGTCCTCCGCGTCGGCGCCGCTCTTCTTGTCGGCGACGAGCCGTGCGTGGTGCTCCTCGAAGGCGTCGCTGATGTACTTGAGGAAGATGAGGCCCAGGACGACGTGCTTGTACTCGGCCGCGTCCATGGAGCCGCGGAGCGCGTCCGCCATCTGCCAGAGCTCGGCCTCATAGCCGATGTTGGCGGCGGTCTGCGCCTTAGGGGACTTTGCCTTCTTCGGTTTTGCGGACTTGGCCAACGACTCCTCCGGTCGGCATGCCCCCGCAGGCCGTCGGAACGGGCAGGGGATGGGCCGCGGTGATACGACCGCGTATGTGTCGGGAAACCTGCGGGTTACACCTCCTCGCCCGCTCCCGAATTCTGCTTGCCCTCGGCTCGGTCCGCCAGAGCGCGTCCAGTCATGCGTCGCCTGGCCCTTGCTAGCCGGAGCATCGCGGGCCTATGTCAGGGAGGCCCATCCAGCCCCACCAGCCGGCCTAGGCCCGACCGTGCCTCACCCACCCTGACACGTTCACTATGCGCTTCTACTACTCCCCCTCCGCGGATGCCCTCCTGGTCGAACTCCCCCCGGTGGTGAAGTGGACCGGGGGGTACAGCTTGCACCTGGCGTCGTGGCCGACCTCGACAAGAACGGTCGCCTCCTTTCGGTCGAGGTGCTCAACGCGAGCATGTTCTACCCGAGGATCGACCTCGAGCAGTGCATGTCGCCGGTTGAGTGGCTGACGCTGGATGAGGCTGAGGCGGAAAGCGGCCTGCCCGCGTCCGGTTTGCGCAAAGAGCTCGTGGCGGGCCGTCTGTCGGGGAAGCGGGAGGGCGGGGACTGGGTCATTGCCCGGCATGACCTGCTGAACCTGCTGGAGGACCTCGAGAAGCACAACACGCTCGACGGTGACAGCGACTTTCCGCCAGACTACGGGCTTTTGGGTCGCCGATTCGACGACGACCCTAAGTAGTCTCCCGCCGGAAGCAGCAAGCGCTCCTCGCAGGACCCTCATCCGAGGTCCCTGACAGGAAGCCGGTATTCGTCGCGGAGCTCCGCCAGCAGATCCCGGACCGGTGCCGAGGCCTGCTTCATCAACCACTGCACGTTCGCCAGCACGATCACCCGGTACCGCGCCCGGCTCAGGGCCACGTTCAGGAGCCTGGCGCATTCCCCCCTGTTCGTCCCCTGAAAGAACGGCGACACGCGGTGGGGCGGGCCATCCGGCAGGTCCAGAATGATGACATCCACCTCGCCGCCCTGCGTGGCGTGGACCGTCGCCGGCACGGCCCAGGTGTAGGCCTCGCCCCACGTCGCCCGGTGCAGCTTCACCTGATCGCGATACGGTGCCAGCACGGCCACGCTACCAGGCGCAGGCATGTCCTCGGCCATATGGTGGAGGATCCTCGCCACCAGCCGCGCATGCTCGGGATTGGCGAGACGAAACGCCTGCCGGCCCTTGCCGTCCCCCGAGCCGGAAGGCTGAGAGGGCGTCGTGCCGCTCGTGTCCACCAGGACCAGCGTGTTGTCATCGGTCAGGGCGCAGGGCAGGGGTCTTCGCTGCAGTACGCTGACAGCATACTCGAGCCGCTCGTCGTAGTAGAGCCGGCTCACCAGCCCGCTGATCTCCGGAGCCATCCGGTACTGGGTCCGGAGCATGCCGAGATACACCGGGTTCTCCTCCGCAGCGATCAGCCCCCACACTCCACTCGCGGCGAACACGTCCCGCTTCAGCCAGTGCTGCGCCGCCGCGGTCGACGCCCTGACCACTGGGCCCAGCTGGCAGTGGTCCCCGATGAACGTGACCTGCTTGCGCCCGAGCCCAGCGACCCAGAACGCCAGAGGCAGGATCATGGCCGCCGCCTCATCGACGATGACCGCGTCAAAGCCAGCGACCAGGTCGGGATTGAGGTAGGCCATGTGCACCGTCGCCGCGAGCACCCGGCAGGTCTGCACCGACTGGGGCGGCAGCAGCTCCCGCTCTAGCGGGACGGGGCAGCGGTCCCGCTGACGGGCCGCCATGTCTCCAAGCCGGACTACGGTGCCGACATCAAGCGCCGAGCGCTGCTGGAGCCGCTGGGCAAGGCGGACGACGGCTTCGTCGAGCGTCCGGTTGGTCGGGCAGAGCAGGAGGACCCGCCGGTTCGCCGCGACGTGCGCGTCGCCGAGGGCCGCGAGCGTCGCGGTCTTACCCGTACCGGGCGGGCCCCAGATAAAACCGAGTGGCGCGCGCAGCCCCACCCGGAGCGCATCGAGCTGCCCGTCGTTGAGTTCCCAGCTTATGCCCGGCAGCAGGGCGTCCACGTCGATGTCGGGGGCGACGCGCGGGACCGGAGCCTCACCAACAGCCGCCAGTGCCAGCGGCACATTGAAGCCCCCCGGGAGCTGGCCGAGGGCGGTCTTGAGTGCGCGCAGCAGCCAGATCGTGTCCTCCTCGAGCTCCGCATGCTCGATGGTGGGGCCCAGGTGTTCGGGGACGCCAAGGACCAGCCTGTGATCCTGCCGCCTGGACATCACGTAGGCGTTCAGCGTGCGCTTCCCGACCACCAGATTCGTCCAGGATCCAGCTCGGTGCCCCACTGGGGCTTCCGCGAAGCGGTAGGCATATAGAGGAAGGGGGGCCTGGCTCTGGCCGATGAGCGCGCCCTGCGTCAGCGGGACCCGTCGCTGGTTCTCCCCCTTCGTGGCCGCGATCTCGTCGGCGAGAGCGGCCTGCATCTGGGTCGTCACCGCGGTCAGGCCGGTGACCGGACTCGGCTCCGGGCGGGGAGCCTGTGGCGGGATCGAGGTTTCGGTCCACGGCCACAAGGGGGACGCTTCCATCGGGGGCTCCGGGTGAAGGAGCCCCACCGTACCGGGCCCTAACGACCTGACCCGAAACCCGCCGTCGTGGGTGGACACGGCTTTTCCGCCCGCGTCGTCAGGCCCCGTATGCTGGGCCATGACGACCTCCGACGACCTCCCGACCTGGCCCCCGACGCCCCGTCCCGGGCCGGACCCCTATCAGCTCAGCCTCTTCGATACGGCGCCGCTGTCACTGCGCTGGCCAGATGGAATGCCGCCCGCAGTGGCACGGGCACTGGTACCGCCCGGATGGTGGCCCGCGCTGCGCTTGCTCTGGTCCCCGCTGGCGAAGGTCCGGGTGTTCCGCTGCGAGGAGCAGAATGGGTTTCTCACGCTTGAGTCCGATCCGGTGGATGGCGCGCTGGGGGACCGGCTCAACGCCGGGGATCTCCGGCGCCGGATCGAGGCGACGTGTGCTGCCTGTGGGCAGCCCGGCACGCTCGGCTGGCTCAAGCCGGGCGCTCCGCCGGTCGTCGCGTGTGTCTCCTGCCGAGCGCGTCTGCTGGAAGGCGAAACCGTGGCCAGCATTGCCGACGACTACTTCATGATCGACGGGCGGTTCCGGGCGGAGCGGGTGACCCGGGTAAGCCGAGCGTCGTCAGCGCACTCGGGCGGCCAGCATCGGCATCGGCCTCACGACCTCGACCAGCCCATGGCCGCCGCCGAACTCCGGCGGGCATTTGAGGAGATCCACGCTGCGATGGCGGCCGAGGTGGTGGGCCAACGTGAGGCGGTGGGCATGCTGGCGCTCTGCGGCGCCTTACAGGTCGGTGCAGCGCTGCCACGCGGACCACGGGCCCTGTTGGTTGGGCCGACCGGGGCGGGTAAGACCCACCTGGTCGGGGCGTTGGTGCGGGCGCTCGATCCGTGGGGCTTGCCCTCGGTCCAGGTTGACGCGATCGAACTCACGAACCCGGGCTGGGCTGGTGCGAGCAGCATCGGGCAATTGATCGAGGTCGCCCTGAACGGCGACTCGCCACAGTCCGCCCGCGCCCGGCGCATGGTCGTCGTCGTGGACGAGATCCACCACGCGGCGCGCGTTCGCGGCGAGGCCGGCAACATGGCGGCCCGGCGGAACGACGTGCTGGCCTCGCTGCTGGCGCTCACGGGAGGGGGGCCGGTGCAGCTGGAGCAGGCTCACGCGCCGTGGGACAGTACCCAGGCATTCGTGCTCGCCTCAGGCGCGTTCACCGGCCTCGAACTTCGGCATGGTGTCACGGTGGACCGGCTGACCGACTGGGGGTTCCCGGTCGAGTTCGCGAACCGGTTGACCGAGCAGGTGATTGTCCTCGCACGTCCTGATCGGAAGACGACCATCGAGATCCTGCGTACCTGGCCGGCCTACCGCTCGGTCGCCGAGATCTGCCGCTCACTCGGGATCGCGGTCTCGCTGCCGGAAGAAACGCTCGGTCGAGCGGCGCAGGCGACCGTGGACGGGGTCGGCGGGGCAACGATCCGAACGGCCGCGGGCTGGCTGGTGACGGCGCTCCGGGATCGGCTGCTGGCGCGCCTGCTCAGTGGAACCGGGGAGCCGATCGGACTTTCGCCTGACGAGCTGCCGATCCGGTACGCTGAGCCCGCAGAGCCTGACGACGAGGGCGATCTAGGGGACGGATCCGCGGACGGGCTCAACCCCACCGGGAGGACGCGATGACGGCCAGGCTGCGACAGGGGCGGTTCAACAGACCTTCCAGCGCGACCAGGATCTGGGAACTGACCCAGACGGCCCGGACCACACGGCGGCGGTGGCTGGAGCCCAAGGCGCCGACCCACAAGCTGGAACGGGCGCTGTGTGCCGCGCTCGATGCCGGCAATGACACCGCGGCGTGGTGGGTGCTTCGGGCACCGCACCGCCTGGCGGCGCTCCGCTGGGCGGCGCTCGCCGACGCGGCAGGCGCGATCGATCTGTTCGGTGGGCGGCCTTGGCCGGGCCTGATCGCGGCAGCAGCCACGGCCGAGGCCCTGCGCCGGCGCGGAGCCTACCGCTACCCGAAGGGACGCGAGCGACCTGGTCGCGAGCGGTTCAACTGGGTCCTCGAGCCGGCCGGCATCATCTACCGCCGGTTCGCCAGTGAGCGCTCGGAGGCCCGGCTCGCCCGTGCGATCGGACAGGTCGTGGATCAGGAGGGCATGGGGGACTACTGCGCGATTGGTCTGGAGCTGCTCCGGGAGCGGGTTCGCCAGCGGGGGAGGTTGTCGGCGGACGTCCGCAAGGAGCTGGCGCCGGCGTTCGCTGCGAAGGAGGCGATAGCCCGGGCGCTCGCGCTCGAGGTGGTGGCAGCGGCGCGGCGGCCTGGTGGTGCGACGAGGTGATCGTGGCCGCGCCCACTCCGGCCTCCCGGCGGCCGCCCCTCACGGTGGCCTCCTGACCTTACGTCTTCGTCTTTCCGCCCATCACTCGAAGGAACTCCCGAACGGTCCGATTTAGCTCTCGGTTAAGCAGTACCAATCCTAGGATGCTCGTGGGCGCCTTACCGCCGTAAGCGCCGGGATCCTTGCCGAAGGACAACTCTCCTACCCTGACACGCAGCTTGTCTTGCTCAGCACCGGGCAGCTTAGACATAAAGGGTCCGAGAGTGGCCATCTCCATTCCCCGCTGTCGGTACCGTCGTTCTGCTTCCTGGTATCGCTCTGCCTGCGCAGCTGTAAAGCCAGCCAGCACGGCAGTCGCGCCCATGAGAACGAATCTGGCCGCAACGGCCGGCCAGGTCATCTCCTCCAGCTTGATCGGACCAAGGAAAATCGCCCACCCGGTTACGATCAGCAGCAGAAGGGCCAGCACTGTCGCCCGCTGCCACAACCACTTCGATTCCTTTGCCTGCCCTGCCGCGTCGAGGAAATCAGAAGCGATGCCGCGCTGGGCCGTGGCCTCTACTAGCGAGTTAACCTCGTTTCGCTTGCCCTCAATCTCGGTGAGCAGCCCTGCCGCCTTCTCGACGAAGTCCTTTCGGATCTCAGAGATGCTGACTTCCTGGGCGACTGTGTGCCGTTCACGGGATGTCTTAAACTCCTGGAGTTCCTCTTGGAGGTCCTCTCGAATTTCGTCACGCAACTGAGCGAATGCCTTCTGGCGTTCGCTCTGCGCATCTGAAAATTGCCCTTGAAACTGAGCTGTGACCCCCGCCAAAGTCTGACGCTCTGTTTCAAGGCGCGATTCCAAGTCGCCGACTTGGCCTCGAAGCCTTTCGATTTCTCCGATGAACGCGAGGGCTGAGGCATGGGCGTCGCGGGCGCCTCGGCCCATGACTTCCCGAAGGTCGGTCAAAGCCTCTCGAAGGCCCTGGAAGTCCTCCATGCCTGCCGGCGTAACCATCGACGCCAGCGAGGCTAATCCACCGTCTGCATAGGCGTTCGCATTCTGCACATTTGCCGGCTCTCCGGAGTCGGTGAACGCCTTCACCGCCGACAGCGCCTCCCGCATGCTGTTACGCACGGCGTCGACTGTGCCCAGAAGAACGACGTGTGGATCCGCGGCAGAGAGTCGCTTGCCGACGAAGGTTAAGACAGTCTTGAGGCGAGCCAGCCCTTCACGCGTTGTCGGCTCGATTCCGTCTCGCTGGGATGCAACGTCCAGCGCTTGGCCGAGCTCTGTCAGAGTCGGCCATATATCGTGATCCTTCAGCCTCGAGCTCCAGAGATCCATGCGATTTTCCCCCCGGACGATCTCCGGGTCGGCTTGTGTGACTTTTCGCGTGTTAGGGAATCTTTTGGAACTTGTGACACTGCAAGCCGCTACGCTAGGCCGCAATGAAATGGAGTCATGCGCAGCGATGCAGACGCCCGCCCCCTCCCTTCCCTCAGGGCCACATGTGCGTGATCTTGGCGGATGCCTGTAGTTAGCCCCAGCTGGGAGATCGACCCGACCTCGCTCGCCTCCTTCACCGCCGGCCTGGACCACCCCCAGACTGGCGGCGCCTGGCTCCGCCTCCGGCGTGCCGCGGAGGAGCTCGCCCTCCTCCCCGCCTTTGACCGCCTGATCACGCTCGACATGAACCGGATCGAGGAGCTGCCCCACCAGATCCGCGTGGCGCAACAGGCCCTCCAGCCGCCCATGAGCGGTAGGGTGATCCTCGCCGACGAGGTCGGGCTTGGGAAGACGATCGAGGCGGGCATCATTCTCAAGGAGCTCGCGGTCCGGGGGCTCGCGCGCCGCATCCTCATCCTGACCCCGGCCAGTCTCGTGACCCAGTGGGTGGACGAACTGGCCGACAAGTTCTTCGAGAAGTTCTCGCCCATCGAAGGCCCGGACGAGTGGGCCCACACCACCCGGGCGATCGCCTCGTACGACCGGGCCTGCCAGAAGAAGCACGCCGAGCAGCTCCTGCGGCATCGCTGGGACCTCGTGATCATCGACGAGGCCCACAAGTGCAAGAACCACCAGACCGCACGCTACAAGCTGATCTCGGCGATCCGGCGCAACTACCTGCTCCTCCTCACAGCCACGCCGATCCAGAACAACCTGCGTGAGCTGTACAACCTCGTGACCCTCCTACGCCCCGGGCACCTGGGGACCTGGAAAGAGTTCCAGCGGACCTACGTGGTTGGCGGGAACGTGCGCGAGGTGAAACAGGCGGAGGCCCTGCGGGACCTCACCAGCCGGGTCATGATCCGGACACGCCGGGCGAGCGTGGCCCAGATCATGTCGCTGCCGGCCCGGCGGCCTCGGCACCCGGAGCTGAGCCTGTCCCCGGCAGAGGCTGAGGTGTACTCGGGCACCGCCCGGCTGCTGCGGGACCTGTATCGGGAGGGATTTCGAGCCACCAGCGAGGACGAGGAGGAGCAGGACCGCCGCCGGACCCGGGCTCGCACGGGGGCCGGGATCTACTTCCTCGAGTGCCTCCGCCTGGCCCAGCGCCTCTGTTCGTCGGCACCGGCGCTGGCCACCTCGCTGGCGAAGCAGGGGGAGGGCGAGCTGATCCTCCCTGCCTTCCGGACCAGGTTTCGGGAGCTGGCCGACCAAGCCGCGGCGGTTCGCACTCATGCCAAGCTGGAGCAGCTCACCTCACTCCTGGGCAACTCGCCCGATCGCGTGGTGGTGTTCAGCGAGCATCTCCCCACGGTCGATCTGATCGCCAAGCGGGTGGAGGAACTCGGCCGGCAGCCGGTGCGGTTCACCGGCGACCTGAACCGCGAGCAGCGGCACAAGGCGCTCAAGCGCTTCCGGGCCGACCCGAAGGGTGTCCTGGTCAGCACCCGAGCGGGCACGGAGGGTCTCAACCTCCAGTTCTGCCACCAGCTGGTGAACTACGAGCTACCCTGGAATCCGATGATCGTGGAGCAGCGCATCGGCCGCGTGCACCGCTTCGGCCAGACCAGGGAGGTCGAGCTCTTCAACTACGCGGCGAAGGGCACGGTGGAGGCCCACATCCTCCGCCTGCTGCACACCAAGATCCGGCTCTTCGAGCTGGTGGTGGGCGAACTCGACCTCATCCTCGACCGGATGCAGGATGACGACGGCGAGAGCTTCGCCGGCCTGCTCGGGGACCTGTGGCTCAAGGCCGATTCCGATGCGGAGTTCGAGGCCAAGGTGGAAGAACTGGGCGACCGGGTCGCGGCGGCGCGTGCCGAGGCGGCGACCGAGGAGCAGGCCTGCAGTCTGGTCGCTTCGGAGGATGCGGCGGGCCGCCTGACGCGGGAGTTCCCCTCGCTCACCGTGCCCGCCCGGCTGCGCCTGGGATACGGCACTGTGCAGATGCAGCAGGCACCTGGGGTTGAAACCGCCCGACGCCAGATGGGCCTGCACGTAAACGAGGTGCTGGAGGCGCTCGGTGGTGGTCCCCACGTGGAGCGGGGTCCCGTGCACCCCGACTATGGCTCGACCTACCGCATCACCGGGGTGACCGGGCAGGGAAGGGCGGTGACGCTCGTGGCGCAAGCCGATCGCCTGCCGCTGGTGCTGGTGGAAATCGGGGGAGACCCCGCCGCTCCCCTCGTCGCATGACCAGTCCTCAGGCGGAATCCACGCCCGCCACCGAGCCTGTGCCGGCGGTCATCGACCCCCGGCCGCGACAGCTGCTGGAGAAGTACGCCTCCCTGACCGGCATCCTGCTGCTCGAGCTGGGTGACGGGCTCGTGGAATTCGAGCTGCCGCCCGCTGAGCGAGAACACTGGGGCAGAGCCAAGACCGTTCGGGTTGCACTTACCCCCGAGGCGCTCGAGGAGGATCCGGAAGCCGAGTTGCTCGGCATCGGCAGCCCAGTGCTCGAGCGCCTGCTCACCGCGATCCGGGCCCGCGGATTCCTGGATGTGCGCGGACTCGTCGCGCCCACGGCCGATCCCTCGCCCGAGAGCGCACCGCTGCCGGCCTCGCTCGACGGGGTCAGCGCGGGTCCGTGCCGCGTCGAGCTCTCTCTGCTTCCCGTGGGGCGGTTGCTGGCGCGGGTGTCGATCCAGGCCGGCGCTCGGCTGGAAGAGCGGCTGGTCGAGTCAGCCCTGGTGGACCTGTCGACCGGTGCACGGGTCGACCCGAGTCTGGCGCAGTCCTTGGGATCCGCCGCCACCCAGACCCCGGAAGGCGTCCGCGTCGTCCCGCGCCGGGATGCCACGGGGCTGTTGCCCCTCCTGTTCGGTGAACTCGAGCAGCAGATGGCACCGGACATCACCCGCCTCCGAGAGGAGGCGGAGCGTCACGCCAGGACCGAGATCGAACGGCTGGAGCGCTACTACACCGCCAAGCTCGAGGAGGTCGATCCCGAGGACGAGCCGGACGACGTGGCGACCGCCAAGGAGGTCATTCGGGCGGAACTCGCTCGGCGGCGGGACGAGGAGGAAGAGCGCTCCCGCATCCGGGTCATCGTGCACCCGCTGCAGCTCACCGAGTGGCAGGTGCTGGCCCAGCTGGCGACGTGGACCCTCTCCACGGCCAGCAAGGTGACCGGGGAACTGGTGGCCACGCGGTTGCTCTCAGGAAATACCGAGTGGCGGCTGGCGTGCCCGACCTGTGGCGCAGAACCGACAGCGATTCGCCTCTGCCGGGAAGGTCATCCGTCCTGTCCCGCGTGCAGCGAGCATTGTGGGGTCTGCTCGGCGACCGCCTGTCGCGGTCACGGGCTCACCACCTGTACCGCGGAAGGTCACGCCGTCTGCGCCGAGCACGCCCGCACCTGCAAGTCATGTGGAAGCCAGCACTGCTCAGTGCACAGTGGGCACTGCGCCGCGGGCGATCACGACGTCTGTCCTGCCTGCACCGTTCGCTGTGCCCGCTGCGATACCGCCCTCTGCCGGGCCCACGCACACCGGAGCGACGAGGGTGCTCCTCGGGGTGCGCGCTGGCTCTGCGATGGGTGCACGGTTCACTGCGAGGGCGGCAGCAGCGAGCCGATCGGCCTGGACGAGGCAATCCGCTGCACCTCGTGCGATCGGTACGTCTGCGAACGCCACAAGGTTGCCTGCGCGGTCGACGGGAAGCCGCACTGCTCCCGCCACCTCCGCCGCTCCGACCGGGGCGGACGCCTCGTCTGCGAGCAGCATCGGGCAACGTGTGCCGAGGAGCCTGCCTCGATTCTCGCGAGTGACGAAGTCGCGCCGTGCAGCACCTGTGGCAAGGTCATCTGCGAGACCCATGGCGGCACCTGCGACAGCGATGGTGGGCGGCACTGCCAGAGTCACCTCATGCCGCTCAAGGACCTGCCCGGCCGGCACGGATGCGAATCGCACCGGACGATTTGCCATGTCGACGGGGTCACCTTCTCCCTGACGGGCACCAAGCCCTGCCCGGTTTGCGGCAAGGCAGCCTGCGAGGCCCACAGGGTCGCCTGCCGGAACTGCGCGCGCCAGGTGTGCGCCCGAGATTTGGAGGACGGGCGCTGCGTCACCTGTCGTCACCTTGAGGCTGAGGCCGACCCGTCAGACGACCTCATCCAGGCGGTCCTCGCTGCCAATGGGGGCGAGCCACCCAGGGCCAAGGGCTGGAAGGTGGCCCAGGACGCGTCGGATCAGGTTGCCGAAGTGGATCTGGGGTGGACGAGGAGACTGGTGGTGACAGTGCCGCACGGGGAGACACGACCGAGGACGGCGGTGCTGCACTCGATGCTCGGGGCGAAGCGGATACGGTAGGCCAAGGCTGCGGAAGCCACGGATTCGCGATGTCCCCGAGCTCTCGACGGTTACGGTGCAGGTGGTAGCGCCCCTCCCGTCTGATTCAGGTGCTCGAAGAGACTGCTGAAGAATCGATCAATTGCCTCGTGATCATGTCTGGAGAACGCCGCCAACACCTCGGTGATGCTGAGGTCGGTTGTGCTCCCCCGGCGATCGAAGCGTCCGTCCTCGAGAACGACGCCGATCTCGAGGACGTCCTGAAGCCGCACTTGATTCAGTACGACGAACACCCTTCCTCGCCCGGTGCGGTACTGCAGGCCTGCGATCTCAATGCACGGCAGATTGGCGAGTACCAGCAGCGCATGAGCGGGGTTGGCTGCCTCTCTCACCTGGACTCTGCGCCAGAACCAGTTCAGGTATCGACGCAGGCGTCGTTCTTGCCATTCAAGGTGCGGAGCCGGCGGCTCGAATGCCCAGAACGACCGAATCATGAGGTCGATCTGGTCCCTCAAAAAGCTCGTCTTGTCGCGCTCGGATCGGACCAACTGTGGTTGATACCGGTGAGCAAAATCGAGTTGGTGGAGGATGGCGTAGGTGTCGGCCATGTAGTCGATCCGCTCAAGGCAATTGGCGAAGCTGCCGACGTTCTCGGCCGTATACTTGGTCAAGTCCTGCCAGTCGTGAAGGTATTCGTGGAACAGGAAGAGCCGGATCAATTCCTGCATCTTCCCTTCGTTGCCTCCAACGCCCCGGTAGAAGCCGAGCAGCAGGCGGTCGCTGAGGCGCCATGCGCGCTGGTCTTTGTCGAAGGCATAATCCTCGGACCGAGGCTCGGTCGAGACGGTGTCACGTGACTGGACCGTCTCCCAGAGGGGCACCAGCTGGCCGAAGGGTCGTGCAACCTGCGCGGCGTCTTGGTACTCGAGGCACTCGTACCAACTCCCGATCCTGCCGCCGTACTGGTGCTGGAGATCCTCCGCATACTTTGCCACCTCTCCCAGTGCCGCCTGCCAAACAGTGCGCAGCCTGGCGGCGAGCGCAATGTCCGCCTCCGTCAGCGGCGCCGCGAGCTCCTGAACGTCCCCAGTTGTAAGGAGAATTGCGGGCGTGTATGCCCGCTCGCCCGGGACACGGCGGTACCGATAGGTCTGAACGTCGCGCCCATTGCGCAGTCGAAGCTCCTGTCCGATGGCCAGGCAAACCGAAGCGGGGGCAGCGACGAACAAGTGTATCACCTCGGTACCTGGCCGGGCGGTCAGGATGGCCTGGAGGGCGCGCCGAAATTCCACCCGCACGGCCGCAACATCTTCAGGAGAACTCACCAGCGCGGGCGAGGGGGATCTCCCATCGGCTGGACGTACCCGAACGTCAGCCACCCGCTCCGGATCGACGACCGCATTGACTTCCGCTTCATCGATCGGATAGGAGACCTCCACGCGGACCACCGCGGCCCCTGGTTGAGGGACATGCTCTCGTGGAAGATTGTCGATCGTCAGCTCGATCGTCCGTCCGCTTCCTGGCCACTTCCAGTCCCCGATGTCCCGGTTGAAGTCATAGACCTCAACCTGCCGCTCGTCGCCGAGATATGCCCCGAGGGCCAGAAGGTCCGGAACCTCGGCGATCCCGAAGTGGAGCAGACGGGTAGCTCCGGACTGATCGGCGGCGGCTCGAATGGCGGCGGCAGCCGTGCGTGCATTTCTATGGCTGGTCCGCCAGTGCCCGCCTTCGACATCCTCGGCGTAGGGGCGGGTGTCGATCTCGAAGTCGCGGCGTGGCAGTGCCAGGTCCCCGAGGCTGAGCGTGTCGAGAACCTCGGCTTCCGCAACAACTCGGAGGGCCGACTGGTGCCGTATCAGGATCAGTTGCTGTTGCTCAGGCATGAACCTCTCCCTCAGTTAGATCGAGTGGCCTGGCCAGCGGTCGAAATCGACTCGAGCAATCGATCGACGAGGAGGCGAGGCAGCTTCCGACGCAGTTCCAATACCTTGGGCCCGTGACACTTGCGGAGGCGCTTGCCACTCCCGCAAGGACAATCCCAATGCCCCTTCGCGGTCCGCCCGGTGAGCAGAGGCAGGAGTCCAGCGATCTGACGGACGTCCTCGGTGCCGAATTGCTCCCGGTAGAACTGCAGGACCCCAACTTCACCGTGTGCCCATTCGCCGGCCGGCCATGGCTCGCCGAGCTCGACCAGCGCCTGGCCGGCGAGGTGCTGGTGAAGCGGACCAGCGAGAAACTCTGCGAACGAGAGGCCCTCGGGATAGGTGTACCAGTGAGCCTCAGGGAGCACCACGCAGAGTGCCCCATCGGCCTCGTTGACGTGGCGGTCGGGAATTCGGGGTATGCGACCAGCAACCTCCCGGACCACTGGAATGTTCCGTTCCGAGGCCCGGGGTATCTCTACCTCTACCTGGAACGAGTCGAGAACTGTATTCCCCTCTCGGACCTCGAACGTTCCAGTCAGGACTGGTCTGCCGCCAGCCTCCGCAAACCGCAGCCCCGGCTGTCGAGCCAGGGCTTCGCGTAGCGGGGCTGCCGGTTCACCGGAGTCAGAGAGGTACCAGAGTTCAGCTCCCACGGCACCAGGGTCTTGCGGGCGATGGAGAGCTCAACGCGACCCGACGGAGCGCTTCGGCTCTCGCCGCCTTCTTCTCCTCCTCCAGTTCCCCGAAAACGGCCTTCCAGCCATCCTGCTCAATGGTCCTCAGGGTGTCGCGCGCCGCGTCCCGGAGCTGCTGGCGCACGCCGCTGTTCAGCATTTCCGACAGGTCATTGTTGCTGTTCGCGGGGTCCGTGATGGTCCGATTCTGGAGATTGTCCCGGAACTCGGTCCATACCGCCTTGAGTTGGTCGGGCAGGGCGAGCTTCTTCTTGTCGACCAAGATGTCGATGGTGAGTAGCTCGAGCGCGAATGTCTTCACCTCGATGTTCCGCCGCGCCCGCCAGATCTTGAGGAGGCGCACTGCACCCGTTGACCCGCTGTCACGGACATGGCGGACATGAGTCTCGAGGTTGGTCTGGAGGCGCTCCTTGTCGGATGTCGACGGGTAGAGGAAGGCATCCCCGTCGTCGCCGTCGACGTACCGTCCTGGCGCAACATCCACGTGAAAGTCGGTACCCTGCTCGCAGTCGAGTAGTCGGACCGCCACACCCTTGCGCCGGGTACGATAGGACCTCTGCAGCACCGCCTCCACCCGCTCAAAGATCTCCCGAATCGTCTTCCCGGCGTTCTCGTCATCACGGGCGAAGTAGTAGGGCAGGTCGAGGTCGTACGCCTCCTTCACCATGGTGCCCTTTGCCTTCGAGCCACCCTCGCGCAGCTTGGGTCCCGAGCCGAACTCCTTCATCAGGAGCGCCTCGACATCCTTCCGGTGCTGCTCGAGCTTCGCCATCTCGTCGCTGTCCTTCGCCAGCGTCTGCTCCTCCAGAACCTTGTGGAGGTATTCATCATCGGTCATCTGGTGCTCCTCGGCCTCTGGCCATCCTTGCGTGTGCGATCCGCTGGTGACATGCTTCCCTGGTACAGCGGCGCTGTAGAGAAACGCATAGCCGAGTGCCCGAGAAAGCCGCCCTTCGGCGGCTACGGGAAAACTATACGACAGCGTATACCTCCGTCAATGCCAGAGCCTTCACCGTTCGGCCGCCGGGTGCTTGAGGCCCGAAAGCACCGGAACCTCACCCAAGACCAGCTGGCCACAAAGTCTGGAATCCCGCCCGCTGTCATATCTCACTTCGAGACCGGCGTTCGGTCGAATGCTTCGGCCGACAACCTCGTCAAGCTCGCGGATGCGTTACGCGTGACCGTCGATTACCTCCTCGGCCGCACGGAGGAGCTGAATCCCACGCCCGGTGAGCTTGACCGAAAGGCGGCACAACTTCCGGAAGACAAGCTCGAAATCCTGGACACGCTGATGACGACGCTTCTTCGTAGCTCGAAGAAGGACCCCGAGGGAAAACGGAAGTGAGCCTCTCCGGCCCGCGGGAGAAACTGGCCCGTCGGAAGGCGAGGGAGCTTCTCGCGGAACTGGGGATTCAGTCCCTCCCCGTTGATCCTTTCGAGATCGCTCGCAAGAAGCGGCCTGAGGTTCTTGTCGTTGAGCAGGAGCTGCCGGAGGAGATCTACGGCGCCTGCAGCTACCGTAACGGACGATTCGTCATTGCAGTGTCCACTCGATGCCCAACGACGGGGCACCGGCGGTTTACCGCCGGCCATGAGCTCGGCCACTACCACATGCCAGGGCACGTGCAGGTAATGTTTGGAGGTGCTCAGGAGTGGGTTGTGTCCAAGGGCGGGCATTTTCAGCCCAACGCTGATCCGGTCGAACGCGAGGCCGATTTCTTCGCCAGCGAGCTGCTCATGCCCGAACCGCTCTTGAAGCCCTTGATCCGTGGCCGCCCGGGGCTTGCCCTGGTGAAAAGCGTCGCGGGGAAATGCGAAGTATCACTCACCGCGGCGGCTATTACCGTGGCCCGGCTTTCCGGTGACCCGATTGCCGTCCTCGTTTCAAGGGACGGTGTGCTAGAGTGGCCCGCATTTACGCCGGCCCTCAACGCCTATCCTTGGGCACGAGTCCGGGTGAAGGGACAATGGACTCCGCCGCGGTCATGTAGCGCCCGCATGGCCAAGTCCCCCGGCCGAGTAAAGGGGGCGGAACAGATGCAGGGTGAAGGGCTCCTTTGTGAGTGGTTCGAGGGGGCGCCTGACTCGATCAAGGTTACCGAGGAGGTCGTTGGTCTCGGCGAGTACGGTCGGGTACTCACGATTCTTCGGCCAGACTACCTCCCCGACCCTGATCAAGAGCAGGAGAGGGATTGGCGGCAGACCAGGGATCGGTGGACGGAGTGACGAGCGATCACCGTGCGTGGAGAGGTGTTGGGATGGGTCGGACCTAAGCGCCTGTGCCTCGAATGCACTGGGTGGACGTGTGTTACACCTCTCCGGAAGGTCCACAGGTGCTGTGGTACTTCACTCGATGCTGGGGGCGAAAAAGCTCGGATTAGGTCATGAGATCGCCCCGCGTGGGGAGATAGATGGAACGACGGGCTCAGGCCCACTCCAAAAAGAAGATCGCGATGAACCCGGCGAAGAACATCGCGGTCGCCAGGATCGTCTCCGGAACTTCGTGGGCTTCGACGAGAAGCTCCTCGACCGCCAGAAACAGGAGCGCCGAGGCGCCGAACGCGAGGGTCACCGCCAAGGTCCGGGGCCCCGCGGAGCCAAGTGCCAGCCACCCCACCAGGGATCCGATCGGCAGCAGCAGCCCCAAGCCAGCGACCACGAGTACCGCCCTCACCCTGCTCGCCCCGTTGTCCACGATCTCGGCCGCGAGGGCCGAGCCCAGTGCGACCAGCTCGATCGTCAGCGCCACGGTCACGAAGAGTCCCTGCTTGCTCCCGGCCGTGTAGGCGACACCGATGAGAAGCCCGTCGATCGCGAGGTCAATTGCAGTCCCCACGACCATGCCCGTCGATACACCGGCGGCCGGGCCAGCGGTCGCTGCATCTCCCTCGCCATCCCATCGCCGAGCCAGCACGCGGAGCCCGAGCATAAGGACCGTGCCGGCGACGAACCCAAATCCCGCCGGGATCCTGGCCCCCGAATGGATGATGTCCGGCAGGAGTTCCACCGCCACCACGGCGAAGACGACGCCGGCGGCGAAGTGCTGCAAGAGGCTGATCAGTGCGGGTGAAGGCGTCCGACGAACAGCGATCCCAGCTCCGAGCGCTCCGGCGGCGGCCGGCAGCATGGCATATCCCACCGGCGTCATGGACGGTACTCCGTTGCGGTGATTGCCTTCCGGCCCGAAGGGTCATGGCGCGCCATACGCACGAGTTCAGCGGCGCTCCGCATCATGCTCGCATCCCTCATCATGGGTCGCGGCGACTCGAAGTGCATTCAGGGTCACGAGCAACGAGCCACCCAAGTCTCCGACCAGCACGGCGATCGGCAGAGTAACGAACCCGAGGATAGCGCCCACCGCCAGCACACCTTTCAGGCCGAGCGCACCACCAATATTCAGCCGAATCGTTCGTCGCGCTCGGCGGGCGAGGCGGATGGTGTAGGGAATCCGCGTGATGTCATCGGACAGCAGGGCGACATCGGCAGCCTCGATGGCGGCCGGGGAGCCGATGGCCCCCATCGCCATTCCGACGCTTGCCTCTGCCAGGGCCGGGGCATCGTTGACGCCGTCACCCACCATCGCAATCTCACCGTGCCGGGCCCTGAGTTGGCTCACGGCCGCAGCCTTGTCGGCGGGGGAGAGGCTGGCCCGCACTTCGTCAACCCGCGTGCGCTGCGCCATCGCGCCCGCCGCAGCCTCCCCGTCGCCGGTCAGCATCACGACCGGACGGATGCCAATCTGATGCAGGCGCTGCACGACCTGCTGCGCCACCGGCCGGACTTCATCCTCCAACTCGACCATGGCGATCGCGTCGCCCGTCCGCGCGTACGTCCGCATTCGGCCGCTCGGCACGGATCCCCAACGGTCCCCGACTTCCGACCCCAACAGGGCTGCGGTTCCCACCAGGATCATCGCCCCATCGAGGCGAGCAGCCAGACCCTGTCCCGGCACTGCCGCGAAGTGCTCAACGACGCCACCGGCGGTGGCGCCTCGGCTCCGCGCATAGGCGACGACCGCCGCGGCCACCGGGTGCTCGGAGAGTTGCTCCACCGCCAGCAGCTGGGCGAGGACTGCGTGCTGGGCACCAGCCGGCTCAGTCTCGAATCGGGTCACCGTCAGACGGCCATAGGTCAGGGTGCCAGTCTTGTCGATCGCCAGCGCCCGAACCCGCCCCAGCGCCTCCAAGTGCACTCCGCCCTTGATCAGGACCCCGTGACGCGCGGCGCTGGTGATGGCGCTGACGACGGTCACCGGTGTCGCAATGACCAGGGCGCAGGGGCAGGCGATCACGAGCAAGGTGAGACCTCGGACGAACCACTCCAGTCCCCGGCCCAGCCCCAGCATGGGCGGCAGGACCATCACGATCAGGGCCAGGGCGGTGACCGCGGGCGTGTAGTAGCGGGCGAACTGCTTGACGAACGCCTCGATCGGTGCCCGCCGGGTTTCCGCCTCGCGTACCAGCTGCACGATTCGGGCAAGGGCACTGTGCCCGGCATCAGCGGTAGCCTCGATGTCGAGGACTCCCTCGGCATTCAGCGTCCCGGCGAGAACCGAGTCCCCTGGTCCCTTGAACACCGGCAGGGACTCCCCAGTGACCGTTGCCTGATTGACACTTGAAGTCCCTGCCACGACCACGCCATCGGTTGGGATCCTTCCGCCCGGCCGCACCCGCACTCGCTCACCGGCCTGGATGGCCCTCGCCGGTACCATCGTGCCGGTGCCATCCGACGACAAGCGCTCCGCCGATTCCGGCGCCAGCTCGAGGAGCCGTTCGATCGAACGGCGTCCCCGGTCGACCGCGAAACGCTCCAGCAGTTCGGCCACCGAGAAGAGCGCTGCCAGGGAGGCGGCCTCGAAGCTCTCCCCGATCAGGACCGCGGCCACGATAGCCGCCGACATGAGAAAATTCATGTCGAGCCGCAGGGCCCGGATAGCGCGCCAGCCCGCGCCCAGGAAATTGCTGCCACCCGCCATGCAGGCCCCGAGATAGAGCAGCCCGGCCAGGTCGAGCCTGACGCGGAGCCATCCCTCACTGTCGGTTGCCCCGTTGATCAGGCTGACCAGGGCCCCGGCGACCAGGAAGGCGCAGGCCGCGTAGGTCCGCTGTGCGTACGGGGTCCGCCACGGCGATGGGCGGTTCCGTGGTCGTGGTGCGCCTCGCGCCAACGCGTCGGCCGTCATAGCTGACCGCTAAGCTGGAGGCTGGCTTCGACCGGTAGCACCAATACGCCCCCATCGCCGTGTCGTCCGGTCCCACCGGCCTCGTGCACCACCCCCGCCCAGGTTTCGGCCCAGTCATCGGGGGCCGGCACTACCAGCACCGTCATCGGCTCGTACCGTTGCCCCAAGGTCACGGAGAAGCTGTACTCCGGCCCAGTGAGGCCGCCTACAACGCGGCGCACCTCATGCACCAGTACATCCTCGCAGCCCGCGTCAAGGAGGGCGGCGATCACCGGTTGGGCCATGTGGGGGCGCACGTAGGCAATGAGCATCTTCATACGGCCTGCTCCTTGGATGTGCTCGCCGATGCTCGCCGCTCGGTCCGCCCTTCGATCCAGGCATACACCGCGGGGAGGACCAGCAGCGTGAGCAGGGTTGATGTGATGAGGCCTCCGATCACCACCGTGGCCAGCGGCCGCTGGACCTCGGCCCCCGAGCCGCTCGCGATGGCCATGGGCACGTAGCCCAACGCCGCGACGAGACCGGCCATCAGTACCGGCCGGAGTCGCACCTCGGTGGCTTCCCGCGCAGCGGTGAGCACGCTCGCGCCCTCCCGACGCCGCTGCTCCGCATACCCGAGGAGCACCAGGCCGGTGAGCACCGCCACGCCGAAGAGGGCGATGAAGCCAACTCCGGCGGAGATGGAGAGCGGCAGGCCCCGGATCGCCAGGGCGATGATGCCCCCGCTGATTGCGAAGGGGACGTTCAGGAAGATGATCCCCGCGAGCGAAGCCGACCCCTGGCTCAGGAACAACAGCACGAAGATCAGCGCCAGCGCGAGCGGCACGACGATGGTGAGGCGGGCCGTGGCCTCCCGGAGGTTCTGGAACTGGCCGCCCCATTCGGCGAAGTAGCCAGCCGGCAGCACGTCGGCGGCGGCCACCGCGCGCTGCGCATCGGCCACGAAGCCGGCGAGATCCCGCCCTCGGACGTTGAGCTCGACCGTGATACGCCGTCGCCCTGACTCGTGGCTGATTTGCGCCGGCCCATCCTCGACCCCGATCTGCGCGATCTGCGAGAGGGGAATCAGCTGGCCTGCGGGCGAGCGGACGGGAAGCGTGCCGATCTGAGCGGGGTCCCGGCGGGCGGACTCGTCAAAACGCACCTGGACCGCGAAGCGTCGCTGGCCCTCGAGGACCACGCCGGCCTCTCGGCCCCCCAGTGTGGTGATCACATCGAGCGCGTCCGCCGCGTTGATACCGTAGCGGGCCATCGCGCGGCGGTCGAGCCGGATCCGGAGGACCGGAAGGCCCGCGGTCTGCTCCGCCTTCACGTCGGCGGCACCAGGCACCTGTGACAACACCCGCACCGCCGCCGCCGCGGTCCGCTCGAGGGTGGCCAGGTCCTCACCATAGATCTTGAGGGCCACATCCGAGCGCACCCCCGAGATCAGCTCGCTGACCCGGAGCTCGATCGGCTGGGAGTAGCTGAAGACCGTGCCCGGTACCTGAACCCGCAGTACCGAGTCCATCGCGGCGATCAGCTCCTCGCGGGTGCCGGCCGTGCTCCATTCGCCGTGGGGCTTGAGCATGACCAGGATGTCGGAGACTTCGACCCCCATCGGATCGGTCGCGATCTCGGCCCGGCCGGTCTTCGAGACCACCGTGACGACTTCGGGGAATCGCTTGAGGGTTCGCTCGATGTCGCCCGTCTGGCGGACCGACTCCTCCAGGGAGATGCTGGGTAGCCGCCAGGCCTGGACGGCGAGCGCTCCCTCATCGAGCCGCGGCACGAACTCCGCCCCGAGGAACGGCGCGATCAGGAGCGCGACCAGGAAGAGCCCGCCTCCGATCCCAAGCACCGTGCGCGGCCGGGCCATACTCCACTCCAGCGCCGGGCGATAGCGCCTACGGGTCCAGACCAGGAACCCCGGTTCCTTCTCCTCCAGTTTCCCGGGGAGGAACAGCGATGCCAGCACTGGAATGAGTGTGACCGCGAGGATGAGCGAGCCGAGCAAGGCGAACAGCACGGTCAGCGCCATCGGACCGAACATCTTGCCTTCGACGCCGCTGAGGCTGAGGATGGGCAGGTAGACGATCGAAATGATGGTGACCCCGAACACCGTGGATCCGAGCACCTCGCGGCAGCCCTCGAGCACGGCCCCGGTGCGCTCATCGGGGGTGAGCGCTCGTCCCAACCGATGCGAGCGTTCCGCGATCATGCGCACCACGTTCTCCACCACGATCACGGCGCCGTCGACGATCAGGCCGAAGTCGAGCGCGCCGAGCGACATGAGGTTGCCGCTCACGCCCGCCGCGCGCATGCCGATGAAGGCGGCCAGCATGGAGAGCGGGATCACGCTCGCTGTCAGTAATCCGGCCCGGAGGTTCCGGAGCACCAGGAAGAGCACCACGATGACGAGCAGGGCGCCCTCGGCCAGGTTCTTCGCCACCGTCTTGATGGTCTTCTTGACCAGGTCGGTCCGGTCATAGAACGGTTCGACCCGCACGCCCAGCTTGGCGAGGGTCGGGTTCATGTCCGCTACCGTGGCCTTGACCTGGCTGACCACTTGGCGGCTGTTGGCGCCCAGCAGCATCAGCACGATGCCGGTGACAACCTCGCCGTCTCCATCGCGGGTGACCGCTCCCTGCCGGACCATCGGGGCGAAGCGGAGGTCGGCGATCTGCCGCACGTAGACTGGCGTCCCGTCCTTCGGGTCGTTGGTGACCACCACGTCTTCCAGGTCCTGGAGCGTCCCGACCAGGCCTTCGCCCCGGATCAGGTACTGTTCCGAGTTCTTCTCGATGTAGGCCCCGCCCGCATTGGCATTGTTGCGCTCGAGCGCCTCGAAGAGCTGGCTCAGGGAAACCCCGTACGCGGCGAGCCGCTCCGGTCGGACCGCGACTTCATAGGTCCGAAGCTGCCCGCCGAAGGCGTTCACCTCGATGACGCCGGGGACCTGGCGGAGGCGCGGCGCCACGTTCCACTCGAGGATGGTGCGCAGCTCCATCGGAGTTTTCCCGTCACCGCGAACCACGAACTGGTAGATCTCGCCCAGGCCGGTGGTGACCGGCCCCATCTCGGGCGAACCGTACCCCGGCGGGATCTCCTCCCGGGCCGCCTGGACCCGTTCATTCACCAGCTGGCGGGCGAAGTACACATCGGTCCCGTCCTTGAAGACCACGGTCACCGCCGAGAGGCCGAATCGGGAGATGGAGCGCATCTCGGAGAGGCCCGGGAGTCCGCTCATCGCGAGCTCGACCGGGGTCGTGACGAAGCGTTCGACCTCTTCCGGGCCCAGCGCCGGGGCCGTGGTGAGGACCTGGACCTGGACGTTGGTCACATCCGGAACCGCGTCGATCGGCAGCCCCTTGAGGGCCCAGGCCCCGCCCCCGATCAGGAGCGCCGTCAGGATCAGCACCAGGAAGCGGTTGCGGAGCGACCATTCCAGCAGACGTTGGATCATGGTCGGCTCCTATTCATCCCCTTCGCCGAGTGCATCCCGGCGAAGTTCGGACTTGAGTACGAAGGTGCCGCTGGCCACGACGCTGTCGCCTTGATCGAGACCCGCGACGACGCTGATCCAGCCGCTGTCGGCCGCTGGTCCCAGACGGACAGCCTTGGCCGTGAAGGCCCCCGCGCCGGAGGGACGAAAGACGATGCTGGACTCGCCGTCGCGCTGGACGGCGGATTCCGGGATGACGACGACGCCCGAGTCACCCCGGGCCGGCACCCCCGCCAGCCGGGCGGTCGCGAACATGCCCGGGCGGAGGGCGCCATCGGGGTTGGGAAGGTGAACCTGGAGCTTGATGGTGCGCGTCTCCCGTTCCACCACGGCGCCGATCGCCGCCACGTGTCCCGGAAAGACCCGGTCTCCGGTGGAGGTGGTCCGCACCTCGACGCGCTGACCGACGCTGACCCGGGGCAGGGCCTCCTCGTAGATGTCCACCACCAGCCGGACCTCGCGCAGGTCCACCACCTCGTAGAGTGGCTCACCCGGCTCCACCGCCTGGCCGACGTCTGCCTTGCGACTGGCCACCAGCCCGCCAATCGGCGAACGCACCGCCACCGAGCTGTTGTAGTGCCCCACGACCTGCAACTGTGCCAGGTCGGCATCGGTCAAGCCGAGCGAGTGCAGGCGTCCTTCGGCCGATTCCTTGCCGGCTTCCGCGCGGACCGCGCCGGCGTCGGCCTGCCGCCACTCGCGTTCGCTGCTGATCCGTCGCTCGAACAGGGTGCGCTCTCGCTCCGCGATCTCCCGCGCGACCTTCGCCTCGGCCTGCGCCGCGAGGAACTGGGCTGTCGCTTCGGCGAGCTCGGGAGCGTCGATCCAGGCCAGGGCACCACCAGCGGGCACCCGGTCGCCTTCGGAAGCGAGGACCTTCGTGACCCGTCCCGCCACCCGGGCGCCGACTCGTGCCAGGCGACCGGGCGCTGCCTCGATCTGGGCGTTGGCGGTGAAGCCCCCGGCGGCGCTCCGCCGCTCGGCCGCCACGATCGTCAGGCCCGCCGCCTTGGCCTGCTCGGGGGAGAGTCGCACCGCACCCGAGGATGTGGAGTCGGCCACCACGGACTCACCAGCCTTTTCCTTATCACCGCATGCCGTGACGAGCACCAGGGCCAGGACCCATTGCACCGTCCACCCGCCGGTCTTACCGGTCATTCCCGCCTCCATCAGTGGTCCCGACAGACGTGCCAACCGCGAGCTCGAGTGCCGCACTGCGCTCGAGGACCTCGGCGACCGCGTCGAGATAGCTCAGGCGCGCCTCGACCAGGTCGCGCCGTACGTTGTTGAACACCAGGAGCCCGATCTTGCCGGCGCGGAACGACTCTTCCGCGAGGCTGAGGTTTTCACGCAGTCGCTCGATCACGTCGCGGTCGAAGCCCCGTTCCGCTTCGATGGCCGAGGCCAGGCCCTGATAGGCCTCGCGGACCTCTCGGGTCGCAGCGCGTCGGGTGCGTTCTTCTACGATCTGTGCCTGGGCCAGGGCGGCGGTCGCCTGTGCGGTTGCGCCCTGGCCACGATTCCACAGCGGGATCGGCAGGGTGACGCCGAACTCGACGACCTTGAAGTCCTCCGCCTTGCCGGCGCTCACACCCAGGGTCGGATCGGGCCACCAGAGCCGGCGGGCGAGGCGTAACTCGGTTTCGGCCGCCACCCGTTCCCGCTCCGCGGCACGCACGTCGCCCCGGGAGGCAAGGGCGGTGGCGACAAGCTCGGCTTCGCCGGTGGTCGGGGGAGCGATGGGAGGGAGGTCGCCATTTGGCTGGGGGAGCTCGCTCGGGTCGAGACCGATCAACCCACCGAGTTCGAGCAGGGCTGCGCGCTCGTCTCGCTGAGCCGTGAGGCGAGCCCGGCGTGCCTGTGCCGCCGCCGCCGCCGCGACATTGACCTCGAGCTGGGTCCCGGCCCCGAGGGTGAGTCGTTCGTTCGCGGCATCGCGCAGCAGGGTCGCGACCGAATCGCCTTCGGTCGCGGTCGCGAGCCGCCGCTGGGCGATGAGCGCCAGCCCAAAGGCCCGCCGGACGGTGGCCGCAACGACTACCAACGCGCGTGAGCGGCGTGCCTCGGCCGCCTCGATCCGGCGGTTGGCGGCGTTGGAGCGCAGCCCGCGCTTGCCACCGAGCTCGAGAGTCTGGCTCACGCCGACCATGTAGCTGGTCAGGGTGGTGTCACTGTTCCGGGACGGACCGATGCTGAATCCGACCTCGGGATTGTAGAGCGGCGTACCTGCGGCTCGCCGATCCGCTCGAGCGGCGGCGAGGTCCGTCTCGGCCGCGCGCAGCTCGAGGCTCTTCTCGCGGGCCAGGGCGAGCGCGTCGCTCAGGGTGATGGGGTGGGCCTGCGCGAGGAGCGGACCGGGCAGGAGTGCCCGGAACAGCACCAGCGCGCACGCCGACCAGAGGCGTGCAGACATGAGATCTCCGATGAGTTCAGGCTGGCGCGGCACAGCGCCGCGTCAGGTCACACGGAGATCAGGCGATGGGAGGGCGAAGCGCGGGGGAGAGGGAGGCCGACGGCGGTCGCCGCATCACCAGGGTGGGATGCGTTGCGGTCGCTGGCTTCTCCGGGGCGACGACGGAGGCGATTGCGAGGTCCGCCACATGGACGTGGAGGCAGTGGCAGATGTGTGGCGAGGCCGGGTCGTGCTCCGGGGCCGGGGCTGGCGTGTGCGGCTCGACGGCAGCCACGAACGCGGCGGCCCCGGAGCCATCACCGTCATGGACGTCTGGCAGCAGCCGTTCCAGGCTGCCGCTCAACACCCCCGCCATGATAAGAGCCGCGCCAACCAGCCGGCGCCACGAATCACCCAGTCCTCGCATGGCTGGATAATCGTGGAGTGAGGTAGTCGGTGTAAAGGTGGGGGGTGAAAATGGCGGCGCGGCAAGCGCGCGTCGACTATCCTCGGGTGGGGTCGGTGGCTACATTTCTCAGCGCCCCGATGCACCTGCTAGCTGGGGACGTATGGGGACGTATGGGGACGTAGGACGTGTTAAACGGCGAAAATTGCTGTTCGCCGGTGAACGCAGGCAGGCGCTAAGTCGTTGAAAAATATACGTCGGGGCGGTAGCTCAGCTGGGAGAGCACCTGCTTTGCAAGCAGGGGGTCACCGGTTCGATCCCGGTCCGCTCCATGACACGACGACGGCCTCCATCAGGGAGGCCGTTTGCGTTACCCATCCAGCACCCAGACCGAACTCGGCACCTTCGTTTCCGGCCAGCGCGCCCGCCGGGTCAGCAGGGCGCTGAACTCCTGCTGCAGCTTCGCTTCGCCTTCTGCCTGGCGCGAGGCCGGGAGGTGCAGCTCGAGCGCCGCGGCGGTGACCCGCTCGAGCGCCCGGGCGCCGGCGACGATCGCCCACTCCGCGCCCTCGCAGTCGAGCTTGAGGAAGGCGCAGCGCTCGAGCCGCTGCCGGGTGAACAGGTCGTCGAGGGTCAGCGCCGCCACCGTCTCCTGCTGCCATCCCGCCGCGACCCGGGTCGAGCGGCTCGACGCGGAGCAGGTGGTGGAGGCGTTGACCGACTGGGTCGGCGCCCAGACCAGTTCGCAGGTGCCGCTGGTGCCCATGATCGCCGCCTGCACCGGCGTGACGTTCCGCACCCCGTTGGCCTCGAGGTTGGCCAGCAGCATGGCAAAGGTGCGGGAGGCGGGCTCGCAGGCGATGACCCGGATCTCCGGATGCAGCAGCGCCAGGATGATCGACACCGTGCCGATGTGCGCCCCCACGTCCACCACGACATCGCCGGGGGCGAAGCGGCGGGTGCGGAGCTCGTACGGGTCGCGCTCCAGCTCGCGCAGCACCTGGATCGGGGCGGCCGAGCCCTCCACGTCGCGGAGCCGGATGATCTGCCCGGCGAAGGCGAACTCCACCACGCTGAGCGTCGCATCGAGCTTGAGCGCCTGCGCGAAGTACTCGGCGGCGTCGGCGAAGGCTCCCTGCCGGCCGTAGTAGCGCCCCGCTTCCCAGATGGCGGCGGCGTTGACCGGGTCCGCGGTGAGGATGTCGGCGAGGGTCTGGAGGGCCAGCGCGGCGTCGCCGCGCTCGAGGGCCTGGCGGGCGAGGTCGAGCTGGAGGTCGCGGACGGCGTCCGGCGCGGCAGCGGTCAGCATTGGGAGATCACGATCGGCGGAGCGGGGGCGAAGAGGGGCGCACGGGTCGACCGGCAGCCGTGGGCCGTTCAATAGCTTCGGCAGGTGGCCCGGGAATCCTGAGCTGCCTTCCCGGCCCTCGACCCCTGACCCTCGACCCTTAGCTCCCGAATCTCGTCTGGTAGGTCTGCCCGTAGCTGCTGGGAGTGCCGTCGTAGCTGCTGATGAGGTCGTAGGCGCTGCCCCACACGTTCCAGGTCCACGCGAGGTAGCCGCCCTTCCGCGTGTCCATCCAGTTCATCAGCCCGGTCACAAAGCTGCTGCCCCCGTCATCCTGGCCGATTTCGCCGAGCACCAGCGGCACCTGGGCCGCCACCGGCGCGGCGGTGCTGTCCCAGCAGGTCACCGTGTTGCACCAGCCGCCCTTGTAGATGTGCCAGGCGGCGGCGAGGTTGCCGGTGGGATCGCTGGGCTTGTGGCTCAGCCACCCCGAGAGTCCCGCCGAATACTCCACCCCGCCGAGCAGGATCACGTTGGTGGCGCCGGTCGAGCGCACCGCCGTCACCAGTTCCTGCATCCCCGCCGCCTGGTAGCTCATCCCGGCGCAGGTGCCGCCGTCCTTCCAGCAGCGCCAGGCTTCGGGGGTGTCGCTGTTGTTGTCGGGGTACGGCTCGTTGAAGAGGTCGAAGAGCACCCGGCCGTTGTCCTTGAAGGTGGTGGCGACCTGGCGCCAGAACTCGGGGGAGTGGTCCCGGTCGGCCATCGGCGTCTGCGCCAGCGCGATCGCGCTGCCGGCGGCGGCCCAGTGGAGATCGAGGATGACGTAGAAGCCGGCGCGATTCAGCCGGCCCACATAGTCGGTGATGGCCTGCTGATAGCTGGCCCCGGCGTAGGTGGCGTTCACCCCGTTGAGGTTGAGCCAGCAGGTCTCGTTGAGCGGGAGCCGCACCGCATTGGCGTGCCATGACGCCATCGCCGCGACCGCCGCCGAATCGGATGGCCCATCGAAGATGCCCCACCCCTGGGCACAGGCGTACTCGGTACCGGAGTGATCAAACCCGCGGAGCTGCACCGTGTCGCCCAGCGAATCGACCAGGCGATTCCCCGCGACATGCAGCCCGCCGGTACCGGCGGGAGGGGGATTTGAGGAGTCGGTGGAGCCGCTGCTGCCGCAGGCCAGCAGGGCGGCCAGCGCCGGGACGCACCATCGCCAGTGCCGCATCGCGACCTCGCAGGTAGGAAACGGCCGGACTGTTTCCGGGTGGTCCGGTGTGGTAAGCTGTCTCGATAATAGCCAGCCCCCTAAAAGGCGCACTGTGACGGAGATCCTGCGAGCCCTCCTGCTCCTCGGCCACCTGACGCTGTCGCACCCTGATACCACGGCCATCCCCGAGGTGCTCACCCGCGACCCCCGGCTCCTCGCCGCCGCGCGGGTGCTCCAGGCCACGCCGATCGGCCGCCGGGTGCTGGGCCGCTACGCCGGCGCGGGCTACACCGTGCTGGTGGCCGGCCCAGAGAGCCGGGCGGCGAACCAGTACAGCGCGTTCGCGATCGCCGCGGGCCGGCCGCCCGCGTTCCGCACCGACCACGAGGGCCGCTGGGTCGCCCTGATGGACACGACCCTCCCACCGGCGGCCATCGCCGTCGGCCTGACGCACGAGATCATGCATGTGCTGGGCGGGGCCTCGCCGGGGACGGCGACGATGGGTGAGGAGGAACTGCGGGCGTGGAATGTCGCCCTCGACTTCTACTACGAACTTCCCGAAGCGCTCCGGGCCGAAGCCGCGCCCCGCTACGAACCCTACGCCCGGTGGCGGCGGGAGCACCCCGCCGACTTCGCCGCCACCATGCGCTGCATCTACCCCGACACCCCCGGCTGTCAGTCTCGTTAGGCTGCAACAGGATCAGGGGATTGAAAAGCGGATTCGGGGATTGGATCTGATTGAGGGACTTGATCCCCCAACCACCACTCAATCCCCAAGTCCGTTGTTCAATCCCCAAATCCTGTCACTCACTTCGGCGTGGTGACGATCTGGGACTTGCTCTGCAGCAGCACGCCGGTGGAATCGAACACCTCGAGCTTCACCTCGAAGTCCGACATCAGGTCGACCGGCTCGTAGTCCCAGGTCGCGCTGGCCCCCTTGCCGCTGCCGGCGGCAAGGAAGCTCCCCTGCCAGTTGCCGGAGAAGCCGAGCGGGCCCGGGGCGGAGAGCTCGTTCATGGTGAGCACCCCGCGCACGGTGGCGGCGCTGTCGCAGGCCTTCACCGAGAAGCTGATCCAGACCGCACCCCACTGCTTGCTCCGCGGGTAGTACCCGGGCGTCGGGGTGAAGGACCGGATCGGCGCACAGGCCGCAGTGGTCCCGCCCCCGCCTCCGCCTCCGCCACCCCCACCACCGCCGCCTCCACCACCGCCGCCACTGCCACCCGCATTCGCCAGCGTCGGGGCGAACGAGGTCGGCGCATCCTGGCCTTCACCGGCGCAGGCGCCGAGGATGCCGGCGATTGCCATGGCGAGCAGGAAGCGCCCGAAGCCACCGCGGGACGTGGAAACCATCAGCTCCTCCAGAGTTGGCTTCGCGGCGTCGCCCGGGCCACGATGGCGCGGGCAGGTACGAAGCGACGAGTGGGCGCAAGCGAGTCGTCTCGCTCACGCCCACCCTGGAGGGCAAGGCCGGGACCGGCGCCGGTGTCGTCTCCCAACCTCCTGCTTCAGGCGGTCTTACGCACCTGGGCCGGTCCGCTCGGAGGTCCTGCGTCCTGTCTCACAACTGGTGGCCCTGTAGCGCCACGCTATGAATCGGCCCTCAGAGGCCGGCGCAGGGATCCTCGCGCACCGCGGCCGGCGTGATCACCACCACCTGGTAGCGCTGCGCCAGTTTGTCGCCCGGAGTGGCATCCCCGCCGCCCCGCTCGACGAAGCCCACCACCAGCTGCTTCCTGCCGGCGGCCACCTTCCCGAGGATGCGCGGCACGCCCATGTCCATCCGCACATGCCCATCCCCGGCGATGAGCCACGCCGGCCCGGTGGCGCCCGCCGCGAGCATCGCATCGGTCATCGCGGCGTCGCGCACTTCCTGCGCGGCCCGCATGCCCGGCACCATCTCCTGGGGGAGCTTGCCGCAGTGGCCCTCGAAGAGCTCCTGGTCGATCCCCGCCTGGGCGGCGCTGTCGAGCGGCACCCGGGTGATGAGGGCCGAGAGCTCCGCGGGCGCGGCCCCGGTGCCCTGCCGCACCACCGAGCGCAGCGCCTCGCGCGGGACGTTGCTGCCATAGATCGCGCGCCCGTGCGCCAGCGCCGCGTCCACCACCGGCTGGTGGAGCGGCCACTTCCATCCCTTGCGGTCGAAGCCGTGCGCGTCGAGCCAGCTCTCCTCGTTCTCGCCGGCCGCCGGCGCCGGGATCGGGCCGGTGCTCCGGGCCAGCTGCTCGAAGACCACCGCCGGGCGCTTCGCGGCGAGTGCGGTCAGCAGCGCGCCCCGGACCTGGTGGTGATAGCTGTTGTCGTGGATCTCGCCCAGCAGGACGAAATCGGCGGCCGCGGCGCGGCGGAGCAGCTCGCTCGCCGGGATCGGCGCACCGGTGCGGGCGTCGACGATCGTGACCGAGTCGGGCAGGGGGAACGGCGCGGTGGCGACCGGCGCGGGCGCGGCGCTGGAGCCGCCACAGGCCACCAGGGCGAGGGGAACGAGCACTCGAAGTGGGGTTCGCATCCGCCAAGATTACCACCGGCGGGCACAGCATGGAATTGCCGGGATCCTGGGCTACCGGCACGTGAAGGCGCGTTCCTGAAGGCGCCCCAGGCAGATGTGCGCACCGGCGCCCACGAGGGGCTGAAAGCACGAAACGCCCGACTCCGTTTTGGAATCGAGCGCCACGCCACGGCCTGGCATCACCCGGTTGCCGCCTCCGGGGCCCCAAAGGGCTATGTCATTCAACAGTGATAACAATAGTAGGGGGTGCAGGACAAGGCAAGGGGCGGGAAAAAGGTGAGCGGGAAATCCCTCGTCGCTGACGCTCCTCGGGATGACACCGCTCCCCCGCTCACGCTTCTTCCTTTCCCGCTCACCGCTCACCGCTCACGCTGTCGCAGTTCCCGCGTACGCTCTTCCTTCGCTACTTGCTCGCCGACGCCTGGCCCTGTTCGATCGGCAGATCCTCCCGTCCCGCCCACTCGGTCCACGACGGCACGTAGACGTGCACCTTCGGGTAGCCAAGCAGGAAGCGGAGCGCGAAGTAGGCGTGGCTCGCCTCGGTGCCGGTGTTGCAGTAGAGGAAGACATCCTTGTCCGGCGTGATCCCCTGCCGCGTGTACCCCGCCTGCAGTTCATCCTTCGACTTCCACACCTTGACCCCGTTGCCGGCGTCGCGCAGGTCCTCCTGCCAGAAGTGATTCACTGCACCGGGGATGTGTCCCCGGCGCATCTGCGCCCCCGCCGTGCCGGCATACTGGTCGGCGGGCCGCACGTCGACGATCACCGCGTTGGGTCGATTCACCATGAAGCGCACCCAGCCGACCTCGGCCGCCTCGAGCCCGTAGGGTGCGGCGGCATACGCCGTGGCCTTGGTGTCCGGGTACGCCCGGGTGAGCGGCCGCCCCTCGGCGGCCCACTTGGCGTAGCCGCCATCGAGCAGGTAGATCCGCGGGTGGCGGAACCCGGCGAGGATCCAGGCCAGGAAAGTCGCGTTGAAGTTGCCGGCATCGCCGGTTCCATAGATGACCACCGGCCGCTCCCGCCGCACTCCCAGCCGGCCCAGCAGGCCGGCATAGGCCTCGGGGGCGAGGGTGTCCGCCGGGATGCCGGCCCGGGAGCCGCGGAGCGACTCGAAGTGCAGGTAGGGGGCGCCGGGAATGTGGTTGGCGAAGTACGCCGCGAGATCGCTCCGGGCGTCGATCACCGTCACCGAGTCGTGCGCCAGCAGGGTCGCCAGTTCATCGGTGCTGATCAGCCGACCCTCGCTGAAGGGCACGCCTCCCTCGACCGGCAGGTCGGTGCGGCCGCTCCACTCCTGGAACGAGCCATCATAGAGCCGCACCGGGAGGCCGATGAGTTTCGCGGCGAAGTAGACCGCCGTCGCCTGCTGCCCGATGTGGCAGTAGGTCACCACCTCCTTGCCGGCTCCGTACCCCGCGGTCGCGAAGAGGCGGCGGAGGGCGCTGTCGGGGAGGAAGCGGGCATCGTCGCCGGCGACGGTGGAGAAGTAGAGGTTCTTCGCGCCGGGGATGTGTCCGGGGCGCGGGAAGGATCCGGCGTCGACTCCCTGGTAGAACATCGGGGCGCGGGCATCGATCACCGCCAGCTTCGGGTCGCCCAGGCGCGCCTTGATCCACTCCGCGGTGGCGATCACCTCCGGATGGGCCGCGCTGGTGAGCCGCCGCGGCACCGCCGGGGCGGGGAGTTCCGCCGTGACCGGCAGCCCCGCCGCCCGCCAGGCGGCGAGCCCGCCGTCGAGCAGCGCGGTGCGGCGTCCCAGCCCGAGGAAATCGAGGGTGAGCCAGACGCGGGTCGCGGGGCTGATCCAGTCGCTGCTGAACACGATCACGATCCGGGAGTCGTCGCCCACGCCATAGCTGCCGAAGACCGAGTCGAGCGTGGCGGCGTCGGGCAGCTGCAGGGCGAGCGAATCACCCTGGCGCTCGACCTGGCGCAGGTTCAGGAAGCGGGCGCCGGCGATGTGCTCCTTCTGGTAGTCGGCCTCCCGGCCCACGTGCAGCAGCACCAGCTTGGGGTCGTTGAGCTGACGGGCCAGCTGCGCCGGGGTGACCAGCATCCCGGTGCGGGGTGGGGCGCCGCCGGTGGCGGCCAGGGCCGGGGTCGCCGCCAGGCTGGCGGCGAGGAGCATCAGGGCGGAGAGGGAGCGTCGCATGGTTCCTCCGGGGACGGTCGTGACAGGTGGAGACCTGGTCACGATACGCCGGGGTACGCCGGAAGTTGTGCGGCGGGGGGAGGAAATCTGTGCGAGAAGTGTGGCGCTACGGCCGGAAGCGGTAGCCCGCCTTCCAGACGGTCAGGAAGTGCCGCGGCTCGGCACTGTCAGGCTCGAGCTTGCGGCGGAGTTCGGCCATGTGGGAGTCGACGGTCCGGGTGAGCACCTCGCCGGTGGTGCCCCAGACTTCCTTCAGGAGCTCGACCCGGCTCGCCACCGCGCCCTGGCGGCGGACCAGGGCGAGCATGAGGTCGAACGCCTTGGGGGTGAGGGTGACCCCCTGGCCACCGACGGTCACGGTGCGGGCCGCGGGGTCGGCGACGACGTCACCGAAGGCGATCGCCGCTGGCGCCGTCTCGCCCCGTCCCTGGACACTGCGGCGGAGCAGCGCGCGCACCCGGGCGAGGAGTTCCATCAGCCCCACCGGCTTGGTGACGTACTGGTCGGCGTCGAGGCGGAAGCCCTTCACCTTGTCCGACTCCTCCCCGCGCGCGCTCAGGATGATCACCGGCATCGCGCCGCCCCCCTGGCGGATGGCGCGCAGGACCTCGTACCCGTCGCAGCCGGGCAGCATCAGGTCGAGGATGATCAGCGCGGGGTGCCACGCCGCCGCGGCGGCAATCGCGGCGGGACCGTCGCCGGCGATGCGGACCTCGTAGCCCTCGAGCTCGAGGTTGTAGCGGAGTCCGTCGGCGAGATCGGGGTTGTCGTCGACCACCAGGATCCGGCTGGCGCTCATGTCGCCACCGGGATGTGCGGTGTGGGAGAGACCCGCGCATGCAGGGCGGGGAACTCCACCACGAACAACGCGCCCCCTCCGGGCGCATCCTCGACACGCACCTCCCCCGCCATCGCCTCGACCGCCTCCTTCACGATGGCCAGCCCGATGCCGCTCCCGCCGACGGCGGCCGCCTCGGCCCGGCTCCCCCGGAAATACGGTTCCCAGATCGCGACCCGTTCGGCGGCGGGAATCCCGTGCCCCTGGTCGCAGACCTCGATCCGGATCCGCCCTGCCACCTCACGCACCCCCACCCGGATCACCTGGCCCGGCGGCCCGAACTTGACCGCGTTGTCGAGCAGGTTGAGCAGGACCTGGCGCATCCGGGCGGGATCGACCTCCGCCTCGAGGCCCGGGGTGAGATCGCACTCGACCCCGGCACGGTGCGAGTGGGCCAGCGGCGCGAAGCCGTCGACCGTTTCCCGGACCAGCGCGGCCAGATCGGTGCGGGCCAGCGACAGCGGCGCCGGCGCGCCCCGCTCGAGCCGGGAAAAGTGCAGCACGTTCTCGATCAGGTGCTCGAGGCGGGTCGTCTCCCGTGCGAGATGCCCCACCAGCCATTCCCGCTGGTCGTCGCTGGCGTATCGCTTGAGCCGGAGGGTGTCGAGGAAGAGGCGGATCTGCGCCAGCGGAGTGCGCAGCTCATGCGAGACGCTCGCGACGAACCCCGAGCGGAGCCGGGCGAGCTGCTGCTCCCGGCGGAGCTGCGCCACGCCCACCACCGCCAGCAGCACCGCGAGCACCACCACTGCGGACAGGATCGAGACCTCGTTGCCGGGCAGGCCACCCGCCACCAGCGAGGCCGCGGCCGAGGGGAGCACGGTCATGCGGACCAGGAGACCGCCTTCCGATTCGGGCATCCGCTCTTCCGCCACCAGCCCTTCGGCTGGCCAGCGGGGATCGCGATAGAGCAAAGTGCCGTTCCGGTCGAGCACCTCGACCGCGAGGAGCTCATTGCCGGCCCGGCCGCGAGAGACAGCGGCGGGAAGCAGGTCCGGTCCTCCCAGCACCCGGGTGAATGTCGGGGCGAGGGAGGCGCGGTCGACCACCAGCCCGTACAGCACCGTGTCCCCGAAGGTGGTGGGCATGAGCTGGTAGGCGATGAGCGAGGGAAGCTCCGGGAATGGTCCCAGGAAAGCAGAGCGGGCGCGCCACACCTCGTCACCGGCGCCGAGGAACTCTCCGGTGCGGTGGCGGATCGTCTCCTGGGCCGCCGCGGAGAGTGGTGTGCCCACCACCATCATCGTGTCGCTGCCGAGGATGTAGCTGAAGTAGCTGGCGGGCTGGGTGGTCGAGTCGCAGCGGCAATCGAGAAGGCTCTTCGCCCGGTAGCCGGCCAGGTTGGCCGCGCTCGGCATACGGGGGTTGTTGTGGGGCTGGCGGTGTGCGATGGGGCTGAACACCTGCCAGGCAAATTCCTCGAGATGGATGGTGAGCTGCCGCTGGAAGGTCCACGCGCCGAAGGCGGCGTAGTCGTGCAGGAGCTGGTCCGCGGTCTGCGTGCGCTGGCGCTGGAGGACATGCGCCTTCCAGGCGGTGCCCAGCATGACCACCAGGCTCGCGACCAGGAGCGCGAGCGGCCACGACCACGCCTGACGCGAACGAGCGGTCACCACGCCTCCCCCGGGTTCGGCCCTGCCAACGGAAGGTCGGCCCGGGGGCGGAAAGAGGCAAGCCGAAGATGTGCGAGAAGTGTGCGGGAAGGATGCGAGAAAGGCGGCAAAGCGGCAGGGCGGCCAGGCGGCCTGGGGCAGGGGGCATCATCGACGCTTTGCCGCTTTGCCGCCTTATCCGCCGTACAGCGCCCGGTACAGCGTCAGGTTCCGTTCGATGATCCGCACGTAGTCGCGGGTTTCCTGGAAGGTGATCCGCTCGATGAACAGCTCCGGATCGCGCACGTCGTCCGAGCCGTTCCAGGTGGTGACCCGGCTCGGGCCCGCGTTGTAGGCGGCGAGGGCTCGCGAGAGGTCGCCCTCGAAGCGGCGGAGGATGCCCGCGAGGTGATAGGTCCCGAAGCGGATGTTGGTGGCGGGGTCGAGCAGGGCGTCGGCGTTCCAGCGCGGGATCCGGAGCGCGCGGGCGATGTCTTTCCCGGTGCCCGGCATCACCTGCATCAGGCCCAGCGCGCCCACGCGCGACTTGGCCATCGGCTCCCAGATCGACTCCTGGCGGATCAGCGCGGCGATCACGCTCCGGTCGATCCCGGCCGCTTCCGCCTGGGCCTTGAGCTCGTCCTCGTGCAGCAGCGGGTAGAGCAGCCGGTAGGTGCGCGCATCGGGGCGCGCGCCGGCGGCGAGGGCCCGGCGCGCGAGCGTCACCGCCGCGGCGGGGAGGCCCTGGTGCTTGAGCAGGTCGGCGGCGGCGAGGAGGCGCTCCGGCTGGCGGCGGGTGTCGGCGAGGAGCCACTCCTTCTCCCACTGGAGTTCCTCGGTCATCGACAGGCTCCGCAGCATCTCCATCCGCACCGCGGTGCTGTCGAGGTCGACGTAGTACTGGAACTTGTCCTCCGCCGGGGCGGGCTTCCACGACTCCAGCCCCAGCCGCCGGAAGCTGGCCACCGCATAATAGGAAGCGGAGTCGCGCGCGATCACCGATTGCCAGAGGATCTCCGCCCGGCGCCGCTGGCCCGCCTGGTCGAAGGCGCGGCCGGCCCAGTAGCCCGAGGCCTGGGCCTCGGTGCCGAGGAAGACCTGGTGGGCCCGCTCCCACGCTTCCCCCGCCTCGAGCAGGTGGCCGTCTTCCCAGAGCGACATCCCCGCGAGGAACGCCGCGCGCGGGGCGTTGTCGTCCCGCGGGAAGCGGGCGGCGAGCCCGAGCCAGGCGGCGCGGGCGGCATTGTTGTCGCGCTTCTTCCAGCGAAGGTCGCCGGCGGTGAAGAGCGCCCTGGCCGCGATCGCCGAATCACCGCTGGTGGCGAGGTGATCGAGGATGGCGAGCGCCTCGGCCGATTGGTCCAGCCGTCCGAGGGCGAAGGCGCGCTGGTAGTCGGCCTGCTCGGTGGCCCCGCTTTCCCTGGGCACCAGCTTGAGCGAGGCGATGGCCTCGCGGTACCGTCCCACCTGGTTGAGCACCGTGCCGAAGCCGAGCCGGTCGGCGGGGGTGCCCACCCGCGCGGCAAAGGCGCGGCTGTAGAGGGCCACCGCGCGCGCGGCGAGGCGCGACTGGCTCGCCGCCCGGGCGAGGAGCACTGTCTGGCCCGGCGTGGGCTGCTCCGGCATCGTGGCCAGAAGGTCGAGCACCAGGGCCACGTCGCCGGTGCCGGCCCGCCGCTCGGCGATGGCCACCAGGGTGTCGCGGAGCGCGATCCGCTGGGCCCGGGTCTTCGCCGTCTTGAGCCGGAGCCGGGTGGCGTCGACCGCGCGGCCCAGCGAATCGTACCGGAGCGCGGCGCCCAGCAGGTCGCCGTTGAGCTCCCGCGCTTCCGCCTCGGTCTCGAGCAGCCGGGCCCGCACGATGGGCGAGTGGATCTTCCGGTAGAGCAGCTGCCGCGCGAGGCTGTCGGAGGTGCCCAGGGCGGCCCGCCGGATCAGCCACTCGTTGAGCGAGGGGATGACCACGGAGGCGCCGGCGGGCTGGTCGCCAGCCGGCGTGATTCCGGCGAGCAGCGCCAGCAGGGAAAAGAGGGAGAGCAGCAAGGCGTCGCGCGTTCAGGGTGACTGGGTTTTGTGAAAGTAACCTCCCGTCCATCCCGGCACAGGGCCGGGGCGCGCCCTCGATTATGATGCAGGCGGTTTGGCGCCCTTTTCCGCGAGGCCCGGTGGATCTTCCCAGTCGTCTGCTGCCCGTCCTGATCGGCCTCCTGGCGATCGCCGTCCCGGCTCCCCGCCGGGGCGCGGCGCTCGCCGGCGCGATCGTCAGCGCGCTCGCGCTCGCGAGTCTCCAGGTTGCCGGCGGGCCCGGGTGGCTCGATGCCGGGCTCGCGCCGAGCTACTTCGCGATCAACGCGGCGCTGCTGGCGCTGGGGCTGCTGCTCGCGCTCGGTGCCGGGCTGCTCCCGGCGGGTGCCGGGCACGACGATCCCTGGCCCCGGGCCCGCGCCGGCGTTGCGCTCCTGGTCCTGGCGCTCGGCGGCTACGCGGTGACGCTGATGGCCCGGGCCGGCGGCTGGCTGCTCAGTCTCGGTGCGCTCGCGAGTGTGCTGGCGGTCGTGGCCGGGCTCTGGATGGCGGTGCGCTTCGCGGGGGTGGCGGCGTGGGTCGCGCGGCTTCGCGATCGGCTGGCGGAACGGCGGCCGGTGCGAAAGGAGCGCCCGCTCCTCCAGAATGACGTGGCGCTCCTCGGGCTCCACCTGCTGGCCGTGGCCGCGGCGCTCTTCGCGCCTCACCTCCTGTGGCTGGCCGCGGGGATCCTGGTGGCGGCCGTCAGCGGCTGGCTGCTGGCGCGGCGGCACGGACTCGAACGCCTGCCGTGGGGGGGCCTGCTCGGGGTGGTGCTGCTGGGGCTCAGCGTCGGCGCCGTGGCGCAGGTGGCGGGGGAGACCTCGCTCCGCCTGCGCGAACTTCCCGACGGGCCGTTCAGTCCCGCCTTCGAACCGGTGGCGGTGCTGGGGCTCTTCCTCTCGGCCTGGTTCCTCCTCCGGCTCTGGCCTTTCAATAATGAGGAACTGGGGGCGTTCACCCCCCTCGCGGCCGCCATGCTCCTCTTCCGGGCGGCGGCGCCGGTCTTCCCCAGCGGCCTGGGGCACTGGGAGCCGCTCTTCTTTCCGCTCCTGATCCTCGCCAGCTGGAGCAGCATCATCTCGGGTGACTGGAGCCAGGCGGTGCGTGCGTTCGGCGTCGCGGGGGTGCTCACGCCGGGCGGCGACGGCGCCCGGGCGGGGGCTCTACTCCTGGCGGGAGAGGGACTGGTGGCACTCGCCGCGGCCACCCTCCCCGCCCGTTTCCGCGGTCCGGCTGCCGCCCTGGTGCTGCTCGGCATGCTGCTCCAGCCGGTGCCGCTCCTCGACGCGGCGCTCCGGACTCAAACGTTCTACACCGTGCTGCTCGCCGTTTCGGTGGCGCTCGCGCTGGTGACGGTCACGCCGCGCGCGGTGGCGCGTCCGGCGCGTTGACCGGGGGTTGGACGGTCCTTAGGTTTTCCCGCTCTTCCGCCGGACTTTCCGGCCTGTTTCTCTCGCGCTCCCGGAGTGCGCCATGGCCTTCACGCTGCCCCCGCTTCCCTACGACTACACCGCGCTGGAACCGCACATCGACGAACAGACGATGCGGATCCACCACGACAAGCATCACGCCGCCTACGTCAACAACCTCAACGCCGCGCTGGAGCCGCATGCGGCGTTCCAGTCGAAGTCGCTCGACGAGCTGATCAGCAACCTCGACGCGGTGCCCGAGGCGGTCCGCACCGCGGTGCGCAACAACGGCGGCGGGCACCACAACCACACGCTGTTCTGGGAGATCATGACGCCCAACGGCGCGAAGGAGCCCCAGGGCAAGCTGCTCGACGGGATCAACGGCACCTTCGGCGGCCTGGCCCAGTTCAAGGAAGCCTTCACCAAGGCGTGCACCACCCGCTTCGGCAGCGGCTGGGCCTGGCTGGCGCAGAAGAAGGATGGCTCGCTCGAGGTCTACAGCACCGCGAACCAGGACAGCCCGGTCATGGAAGGCAAGACGCCGCTCCTGGGCTGCGACGTCTGGGAGCATGCCTACTACCTCAAGTACCAGAACCGCCGCCCCGACTACGTGTCGGCGTGGTGGAACGTGGTGAACTGGACCGAGGTCGGTAAGCGCCTCAAGTGACCACCGGCGGCCAGGGCCGCCAGTGGTCATCCTGAGCGAAGCGAGGGATCCCTGCTTGTGTCTGCCTGAGCATCAGGGATTCCTCGTCGCTTCGCTCCCCGGAATGACAGATCTCTCTCTCTCCCAACTATCCATGCCTCTCCCGACCGTCGGCTCCGCCGCGCCCGATTTCACCCTCGCCTCCACCTCGGGCGAGAAGGTCACCCTCTCGTCGCTCCGCGGGAAGAACGTGCTGCTCGCGTTCTTTCCCCTGGCGTTCACCGGCACCTGCACCAAGGAGCTGTGCGCCTTCAGCGACGACTTCAGCCAGTTCAAGACCGCCAACACCGAGGTGCTCCCGATCTCGGTCGATGCGGTGCCGAGCCTCAAGGAGTTCCAGGCCAAGGAGAAGATCGGGGTCGACCTGCTGAGCGATTTCAAGCGCGAGGTGAGCCGGCTCTACGGGACGCTCCTCGAGGAGCACTTCTTCTCCAACCGCGCCTACATCCTGATCGACAAGCAGGGCGTGGTGCGCTGGGTGTACGTCGAGGAAGCCCTGGGCCAGCGGCGCGAGAACTCCGAGATCCTGGCGCAGATCAAGCAGCTCTCCTGAGCCGGCCCCGGCAGGAGCCGTGATGTCGGGTGATGCACTGCCGCACGGAGGAGCCCATCCGGCTCCTCCACCTTCTCCGGGCCAGGTGTGGGACGACTGGCCCCCGTCCGTGTCTCCCCTCCTCACCGAGTTTCCCGGCCGGGCCGAGCATGCGTGGACCCTCACCGGGCGCCGCGCGTCGGTCTCCGGGGCCAATCACGACATTGCCGACGTCGAGATCGACGGACGGCTGGTGGCGCGCGAGATGCACCTCGCGGTGAACGGCGCCACCCCGGAGACGGTGGCGGTGAAGGTGGCGCCCGACGAGATCGTCCGGGTGCTGCAGGCGGGGGAGCTGCAGCTCACCGAGCGGATCACCACCGCGCTCGAGCACCCGCTGGTCTTCTGGAGCCTGGTGGCCGATGGGCCCGCCGATCTCCGGCTGGCCTGGCATCCGGTCATCGGACGTCGACAGGAAGAGCAGGGATCCCTCGCTGCGCTCGGGATGACAGAATCGATGCCCGGGACCATCGTCCTGTCCGGGCAGGATGGGAGTGAGCCGGTGGCCGTGGTTGCTGCGGCAGGGGCGGTCCGGGTCGACGGCAACCGCGTGATGGTCGAGGGCGACCGGATTCTCCGCGTGGTGCTCGCCGCCGGGCCGGAAGCGCATGACCTCGACCGCGCGCTCGATGCGCTCCGGCGCCGGAAGCTCCGCGCCTTCCGGCAGGACCGGATTCTCCACGCCCGCCGCCTGGAGGAGCGCCTGGTCTCGCTCGAGTCGCCCGACCCGGTGCTCGACCGGCGCTTCGGCTGGGCCAAGGTGGAGCTCGACGCCCGGCTGGAGGAGCGGCCCGGGCGGGGGCGCTGCATGTCCCGCGAGACGGCCCGCACCGGCCGCGCGCTGCTCGCCGCCGGCGACCGCGAGGTGGTGCGCGACCTGGTCCGGAGCCTGACCCTCGAGGACGAGCTCGACCCCGCGCTCCCGGCGCTGGCGGCGGCGTGGCTCCGCTGGACCGGCGACCTCGACGCGGTGAGCCGGAGCTGGGAGCGGCTGGCCGATGTGGTGGAGGCGATGCCCGACCGGGTGGCGACCGCGGTGCGCGACGGCCTCTCGGCCGGGGCCCACGCCGCCGGCGAGCAGGCCATCGCCGCCCGGCTCGAGGCGGTGCGGGTGAGCGGCGGCGAGGCGCCCCATCCCCACATCGAGCTGACGGGCTATGGGGCCGAGCCGGCCGGGCTGGTCAGCGGGATCGTGGAAACCCTCTGGGGCGTCGACCCCGACCTGATCCGCGGCGAGGTCCGTGTCGTGGCGGGACTGCCGCGCGGGTGGAGCGAGATGGCCCTTCGCCGGCTGCGGGTCGGTCCCACCTTCTTCGACCTGCGGCTCCGCCGCCGCCCCGAGCGGACGGTGCTGGCGGTGCGGCGGGTCTCCGGCCCGCCGCTCCGGCTCAAGGCGTCGCTCCGGGACGATGCGGCGCGCGGGCCGGTCACCATCGACCAGGTGGAGCTGGGCGGCCGCGAGGCGACCTTCCTGGTCGAGGACGTGCACGAGGTGGCATTCCATGACGGCTGAGCCGGAGATCCACCCGGCGGTGGTGGCGGAGCGCGACCCGCACCCGATGCCGGTCGTGACCTACACCCTCCTCGCCCTCTGCTGGCTCATGGGGGTCATCACCATTCCCGGTGGCGATGACACCTTCATGCTCCGTCTTTTTCACTACGGCGCCAAGGACAACGCCGCCATCACCGGTGGCGAGTACTGGCGCCTGCTGACGGTGGCGTTCCTGCACGGCGGCTATCTCCATCTCGCCGTCAACTCCTGGTCGCTCTTCCAGCTCGGCAGCGTGCTCGAGCCCGCCATCGGGCGGGTGCGCTTCCTCGCCACCTATTTCGTGAGCGCGGTGACCGGCGGGCTCGCGAGCTGGGCCTTCAGTCCCGCGCTCGGCGTCGGCGCCTCGGGCGCCATCTTCGGCCTGGCGGGGGCGGCGGTGTACCTGAGCTGGCGGGGCAGCACCGCGCGGCTCCCGTCGAGCCTCGCCGGTACGCTGGTGGCCTGGGCGGCGGTGAACCTGGTCCTCGGCTTCAGCATTCCCACCATCGACAACGCGGCGCATCTCGGCGGACTGGCCGGGGGACTGCTCTGCGGCGTGCTGCTGGTCTCCGACCTCATCGCGTGGCCCTTCGTCGTCGCGGGAATCGTCACCCTCGGCTGGGCCGCGCGGGCCATCTCCACCGGCGATGACCACATGGCCGCGGCGGTGGCGTTCCTCGAGGCGGAGCGCGCCGACGCGGCGGACGACACCGTCACCGCCCGGCGGGCCCTCGCCCGGGCACCGGCCTTCGCCCCCGCGCTCGTCTCCGGCGCCTTCTTCCAGCTGCGCGACGGCGACAATACCGGCGCCCTCGCCCTGGCCGACTCCGCCCTCCGCATCCTCGCCGACACCGGGCCGGTCGGCCGGGCCTCACGCCAGGGCGCGAGTGCCATCGGGATCGAGCACCGGCTGCTGGTGGCGCGCGCCAACCTGCTCCGCGCGTGGGCGCTGTTCGGGCTCAACCTGGTCGACGAGGGGATCATCAGCGCATCGATCGCCAAGGCGAGTCCCGACCCCTATACCACCGATCACGCCAGCCTGCTGCTGGGGCAGGCGTACCTGCAGAAAGGCCAGCCGGAAGACGCGCTGGCCCACTTCCGCGATGCGGCCCGATCGGAAACGCTGGGTGTTCGGGGGGATGCCTGGTCCGGAGCCGCCCAGGCGCTGGCGAAACTGGGGCGCTACCGCGAGGCACGGCAGGCGGTGGACAAGGCGCTGGTGACCGACCAGAAGAACGAGGGCTACCAGGCCCTCGCCGCCGAGATGGACAGCCTCCTTGCCGCCCACCCCGACTCGCTCACCCGCTGATCAGCGGGTGAGGTTGAGCGCGAGCATCCTCGGCTCGCTCATCTCCTCCATCGCGTAACGCACCCCCTCGCGGCCGAAGCCCGAGTCCTTCACCCCACCGTACGGGTAGTTGTCGACCCGGAGGGTGGGGAAGTCGTTCGCGATCACGCCGCCCACCTCGAGGCCGCTGAAGGCCTGGAAGATCCGGTTGACGTCCCGGGTGAAGACGCCGGCCTGGAGCCCGAAGTCGGAATCGTTCACCTGGGTCATCGCATCGGCCCAGTCGGTGTACGGCGCCACGATGCTCACCGGGCCGAAGATCTCCTTGCACGACACCTTGGCGTCCCGCGGTACGTTGGCGAGGAGGCCCGGCGTCAGGACGTTCCCCTGCCGCCTGCTCGCGAGCAGCACGGTCGCTCCCGCGGCCACCGCCTCCCTGGTCCACGACTCCACCCGGTCGGCGGCGCCGCTGTCGATCATCGGGCCCACCACGGTCTTCGGGTCGAGCGGGTCGCCGCACACCAGCGCCGCCGAGGCGGCCACCAGTTTCTCGACGAAGTGATCGTAGATCGGCCGGTGCACCAGGATCCGCTGCACCTTGATGCAGACCTGGCCGGCGTAGGAGAAGGCGCCCAGCGCGAGCCGGGTCGCGGTCCAGTCGAGGTCGGGCGCATCCTCGTGCACCACCGCGGCGGCGTTGCCGCCCAGTTCGAGGCACACCTTCTTCTTGCCCGCCACGTTCTTGAGGTGCCATCCCACCGTCGGGCTGCCGGTGAAGGTGAGCATCGCGAAGCGCGGATCGGTGGCGAGCTGCTCCGCCACCGGAATGGGGAGGTGCAGCACGTTGTAGGCGCCGGCGGGCAGCCCGCATTCCGTCATGATGGCGCCGAGCCGGAAGGCCAGCTGGGGGCACTGCGGCGGCGGCTTCACCACGAGGGCGCTGCCCACCGCAATCGCCGGCGCCACTTTGTGGGCCAGCAGGTTGAGCGGAAAATTGAACGGGGTGATCGCGCTGATCGGCCCGACCGGGAAGCGGTGCACCATCCCGGTGTAGCCCACGGTGCGGGGGTCGACATCGAGCGGCACCACTTCGCCGCCGAAGCGGCGGGCCTCGTCGGCGGCGAGGGAGAAGGTCATGATGGCGCGGTCGACCTCGCCGAGGGACTGGGTGATCGGCTTGCCGCAGCTCACCGCCAGTTCCTGCGCCAGCGCCTGCCGTTCCCGGGTGAGGGCGTCGGCAATGCGGACCAGGAGGTCGCGCCGCGCGTGGCGGGGCATGGCCCGCATCTTCGCAAAGCCCGCCTGCGCCGACACGATCGCCCGCTCCAGGTCGGCGGGGGAGGCTTCGGCGGCGAGCACCGCGGGCTCGCCGGAGAAGGGATTCCGGACCGCGCTGGTGCGCCGCCCATCGAGGGGGAGGTGCGCGCCGTCGATCCAGGGCGTGAGTTCGGTCAGGGCAGGCATGAGGTTTCCTTCCGGCGTGGTGCGTTCCGCGAGGCTCGTTCGGCGTTAAACTTAGTCCTTCATGCCCAATCCGGCGTCATGCGCGGCGTAAGGACGCGGCTCCCCGGGCTCCTCCTCGGGAGCCTCTTCGTGCTGGGCGCCATGGCCGGCGCCTTTGCCGCGGCCCGGCAGGCGGAGACCGAGGCGCGGAGCCGCACCGATGCGGCGCTGGCGCGGAACGCGTCCCTCTTCCTGTCGGTCGTGGTGCCGGCGGGTCCCGCCAACGGCTACGATCCTGCCCGGCTCCTCGCCGCGGTCAACACCCTCGCGCGCGCGTCCTTCTGGCCCGGCGGGTTCCAGCTGGCACTCGGCTCGGTGCCGCTCCTTCCCGATACCATCGGCCTGCTGCCGCTGCCTGATTCGCTCTGGCGCCGCCTCGATCAGGGCGACTCGGTGGTGGTGGCACGCCACGCCGCCCGCCCGGTGGCGCTGGTCCCCTTTCTCGACCGGGACCGCTACGGTATGCTCGGCTGGGCCGCGGCCTGGGACCTGGTGCCGGCGCGAGTACCCTCGGGCAGCTCGAAGCTTGCGGCGGTCATCGTCCTGGTGACGCTCGGGGTCATCGCGGTCGCGCTCCTGCTCGGGCGCGCCCGTGTCCTTCCCCCGCTCACGGTGGCGCTCGCGGGTGCGATGATGCTGCTGGCGCTCGACCTCCACCGAAGCGTGGGACGCACCCTCGCCGACGGCGCCGAGCTCCGGGTCCTGACCCTCAAGCGGCTCATCGAGGTGGCGGCCACCGCCCCGGGCGTT
>JAXLXZ010000012.1:0-150658 GCA_046327735.1 Gemmatimonadales bacterium | reverse complement strand
TCCTCGGCAACGCAGAGCTGTTGCTGGGTGGCGTGATGGGCCGCGACCATGGCTACGCCGCCAGCGGATCACTCGGCAAGGGCTGGGGATTCTGGGGCTCCGCGCTCTACAACTTCCCCCAGACCTTCCTCCACGCTCCCCTCGCGATCCAGGGGCGCTACGAGTACGTGAACCGGGACACCCGGCTCGCCGGGCAGGCGGTGCACCGGTACGTGGTCGGCGCCGCGCTGCCGCTCACCGACCCGTACTACCTGCGGCTGCGCGTGGAGTACAACCACGATCATCCCACGTCGGGGATCGGGGACCTGAACGGAGTCCGGGTGCAGGCTGACCTGGCCTGGTAACGGCGTGGCCGGCGGGTCGCACTGGCCGGGTCCGGGGCGGGTTCTTAGCTTAGGGACCATGCCCCGGTCGCCCGGTCGCCGTCGCGCCAATGCGCTGGTCCTCCTCCTCGTCCTGCTGGTGGGGGGCTTCGGGCTGCCGATCGTCGACGGAATCTGTTTCCACTCCGCCGCCATCGCGCAGATGGACCGGGAGAGCCACCTCGGCACGCCGGATGACAGTGGCCGCGCCCACATGCTGGGCTGCGCCGTCTGGTCGAGTCCCGTGGCCAGCGCCGGCCTTCCCGAGATCACTCCGCCGCCGGTCCGCACGCTGGCGGTTGGACCCGAGCGGGTCATGCCACCCGCCCGGGTCGTCACCTCCCAGTACGCTCCCACCCTCGCCCTTCCCCGCGCTCCCCCGTCCGTCTGACCCGGTAGTTCCCCCTCACATCACCGGCTCATGACGATCGGCGGTTCCTGACCGCCGCGAACCTGGGAGCAGTATGCGGTCCACATTGAAGGTGGCAGCCTGCCTCGCCGGCCTCCTGGCCGGGGCGGCGCCACTCCGGGCACAGCAGCCCGCCGATTCCCTCGGAAGCGCCCTCGCGCGCCTTTCCGCCCGCCTCGACAGCCTCGAGCGGGGCCGTTGCCCGTCCGGTCCCGGTATCGCGATCGCCGGGCGGGATTCCGCCTCGCGGTCGCTCGCCGCATTGAGCGACCGGCTCGAGCGTGTCATCGCGGCGCGCTGCGCTCCCGCGGCCGCGCCCGCTCCGGCATCCGATTCCGCCGGTGGCGATGGCCTCGCTGCCCTGCGGGCCGCCGCCGCGGCAGCGGCCGGGACGCCGGCCGCTGCGCCGGGCCAGGACACCGTGGCCACCCCGCCCGCCAAGGTGGAGTTCGTCGGCAAGCAGCGCAGCGGCTCCGCGCTCAACCCGGAGATCTCCGCCACCGGCGATGTCCGGCTGGCGGCGCGGAAGGATCACGGTCTCTCCGGTGATGCCCACGAGTTCGAGGTGGCGTTGCAGTCGACCCTCGATCCCTACTCGAACGCCAAGGTGGTCCTCACCCTGAGCAACGAGGAAGTCGGCATCGAGGAGGGCTACATCTGGTATACCGGGCTCCCGGCCCGGATTCGCGCCGACCTCGGCCAGATCCGCCAGCAGGTGGGCGACCTCAACCGCTGGCATCTGCACGCCCTCCCCGAAACCGAGTACCCGCTGGTCTACCAGCGCTATCTCGGTGGCGACGGTTTGAGCGGCGCCGGCCTCTCGCTCTACACCACCCTGCCGTTCGCGATCGCGCACGGCACCCACGAGGTCTGGCTCCAGGGGACCACCGCCGAGAGCCAGCCGCTCTACGGCACCGGCCGGCACGGCACCCTGCTGGGCCGGGTGCAGAACTTCTGGCAGCTCTCCCGCAGTACCTACGGCCAGATCGGCTTCACCGCGCTCGGCGGTGATCATGGCGACACCCTGCAGGGCCGCGTCCTCGGCGCCGACCTGCGCCTGACCTGGCGTCCCCCCAACGCCGGCACCCGCCAGAACGTCACCCTCCGCGCCGAGGGCTATCGCTTCCGCGGCACCGAGCTGGGCAGCACCACCACCCGCTACGGGATGTTCGCCGACCTCGTGGCGCAGGTGAGCACCCGCTGGATCCTCGGCACCCGGGTGGACTGGCTCGAGGAGCCGCGCGGCGTCCGCAACACGGAGTGGCAGGTGACGCCCACCCTCACCTGGTGGGAAAGCGAGTTCGTCTATCTGCGGCTCGAGGGCCGGCATCACCGGCTCGCCGATGGCTCGACCGACAACCAGCTGGTTTTCCAGACGGTCTTCGCGATGGGACCGCACAAGCACGAGACGTACTGATGGGACCCCGGCTGCGCCCGTCATACCGGGCGCAGCGAGGGATCCCTGATCTTCTTCCCAAGGAACCTGCATGCTTCTCCTGACCCTGACTCTGGCTGTGCTGGCGGGTGTGCCGCCGCGCCCCCCCGCCGCACCGCTCAAGGTGGTCACCAGCCTCACCACCTACGGTGCCATTGCCCGCGAAATCGTCGGTGACAAGGGGACCGTCACCTCGATCGCCCAGGGCGACGAGGATCCTCACTTCGTCCAGCCGAAGCCCAGCTTCGTCGCCATCCTCCGCGATGCCGACGTGTTCGTGACCACCGGGCTCGACCTCGAGCTCTGGGTGCCGGCGCTGCTCGACCGCGCCGGCAACCGCAAGGTGAGTGAGGGCGGCGCCGGCTACGTGACGGCCTACACCGGGATCACGCTGCTCGAGGTGCCCTCCTCGCTCAACCGGGCACAGGGAGATATCCACGCCGACGGCAATCCCCACATCCACACCGACCCGCTGAACGCGATCCTGATCGCGCGCAACATCCTGACCGGGCTTTCGCGGGTCGACGCGGCCGATGCCGCCTACTTCGCCGGCCGGGAGCAGGACTTCGAGAAGCGGGTCCTCGAGGCGACGATGGGCGCCGACCTGGTGAACGCGCTCACCCCGGCCACCGCCTTCAACCTGCTCAAGACCGACAAGCTCTTCGACTTCCTGGGCGCCACCAAGTTCCAGGGGAAGCCGCTGATGGAGAAGCTGGGCGGCTGGCTCAAGACCGCCGAGGCGTTCCGCGGGAAGGAGATGGTGTGCTACCACCGGGAGTGGGCCTACTTCTCCCATCGCTACCAGGTGACCTGCGCCGAGTTCATCGAGGCCAAGCCGGGGATCCCGCCGACGCCGCGGCACGTGGAGGACGTCATTGCCCTCATGCAGCAGAAGAAGATCCCGGTGCTCTTCGCCTCGAACTACTTCAACCGGAACCAGATCCAGCAGGTCGCGGGGAAGACCGGCGCCACCGCCGTCGTCGTGCCGGAGAACACCTCGGGCGCGCCGGGCGTCGACACCTACTTCGACCTGATGAACACCTGGGTGAACGGCCTGGCGGCCGCCTTCCGCAAGGGAGCCCCGTGATGGACCAGCTGATCCACAGCCTCTGGCTTGCGCCGCTGGTCGCCTGCATGGTGATCGTGGCGATCCACTCCTACCTGGGCCTGCACGTCATTGCCCGTGAGGTCATCTTCGTCGACCTCTCCCTCGCGCAGGTCGCCGCGCTCGGCAGCACCGTGGCGATCTTCCTGGGCGCGGAGCCTGACTCCCTGCGGACCTTCGGGTATGCCCTCGCCTTCACCACCATCGGCGCGGCGATGTTCGCCCTCACCCGCTCCAAGCACGGCGCCGGGCGGGTGCCGCAGGAAGCGATCATCGGCATCGTGTACGTGGTCGCGTCGGCGGCGGGACTCCTGGTGGCCGACAAGTCCCCCCGCGGCGGCGAGGCGATCAAGGACATCCTCGTGGGCAGCCTCCTCTGGGTCGGGTGGCCCGAGATCGGGCGGCTGGCCGCCATCTACCTGCTGGTGGGCGTCTTCCACTGGGTCCTCCGCCGCCGCTTCCTCACGATCTCGTTCGAGCCCGAGGAAGCGGAGCGCCAGGGGTGGAAGCTCCGGCTGTGGGATTTCTGGTTCTACCTCTCCTTCGGCATCGTGATCACCTTCTCGGTGCCGATCGTCGGCGTCCTGCTGGTCTTCTCCTTCCTGGTGGTGCCGGCGGCGATCGCCTTCCAGTTCACCCGGCGCCATGGTTACCTCGCCATCATCTCCTGGTGCGCCGGCGTGGCGGCATCCGCCGTCGGGCTCGCGATCTCCTTCCGCTACGACCTGCCGACCGGTCCGGTGGTGGTCTGCATCTTCGGGCTCGGTCTCTTCCTGGCCTGGGCGCTTCGGCGGCTTCGCGCACCTCAAGCCGCGTGACGACCCACGTCGCCAGGCACGCACCACCGGCGGCTGTGACAACGCGAAGGGCCGCAGAGGAGACGATCCCTCTGCGGCCCTCGGCGCCTCTGCGGCAGGCGCTTCAGCTGCCCGACGTCACACCCGGCTCAGGAGCACTGCAGCCGGCCATGCGGGAGGCTCAGCGTGCAGTTCTTGGTCACGCCGTCCTTGGTGATCACCACCGTCGCGGTCGCGGTCCCGTCGAAAGTGATCACTTCCCGGCGGGAGGAGGTCACCGGCGACTGGCCGTCGTAGGTCAGCGTGATGCTCATCGCGCGGACAATGCTCCCGCTCGAGGGCAGCGGCCGGACCGAGTCGCTCGGGGCGGGTACGGTCACGTCGTTGATGGTGTCGCCGACCGTGCGAACCGCCACGAAGTGTCCGGTGGTGTCGGTGCCGGAGATGGTCTCGGTGCCGGCGGAGGCGCCGCTCGCCACCCGCTCGGTGGCGCCCGGTGCGAGACCGGTGATGGTGCGATCGCTGTGGTGCACCACGACGCTGGTGTCACCGTCGTGCCGGGTGAAGGTGCCGCTCACGTCCACCACGACGTTGATGCTGTTGGTGAGCGAATCAAAGGCGTCCTGCACCGTCCCGCCCGCATCCTTGTACTGGGCCGAGCGCACGATCTCGAGCCCGTGGCGCGTCACGGTGTCGCATTCGACCCGGCCGCTCACCGCGTTGAAGGTGCAGGTGCCGGGGAGGATCCCGTGGAAGAGGCCACGGCCAAAGCCGAACAGCCCGCCGAAGCTGAGGAACCCGCGCTCCCCGCCGCACATCATCCCGCCGCGGTCGTGCAGGCCCCCTTCATGGTGCCCACCCGGGCTCCAGGCGAAGGTGCCGCTGTCGGCGGAATTGGGGAAGGTGCTCTGCACTTCGCCGAATCCGAGCGGAATCGTGGCGAAGGCGTCGGTAAGCGCCGCGTTGGTCGGGGCCGGCGAATTGGAGTCCGAACAGGCGGCCACGCCCAGGACCAGCGCGGCAGCGATCGGAAGCAGTGAACGACGCATCTTGGTCTCCCGTGATGAAGGGCCGGTGACTCAGCTCGGGTGCTGGCCGGCGTATCCCAGAAACACCTCAGGCTCGGGTTCCCCCTACTCCATCCCGCGACCGGGGAAGCCAGGGGGCGAGCGACTGCCGGAGAGCGCGAAGCGCCCGGGCCATATGGGCTTCGACCGTCTTGATGGTGATGCCCATCACCTCGGCAATCTCGGCGTGGCTCAGCTGGTCGAACCGGCTCAACTCGAACACCTCCCGGCATCGCTCGGGGAGTTCCGCCAGCGCGGCGCGGACCGCCGCGTCCTGTTCCTGTTCGACCAGCGCATGATCAGCCGGGGGAGCAATCTCCGCGGTCGCCAGCCGGGGCGCCGTAATCTGGACCACGCGCCGGTGCCGCAGTTCATTAAGAGCGCGGTTCCGCATGGACCGGTACAGGTAGCCGGCGATCGCCACCGAGTCGTCCAGCCGGGCCCGGCCCTTCCAGAGCTCGAGCAGGACATCCTGGGCCAGGTCCTCGCTCCGGGCGGGATCCCGAAGGAGACGGTCGCCGATCGCCACCATCCGGGCGTAGTGATCCCGGAAGATCTGCTCGAAAACTCTGGCGTCCCCGGCCCGCAGGGCCGCGAGGAGCTGGCGGTCGGTCATGGAATCCCGGAACAAGGGGACTGGCGGTGGCAGCGCAGGAAACGTACTCATTGCGAGACCAGGCCGGTGCGGCGCGGCTCACCGCCGGCTCAGGGGCCTGGATCACTCAGGTGTCTATCAGGCATGACCGACGCACATCCCGACCACGACGAAGCGCTTGACCGGCTCCTCGACGAGTCGGCGGCCCGGCTGCATTCCGCCGGTCCCGCCCCTGACGTCGAGCGCGCCTGGCAGCGGGTCGCGGCGCGGATGCATGAGACGGACGCCCGCGCCCCCCGCCCGGCACACGTGCGCTGGCGGCCGCTGCTGGCGCTCGCCGCGACGGTGCTCCTGGCCGTCATCGGGGGGCTCTGGGCCTGGCGGCAGTCCCGGCAGGCGCCTCTCCTGGCCTACGACGCCCCGGCCGGCGTCCCCCAGGTAATTGCCTTCGAGGGGGGCCGCATGGTCCTCGGCCCCCGTTCCCGGCTGGTGGCCCGCCATCGCGCGGGTGCGCGCCCGGACCAGGTGCGCCTCGAAGGCGAGGCCTACTTCGAGGTGGCCCACGATCCCGGGCATCCGTTCACCGTCACCGCCGGCCGCGCCACCATCACCGACCTCGGCACCGTCTTCGCCGTGCACGGACGCCCCGATGGCACGGTGGATGTCGAGGTGCTGGAGGGCTCGGTGTCGCTCCGCGTCCCCGGCGCGGCGGCGCAGCAGCTCACCGCCGGCCAGAGCGCCCGCGCCGAGGCGGGCCGCATCACCGACGCGGCCCCGGCCGCCAGCACCCCGGACTGGGTCGATGGACGCCTCGACCTCGCCGATGCCCCCATGCCAGTCGTGCAACGGGAGCTGATGCGCTGGTACGGACTCGAGCTGCGCATCGGCGACTCGGCGCTCGCGGACCGGCACGTGACCGCGTCTTTCCAGGGCGACAGCGTCGGCCGGGTGCTCCAGGTGATCGCCCTGGCCCTCGGGGCGACCGTCGAGCAGCGCGGCGACACCGCCATTCTCCGCCTCCCCGGCACACCCGTCGCCGAGTGACCGTGGCGGCACGTGCCTCGCCCCGGTGGTGGCTGGGGCTGCTCCTCCTCGCGCCGGGCTCCCTCGGCGCCCAGCAGCGTTGTGCCCCATCGATGACCGCGCTCGGGCGGACCTGGACTCCGCCGCTCGATCGCACCGTCACCCTGCGGACCTCGGGGGTCTCGCTCCGCGAGGCGCTCGATCGCACCGCCGCGGCCGGAAAGCTCCGCCTCTCCTACAGCTCCGATCACCTCCCGCTCGATCGCGCCGCCTGCGCCGAGGTCGAGGCCACGCCGGTCGGCGCGGTGCTGGACCTCCTCCTCGCCGGCACCGACGTCGAGCCGGTGCCGGTGGGGGCCGACCAGGTGGTGCTCACCCCTGCCGCCCGCGCGGAGGCGGAATCGCGCACCGTGAGCGACCGCGCGGTGCCGCTCGAGACCATCGTCGTCACCGGCAGCGCCGCCGGGTCGTCCCGTCGCCCGATTCCCTACGCGCTCGATGTGGTGAGCGGCGAGACCCTCCGCGCCTTCGACGCGACCACGCTCGGCACCGCCCTCGACGGCGCCGTGCCGGGCATGTGGATCTGGTCGACCCCGCCGACCAACCTCCTCACCAGCTACGGCAGCATGCGGGGCGCGAGCTCCTTCGGGCTCACGTACCCCAAGGTCTACATCGACGGCATCGAGGTGGCCAACCCGCTGGTGCTCTCCGGCATCGAGCCCGATGCCATCGAGCGGATCGAGGTGATCCGCGGCCCGCAGGGCGCCGCGCTCTACGGGGCCGACGCGATCAGCGGCGTGCTCAACATCGTCACCCGCCAGGGGGCGGAGGATCCCGCCGCGGCGCGGGTTACGCTCGCCAGCCGCGTCGGGCTCGCCGAGACCGACTACGAGAGCGGTGCCGCCGTCGAGCAGCGCCACAGCCTCTCGCTCCGCCTCGGCACCAACCTGCGCTCCGCCTCGCTGCACGCCTCGCTTGGCACGATGGGCGCGTTCGCGCCCGGCGCCTCCAGCACCCGCTTCTCCTTTCAAGGGGGACTTCGCGCGGTGGGGAGCAGGACGATCTGGAGCGGGGTGGCCCGGCTCGCCGCTGACGCCGCCGAATCGGGCGTGAGTCCGCTGCTCCCCGACTCGCTGCGGCGCCCGGTCCTGACCGGTTCCCGCAACCAGCACGTCCTGGGCTATACCGTCGGTACCACCCTCAAGGTGCTGCCGGGCGATCGCTGGGTGCACACCTTCATGGCCGGCCTCGACGGTTACACGCTCAAGGGCGTCGCCGATGACCGGGCCCCCATCACCTCGGCGGCCGATTCCGCGCTCCGCGCGGCCGAGGGCGGCGCCGTCCGCGCCACGCTGCGCGCCGGGACGCTCCGGCGCTTTCCCTTCGGGCCGAAGGCCCAGGCCGACCTGGCGCTCAGCGCCGAGCACTCGGTGCTGCACCAGTGGACCGGCGCCGACAGCGCGGGAGGGTCGACCGCGCCCGCCTGGCGCAACACCACCGGCGCGAGCCTCCTCGGCAACCTCGAGATCGGCGGACAGCTCTTTCTCTCCGCCGGCGGGCGGGTCGAGGGCACCACCGGCAACGACCCCGAGTTCGTCCCCATGCTCGGCGCGAGCATCGTGGAGGGGAGCGGGCCGCTCACCGTGAAGCTGCGCGGCGCATGGGGGCGGGGGGTGCGCTGGCCGCTCACCCCCGCGCGCCGCACCCTCTTCGGGAACGGTGCGGGACAGCTCCTGCCGGCGAGCCTCGAGCCGGAGGAACAGTCCGGCATCGAGGCAGGCCTCGACCTGATCGCGGGCAACGTCGTCACCGCCAGCGTCACCCGCTTCGACCAGACGGCGTCGGGTCTCATCCAGCGGGTGGCCCTCGCCGCAGATTCCGGCCCAGGGCAGGGCCAGCGCCGGCGCATTGCCTATCAGTACCAGAACGTCGGAAAGATCGGGAACAGCGGGTGGGAGCTGGCGCTGTCCGGCGGCGCGCATGGATTCTCGCTCACCGGCGCCCTCTCCTTCGTGGACAGCCGGGTGGAGCAGGTCGCGAACGGCTATCGCGGTGACCTCGCCGCCGGCGACCGGATGCTCGAGGTGCCCGCCCGCACCATGAGCCTGACCGGGGCCTGGCGGGATGCCCACTGGTCGCTCGCGGTTGGAGCCAGCCGGGCGGAGGACTGGATCGATTACGACCGCGTCGCCCTCGCGGAGGCCTTTGCCGGCGGCGGCCCCGGCATCCGGTTCACCGGCGCCCAGCTGCGGCAGTACTGGCGCACCTATCCGGGGGTCACCCGGCTCCGCGCCTCGGTCTCCCGCTCCCTCGGTTCCCAGTTCCGGGTCACGGTGAGCGGCGAGAACCTCCTCGACAACCAGACTGGCGAACCCGACAATCTGACCGTGCTGCCGGGCCGGACCATCAGCATGGGCCTCCGCGCCGGCTTCTGATCCCCATTACCTTCCCGGGACCTATTTTCGAGGACCCTGGTTGATGCTCCGCACGTTCCTTCTCGCCACCGTCGCAGCCGGCTCCCTGCTCGGCGCCAACGCCGCCGTGCACACGCACCTGGTGAAGGCCGAGCCCGGGATCGACTCGACCGTGACGGTCGCGCCCAAGCAGGTCCGGCTCTGGTTCAACGAAACCCCCGAGGTCGCGCTCTCCGCTGCGACCATCGTCAAGGCCGACAATTCGCCGGTCGCCACCATCAAGCTCGCGGCCACCGATGATCCGCTCTCGGTGGCGGGCACCATCCCGGTGCCGATCGAGCCCGGGACCTACAACATTCTCTGGCGCACCGGCTCCAAGGACGGGCACGCAGTCCGCGGGAAGTACAGCTTCAAGTTCGACCCGGCCGCCGCGAAGCCCTGAACCCCGGGCGGGGTCGCCCCGCCGCGCGTGAATCACGACGATCTCCCCCTTCCGATCGACCTGTACGCCGCCGCGAGGTTGCTGGCCTACCTCGCGGCGCTGGTGCTGATCGGGGCCTGCGCCTTCGCCGCGCTGGTGCCACGCTGGCGCCGCAGCGGTGACGATGACCAGAGCCTCGCCGCCCGGAGCCTGGCGCGGGCCGGTCAGGTCGCGTTGATGGCCGCCCCGGTCCTGTTGCTCGCGCACCTCCTGCGGGCCTGGGGCCAGGTCCACTCCTTTCTCGATCCCGATCCCGTCACCTGGGACGCCGCCCGTCCCATCCTCGCCTCCACCGCGTGGGGCAGGGGATGGATCTTCCAGGTCGCCGCGGCCAGCCTGGCCTGGCCGGCCGCGTGGATCGCGCGTCGCCGCCCCGCCGCCGGCATCGGCCTGCTCGGTACCGCCGCGCTCGCCGTGGCGGCGACCCAGCCGCTCACCGGCCATGCCCAGGAAAATCCCTGGGGCCCAGCGCTCGGGGTGGGCCTCCATGCGCTCCACCTCCTCGGTGGAGGTATCTGGCTCGGCACCCTGTTTTCCCTCCTCGTGGCGGGACTGCGCGCCGCACGCGACGGAGACGCGACCGATGTGGCCGAGATGGTCTCGACCTTCTCGCCCGTCGCGCTGGGCGGGGCGGGACTGGCGGTGGCGGCGGGGACGCTCATGGGAGTAGCGTACATCGGCAACGTGACCAGCCTGGTGCAGAGCAGCTATGGCCGGGCGCTCTGCATCAAGGTGGTACTGCTGGTGGTGACCATGGGCCTCGGCGCCTGGAACTGGACCAACGTGAAGCCGCGCCTGGGTGAGCCCGCGGTGACCCGCGAGCTCCGCCGCTCCGCCGGACTCGAACTCTTCATCGGGCTTGCACTCCTGGCCGTCACCGCGGTCCTGGTGGCGATGCCTGCCCCGAAACTGTGATGCTCATGATCCGACTTCCTGGTTCCCGCTCGCTGCTGGCTGCCGCCTGCTCTGCGGCGCTGCTCGTGGCCTGCAAGCCGGCCCCGCCGAAGCCCTTCAATGGCGAGGGACTTTCCGGCCCCCAGATCGTACCGCCGCTCCCCAAGCCGGACCTGGTCCTCACCACGACCGACGGGAAGCCGTTCGACATCCGGAAGGACACCGAGGGGTACATCACCCTCCTCTTCTTCGGCTACACCAACTGCCCCGATGTCTGCCCGGTGCACATGGCCAACATCGCCGGGGCCATGAGGAAGCTGGGCCCCGACATCACCAACCGGATCAAGGTCGTGTTCGTCACGGTGGATCCCAGCCGCGACACGCCGGAGGTGATCCGGACCTGGCTCAACCACTTCGACGATCGGTTCATCGGCCTGCGCGGCGACAGCGCCAGCGTGGCCAGCGCCTTCACCCAGTTGCGGCTGGGCCCCGCCATGCGGGAGGCCGGCCCCGACAGCACCGCGCCGAATCCCGTGCAGTACACCATTGGCCATTCGGCCATCGTCCTGGCCTATGGGACCGACAACCTCGCGCACGTCGTGTATCCCTTCGGCATCCGCCAGGCCGACTGGAGCAAGGACCTGACCCTGCTGGTCGAGCGCTCATGAACCGGAATCTGATTGCCCTCGCGCTGCTCGGCGCCGCGGCCTGCGGCAAGAAGGCCCCCACCGGCGCGAGTATCGCGACGGGTGACGTCGTGATCGACAACGCCTTCGCTTTCGAGCCGATCACGGCGGCAAGCGGCGCCGCCTACTTCACTGTGCACAATCACGGCGCCGCCGCGGACACCATTCTCGAAGCGTCGAGTCCCGTCACCAAGGCCGCGTCGTTCCACGGCAGCAACATGGGCCACCTCATGGCCCTGGAGATTCCAGCCGGGGGCTCGGTCGAGCTCAAGCCTGGCGGCACGCACCTGATGCTGACCGATTTCTCCCCGCCGCCCGTCGCGGGCGATAGCCTGACGCTCTCGCTCAAGTTCGCGCACGCGGGCACCGTGACCCTCAAGGTCCCGGTGCGGCGGTATGGCCAATGACCTGGTGGTGCTCGGCCACGGGTGAGCTCTGGAAGTGGAGCTGGCGGGCCTACCCGGGTGTGTGGCTGATGGTGGGGCTGCTGTTCTTCTGGTACTGGCGAAATGTGCGCCGCACCGGCACGGCGGTGTCACCCTGGTTCATCGCGGGGTTGCTCTGCATCTGGGCCGCGCTCGACTGGCCCATCGGTGCCCTGGGCGCAGGGTACCTGGCCGCCGTGCACACCATCAGCTACATCCTCCTCGCCCTGGTGGCGCCTCCCTGCCTGATCCTCGGTATTCCCGACGCGGTGCAGCAGGCCGGGTGGACCAGTCCGCGGTGGGGCGGCCTCCTCCGCCTGGCCAACCGCCCCTGGTTCGCGCTGACGGCGTTCAACATCGCCCTCTTCCTGACGCACATCCCGCAGGTCGTCGATACCCTCATGGCCTCGCAGCTCGGGGCCTTTGCCGTCGACGCCGCCTGGCTCGTCGGTGGCCTCGCGCTCTGGTGGCCGGTGATGGCGGCACCGCCCGGGGTGCCTCCGATGCGCCGGCCGATGAAGATGGCCTACCTCTTCGCCTCGACCCTCCCGCCCATCATCCCCTCGGCATTTCTCACCTTCGCCGAGTATCCGATGTATGCGACCTACGAACTGGCCCCGCGCGTCTTCCCCATCATGACGGCGCAGCAGGATCAGCAGGTGGCGGGACTCTTGATGAAGCTGGTGGGTGACTTGCCGGTGTGGTTCGCCTTCGGGGTGATCTTCTTCCGCTGGGCTCGCGACTCGCAGGCCTCACCGCCGCCCGCTCATCCCGAATCGCTCAAGGCCCGCGTGCCTGCCTGATCAGGGCCGTTCCCGCTCGGGGCGCCAGCTGGGACGCTTCCAGCCGGGCGCGAAGGGCGGGAGTTGTCCCGCGCCCCGGCGGGCCAGGTCCAGGTGCGGCGCGGCCAGGTCGGCCAGCTGCTGGGCGAGCGCCATGTCGGTGCGGGTGAAGGGGGAAGCGCCCGGCGCCGTCATCGCCATCGCCCCGAAGACCTTTCCCCCGGTACGAAGCGGCACTACCAGCACCGTGAGGGCGCCCTGGTCCTCATCCTGGCTGCTGAGCAGGTAGGGCAGCTCTCCCCGCACCACGCTCGACACCCCCGTCCCTTCGATTGGCTCCTGGGGCAGGTCCGCCAGCGGTGTCACCGAGCCGGGGCGGACCACCGCCACCCGGGTCTCGTCGTTGAGCCGCACCGCGAACTCCAGCGCCGACACCGGCAGCAGCGCCGCCGCCTGCTGCACGAAGAGCTTGCTGCCTTCGCCGAGGAAGGGAGTGAGCGCCAGCAGCTCCGCCACCCGCGCGAGGTGCATGGGCACATGGCGCAGCACGTCGAACTGCGCCCGGAGCACGCTGTACTGCCAGGCGAGCACCTGGCTTTCCACCTTCGGCGACAGCAGTGCCCCCACGCGGTCGAGCACCGCGAGGTCCTCCTCGCGATAGAACCCGGGTCCGGCGCTGCCGAGCAGCAGGTATCCCACCGGCCGCTCGACGATCCGGAGCACCGTCCCGATCAGCGCGCGCGGCGGCACCTCGGGTCCGCGAACGGTGACCAGTTCCGGCATCACGAGGTCGGGCGTCGCCTGGACGTCGTCGAGCAGCATCCCCGTCCGCTCCCCGAACAGCCGGGCCGGATCGAGCGTGCTCCGCGGCATCGAGAGAGCGGGATCGCCCCACAGCGTTCCGTGCCCGTGCAGCCCCAGGCGATAGAAGCGTTCGCCGGTGGTGTCGGGGATCAGCAGCTCGTAGGCGTCATGCGGCAGGATCGGCTGCAGCGCGAAGGACAGCGCCAGCATCAGGTCGCGCGGGGTGCCGGCCCCGCCGATCGCGTCGGACAAACCCTCGAACAACTCGCCTTCACGGGCCTGGTCACGCACCCGCTCACCGCCATGTACCACCACGTCGGATTCGGCGGGCGCCGGGACCACCGGCAGCGGTTCGTCGGCCGACGCCCGGGTTACCCGCGCGAGCATCGGGGCCATGACTCCGATGGCCGAGCCGAGCAGTTCCTCCGCCCGGAGGCCATAGATGTGCGGGGTGAACGAGGCGAGCAGCATCAGCGCGACGTCCTGCCCGCCATGCCGCACCGGCCGCAGCAGCACCGAGCCGTAGCCCGCCCGGCGAATCCGGTCCTCCACCTCGTCCAGGATCAGCTGATTGGCGATCGGATCGGCGTTGGGGACACCGAGGTTGTCCTGCGCCAGCGCCTCGGGCTCGATCAGGAGCGGCTCCCCTTCCGGGCCGTAGAGCCACAGCGCGAAGAGGTCGGTCATGATCTCCGACCGCAACGCATCCGCCACCGCTTCGTACCACGCCTTCAGCACGTCCACATCGTGGACCCGCGTCCGGGGGTGAAGCAGCGGGATCAGCTGCCGGAAGTCGATCTCACGCCTGACCATAGGGCCCCTAATGGAGCAGTCTCCGTGCCCCCTGACCAGACCCGACCTCCTTCACATACCCCTACCCCCTACTTGCATACCCCACCCCCCTATACTAGCTTGCTTCCGTGAGCCTCGGACCGGTCACCAGACCGGCGAGAGATCCGGACCCCATCGACGCCCTGACTGAACGGAGCAAGCCCATGAAAGACATCACCTTAGCGATTAGCGGGATGAGCTGCGGTCACTGTCTGAACGCAGTCAACAAGGCCGTCGCCGCGGTCCCCGGCATCGAGATCAAGTCGGTGCAGATGGGCCGGGTCGAAGTGCGGGTCCCCGACGGCTCGAGCGGCGACCAGGCGGTGAAGGCGGCGGTCGAGAACGCCGGCTACAAGGTCGAAGGCCTCATTACTGGCTAACTAGGAGGGTCCCATGGACGGGACACAGTGGGCGGTCACCGCGCTGGGTGTCGCGGCGATCGTGTGGGTGAACTGGTACTTCTTCCTCGCCGGTCGCCGGGTAGCCGTGGCTGCGACCGCCTCCGCCGCGGGGATCCAGGAGGTCCCCATCGTGGTGAACGGGGGCTACGCCCCGGCGACGGTCGCGGTTCAACAGGGCCGGCCGGTCCGCCTTCTCTTTGACCGCCGTGATCAGGGCAGCTGCACGGAAGAAGTGGTGCTGCCGGAGTACGGCCTCCGCCGCTTTCTCCCCAGCGGTGCCATCACCCCGGTGGAATTCACCCCGGGTCGTGCCGGGACGTTCGACTTCAGCTGTGGCATGGGGATGGTCCACGGCAAGCTGATCGTCCGGGAGAAGTGATCATGCCAGAGAACACCACCCTCGACGTCGGGGGAATGACCTGCGCTGCCTGCAGCGCCCGGGTGGGCCGCGCGCTCCGCGCGGTGCCCGGCGTCAGCGATGCCAACGTGAACCTGGTGACCGCCAAGGCCACCGTCGAGTTCGACCCCGCCACCACCAGCGCCGAGAACCTGGCCGAGGTGGTTCGCTCCGCGGGCTATGACGCCGCGGTGGCCCGGCCCGACCGGAGCATCGAGGAAGAGCTGGACCAGCAGGACGCGGCGCGGGCCGCCGAGCTCGCGGAACTCCGGCGCAAGGTCCTTGTCAGCGGGATCGCGGCCGTGCTGGTGATGGTTCTTTCGATGCCGCTGGCGCACCAGGGTGGCGCCGCGGCCATGGCGGATCCGGCTGTCCGACTGATGATGCCGCTGAGCCACGCGCTCGAGGCGGTGGCGCCCTGGCTCTACCGCACCTCGGCGGACCTGCTCCGCTGGCTGCTGCTGCTCATCACCCTGCCGGTCGTCGGCTGGGCGGGGCGCCACTTCTACGTCCGGGCGCTGGCCGCCTTCCGTCATCACTCGGCCGACATGAACACCCTGATCGCGGTCGGAACCGGGGCGGCCTTCCTTTTCAGCCTTGCCGCCACGCTCGCCCCCGGCTGGTTCGATGCCCACGGGTTGCCGCCCGACGTCTACTACGAAGCGGTCGTCTGGATCATCGCACTCATCCTGCTCGGCAATTTCTTCGAGACCCGCGCACGCGGCCGGACCTCGGGTGCCATCCGCCGGCTCATGGGACTCCGCCCCGCCACGGCGCACGTCCGTCGTGAGGGCAGGGATATCGAGGTCCCCCTGACCGAGGTGCGGGTGGGAGACGAGCTCCTGGTCCGCCCCGGCGAGAGCATCCCCGTCGACGGCGAGGTGATCGAAGGATCCACCGCGGTGGACGAATCGATGCTGACCGGTGAGCCGGTCCCGGTCGCGCGTCGCGCGGGGGATCCGGTGATCGGCGCCACCGTGAACGGCACCGCCCCGATCCGCATTCGTGCTACCCGCATCGGCCGGGACACCGTGCTCTCCCGCATCATCCGCATGGTTCGCGAGGCCCAGGGCTCGCGCGCCCCGGTGCAGCAGCTCGCCGACAAGGTCTCGGGCGTCTTCGTCCCGGTCGTCATTTCGATCGCGATCGCCGCCTTCGTCGCCTGGTTCGATTTCGGTCCTGAGCCGCGCGCCCTGCATGCCCTGGTCTCCGCGGTGACGGTGCTGATCATTGCCTGCCCCTGTGCCATGGGGCTCGCCGTGCCGACGGCCGTCATGGTCGGCACCGGGCGTGGCGCCGAGCTGGGCGTCCTGATCAAGGGCGGCGCCGCTCTCCAGCGGGCCGGCGAGACCCAGGTGGTGCTGCTCGACAAGACCGGCACCGTGACCGAGGGGAAGCCCTCGGTGACCCGCGTCGTCGCCGCCGCCGGATTCACCGAGGCCGAGGTCCTTCGGATCGCCGCCTCCGTCGAGCAGCTCAGCGAACACCCGCTCGCCGCCGCGATCGTCCGTGCGGCCCGCGAGCAGTCGGTCGAGCTGAGCACGGCAAGCGAGGTCGACTCGCGCCCCGGTTTCGGCATTCGCGGGGCACTCGCGGGGCAGGTGGTCGCGGTCGGCAACCCGCGCCTGCTCCGTTCCCTCGAGATCGCGGTTCCAGCCGATGTCGCGCGCCAGGCCGAGTCGCTCGAGGCCACCGGCGCCACCATCGCGTGGGTGAGCCTCGGCGAGCGCGTCGCCGGGCTGATCGGGATCGATGATCCGGTGCGGGTGACCAGTGGCCCCGCCATCAAGGGGCTCCGTGAGATGGGACTCGAGGTCGTCATGCTCACCGGCGACCGGCAGGCCCCCGCCGAGCGTGTCGGCCGGGCCGTGAGCGTCGATCGCGTGGTTGCCGAAGTACTCCCGGAAGGGAAGCTCGCCGAAGTCGAACGGCTTCAGGCGGAAGGGAAGGTCGTGGCCATGGCGGGGGACGGACTCAACGACGCCCCGGCGCTCGCCCGGGCCGACGTGGGCATCGCGATGGGCACGGGCACCGACGTCGCGATGGAGGCGGGCCAGATTACCCTGATGCGGGGCGACCTGGGCGGCGTCCGCAATGCCATCGCCCTGAGTCGCCGCACCCTCCGGGTGATTCGCCAGAACCTGTTCTGGGCCCTGGTCTACAACGTCATCGGCATCCCGGTCGCCGCGGGGGTCCTGTATCCCCTGCTCGGCCTCCGGCTCTCACCGGCCATGGCCGCGGCGGCGATGGCATTCAGCTCGGTGAGTGTCGTCAGCAACAGCCTGCGGTTGCGAACCGCCCTGCGCAAGGAGTGACCGACATGTCCGAATCCCACAGTGTCCCCTGTGCCTGCGGAGCCGGGGAGCCCGGCGAGCGCCACGCGGTGGCCGTCGACCCGGAGCTCAAGGCCAGCATGCTCACGCGCCTTCGCCGTATCGAGGGCCAGGTGCGTGGGTTGCAGAAGATGGTCGAGGAGGAGCGCTACTGCGCCGACGTGATCACCCAGGTGAGCTCGGTGCAGGAAGCGTTGCGCGGTGTCTCCCGCTCCCTCCTCCGGAACCACCTGGAGCACTGCGCCGCCAGCGCCATCCGCTCCGGCGACGCCAGCAGCGCGGAAGCGATGTACGAGGAGCTGGTAGACCTGATGTTCCGCGGTGCGCGGTAAGCCGCGGAGGAGCGGGCGGGGGGAAAGAGCAAGAACAGGGCGGAGGACACAGTACCGAAGGTGATGGGCGGGGCGGGGAACGGAAGGGTGCAGGTGAAAACAACGGGCGCGCCGCGAAGCGATCTCACCGATCCCTTGCGGCCGCCCGTTTTTTCAACCTGCACCCTTCCGTGAACCGCCAGCTGCCGAGCACCCGCCCACTCAGCGGCCGTGGCTACTTCTTTGCCTCCTCCGCCCGGTCATCCCGGAACTTGAGCGCGGCCTTGTACTCCTTCACCAGCCGCTTCATCATCGCCTCCCGCCTGTCGTACAGCCGCTTGAGCGGCCGCGGCGCGTGCCGCGCCAGCGAGTAGGCCGTCAGGAGCGGCAGCGCCACCGAGTTGTCCAGGTAGACCACCACCGTTCCCGGCAGCATGTCGGGATCGATCTTCCCCCAGCTCACCGCCTCGTTCGGCGTCGCCCCCGACAGCCCGCCGGTGTCCGGCCTGGCGTCGGTCATCTGCAGGAAGAAGTCGTGCCCCTTCTCGTCGATCCCCAGCACTTCCTGGATCTGCGGCTCGGTCTGGAGCAGGAAGTTCTTGGGGCTCCCGCCGCCCACGATGAAGGCCGCGCTCTTGCCGTTGCTTCGCTTCGCCTCGAGTACGATCGAGGCCGTCTCGTTCACGTCCGCGCTCACGTCGAACCGGAGCTTCGAGCCCGCCAGCGCCTGCTCCGCCACGTTCATCCCGATGGAGCTATCGCCCGGGGAGCTGGTGTAGATCGGCACCGCCAGGTCGTACGCCGCCGACAGCACCGAGCGGCGCGAGAGCTTGAGCGCCTTCTCCCGCTCCCGCAGGTACTTGCCCAGCAGGTAGTGATACTCGGCGCTGCTCATCGCCCGCTGGAATTCCTTCCCCGCCGAGACCTCGCGGACGAAGGCGTCGGTGGAGAGGAGCACCGAGTAGTCGAAGAAGATGTCGTAGATCCGGACGACCCCTTTGTCCCGGAGCTCCACGTCGTTCGCGTTGGGCGTCCCCTGGTGGAGTGCGAGGCCCAGCGCAAAGTGGGCGTCGTGATACAGGTTGGCGCCGGTGGAAATGATCCAGTCGACGAATCCCGCCTCCATCAGCGGAATGAGCGAGCTCATCCCGAGCCCGGCGGGCGTCATGGCGCCGGTGAGGCTCATCCCCACCGTCACGTTCGGTTCCAGCATCCGCTGGGTGAAGAGCTGGCACCCTTCCCGGAGCCGCCCCGCGTTGTACGCGAGGAAAGCGTTGTCCATGAGGTCCGCGACCGACTCCTGCCCGGTGATCGGCTTCGGGTCGATGCGCTTCCCGCGGAGGTACTTCGCACTCGGTCTCGCCATGGCTCAGCTCACTCGGTTGTTCCCGCCGTTCTGCTTGGCGGTCTGGATGATCCGGAGCACCTCCGCCGGATCGTCGGTCACATGGAACAGGTTCAGGTCCTCCGGGGCGATCTTCCCCTCGGCGCACATCGTGGTGCGCAGCCACTCCACCAGCCCGCCCCAGTAGTCCTTGCCCACCAGCACCACCGGGAAGCTGCTCACCTTCCCGGTCTGGATCAGCGTGAGGGCCTCGAACAGCTCGTCCAGCGTGCCGAAGCCCCCCGGGAAGACCACGAACGCCATGGAGTACTTCGCGAACATCGTCTTCCGCACGAAGAAGAAGCGGAAGTACATGCTCCGGCGCACGTAGGGGTTGGTCCCCTGCTCGTGCGGCAGCTCGATGTTGCAGCCGATCGAGAGCCCGTCGCCCTCGACGGCGCCGAGGTTGGCCGCTTCCATGATGCCGGGGCCGCCCCCGGTGATGACCGGGAAGCCCGCGGTCGCCAGGAGCCGGGCGGTGGTGACCGCGAGCTGGTAGTAGCGGTCATCGGGAAGGGTCCGGGCGGAGCCGAACACCGCCACCGCGTCCTGGACGTCGCCCAGCTTCTCGAATCCCTCCACGAACTCCGCCATGATCCGGAGCACGCGCCAGGGGTCGGTCTTCCGCAGGGCGTCGGGGCGCTCCGGCAGCTCGGCACTCTCGAGCAGGAGCTCGTCGGCGGTCGGCCCCTTCTGGCGGGCGCTGTGCCGGAGCGGCTGATGCGGGGGATTAGCCACGGGTGAAATGCTCCAGCATCACGCGGTGATCCTCGGGAAGATTGTAGAAGTAGGGAGAAACCCGGACGTGCCCCGGGCGCGCATCCACGATGATGCCCGACTCGGCGAGGCGCTTCACGTCACGCGCGGGGTCGGGACTCGGCAGCATGACGATTCCGCTGCGGGTCGCGGGTGTGGCCGCGACCTTGGGGCGGAGCCCCCGCTCGCGCGCCTCGGCGATCAGCGCCTCGGTCAGCTCCGCGGTGGCCTCACGTACCGCGCCGAGCCCGATCTCCTGCAGCAGGGCAAGCCCGCTCTCCTGGGCATAGAGCGCCGCCACCGAGGGCGTGCCCAGGTCGAAGCGCCGGGCATCGGCCGCGCGCTCGAGCGCATGCGGGTCGAACCGGAACGGCGTGGCGTGCCCGAACCACCCGGCAATCCGGGGAGTGAGCCGGGTCGCGAGATTCGGCCGCACGTACAGGAACGCGATGCCCGACCCGCCCAGCAGCCACTTGAGGCCGCCGGAGCAGTAGAAGTCCACGTCCAGCGCGGCCACATCCACGGGCAGCTGGCCCGCGCCCTGGTAGCCATCGATGAGGACGAGCGCGCCCTGCCGGTGGGCCAGCTCCGCGATCGCGCGAACATCCTGGATCGCCCCGCTGGTGAAGAACACGTGGCTCGTCGCGACCAGTGCGGTCCGCTCGTCGATCGCCGCGGCCAGCCGCTCGAGCGGCACCGTGATGCCGTCCGGGCTCTCGACCACGACCAGGTCGACACCCTGCGCCTGCTTGGCGTGCCATTGATAGGCGACGGTGGGAAAGTCGAGGCTGGTGGTGACCACCCGGGGCCGGGTGCGATAGTCGAGCGACTCCGCCACCACCGAGAGCGCCGAGGATATGCATGGATGCAGGGAAATGGCGCCGGGCTCCGCCCCCACCGCCCAGCCGTACCCCGCTCGCACCCGTTCCATGACCCCGAGCCAGGTGTCGTACCACGCCGACGCCCCCCGGGTCTCCCACTGGTCCAGGTAGCTGTTCACCGCCGCGCGTCCCCGGCGCGACAGCGCCCCGAGCGAACAACTGTTCAGGTAGACCGCCCGCTCGAAGATCGGGAACTCCTCCCGGTATCGGGCCAGTCGGTGCACCGGTGCGGTGAGCGTCATGGGGCGAGAATATACCCCTGCCCTGCTGGCTTCGCCCCTCGACTATCTTATTCCCCATGGCCGAGCCGACCTCCTGGCCGGGAGTGCTGGCAACCCTCACCGTCCGCGCGATCCTGTGGCCGCCAACCGCCCTGGATCTGTTGTCGCTCTGGTGGGATTTCCGCCGGCGCGACTGGTGGCGCCGGGTGCCGTTCATTCCCCTGCCGGATCCGGAGTACGCGGCCTGGAGGCTGCACACGATTTACGGGGAGGAGCGGGAGATTCCCCCGGTCGAAGACATTCTGCGTTTCGCCCGTTGGCGCCGGCGCTTCCTCGATCAGTAGCCCCGGCTCCCCCGAGACTGTCGAGTCCGATTGATGGCTGAGAACAAGGTCCCTCATGTGGTGGTCGTCGGCGGCGGCTTCGCCGGCCTGTACGTGACCCAGGGACTGGCCGACGCCCCCGTCCGCATCACCCTCGTCGACCGCGAGAATCACCACCTCTTCCAGCCGATGCTGTACCAGGTGGCGACCGCCGCGCTCTCCCCCTCCGATATCGCCTCCCCCATCCGCTCGATTCTCCGGAAACAGCGGAACGTGGAGGTCATGCTGGCCGAGGTCACGGAGGTCCGCGCCGCTGACCGGAATATCCAGCTGGCAGATGGTGGTAGTATCAATTACGACTACCTTATCATCGCCACAGGTGTGCGGCATTCGTACTTCGGCCACGACGATTGGGAAGCCTACGCCCCCGGCCTGAAGAGCATGGAAGACGCCGAGGAGATCCGGCGCCGGGTGCTGCTCTCGTTCGAGCGCGCGGAACGCGAGACCGACCCGGTCAAGCGCCACGCGCACCTGACCTTCGTCGTCGTTGGGGGCGGACCCACCGGCGTGGAAGTCGCCGGCGCCCTCGCGGAAGTCCGCCGCTACGCACTCCGCCGCGACTTCCGGCATATCGATCCCGGCGAAGCGACCGTCATGCTGCTCGAGGGCGGACCCCGGCTCCTCAACAGCTACCCCGATGAGCTCTCCGAGCGGGCCAAGCGGGAACTCCGCCGGCTGGGCGTCGAGGTCCGGCTCGAGACCCTCGTCACCGAAGTCACCCCGAGCTATGTCGTCGCCGGCGGATGGACCATCCCGACCCGCACCGTCGTCTGGGCCGCCGGCAACGCCGCGAGCCCGCTGACGAAGAGCCTGGGCGTCCCGCTCGACCGGGTGGGTCGCGTGCTGGTGGAGCCCGACTGCAGTATCCCGGGCCATCCCGAGGTCTTCGTCCTCGGCGACGTCGCGGCGTTCCCTGACAAGACCTACGGCTATCTCCCGGGCATCTGCCCGGTGGCGATCCAGATGGGGCAGTACACCTCACGCACCATCCGGGGCGATATCAACGGGAAGGCGCGCCGCCCCTTCTCCTACTTCGACAAGGGACAGCTCGCGGTCATCGGCCGCGGCCACGCCGTCTGCGACATCTGGCACCTCCACTTCGGTGGCATGCTCGCGTGGCTGATCTGGATTTTCGTGCACATCTTCTTCCTGATCGGCTTCCGCAACCGCATCATGGTGATGCTCGAATGGGCCTTCGCCTACTTCACCTATGAACGCGGAGCCCGGCTCATCACCTGGGACTGGGCGGCCAAACGTCGGGGAGACAGCCGGCTCAAGCTGATGTCGACCACCGGCGAGCACCGCGTCCCGGCGCTGCCGCCGCCCGCGGCCGGGGCCTGATGGCGTCGCCGCTCACCGCCGAGAACGTCAAAGCCGAGGCCCTGCGCCTCGGCTTCGTTGCCTGTGGGGTAACCACCCTCGATCCCAACCCTCACGCCCAGGAGTTCGACCGCTGGCTCAAGGCCGGGTACGGGGGCAACATGCGGTACCTGAATCGGCAGGCTAAGAAGCGGAAGAATCCGCAGTTAGCCGATACGGCCGCCACACGTGCTGTTGTTGTTATTGATAACTACTACTACCAGGATGAGGCTCCGACGACGAGCCCGAGGTTGGCCCGCTATGCCCGGGGCACGGATTACCACCGGGTAACCCTCGAGCGGGTGCAGCAGCTCGCCGATTTTCTCTCCGCTCACGGGGCGGCGGCCGCGCGCCCGTATGTGGATACCGGCCCTGTCCCCGAGCGCGAGCTTGCCCAGCGCGCGGGGCTGGGGTGGATCGGCAAGAACACCATGCTCATCCGCCCCGGGCTCGGTTCCTGGTTCTTCATCGGCGCGGTGCTGACCGACCTCGCCCTTCCGCCTGACACACCGTTCGAGACCGACCACTGCGGCAGCTGCACCCGCTGTCTCGACGCCTGCCCGACCGCCGCGTTTGTCGAGGAGCGGGTGCTCGATGCACGCCGGTGCATCTCCTACCTGACGATCGAGCAGAAGGGGCCGATTCCCCCGGAGTTCATCCCGCACCTCGAGGGCTGGGCCTTCGGCTGCGATATCTGCAACGAGGTCTGTCCCTGGAACCAGCGATTCGCCGAGGAAAGCCGCATCGAGGCGTTCCGTCCCCGCCCCCTCGAGGGTGGAGACACACCGGGCCTCTTCGACGACATGACGCCGGAGGAGTTCGAGCGGCGCTTTGGGGACACCGCCCTCAGCCGTCCCGGCCTGGAGCGGATGCGCCGGAACTGGGCCGCCGCCCGGCAGAGCCGGAAGCCCGCCGGCTGAATTACCTTGTTGCCCATGCCCAACCTGTATTCGATCGCCATCTTCGTCACCGACATCGAGCGCGCCAAGCGGTTCTACCGCGACGACCTCGAGCTGCCCATGACGAAGGAGGGGTCCTTCGGCGCCGAGTTCCTCGACGGGCCCACCCACCTCGGTATCCACCCGGCGGTGCACCCGGAAAGCCGCGCCCTGGTCGGCCGGCATACCGGCATCACCCTGCACGTCGAGGACATTCTCCCCTACTGCGAACGGCTGCACGAGCGTGGCGTCCGCTTCATCGCCGAGCCGACCCGCCAGTCGTTCGGCGTGATGGCCATGATCGCCGACCCCGACGGCAACGTCTTCGCGCTCTGGGACGATCGGGTGCCCGACTGATGTACGTGACCCTGGTGTCGATCTGGACCTGGGCGGTCCTCGCCACCACGCTGGTTGTGTGGCTGCCGATCCTCGCGCTCATCCGCCTGGTCACCTGGCCCTTCGACAAGGGGCGCTACTGGGCGGGGTACTTCTTTCGCCAGGTCGCCGTCGTCACCGCCACCCTGAATCCCCTCTGGCGCTTCAAGGTCAGCGGGACGATGCCGGCCGATCCCCGCCGGCCCTACGTCGTGATCTCCAACCACGAGTCCTTCGTCGACATCCTGCTCATCAGCCATCTCCCCTGGGAAATGAAGTGGCTCTCCAAGGTGGAGATCCTCCGCATTCCGGTGCTCGGATGGGACATGTGGCTGGCGGGTGACGTGCCGGTCGAGCGCGGAACCCGCAAAAGCGCGCTCAAGGCGATGCGGCGCTGCCAGGAGGTGCTGAAGGAGAAGGTCAGCGTGATGATGTTCCCCGAGGGGACCCGCTCCGAGACCGAGGAACTCCTGCCATTCAAGGAAGGCGCCTTCCGGCTGGCCATCGACAGCGGCGTCGCCATCCTCCCGATCGTCGTGCGCGGCACCCGCGAGGCCCTGCAGAAGCACGGCTGGCGATTCGGCCGTTCGCACGCCGAGGTGCGGGTCCTCACCCCGGTCGAGACCACCGGCCTCACCACCAAGGATGTGCCCGCCCTCTCCGAGCGGATCCGCAACATCATCATGGCCGAACGGGAAGTGATGCGGAAGGAACACGCCGGCGACTGAGCCCCGCTAGCGCTCCTCGGTCCTGCCGAGATCTGACGGCGCGGCGGTGCGGCCCCACGCACCCGCGAGGGTGGCCAGGGTGAGCAGGTAGGGCAGCATCAGGAAGAGCTGGTACGGCACCCCCAGCCCCAGCGCCTGGAAGAGGAACTGCAGCGCCATCGCCCCGCCGAAGAAGAGCGCCGCCCCGAATACGCGCAGCGGGTTCCACGCCCCCAGCACCACGATGGCGATCGCCATGAACCCCCGGCCCGCCGTCATCTTCTCCGCGAAGGTGCCCACCTGGGCGAGCACCAGGCTCGCGCCCGCCAGCCCCGCCAGCGCTCCACCGAGCAGCACGCCACCCGTGCGGACCAGCTCGACCCGCACGCCCGCCGCGCGGCTGTGGTGTGCCGACTCACCGGTGGCACGGAGCTCCAGCCCGAAACGGGTCCGGTAGAGCAGCCACCAGGAGATCGGCGCGAGCAGGAAGGCGAGATACGTCAGCACGCTCTGCCGGAAGAAGGCGGGGCCGATCACCGGGATCGCGGCGAGCCCCGGGATGCTCCACGCCGGAAAGGTCGGAAGCGTCAGGCCCACCCCTGCCGCACCGAAGGCCTGCCGGTTGATGGCCCCGGTGAGCCCGACCATCCCGAGCGTCATCGCGGTTCCAGTGATGATCTGGTCCGCCCGTGCCCTGATGACGATCAGGGCGAAGACGGCCGCGACGGCGATGCCGGCGGCGCACGCGGCGAGCGTACCACCCCACACCCCGCCATGCGCCGCCCCGATCGCCGCGGCCAGCGCCCCACCCAGCATCGCCCCTTCGATCCCGAGGTTGATCACCCCGCCCCGCTCCGCCATGGTCTCGCCCAGCGCCGCCAGCAGCAGGGGCGTGGCGACCCGCACCGCCGCGGCGAGGAATCCGGTGAGCAGTTCGGCGTCCATGGTCACGCCACCTCCACGGCATGCAGCCGACGGCGGCGCCACACATCGCTCACCAGGATCGCCAGGATGATCACCGCCTCCGCCACCCACACCACCACGGCGGGGACCCCGGCTTCGCGCTGCATGGCGCTCGAGCCAGCCTCCAGCGCCGCGAAGAGCACCCCCGAGAGTACCGTGGCGAGCGGATCGAGTCGCGCCAGCAGCGCCACTGCGATCGCCGTGAAGCCGTAGCCGGGCGAGAGGTTCTGGAACAGCGCGTAGCTCGTCCCGCTGACCTCGAACCCGCCAGCCAGACCCGCCAGCGCCCCCGAACATCCCAGCGCGATCCCGAACACCTTGCGGGTGTCGACCCCGCCCATGATACGCGCCGCCATCGGATTCGCGCCGGTCGCGCGGAACCGGAATCCCGGAAGGCTGTAGCGGAAGAACGCCCAGAGCAGGACCGCCAGCAGGAGTGCGAGGAGCAGGCCGAGGTGGAGCCGGGTCCCCGGCAGCTGGGGCAGCCGGACCGAGAGCGGCAGCTGATCGCTCTGCGGATAGACGTGCCGCGATTCCTGGAGCGGTCCCTGCACCATCCAGCTGACCAGCGCGTCGGCGACGAAGTTGAGGAGCAGCGTACTGATCACCTCCAGCACGCCGAAGCGGAGCCGGAGCAGGATCGGGATCGCGCTCCAGAGGAGCCCCGCGGCCAGTGCCGCCGCCAGCACCACTGGCAGCGCGAGAAAGCGGGGCCAGGCGCCGAGCAGCAGCCCGATCCAGGTCGCCGCCACCGCCCCGGCATAGAACTGCCCTTCGGCCCCGATGTTGAGCGCCCCCGCCCGGAAGGCGAGGCCGATCCCGAGGCCGATGGTGATCAGGGGAATCGCCCGCGGGAGAAGGGCCGAGAGGATCGCATCGCTCGATCCGAAGGCGCCGCGCCACAGCGCCCCGAGCGAGAGCACCGGATCGAACCCGGCGGCGAGCAGCGCCAGCGCAAGCACCGCGATACCCGCTCCGACCGCCGCCACCGGCAGCGCCAGCGCCACGGCCCGCGCGCGGGTCGAGGCACTCATGCCGCTCCCGCCCCCAGCATCATCTGTCCGATCAGATCGCGACTGCTCCCCGCCGGCACCTCGAGTACCCGCCCCTGATACAGGACCACGACGCGCGACACCAGCCCGAGGAGGTCATCGAGGTCGGGGAGATGCACCAGGACCGCGACCCCGGAGTCGGCCGCGCCACGCAGGCGGCGCATCACCTCGTCGGTCGCCTTGAGATCCAGGCCCCGGGTCGGGTTCTCCGCGAGCAGCAACCGCGGGGTCCGCTCCAGCGCCCCCGCGAGGATCATCCGTTGCTGGTTGCCGCCACTCAGGTTGCCGGCCCGGGCCGCCGCTCCCGGGGCCCGGACGCCGTATTGCGCGATCAGCGCCTCGGTGCGCGCCGCCGCGAGCGGCCACTGGATCCACGGGCCCCGCAGCCACGGCGCGCGGTCTCCCTGGCTCAGGACCAGGTTTTCCGTGAGCGTGAATTCCTCGATCAGCGCTTCGCTGCTCCGATCCTCCGGAACGAAGCTGACGGCACCGTGCACCACCAGCCGGCCGCCCGACGGCGGGATCACCCCCGCCAGCGATCGGAAGAGTTCCCGCTGCCCATTCCCCTCGACCGCGGCGACCCCGACCAGCTCCCCGGCCCTGAGCTCGAGACTCGCGCCCCGGAGGCCGCTCCCACCGCGGTCGAGCCGCGGTACCACCAGCGCCTCCGCCTGCACGACGATCTCGCCACCTCCGCGCTTCCGCGGCTCGAGCGGCTCGGCCTGCCCCGCCAGTGCCTCGCCGAGCATGTAACCGGCCAGGGCCGGCGCGGTCTGGCCCGCCGCAGCTCCGCTGAACGCGACCCGTCCCTGCCGGAGCACCGTGATCTGGTCGGCGACCTGCAGCGCTTCACCCAGCTTGTGCGTGATCAGGACCGACGACACCCCGAGGGCCTTGAGGCGGCCGAGCTGCCGGAGCAGCTCATCGCCGTCGGCGGGCGAGAGGACCGAGGTCGGCTCGTCCAGCAGGAGGACCTTTGCATCGGCCGCCAGCGCCTTGAGCACCTCGAGCCGCTGTTTCTCCCCAGCCGAGAGGCTGGCCACCGGCATCACGGGGTCGAGCGGAAATCCCACCAGGTCACCGAGCTGGCGGATCCGCGCATCCGCGGCGGAGGGGCGCTCTCGCCACCCCCCCGCCAGCATCACGTTCTCCCGCACGGTGAAGGCGGGAATCGACGTGAAGTGCTGGTGCACCATGCCGATTCCGGCCCGGCGCGCATCGGCCGGTGACCCGAAGCGCGTTGGAGCGCCCCGGACGGCGATCGTGCCACGATCCGGCTGCACCAGGCCGAAAGCGATCCGCATGAGGGTGGTCTTGCCCGCGCCGTTTTCTCCCAGCAGCGCGTGCACGTCCCCCTCCCGCAGGGTGAAGTCCACCCCCGCGAGTGCGGTGACCCTGCCGAATTGTTTCTGGATTTCGCGGAGCTCGAGCGCCGGAGGCATGGAGGGAAGGTACAGCCCCCCGGCCCGGTGGGGAGTTACATGCCGGTCGGGTGGTCGTGGAACTCCCAGGGCAGGCCGTACCGCTCGTGGAGATGCTGCGCGAGGGCCTGGACCCCGACCGTCTCGGTGGCGTAGTGCCCCGCGTAGATGACGTTGATCCCCAGCTCGGTGGCGTCGAAATAGCTGTGGTGCATTCCCTCGCCCGAGATGTAGGTATCGCACCCCGCGGCAAAGGCCTGGCCGATGGCGCTCCCGGCCGCCCCGGTGATCACCCCGATCTTGCGGACTTCGGCGGGCCCCCCGGCAATCAGGCGGATCTCCCCCCGGCCGATGCCGAGGAGTTCGGCCAGCGCTCCGACCACGGCCTCACGGGTATGCAGCCGCGGCGGGGCCACCCCCGCGATGCCGATGCTCACGCCCTTGTGCTGGCCGAACGATTCCGTGGCGGTGAGTCCCAGCCGCGCCGCCAGCACCGCGTTGTTGCCGACGATGGGGTGGAGATCCAGCGGAATGTGCGCCGAGTACAGGGCGGCGTCGCGGTCGAAGAGCGCCTTGAGCTTGCGATAGCGCCGCTGGCTCACCGCCCGGTTGCCGTCCCAGAAGAGACCGTGGTGCACCAGGAGCAGCGTCCCCGGCGACGCAGTCGGAAGACCGTCGATCGTTGCCTGGGCGGCGTCCACCGCTGCCACGATTCGGTGAATCACCCCGCTGTTCTCGACCTGGAGACCGTTCAGCGCGTTCGGGTCATCGGGTACCTCGCGCACCTTGAGGTAGTCGTCGAGGTAGGCGACCAGCTCGCCGAGGGTGCGGGAGGTGGCACTCACGGCTTCGCGGACCCTTCCGTGGCGATGATCGAGTCACGGGCCCTGGTAAGGCGCTCCGACAGCGCGGCAGGGATCAGTTGCTGGGTTGCAGGATTGAGCTCGAACCGGATGACGCCGCTCTTGAGCCCGAAGGATTCGACCTTCGGCGTGAACGAGCCGGCTTTCACTTCCCGCGCCACCGAGAGTATCGCGCGCGGCAGATCGATGATGGCGGAGCCCAGGGTGCGCTCCGGCGCCAGCGCACTCTGGTCGGCGTTGGCGCCGAAGATGTACGCCGCCTTCGATTCCTTCACGGCCTGGAAGACACCCAGTCCGGCCTGGTCGGCGTTGTGATGGAACATGTCGGCACCCGCCTGGAGCAGCGCCAGCGTTGCCTCCCGGCCCGCCGCCACGTCGTCGAAGGTGTTGAGGTAGGTGGACCGGGCACTGATGGCGGGGTCGACCGACTTGGCACCCGCCACCCACGCCTCCTCCGCTTCCTTGATCGGTGGCAGCTCGATCCCGCCCACGAACCCGATCACCTTCGACTTGGTCATCCCGCCGGCCACCACCCCGGCCAGGAAGCTCGCTTCCTTCAACCGGAAAATGAGGGGCGAGACATTCCCCTGGACCTTTTCTCCGGAGGTCACGATGAACACGGTGCCGGGATACTGCGCCGACACTCGTTCGGCCGGACCCTGGAACTCGAAGCCGTGGCCGAAGACCAGGTCGTAGTGCTGGGCCGCATACGTCCGAAGCGCCTCCTCCTGCTCAGCCGGGGTGCGGGCCTCCACGTGGCTCACGGCAACTCCCAGGCTGTCCCTCACCTGCTCCAGACCCCGATAAGCCCCCGAATTCCAGGCGGCATCAGCGATCGACCCGGGAGTGACCAGACCGACCCGAAAGCCCTGCGGAGCCGCAGGTTTTCCGCTGCAACCGGCGGCGGCGAGGAGAAGACAGGCGGCGGCTAATCTATGCAGTATCACGGAACCAACTCGACAGTGAGTAGGCAGTCGGGGGAGATGTAACAGTGAAAATCAGCCCTGTATCCACAGGACTGCGGAAGTTTTCAACTATTGTGGGAAGTCAAGCCTTTTTCACGTTGCCTGTGAAACGTTCGAGCCTTCGCGCGCTTCGGCCGCGCGCTCGCCGCTCTGCTCCATGCTGATCTGTCCGTTGATTCGCCCGCCCTCGGCGATGAGCAGACGCTGCGTCTGGATGTCGCCATGCACCATCGCACCAGACTGAATTTCGACCCGGTCGTCAGCGTGGACAGTCCCGTGGATCTCGCCACCCGCCACGATTTCAGGGGCGAAGACATCCCCCCGGATCGAGGCGCCGGGGGCAACCAGGATCTGCGACCCCGCCCGGACGGTCCCCTGCACGATCCCTTCGACCTTCACGATCCCTTCGCTCCCGACGTCGCCGACGATGGTCGTCCCGGCGGCGATGATCGTCAGGCCGGCGGGGTCACCCCGGCGGGCCGATTCGGCACGTACGCCCTGCGAGGGGCGGGAGGAGAACATGGCCATCAGCGTGGCTCCTTGAGCATGGTGCGAGGGTCGATCGGCGTACCCTCGCGACGGATTTCGAAATGCAGGTGCGGAGCGCTCGACCGCCCCGTGTTTCCGGAGAGTCCGATGACCTGCCCGGCCTGGACCAGTTGCCCGGTCGTCACCGTGAGCCGGCTGAGGTGACCGTACTTGCTCTGGAGGCTGTCCGGGTGTTCCACCAGCACGAAAAGCCCGTACTCGGGATCTTCGCCCGCCTGCAGGACCGAGCCGCCACCCGCTGCGCGGACCGGGCTGCCGATGGGGACCGCGATATCGACGCCGGGATGAGCCTCGTCGGAAGTATTGCCGCTCCCTTCCGATCCCGCTTGGCCCCGCGTCACATAACCCGCTTCATCGAGGGGCCAGTGGGTCGGGGCCGATCGTCCGGTCTCATAGACCGACGGCGTGCCCGCCACCTGGGCCCGCACGGGTGGTGCTACCGGCAAAGTCGAGGCCAGACGTACCGGGTCGGGGACCACGTCGGCGCCGAGCATCGCCCGGATCCGGTCGTAGCGCCGTTCGGCGCTGTCGAGCGCCGCGACCAGGTCCGCGATCTTCCGGTTCTCCGCGCCGAGCCGGTCGACTTCCCGCACCAGGCCGGGCACCCGTGCCGCCTGCGCAATGATCGGCAGGTAGAGCGCCAGCGCCAGCAGGAGCAGCACCCCGAGCACGCCCCCCACCGCCAGCAGGGTGCGCAGCAACCAGACCGGCAGGCGAATTGTCCGAGAGGCGAGCGCGCCGTCCGCGTGGACGACGATGGTGACATGCCCGCCGCCGCTCATCCGGCGAACGGCTCCCCGAGCACCAGCTCCAGCACCCGCACCAGGTCTTCTTCCGAGTAGTACGTGATCGCGATGCTCCCGCGGCCTTTCCGGCGCGCGGTCACGCGCACGTCGGTCCCGAGCCGCTTGCGCAGTGCATCCTCGATCCGGCGGTGCGCCGGCGCCTGCTGGCGGACCGGTGCGCGTCTCGCGCCGGCGGGGCGCGCCCCGCGCACTTTCTCCTCCACCTCGCGCACCGACCAGCCCTGCGCTACGGCATCCTGCGCCAGCCGGGACATCTGCCCGCGATCGGTGACGCCGAGGAGCGCGCGCGCGTGGCCCTCGGAGAGCTTCCCCTCGTCGACGAGGGTCATGACATCGGGCGGGAGCTTGAGGAGCCGCAGGGCATTCGCGATGGTCGACCGGTCCCGGCCCACCAGCCGCGCAATCTCCCCATGGGAGAGCTGGAACTCCTCGGCCAGGCGCGAGTAGCTGTGCGCTTCCTCGATGCTCGAGAGATTGTCGCGCTGCAGGTTCTCGACCAGCGCCAGGGTCAGGAGGGTCCGGTCATCCGCCTCCTTCACGACGGCGGGGATCTTCTGCCATCCCAGTTTCTGCGCGGCCCGCCACCGCCGTTCGCCGGCGATCAGCTGGTAGCCATCCAGATGGCGGCGCACCACCACCGGCTGGAGCAGGCCGGCGACTTCCAGCGACGACACCAGCTCGGAGAACTGCGGCTCGTCCAGCTTGGCGCGCGGCTGGTAGGGATTGGGGCGAATCGCCCCGACCGGCAATTCCTGGAGCGCGCCCTGCGCTTCCGCTTCCTGGCGGCTCACCGGCCCGAGGAGGGCTTCCAGGCCGCGACCAAGTCGGCGCGTTTCACTCATGCGTCAGGCTCCCCGGCGGTCGCCGGAATCGTAGTGCCCACCACCGGCGGCCCCTCGGGCAGCGGTGCCTTGGATGCGGGATCGGCCTGCTCCACGCGGCGGATCAGCTCCTGGGCCACGGCCAGGTAACTCTTCGCGCCCACCGACTGGATATCGTAGAGGAGGATCGGCTTCCCGAAGCTGGGAGCCTCGGCCAGTCGCACGTTGCGGGGAATCACGGCGGGGAACATCCGGGCGCCGAAGTACTCCTTGGCGTCGCTCGCGACCTGCCGGCAGAGATTCACCCGGGAGTCGTACATCGTCAGCAGCACGCCGTCGATCGCCAGCCGGGGATTGAAGTTCTGCTGGACCAGCTTGATGGTATTGAGGAGCTGGGAGATTCCCTCGAGCGCGTAGTACTCGCACTGGATGGGGATGATGACGCCATCCGCGGCGGCGAGCACGTTGAGCGTGATCAGGCCCAGCGACGGCGGGCAATCGATCAGCACGAACTCGTGCGTCTCGCGTGCCGGCTCGAGCGTCTGGCGCAGGCGGCTCTCACGATCAGGCCGCTCCACCAGCTCGAGTTCGGCCCCGACCAGGTCCTGGGTGGCGGGAAGGATGTCGAGATACGGCAGCGCCGGATCGCTGATCATCACGTCGCGCAGCGGCCGGCCTTCGATGAGGGCGTCATAGAGGGAGTAGCGCAGCTGCTCCCGCCGGACACCCACGCCGCTGGTGGCATTCCCCTGCGGGTCGGCATCCACGAGCAGGGTCTTCCGTTCGGCAATGGCGAGCGACGCGGCGAGGTTCACCGCGGTGGTGGTCTTTCCCACCCCGCCCTTCTGATTGGCAATCGCGATAATTCGCGCCATCTTATATCTTTATTTTGCAAGTACTTGCAGATAAAAACAGAAATCGGGGAACCACAGTATTGGTGGGGTTCCTCAATATAGCACGATTATTTTGGGAGGGAAATGCGAGCCTGTTTCACGTGCAACATAGGCTACCGGCAATATCGCCTATTTCACGTGAAACAGCGGACTACGAGCAGGCCTCCTGGTGCCTTCGCCACTTGGTCAGCTCCAGGACAAGGTTCTGTAGGTCGGCGGGGGAGATTCCCGGAATGCTCCCGGCCCGGCCAACCGTCGGCGGCTGGTGCTTGGCCAGCTTCTCCCTTGCCTCATAGGAGAGGGAGCGAAACTCCCGGATCGGAACTCCCAGCGGAATCGGAAGCTCGTCCAGAGAGGCCAGGCGGGCAGCCCCCTCCTTCTCTCGCAGCAAATACCCCTCGTACTTGAGCTCAACCTCGGCCCACTCGATAGCCTCCCGAGAGTAACTCCCTCCCAGCGCCGAAATCAGCGGGCCGAGCGCCACCCTTGGCCGTCGGACGATCTCAGCAACCTTGACCGAGTGCGGGATCGGGGCGCTGCCAGCCATTTCCAGGAAGGCATTCGCAATCGAGGGGGTGACCGATGCCGTTTGTGCATACGACAAGGCAGCTTCCTCCTCCTCGAGCCTGCCCTCCACGACCTCTCGCTCCTCATCCCTGAGAAGCCCCAGCTCAGCTGCCGGCTTAAGCAGCCGACGGACCGCATTGTCCTGGCGGAGCAGCAGGCGGTACTCCGCTCTCGAGGTAAAGAGTCGGTAGGGTTCGTCCACCCCGCGGGAGACGAGGTCATCGATCAGGACTCCGATCAGCGCCTGATCTCGCCTCAACACAAATGGCGACTGACCCAGCGCCTGCCGCGCGGCGTTGATGCCGGCAATGACACCCTGACCGGCAGCCTCCTCATAGCCGGTCGTCCCATTCACCTGCCCGGCGCAGAAGACACCCCGGATGCCCTTCAGTTCGAGCGTGTAGCTGAGCTGCGTTGGCGGGATGTAGTCGTACTCGATGGCGTAGCCGGCACGCGTCATCCGAACGGACTCGAGCCCGGGAACGGCCTGAAGAAACCGGAGCTGAACCTCTGGCGGCAGTGAAGTACTGAGCCCGTTCACGTACATCTCAGCGGTATCCAGTCCCTCCGGCTCCAGGAAAAGCTGGTGCCGCTCCGCGTCGGGGAACTTCACCACCTTGTCCTCGATACTCGGGCAGTAACGAGGCCCCCTTCCGCTGATGGCCCCTCCGTAGAGTGCGGATTCCTGGAGGTGCTCCCGGATGATGTCGCAGACTTCCGGGCCAGCCCACGCGAGGTAGCAGGGCAGCTGCGGGACTCGCGCCGCCCGGACAAAGCTCGAGAACCAATACGGCTCTGGCTCCCCATCTTGCCGAGGGAACGCCGCCAGGTCGATCGACCGCCCGTCGATTCTCGGCGGCGTTCCCGTCTTGAATCTTTCTATTGTAATTCCTTGTGCCGCAATCGCTTCAGCCAGCTGCACCGATGGTGCATCGCCCGCCCGGCCAGCCGGAATCGAGGTGTCACGGCCAACGTGGATGCGGCCCCGGAGAAACGTCCCGGCTGTGATCACCACTGCGTCGCACGAGAACCTCCTGCCTTCGACCGTCCGAACCCCGACCACTCGCCCCCCGCGTACCTCGAGCTCACTGACGGTTCCCTGCCCGAACTCGAGCCCGGTCTGCTCCTCCAGGAGGCTGCGCACCGCCCGCCGGTACAACCCGCGGTCACACTGCGCTCTCGGCGACCAGACCGCGGGGCCCTTCGACCGATTGAGCATCCGGAACTGGATCATGGCTCGGTCGGTGGCCCGCCCCATCACCCCGCCGAGGGCATCGACTTCGCGTACCACGGTTCCCTTGGCAATCCCACCGATCGCGGGGTTGCAGGACATCTGCCCGATGGTCTCGAGGTTCTGGGTGAGCATGAGGGTGCGTGCGCCAAGGCGCGCCGCCGCGGTCGCCGCCTCACTGCCGGCGTGTCCGCCCCCGATCACGATCACGTCATAACGGTCCATGGGGTGAACCTACATCCTCGTCCCGAGAGGGGGAAAGGCAGAGGGGCGGCCCTTTCGGGACCGCCCCTCGTCACCACCCGCAGCCGCGAAGACTTCAGCCGGTGCGGACCCAGGAGATCACTTCCCTGAGCGTCGCCTTCTTGCCGTACGACAGGATGCCGACTCGGTAGATCCGCCCTGCCACCCAGACCACCGCGACGATGCCCACCAGGGTCGCGGCCACGGCACCAAGTACCTCGCCCAGCGGGAGCGGTGTGAGCGCGAAGCGGACCGGAATCACCAGCGGGGCGAAGAACGGGATGAAGCTCAACGTTCGCGCCAGGGTGTTCGAGGGGTCATTGATCAGGGAGAACATGGCAATGAACCCGATCGCCAGGATGATCGTGACCGGCTGGGCCGCCTGCTGGGTCTCCTGCTGCGTGCTGCACATCGCCCCGACCGCGGCATACAGGGCCGAGTAGAGCAGGAATCCGAGCAGGAAGAACACGAGGATGACGGCGATCAGCTCGCCACTGAGCGTGGGAATGCTCACGTTCTGCGCTGCGCTGTCCGCGACCGCCTGGCCTGCGCCGGAGGCGCGGGCCCCCGACAACCCCTCCAGCAGGTACCGGGCGGCGCCTCCCCAGATGGCCAGTTGCAGGAGGCCGGCGCCCGCCACGCCGAGCACCTTGCCGAGGAGAAGCTCGAAGGGGGTGATGCTCGAAACCAGGACCTCGACGATCCGGTTCGACTTCTCCTCGAGAACCGCCCCCATCACCTGGATGCCGTACATGATGAGCGAGAAATACATCACAAAGGAGGTGAAGTACGCCAGCCAGAACGAACTCATGCCCGATTCGCCGGTGAGCTTCCCGGCGGTGACCTTCTGGGAGTTGAGGCTGAAGTCGAGGGCCGCCGCCGCGATGAGCGCCGAGTCGGCCCCAAGGCGAGCCATGCGTGCCTGCCGCACCACAGGACCAATGGTCTCCCGCATGACCTCGCGGTCGGAGATGCTGGCGACATTGCGTCCGTAGTACGCCAGCCGGCCGGTGATGATCGAGGAGTCGGTCACCACCAGGATCCCGTCCAGCCCGCCCCCAAGCGCCTTGTTGTCGACCGAGGGGATGAGCGAGTCCCGCACATGGGCCGCGTCTTCGGCGTGAATGCGGCTCAGGTTGTAGCGCGGCAGGGTGTCCGCGCCTTTCCCGATTCGCAGCTTCTGGAGCGCCTCCTCGATGCTCTGGCCCGCGTTCCCCGTAGTGGCGTCAACGATGACCATGGTGCGGGAGCGGGTATCGCGCTCCATGAATGCCCGGGAGAGATACCCGAACCCGAATGACATGGCCGGGACGATCAGGGTGCCGATGATGAATGCCCGGGTGCGCACCCGCTCGATGAACTCCCGCCGGATGACTGCGAGGATCTTGTTCATGCGACCTCCGCCCGCGCCGAGGGGGTCGCAGCGTCGGCCCCGACCTTGGCGATGAAGATGGATTGCAGCGACGGCTCGACCACTTCGAACCGCGAGAGCCCGATATCGGCCTGGACCAGGGCCTTCAGCAGCACCTCGGCCTCCACGCCGTCCGCGAGCTGGACCTCGGCCGTGGCGCCGGCGTCGTCCGCCGAGGCCACCAGCGCGCGGTCAGCCAGGATCGCGCGGGCGTTGGCGGCGTTCCGCGTGAAGGTGAGGGCCACATGGCTCTTGCCGAAGTCGCCCTTCACCTGGGCGAGGGTGCCATCCACGATCTTCTCCCCCCGGGCGATGATCACGATCCGGTCGCACATCTTCTCCGCCTGCTCCATGATGTGGGTGGAGAAGACCACCGTGCGGCCGCTTCGGGCCACCTCGACAACCACATCCCGCATCACCTGGCTGTTGACGGGATCCAGTCCGCTGAAGGGTTCGTCCAGGATCACCAGTTCCGGCTCATGCTGGAGCGCCCCGGCAAACTGCACCTTCTGCTGCATGCCCTTGGAGAGGTCGGACACCTTGCGCTGGGTCCAGTCGCCCAGACCCAGGCGCTCGAGCCATGCCTTGGCGCGCTTGCGGGCGTCCCAGCGGGAAATGCCTTTGCACTCCGCCAGGAACGCGAGGTGATCGAGCACCCGCATCTTGGGATAGAGCCCGCGCTCCTCGGGCAGGTAGCCGATCCGAGCGGAGAGAGCGCGGGCGGAACCTCCCGTCCCGAGCAGCGCGATGCGGCCCTCGTCGGGGGTGATGATGCTGAGCATCATGCGGATCGTGGTGCTCTTGCCGGCGCCATTCGGCCCGAGGAGGCCGAAGATGCCCCCGCGTGGGACCTCCATCGAAAGCCCGCGAACCGCGGTGTGGCCGGAGTACCGCTTCGTGACCCGGTCGAGAACAACGACGGGTGACGTCATAACACTCCTGGGTAGGGGAGGGTGAATCGAGCGGCGTACGCCCGCTCTGAACCGGATGTTTCAAAGGTGATCATTCGGGCAGGAAGATCTCTTCGATGCGACGACCGAAGAGTTTGGCGATGGTGAAGGCGAGCGGGAGGCTGGGATCGTACCGGCCGGTCTCGATGGCGTTCACCGTCTGGCGGGACACCTTGAGCCGCATGGCCAGGTCACCCTGCGACCAGAATTGCTCCGCCCGCAGCTCGCGCAACCGGTTCTTCACCGGTACCGGGCCCCCGCCACCAGGCACCCGATGCCCCAGAGGAAAAAGGCAAGCGACCACAGCCAGGGCCAGGCGAGGCCAAGAGACAGCGTCGGCAGGAGCCCTTCGCGCGTGAGGACACCCGCGCCCATGGTGGCGAGTGCCGTCCCGAGCAGGCTGAACAGCGCCCCCTCCAGGTGAATCCGGGTTTCCAGTTCATCGAAGCTCCGGACGATCTGCACCGCGAACACACAGAACAGCCCCATCACGGCCACCGGCAGCAGTGACAGCAGAACCCGGGCGCCCAACCCGAAGGCGCCATGCTCCAGCACGATCCGCGACCCGACTTGCAGCAGGGCCGCGGTCACTGCCGCGAGCGCCGCCCGGTACCTGACATGCACGCCAGACCCTCGCCGAGATGGTGGAGTGGCAATGTAAAGCGTGCTTTACAGCCTGTCAAGTTTCCTTGTCTTGCCCGCCGGCTGGTCGTCGGCTATTTGATGAGCGGTCTCCCTGCGGTGCCATCGACACCTCTCCGCCTGAGGAGGGACCCGCACTCATGGCGTACCGGATCCTGGTCAACCGCGAGCTCTGCGAGAGCAACGCCGAATGCGTCTCGCTCGCCCCCACGGTGTTCGAGCTGGATGACGACGAACTCTGCGTGGTCACCGACCCCGAAGGCGCCAGGAAGAAGCGGATCCTCGACGCCGCGCGGGCCTGCCCGGTGGATGCGATCACCCTGATCGATGAAGAGGGCGAGCAGGCCTGGCCCTGAAAAAAAAGCGGGGCCGGATTTCCCGGCCCCGCTACCACCCCTCCCACCACCCGCAGCTCAGCCGGTGGGGGCGCCCTCCCAGTCCACCAGCCGGACCACCCGACGCACCTGCGCCGCCGGAACGACGACGTGCCGGTGCTCGGCGCGCACTCCGAACTTCAGCGTCTTGCGCACGAACTCCGCCTTCCCCGCGGGATCCCGGCACTCGGCGACATCATGCAGGAGTACCCCCTTCTCGGTCTCCTCGTGATACCGGCCGACGTACAGGGCGTCTCCGGTCTCGAGCACCACGGTGATCCCGTGGAGCTCCGAGTGACCGGGATGAAAGACGTGGCCGGACATCAGCTCGCGGCCGCCGTCGCGCAGTGCTTGTCGAACGCCTCGGCCAGGTCCTGGGCGATCTGCTGGGGCGAGCGGCCCTCGATCATGTGGCGGTGGACGAAGTGAACCACCTCGCCATCCCGGAACACCGCGATCGAGGGACTGCTGGGGGCGTAGTCGCTGAAGTACTGGCGGGCCCGCGCCGTCGCATCGAGGTCCTGTCCCGCGAAGACGGTGGTCACCTGCTGCGGCTTGTTGCGATGCTGCAGGGCCAGGGCCAGCCCGGGACGGGCACTGCCCGCGGCGCACCCGCACACGGAATTGACGAACACCAGCGTGGTGCCGCGCGCATCTCCCAGGGCGGAATCCACGTCCGCCACCGTGCGAAGTTCCTTCACGCCCAGGCGGGTGAGCTCATCCCGCATCGGCTGCACCATTCTCGGATCATACGGCATGCTTGCAATCTCCTTGGGAACAGTCGGCGGAGAAATGTGGCTCCGCCATGAATCGACTCAGGACTCCGTCGGCTCCAGCGCGCTCTTCAGGGCGTGCCACGAGAGGGTGGCGCACTTCACCCGCATCGGGAATTCCCGCACCCCGGCGAACACCGCAAGCTTGGAGGGAAGACCTTCCGCGCTCCCCTCTTCGCTGGTCAGCATGTGGTGAAATCCCTCGAACAGCCGCCGGGCCTCCTCCCGCGTCTTCCCCATGACCGCCGTGGTCATGAGCGACGCGGACGCCTTCGAGATGGCGCACCCCGAGCCGTGAAAACTCACGTCGGCGATCCGGTCGCCATCCAGCTTGAGCCAGACCTTGAGCTGGTCGCCACACATCGGGTTGTAGCCCTCGACCTCGCGATCGGCACCCTCCATGGTCCGGAAGTTCCGGGGCGACTTGTTGTGGTCGAGGATGACCAGCTGGTAGAGCTCTCGGGTGTCCGACATCAGCCGAAGATCCGGTGCACGTCGTGCACCGCCTCCACCAGGGCATCGACCTCGGCACGGGTGTTATAGAGCGCGAAGGATGCCCGGACCGTCGCCGGCACACCGAAGCGGTCCATCAGCGGCTGGGCACAGTGATGCCCCGCCCGGACCGCAACTCCGTGGCTGTCCAGCACGGTCCCGATGTCATGCGGGTGGGCCTGCTCCATCGTGAACGACACGACACCAACCCGCTCGGCGGGGCTACCGATCACCCGAATCCCCGGCACCGACGCCAGCTGGTCGGCGGCGTAGTTCACCAGCTCGGCCTCGTGGGCTACCACCTGGCTCCAGTCGAGGCCCCGCATCCACCGGATCGCGGCAGCCAGGCCGACCGCCTGGGAGATGGGCGGCGTGCCCGCCTCGAATCGCTCCGGTACCGGAGCAAAGGTGCAGGAATCGATGGTGACCCGGCTGATCATGCCTCCACCGCCGAACACCGGCGGCAGCTCCTCGAGCAGGTGGGAGCGTCCGTAGAGAAAGCCGATGCCGGTCGGGCCGAACATCTTGTGCGCCGAGGCGGCGTAGAAGTCGGCGCCCAGCGCTTCAACGTCGACCGGAAGGTGCGGAACCGCCTGGGCACCATCCACCACCACCAGCGCCCCCACGGCATGCGCCCGGTCGGCGATCACCCGCACCGGGTTCACCGTCCCGAGCACATTGGAGACGTGGGTCAGCGCCACCACCCTGGTCCGCCGGGTCAGGAGGGAGTCCAGCCCGGAGAGATCGAGGTCGCCCCCCTCGGTGACCGGGATGGCGCGTATGGTCGCCCCGCTGGCCCGGGCCGCCAGCTGCCAGGGGATGAGATTGGAGTGGTGTTCCATCTCGGTGACGAGGATCTCGTCGCCGGCGCCGATCCTCGCCCGTGCGAGGCTCAGCGCAAGGAGGTTGATCGCCGCGGTGGTCCCGGAGGTGAAGACGATCTCCTCGGGGGCCTTGGCGCCCAGGAAGCGCTGTACCTCCACTCGCGCCTCGTCGAACCGCTCGGTTGCCTGGAAGCTGAGGGTATGGACACCGCGGTGCACGTTGGCGCTCGCGAGGAGCGCGAAATCGGCCTCGGCCTCGACCACGCTGCGAGGCTTCTGGCTGGTCGCGCCGTTGTCGAGGTAGACGAGGGGCTTCCCCTGGACCAGCGTGCGCAGGACCGGGAACTCGCGCCGGATCCCGGCGACGTCGAACTCGGTGCCGATCGCGGGGAGGGTCGTCATCAGGCCTCGCCGAGGCGCTCCAGCCGGCTCAGGACCAGGGCTTCGAGCTGGGCGCGGACCGGCTCGTGGGGAATCTCCTCGAGGACCTCGGCCGCGAAGGCGTAGGTCAGGAGCTTCCGCGCCTCGACGCCACCGATTCCGCGACTCTTCAGGTAGAAGAGGGCGAGCGGGTCGAGGCTGCCGACCGTGGCGCCGTGGGTGCACTTCACGTCGTCGGCGAAGATCTCGAGCTGGGGCTTGGTATCGATCCGGGCGGTCTCCGAAAGCAGGAGAGCCCGGTTGGTCTGCTTCGCGTCGGTCTTCTGGGCTTCGGGCGTCACGTAGATCTTGCCGTTGAAGATCCCGTGCGCGTTGTCACCGAGGATGCCCTTGTAGACCTCGCGGGTGGAGCAGTTGGGGTGGGCGTGGAGGATCGACGTGTGGTTGTCGAGCTCCTGGCGGCCACGTCCCATGTACATCCCGAAGAGCTGGCTGTCGACGCCGGGGCCATCGAGCACCATGTCCAGGTTGTTGCGGCAGAGCGCCCCGCCAAAGCTGATGGCGAAGGACTCGCTCCGGCTGTCCTGGTCCTGGTGGAGATGGGTGGTGCCCACGTGGTATGCCTGCTCGCTTTCGCGCTGGATCTTGCTGTGCTCCAGGAACGCTCCCGCACCCACCATCGCCTCGGTCACGGCGGTGGTCAGGTAGGAATCCCCCGTCAATCCGACGTAGCTCTCGATGACCGCCGCGCGCGCACCCGGCTCAACCACGATCAGGTTCCGCAGGTGGCTCGCGGCACCCGCGCCGCGCCCGCTGGTCACGTAGATGGCGTGAATCGGAGCACCGGCGTCGGCGCCCGCAGCGACGTGGACATATAGCCCATCGTGGATGAAGGCAGCGTTAAGGGCCGAGAAGCCGCCCTTTGAGACCGGCTCATAGTGTCCGAGATGACGGCGGATCGTGTCGCCCTGATCGATCACGGCGGCGGCGAGGTTCGCCACGGTCACACCGGTGGTGGCAGCCGGCAGGGTCGAGAGCCCGGGGGCAAACCGCCCGTTCACGAACACGAGGGTGCTGGCTCCCTCGAGGCCGAGAAGGAAGGGCGCGAGGGCCTCCACCTTCACCGTGGCGTCGGCCGGCGCGAGCCGGAACTCGGCGCTCGCCAGCGGCGCCAGGGTATTGAAGCGCCAGTCCTCGTCGCGGGTGGTGGGAAGCCCGGTCCGGGCGAAGGCCTCCCGGCCCTTCCGGCGGAGCTCCTCGAGCCACCCGGTGCGGGGAGCGACCGCGAGCGACTGCTCGAAGTCCTGCAGGTACGCGGTGGTCACGCCGTCACCGCCGGCTCGGTCAGCCATTCGTAACCCTTCGCCTCGAGCTCAAGCGCGAGTTCCTTGCCGCCGGACTTGATGATGCGGCCGCCGGCCAGCACGTGCACGAAATCCGGCACGATGTAGTTGAGCAGCCGCTGGTAGTGGGTCACGACGATGGTGGCGCTGTCGGGACGCTTGAGCTGGTTCACGCCGTTCGCGACGATGCGCAGGGCGTCGATGTCGAGGCCCGAGTCGGTCTCGTCCAGGATCGCGAGCTTCGGCTCGAGCACGGCCATCTGCAGGATTTCGTTGCGCTTCTTCTCACCGCCGGAGAAGCCGGCGTTGACCGCCCGGGACGTGATCTCCGGGCCCCACTCGACCAGCTCCAGCTTCTTCTCGACCAGGTCCATGAAGTCGAGCGGATCGATCTCCTCCTCGCCCCGCGCCTTCCGGATCTCGTTGAGCGCCGCGCGGAGGAAGTAGGCGTTGGAGACGCCGGGGATCTCGACCGGGTACTGGAAGGCGAGGAAGACGCCGGCCTGGGCCCGCTCCTCGGCCTCCAGGTCAAGAAGGTCCTGGCCGAGGTAGGTGACGGAACCGCCGGTCACCTCGTAGGCCGGGTGGCCGGCGAGAACCTGCGCGAGGGTGCTCTTCCCGGAGCCGTTGGGCCCCATGACGGCGTGGACCTCGCCCGCCTTCACGGTCAGGTTGATGCCATTGAGGATCTGCTTGTCGCCGGCCTTGGCGTGCAGGTTCTTGATCTCGAGCACGTCGTGCGTCTCCACTGAATGGTGAGCGCGGGCCTCAGCCCACGCTGCCTTCGAGGCTGATCCCCAGGAGCTTCTGGGCTTCCACGGCGAATTCCATCGGCAGCTCCTTGAACACTTCCTTGCAGAAGCCGTTCACGATCATGCTGATGGCGTTCTCGGTGTTGAGCCCGCGCTGCTTGAGGTAGAAAATCTGGTCTTCCCCGATCTTGGAGGTGGAGGCTTCATGCTCCACCGCCGCGGTCGGGTTCTGGACGTCGATGTACGGGAAGGTGTGGGCGCCACAGCGGTTCCCGATGAGCATCGAGTCGCACTGGGTGTAGTTGCGGGCACCCTCGGCCCGCGGCAGGACCTTCACCTGGCCGCGGTAGCTGTTGTTGCCCTGGCCGGCCGAAATGCCCTTGGACACGATGGTGCTGCGGCTGTTGCGGCCCACGTGGATCATCTTGGTGCCGGTGTCGGCCTGCTGCCGGCCGTTCACCACCGCGACCGAGTAGAACTCGCCGACCGAGTTGTCGCCCTGGAGGATCACGCTGGGGTACTTCCAGGTGATGGCCGAGCCGGTCTCCACCTGGGTCCACGAAATCTTGCTGTTGGACCCGGCGCACTTGCCCCGCTTGGTGACGAAGTTGTAGATGCCGCCCTTCCCCTCCGCATCGCCGGCGTACCAGTTCTGCACCGTCGAGTACTTGATGGTGGCATCCTTGAGGGCCACCAGCTCGACCACCGCCGCGTGCAGCTGGTTGGTGTCGCGCTTGGGCGCGGTGCAGCCCTCGAGATAGCTCACGTAGGCGCCTTCATCGGCCACGATGAGGGTGCGCTCGAACTGGCCGGTGTCGGCGCTGTTGATCCGGAAATAGGTCGACAGCTCCATCGGGCAGCGGACCCCCTTCGGCACGTAGACGAAGGAGCCGTCGCTGAACACCGCGGAGTTGAGCGCGGCGAAGAAATTGTCGTTGTAGGGCACCACGGAGCCGAGGTACTTCTCGATCAGCTCGGGATGCTCGCGCACCGCCTCCGACATCGAGCAGAAGATCACGCCCGACTTGGCCAGCGTTTCCTTGAAGGTGGTGGCGACCGAGACGCTGTCGAAGATGGCGTCCACCGCGACCCCGGCCAGCATCTTCTGCTCGGTGAGGGAGATCCCGAGCTTCTCGTAGGTGCGGAGCAACTCCGGGTCGACCTCATCCAGGCTCCCGAGCGGCTTCTTCGTCCTGGGGGCCGAGTAGTAGATGATGTCCTGGTAGTCGATCGGCGGGTACGAGATGTTGGCCCAGTGATGGGGCTCCTTCATCTCCAGCCAGCGCCGGTACGCCTTGAGCCGCCACTCCAGCATGAAGGCGGGCTCCTGCTTCTTGGCGCTGATCAGGCGAACGACATCCTCGTTCAGGCCGCGCGGCAGGGTATCCGTCTCGATGTCCGTGACGAAGCCGTACTTGTATTCCTTGTTGACCAGATGCTCGACCGACGAACTCATGCCTGCTCCTCGCGGGCCGACCGGCCCAGGTTGAGGGGCGTCAGCGGCTCCCGCTCGGGAAACCGCACGCTGTATTCGCACGCGGCACAGCCTTCGAGCATGTGCGCCTCACGCTCGACCGCCGCCGCCAGCACATCAGAGAGGAACTTCGCTTCCGCTTCGCAGATCTCGGGAAAGCGCTCGGCCAAGGCCCGGATGGCGCAGTTGTGCTCGGCCAGGCGCAAGCCGCCATCCTCCTTGCGCCACTCCGCCATGTACCCGCCTTCGTGCAGCGCGCGCAGCACCACATCCATGCGACGGCTGGGGGGAGCGTCGGAGAGCTCGGCCTGCAGGCGCCGGGACAGGTCGGCGAAGCGATCCTGGAAGGCCGACACAACGGCCTGCCGCCCGGCCTGTTCCGCCACCCGCTCGAGGACCTCGGTCAGCAGTTCCTTGTACCGCTGGGGGAACAGCGCCTCGCCCGACGGGCTCAGGTGCCACGCGTAGGTCGGTGCTCCAACGCCGCGCTGCTCCCGCCGGTAGGCGATGACCCCATCGGTCTCGAGTTCCCGCAGGTGGTGCCGGATGGCGTTGGAGGAGAGACCGAGCTGTTCCCCGAGTTCCCGGGCCGTCAGCGAACCGGCACGCTTGAGCGCGACCAGGATCGCACCGCGCGGACCCTTGTAGGCGGGAGGTAGCGGGAGATCAGCGAGTTCGGAGATCGAGACACCCATAGGGGCGGAATCCTACGGGCAGGTATCCCCTTTGTCAACTAAATACCAGACTATTGGCGCAAATTCATAAACCCTTCTTTCGCAATGGCATGCAGAGCATCTTGTCGAAGGTTTGGCGACTGCTATAAGTAGTAGCATACACTACTCCAGAACAATGGCGGCAAGAGAGCCTATTGTGGCCCCGGGACCCATGCACAAGATTGGCTCGGTCCAAATGACACTCTTCTGGAGCAGGCCAAGGCATGACTATTCATCGAATTCGTATGCTGGGGGACCCGATCCTGCGGGCCCGGTGTGAGCCGATCGCGAAGCCCGGCTCCACCGCGGTGCGGGTGATCCTGGATGACCTGCGGGAGACGCTGCGGGATTTCCAGTCCCGGTTCGGCTACGGCCGGGCGATTGCCGCGCCGCAGATTGGCGCCCCGGTGCGGATCGTCTACGTGGAAATGGACAAGCCCTGGCCGCTGATCAATCCGGAGATTGTCGACGTCGGCAACGAGGACTTCACGGTCTGGGACGACTGCTTCAGCTTTCCCGCGCTGCTGGTCCGGGTGTCACGAGCCTACCGGGTGGCGGTGCGGTACCAGGATCCCAAGGGGGAGTGGCACACCACCGAGCTGGAGCGCGACCGGGCGGAACTGATCCAGCACGAGATCGATCACCTCGATGGTGTCCTCGCGGTCGACCGGCCGCACGGCCTCGACCCGTTCTGCCTCCGGGAAGAGTGGAATCGCCAGCATGCGAGCGAGGGCCGGTACGGTGAGCCCGAGCCCCGGACCGCCCATTACGCCGCCCCGCTTCCCGGCCTCATCTGACGCGGGCAGTGGGACACACAACGAGAACGGGCGACCCGTCCAGGGTCGCCCGTTCGTGTCTCGAGACTCCTGCGCCGGCTACGGCGCCTCGCTCCCCTGCCCCGTGCGGCTGGTCAGCAGCCGCTCGGCAAAATCGAGCCGGTTCTCGAGCTCGAGCACCCGGTTCTCCAGTTGCTCCACGCTGGCTAGCCGCCGCTCGATGTCGGCCAGCTCCTCGCCGCTCATCTCCGTGCCGCCGAAGCGCAGCTGATAGCGGCGCCGGCCGATCCTCCCCTGCTTCAGCACATTCATCACGAGCACGAACGCGAAAATCAGCGCCAGCATTCCGGTGACGTTCATGTCTCAGCCTCGGCGGAGGGGCGAGTGGCCGCCTGCCACTCCCGTTCAATCTCCTCGGTCGTCCGGCGGAGAATCTCGGCCACGCGCCGAACGGCGGGATCACCGGCCCCGCGGCGAAAGGCTTCGCGGAAGGTGCGTGAGGCGAGGTGGCCGAAGGCACGGTTCAGGTCGCCCATGGCTCCCCCGGTGTAATCGCGCACCGTCTCCCGCACCCGATCGATGATCTCATCCAGTTCGCTGCGGCGCTCCTCGAGCAGTGCCTCGCCGGCGGGGGTGATGAAGTAGACCCGCTTGCCGTCCCGCTCCTCGGCGCGCACCAGGCCCTGATCCTCCAGCAGCTGGAGCGTCGGGTAGACGGTCCCGGCGGAGGGGGTGTAGCACCCGGCCATCCGCTCTTCCAGGGCCTTGATGATGTCGTAGCCGTGGCGGGGCTGCTCCTTCAGCAGGCGGAGAATCACCAGCCGGATCTCCCCCGCCTCGAACATCTGGGCGCGGCGCCGGGGCCCACCCTGCCAGCGATTCCGATGCTGTCGGCCCCAGTCCGCGAACCCCATCACCCCTTCGAACAGTTCACCGAAACCCCAGTCATCATTGTGCTTAGCCATTGTGATGCCTCCGATATATCGTCCGTAATTGCGTACGATATATCGTGGAGAGGGGTTTCACGGTCAAGTTGAGGGCGCTGCGGAGAGACTCAGTGCCTGGTGGAGTCGGGGCGGTGGGCGAGGAGACTGTCGACGAACGCCAGCTTGGCGGCGGCGCCCTCATCGCCCCGATGGGTGGCGACCTGGGCCAGACGGCGCGCCTCGTCCAGCCGACCGAGCTGGATCAGGCAGAGAATGCTCCGGCTGGTCGCGCTCCAGTGATCCGGCACCAGCTCGAGCACCCGCTGATAGAGGACCAGCGCTTCGGCATAGCGCGCCTTGCGGACGTAGTAGTTGCCGAAATCGGCGAACAGGTTCGGGTCGTCGCGGTACAGGTCCAGCGCGGCCCGATACTCCTGCTCACCCTCGGCCTCGCGCCCATTCTCGATCCACAGCACCGCCCGCGCCGCCCGGGCGCGATAGCTGGTCGGGGCATCGAGCGCGGTCTGTTCGAAGAGCGTCGCGTTGTCCTTCCAGACCGGTTGCCGGATCGCACTCCGAGCCACCCCGGCGAGCGCCAGCACTCCGAGCGCGACGACGATGAGCCGACGCGTGGCCGGTGCCCAGCCATCCCATCGGGGCAGCAGCAGCGTGGCCGCGCCACCGAGCGCGAGGGCCACCCCGATACTGGGCAGGAAGAGCGTCCGCTCGGCGAGGAGGATCCCGGTAGGGAGGAGCAGATTGCTGACCGGGAAGAGGGCCAGGGCACACCAGAGCACCCCGAACGCGACGAGCGGCCGCCGGCGCCAGGCCCAGGCGACAACCACCGCGAGCAGGAGGAGGACACCGATACCGAGCAGCTGACGCGGGCCGGCGGAGGTGGCAACCGGGATCGCCTGGGGGTTGTAGTCGGCGCTGAGGTGCGCGGGAAAGAGCAGCAGCCGGACGTACTCAGGCATCACGCCCAGCGAAGTCCACAGCCGGAGGGCGAAACCACCGGTGCGGAAGGCGGGGTGCCAGTCGCGCCCGACCGTACCACCCGTGACCATCGTTCGCACGGTCCAGAACGAGATGGCGACGGTGCCCAGGGCCAGGTAGAGGGGAATCAGCTTCTCGAACCGGGTGCGCAGGTCCACGGCGTGTTCCACCAGCAGCAGCTCGGCGAGCACGAGCAGGGCGGGGAAGACGAGCGCGTGTTCCTTGGCCATGAGCGCGAGCAGGTAGAGGCCCGTGAGGGCCACGCCCGCCCGTACCGTCACCGCCCCGGCCCCACGCTCGCGCACATAGACGCCCACGCCCAGCGCGAGCAGCAGGCCCACGATCAGTTCCGACTGCCCCACGACATTGCCGACGGCCTCGACGTGCACCGGCTGCACCGCGAAGTAGAGTCCCGCGATCAGCGCCGCGCCGTCGGGGAGGAGCTGCCGGGCCAGCCAGAAGACCGCGAGGCTCGCGGCGGCATAGAGCAGGACGCTGACGAGGTGAAAGACGAGGGGGCTTCCCTGTCCCGTGATCCACTGGAGCGCAAATCCGAAGATCACCAGCGGGCGATAGAGCGCCGCGCCGTGTTCGGGAGGCCAGTAGGTCTGCACCAGCCAGGCCCATGGCGTGGAGAGCGAGTGGACTCGGCCGTTCTGGAGAACGATGGGCAGGTCATCGAGCGCGAACCGATTGCCCAGGCTGGTGACGGAGGCGGCGAGCGCCGCGAGAACGACGAGGAGAGGGAACCAGCGCCGGGTGGCGGGGGGCATGTCCCGAACCATACCCATGGGTGGCGGGTTTGTCAGGGCGCGAGCACCAGCGGCCGTACGACCCTCCCCCGGGCGTCCATCCGGTCAATGTTGGCGCTGATCTTCCGGACATAGACGAGCGTCTCGGCCTGCCGCCAGCGGCGCACCGACGGGGCCACCTGCTCGATGCTGGCCCAGAGTCTCGGGTCGAGGGCCCGGGCCCGGGCAACGCCTTGCGCCCGCAGGATGGTCACCCGCCCGGCGTTGTAGCTCGCGAACATGAACCGGTGGTGATCGGCGGCGTCCACGGAGTCGTCCCGCCACATGCGCCACAGCTCACGGTCGTGGTAGACGCCGGCGGCGATATTCCACTCGTCGTCGTCGATGGAGAGGAACTGCGGGTTCCGGGTCTGGATGGCGAGGAAGGTCGAGGGCATGAGCTGCATCAGCCCGCGCGCGCCGGCCCAGCTGGTGGCGGCGGGGTCGAGGTTGCTCTCGGTGAGGCCCTGCGCCTTGAACAGCCGCCAGTCGAAACCGACGCCAAAGAACCGCTTGCTGTACTTGCGGAAGGTGTCGTCGTAGCGGTCCAGGTGCCGCTGCGCCGCGAGCTCCGTCGCGGCCACCAGCACCAGCAGGAGCCCGGCCGCGAGCCGGCGGGCCCAGCGGCGGCTCAATTGAGCGCGCCGGCGATGATCATCGCGATCGCCAGGAAGAGCGCGGCGATGAAGATCGCGACCGCGATGTTGCCCTTCCGAAGCTCCTCCCCGAAGTTGACCTCGGGGGTGAGCTTGTCGATGAGCCGGTATGCCACCCACATGAGAATCACGCCGACCACGGCATACAGCACATTGGTCCCGACGATGGTCCACTCCATGCATCCTCCCCCCTCGGTGTCGAGGGGAACGGTACGGGTCCTGGCGGGGTCTGTTCGCGGAGACGGGAGAAAAATGCTCAAAAGCGGCCTGATTGCCACCGGTATGGCCATTCTGTGCCTGGCCGGGGCCAGACTCGAGGCACAAATGGACGCCGGCTGGCAGCGGATCGCCCCGGAGGGTGTCCAGCGCGCGTCCGGAATTGTGGACTCGGTGTATGTCGACCGGCTGGTGCCCCGGGGCCAGGTCCAGGGAGGCGATTTCACCGCCTACCTGATGGCCCGTCTCGGCATTCCATCGCTCCCCGACGATTTCGGGTTCCGGGTGCTGGTCGATTCCTCGGCGATCCGGATCGGCGGGACCATCGCGGACCTCTCGGCCGAGGCGCGCCGTGCGCTGGCCCAGCTGGTGATGATCCTGCCACCCAGCACCCGGCTCGAGGCCCGCGTGACCCTGCTGCCGGCGGGTGGGCGGGCGGTCCGCTTTCACCTCGACGGAGCGACGGTGCAGGGCATCCCGATCCCGGAGTCGGTGTTGGGCCCGGCGATGCGCAGTGTCGGGCGGGACTACCCCGCGCTTACCGAGACCGGCCGGGATCTCTTCATCCAGATCCCGGCGGACGGAAAAATGAAGCTCACGCCGGGTGCGGTCCTCCTGATCGGGCCGCCCCGCTGAGGTTGCGAACTCCGGAGCGAAGCGACAACTTGGCGCTCGTTCCTCCACCCATTCTTTCGAGGTAAGCCGTCATGCTGCTCGCGCTTTCGCTGCTCCTGGCCGCGGCCCCGGTCGACAGCTCCCGCACCGTGAACGGTGTGGTGCTCCCGGTGAACATCGAGGTCGCCGGCAAGACCCTGACACTCAACGGCGCCGCGCTTCGCAAGAAGGCCATCTTCAAGGTCTACGTGGCCGCCCTCTACGTGGCCACCAAGTCCCAGAGCGCCGATGCGATCCTGGCGGAGGATGAACCCCGCCGGATGCTGATGCACTTCGTGCGCAACGTGGGGAAGGACAAGATCTGCGAAGCCTGGACCGACGGCCTCAAGGACAACACCCCCAACCCGTCGGAGGACCTGAAGAAGGAGTTCGCGGACCTGTGCGGACTGATGCAGGACATCAAGGATGGCGAGGAGATGCTGTTCACCTACGTGCCGGGGAGCGGTACGACGGTGACCGTCGCGGGACACGAGAAGGGCGTGGTCGGCGGGAGAGACTTTGCGGCGGCGCTGCTTCGCTGCTGGATCGGGCCGAAGCCCGGGCCCGGCGAGGGCTTCAAGAAGAACCTGCTGAGCGTGAAAGACTGACCAGCGGGGGCAGCAGGTGAGCGGGGCGGCCAGATGGCCGCCCCGCTCGCGTTTTCAGAACCAGTCGCCCAGCCGGACGAAGAAGCCGTTGCGATCGGGGTGGGCCACCCCGTATTCCACGCGGATCGGACCGATCGGCGTTTCGGCCGCGAGCCCGAACCGTCCGCCCGCCTGCCAGCGGCCGGCGGGAAAGGTGGGGCCACCCACCGCGGTCTTCCCGCTGGCCGCGGTGAAGCGGGCCTCGACGGGACCCAGGAGGGTGTGGGCCACCGTCACGCTCGCGTGCAGTTCGCGGTCGCCCCGGAACTCGCCGATGTTGAGGCCGGGGAAGCCTTCCGAACCGCCCAGCATGAAAGTCGACATCAGCGGCAGGTGTCTCCCGTAGCCGAAGCGGAGGCCGGGCGTGATGCGGAAGCCGGCGAGAGGCACCGCCTTCCTGGCCTCGACGGCAACGCGGGTGTAGGCGGTGGTGAAGGCCGCCTCGCCCCAGAGCCCGCTGTTGCGGTACTGCGGACCGCTCGACAGGGCGACAAACCCGCCGAGACCGTTGGTGCGGTTGGCGCCGGGCGCGTCCCACGCGTGCGCCAGTCCGCCACCCGACAGGCGCCACTCCCGGCCGAGGCGGCGCTCCAGCCCGATCACGGCACGAGCCTCCCTGGTCCGCTCCGAACCGCTCGGATCACCATTCGTGTCGAAGCGCCGTACCGATTCGCGCGCCGCGAACGCGTTCAGGAACGGCCGGCGGATGAACGGTCCGAGCACCTCGCGGCGGAACCCGATCGCCACTTCCTGGCGCAGTTCGGCGAGGGAGAGCGTGGCGGATGCCTCCAGGCCCGAGAAGACGGTGCCGCGATCGATACCCCCGAGCCACATCTGCCCGCCGAGGTCATTGTCGTAGGCGAGGCCGGCGGCGGCCATGCGCGACGGCGCGGCACGCGCAAGCAGCGAAAGGGAGAGGGAGTCGGGAGGACCGGAGGGCCGGAGCCAGATGGCGCGGTAGTCGGCGTTCTCGCCCATGGTGCGGAGCCGGTCCCGCAACAGCGAGACATCGAGGTTGCCGTCATTGTCCAGGCCGAGGGCGCGGCGGATCAGGAGCTGATCGCCGGGTCCCACCCCTTCGACACGGACTGTGGCGACCCGGTAGTCGGGAATCCTGCGGTCGGGCGGCGGCGGGACGGGGCGGCCCGCGCACGCCGGTGGCTGCGCCTCGAAGGCTTCCCGCGCCGCGCGATACCCGCGGTCGATCAGCTCCTGCATGCGCTCCGGGGTGAAGTCGAGCGCATTGAACGAGTCGATCGCCGGCCGGACGATGCGATCCTCCGGCCCCAGCGAGTCGAGCGGCTGGCTGAAGAGATAGGCGATCAGCAGGTCCGCGATGGCGAGCGGATTGGTGGTCCGGACCGAGTCGGGGGGACGCCACCCCACGTCGGAGACGATGACCCGCGTCGCCCCGGCCCGTCGCGCCGTCGCGATCGGCACGTTGGAAGCGAGGCCGCCGTCGACCAGGTCGCGTCCCTCGATCCGCTCGGGATCGAACACCAGGGGAATCGCCATCGATGCCCGGACCGCCTGTGCCAGGTCCCCGCCGCTGAGGACCACGACCGAACGGGTGCGGATGTCGGTGGCCACCGCGCGGAAGGGGATGGGAAGGGAATCGAAGTTGCCCCGGGCCTGGAGATTCCCCCGCAGCAGCACCCGGTCGAGGGCGCCGTTGACACCGGCCTCCCGGGGTCCCGATTCGGCAGTGCGCACCCCGCCCGCACCCCGCTCCCACACCACCAGCGGCCGGCGCTGCCCGAGGGAGTGCGGGGTGCTCAGCCGCCGGCTGAAGAGGTCGGCAAGCCGGAGGTCCGCCGCCTGCTCGGCGATCTGGGAGGGGGAATAGCCGCTGGCGTACATCGCGCCGACGATCGAGCCCATGCTGGTGCCGACCACCAGGTCGGGGCGGATGCCGAGGCTGTCGAGCACCTGGAGCACCCCGAGATGGGCCAGGCCCTTGGCGCCGCCGCCGGAGAGCACCAGCGCCAGCGGACCCTCACAGCTGGCCTGAGCCCGCAGTGGCGTGACGGGCGCGGCAAGTGTGAACAGGAAAATGAAGAAATGAAGAAGCGGGAAGCGTTTCAGCCGCATCACTCGCATGGCGGAAGAAGATAATTGTGCCCCTTGCGCCGGGCTGGAGCACTGCGGCATACTTGGCCAAGTTTGCGAGCGAAACGTGTCCGCTCGTGTCCCAGCTGCCCAGAGGAGTTCGCCAGTCATGGCCTACGTGATCGTCGAAGCCTGCATCGGCGTGAAAGATCGCGCCTGCGTAGACGTCTGCCCGGTAGACTGCATCTACGAGGGTGAGGACCAGCTCTACATTCACCCGGACGAGTGCATCGACTGCGGTGCCTGCGAGCCGGAGTGCCCGGTCAACGCGATCTTCCCGGAAGAGGACGTGCCGGCCAACCAGCAGGCGTTCATCGCCAAGAACAAGGACGTCTTCGGCAGCGACACCCCGCCCGGCCGCCCCAAGAAGTAACGCTGGCTGCCGGCAGGATGTCTCCCGGCCCCCCGCGCTCCGGCGCGGGGGGCCGTCGCGTTGCCAGCATTGATAGCCGGCGCCTGCCGCCTGACAGGTCCGGTCGATGGCTGTTCCAGAAAGGAGAGACGCCCCGGGAGCCGTACTGCCTGGCCGCGGCCCCGGGGCGTGGAGGGAAGGATACTTCGAACTGCAACGGCGGCAGCTTGCGTCCACCGTCACCATGATAGACGCAGGCGGGACCGAAAAGGTTGCAGCTATCCGAGTCGGGGGAAGGTGGCGAGGAAGCGGGACAGCAGGGCGGTCGTGATTTCGGGCCGTTCCATCGCCGGAACATGACCCGCGCCGGACACGATCGAGAGCGTCGCGTGCGGCGCGGCCTCGAGCATCGCCTGGGAGCGGGGGACGGGGATCATCTCGTCCTCGTCGCCGACCAGGATCTGGAGCGGAAGGTCGGTGAGCGACTTGAGGAGCGCGAAGCTGTCGGGCCGGTCGCGCATGGCGCCGATCGCCCCCAGCATCCCCGCGACGGGCGTGGCGCCCATGATGCGCCGGAGCCGCTCCGCCAGTCCGTTGAGCTCCCGGTTCTGGGAGGAGATCATGCGGCCGAGCATGGCGTCGGCGATGGCTTCCGCACCCTTCTCGCGGGCCAGCGCGGCGGAGGCGTCCCGGGCTTTGCGGATCTCCGGGGTATCGGCCTCGGCACGGGTCCCCACCAGCACCAGCCCCCGGATCCGGTCGCGCGCAAGCCGGGCCATTTCGAAGGCGATGTATCCACCCATCGAGTGCCCGCAGACCACCGCCTGGTCGACGCCCAGCGCCGTGAGCAGGGCGAGCAGGTCCTGCGCGTAGGTCGACATCGAATAGCCGAGGTCGGGCGCATCCGACTGCCCCATGCCGCGCAGGTCGGGCGCGATCCGCATCCAGCCCTCGAGCTTCGCCACCGGGTACTCCCAGGTGGAGTGGTCCAGCGGGAAGCCGTGGATGAAGAGGATCGCGGGACCCTGGCCGCGCACGTCGACGGCCAGGTTCACGCCGTTGACCGCGACCCGGCGGAGATTGCCCGGGAGCGGCCGGTCGGCAAAGACCTGCGGCAGTGCCTCGGGAACGGGGACCGGGGCACCCTGCGGGTTGATGCAGACGAACACGATCTCGGCGGTGGCCACGAGAACATCGTCCCGCACCCGGCGTGCGGTCTGGCGCAGGGTGAAGCTGGTCCGGCCCAGGTGGACGAGGAGCTGCCCGAAGCGAAGGACATCGCCGGGAAAGGCGGGGGCGTGGTATTCCACCATCGACTTCCGCACCACCGGCCAGAGGCCGAGCCGGGTGAAGAAGTCCATCCCCGGACCGCGCGCGAGAACCTCCCACCGGGCGCGCTCGAAGAGGGCGGCGAACGAGGCCTGGTTCAGGTGGCCGTACGCGTCGCACTCGTCGGGGTAGACAGTCAGGTCGATGTCGGGAGGGGCCACAGCAACTCCGCGTGCAGGCGAGCGTCGCGCAGGATGGGATGATCCGATGGCGGGGCTGCGATGAGCCGCGCGTCAAAGGTATGCCAGAAGGTCAGGTGCGGAAAGGAAGGGGCCAGGGCACTGAGGGCCGCAAACGCCTTTGCCCCGTAGGTCTCCTCCAGCACAAGCCCGGCGCTCCCCGCCGCCGCCGTCGCGGCCCGGCTCATCGCGGTGCTCCGGCCATACCCCGGGCCCAGCTGGTCCTTCACCACCACGAGCCGGGCCCGCCCGGGGACCACGACGAGTCCCCGCTGCCGGAGGAGGGCGAGGGTGCGCCGCACCAGGCGCATCACGTTGAGGTGGTTGGCGAACCAGGCATCGGTGACGCGCACCGCCGCCACGGTGTACTCGAGCCCCGAGATCCAGGCCCCGATGAGCAATCCTGCCGCGGTCCCGCCGGAGCCGAGGGGAGTGACGACCGCGCCCGGCGAGGTGGTCTCGCCGCGAGCGACCTGGGCGGCGAATTCCAGCGCGGCGTTGATACTCCCGAGCACCCCGAGCGGCTCGGCCCCTCCCGGCGCAAGCCAGCGAACCGACCCGGAGCGGGCGGCGCCGCGCCACGCCCGCAGCAGGGCCAGCGGGAACCGGAGGCGGGAGGGGGCGGCGTACACGGTCCCGTGGCGGAGCGCCGTCGACAGCGAGCCGGCGACCGCGGCGGACCAGGGCTGAGGGAAGAGGGCGAGGTGCACGCCATGGCCGGCCGCGGCGCCCCGCTGCGCCAGGGCAGCGGCCCAGGTCGAGCCGTAGCCACCCATGGTCACGAGCTGGCGGGGCTCCCCGGCGAGCAGAAACTCGAGCGCGCGGATCTTGTTCCCCCCCAGCGGTTCGGCGTTCCGGTCGTCGCGCTTGACCGTCAGTTCCCTGAGCCCGAGCTCCCGGGCCAGGCCGGGGTGGTGCTCGACCGGCGAGGGGAACCGGCCCAGCGGCAGGTGCGGCACCGGCCGGGGGAGCCGCTCGAGGAGCGGAAGCGACGAGGGGCCCGGACGCGCCTGACCAGAGTAGATTGGAGTCCACCTTTCTTGCGGGAACCTCAGCCAGCGTGACGCACCAGTACCTCGAGCGGCAAACCGACTTCGACGCCTTCGTGGCCTCCCTGGCCGGCGTGCCACTCCTCGCGGTGGATACGGAGGCGGCGAGCTTTCACCGCTACCGCGACCGGGTGTACCTGATCCAGCTCTCCACCCGCGAGGTCACCGCCGTGGTCGACCCGCTCGCGGTGGCCGATCTCTCCCGGCTGGGGCAGCTCCTCGAGCATCCGGGGGTCGAGGTGGTCTTTCACGACGCCGACTACGACCTCCGGATCCTCGACCGGGACTACGGCTTCCACGCCAACCGGCTGTTCGACACCCGCATCGCCGCACAGCTGCTCAACGAACCCGGCATCGGCCTGGCCGCGCTGCTCGAGAAGTATCTCGGGGTCACCCTCGACAAGAAATACCAGCGGGCCGACTGGTCGGTGCGCCCGCTCACACCGGAGATGCTGGCCTACGCCGCCGACGACACCCGGTACCTGCCCCGCCTGCGCGACATTCTCCAGGAGCGGCTGGTGACGATGGGGCGGTGGAGCTGGGCGGAGGAAGAGTTCGCGCTGCTCTGCGAAGTGCGGTGGACCCCGGCCGGGCCCCCGGAAGAGGCGTACCTGCGGCTCAAGGGAGCGCGAACCCTCCGGGGGCATCAGCTCGCGGTGCTGCGGGAGCTCTTTGCGTGGCGGGAACAGGCGGCCAGCCAGCTGGACCGCGCGCCGTTCCGCATTCTCCAGAACGAGGCGATGCTCTCGATCGCCAAGGCGATGCCGGCGGACCAGGTGGCGCTCCGCGAACTCAAGGCGCTGTCGCCGGAACAACTGCGGCGGCGGGGAGCAGAGCTGCTGGAGGCGGTGGCACGCGGCGTCCGCGCGCCGGCAAGCAGCCTGCCGGTGTTCGAGCGGGGGAAGCGGCCGCCCCCGGACCTGGCGTTCGATGCGCGACTGGAGCGGCTCAAGCAGGTGAGAAATGCGGTGGCGGAGCGGATCGATCTCGCCCCGGGGGTCCTGTGCCCGAACGGCCTCCTCGAGGCCGTTGCCCGGCTGATGCCCTCAGCGCCGGCCGACCTCAGCGCGATTCCCGACATGCGCCGCTGGCAGCGCGAGGTCCTGGGAGCGGAGCTGGTGGCGGTGACACAGCCGTAGGTTCAGCCCCCCAGGAATGCCCGCACCCGCGGGTCCATGCGCTCGGGAGTCCAGAACGGCTCCCAGACGATCTCCACGTCGCACGATGTGACCCCTTCCAGCTCCTCGACAGTGCGCTTGACGTCGCCCACGATCTCGGCGCCGGCCGGGCAGCCGGGTGAGGTGAGGGTCATGCGGACGTGCACCGCCCCACCCTCCTCGACCTCGACCTCGTAGATCAGGCCGATATCGATGATGTTGAGGTTGAGCTCGGGATCCTTGACCCCGCGTAGCGCCTTGCGAACCGATTCTTCTGTCTGCGTCATGACCCCCTCCGGACCTGAACGTTAGCGACGGGGGCGCCGCAAGACGAGTTCAGCGGTCGGTTTTCGCCGCCCGGGCCATCGTCCGCACCACCTGGTCGGCGAGGTCATTCCGGACGCTGCGCAGGGCGCGAATGGAGCGCCCAACCCGGGGATCATAGCTCCGATTGGTGAGCAGGACCAGAAAGAGATCCTGCTTCGGATCGATCCAGAGCAGGGTGCCGGTCCAGCCGGTGTGGCCGTATGCGGTTTCGCTCAGGAGGTGGCCGTAGGCGGAGTCGTCCCGGTTCTTCGGGTCGGGGCGCTCCCAGCCGAGCAGCCGGTCGCCCTTGCCCTGGGCGGGGGAAAGGAAGGAGTCGACGACCGCCGCGGTGAACACCCGGTGCCCGTCGAGCGCTCCGTGGTTGAGCCACAGGCGAGCGTAGCGGGCGAGGTCGGCGCCGGTGCTGAAGAGACCGGCGTGGCCGGCCACGCCTCCCATGCGCACCGCGTTCTGGTCGTTCACCTCACAACAGACCGGATGCCCGCGGTAGCGTCCGGTGGGCGCGGTGCGGGTGCGGAGCGAGTCGGCGGGACGGTAGGTGCTGTGGATCAGCCCGGCGGGGAGCAGCACTTCGCGGGCAACGACGGTCTCCAGCGGTTCCCCGGTGACCGCCTCGACCAGCAGGCCGAGGAGCAGGAAGTTGAGGTCGCTGTACTCGGCGAGGGTGCCGGGCGGGCGGCGGAGCGGTTCGTGGTAGAGCAGGGCGATGGCGCTGTCGCGGGTCCGGGCGAGCTGGAAGAACGGGAGGTAACTGCGCAATCCGCTCGTGTGATTGAGCAGCATGCGCACGGTTACCGCGTCCTTGCCCTTGCCCTGGAAGCGGGGCAGGTAGCGCACCACCGGCGCATCGAGATCCACCTTCCCCCGCTCCACCAGCCGCATGATCGCGGGGGTCGTCCCCACCACCTTGGTGAGCGAGGCCAGATCCCAGAGCGTCGCGTCGGGGTCGGGGGCGGGTCCGGCGTTCCACTGGAACCGGCCAAAGGCCTGGGCGTGGAGCACGCGCTCGTGATTGCCGATCAGCAGGACCGCCCCGGGGTAGATGCCGCGGCGGATCCCGGACTGGACGATGGAATCGGCCGTCGCAAAGGCCTGCGTGGCGGCCAGCGAAGGGGTAGTAGCAAGCAATACCACCCCGAGCAACAGACCGAGACGCCGTGTCACCGGCCGGGTACGGGCTTGGCGGGGCCGGCGCCGACCCAGCCGCTGGGAAGCTCGTAGAGCAGGCGGAGGGAGAACCGGTCGCGATCGCTGGGGTTCACCGCGGTGGCCACGGGGAACATGACGTCGTCGCGGTCGGGGGAATGGGGAAGCCCGAGGGCGTGGCCAATCTCGTGGAGCGCGACGGCCCGGCGGGCTTCGGCGAGGAGCGGACGGCCGGTATTGGGTGAGCGGGTGCCGAGGTAGACCTCGGCGTGGCGAATGCGCCCGGCGCGGTCCCAGGTGATGTCGGTGAAGCCGGCACGATCGCCGGAGAGGGTATCGGCCCAGCGGATGACGAGTAGCGCCTGGGTCGTGTCGGTCACCTCGGTGAGGTTCAGGCCGATGGACGCGGGGCTCCAGGTCTCGATCGCCCAGCGGGCCTCGTGCACCATCTCGGGGAGAAAGCCGGGAACTCCTCCGGGCACGATGGCATAGTTGACGAGGCGGGCGCCGGTGGTCCAGCGGCGGACGATGCTGTCAGCTCCACCGACGAGGGAGTCGAGGTAGTGCCGGTCGGGCTCACTGCCGAGGCGCAGCCGCACGGTCAGCCGGGTGAGCGAGTCGAGCGGCGCGATCAGATCGCTGGGGAGCTCGGTGCTGACGCGACTCTGCCGCTCGCCTTTCGCGGGCGCGAGGGTCAGGTCGGGAGGCCCGGGTGCATGGGACGCCCCCGCGGAGGCGGCTCCGGGACGTAGATTCCCCAGGCTCGCAAAGACCGTGAGCGCCACCAACGCGGCCAGTATTCCCGCCAGAAGCCGTCGGACCATGATGGCCCAATATCGGCGTTCCCCCCGGGGCGGCGCCATGGCTGGCGGCTACGTGAGCGGCCCTCTAGACTTTTGGCCGTTCCCGCGCCCTTACCGGAGACGTTCCGCCCTGTGGCATCCATCTTTGCGCGTGCCCTGATCCGCTGGCGCTGGGTAATCATTCTGTTCTGGGCCGCGATCGGGTATTTCGCCGCGGAGAAGGCCCCCCAGGTCGAGGAAGCGCTCAACGTCCGGGGCGGGAGCCGCGAACCCACCGAAGCCAGCCGGGCGGAGCAGGTACTCCGCGACCGGTTCAGCCGTTCCCTCAACGATTTCTTCGTGATCGTGGTCCGGACCCCCGGGGCCCGGGCCGACTCGGCGCCGGTGGTCGACACGCTGGCGGCGCGCCTGGGCGCGCTCCCGTGGATCAGCACGGCGGCCACCTTCCGCTCCACCGGCGACTCGACCTTCCTCAGCAAGGACGGGCACACCACCCTGCTCGTCGCCGCGATCAAGGCCACGCGAGGGGACAGCGTGGCCTCCTTCGTGGGGCCGCTGCGCAGCGAGGTCCGGCGCGCGGCCCAGGTCACCGGCACCGACACGTCGACGACCACGATCCGGGTGACGGGGCGCTCGGCGCTCGATCTCGACGTCCGGTCGGTGGTGGCCAGCGACAGCCGTCGAGGCGAGATCCGGCTGCTGCCGCTCACCGCGGGCATCCTGCTGCTGGCCTTCGGAGCGCTGGTGGCGGCGGTTCTCCCGCTCATCATCGGCTTCCTGGCCATCTGGGTCACCCTCGCGGTGGTCGTGGTGCTCTCCGACTACACCCCGATGTCGGTCTTCGTGCTCAACATGACCACGATGCTCGGGCTGGGGGTGGGCATCGACTATTCGCTGCTGATCGTGACGCGCTTCCGGGAGGAGCTCAACCGCGGACTGCGCCGGCAGCAGGCGGCGGCGCGGGCGCTCTCGACCGCCGGTGCGGCGGTGTTCACCTCGGGGCTCACGGTGGTCGTGGGCTTTGCGGCGCTGCTCTTCACGCCGCTGGTGGAGACCCAGAGCGTGGGCATCGGCGGGCTGGTGGTGGTGAGTGTCGCGGTGGCGCTCTCCACCACGCTGCTCCCCGCCATCCTCGCAGTGCTGGGACGACAGATCGACCGGCCGCGCTGGCTGGCGCGCCGGCTGACCTGGTATCACGCGCCGACGGCCTGGGAAAAGTGGGCCCGGAGCCTCTCGCGGAACCCCCGGCGGGCACTGGTGGTGGGCGGCACGGTGGTGACGCTGCTGACGCTGCCGGTGTTCTGGATCCGGGTGGGACTGCCGTCGCGCAACTGGTGGCCGGTCGCGACCGAAGCGGGACAGGGCGTGCAGATGCTCGAGGACATGGGCGTGTCCAACCTGATCCTGCCGGTGCGGATGACGGTGGAGGTTCCGCAAGGGCAGACCGTCATCTCGGCGACGGGGCTGCGCGGGCTGCGGGCGCTCTCGGATTCGCTCCGGGCCGATCCGCGGGTGTCGCAGGTGCGGAGCATCGTCGACCTCGAGCCGGGCATGTCGATCCTGCAGTACTCGATCCTCTACAGCAACCTGGACGACGCGCGCAAGCAGTACGGCGCGTTCCTGGATGGCTACCTGAGCAAGGATGGCCGGGTGGCACTGCTCGACGTGATCCTGCGGGACACGACGTCGCTCACGTCGGGGATGGATGTCTCGCGGAAGGCGCGGGCGCTGGCGGCCCGGGCGCCCAAGCAGCTCAAGGAGGCGAGCATCCTGGTGGGTGGTTACACCGCCGCCTCGCTGGACCTGCAGGAGGTGCTGCTCAAGCGGTTCCCCTACCTGGTACTCTCGATCCTGGCCTGCACCGGCGTGATGCTGGCGATCGTGTTCCGCTCGGTGCTGGTGCCGATCAAGGCGGTCATCATGAACACCCTCTCGGTGAGCGCCACCTTCGGGCTCATCGTGCTGGTGTTCCAGCACGGATTCGGGGGGCAGCTCTTCGGACTCACCGGCCCGACCTCGGCGATCTTCGTGGTGGTGCCGGTGCTGGTCTTCGCGGTGGTGTTCGGCCTCAGCATGGACTACGAGGTCTTCCTGCTCTCCCGGGTGAAGGAGGCGTTCGACCGGACCGGCGACAACGACAAGGCTACGGAGGAGGGGCTCTCCGCGACCGCGTCGGTGATCACCTCGGCGGCGCTGGTGATGATCCTGGTATTCGGGGTCTTCGCCTTTGCACGAGTCCTGGCGATGCAGTTCCTCGGCTTCGGCCTGGCGGTGGCGGTGCTGCTGGACGCGACCATCATCCGGATGGTGCTGGTGCCGGCGATCATGCACCTGGCAGGAGACTGGAACTGGTGGCCGGGCGGGCGCCGGATCCCGGCCCGGACCTCGCGCAGCACCGAGCCGCGTCTGTCACAGGAAGGCTTGCCCCTCACCACCTCGAGCGACGACATCCGCACCTCGGGGCCGTCCATTGCCCCCGGTGGCCTGGCCACCGGGGGCGACGAGCGGCAACCTCCGCGTCACTGAAAGTCGAAGCGCCACACTCCCCAGTTGCCGTTCTGCTGAATGGCCAGGGCATAGAGCTTCCCGTCGGACCCCACCGCCAGATCGGTCACGTTGTTCGGCAGCCGGGCAAAGGCGTAGACGGCGTTGTTGGCCGTGGCCAGGTCGAGCCGGTTGATCCAGTTGCTCACGTAATCCGCGAAGAAGTAGTTCCCGGCGTAGGTCGCGGGATAGAGGCCTCCTGCCGACGGATAGAAGGCGGAACCGACGATCGCGTTGCCGGTGACGAGCGAGGGATTCGGTGTGGTCCCCGGGTGGCCATAGGTGAAGAGCGGACCGGTGATACCGGTGCCACTGGTCCCTTCGGTCGTCGGCCAGCCGTAGTTGGCCCCCGCCACACCCTCGTTGATCTCCTCCCAGTCCGCCTCACCCACATCGTTGATGAACATGCGCCCGGTACCGGGCTGGAACCCGAAGGTGAACGGGTTGCGGAATCCGCGGGCAAAGATCGCCTTGAAGTTGCCGGTGCCGATCGACGGGTTGTCGGCCGGGATGGACCCATCGGGGTTGAGCCGCAGCACCTTGCCGAGGAAGCTGGTGGCGCTGGGTGACATGAACGGATCGGCATTCTCCCCGACCGCAACGTAGAGCTTGCCATCGGGGCCGAAGTGCAGCGCCCCGCCGTTGTGGTTGGTGGCAACGAGCGCGGGGAGCAGGTCGAAGATGATCTGCTCGCTGTTGGCCACCGCCACATCGCCGTTGGCGGTGAAGCGGCTGACCCGGTTGTGCACGGTGCCGGTGGCCACCGTGTAGTAGACGTACACGAAATGGTTCTGGGCAAAGTTGGGGTCGAACGCCACCCCGAGCAGGCCGCGCTCGCCCAGGCTGTTCACGTTCAGCGTGAGGAAGGGAGTGGCGTTGAGGGTCCCGTTGGCGGTTACCACTCGCAGGTTCCCCTCCTGCTCACAGATGAAGAGACGCCCGTCAGGGGCAAAGGCCATGGCGGTTCCGGTCCCGCCCAGATTCTGGATCCATGCCGTGCGGGAGAAGCGCGTCGGCTGCGCGACCGAGCCGCCCGACGTGATCCGCGCAACCGCCCAGGGAGAGAAGTTGCCCGCAGCGTCGCGGGCCCGGGCGCGCACCTGGTGCGGACCGCTGGTGTAGTTGGCCAGCGTCGGGAGCGCGAGGCTATACGGCGCGGTCAGGTCCTCACCAGCAGACACCCCATCGAGCTGGAACTCGACCCCCACCACGCCGACGTTGTCGGTCGCGTTGGCGGTCGCCGTGATGACGGCCGTCAGTCCCGTAGTGCCGTCGGTCGGGTTGGTCAGCGTCACCGTCGGCGCCTGGGTGTCGCCGCCCCCGCCGCTCACCACCGTCACCGAGCGCCCTGCCGTGGTGGTCGTGGCGCCGCCGTTGTCGGTGGCGCGCGCCGTGAGGGTGTGGGGACCCAGCACCGTGGGGGTCCAGTTCACGCTGTAGGGCGAGCTGTTGTCGACTCCCAGGCTGGCAGCACCATCGAAGAACTCCACTTGAGCCACGGTGCCATCGGCGTCCGATGCCGTCGCGGAGACCGCGGTGGCGACGTTCACCGTGAGGCTGGCGTTCGCGGCCGGCGCGGTGAGCGCGACGGTGGGAGGCTGGTTGGCCGGCCCGGTGGCGGTGAAGGTCGCGGTGTAGGTGGTGTTCACCGCCGGGGTGCTGATGTTGTGCGGGTTGGCGCCGGCGTCGGACCACGACTGGAAGGCGTACGAGGAATCGACGCTCGACTGCGGAGTCGGCGCACCGATGGCGCGGGTGATGCCCACGACCGCCGTGACGGTGTGGGGCGCGGTCTGCGGCTGGCCGTCGAGCGAGATGGTCCGTCCCACCGGGACGCTGGTGACGGTGAGCTGGATCTTCTCCGGCTGGACATCCACGAAGGCGGTGTCGGCGAGGCCGTGGCTGTCGACCGCGCGGAAATAGAAGCGATAGAAGACGTTCGCCGAGACCTCACCGGTGGTCGGGATGACCGCGTTGCCGGAGAAGCCCTGGGTCTCGGGGAGGAAGGGATGGGTATGAGTGTCGTGATGGAAATCGGCCCACCAGCTCAGGGCTGAGCCGGTGAGGGCCGCGCCGTTCTGGTCGACCGCGCTCGCGCTGAAATTGATGCTGGAGCCGCCGTGATAGGTGGCGCCCACCACCGGCGATGTGATCGTCGCGGTCGGCGGCGACCACTGGATGCCGGTGTAGGTGGCGGTGTAGGTGACGTTCGCCGCGGGCGTGGTGACGCTGTGGGCCCGCCCGCCGCCGTCGGACCAGTTCTGCCAGGTGTAGGTGGAGTCGGCCGAGGTCTGCGGGCTGGGTGCCTCGACCTGGTGCTGCATGCCCACGATCGACGGCGTGGTGAACGGGGCGACGTGCTGCGCGCCATCGAGCAGCAGGGTGCGGCCGGGCACCACGCTCGCCAGGGTCAGCTGCACGGTGGCCGGGTCGAGGTCGCGGGTCGCGGTGTCGACGACCCCGCCGCTGCTCGCCACCAGCACCAGCCGATAGCTGATGTCGACCGTCGCGAAGCCGGTGGCGGGAACATTGTACGACCCCGAGGCGGCACCGCTGGCGAGGGGAATGGTGTCGACCAGCGTTCCCTCCCGGAGCAGGATCCACCAGCTCAGCGCGCTGGCCGGGACCTGGTTGCCGTCCTGGTCGGTGGCCTTCCCGCTGTACTGGATGGCGCTCCCCCCCTGGAACGTGGCGCCCGAGGCGGGGGTGAGAATCGTGGCCGCGAGGGACGGCGTGCCGCCCTGATCGGTCGGTTCGGGGGAGCCACAGGAAAGGAGGAGCGTGCCCGCGACGAGGCGCGCGAGGATACGCCAGTCAGCCGGCCTGGGGTGCCGCATGGAGAGTCTCCGGGAGTGCCGTGAAGGCTACACCCCAGAGTATAGCGCGGCACTGGTCCCGGCGAGGGGGTTCGGGATCACATCGGGCGGACGCTTGTCAGGAGCAGCTGATCACACCGTCCTGGGTGGCGGACCCGATCGGCGTGGCCTGGCCCACCACGATGTAGCACTGCTTGGTGGTGCGGCCGTTGTAGACCCGGCCGGACCAGCCGGAGACGGTCGCCTCGACGATCTCGATGGTGTCGCCCACGGTGGGGCGGGCGTTGAGGGCCACGAGATCGGTGGTATAGAGCCGGTTCTGGAAGTAGTGGGCTTCCTGTTCCTCGGCGATGGCGCGGAGATCGGAGACCATGGCGGCCACCGCGGCCTTTTCCTTCTGGGACTGGAGCTTGGCATAGCCGAGCCCGGCCAGGATCCCGATGACGATCATGACGATCAGGATCTCGATGAACGTGAAGCCACCCCGACCACGAGCCATCGGCGCTCCTAGTGTTTGGCGTCCAGCCAGTTGTCCCCGATCCCCACATCCACCAGCAGCGGCACTTTGAGCTCGGCCGCCCCCTCCATGTGCCGCCGCACCAGCGCGGCGGTGGCCTCGGCCTCCTCGGCGGGGGCCTCGAGCACCAGCTCGTCGTGCACCTGGAGCAGGAGCCGCCCGCGCAGCCGCTCGGTGGCGAGCGCTCCATGGATCCGCACCATCGCCATCTTGATCAGGTCGGCCGCCGAGCCCTGGAGCGGGGTGTTGGCCGCGGTGCGCTCGGCGAAGGCACGGAGGTTGAAGTTCTTGTCCTTGATCTCCGGGATGTAGCGCCGCCGCCCGAAGAGGGTCTCCACGTAGCCCTGGCTCCGCGCCAGCTTCACCTGCAGGTCGAGATAGGCGCGCACCCCGGCGAACCGCTCGAAGTACTGGGTGATGAACGCCTTGGCCTCGTCCTGGGAGATATTGAGCTGACGGGACAGGGCGAACGGTCCCTGGCCGTAGATGGTGCCGAAGTTGATGGTCTTGGCGCGGGCCCGCATCTCCGCCGTCACCTGCTCGGGCGGCACCGCGAAGATGATCGACGCGGTCTGCCGATGAATGTCGCCGCCGGAACGGAACGCCGCAATGAAGGCGGGGTCTTCCGAGAGGTGCGCCATCAGGCGCAGCTCGATCTGCGAGTAATCCGCCACCACGAATTTCCATCCCGGCCCGGGCACGAACCCGGTGCGGATTTCCTCGCCCCTGGGCGTCCGGATCGGGATGTTCTGGAGGTTCGGGTCGCTGGAGCTGAGCCGCCCGGTGGCGGCGCCGGTCTGGTTGAAGCTGGTGTGGATCCGGCCGGTGCCGCGGTTCACCCGCAGGGGCAGGACATCGACGTAGGTCGACTTGAGTTTCTGGAGCTCGCGGTACTCGAGGATCAGCGTCGGCACCTCGTGCCCGAGCGCGGCCAGCTGCTCCAGCACGTCGGCGTCGGTGCTGGGCCCGGTCTTGGTCTTCTTGAGCACCGGGAGCTGCAGCTTGTCGAAGAGCAGGGTGGCGAGCTGCTTGGGGCTGTTGAGGTTCAGCTGGCTCTGGGCGATCGCGGCAATCTTCGCCTCCAGCCCGCTCAGGTCGCGGGTCAGCTCGGAGGAGAGCCGGGTGAAGAGGGCGGGGTCGATGGCGATCCCGGTCCACTCCATGTCGACCAGCACCCGGACCAGCGGCAGCTCGATGCCGGTCAGCAGGCGCTCGAGGCCCATCCCCGCGAGTGACGGCGCGAAATACTGCTCCAGGGCCAGCACCGTGGTGGTGCCGGCGGCGAGGAATTCGGCCGCGGCCGCCACCGGCACTTCCTCGAAGGGGACCTCGGTGCGGCCGCGCCCCGCCACCTCCGCGTAGACCCGGAGGGCGCGTCCGAGGTGCTCGAGGCTCAGGGTGTCGAGGGCGTGGGAGCGGCGGCCGGGATCGAGCACGAAGCTCGCGAGCATCGTGTCGTAGCTGACCCCCGCCAGCTCTACGCCGCTCCGGCGCAGCACCTGCCAGGCGTACTTGAGGTCGTGCCCCGCCTTGGGCACCGCCGGGTCGGCCAGCAGCGCCGCGAGGGGCGCGAGCTCGGGCGCGGTGAGGGATGGGAGGTTCCGCACCGGTTCGGGTGCGGCCAGTTCTCCCAGCGGCGGGCGATGGGCGAACGGCAGGTACCACGCCTCCGAGGGGGTGACCGCCAGGGCCAGACCGGCGAGCTCCGCATCGTGGGGTTCCACCGGGCGAGTGCCCACCGCGAGCGACACCAGCCGGGCGGCGCGGAGCCGCTCCACCAGGGCGGGAATCGTGGCGGGGTCGTCGATGATGGTCACCGCCACCGCCGCTGCGGGCGCAGCGGCCGCGACGGACGGAGGCGCCTCGGCGACGGTCTCCTCCGCCAGCAGGTCGAGCGCCTGCGCTTCGGCGGGGACACTCGCCGCCGGCGCGCTCGCGGCGGACGGGGCACCGGCCCCTTCCAGCCGCCGCACCAGGGTATAGAACTCGAGCTCGGCACAGAGCTTGAGCAGCACCGCGCGATCGGGCTCGGACTCCACCAGGGGACCAAGCTCCAGGGTGACGGGCACGTCCTTGCGGATCGTCACCAGCTGGCGCGAGAGGCGGGCTTCCGCGTGATACTGCTCCAGCGCCTCGCGGGCGCGCTTGCCCTTCACCTCGCCGGTGCGCGAGAGCATCGCCTCGAGCGAACCGAACTGCGTGAGCAACTCGGCCGCCCCCTTGCTGCCGATGCCCTTCACCCCCGGCACATTGTCGGAGCTGTCACCCACCAGCGCGAGGTAATCGACCACCTGCTCCGGCGGCACGCCGAGCCGCTCGGAGGCGTTGCTCTGGTCGACCCAGGTCTCATCCACACCTCCCGGTCCGCCCCGGCCGGGATTGAGGAGGGCCACCCGCGGGCCGATCAGCTGGTAGAAATCCTTGTCGCCGGAGACGATCACCACCTGGAGGCCGGCGTCGACCCCCTGGCTGGCCAGGGTGCCGATCACGTCGTCGGCCTCATAGCCGGCGACACTGACCACCTGCACGTGAAAGGCGCCGAGCAGCTCCTCGATCCGCTCGACCGAGCGGTCGAACTCGGCCTGGAGCTCTTCGTCGAGCTTTTCGCGGGTGGACTTGTACTCGGCGTACAGCTCGGTGCGGAAGGAATCGCCGGCGTCCTGCACCCAGGCGAGATAGTCGGGCTGGTATTTCTCCCGGAGCCGGAGCAGAAAGTTGATGACGCCCCAGGCGGCGGAGGTGTTCTCGCCCCTGGTGGTGCGGAGGGGACGGGTGATCAGGGCAAAGAACGCCCGGTAGATGAGGGCGTAGCCGTCGATCAGGAAGAGGCGCGGCGGGTCATGGTGCGACATGGCCCGGAAGATAAGCGCCGTCAGTCTCCCTGGCGGCTCACCTGGCTGATCACCCGCTCGAGCTCGGAGCGCGACGCCGGGGTGAGCCGGAACCGGCCGAACCCGGTCTCATCCATGAAGTAGAGCGCCAGCTGCCACTGGCTGTAGCCCCAGCGGATCAGGCGGCCTTCGCTCTGCGGGCTCGCGTCGAAGACCTCGTCGGGCTCACCCAGCCGCACGAGGACTTCGCCCCGGTCGGTGCGCCACCCGGCGATGCCCTCACCACGGAAGCGCAGGTTCGCGAGCGCGACGCGCCGCACGTACTGGTCCAGGGCCTCGTTGGCGCCGGTGGCGGAGTTGGGATCACTCGCCTTCCAGAAGGCATGCCAGAGACGGCTCCGGTCGGCGGGGGCCGCCTTGCGGAGGGAATCGAGCGCCGGCGAGGGCGGGAAGTACCGGAGGAGACTGATCATGTCCTCGAAGTTGGTGACCACCCAGCTCGAGGAGAACGAGACCAGCGCCGCGCTGGCCGTGGTGTCGGGCGGGGTGCCGACCACGAGGCGCAGCTCACCCAGCGGAAAGCTGTCCGGGGTGAAGCGGAGAATGGCGCTCTCCACTTCCTGGCCGCCCGCAAAGTGGAGCGAGTCAACTCGCAGCACACTGTCCCGCCCGCTCACCAGGGTCACCGGCACTGCCCGCGGCCCGGGAAGGGCATAGGCCTCGACGAACGCGACCGCGGTGTCGGTGCCGTAGGCGATGGTGCCCCGCGGGTTCAGGATCATCGAGATGGGCGCGGTGCGGCGGGCCCGGGGACGAACCTGGTATGTAAGGATGGGCGGGGTGAACGTCCCGGCGCCGAACCGGGGCACGGTGTACTTCGCGGTGGCCTTGCCGTTCTTGCCGGGGGTGGCGTCGGTCACGGTGACCGTGAGGTTCCACTCGCCGGGGGCGAGGGTCAGGCCTTCCTGGAACAGGACGCTTTCGTCGCTGCGCTGGGTCTCGGGGAAGGTGGACACCCGCACCGCCTGGTCCCGGCCCCGCGTGAGGGGCGCGCCGCCACTCACGGGCTGCGCGCTCAGGTCCACCCGGTAGTGCGCGACGAAGTAGTCGGTCTCGCGCTGAAAGCTGAGGTTCGCGTTCTCGAGGGAGACGCCGACCACCGCGACGGTGGAATCGCCGGGGCCGGCCAGGAAGACCACGTCCGCGACGAACGGCGTGGCCCCCGTCCCGGTCATCCGGCCGATGCGCCGGTACGCGGCCCCCACATCGAGGGCCTGGATGAGGGTCTCCCCCGTCTGGGGCGCGGGGTTCCCGGGCCGGCCCCAGCTGCCGCAGGCGGTGAGCGCGAGAAGCAGGGCGGGGACCGAGGCCTGTGCGGCGCGTGACAGCGGTGAACGTGTCATGACCTAGCTTAGTGCAGCGTCAGGGAGACCTCAAGCACGCGCTTGCTCGCGCCAGAGGGGCGGAGTACCTTGGAACATTCCATGAGCCAAGACAGCCTCATCGGCAGGACCGTCGCCGGATACCGCCTCATTCAGCATGTGGGCGAAGGTGGAACGGCCACGGTGTACCGTGCCGAGCACCCGGAGCGCGGCGCCGTCGCACTCAAAGTTCTGCGTACCCGCCTGGCCCAGGACCCGGTGGCGGTGAAGCGCTTTCTCCGGGAGGCGGAGTTCGGCACACGGGTGAATCACCCGAACATCGTGAAGACCTACGACTACGGCCAGACCGAGGACCTGTACTACCTGGCCATGGAGTGGGTCGACGGCGAGGCCCTGGAGAAGTTCGCCGCCCGCTCCGGCCGGCTGGCCCCCGCCCTGGTCGCCACGATCATCGAACAGATCGGCGCGGCCCTCTCCGCGGCCCACGCCCAGGGGATCATCCACCGGGACCTCAAGCCCGCGAACATCATGTATACCCCCGAAACCCAGCGCGCGGTCCTGCTGGATTTCGGCATTGCCCGGGACGCCGACCTCAAGCCGGAAGAGCGGCTGACGCGCACCGGTTTCTTCGTCGGCACCCTGCAGTACGTCGCCCCCGAGGCGCTCTCCGGTGAGCTGGTCACCGCCCAGGCCGATGTCTACAGCCTCGCGACCATCGCCTACTACCTCCTGACCAGCACGCTCCCGTATTCCGGCCGCTCGCCCCGGGAGCTCTTCCAGCAGCTCCTGACCCAGCCTCCGATCCCGCTCAACCAGGCGGTCAAGGGACTCCGGTTCACCGACGCGGTCGAGGAAGCACTGATGGCCGGCCTCGAGCGGGAGCTCGGCAAGCGAAGCAAGACTGTGGACGAGTTCACGACCCACCTTTGCACCGCCCTCCGCCAGACCAACGAGCGCAAGAGCTTCCTGAAGAGTCTCTTCGGCAAATGACCCAGGCTGACCTTGCCGCGCTCGACCGCCTCCTGCTGGAGCGGTCGGTAAAGCGCGGCCACTTTGTCCTCGCCTCCGGCAGGACCTCCAACTTCTACGTCGACTGCCGGCTCACCACGATGTCCGCCGAGGGCCTCGTACTCATCGGCAAGCTGGGGCTTGAGGCGATCCGCGACGCGGGCTGGGCCCCGCGGAGCGTGGGGGGGCTGACGATGGGCGCCGACCCGGTGGCCTACGCCGTGGCCGCCCGGAGCGTGGCCGCCCAGCCGATCGTCGACGCCTTCAGTGTCCGGAAGGAAGCGAAGGCGCACGGAACCGGCCGCCGGGTAGAGGGCAACTTCGCGGCGGGTGACCAGGTTGTCGTAGTGGAAGACGTCATTACGACAGGAGGCTCGGCCCTGAAGGCGATCGAGGCGGTGCGGGAAGAGGGCGGCACCGTACTCGGTATCCTGGCAGTGGTGGACCGGGAGGAAGGTGGCCGGGCGACGCTCGAGGCAGCCGGCCACAAGGTAGTTGCACTCACTACCGCCAGCAGACTTGGACTGAAGTAGCCCAGAAGTCGTCCCTCCTGGGCGCAGCGCCCCATCCCGCTCAAATTGGCAGCCAGTTTTCCTGTCAATCCCGCCGCATCAACGGCCTGAACTGAGGCCAGACCTCGCTGTACGGCGTCACCATCACCTCCACAAACCGGGTCACCGCCTGCTCGAAGGGGAATCGGCGTCGGAGTTCCGACGTCGTGATGCCGAGGAGCGCCCGCACGTGCCGGCCAAAGCTCTGGGGCGAGGAATAGTCGAGCCGGTATGCCACATCGGCCACCGTGTAGCCGGGACGCTCGAAGAAAAGCGCCGCGTGGACGAGGCGCATCGCCGCCAGGTAGCTCTTGGGCGAGGGGAGCCCGGCCCGGCCGAACCGGCTCATCAGGGTAGTGCATCGGACCCCGACCCGGTCGGCGAGCTGGCGCGCCGTCGGGATGTCGGGAGCGAGCCGGATCAGCGCTTCAAAGAACAGGCGGGTGTCGGGCGGCACCTCTCCCAGCGCCAGCAGGACCGGCTGCTGGATGCGGGCGACATCGCGGGTGACCGGCTGGCCGAGCACCTGGCGGAGCCGGTGCCACCCCTCGGGACCGGTGACATCGACGACCTGGCGGACCCCGGAGGCGCCGAGGTGCAGGAGGGCCTCGGTCCCCTCGGCGTCGTGCCGGCTGATCAGGGCCACGGTGGGGATGCCGGGGAAGCCCCGCACCAGGTGATCGAGGGCATCGAGCTCGCGGGAGCAGCGATGCACCGAGACGAGCACCGCGTCGACCGGCCGCTCGCGCACCGACCGGATGGCATCGGGGATCGTCTCGCCGTGCAGCAGGGAAAACCAGCCGGTTCCCGCGGCCTCGACCCGGGTGCGTTCGTCAGGGCGCAGCACGGCCGCGACCAGCGGGGGCCGGGTGGCCGATGCCACCGCAGAGGCAGACATGGACGTCTCCAGAAAGGACGCCCCGAAGCTAGGACCGGATGCTCAACAACCGGTCAAGTCAGCGGTGGCGCAGCCTGCAACCATCAGGCGCGCAAAAGCGTCCTACCCATATTCGACCACCGTCCATCCCCGCCGGGGAGACTCGTCCCCAGAGGCGCCGGCCCTATCTTACCCTAGACACATCCCGGCCTCGTGGCCGGCATCCAGGAACGGATCAGCGTGACGTCGCCTTCGGAGCTCTTTGCCCGGTTGCAGGCGGCGCTCGGGTCGCAGTACCGACTCGAGCGGGAGCTTGGGCACGGCGGGATGGGCGTCGTCTTCCTGGCGCGGGACACCACGCTCGACCGCCAGGTCGCCGTGAAGGTGGTGCATCCCGACCTCGCGGTGCACGCCAGCATCACCCAGCGGTTTCTCGCCGAAGCGCGCATGATCGCGCGGCTGCGCCACCCCAGCATCGTCGCCATCCACACCGCGGGGGAGACCACCGGGGTCTTCTACTACGTCATGGACTATGTGCCGGGGGAGAGTCTCCGGCAGCGGCTCACCCGTGACGGCCGGCTCCCGGTCGACGAGGTGGTCCGCATCGTCACCGATCTCGCCGATGCGCTGAACGCGGCGGGCCAGGCGGGGCTGGTGCACCGCGACGTGAAGCCGGAGAACATCCTCCTCGACCAGAGCTCCGGCCGCGCGATGCTGGCCGACTTCGGGATTGCTCGGGCGATGGCCGCCGACCCCGATGGGGTGCGCACCGGCCAGGGCGTGGCAGTCGGGACGCCGACCTACATGAGCCCGGAGCAGGCGGCGGGCGATGCGGTCGACACCCGGAGCGACCTCTACGCCCTGGCGGTGGTGGCCTACGAGATGCTGGCCGGACGGCCGCCGTTCCGGGCCCAGACCGCGGCGGCGGTGGCCACGATGCACCTCGCGGAGCGGCCCGCCCCCGTGGCCTCGCTCCGGAGCGGCGTGCCCGCCGCGCTCAGCGCCGCGATCATGCGGGCACTCGAGAAGGACCCGGCCGACCGCTGGCAGTCGGGCGCCGCCTTCCGGTCGGCGGTCCTCACGCACCAGCCGGCGCCGGCGCGCGGCGTCCGTCCGCGGCGCCGCTGGGTCTATGCGCTGGCCGGCGCGGCCGCGGCGGTGGTGCTGCTGGTGGGTCTCGCCTTCCGGCCCTCGGGGCCGCCGCGGGGGGTGAACCCGCGGCACTCGATCCTGATCCTCCCGTTCGACAACCTCCGGCAGGATCCCGCGGTCGACTGGCTCCGCGACGGCAGCGTCAACATGCTGGCGCTGAACCTGTCGCAGTGGACCGACCTGGTGGTGGTCGACCACGAGCGGCTGCACGACCTGCTCGAGCGGCGCAAGGTCGAGGCCCGGGCGGCGGTGGGGCTGGAGATGGCGCGGCGGCTGGCGCGGGATGCGGGAGTCTGGACCGTCGCGCTGGGCGACTTCACCAAGGTGGGCGACTCGCTGCAGCTGGTGGCGCGGCTCTACGACGTGACCACCGGCAACCGGCTCGACGTGGCCCGGGTGGAAGGGAAGACCGGCGACGACGTGCGGCCCCTCTTCGACCAGCTGGCCACCCAGCTGCTGCACTTGTCAGGCGCCCCCGCGGGGATGCGCACCGACGTGGTCCGCGCCACCACCCAGTCGCTGGAGGCCTACCGGGCCTACCTCCAGGGGCTCGAGGACCTGAACAGCTGGAACCTGGGGGCGGCGGAGGAGCACTTCCGGCGCGCGGTCCAGCTCGATTCCTCGTTCGGGCTGGCCTACTACAAGCTCTCGCTGGCGCGCGGGTGGCTGGCGGGCCAGACCGATTCGCTCGGCATGGATGCGATCCGCCGGGCCACGCTCTTTTCCGACCGCCTGACGGAACACGACCGGCAGATGGTCACCGCCTACCGGTATTTCCTCGAGGGGAGCTACGACAAGGGGGAGGCGGCGTATCGCGCCCTGCTGACCCACGACTCCACCGATGCGGACGCCTGGTACGGGCTCGGCGACGTGACCTTCCACGCCTCCGACCAGACCCGGGTCGCGGAGCGGTTCACCAAGTCGATCCGCGCCTTCCGGCGGGCCATCGCGCTCGACCCGAACTACTACCTGGCCTACGAGCACCTCACCGCGATCTACCGGACCACCGCGCAGGAGAAGCCCTACCTGGCGCTGCTTCCGGGCGACTCGATCGTGGTGGCGGACGCCGCGAGCAAGACGCCGAAGCTCGACTCGGCGCGGGTGTCGCAGGCGGTCCAGCGGGCCCGGACCGACGGGATCTCGGCGGCGCGCGAATGGCTCACCCACCAGCCGGAGAACGCCCACGCGCAGAACGCGCTGATCTACGGTTACGCCGTGGCCCGGCAGTACGACCTCGCGCTCGCCGAAGTCGACCGGCTCGCGCGGAGCCCGGAAGGGGCGGGGCGGGCCGACCTCGGGTTCGTGCGGACCCAGCTGGTCACGCAGCAGGGCGACCTCAAGGAGGCCACCCGGCTCGCGGCGAGGGCGCTCGACAGCGCGAAGGCGGAGTCCTTCGATGTCGGCCGCCTGCCGGCGTTCGAGACGCTGGGGGAGGTGAGCGCCGGCGCGAACGTCCTCGCCTACAGCGGGAAGGTGACGCTCGCGAGCCGCACCCTCGACCTCGCGGCCCGGATCCACGACCGGTGGTACCCGGACATGCCCGGCTCGGAGCAGGTGGGGGAACGCTCCCTCTACGGCCACCTGCTGCAGAGCCACCTGTACACCGCGCTGGGCGCGCCGGCGGCCAAGCTCAAGCCGATCTGGGACCAGATCGCCGACAGCGCCCGGCGGGCACCCAAGGGGAGCCGGGGGAGCATCGCGGAGTTCGGCTGGGCGGCGGCGGTGGGACTCTATCTCCAGGACACCACCGACCCCACCCCGATCAACGAACTCTCCGCCCTGGGCGGCGGGCCAGCGCCGCCCGAGCTCAAGGCGCTGGTCGCGCTGGAGCGGGGGGACTCGACCGAGGCGCGCCGGCTGCTGCAGTTGCCCGACAGCGCGGTGGGGAAGGAGTTCCTCTCCCGGGTCCAGTGGTTCGGCTACCGCCAGATGATCGCGGCCCATGCCTGGGTGGAACTGGGTGACGACCAGCGGGCCCTCAAGGCGCTGGAGATGTTCGAGCCGGCCCGGCTGAGTACCAGCGGGCTCGACATCCGCTGGCTCCTGCTGGGGCAGGCGCGGGTGCTCCGGGGCGAGATCTACGAGCGGCTGGGACGGGCGGCGGAGGCGCGGGACCAGTACCAGCTGGCGCTGGCCCAGTGGTCCGATGCCGACCCGGTGCTGGAGGAGATGGTGAGCCGGGTGCGGGCGCGGCTGGACCGGCTCACGGGGCAGGGGTAAGAGAGGCGGCAAGGCGGTAAAGCGGTCCGCTTTGCCGCTTTGCCGCCTCCCCCGCTAGCTTCCAGATGCAGGTCGGATGCGGTGGTCGCGGGCCGGGCAACCGGCTCGAGGAAAGTCCGAGCTCCAGCGGGTAGACTGCCAGGTAACGCCTGGGCGCCGAGAGGCGACGGATCGGGCCACAGAAAACAAACCGCCATGCCCGGGCAACCGGTCGTGGTAAGGGTGAAACGGTGGGGTAAGAGCCCACCGCGGCGCTGGCAACAGCGGCGGCACGGTAACCCCCAGTCGGAGCAAGGCCAAATAAGCGGCGAGGCGTGACCCACGCCGGCGGACCCTCGGGTCCACGAACCGCGGGTAGGCTGCTCGAGGCGGCCGGCGACGGCCGTCCCAGACAGATGACCATCATTGCCGGGCTTCGGCCCGGGAGTAACAGAACTCGGCTTACGGTCCGGCCTGGCGGGGCGGGGAGGCGGAAGGTCGCCGACCGGCCCCGCCCCATTATGTGACCCCCGCCCTCCCGCCCATGGCGCGAGGGCGGTAGCTTTTTCCTCCCGAACTGGTGCAGGCAGGTAGCATGTCCCGCTCCACGACACCGCCGGACCGCAAGCCCTATCCGGACGCCTGGGAACAGGTGGCCGATTTGCGCGTGTTCCGGACCACGGCGTCGGACTGGGACCGGCTGATCAGCTGGCGCACCGACATGCGCAAGCGGGGCTGGAAGCTGCTGCGCGTGACCAGCGACGACAGCGAGCTGGTGGCGGTCTTCGGCAAGACCAAGACCGACCTCCACCAGCCCGGTTCCTAGAGGTGTCCGCAGGTCCCCCTATTCCCAAGAGGCAGTCATGATGGTCCGTTCGTGGGCGCTGGCCGCGCTCAGCCTTGGTGCTCTTGTCGCGTGGACGCCCCGCCCGGCCGCGCCGATCCGCTACAAGATCGACCTCAAGTCGACCCAGGTGATCAACCTCGCCTCGATGGGCCAGGGAGAGCAGCGCGCCGAAGTCGCCAGCACCGCGATCGTGTCGGTGTCGAGCGTGGACAGCGCCGGCGGCCAGGCGCTGACGGTGGTGCTGGATTCCATCAGCCTCAATGCCGAAGCCCCGATTCCGCCGGATGCCGTGCAGGCGGCGAAGGGCACCGTCTGGCATGGCTTCCGCGGCCCCAACGGGCGGGTGGGCGAGTTCAAGACCGACGCCGAGAACCCGGTGGCGGGCTCGGTGGAAACCGCGCTGTCGCAGCTGTTCCCGCCCATCCAGAAGGGCACCGCGGCGGGGAAGAGCTGGACCGACACCACCGAGACGACGCGCAACGGCACCATCGCCATCCGCACGGTCACCAACTTCCAGACCACCGCCGACAACGTGGCGGGGGCGAAGGTGACCAAGCTCGCGGGCGCGTCGGCCAGCTCGATCTCGGGGACCCAGGAGAGCCCGCAGGGGACGGTGCAGATCAACGGCACCGGGACCGCCAACACCGCGTGGATGGTGGGCGCCGACGGGACCTGCCTGAGCAGCACCTACACCGGCACCCAGAATCTCCAGATCACCATCGCGGTGGCCCCGGAGCCGCTCCCGCTCACCGTGACGCTCGAGGGCAGCGCCGCGCTGCTCAAGTAAGGTGCGGGCCCGCCTCGCGCTCGGCGCGATCCTCCTCGCGGCATGCGGTTCCGGCTCCGGGGCCGCGGCGCCGCCCACCACCCAGCCCGCTCCGGCGCCCGCGCCGGGGCGGCCGGGCCCGGAGGTTCCCCGCCCCGATCCGGGACGGGACGTGACGATCCGGTATCCCCGGAGCGGCGGCGGGATGGCGCGCTACGCCTTCGCGCGGCGCGACTCGGTCGCGGCGACGATGCCGAGCGGCGAGGCCCAGGTGCAGATGCAGGCCAGCACGGCGTACGTCACCGTCTCGTGGGTGGCGGCCGACAGCGGGACCCGGATCACCGGCGTGGTCGACTCGCTGGTGGCGGACAGCGGCCTGACGCTGCCCTTCGCGGTGATCGACAGCGTGCGCGGGACCCGCTGGACCGCGCTCCGGCCCGCCACTGGCGGGCTGACCGGGGTCAACGCCACCAAGTCGTCGCTCCTCGGCGACCAGTTCCGGGACCAGCTCGCCCTGCTCTTTCCCCATCTCCCCGCCGAGGGCGCGCATCCCGGTCTCCGCTGGGAGGACAGCACCCAGGCTCCGGCCCGGGTCAGCGCCTTCGAGACCACCGAGAGCTTCCATTTCGCGAACGAGGCGGGCACCGCCGACGTGAGCGGCGGGCTCCCGATCCAGGTGCTGGTGAGCCGCAGCGCGAACGGCGAGGCTACCCAGTTCGGCCAGCCGATCACGCTCAAGGCGACCGGCAACGACACCCTCGGCTACCGGCTGGCGGGCGACGGCCGGGTGCTCGAGGCCGCCGGCACCCGCTGGACCTCGCTGGTGGTCGAACTTTCCTCCATCGGCCAGTCGGTGCCGGTGACCCAGGTCTCCAGCGTCAGGATGACGCTGCTCCGTTAGGCACTCCCCTGCTTCGCCGCCTGTTCCTGGGAATCGCCGCGCTGGCCGGGGCCTTCGTGCTCTGGCTCTTCGCGGTCTGGCCGCCGCCGGTCTGGTACCGGACCCACTGGCCCCGGGAAACCGCGTTCATGGCCCGCCCCATCGACCGCCCGCCGCTCAAGAAGGGCGGCCCGCCGGCGCCCGCCCCGCCGCTCCGCTACCGCCCGGTCCCGCTCGACTCGATCGCCCCGGCGCTGCAGGAGGCGGCCATCGCCGGTGAAGACAACAAGTTCTTCACCCACCACGGCATCGACTACCTCTCGATGGCGCAGGCGATCGGCTACAAGCGCCAGAGCTTCGACTGGAGCAGCGCCCGCGACCGCAACGAGCTCCGCGCGGTGCTCCCCCAGGTCTGGGCCCGGCGTAACAAGCTCCGGGGCGCCAGCACGATTTCGCAGCAGCTCGCCAAGAATCTCTACCTCTCGCCCAGCCGGAACCCGCTCCGCAAGATCAAGGAAGCGGTGATCACGTGGCGGCTCGAGGCGGCGCTGGGGAAGCAGCGCATCATGGAGCTGTACCTCAACGTGGTGGAACTCGGCGACGGGGTGTTCGGGGCCGAGGCGGCGAGCCAGCTCTACTTCAAGCACAGCGCCCGGCAGCTCACCCGGGAGCAGGCGGCGGCGCTGGCGGGCTCGCTGCCCTTCCCGCTCCGCTCGAACCCGGGATTGCGGCCCGGCCGGATGAAGTGGCGCCAGAACCTGATTCTCCGGCGCATGCGGGGTGAGGAGATCGAGGTGCCGAGCGAGGAGGAGGAAGACCAGCAGCCCTCGCCCGCCGCCGGCGACAACGCCCCCGACACCAACGCGGCGGGCGAGTACCAGAACGGGCTGCTCCCGTCGCTCCGGGAGACGTTGCCGACCCCGGCGCCGGCGGACACCGCCCCGATCGCCCCAACCCCGGCGGAGCAGTAGCGGATGGCGGGCAGCCTGGCGCTCCGGACGGTGCGGACCCTCTTCGGCACGGTCGGGCGGTGGTCGCCGGACATGGCGGCGCGCTGGGCCGAGTCACTCTTCTTCCGCCCCAGCCGCGCCAACCCCCGTCCCCACGAAGAAGAGTTCCTGGCGGGGGGTGAGCGCTTCTCCTTCGCCACGTCGCGCGGGACGCTGGCAGCGTGGGCCTGGGGATCCGGCCCCGCGGTGCTGCTGGTGCACGGGTGGAGCAGTTACACCGGACGCTTCCGGGTGATCGCCCCACTGCTGGTGGAGGCGGGGTTCCGGGTCATCGGCTACGACCACCCGGCGCACGGCGACTCCCCCGGCAAGCGCACCAGCCTGATCGAGGTGTCCGAGACCCTGCTCGAGGTCACCCGGCAGACGGGGCCGCTCTACGCCGCCGTGGGACACTCGCTCGGTGGCGCGGCCATCGCAGTCGCGGTGGCCCGGGGTCTCCCGCTCGAGCGCGCGGTGCTGATCGCGCCCTTCTCCGCCTCCCCCGACTTCGTGGCCCGCTTCGCCACGATGGTGAACCTGCCCGACGCGGCGCGCGACCGCATGATCGCGAACATCGAGCGGCGCTTCCAGATGCGGTTCGAGGATCTCTACATCCCGACGCTGGTGGCCAATGCCACCGTCCCGGTCATGATCATTCATGACCGGGAGGATCTCGACGTGCCGTTTTCAGAGGGCGAGGCGATCGCGAAGGCGTGGCCCGGGGCGGAACTGGTCGAGGCGTCGGGCGTGGGCCATCATGCGATCATGCGGGACGAGGAAGTTGCCGCGCGGGTGGCGGCCTTCCTCGGGCGGGGCGAGCGGCGCTAGCGGCGGGCCTGCGCCCGGTTGTTGATCTCCCGCACGATCTCCTCGGGCGAGAGGGTGAGCCTCGGGGCGAAGAGCATGACCGGCGAGAGCTTGAGATCGGGCGACAGGCGCTGAAGCTTGGCGAGACCCAGCGGGACCTTCCGCTCCCACTCTTCCGGATTCCGCACCTCGACGCTCACCAGCGGCGTCTTCCCCACCAACATCACTTCGGCACCAACGATGTCGGTCCACGGCACCGGGCCGAGCTTCACCGCCAGGTCGGTGAGGCCGTGGTCGTCCATCACGATCCGCTCCCGGTCCTGGTACGCCGGCCCGCTGGCCAGATAGAGCAGCAGCCCGCCCACCAGCAGGAGGATGAATCCCGGCGTGTAGCTCCCGCGCGAGATGAGATAGAGGCCGGCCAGCCCGAGGCCCACCGCGGCGATGAGCCAGGGGGCACGACTGGCCGGGAGATGCGTCGCGACGACCCGGCTCAGGCGTGGACCTTGAGCATCCCGTCGAGACGGGTGTAGCTGTACTCCATGCCCTCGGTCATGCCGGTTGAGACGGCGGCGTCACGCGCGGCCTTCGACGCGAACTTCATGGTGCAGACGAGCGTCGTGACGCCGTTCCGCTCACTCAGCTCGAGCGACACGATGCAGGGATCCCCGGCTGGCATGGCGCCGCCGATCTCACCCGGGTCGTAGTACTCGTCGTGGACCAGCCGGGACGGGCTGTTTACCTCGGTGAAGGTGCCGAAGAAGCCGAACGCCTTGCCGTCTTCGCGGTTTCTCCACTGCCACCGGTATGTGCCGCCCACGCGGACGTCCATGTCGCACACCGGCATGTCCCAACCATCATAGCCGAGCCATTGGGGCGCGAGTTCCGGCCGGGTGTGCGCATCCCAGACCAGCTGGCGCGGGGCATTGAACAGGCGCGTGACGCGAACTTCGCGATCGCTCGGCAAGGTGACTTCTGCTGGCATCGTTCCGGTCTCCCTCATTCGTCGGTTACTTCGTTCGTTTGGCCTTCGATTTCTTCGCATCATCCTGCTTCAGCCGTTCGAGCAGCACATCGAGACGCGCGTAGTTCGCTTCCCAGACCTGGCGATAGCGCTCGAGCCATTCGTTCGCCGCCTGGAGGGCCGCGGGTTCGATGCGGCGCGGGCGCCGCTGCGCGTCCTGACCCGTCGAAATCAGGCCGGCGTTCTCCAGGACCCGGAGGTGCTTGGAGATCGCCGGCTGGCTGATCGTGAAGGGCCGGGCCAGTTCCGTCACCGTTGCCTCACCCTGGGCCAGCCGGGCCAGGATGGCCCGGCGGGTGGGGTCCGCGAGGGCGGCGAAGGTGGCATCCAGATTCAGTTCCATGGAGGTTATATAACCTATCAGTTTTGTTTGGTCAAGCAGAGCGGCCAGGAGAAGGCGCACGCGGCACCCCCGGCACGGCCAAAGCCCTGCCGCGGGGTGGACCAAAGTTTGGAGTGGTTCTGGAAGGGGGACTACAGGATCTTCTTGCCGAAGGCCGACTCGATCAGTTCCAGCGCAAACTCGGCGGAGCGGTTCCGCTCGTCGAGGATCGGGTTCACCTCCACCATCTCGAGCGACGTGACCACCCCGCGCTCCGCCAGCGACTCCATGATCAGCTGGGCCTCGCGGTAGTCGAGGCCTCCCTTCACCGGGGTGCCCACCCCGGGCGCCAGGCTAGGATCCACCGAATCGAGATCGAAGCTCACGTGCACCAGGCCGGTGTCTTTCGTGACGTTCTCGATCGCCTTCTCCATCACGATATGAATCCCGTGGCGGTCGATGTCGGCCATGGTGTACACGTGCACGCCGAGCTTCCGGAGGTGGGTGCGCTCTCCCTCGTCGACGCTGCGGATACCGACGAGCGCCACATTCTCGGGGAGCACCTTCCGGAACCGGCCGGCGATGGAAGTCAGCGCGGTGGGGCCCAGGCCCAGGAGCGCGGCGAGCGGCATGCCGTGGACGTTGCCCGACGGCGAGGTAGCGGGGGTGTTGATGTCGCTGTGGGCGTCGACCCAGATGAGGCCGACCTTCTTCCCCTTCGCTTTCCCGTACGCGGCAACTCCGGAGACCGTCCCCGCCGCGATGGAATGATCCCCACCGAGCACCAGGGGGAAATGGCCCCGCTGCATCACCTTCTGGACCGCACTGGCGAGGAGCCGGTTGGCCTTGGAGATCTCCGCGAGATACCGGGCGCGGAGGCTGCCGACCTTGAGCTCCTCCATGTTGTGGATGTCGAGGTCGCCCTCGTCGACGACGCTATGGCCCAGCTCCGCGAGCCGGCGGTGGAGGCCCGCGATGCGGATGGCGGAGGGCCCCATGTCGACGCCCCGGCGGCCACTGCCGAGGTCCATGGGGACGCCGATGACGCGTATGGTCTTGGATTGGAGTCTGGGCATGGACTTCTCTGTCATCCCCGAGCGAAGCGAGGGATCTCGTGAGGGCGGAGTAGATCCTTCGCTTCGCTCAGGATGACAGCCCTGCGATCAGTCGACCAGGCGGAGCGGCATGACAAGCGTCATGTACGCCGCCGGGTCGTTCCACCCCACCGGTTCGCACGTGGCGGCCCGTTCGGGACCCTTGAAGGTCATGCGCACTTCATCCGTCGGCATGAACTTCATGATCTCGAGCAGGTAGGAGGCGTTGAAGCCGATCTCCAGGTTGTCGCCATCGTAGGCAACCGAAAGCTCTTCCTGGGCCTCACCGAGGTCAGGGGTCTGCACCGAGAGCTTGCAGGAGGCGCTGGCGAGACCCATCCGGATCCGGTGCGTCTGGTCGCTCGCGACGATGCTCATGCGGCGAAGCGCCGCAGTGAGCGCCGCCTTGTCGGCGGTCATCGACTTGTCGTTCTCCCGCGGGATCACCTGCTCGTAGTTCGGGTACGGACCCTCGATCAGCCGGGTGAAGACCTGGGTCGTCGCCGAGCGGAAGCCGAGGTGGTTCTCGCTCCGGGCGATCTCGAGCTCGTCACCTTCGGCGAACAGCCGGCGGATCTGGTCCAGCGCCTTGGGCGGGATGATCAGGTCGGCCTGGCCGCGGCCCATGCCGGCAGAGACGGGGACGTCCATGCGAGCCAGGCGGTGGCCGTTGGTCGCCACCATGCGCATCCGCTCGGGACGGAGCTCCCAGAGCACGCCGTTGAGGATCGGGCGGCTCTCCTCGGTGCTGGCAGCAAAGGCGACGTGCGAGACCAGCTTCTGCACGTCCCCGGCCTTGCTCCGCCACCCGCCGTCGAACTTCACCGCCGGGAAGGCCGGGAATTCCTCACGGGGAAGTCCCAGAAGGCGGAACTTGGCCCGGCCGCATTCGATGGTGGCCCGCTGTTCGCCCGAACTGGTGAGCCGGATAGCGGCGCTGGGAAGCTCCCGGACAATGTCGGAGAGTTTCTTGGCAGGGAGGGTGATCGCCCCTTCCTGGTCCACCGAGGCGGGTACCGTCGTGCTCACCGCGATGTCGAGGTCGGTACCGGAGAGGCGCAGACCGTCGCCGGTGGCCTCGAGCAGCACGTTCGACAGGACTGGGAGTGTCGTCTTGGTGGGGATGCTGGCGGCGACCGCCTGCAAGCCCTCCTGGAACTGCTCCCGTGTGATGGTGAACTTCATCCCGCTCCTCGGGGGTGCAAGAAAGAACTACGTACTTCCCAAGATAAGCTATATAGCCGTAGCAGTAGGGACTCTGGAGATGTGGATGAGCGGGCCAAGTCGCAGTGAGAGCGTAAGCTGCCGACTTTCCCGCTGTGGACCGGCTGTGGACGGGGTGGACCCGCTCTGCACAAACCCCGCGTCCTGCACCGGTTCCAACATTCCCCACACGCCGCGTGGATACTTACTGTGTACTCAGCTCCGCGCGCGCACTTTCGATCCGTTCCCGGAAACTCCGGTCCCGCGTCATCTGCCGCTGCACCTTGTCCACGCTGTGGATGACGGTGGAGTGGTCCCGCCCGCCGAAGGCCTGGCCGATCTCGATGAGCTGCATCTGGAGGATGTCGCGCGCGAGATACATCGCGATCTGGCGCGGGATGACCAGGGTCTTGATCCGGGCCTTGGAGCGCAGCTGTTCGGCAGTGACGCCCCAGCGTCGCGCCACCACGTCCTGGATCCGGTCGATGCTCGGGAGGCTCCGCGGCGAGCCGGGGGCGTCGTCACCCGGCCGGATCTTGTCGGCCAGGGCTTCGCGGGCCAGCTCGATGGATACCTCGCGATGCTTGAGCGAGGCGTAGAGCAGCAGCTTGATGATGCACCCTTCGAGCTCCCGGACGTTGGAACGGACGTGTTCCGCGATGAAGCGGAGCACGTCGTCCGGGATGGTCATCTCCAGGTGGTCCTGCTCCTGCTTCTTCCGCAGGATGGCGATGCGGTGCTCGAGATCGGGCTGGCCGATGTCGGCGACCATGCCCCATTCGAACCGGCTCACCAGCCGGGCCTCGAGCCCGGGGATTTCCTTGGGGGGCCGGTCGGAGGTCAGGACGATCTGTTTTCCACCCTCATACAGCGCGTTGAAGGTGTGGAAGAACTCTTCCTGGGTGGCTTCCTTGCCTTCAAGGAAGTGGACGTCGTCGACCAGGAAGAGGTCGATGTCGGTGCGGTAGCGCTTGCGGAACTCCGGCATGGTGCGCCGGCTGATCCCCTCGATGACCTCGTTGATGAACTGCTCGGCGCTCACGTAGAGCACCCGGGTCTCGGGGCGGCGCCGCAGCATCGCGTGGGCGATGGCCTGCATCAGGTGGGTCTTGCCCAGCCCGGTGGCGCCATAGATGAAGAGGGGATTGTAGGTCTTCCCCGGGGCTTCCACCGCGGCGTGGGCCGCCGCGGCCGCCAGCTGGTTGGACTTGCCGATGACGAACGTCTCGAAGGTGTAGCGTTCGTTGAGCGGCTGGTTGCTGGGGTTCGACTGGGTGACGCTGGCCTGCCCCGCCGGCGGACTCACGAAGAAGTCCATCTGGGGGCGCCGCTGCCGGTCCTCCTGGACGCGGAAGGTCACGGTCGTGGGTGTCCCGACGACCCCCTCCGCCAGCTTGGACAGGAGGGCGCCGTGATTGGTCTCGTTCCACTTGGCCGCGAACTCGTCGGGGGCCGCCACCACCAGGCGGTCACCTTCGAGCGCCATGGCCTCGGTCGGTTCGAGCCACGCACGAACGATCTTGTCCGGAAGCTGCCGACTGGCTTCGTCGAGAATGAGCTTCCAGACCTCTTTGGGGGACTGCGGCATGCTGCTCAGGCTGGGTAGGGCGTTCGCAAGGGCCGACGATGTTACGGCCCGCATGTGGAAAAGTCAACCTTGACCGGAAGCCTGTCTCCTGAGTAGGTTTGCGGGCTCATTTTCAGGGATTTCCAATGCAGCCGACGTACCGCCCGCGCAACAAGAAGCGCATTGCCAAGCACGGCTTTCGGGCCCGGATGGAGACCCGCTGGGGCCGCGAGACGCTGTCGCGCCGGCGCAAGAAGGGCCGCAAGCAGCTGACCGTCACGACCGGCTCGAAGCACGGGAGCCGCTGACGACGAGCGAGCGGCTGCCGCGACCGCGGCGCCTGGTCAGCCAGGCGGACCGGTCGCGATGCCTGTCTCAGGGTCGGCGGCGCCGAGGCCGGTCGCTCGAGTTCAGCTGGATGGACAACATGACGGGCCACCCGCGGATGGGACTGATAGTTCCCAAGTTCCAGTCCTCGGCGGTGGCCCGCAATCGTTTGCGGCGGCGTCTGCTGGAAGTGTGGCGGCGGCAGGTGATGCCGAGGCAGGGGGCGCGGGACCTGCTCATCCGGGCCCGGCGGGAAGCCTACGCGGCGAGCTTTGACGAATTGCGGTCGGAGTTGCTGGAGTTCGCAGAAGCCATGTTTGGCGGGGTGGTGAAGTGAGCGTTCCGCGTTCCGCGTTCCGCGTTCCGCGAACCCCCGAGGACACCTCGGGGGAGAGTCCGGGGGGTGCCGATGAGCCTCGCGGAACGCAGAACGCGGAACGCGGAACCCTTTTCCCCCGCCCACGTACGCCCTGGCAGGCGCTGCAGGCCCCGCTCACCTGGCTCTGCATCGCGCTGGTTCGGCTGTACCAGCTCGGGATTTCCCCCGGGCTCCCTTCCAGCTGCCGGTTTGCGCCGAGCTGCTCCCAGTACATGCTCGAGGCACTCCAGCGGCACCACGCCCTCAAGGGCCTACTGCTCGGTACCTGGCGTCTGATGCGCTGCCATCCGTTCCATCCCGGCGGCGTCGACCCGGTGCCCTGACCGATACCCACAGCAATGGACCGACGCGTCATTTGGGCTATCGCGCTGATGATGGTGATCGCGCTCGCGCCCACGTTTTTTCTCAAGCCTCCCAAGAAGCCCACGGGCCGCGCCGGTGGCCGGGCCGACAGCAGTGCCGTCAAGCCCGGTCCGGCCCAGGCGGTATCGCCGGGCGCTGTTGCTCCCGCCGGACCCCTGCCGACGGGCCCCGAGGCAGCGGCGCCGGCCGAGATTCTCACCGTGACCTCGGCGCTATACACCTACAAGCTCTCCACCCGCGGCGGCGCCATCACCCAGGCGACGCCCAACTCCTACAAGAGTCTCTACGCCCCCGAGAAGGGTGAGCCGGTCCGGCTGCTGCCGGACAGTGCGGCCATCAACCAGCTCTCGCTCCTGGTGGGCCGCGACACCCTGGCGCTCAGCACCTGGGACTTTGTCCCGTCGGCCCGGACCCTCACCGTGAACGGGCAGGACAGCCTGGTGCTCACCGCCGCGCGGGGCTCGGTGGTGGTGCGGCTGGCCTATCACTTCCGGCCGGACGACTACCAGATCGACGTCCGCGGCAGCGTGACGGGCCTGGGCCCGACCGGGGGCACCCTGCTCATCGGGATGGGGCACGGGATGCGCTCGACCGAGGCGGACACCAACGCCAACTGGTACGACTTCGGTGTGGTGACCAAGACCGATGAGTCCAAGCTGCTCAAGTTCTCGAGCCTCGACTCGGCCGAGGTCCGGACCCTGAGCGGTCCGTTCGAGTGGGTCGCCGTCAAGTCGAAGTACTTCGTGACGGCGCTGCTCGCCATCGATGAGGATGCGGCCAAGTTCACCGGGGCCACCGTCGTGGCGCCGCACCAGCGGGGCCGGATCCACCGCGCCGACGTGACCTTCGGCATCCCGGTCGAGGCCAAGGGCACCTTCCAGTACCGGATCTATGCCGGGCCGATGGAGTATCCCCGGCTTCGCGCCATCGGGCACGACTTCTACGACATCAACCCCTATGGCTGGCCCGGCTTCCGGACGCTGATCCGCCCGATCGCCGTGGGCGCGCGCTGGCTGCTGGTGTGGATGCACACCCACTTCGAGCTGGCGTACGGCATGGTGCTGGTGGTCTTCGGGATCCTGATCCGGATCCTGCTCTGGCCGCTCAACCAGCGGGGCATGCGCGCCAGCATGCGGATGCAGGCGGTGCAGCCGGAGATGCAGCGGATCCAGGAGGCGTACAAGAACGATCCGCCCAAGATGCAGGCCGAGATGATGAGCCTGTACAAGCGCGAAGGCGTCAATCCGTTCAGCGGGTGCTGGCCGATGCTGCTCCCCTGGCCGGTGATGCTGGCGCTCTTCTTCGTGCTGGCGAACACCATCGAGCTCCGGGGGCAGGCGTTCCTGTGGCTGCCGGACCTGTCCCTCAAGGACCCGTTCCACATCCTGCCGGTTGTGATGGGGCTCTCGATGTTCGCCCTCAACAAGATCGGCATGGCGGGGATGCCGCCCAATCCGCAGACGAAGATGATGCTCTACGTCATGCCCATCATGATGACGGGCATGTTCTTCAACTTCGCCTCCGGGCTCAACCTGTATTACTTCGTCCAGAACCTGGCCAGCATCCCGCAGCAGTGGATGCTGGCGCAAGAGCGGCAGAAGCGGGCGGCCCAGCCCGTCGTCGGGACCAAGACGAGCCCACCCAGGAAATCCAAGTAGGTCCGAGTTCCGGCTTCCGGGTTCCGAGGTAACTTCCCTGAGTTCCTCGGAATCCGGACCCAACTCATGCTCACCGACCCCATCGTCGCCCTTGCCACGCCACCCGGCCGCTCCGCGGTCGCGGTGATCCGGCTGTCGGGACGTGGGGTCTTTGGCATCGCCCAGCGGGTCATTCCCTCCTTCCGTGCCGATCCACCGAGAGAAGCGCGGCTGGCGGCGTTTCGCGACGCCAGCGGCCAGCTGCTCGACCGGGGGCTCTATCTCGTCTTTCCCGGCCCGCGGAGCGAGACCGGCGAGGACATGGTCGAGTTCCACACTCACGGGGGGCTCCAGGTGCCTGCCCGGGTCATCGCGGCGATCGAAGCGGCGGGGGCGCGCCCCGCGCACCCGGGGGAGTTCACCCGGCGCGGGGTAGAGCATGGGAAGCTCGATCTTCTCCAGGCCGAGGCCCTGGGCGACCTGATCGAGGCGGAAGCCCCGGCCCAGCTCCGCTCGGCGCTGCACCAGCTCGAGGGGGGTCTCTCCCGGCGGATCGGCGAGCTTCGTGATGCCCTGGTCGAGCTGCTCGCGCTCCTGGCCTACGATGTCGACTTTCCCGACGAAGATGATGGCGTGATCCCGCGCGAGCGGATCGAGGCGGCCCGCGCCGACGTGGCTCGACGGATCGACCAGCTGCTGGCGACCGCGCCCCTGGCGGAGCGGGTGCGGCGTGGCGCGCTGGTGGTGTTGGCGGGGCCGCCGAATGCGGGCAAGTCGTCACTGTTCAATGCGCTGCTCGGAACCAGCCGGGCGCTGGTCACCGAGATTCCCGGTACCACGCGGGATGCGATCGAGGCGCCGGCCGATTTTCTCGGCTGGCCGGTGCGGCTGGTGGATACCGCCGGACTGGGGGAGACGACGGACCGGATCGACGCGATGGGGCAGGAGGTGTCGCAGCGCTACGCGGCGGCGGCCGACCTGGTGCTGCTGTGCGACCCGGACTCCGGTGGTCCCGGGGCGCTGAACCCGGACAGGGTGCTCCGGGTCCGGACCAAGGCCGACCTGGGGGGAAGCGGGGGGACGGTCGCGGTCTCCGCCGTCACCGGGGAAGGGCTGGATACGCTGCGACGGCTGGTGGCGGAACGGCTCTTTGCCGGAGGCGTCACCCTGGCCGACCTGGAGCCGGTGCTCACCCGCGAGCGGCACCGGGTGGCACTCACCCGCGCGGCGGCGGCGCTGGCCTCGGCGAGGCCCGAGGTCGCAAGCGGCGGCGATGCGGTGCTGGCCTCGCATCATGTCCAGGAAGCGGTCCGCGCGCTCGACACCCTGATCGGCGTGATCGACGTGGAGGACGTGCTCGACCGGGTGTTCGCCAGTTTCTGCGTGGGGAAGTGACAGACGTCCTTGAATCGCAACTATCATTCGCCCATGCACCTCTCCGCCCTCAACATCTATCCGATCAAGTCCTGCGCCGGCATCGCCGTCCGCTCGTGGGACGTGGATACCTTCGGATTTCGCTACGACCGCCGCTGGATGGTCACGACGCCGCGGGGCGAGTTCATCACCCAGCGGGAGTGTCCCGCGCTCGCGCTGGTGCGGGTGGAGGTGGCCGAGCCGCACCTCCGGGTGACGGCGCCGGGCATGCCCGACCTGGTGCTCGCGCTCAATCCGCTGGGCGGGCGGCCGGTTTCGACCATGATCTGGGATGACCAGGTCAGTGTGGTCGCCCCGGACCACCGGGCCGACGACTGGTTCTCCCAGGTCGTGGGGCTCGAGGTGGTGCTGGCGTACATGCCGGATACGGTGCGCCGCGAGGTCGACCGCGACTGGGCACCGCGGGGCGGCCGCACCGGATTCGCGGACGGGTTTCCTTTCCTGCTCATCGGAGACGCGTCGCTGGCCGACCTGAACCAGCGGCTCGGCGAGGCGCTGCCGATGAACCGGTTCCGGCCCAACCTCGTGGTGGCGGGGAGCGCGCCCTTCGCGGAAGATGGCTGGCGGGCGATCCGGATCGGCGGGCTGGAGATGGAAGTGGTGAAGCCCTGCGCCCGCTGTGTCGTGACCACCACCAGCCAGGAGCGGGGTGCGCGGGACGGCGATGAGCCGCTCCGCACCCTGGCGACGTTCCGGCGGCAGGACGGGAAGGTGATGTTCGGGCAGAACGTGGTGCACTACGGGGTGGGGCGGCTGACCGTGGGAGACCCGGTCACCATCCCATGACGGCCGGCCCGCCCACCCTGCTCGGCATCCCCTGGGACGGCAATTCCTCGTACCAGCGCGGCGCCGCGCTGGCACCGCCGGCGATCCGCGCGGCGCTGCAGCACGAGTCGAGCAACGCCTGGAACGAAGAGCTGCAGGACGTGGCCGCGCTGCTGCAGGACGCCGGCGACCTGGCGCTCGAGGGCCAGCCTGATCCGCATGGGATCATCCAGGCCAAGGCCGCGGCGCTCGCCTCCCGCGGGGTCACCCCGATCTTCCTCGGGGGCGACCACTCGATCAGCTGGTCGCTGATTCGCGGGGTGCGGCCGGCCCACGCGTCGCTCACCGTGCTGCACCTGGATGCCCATCCCGACCTCTACCATGACTTCGAGGGCGACCCGCATTCCCACGCGTCGCCGTTTGCCCGGGTCATGGAAGAGCGATTGGCTGGCAGGCTGGTGCAGCTGGGGATCCGGACGCTCAACCGGCACCAGCAGGAGCAGGCGGAGCGGTTCGGGGTGGAGATCGTCCCGATGCGAGCGGGTCACGAGGCGATGCTGGCAGCGGCGGGGAGCCTCCGCGGGCCGGTCTACCTCTCGGTCGACATCGATGTGCTGGATCCCGCCTTTGCCCCGGGGATTTCCCACCCGGAGCCCGGAGGACTGACCACCCGCGAGCTGGTCTCGATCCTCCAGGCGATTCCGAAGGGCGTGCTGGTCGCGGCCGACGTGGTGGAGCTCAATCCGCGGAACGACCTTCGCGACCTCACCGCCCGGGTGGCGGCGAAGGTCGTGAAGGAGATCGTGGGCCGGCTGTAACGCCCCTGGCTACTGCCGGCACTGCTGCGCCGGGTCCCGCTTCCCATGGTCGGCGGCGAGGCGGTGATCCAGGTTGCCGAGGGTGACGGTGAGGCTCTGCAGGAACTGCCCGATCCGGGCCATCTGGCCGTAGTTGATGTACTGCGGCTCGTCGCTGACCTGGTGATAGTCGATGTGGTAGCCGGTCATGGGCGAGACCGTCGGGATGGCGTAGCGGTTGTAGTTCCAGTTGTCGCTCCGGCAGTACCCCTGCTCCGGGTGCCCGTCCACATCCATATGGTAGTCCAGGATGAACGGATGGGGACTGGAGGCATTCACCGCATCGACGATGTCCCCCATCTCGCTCGAGACCCGGCGGGAGCCGAAGATCACGAGCAGGTTGGCTCCGTCCTTCTGCGCCAGCGTTTCCCCCCTCCCCACCATGTCGACATCGACCTGCGCGACGATCGAGTCGAGCGGGACGGTGGGATGATCGGTGAACCACTGTGAACCGAACAGCCCCTCCTCTTCTCCCGTGTGCCAGATGAAGAGCACCGAGCGCCTGGGGCGGACCCGGGCCTTCTGCATCGCCTCCGCCATCTCGAGGAGGGTGACCGATCCGGAGCCGTCGTCGTCGGCCCCGTTGTAGATCGTGTCCCGCCGCGGCGCATGCAGCTTCCGCAGCCGCCCCAGCTCCTCGGCGATGCGTCTCGCCTCGTAGGCCGTCGGCTCCCGGGGAGCGTCATCGGCGCCCTTCGGGCGGATCACGGTGTTGTAGGCCCGGACCGAATCGTGATCCTGGGCGAGGGGCGAGGTTCCGACGTGGTCGCTGTGCGCCCCGACGGCGATGTACGAACCCTTGAGGGCCGGATCACTGCCCGGGATGATGCCGATCACGTTGCGCGACGGGCGCGGGGTTGCCCGCAGGTGGATCTCTCCGGTCAGCCCCGTCCCCACAGCGCCCGCGCGGGCCTGGCGAAGGGGCGTCCCCAGCAGCGAGCTCGCGACCCCCTCGGTGACATACAGATAGCCCGGGCCTTCGCCGGCAGTCTGGGGCAGCGTGATTCCCGGGTTCTTGAAGAAGGCGACCTGGTCGGCTGGCGCCGAATCGAGTGCCGCCACCGCGATTGCGACGGCCGGGGCAAAGCGGCGGGAGATCTCGAAGCGGTTGACGCGGTTCCAGGGCGATCCGGAATCGGGCGACACCCCGAGGAGGACCAGCTTGCCCGCGGCCTGGGAGGCCGGCAGCAGCGAGGTCGAATCGCCCCAGAACCCGCCGAAGACCACCGGGAGCCCCGACAGCTGGAGGTCCATGGGACCCTGGTCGCGCGGGAGGAACTCACTCCAGAGCGTCAGCGCGCGACCATTGACCGAGAGGGTGCTCGCCGGGTCGACCCCGCGGCTCACGAACGGGACCGTCTGGAAATAGCTCCCGTTCTCGCCACCGGGGACCAACCCGATCCTCCGCACCTCGCGCTCGAGATAGGCAACCGCCCGCTCGTGGCCGGGGGTCGAGGTATTCCGGCCCTCCATGGAATCATCGGCGAAGATGAAGAGCCGGGTGCGGAGGTCGTCCGCGGTGATCGCGGGAACGGTCGGGCGGGGTGAGTGCTTGACCTGGGCGGCGGCGGGAACTGCGAGTACGGCTGCTGCACCGAGGGCAGCGAGCCAGGTGGCGCCGAGGCGCATCGATCCTCGAAGGGGATGGGTCGGCCACCTACGCGCCGCCATCCGACTGGGATTCGATCGCCCCGCCCTGAAACGTGCCTAGCGCTGCTGGTCGGGACCCGGGTCGCGCTTGTGACTGCCGTCGCAGAAGGGCTTGTTGAGCGATTTGCCGCAGCCGCAGAGCTTCACCACGTTGGGCTGCTTGAAGGTGGGAATCGGCACCAGGTTGCCCTCGTCGTCGCGGACCTCGATGGAGGCGCCTTCGACGTAGATGGTGCCCTTCTTCTTGAAGCTGATCTTGATGGGGTCCATGGGAGGCGTGCGCCTGATGGGGCGGGCTAGGCGGTCTGGATGCCCCGGGACTGGTCTTCCGAGGCCTGGAACTCCTGGGCACTGGCCCGGAGCGCGGTGGCGATCCCCCGTTCCTGCACCAGCGCTTCGGTCATCCGGTGCCCGAGATAATAGCCCGAGCGTTCGGGAAGCACTCGGCCACCGACGAGGCGCGAGGAGGGACTCATCCCGCCCGACAGGTAGCGGAGCCGCAGCCCGATGCCCTTGCCCTCCAGCTCCGGCTCGACCACCCGGCGCAGAAACGCCTCGAGCTCGCGGAGGCGGCGGTACTGGCGGCGGGGATAGCCGAAGTAGTTCGCCGGATCGAGCCCCGGCGCCACCGCTTCGGCGGCGTGCACGGCGAGGCCCTCATTCACCAGCAGCTCGCGGAGCGACGCCCGGCTGCCGGTGACCCAGTAGTCATAGTAGCCGGCCTGGTCGGCCACGATGCGGCGGAGGTCGCTCTGGCTGCTGGGCGAGGTGTACCGGACGCAGTGGGCCAGCTCGTGCGCCACCCAGAGCGGAATGAGCTCCGGGGGCAGCCCCATGCCGTAGGTCTCGGGGTTGGCCCGGCCGGTGAAGTGCTCGAGGCAGATGAAGGCCACGCCGCGGCCGCCGACCACCAGTTCGCCGGCGTTGGCGGCACCCATTCCCACCATCAGGTAGACGTCGGTGGGCCGATCGATCTGGAGCAGGTCCTCGGACTGGGCGATCGCGTCCTCGACGATGCCCTCGATGTCGGTCGACTCGAGCAGCTCGTGGAGATCGGACCGGTCGGCGTTCAGCGCGTGCGCGATGACCGCCGGCGCCTGTGGGCTCTCCAGGTCCAGCACGTAATTGTGCCAGTAGGCGGAGAGGACAGCGCGATGTGCGGAGAGATACTGCTCGAACGCCGCTTCACGATCCGCGGCACGGAGAACGGTGAGGAACTCCGGGACAAGATTGATCAGCACGTGCGAGAATATCGAATGTTCTTTCCGAGACGCAAGAGGGATTGACACACACGGGAGATGAGTTACCCCGCGTGTGCACGCGAACCTGACGCGCGATTGACGCTCGGACGAACGAAGAGTGCTTCACTGTCCCGACAACGCCGCGATGCGAAGGCGCGCGCGCTCCACGCGCGGGCCGAATACCGCATCAGCGTGTGCCCAATTCGATGCGACCTGGCGATAGCGGACGAGTGCGCTGTCCTTCTTTCCTGCCCCGTCCCATCCCGCGGCAGCCAGTTCTGCCAATTCTGTCTGGGTTGCATAGGTGCCGGTCGATTCAAAGGCCCCGCGGAGCGCGGCCTCCGCCAGTTCGGCGGCCTCGCGCGGGCGCCCGAGGCGGAGCAGGACACGGCCGAGTTCGAGATTGGTCCGGGTGTAGCCGGTGGTGGTGGAGAAGATCGCCTGCCGGTATTCGCGGACCGCATCCTCGAGATCGCCCCGAGCCGTCAGCAGCAGTCCGCGAATGTGGTGATACAGCCGCCGGTCGCGGCCGTAGCTGCTGCCCCGTCCCCAGGCCTCGACGCTGTCGGCGAGCCCGGCCAGGATGGCGGTGTCACCCGCCGCGGCCAGCGCGGTGGCCCGGAGCGTCTGGGTCCAGACCAGGTTGCGGGCGATCTGCGAGGGAATGCCGGAGTAGAGCGGCGCCCGGCTGATCGAGTCGAAGATGGCGGCGGCGCGGCGGAAGTTGCCCTGGTCGAAGTAGACCTGGGCCTCGAAGAGCCCGGTATACGGCACGGCGTCGCGCCGGGGCGCCTTCATGGTCGCGCGCAGCCGCTCCGCGGGGGCAAGCGCTTCCCGCACCCGGCCCTGGGTTCGGAGGCTGATGCTCAGCCACTTGAGCCCCTCGCCGGCGGTTACCTGGCTCTCCCCCAGGATCGCGAAGAGGGAATCGGCCTCGCGATAGCGCCCGGCACGCCACGCGACATGGGTCAGGAACCACTCCTGGTTGATCCCCGGGCTGATGGTGCTGAGCGTGCGCGAGGCGGCCGCCGCCTCATCGAAGTGGTTCCAGAACACATAGAGCTGCTCGAGGTTGCCCCAGGCGCTGATACTCCGCGGCTGCTTCCGGATCCAGCCCTTGATCTCCCGCTCCGCCGCGGGGAGCGAGTCCATCATGTGATACACGCTCGAGATCTCGACCGTCGCTTCGCAAGCGAGGCAGCGCATCGGGGCGCCGGTGCCGCGCATGTCGATCGCGAGGCTGGCCGAGTCCATCCTGATAACCCGCTTGAGTGACGCCACCGCGGCGGGGAAATCTCCCACCCACTTCTGGGCGTGCCCCAGCCACAGATACCCCTCCAGTTCGGCGGGGTACCGGGTGGTCAGGCTCTCGGCGGTGGCGAGCCGGCTGGGATCATCGGTCATGTCGGCCCACCCCGCCCGGATGAGCAGGCGCTCCCGGTCACTCGCCCGCTCGCTCAGGCGGAGGGCCCGCTCCATCAGCGGCACGTCCCCGTTCCGGAGCTTCGCCAGCCAGTACGCGGCCATCGCGAAGGTCGAATCCTCCGCCAGCGCCTGGGAGAGAAGCCGGTCGGTGGCTTCACCCTGGCCCGCAAAGAAGGCCCGCAGGCCTTCCTCGTAGAAGCGGTACGCCACCAGTGATGCCGTGGTCACGTCGGCGAACGAAGTGCTGGGGCCCTTCACGCCGAGGGAGCCGACCAGCCGGGTCGTGCCTGCCTCGACCAGCGCGAAGAGATCCTTGCCGGAGACCCGGAAGGCACCACCCAGGCTGCCGCTCGCGATGCGCGTGCGGCGGAGGTCGAGCTGGTAGCTCCCGGCGCTGTCGATCAGCGCCCCGTCGAGCAGGTCGGTTGCACCGGCCGCACGCGCGGCCCGCATGATGGCGCCGAGGGAATCGCTGGCGCTCTCCTGCTGCGAGAGCAGTTCGTACATCCGCGCGGTACTGATGACCTGGATCCCCTCGGCGCGGGCCAGGTTGGTGGCGAGCATGTCGGCGAGTGGCAGCGTCAGTCCTTCGCGCGCCTTGGTGAAGTCGCGGATCAGGCCGACGGCCACCACCGGGACTTCGGGGCCGGTGTTCCGCTCGGGAATCAGCCGGACGCGGATGCTCGCGAAGGCGGCCACCAGGACGCCGAGCCCGAAGCCGAGGATGATGCCGTAGCGGGTGCTCTTCCGGGCCAGGAAGGGCTTCTTCACCGGCTCCGCCGCCGCGGGGGCCGGCCGGGCGAAGGGGTGGGCACCCTCCATGTCGCCCATGGGACGGGGACGGGCGTACTCGTCGGTCTTGCCGGAGATGCCGACGCGTTCGTGGCCCGCGGTTCGGGGGGAGGGCACCGACGGTGCCGGCGTGGAGAGTGGGCGCACCGCCGCCGGAGTTCCGGGAACGGTGGTCATCCCGACCGTCGGCAGGATGCCGGAGCCCGCCGCGGACGAACCGCCGTTCGCCGCCGGCCGGGAGGGCTCCACCAGGGGACTCTCGGACGCGCGCTTGAGCGAATCGGCGAGGTCGAGGAGGGCGCGGTCGGGCGCGAGATCGAGCTCGTCCTTGAGCAGCATCTCGTACACCCGGAAGTGCTGCAGGGCGCCGCCGCGATCGCCGGCCGCGCGCAGGGCCAGCATCAGTCCCAGCGCCACCTTGCTGTTGAGGGGGTCGGCATTGGCGAGCTTGCGCCACCAGCCGACGGCGGCGCGATACTCGCCCCGGTGCTCGGCCTCCCGCGCGAGCTGCTCGAGCAGCACCACGTAGTCGTGGGCGAGGCTCCCCCGTTCCGATTCGGCCCAGCGCTCGAACTCGGGCGCCTCATCTATATAGACGCCGTCGAGGAACGGTCCCTCGTAGAGCCCCGCCGCCTTGTCGTGCTGCCCGGACTGGAGCGCGGCCCGGAACTCGGCGAGGTCACTGGTGAAGCCCTCCCAGCCGAGCCTGAGCTCGGTCACCCCGACAATCAGCTCCTCCGATCCGAGTTCCCGGCGCAAGGCGTAGACAGCCTGGGCCAGGCTCTTCCGGGCGCGCTCCGGATCGCTCTCCGGCCACAGCAGCGCCAGGACCTTTTCGCGCGCCAGGCCCCGTTCGCCGGCCGCGGCCAGGAGTGCCAGCAGCGCCAGGCGCCTCCGCTGGGCGCCAGCGCCCTCGACCGGGGTGCCATCCCGGGTCAGGGCCAGCCCACCGAAGGTCTTGAGCCGCAGCACGTTAGCCGAGTTGATCGGGAGTTGATTGCGGGATAGCCGGGTCTTAATCGGGAGGTGAACGCCGGGCCTATTGTACCCCCCGTCCGACGGGCGAGCAAGCGCCTGTCACAGTGCAAACCCCAATGACGGAGCGTACCAGATGCGAGCGATCGGGTGGATGGCCCTGGCGGCAACGGTGACCCTGGCGGCGTGCGGCGATGACAATGGCTCGACCGGCCCTGGTCCGGGCAACCCCGGGTCCAGCGGCTTCTCGGCCAAGGTCAGCGGGGACGTGCAGGTGCCGAGCGTGAAGGGCGCGGCCCTCTTCGGGACGGCGGTCGACGAGGCGCAGGGTGAGGTGTTTGGCCTGGAGATGTCGGAGAGCGGGTCGGGCGGGTCGCTCATCCAGATCGTCCGGCTCGGCGGGCAGGTGCCGGCCGTCGGTACCTACGACATCAAGGATGCGCTCAACACCACCCCGGGAAGCGGTGACTTCGTCGCGACCGCGTTCGACACCGACAACGGCCAGCCGGCCGCGATCTTCGTCGCCACCGGCGGCACCCTCACGGTGACGCAGAGCTCGGCGACCGCGTTCAAGGGCACGTTCACCTTCGATGCCCAGGGCGGACTCTTCAGCGATCCGGAGACCACGCTCAACATCACCGTCGAGGGGACGTTCAACGCCTCGCCGGCTACGGGCGCGATCCAGATCACCTCGCTCCGGACCCGGTAAGTGTCGCTCCGCCGGTGGGTGCGTGTTGCCTGGCCGCTGCTGCTGGCCGGCTGCGGGATGGGGCGCGCACCCGCGGCGGAGGTGGAGCTGAGGCTCGTGGGTGGCACCAACCCCGGCCGGTACGAGGCGCGTGCCGCGCAGGCCACCTGCAGCCGGAACCTGGTGGGCCCGGGCAGCTGGGGGGTGCAGCTCACCGACTGGACCGGACCGAAGGAAGGGCTGCGGAGTCTCCAGCTCCTCGTCCCGGTGGATACGGTGCAGGACCAGTTCTATCTCGGGATCGTCTTCGGCGACTTCTTCACCGGCGTCGCGCGGGAAATCGAGACCCGGGCCGACTCGCCGAGGCCGAAGGGCCGCGGGCGGGTCACGATCGTCAATCATCCTCCGACCGGCGCGACCTTTCGCGTCAGCGGAGTCACCCAGGACAGCATCGCCATCGAGGCGATTGTCGCCTGCCACACGACGCAGGCAAAGGACAGCGCACCATGAATGCCCCGCGACTCTCTCCCACCCGTTACGTCGCCAGCGTCGTCACCGGCGCCGGCATCGTCACCGCCCTCCTCGGCATGTCGGGACCGCGCAAGACGGCGACCCTCCCGACCGTGCGGATCGTGGCGGTGGACTACGGCTTCCAGCTCCCGGCCGAGGTGCCGAGCGGCGCGATGCGGCTCCAGCTTGTGAACCAGGGCCACGAGCTGCACCACGCGCAGCTGGTGCGGCTCACCCAGGGCAGGACCCTCGCCGACCTCGCGGCGCTCCGGCCCGACGCGCCGCCGCCCGACTGGATGGTGCCGGTGGGCGGACCCGGGGCGGTGGGGCCGGGCGACAGCAGCAGCGTGGTGCAGGCGCTCCCCGCCGGCAACTACGCCGTCTTCTGCTTCATACCGAGCGCCTCGGATCACCAGCAGCACATGATGAAGGGGATGGTCGCCGGCTTCCGGGTCACCGAGCGGACCGGCCCGCAGCCGCAGCTCCCCAAGGCCGACCTGACCGTGCGGATGCTCGATTTCGGCTACGCCCCGAGCGCGCCGATCGCGGCGGGGAAGCGGGTGATCCGGGTGATCAACGACGGGCCGCAGCTGCACGAGATGGTGCTGGCGCTGATCCAGCCGGGCAAGACCGCGGCCGATCTCCTGGCGTGGAACCCCGAGGTGGCGACCGAGCCGCCGCCGGCCCGTTTCCTGGGCGGCACGGTGGCGCTCGCCCCGAGCGGCGAGTCGCTGGTCGAGGCCGACCTGGCTCCCGGCAACTACGTGCTCATCTGCTACATCCCCGACGCCAAGGACGGGAAGCCGCACGTGGCGCATGGGATGGTGCTGCCGTTCACCGTGAAAGCAGCGGGGGTGTGACATGACACGCTGGTCGCGCAACAGCCGCCCCAGCTGGCAGAGCCTCGCGCTGGCCATGCTGGTGAGCGGATGCGAAGGAGCAGGCACCGAGGGTCCTGGCCCGGTCGATCCGGGTACGGGGCTCGCCGGGCAGTACGCGCTGGTGGCGCCGTTCACGGCGTACGAGGGCATCCAGCACGACAGCGCGTGGGGCAACTACCAGCTCAAGGTGGTGGCCACCAGCGGGGCGTTCGAGATCACCGGCGACAGCACCTATCTCCACACGCTCAAGCTGGACACCTACATGGATGGACAGCTGGTCTACCAGGGCCGCTGGGGCGATCACGGCCGGTGGCAGCTCTCCGGCGACACCCTCCGGTTCGACTCGGAGTACTTCGAGAACGTCGCCTTCCGGGGTAGCGGCGGCGGGCAGCAGCTGGTGGTGCTGCAGGACCTCGTGGGCGAAGGGGTGATGGCCGCCTTCCCCTATCAGCGCCAGCCCTGAGAATCCCGGGCGACTCCCGCCGTTACGCGGGAGTCGTCTCGGCGAGTCATTTACTCCTGGAGATTCCGGTTATGAAGGTGGTGCGTGCGGTGGCGCTGGCGCTGGCCGCGAGCGTGGTGGCGGCGTGTGGCGGCGGGTCGGACTCGAATGGCGGAGGTGGCGGGGGTGGCGGCCAGCGGGAGTGGACCGTGATGGTCTACATGGCGGCCGACAACTCCCTCGCGGTGCAGGGGGTGCTCGACCTGGACGAGATGGAGGATGCCGGGATCAGTGACCGGATCCAGACCGTGGTCCAGGCGGAGTTCAGCCCCTCGGTGCTCGACCAGCAGGGCTGCACCGCCGCCTGCTTCAACCGGCAGAACTTCAACACCTTCCGCTATGCGATCACGCAGGCGGGCGGGAGCGCCAAGAACGGCCCCGACCGGGGCACCGTGACCGAGATCAACGGCGGGTCGAACGTCGACATGACCGACCCGAACACGCTCAAGGATTTCATCGCCTGGGCCAAGCAGAACTACCCCGCCAACCACTACATGCTGGTGCTGTGGAACCATGGGGGCGGCTACACCGGCCTGATCCAGGACGAGACCAGCGGCGGCAGCGGGCTCATGTCGCTCGACGACCTCAAGGCCGGGATCACCGGGAGCGGCGGCCTCGACGTCATCGACTTCGACATGTGCCTCATGGCGGGGTACGAGACCCTGGCCAAGATCGCCGGGCTCACCAGCTATGCGGTGTTCAGCGAAGAGGTGGTGCCGGGCGAGGGCAACCCCTACACCTCGATCATCGACGGGATGCAGGCGAGCCCGACCCAGGATGGCCGCGCGCTCTCGAGCATGATCGTCGACCGGTTCAACGCCTCCTTCCAGGGGAGCCGGTCGAGCACGACCCTGTCGGCGTACGACATGGCCGAGTTCGCGAACTTCGAGACGGCGCTGAACGACCTGGCCACCTCGCTCCAGGCCGGGCTGTCTGGCGGGCTCGGGCCCACGATCAGCGCGGCCGCGGGCGCGAGCCAGAAGTACACCATCACCGAGCTGACCGATATCGCCAACTTCCTCGACACCCTCAACACGAAGGTGGCGGGCCAGACCGCGCTGCAGGCCAAGATCGCGGCGGTGAAGACGGCGGTGACCAGCGCCACGTTCCGGATCAACAACCGGGCGCGCAACGGCACCGGGTCCACCCAGGCCGGGGGCGTGGCCGATGTGTCCCGCTCCGCCGGGCTCAACATCGTGCTGCCCAGCGGCGCCGGCGGTGACGTGATGCCGGCGAGCGGCAGTGGCAGCCTGGCAACCTACGCCACCCTCATGCCGGGGAAGGCGTGGACCGCGTTCCTCAACCAGTACGCCGGCGGCCAGGCCACCACGGCCATGAAGGACCAGGGCGACAACCGGTTCGAGTCCTACCTGGTGTGGCAGTCGGGGGCGGTGGCGGCGGGGGCCGACATCGACTTCTGGGTGCTGGAGCCGAACGGGAACATCTATGTGCCGGCCTTCGGCAGCGTGACCCCCAACGGGACGATGTCCAACGACTCGTGGGACGACCAGGTGAACTTCGAGGGGTACCTGACCAACCGGTACATCGAGAAGGGCGTCTACACCATCTTCGCCAACCTCTGGCGCGACCCGTCGAACTTCCAGCCGGCGTTTGACCTGGCGTACCGGTTCGACCAGACCTCGGGGTTCGCCTTCTGGTACCAGGGGAACGGGGATCCCACGCCTACGCTATCGCTTGCGACGTCCTGGCTCAATGATCCGACGCCGACGCTGGGCGAGATCCTCGGGGGCAGCTACACCGATCTCAAGTTCGTGGTGAACCTGACGGTCAACGCTCCGCCCGTGCCCACGCTTCAGGCGGCGCCCTCGACCGCCATGACGGCGAGCCTGCGCCAGGGTGCGGGCCAGGCCACCTCGGCGCAGATGGCGACCGTCCGCCGCATCGCGACCATGGCGCGGCTCGGGATCCCGACGGCGCCCCGTCCGGTCCGTCTCTGGCAGCACCCGTTCACCAAGGGGGGCAAGTGAAGCGTCTCCGGATTGCGATGGTGACGGCCGCGATGTCGGTGGCCTGTCACCCGGCCAATGGGGGCTCGGTGCCTGGTCCCGCGAAGGTCTCGGTGCACGACGTGCTCACCACCCCGGCGCTGGTGGGGAAGTCGGTGGAGGTGACGGGGAAGTGCCTCGGCTACACCGTGCCGACGATCGCGAAGGGGTCGCCCCCGGTGTCACGGAGTGACTGGCAGCTCGAGAACGGTGGGGAGGCGGTGTGGGTGAACGGGCCGCTGCCGGCCGGGTGCACCGCCACGACCCCCGCCGAGAGCGCGAGCACCATCGCGGCGGTGGTGGCGCAGGACACGATGCCGGGGCTGGGGGGGAAGGCGGGGGCGACGAGGCAGTACTTGATTAGCCATTAGCCGTTAGCCATTGGCCGTTAGCCGTTAGCTGTTAGCTGTTAGCTGTTAGCTGTTAGCTGTTAGCTGGCAAGTTGTGACGCGACCCTCCCTGCTCTTTGCAAGGAGGGTCGACTTGCATCGTACGAGCTAATAGCTAACAGCTAACAGCTAACAGCTTCTACATCTTCGCCCTCAGCTCCTTCGCCATCTGCAGGTGCCCCACGAAGGCCGGCGCGATCTTCTCCTCGAACGCCTTCAGGTCGGCGTTCTTCGTCGCGGGGAGGAGGGTCTTCGTCACCGCGTCGATCACCGCCTGGTGGTAGGCGATCTCGTGATCCAGCCACGCCTTGTCGAACTCGGCGCCCTTGAGGCCGCCGAGCTTCTTCATTGCGGCCGCGTGCTGGGCGCCGCTCTGGTCGTTGCCGGGCGGGACGGGGGTGACGCTCAGCTGCTTGGCAAGGTCACGGCCCTGCTGGCGGACCGCGGTGTGGGCGTCGGCGAAGGACTGGCCCAGGTCGCGAACCCGGGGATCGGCTCCCTTGTGGGCGGCGAGGGACCCGGTCTCGATATCGGCGGTATTCGCGGCGTCGAAGATGGCGACGATGTTGGCGTCAGTGATCCCCTGGGCCAGGGCGGGGCGGGGTGCAAGGAAGGCCAGCGCGGCGAAGGCGGCCAGGGTGACGGGGCGGCGCATGCGGAAGACTCCACGGTTGGGCCGGGATCATTCCCGGTGGCCAACGCTACCATGTTAGTCTAATAAGTCAAGTATTTACTGTGTTTATTGCCTTTGCTTCCACCCCCTGATAGCTTCTCCCCATGACCACCATCCCGGACCGCTTTCGCGAAGGCTCCCAGGGGCAGATCCTGGTGCACCTCCAGGGAGGTGGCGCCACGGTCGACGACCTGGCCCGGCTCCTGGAGCTGACGCCCAACGGGGTCCGGGCCCACCTCGCGGCGCTCGAGCGGGAGGGGCTGGTTGCCGTGGAGGGGAAGCGCCCCGGCCTCCGCAAGCCGGCGCTCATCTACGGCCTCACCGCACTGGCCCGCGAGCGGCTCTCCCGCGCCTACTTCCCGCTCCTCCAGGAACTGCTCGCCACGCTCAAGGACCGGCTCACGCCGGCGGAGCGGGTCGCCGTGCTGCGTGAGGCCGGCCGCCGGCTGGCCGCCGCGGCTCCCCGCGTGAGCGGCCCCAGGCGCGAGCGGGTCGCGGTCGCGGAGCAGGTGCTGGAGCAGCTGGGGGGCAAGGTGCGGATGGAGGCACGGGGCCGGTCGACGGCGCTGGTGGGGAGCGCCTGCCCCCTGGCCGAGCTGGTGCGGGAGAATCCCGAGGTCTGCCGGGCGGTCGAGGCGCTGGTGGCGGAGGTGACGGGCCTGCCGGCGAAGGAGGAGTGCGACCGGGGGGCGCATCCGAGGTGTACGTTTGTGGTGGGGTGAAGTGGCCGTTAGCTGTTAGCTGTTAGCCATACGGTGCAAAATGACCCTCCTCGCCTTGAGCAAGGAGGGTCGCATCACATCGGAGGAGCTAATAGCTAACAGCTAACAGCTAACGGCTAACGGCTAATTCGTCTCCCGCTTCTTCCGCTTCGACACCTCGTCCAGGAAACGGCGCTCGTCGGGGGTCAGGCTCTGGATGCCGGTGGCGCTGATCTTGTCCAGGACCCGGTTCACCTCGGCTGCGACCGGATCGTTGTCGGGGCGGAGGGGCATGCTCCGGGCGGGGGCGTTGGCGCGCGGCTCGGATTCCCGGCTCGCAGTCTGCTGCACCATCACCACCCGCTCCGCCGCCTGCCGCGAGGGGCGCGCGGGCCGCCGGCGGCCGAGACTCTGCCCCTTGAAGAACAGCCACCCGGCGAGCATGCCGCCAATGTGCGCCTCATGGGCCGTGCTGCCGGGAGAGAGCTTGGCCATGATCACGTCGAACAGCGCCAGGCCGATGACCAGGTACCGTGCCTTGATGGGCAGCGGGATCGGGAAGATCATCAGCTCGGCATCGGGCCAGTACATCGCGAAGGCCACCGCGACGCCAAGCACCGCGCCGGAGGCGCCGATGAACGGCGCCTGGCCCATGAAGAGCGTGAGGAAGACCGAAAAGAGGGCTGCGCCGATGCCGCAGTACAGGTAGTAGAGCAGGAAGGCGCGCGAGCCCATCCGGTTCTCGACCGCGGTCCCGAACATGTAGAGCGCCAGCATGTTCGTGGCGAGGTGGAGAATGCCGGAGTGGACGAAGAGGTAGGTGACCAGGCCCCACGGCTGCGCCAGGACCGCGGACGGGTCCATCCGGAGCAGGTGGGTGACCGAGGGTGAGACGAAGATCGTCTCCAGCAGCAACTGCACGATGGCCGTGACCGCGATGATGCGGCCCAGCCATGGAGTCAGTCGAGGAAGCGACGGGCTGCTGAAGGACATCGTACGCTCAGAGAGTCACCAGTATATCAAACCCGAACAGACCCCGGTTGTTCCCGGGGACCCCCGCCGGGCCGGGCCGACTTGCAGATCCGGTCGCACAATGGAGCAAACTCAATGCCCGCCGCCCTCGCGGACTGGGGGAGCAGGCTGGTGGCGGTCATGCCGGGGAGGGTATTGGCCTCCAGGCAGTAGAGCGACCCCCCGGGCGTCAGCCGAAAGTCGACCCGCGAGTACCCGCCCAGCTTCAGGCACTCGTGGGCCAGGACGCCGAGCCGCTGGGTCTCCGCGGTGATGACCGGCGAAAGGTCCGCCGGAAAGATCTCCTCCGACATCCCCGGAGTGTACTTGCACTCGTAGTCGAAAATCTCGTGCTGGGGGATGATCTCGCCAACCGCCAGGGCCACGCCGTCGAGCACCCCGACGGTCAGCTCCCGCCCGGGAACGTAGCGCTCGGCCATCACCTCGTCGTCAAACTCTCCCGCGTACCAGACCGCACCGTCGAAGTCCCCCGGCTGCTTTACCACCGTGAGACCCACGGTGGACCCCTGCTTGGAGGGCTTCACCACTATCGGCCAACCTAGGCGCTTTCCCGCCTCGGCTGCCGTGACGGGGGCCATCATCCAGTCGGCGGTGGGCACCCCGGCGTCCCGGAAGAGGCGCTTGGAGACGTCCTTGTCCATGGCGATGGCACTGCCGAGCGGACCGCTGCCGGTGTACGTGACCCCGATAGTGTCGAGGATGGTCTGGACGGTCCCGTCCTCGCCCCGCCCGCCGTGCAGCACCAGAAAGACGACGTCGGCTTCCCGGATTTCGGGCAGGGCGCCGAGCGCGGTGAGCAGGAACTTCCGCTCCCGGTCGGCAAGTTCGGCCACCGACGGCGGGGTGCTCCCGACCTTGCCGAGCAGGTGATCGGCTTCGCGCGACTCGGGGACGAACCCGGTGACCGTGTCCACCACGACCACCGAGTGGCCGAGGGAGCGGAGCGCGGGGACCACCTGCCGGGCCGAGGCGAGGGCGACGTCGCGCTCGGCGGAGGCGCCCCCGGTGAGGACGGTGACCCGCATCAACGGGTTCCGATCAGCTGCTGCAGCACGTCGTAGCGCGAGACGATGCCGATGAGCTTGCCGTCCTTCTGCACCAGGGCGGCGGGGCTCTCGCGGGTGAACATCGGCGCCAGCCGGTCGGTCGGAGTGCTGGCCTCGACCACCGGGAAGGGCTGGTCCATGACCTCGCGCACCGGGCGATCGAGCAGGGTGGGCGTGGCCAGCGCCTTGGTCATCAGGATGTTCTCGGTGAGCCCGCCCACACACTGGCCGTTCTCGAGCACCGGGATCTGGGAGACGCCCCAGGTGCTCATGAGGTTGAGCGCCTGGCGTACCGCGGCGGCCGGCGCGACGCTCACCAGGCTGGGGGCGTTCGATGCCCGGCGCTGGAGCAGCTGCTCCACCGTGACGCGGGGCACCTCGAGCAGCTGGTTCTCCTGCATCCATGCGTCGTCGAAGACCTTGGAGAGGTAGCGCTCGCCGGTGTCGCAGAGGATGGTGACCACCAGCGCGTTGGGGTCGTCGAGCTCCCGCGCCACCTCGAGGGCCAGCGCCACGTTGAGCCCGGCCGACCCGCCGACCAGGATCCCCTCCTCGCGGGCGAGGCGGCGGGCCATGGCAAAGGCGTCGCGGTCGGGCACCTGGCGGAAGTCGTCGAGCACGTCGAACCAGATGGTGCTCGGGATCTTGTCGCCGCCGATGCCCTCGACCTTGTAGGGGTAGCCGTCGCCCAGCTTCTTGGTCTTGGCGTAGCCGGCGTAGAGCGAGCCCTGCGGGTCGGCGGCGATGACCTTGATCTTCGGGTTCTGCTCCTTGAGGTACTTCCCCGCCCCGCTCACGGTGCCGCCGGTGCCGGCCCCCGCGACGTAGTGGGTCACCTTCCCCTCGGTCTGGGTCCAGATCTCGGGGCCGGTGGTCTCGTAGTGGGCCTGGGGATTCACCTGGTTGTAGAACTGGTTCGCCAGGATCGCATTGGGCGTGTCCTTGACGATCTGCTTGGCCTTGTTGACGTAGTTGTCCGGGTGGTCGGGCGGCACCGCCGTGGGCGTGATCACGACCTCGGCGCCGTAGGCCTTGAGGAGCCGCACCTTCTCCTGGGTCATCTTGTCAGGCATGGTGAAGATGCAGCGGTAGCCCTTGAGCGCCGCCGCCACCGCCAGCCCCACGCCGGTGTTGCCGCTGGTCCCCTCCACGATCGTGCCGCCGGGCTTGAGCTCTCCCCGCCGCTCCGCATCCTCGATGATCTTGATGCCGATCCGGTCCTTCACCGAGCCGCCGGGATTGGCATACTCGGCCTTCCCGTAGATCGGGGTGCGGATGCCGGCACCGATCCGGGCGAGGCGGATGAGCGGGGTCCAGCCGATGGTGGGCAGGACGGAGTCGTAGGCTTTCTGGTGTGGGGGCGTCACGGGGTGGTTCCTCCGGCCTGTGGGTGCCGGAAATGTACCGGTTGCATGAAGGTCGCGGCCACGGGCGAGCCGTTGCGGAGCGCGGGCGCGAACTGGAAGCGGGGCACCGCGGCGAGGGCCGCGGAGTCGAGCGCGGGGTAGCCGGACGATTCGGCCACCTTGGTGGATTCGGGATTCACGTGGCCGGCCGAATCGACGTGGAGGCGGAGAATCACCTTCCCCTCGATGCCACGGGCGAAGAGCGCCGGCGGATACTCCACCGGGGAGACCGCGTTGACGGCCACCGGGGCGTCCTCCCCCCGCTTGACCGGCTGGTTCTCGGGGAGCTGCACCGTGTTTCCGTCGCCCCGGGAGCAGGCGGCGAGGAGGAGGCCGGCACAGCAGGTCAGGCAGGTGCGGGGCATCGGTGATCTCACAGGCGGAACCCGTCGGCCAGGAAGAGGGCCAGCACGCCGAGCGCGGTGATCGCCAGCCAGAGCATGAAGTTGCGGGTGGTCCGGATCAGGAACAGCGTCAGCGCGGCGACCCCGAAGGCGATGGCGGCATGCCGGCCCGCCTGGGGCACCGAGTTGCCCGAGCCGACGGAGACGCCGGCGGCCATGGCGCCGAACATGGCGCTCAGGAGCAGCGCCTTCCCGATCCGGATGACGACGATGACCGCGAGCACCAGGGCCGCCGCGGCGATCGCGGTGGGCCAGTTGATGCCGTGAAGGTCAGGCATCTTCGGAGCGCCGCTTGAGCTCCGCGAGCAGGTTCAGCGCCTCGATCGGGGTCATGCGGTTCACGTCCAGCGTCTTGAGCTCTTCCATGACCGGGTGCGGCCGGGCCGGCTCGGCGAAGAAGCCGAGCTGGGCCGGGTCTTCGACCGCCGGGGCGCCCGGGACCACCCGGTGATCGCCCTCGAGGGTCTTGAGCACCTCGCGGGCGCGCTTCACCACCTGGGCCGGGAGGCCGGCGAGCTGGGCGACGTGCACCCCGTAGCTCCGGTCGGTGCCGCCGGCCTCGAGGAGATGGAGAAAGACCACCTGGTCGCCCGACTCGCGCACCGCCACGTTGAGGTTGCGGGCGTGGGCCAGCTTCTCGGGGAGCTGCATCAGCTCGTGGTAGTGGGTGGCGAACATGGTGCGGCACCCGACCTTGTCGTGCAGGTGCTCGCTCACCGCCCACGCGATCGCGACGCCGTCGTAGGTCGAGGTGCCCCGCCCGATCTCGTCGAGCAGCACCAGGCTCCGCTTGGTGGCGTTATGGAGGATCGCGCTGGTCTCGCTCATCTCCACCATGAAGGTCGACTGCCCGCGGGCGAGGTTGTCGCTGGCGCCGACGCGGGTGAAGAGCCGGTCGACCACGCCGATCTCGGCGGCGTCGGCGGGCACGAAGCTCCCCATCTGCGCCAGGATCACGCAGAGGCCGATCTGCCGGAGGATGGTGCTCTTGCCCGCCATGTTCGGGCCGGTCACCAGGAGCAGGCGTTCGGCCGGGTCGAACTTCACGTCGTTGGGGATGAACGACTCGCGTGGCATCAGCCGCTCGATGACGGCGTGGCGCGACTGGCGCAGCGTGAGCGAGAGCCCGTCGTGTACCGCGGGGCGGACGTAGCGGTGCAGCACGGCGGTGTCGGCCAGCGAGGCCCAGAGGTCGGCCCGGGCCAGGGCCGATGCGGTGCGCTGCACCCGCTGGGTGGCGCGGCCGACGAGGTCGCGGAGCCGGGTGAAGATCTCCCCCTCCCGCACCGCGATCTTCTCCTCGGCGCCGAGGACCTTGGCCTCGTAGGACTTGAGCTCGGGGGTGACGTAACGCTCCGCGCCGGTCAGGGTCTGCCGCCGCTCGTAGTCGGCCGGGATCTTCTGGCTGTGGGCGTTGGAGACCTCGAGGTAATACCCGAAGACCCGGTTGTAGCCCACCTTGAGCGAGGCGATGCCGGTGCGTTCCCGCTCCCGCTGCTGCAGCGTGGCGATGTACTGCTTGCCGCCGTCGCGGAGGTCGCGGAGCTCGTCGAGCTCGCGGTCGTAGCCCAGCCGGATCACGTCGCCGTCGGCGAGGACGGCGGGGGGCCGGTCGCTCAGCGACTGCCTGAGCTCCTCGCCCAGGTCGGCGAGGAGGTCGAAGTCCTCCACCACCTGCGCGAGCGCGGCGCTCCGGTCCCGGTCGGCGAGCCCGGAGAGGGCCTCGAGCACGTCGGGGAGCCGAAGGAACGAATCGCGGAGGGCGCCGAGCTCACGGGGGGTGGCGCGGCCGGCGGCGGCGCGGCCGGCCAGCCGCTCGAGGTCGCGGACCCCGTCGAGGGCCTCGCGGATGCGGGCGCGTCCCCGCCCGTCGGCGACGAGCACCTCGACCGCATCGAGCCGCTCGTTGATGGCCTCGGGCTCCCGCAGCGGCGAGAGCACCCAGCGGCGCAGGAGCCGCGCGCCCATCGGGGTGAGGGTGGTGTCGAGCGCCTCGAGCAGGGTGGTGCCCTTGGCGCCGAGCCGGAGGGCCTCGACCAGCTCGAGATTGCGCCGGGTCATCTCGTCGATCCAGAGATGGCGGGCGGAGCGGCGGACGGTGGGGCGGTGGAGATGCGGCAGGCCGGCCGGCTGGAGCTCGCCGATGTAGCGGAGCAGCGCGCCGGCGGCGCCGACCGCGGCGGCATCCTCGGGGCCGAGGCCCAGGCCGTCGAGGCTGGCGAGCTGGAAGCGGCGGGCCAGCTCGGTGCGGGCGAGCTCGGCGTCGAATTCCCACTTCTCGCGGGGGGTGCGGAGCGCACCGTCGTCGAGCCGGATGGTGGTCTCGCCCTCCATCACCACTTCGGCGGGGGCGAGGCGGCCGACGGCCTCGGGAAGCTCCACCGGGTCCACGGTTTCGAGGATGAATTCGCCGGTCGAGAGGTCGATGGCTGCGAGACCAGCCGTTCCGCGTTCCGCGTTCCGCGTTCCGCGAGCGTCCGCCTCGGAGGATGGATCGGTGGCGGCGCCGGCGATCGCGACGAGGAAGTTGTTGCGGACGCCCGGGAGGCAGCTCTCCTCGAGCACCGCGCCCGGAGTGATCGTCTCGATCACTTCCCGCTTGACGATGCCCTTGGCGAGGCGGGGGTCCTCCACCTGCTCACAGATGGCGACGCGATGGCCGGCGGCGATGAGCTGGCGGAGGTAGTCGGCCGCGGCCTTCACCGGCACGCCGGCGAGGGGCACGCCATCGCCCCGGGCCGTGAGGGTGATGTTGAGGACCTTGGCGCCGACCTGGGCGTCCTCGAAGAACATCTCGTAGAAGTCGCCCATCCGGAAAAAGAGGATCGCGTCCCGGTGACGGGACTTGATCTCCCGGTACTGCTGCATCAGGGGAGTGCTGCCGGTATCGGCGGCGCGACCGCTCACGGTTCCTTCACCACGAAGGGCGATCCGCCCAGCTTGCCGCGCACCTGGGCGGCCATGGCCTGGGCCTTGGTGCGGTCGGGCCAGGGGCCGGTGCGCACCTTGAAGAGCTTGCCGTCCTGCACCACGTAGGGCGGGAATCCCGCGCTCTTGAGGTCCGCGGCCAGCTTGTCGGCGGCGGCCTGGGTATTCACCGCGCCGATCTGCACGGCGAACCCGGTGCGCGCCTTCGGTCCGGTGGCGGTGTCCTTCTTCGTCGTATCGACCTTGGGCGTGTCGGCGCCGAGGTTCGCGCAGCGGCCATTCAGGAACTCGAGCCGGTTGCGGAGCTCGACATCCTCGCCCGCCCGGGGCAGCGCGGTGGCGAGCCAGTCGCACGCCTCCCGCGGCTTCTTCCCATCGAACAGCGCCCGCGCGGCCCACTCGGCGGCGTTGGGGATCAGGGGCGAGTCGGGATAGTCGCTCCGGATCCGGTCCATCTGGCGCACCGCCCCCGCGACGTTGCCGGCGGCGTAATCCAGCAGGCCGAGCCGGTAGAGCGCGTCATCGGCCCAGGCGGAGTTGGCATACTCGACCGAGACGCGGGTGTAGTTGCGCCGCATGTCCTCCACGCTCCGCGACACCAGGCCCATCGTGTAGATGACCTGGGGATAGACCGAGTCGGTGGGCGGGATGGTCTTGAGGAGGTTGCTGACCACGATCCGGGCTGAGTCGCTGGCGCCGTCCTGCGCGAGCCGGAGCGCCGACTGGAGACGCGGATCGTCCTGGGCCCGGGCGGGGGAGGGGGCGAGGAGAATGAGAGCGAGGAGGCCGCAGGCGAGGGCGGTCAGGCGGACAGGCGGACGGGCGGTCAGTGCGTGCGTCATCACTCGGAGTTCCATGTGGATGCCAACGTGCCTCAACGTCCCGTCGTCATGCTTACCGCCTGACCGCCCGACCGCCTGACCGCCTTCCCCACTCGAAGCACCACGCTGGTGATCACCCCGAGATCATCGGAGACCCGGATTCCCTTGAGCGCGGTATCGGCCTCGAGGGTAATACGCAGCGCGGCCCGGAGCCGTGCGGCAGGCCACGTTTCGGCCCAGCGGCTCCAGTTGCGCGCGAGGGCTTTCCAGTCGCCCAGTCCGAAGGGCCGGATCTTGAGGAAGCGCTCAAAGATCGCCCGTTCGAGGCTCCCGCCGCGAGTGCCCTTATCGTGAAGGGCCCGGGCCAGCTGGAGCCCCACCAGCCCGCTGCCGAGGGAGGTCATCATCTTCACCCCCGACATCCCCGACTGGTCGAGGACCCGGCCGGTGAGCTCGAGGGCCTTGGCGGTCTGGTCGCCCAGGACCGCATCCACCCAGTCGTCCAGCGTCTCGCCGTGGCGCACCCCGACCAGGTCACCCACCTGCTCCCGGGTCAGCGGTCCGCCGTCGGCGAGCCCGGCCAGCTTCTCGAGTTCCGAGCGGAGGGCGCCGAGGCTGTAGCCGCAGGCGGCGGCGAGGTGTTCCGCCGCACCCTCGCCGAAGGTGATACCGAGCCGCTTGGCGTGGTGGTTCAGCCACTTGGGAACCCGATCGGGTTCGAGCTCCTTGAAGTCGATTGCCTCGACGCGATCGGCGATGGCGTCGTCCGGCTTCCAGTCCCGCTCCTTGTCCTCATTCGGCGCGGATTCCTGGAGGACGAGCACGGTGTCGGCGGAGGGATTCTCGAGGTACTTGAGGAGCACCTCGCGGGGGCCGGCCTTCTTGCGCCAGGCCTCGATCTCCCGGATGACCACGCAGCGGCGCGCCGCCATCATCGGGAGGGTGTTGACCAGGGCGTGGAGCGCCTCGGGGTCGAGGGCGCCGGCTCCGCGCACGTCGAGGTTGAAGTCGCGCTCGTGCGGCTCCAGGGCCTTATCGATGATGGCCCGGACCGCCTCGTCCTTCAGGATGTCTTCGGAGCCGTACAGGTAGTAGACGGGGGCCAGTTCGCCGCGACCCAGGGTGCGGAGCAGGTCGTCGTAGGAGCGGCGGGGCATGGGGGGGAACTTAGCCGGGGGTGGGGCGGAGGGCCATCTAAGTGGGCTGGTAGGCTAGTGGGCTAGTAGGCCAGGGGGATCCGAGACGGGCTGGGTGCGTCGCCAACCACGGAACCCTACTAGCCCACTAGCCCACCAGCCTACTAGCCCACTGCTGTTCTATCGGATTCTCTCGAAGGCGACGAACGGAATCCCCGGCATCACCTTCGGCTCCGCCACGACCATGGGGGTCTCGGCGGCGACCGGAGTGGGGAGGACCGAGACGTTCCGGATCGCGTAGCTCACCAGCGTCAGGAACAAAATCGCCGCGGCGGTTGCGGCCCACGGCGAGATGCGCGGCGGAATCGGGTCGGGGACGGTCTCCCCGGATGCAAGCCGGGCTTCGAGACGGGGAAGAAACTCGGGAGAGGGCGTGACGCGGACATCCCGGAGCACATCGACGCCGTCACGCACCGCCCGGTCAAAGGCGGCGCACCGGGGACAGGCCTCCAGGTGGTCATCCATCTCGGCGGCCAGCGCCGGATCGTGACCATCGCGGTAGGCCGAGTAGTGTCGGCGGAACTGCCGGCAGTTCATTGCGTGGTGCCCCGGATAGGGTGCCGTACCGCCCCGGTGGGGTAAGGGCGTACAGGATGTCGGGTTATACGCTCGAGACGGAGGTTTGTTCCACGTTACGGAGTGACCTGTTCGGGATTCCGGGACCCCGCCCGCGCGGGTCAGCTCCCCCTCATTCCAGGTGCGGCCCGATCAACTCGGCAAAGCTCTGCCGGGCGCGGTTGAGGCGGCTCTTCACCGTGCCGAGGTTGCAGTGCATGATCTCGGCGATCTCCTCGTAGCTCTTTCCCTCCAGCTCGCGCAGCACGAACACCTCGCGATGATGGGACGAAAGCCGGGCCACGGTCCGGTCCACCAGCGCCTTGAGGTTGCGGCGCTCGTACATCGCGTCGGGGCGGTGCTCGGAATCCTCGAACTCGAGGGGGCGGGGCTCCTCGTCGGGTCCGGGCCGGGCCTGCTCGAGGGTGACCACCGGCGAGCGGCTCCGGTTGCGGAGCTCGTTCTTCGCCAGGTTGCTGGCGATGGTGTAGATCCAGGTGGAGAACTTGCGGGAGCGGTCGAAGCGGTCGAGATGGCGATAGACCCGCAGGAAGGCTTCCTGCACCAGGTCTTCGGCCCGCTCCCGGTCGCCGATCATCCGGAAGATGAAATTGAGGAGCCGCAGCTGGTAGCGCTCGACGATCAGGCCGAAGGCCCTGGGGTCGCCGGCGAGGTGCGCCTCGATCAGCTGGTTGACATCGGGCTGCGCCACGGGCGGGGCGGGCGGTTGCTTCCCGCCCGCGAACGCCGACTTGAGGAACTTGAGCAGCACCATCGTTCCTCCCTGACTCAGGGCCGTCCTGTGCCCTGAAAGGCCTGCGCGTAGAAGAGCGCGAGAAGGGTCTTGCCGTCGCAGATCTCGCCGCTCTCCATCATCTGCCGCACCTTCGACCAGCGCAAGGTGTGGACTTCCATGAACTCGTCGTGCTCCCGCCGGTGCTCCCCCTCCTTCAATCCGACCGCCATGAACAGATGGATCTTCTCGTTGGTGAAGCCCGGGGTCGTGTAGAAGGTGGTCAGCCGCACCATGCGGCTTGCCGTCATGCCCGCTTCCTCGGCCAGCTCGCGGGCGGCGCAGCTCTCGGGACTCTCGCCCGGATCGAGCCGGCCCGCGGGAATTTCCCAGATGTACGAGTCGTCCGCCGCATGGCGGAACTGGCGCAGCAGCAGGATCCGCGGGTCGGGTGACTCCGGCTCGTCCAGGAAGGGGACGACGGCGGAGGCTCCGGGATGACGGATCATCTCCAGCGGGCCGGACGACCCATCGGGGAAGCGCACCAGGTCGATATCAAGATTGATCACGCGACCGGTGTACTTCCGCTCGTGGGAAATCAGGCTCATGACTCAACTTGCAGGAGGTTTTCGCGCCGGACAAGGGCAGGGGTCACGCCCGGCCGGGGGGCGAAGATTGGACAAAGGGGAGCGGGCAGGACGGGGTCTGGCAGATTCTCGTCTCTGGCCGTCTATCGCTCCATCCCCAGGAGGACCACGGGCACCTTCCAGGCTTCGGCCGCGAAGAAGAAGAGTTCGCGGGTCCAGTCGGCGGAGATCGGGCTGCTGGAGGTGGGAGAGGTGTAGGCGGCCAGGGCGCTGCGGCGGGCTTCGAGCCGGAGCCGGAGCATGTGGAAGGGGTCGCTCACCAGGAGAACCCGGCGGGCCTCATGGACCCGGGCCCATTCGGCGACGGAGCGCATCGACTCGTGGGTGGAGCGGCCCTCGGGGCGCACCACGATCGCCTGGTCGGGAACGCCCTTGGCCACCAGGTACTGCCGGCTGACGGTGGCTTCGCTCACCCGGTCGCCGGTGCCGATGCCGCCGGTGACCACCACGGCGGGCGCCAGCCCCTCGCGATAGAGCTCGACCGCGTGGTCGAGCCGGGCGCGAAGCACCGGGGAGGGCTTGCCGTTGTACTGGGCGGCACCGAGGACCACGATGGCGTCGGCCGGCTGATGCTGGTCGGTCCGGCTCGCGAGGTACACGGCGACGAACGAGGCGAGATAGAGCGCGAGCGCCAGCAGGGCCAGCGCGGGCAGGAACCGCCTGATATTGCGTTGAGGCACGTCGGAAAATTACGCGGCGGCCCCGGTGAGCGGCAGCGGGGGCACCGGAAGTCAGGCGAGCTCGAAGCTTTCGCCCTGGCGCGGCACGTCGACCTGACGGACTCCCTCCTCCTTGAGGATGCGCACCATCGCCTGGGCCGCCTCCGGTTCCCCGTGCACCACGAAGGCGCGCCGGACCGACCCGCCCAGCCGCCGCACCCAGAGCCGCAGTTCATCCTTGTCGGCGTGGGCGGAGTAGCCGCCGATGGTCTCGATTTCGGCCCGCACCGGGAACATGTCGCCGAAGATCTTCACCTCCTTCGCGCCCTCCTGGATCCGGCGGCCGAGGGTTCCCTCGCCCTGGTATCCCGCGAAGAGCACGATGGTGCGATGATCGCCGATGTGATTGGCGAGGTGGTGCAGCACCCGGCCCGACTCGGCCATCCCGCTCGCGGCGATGATGACGGCGGGGCCGTTCATCGTGTTCAGGCGCTTCGATTCCATCACGTCGCGGGTGTACTGCACCAGCGGGAAATCGAAGAGCTGGGTGGTGCGCTCGATCATCTTCTCGTCCCGGTCGAACAGATCGGGATGCAGCCGGAAGACGGCGGTCGCGTCGATCGCGAGCGGCGAGTCGACGAAGATCGGCACCCCGGGAATCTTCCCGGCGCGGAAGAGCTGGTGCAGCGAGTAGACCAGCTCCTGGGCGCGGCCCACCGCGAAGGCGGGGATGATGATCTTGCCACCCCGCCCCGCCGCCCGCCGCACGATCTCGCCCAGGCGCTCCTCGGCGTCGGCCACCGACTCGTGGGCCCGGTTGGCGTAGGTGGACTCGACGATCAGCGTGTCGATCGGGCCGCCCGGCGGGTCGGGGTCGCGGATGATGGGGAGGCCGCTCCGGCCGATGTCACCCGAGAAGACGACGCGGTGCGGGGTCTCCTCGGTGATGCGGAGGTCGACCGAGGCGGAACCGAGAATGTGTCCCGCGTCGGTGAACTCGAAGGCAAAGTGCTTCCGGAGATTGTGCACCCGCCGGTAGGGCAGCCCGATCATCAGGTCCTGCACCGCCACCGCATCGGGGAGGGAATAGAGCGGCTCGCTCCCGGGCCCCGCCTTGCCGCGCCGGGCCAGCAGCTCGGCATCCTTCTCCTGGATGTGGGCGGCATCGGGGAGCATCACCGCGCAGAGGTCGCGCGTGGCCGGCGTGGCGAGGATCGGCGCGTGAAAGCCGTGCCGCACCAGCAGCGGGAGCCGGCCCGAGTGGTCGATATGGGCGTGGCTCAGGATGATGGCGTCGATGCGACTCGGGTCGAACGGGAGGTTGGCGTTGAGCTGGTGGGTCTCCACCCGGTGACCCTGGAACAGCCCGGCGTCGAGCAGCACCCGGGCGCCGGCCGCCTCGATCAGGTGCATCGAGCCGGTGACCTGTCCGGCGGCGCCATGAAAGGTGAGGCGGATCGGCATGCGCGAGTGGGCTGGTGGGCTGGGACGCCTAGTATGACAACGGTCTTCCCTGGGTGGCCAGCTGTTGTACCCAGCCGGGCACTTCGGGTTCGCCCTGAAAGGTACTGCCCGGCATCTTCGCCGTGATGGCCCAGCGATGCAACCAGGTGATGCCGCCGTCACCAAAGTAGGCGTCCTTCGACCGGTACGCCGGGTCCTCGAGCGCCTGATCCAGGGTGATGAACCGGTAGCCGCGCCCGGCCATCATCTCCGCGAGCCGGTCGAACGAGTCGGCATTCAGCCGGTTGGCATGGACCAGGAGCACCTGCGCCGGCTCCCGGCCGAGGATGGTGCGGGCCTGGTCCTCGTAGAAGCGGATCACCTCCAGCATGTACCCGAGATACTCCTCGCGCACCCGGCTGGCCAGCGTGTCGTCCCCGCGCGCGCGGGCGCGATCGTAGGCGGCGGCGAAGACCCAGTCGCTGTTGTCGATGGTGACGGGCGCGATGCGATAGCCATGCTGCGCCAGGAAGGCGGCGAGGCTGTCGCGAATGGCGGGGGTCTTGGGGGTGTGGAGGTACGGATGCCGGAAGTACCGGGGCACCTGGCCGCGGCGGGCCAGCAGCTGCTTCGTCGTCACCTCGCCGCGGAGGATGTCGGCTTCGTAGGCGGCGAGGGGCACCTTGTGGAGGTCGATGTGCGACCAGGTGTGGTTCCCGAGTTCGTGCCCGTCGGCAAGCCAGCGCTGGAGCAGCTCCACCCGCCTGGGAACCACCGACCCGCTCTCGTCCACCAGCTTGTTCTCATTCACGAAGCCGATGACGGGGACCCGGCGGTTGTTCAGGGCGGTGAGCAGCCGGGCGGTGGTGGTTTCGCGATCGGCGTCATTCAGCGGAAGTGCGGAGGCGACCGGCAGGTCGTCGAAGGTGACCGCCACGGTGCGCTGGGCCGTCACTGCCGACTGTACCAGGAGCGCCATCACCAGCAGCATCAACGGGTGCCGAAGAGTCGGTCGCCGGCATCACCGAGGCCCGGCAGGATGTATCCGTGTTCGTTGAGCTGGCGGTCGAGCGCCGCGGCAAAGACCGGCACGTCGGGATGGCCTTCGAGCATGCGGCGGGCGCCCGCGGGCGCCGCGACGATGCAGAGGAATCGGATCCGGCGGGCCCCCGCCGCCTTGAGGGTGGTCACCGCCGCGGTGGCGGAGCCGCCGGTCGCCAGCATCGGGTCGAGGATGAAGAAGTCCCGGTCCGTCTCTTCGCCGGGGAGCTTGGCGTAGTAGCGCATCGGCTCGAGCGACGACTCGTCCCGGGCCAGGCCGATATGCCCCACCCGCGCGGTGGGAAGCAGCTGCGAGACCCCGTCCACCATGCCGAGCCCGGCGCGGAGAATCGGTACCAGGGTGAGCTTCTTGTCGCTCACCATCCGGCCGGTCATGTGCTCGAGGGGCGTGTCGATCTCGACCGGCTCGGTGGGGAGGTGCTTGGTGACCTCGTAGGCCATGAGCATCGCGATTTCGGCGGTGAGCTGCTTGAAGTCGCGGGTGCTGGTGGCCTTGTCCCGGAGCAGGGTCAGCTTGTGCTGGATCAGCGGGTGATCGAGCACCGTGAGGTTGGGGAAGGCGGGGTGGGGCATGCGGGAAGATTGGGGGGAGGGCGGCGGGGCGGCAAGGAGAGCGGGGGACGTCCGGGGCGAGCGGGCCGGAGTCGGGGGTCCGGAGCTGGGTATAAGGAAGGGAGGGGCGCGGGTTTGCGGCTGGGGCACCTTTCCTTATATTCCCCCGCCCCAACGGCTAGGTAGCTCAGTTGGTAGAGCAGCGGACTGAAAATCCGCGTGTCGGGGGTTCGATTCCCTCCCTAGCCATTCTTCCCCTCGGAACTGCTCCGGGCCTGCTCATCCGAGCAGGCCTTTTGTCTGCAAGGTCGGGTTGCCTCGGCGCCGACCGCGGTATCTTCCAGCAATCCCCAGTACAGACAACCCGCACCGGAACCCTCCTGGCGATGCGGCTTTCCCTCCTGCTTCCCGCGGCGTGGCTCGTCCTGGCCCCGCCCCTTCAGGCCCAGGCCCCCGACAGCGCGGCGCTCGCCACTGGCGCGATGCTCTTCGAAAGCCAGTGCACCCGCTGCCATGGGATCGGTGGCACCGGCGGTGTCGGGCCCGCGCTCAACCGCCCCAAGCTCCGCCGGGCCGCGACCGATGCCGACCTCGTGAAGGTGATCCTCGGTGGCGTGCCCGGCACCGCGATGGTGGGCTTCTGGAATCTCTCGGAGGACGAGGCCAGGGTGGTGGCGCTCTACATCCGCGCCCTGGGCCAGCGCCCGCCCGAGGTGCTCCCCGGTGATGTGGCCAACGGCCGGCGACTGTACCAGGAGCGGGAGCGGTGCGGGCAGTGTCACATCCTCGCGGGCGAGGGTGCGGGGTGGGCCCCGGACCTGACCGATGTGGGGTTCCGGCTCAGCGCCGCGCAGCTGCGCGAGTCACTGCTCGATCCCGGCGCCGCCCAGCCGATCAGCGCCCTCCCCTCGGTGCACGGGCCCTACCCCGCCTTCCTGGCGGTCGAGGCCACGGCGCGCACCGGACGCCACTACCTCGGCACCCGGGTGACCGAGGATGACTTCACCCTCGTGATCCGCCAGGGCGACGGCACGCTGGTGTCGCTCGAGAAGACCGCGCTCACTTCCCTCAAGAAGACTCCCGGCTCGAGCCCGATGCCTTCCTACGCCAACCGCCTGACAAGCGCAGAACTCGACGACCTGGTGGCGTTCCTGGCGAGTCAGCGAGGTGCCCCATGATCCGCGGCATCCGGTCTGTTCCAGTACTGCTGCTCGCGGGCGCTCTTGCGGCCGCACCGCTGACCGCGCAGGTGACCCCGGCCCGGCTCCGCGCCGCGCGGGCCGAACCCGCCAACTGGCTCACCTACTCGGGCGACCTGGGCGGTCAGCGCTACTCACCGCTCACCCAGATCACTCCCCTGAACGTCGGCGCCCTTGCGCCGGCCTGGATCTACCAGGCGCTCGGCCCCGGCGGACTCCAGACCAGCCCGGTCGTGGTCGATGGAATCATGTACCTGACCGAGTTCCAGGGACACGTCGCCGCGCTCGATGCCCGGAGCGGGCGGCTGCTCTGGCGTTATCAGCAGACCGTGCCCCCGACGCTGCTGGCGCTGGGCTTCGCGCCGACCAACCGGGGCGTGGCGGTGCTCGACTCGACGGTGTACGTGGGCGCGCCCGATGCGCGGCTGGTGGCCCTCGATGCCCGCTCCGGGGCGGTCCGCTGGATCGTGCCGGTTGCCGACAACGCCACCGGCTACGCCATCACGGCGGCACCGCTCGCGGTGGGGGACCTCATTGTGGTGGGGATCAGCGGCGCCGAGGCGGGGATCCGCGGATTTCTCGACGCCTACGATGCGCGCACCGGCGAGCGGCGCTGGCGCTTCTACACCATTCCCGCGGCGGGGGAGAAGGGCGTCGAGACCTGGGGTGGCGAGTCGTACAAGACCGGGGGCGGCTCCACCTGGGTGACGGGGACCTACGACCCCACCCTCGACCTGATCTACTGGGGCGTCGGCAATCCGGGCCCGCTCTGGAACGGCGACGACCGCCCGGGCGACAATCTCTACACCTGCTCGCTCGTGGCCCTGGATGCGAAGACCGGTGCGCTCCGCTGGCACTTCCAGTTCACGCCGCACGATACCCACGACTGGGATGCGACCGAGATTCCGGTGCTGCTCGACGGGCGGGTCAACGGGAAGCTCCGCCATCTGGTGACGATGGCCAACCGGAACGGCTTCTACTACGTGCTCGACCGCGCGACGGGAGAATTCCTCTCCGGCACTCCCTACATGGAGCAGGGATGGGCCGAGGGGCTCGATGCGCGCGGCCGGCCGATCGTGCGGCCCAACATCGAGCCGACCACCGGCGGCACCAATCTGGTCCCCAACCTGCACGGCGGCACCAACTGGTTCAGCCCGAGTTACAGCCCGAGCGCGGGGCTCTTCTACGTCGCGGCACGGCAGATGGGGTCGCGCTACTTCAAGTACCCCGCCACCTACACGCCGGGCCGCTACTTCCTCGGCGGCGGCGAGTCGGAGTTCGGGGGCGACTCGGCCCAGGGTGCGGTCAAGGCGCTGGACCCAGTGAGTGGCAAGGAGCGGTGGCGCTTTCCGCTCTTCTCACCGCCGTGGGCGGGGCTCCTCTCCACGGCGGGGGGCCTGGTGTTCGGGGGAACCAACGAGGGGCAGTTCTTCGCGCTCGATGCGCGGAACGGCGCGCCGCTCTGGCACTTCCAGACCGGGGCGATGATCAACGCCAACCCGGTCTCGTTCGCCATCGGGACGCGGCAGTACGTGGCGATCGCCTCCGGCACCACGATGCAGGTGTTCGCGCTGCCGGCGCGGCAAGCGGCGCACCCCTGACCGAAAGGCTCTCGTGTCCTCCATCGCCCGCGCGGTTGCCCTGCTGGTGGCCCTGCTCCACGTGTACATCCTGGTGCTCGAGATGTTCCTGTGGGAGAAGCCGCGGGGGCGAAAGACCTTCGGGCTGACGGCGGAGTTCGCGGCGCAGACGAAAGTGCTCGCCGCCAACCAGGGGCTCTACAACGGGTTCCTGGCGGCGGGGCTCTTCTGGGGGCTCTCGCTAGGCGCCGCCGGGACCTCGATCGTCATCTTCTTCCTGGCGTGCGTCCTGGTGGCCGGGGTGTTCGGAGCGGCGACCGCCAACAAGCGCATTCTCTTCGTCCAGGCCCTCCCCGCCGCCCTCGGCCTGCTGCTCATCGCGTTCTAGCGCGGCCCTGAGCCGGGTGGCTCAGAGCATCGCTTCGCCCCGGAAGACGGTCACGGCGCCGCCAGCGACCGACGAGCGAATCCCCTCGCCAGTGCGCCAGGCTCGGGCCGCGATCCGGCTGGGCCGTCCCATCTCCACGCCCTGCGAAATGTCGAGCACCAGCTCCGGTGCCTCGCTGCGGGAGAGCAGCAGCGCCACCAGCGCCGCACTGGCACTGCCGGTCGCGGCGTCTTCCCAGATCCCCATCTCGGGCGCGAACATCCGGGCGCGAAGCTTCCCATTCCCCGCATGGGCGTAGTGGAAGACGGCCAGCTCCCGATTGAGCTCCTCGCGGTAGCGTTCGAGTGTCTGCTGCCACGGCCCCGGCTGCGGCACCGTACGGCTGAGCGCGTCCGGGCTCACCTCCACATGCACGAACGGCATCCCCACCGAGGCGCTCATTGGCGGGTGCGTCCCGGTGCGGATGTCGCTCGGGGCAAGGCCGAGGCAGGAGGCGATCGTCTCCACCGGAAGGGTCACACCGGTGCTGAGCGCTTCGGGGGCGTTGATCGAAGCGGACTCGGCCACGCCCCCCGCTCCCCGGCCGAGTGTGATGTGGACCAGTCCTGCCTTCTCCTCGAAGACCAGCTGATCGCCCAGCCCCTGCCGGGTCCAGGCCAGCACCAGCGCGGTGCCGACGTTGGGGTGCCCGGCAAAGGGCATTTCGTTCACCCGGTTGAAGATCCGGACCTTCGCGGTGTGGGCGGGATTGTCAGGCGGCAGCACGAAGGTCGACTCGGCGTAGTTGAACTCGGTGGCGAGCTGCTGCATCTCCCGGTCGCTGAGGCCCCGGGCATCGAGGATGACGGCGAGTGGATTGCCGCCGAAGCGGTCGCCGGTGAAGACGTCGACGGTCAGGAACGGGTAGGAGCGCATGGGGATCAGAGTGCCTGGCTCAGGGTGCGGGCAAAGGCGCGGATGGCGCGCTCGTCCCGGCGGTAGAAGGTCCAGCCCTTCTTCCGGGTGGGCACCAGGAAGCCGGCGTGGACCAGGAGATTGAGGTGCCGCGAGACGGTGGCCGCGGCGATGTCCAGCCGCTGGCGGATGAACACGGCGCAGACCCCGTCCTTGAGGAGGTCGCCGTCCCGCTGGGGCGGGAAGTTGCCGACCGGGTCCTTGAGGAGGGTGAGGATGCGGAGCCGGACCGGGCTGGCCAGCGCCTTGACGGGGGCGATCAGGGGCGCGTTCGCTGTTTTGCTATTTCGCATATTTACGAAATCTAGGGGCCGCGCCCTGCAGGACGCAAGCCGCCCTCCAGCCGGAAGCGCCACGGTGTGGTGCGGCCGTGGCGCCACCGGTATCAGAAGCCGACCGCCACCCCCAGGCTGCCGTACAGCGGTGAGGCGAGGTCCTTCCAGTTCTCGGTCTTCTGCCACCCGAACCTCGCACTGACCTCGACCCGGCCGATGGCGAGTCCCGCCTGCGCCCCGTAGTGCCAGACCCCACCCGCATCGAGGTACCACCCATCCTTCGCATCGGGGTAGTAGTTCTCCCGGTACCAGTCGCTGTGGGTGATGTGCGTGATGATGTCCTTGTCGAACCCCAGTTCTCCCGCCGCGAACCACCGATGCCGGTAGAACCCCAGCGTGCCGGTGAAGTCCGACCCGAAGTCGAGCGCCCGGTACACCGAGTTCTCCGTTCCCCGGGTGATGAACGTGGCACTGCCGGTGAGGTGCACCGATCCCACCCGCACGATCGAGGTGTGCGCGCCGAGCTGGGCCCGGAAGTCGCGCGTGTCGAGATGGGCCGCGGCGAGCGCGATGTCGCCGGTGAACTCGAAGGGATGCCCGAAGAGGCCCATCACCCTGCCATAGCCCACGGTGCCCACCAGCGCCGGATCGAGTCCGAAGCTGGTGTAGATCCGGTTCTTCGCCTCGCGGTACCGCGCGACGTTCCCCTGGGCCTCGGCGCGATGCGGGATCATGACCGTGAGCCCGAGGGCCACGGCGAGCGCCAGCGCCTGCGCGCCACTCCGAATCCGGTTCATCGCGCACCCCCTTCCCGCGCCGCGAGGTAGTTCCGGATCAGCCCCACCACCTCCGCCGATTTCACCCATGCCACATCGTGCCCTGCCCCGCTGACCACGCTGAGCGTGGCCGAGGGGTATTCCGTCTTCTGCTTCTCCTGGAGAGAGGGGCCGAGCACTTCGCTCAGCGCCCCTGCCACGAAGAGCACCGGCGTGGGGTACGCCGCGAGGTGGTCGGTGAAGTCGTAGGTGTAGTGGCCATGGCCGTCCTGGCCATCCTCCATGAGGTACTTCGCCGCCGCCGCCCCCTGGCGCCACCCCGCCTCCGGGTCGGTGCGGCTCAGGTGAAACCGGGGCTGGGCATCGCGCACGCCGAGCATCCGGGTGTAGTCCATGCGCGCGTGATCGTCAGGCGAAACGAACTGGCTGCTCCACACCAGGTCGTTCAGCCACTCGGCGCCGAGGTTGAAGTCCACGATGTCGTCCTCGAGGCGATTGGCGTCGGACGCGGTGAGCGGGCCCGGCTCGATGAGCACTGCCCCGGCCACCTTATCGGGGTGGCGGTTGATGTAGGCGGTGGCATACATCCCACCCCAGGAGACGCCCACCAGCGTGACCGGCCGCCCGGACCCGTAGCGCCCGATCAGGGTGTCGAGATCGGCGATGTACTGGTCGAGGGTGAGCTCGCCTTTGCTCACGCGCTCGGAGAGGCCGGCGCCGCGCTGGTCCCAGTAGACGAGGTAATGGTCATCCGCCAGGCCGCTGAGCCGGAGCATCGAGCGGTAGTCGCCCCCGGGGCCCCCATGCAGGAAGACGATGACCGGGGCGGCCGGATTGCCCATCGTCTGGAGATGAAAACGGGCGCTGTTCATCTCGATGGCCGGGAGGGAGGCGTCCTCCGTCACGGTCTTCGGCACTAGGTTCCCCGGGTCGCCCGGGGCCATGGTCTGGCAGGCCGCGCCCAGCAGGGCCAGGCCGGTGGTGAGCCACTTCCTTCGGGACTGCATTGGAACCCCCTGATGACGTTTCACGACCGGCACCGTGCCGGCGCTCGGGGGCCAGATTAGGGGTCCGACGGGGGTGGTTCGACCGCGCCGATGGGATTGGACAGGCTGGGGGGCTGGGGACGGCGAAGCTATGCCGAAAGCGCGGAAATCGGGGTCCATCTAGAGGAAAATCAGGGATCCCTCGCTCCGCTCGGGATGACAGAATTGGTTGCCGGTGCGGCGGCGCTCGGGATGACAGAATTGGTTGCCGGGGCGACTTGGACCCTCGCTTCGCTCGCGATGACAGAACTGGTCGCGCGACAGAGCCGTCCTAGCCCCCGGCGGTCTGCCGGTACTCCGAGGGCGTTTTCCCCGTGTGTTTCTTGAACACCAGGTTGAAGGTGGACTTGGTGGCGAACCCCGCCTCGAGGGCCAGCGCCAGGATGGTGAGCCGCTTTCCTTCTCCCGCCGCCAGCCGGCGCTGGACCTCCCGCACCCGGTAGCCGTTCACGAAGTCGTAGAAGGTCTCGCCCACCGCGGTGTTGAGGACCTCGGACAGCTTGTGCGGCGTGGTGCCGAGCCTGGTGGCCAGGTCGGCGAGGGTGAGCTCGCTGTCGAGCCAGGGCTGCTCCTGGGTCATCACGGTGGTCAGCGACTGCTTGAGCCGGTCGGCCTCGTCGGGTGTGAGTCCCGATCGCTCATAGCGCGCCGGTTCATCCGATGCGCCGGCCGCCACCGCGGGAGCCTCGACCGCCGGTGACGCCGCGACGGTCGCGGCACCTTCCGGAATGGGGTACTCGGCGGTTTCGTAGCGGAAGATCTCCGGCTGCCGCAGCCCCATGTAGCCGATGGCATAGACCAGCGCGGCGATCGCGAGGGAGACGTAGTCGTCCTGCCGCGCCACCCGCTCGATCCCCACGCTCTCGAGCAGCTGGAATCCCAGCGCCAGCAGCCAGACCGCCGTCGCACCGAGGCCGAGCCAGAGAAGCCAGCGGAGATTCACCCGCTCCACCGAGGAGTAGCTCTCCTTGATGCGCTCGCGATGTCGCCCGAGGAACCGCAGCGTGAGGAGGGCGTAGCTGATCCCGGAGACGTACTTGAGGGGGTCGATCAGCCGGATGAGCGGCGGCCGCTCACCCCGGATGATCGCCTGGTAGAGTGCCACCTTCGCCTCGCCGCTCAGCAGCCAGATCCAGGACCCCGCCAGCACCACCAGCGCAAACGGCAGCAGGTGCAGCGCGTCCCGGGCCGCCAGCCGCCGGTCGCGATCGGCGGCGGTCTGGGCATAGAGATAGATCAGCGGCCCGTAGAGCAGGGTGAGCGGGTAGCCCACGCCGAAGAAGTGCGGGAACCGGGTGACCAGTCCCGCGGAGTAGTACGCCGTCGAGGCGAGGTGGATGGAGAAGGCGAGCATCGCCACGGCGAGGAGCCGGTTGGCGGTGCGATTCCTCCGCCGGGCGGCGAGGACGCCGGCCAGCAGCAATCCCTGGAGCGCGCCCAGCAGGGCGACCAGGTCGAGCCAGTCGAGGGTGACGCTCTCCATCAGGGGCGAGGGGCGAAGGAGCCCAAAGGTGCCCCGCGTCCCGGGGGAGCGTCAATGGCGGCGCGCCATTGCCTCGATCTCCCCGAAACAGATCTCGGCGACCCGCAGTAGGATTCAGCCAGCGACCTCACCGGAGCCCGACGTGGACGCGCTGTACCTCCCACTCCTCATCCTCCTCCTGCTCGCGGGCCTGGTGCTGGTGCCGCTCGGGCTTCCCGGGCTCTGGCTCATGGTGCTCGCGACCATCGGCTATGGCGCCGCGACCCACTACGCCGGCGTCGGGGTGCGGACGATCATCGCGGTCCTGGTGCTTGCCGCACTGGGCGAGGCGATCGAGTGGTGGGTCGGGTTCAAGTTTGCCGCGCGCTATGGCGGCAGCCGGCGGGCGGGCTGGGGTGCGCTGATCGGGGGACTCGCGGGCGCGGCGGCGGGCGTTCCGGTGCCGGTCATCGGCAGCGTGATCGGCTCCTTTGTCGGCAGCTTTCTTGGCGCGGCGCTGTTCGAGTACACCGCGGCCCCCACCAACGCTCTTCGCACCGGATACGGTGCGCTGCTTGGCCGCCTCTGGGCCACCGCCACGAAAGTCTCCCTGGGATTGGTGATCGCCACGGTCGCCATTTTTGCCGCGCTCGCCTGACCAGTCCCCCTTCCGCGCGGCCATCTACACCCGGTCGCTCGCGGCAGCGCGGGACCAGCTGCTCGAGACGGTCGGCGCGATGCTCGACCATCCCCTGGTCATCGCGCGCTGAGCACCCGGGCCGCGGCGGCCACCGCGCGGTCCACGTCCGACGGCGTGGTGCGCCAGCTCGAGACCGAGACCCGCATGCAGCGCTTTCCCCGCCACGTGGTGGGGGTGAAGAAGGCTTCGCCGGTCGCGTTGATCGCCGCGACCACCTGGTCGGTGCGGGCGTCGTGGTCCTGCTCGGTGGCGCCGGGACGGGGGTCGAGGAAGCGCACCAGGCCCTGGTTCATTTCGCCGACGCGGACCGCCACCGCGTCCGGCAGCGCGCCGATCCGGGTGACCATCTCGCCGGCGTAGCGGCAGCAGCGCTCCACCAGGTCGGCCACGCCGTGGCGGCCCAGCTCCCGGAGCGCGGCATAGGTCGCGAAGCCGCGCGCCCGGCGGGAGTGCTCCGGGTTCCAGTCGAGCTCGTCGCGCACGTCGCTGGCGTACTCGAGATAGCTGGCGCGATGCTCCATGCCGGCGCGATGATGGGCCGGATGCGCCACGAAGGCGTAGCCGCAGTCGTAGGGAACGTTGAGCCACTTGTGGCCGTCGGTGGCCCAGCTGTCCGCCTGCTCGACGCCGGTGAGGAGGTGGCGCAGCTTCGGCGTGGCGTTGCACCAGAGGCCCATCGCCCCGTCGACATGCACCCAGGCGCCGGCGGCATGCGCCACCGCGATCAGCTCGGGGAACGGGTCGAAGGCGCCGCAGTTCACGTCGCCGGCCTGGAGCACCACGATCGTGGGCTGGCCGGCATTCCGGGCCAGGGCGTCGCGGAGCACCGCGGGCGAGAGGCGCGAGTCGCGCTCGGTCGGGAGCACCGTGATGTTGCCGGTGCCGAGGCCGAGGAAGCGGATGGCGCGGGTCGAGGTGCCGTGCACGTGGTCGGAGGTGAGGACCCGGATCACCGGTCCGCCCGCGAGGCCGTTGGCATTCACGTCCCAGTTGCTCCGCGCGAGCAGCGCGTGGCGCGCCGCGGCGAGGCAGGTGACGTGGGCCATCTGGCACCCGGTGACGAGGGCGAACGACGCCGAGGCGGGGAGGCCCAGCAGGTCCTTGAGCCAGGCGCCGCAGACTTCCTCGACCACCGCGCCCGCCGGCGAGCAGGCGTAGAGCCCGGCGTTCTGGTCCCAGGTGGAGGTCAGCCAGTCGGCCGCGACGGCGGAGGGAAGCCCCGCGCCGATGACCCAGCCGTAGAACCGTCCCCCGGCGGAGCCGAGCAGCCCGCCGTCCGCGGCGCGGGCCAGGTCGTCGATGACGGCGACGGGATCGGTGCCCTCGGCGGGAAGGGGAATGGCGAAGCGGCGGCGCAGCTCCGCGAGCGGCACGGTGGCGGCGACCGACGCGGTGTCGAGCGATTCGAGATAGGCCAGGGCATGTTCCATCGCCCGCTCGAAGGTGGCCCGTTCGATGGTAGTGTTCAGGGGCATGGCTGGTAATGGTGCAGGGTGACCGCAGGCGACAACAGACCGCCCGCCAATGTAGTAGCGAATTTGCCGGCGGGAATACGACACGACAAAGGACCGCAGCGATGAGCATCATGATCGAGCCGATCGGCCGGGTGGAATCTCCCATCAAGGACCTCGCCCAGGCGGTGCGGCAGTCCGACGAGGGCGCCCCGCCGGTCACGGTGGTTCTGGACCCCAGGGTGCTCGACGCGATCACCGGGCTCCAGCCCGGAACCGAGCTGATGCTGCTCACCTGGCTGGACCGGGCCGACCGGAGCGTGCTCAAGAACCATCCCCGGCGCGATCCCTCCCGGCCGATCACCGGCGTCTTCTGCACCCGCTCGCCCAACCGCCCCAACCCGATCGGCCTCCACCGGGTCCGCGTCACGGCCATCAACGGCAACCGCCTCGAGCTGGAGGGGCTCGAGGCGGTGGATGGGACGCCGGTGCTGGACATCAAGGGGCTGCTGGCGGAGAACATCGCCGAGCGGTAGCGAGAAAGAGCAGAGATCCCTCGCTGCGCTCGGGATGGCGACGGCGGCCTACCACCCCACCGTCGCCACCTCCGCCAGCGCGCCGTTGAAGTCGTTGAACTTGACCGCCTTCGGCTGGGCCGGCATCAGGGGCAGGTCCACCTCGGTCTTGGTGCCGGTCACCTTCACCCGCACCCGCGCCACCCGGTTGTTCCCCAGGTCGAGTGTCACCGGGACATACATGAGGAAGCTCTCGGGGACATTCTCCTGGATCACCCGCAGCTTCACCCGGAACTTCCCGTCCTCCGTCGGCTCGGTTCTGGTCGCCACCTTGTAGGTGGGGACCTGGTAGCCGTGCACCCACTGGTTGAAGAACCAGTCCATCGGCTGGCCCACGTGCTGCTCCACCACCGCCTGGAAGTCGCGGGTCGACGCGCGGCGGCCGCGGTACTGGCTGTAGAAGTCGCGCATGATCCCCTTGAACTTCTCCTCGCTCATGCTCTGCATGTCGAGCGTGAGGATCCGCAGCATGTGCAGCACCCAGGCGCCCTTCTGGTAGACAATGGTGCTGTAGTTGCTGCTCTCGTCCAGGCTGGTATCCATCCGGTAGCCGAGCGAGATCGGGGCGATCTTGGCGCGCTTGCGGAGGATGTCGTCGCGCCAGCGGTCGAGCACCTTGAAGTAGAGGTCGTTCTTGCCGCTGCGGGTCTGGAGATACCAGAGCCCGGAGAAGTCGGAGAAGCCCTCGCTCAGCCACTGGTCGTGATAGGTCTGGAAGTCGACCGCGATGCCCCAGTACTGGTGCGCCGTCTCGTGCGCCCGGAAGATCCGGTCGAAGCCCTCGTAGGAGATGTCGGTGCTGGTGAAGAGCGACAGGTCCACCATGCCGGGGAAGGCCAGGCCTTCGGCGTAGGGGACTTCACCGGCGTAGAGGTGGGTGACCGGCGGGTCGCCGTAGACCGCGCGGTAGAACTTGAGCGCGTTCTGGATGTCGCCGCCGATCTCTTCCTTGGGATTGCGGATGGCGGGCATGCCCGAAGAGGCGAGCAGGCGGCTCACCTTGTCGGACCAGTGAATGTCGACCGGGGGGAGGCTGTCGCCCTCGAGCCGGATCGACTGGAAGATGCCGAGGTTGAAGGTGGCGTTCCTGATCGGCTTCGGGGTCTTCCAGCGGGTGGTGATCACGTGGTTCGCGACGGACGAGTCGACCCGCTCTCCCACCCCGGAGACGACGAACCCCTCCGGGGAGTGGAGGGTGTAGTCGAACATCGCCAGCCCGCGGCCATCGAGGGTGCTGGGGTACCAGCTCGCGAAGGCCACGCCTTCCATGGTGAAGAGCTCGCCGGCGAAGCGCTCGATGATGTTGCCGTGATAGTAGAGCTTGAGCGTGGCGGTGGCGCCCTTCGCCAGCCGCTCGGGGGCGCGCACCCAGAGATAGGGGTTGAGGTGGCCCTTGAAGAACGGCGCCGGCTTGCCGTCGCCCCAGCTGGCGGAGTCGACCTCCAGCTTGCTGGCGAGGGTGAAGGTGAGCCAGGGCCCCGCCGCCGCATCCGCCTCCAGCGACAGCGTGGTCGCCGCCTGGAGCCGGATGTCCCCCGAGCCCGACTGCGGCAGGCCGACGTCCATCACGTGGGAGCGGATGGCGATCGATGGTGCGCGCTCGCCCGAGTCGGCCCAGGCGCGGGAGACGCTCGCGCGGGGGAAGCGGCTGATCGTCTCCTGGGTGCGGGAGACCAGCCCGATGGAGCTCTTGACCGTGAGCGACACCGCCTCGCGCTCCGCCGGATTCACCGTGAACTGGAGCGGGTCGCCCGCCGACGTTCCCACCACCGCGGTGAAGAACCCGTTCTGCTCGGCGTTGAGCAGCGTGGCCATGAGGTCGGTGGAGACGTAGTGCGCGTCCTTGTCCGGCTTGAAGAAGTCGGCGGTGCCGGTCCAGAGGTCGACCGCCTTCTTCGCGACGTCGTCGGCCTTGGGGTCGGGCGTCCCGGCGCCGGCGCCCTGGCGCTCGAGCTCCGCGCGGGTGCTGTCGGCAAAGAAGAGCACCGCCCAGTCGATCGGCTCATCGAGCTGCTCCACCTTCCGGAACAGCTTGACCCGCTCCCGCTCGATCCCGGCCGGGGGGACGAAGCGGAACTTGCCCTTTCCATTAAATGCCACCGCGACGGTCCTCCCGCCGACATCCGAGAGCCAGGTGAGCGTGCCGGACTCGAAGGTCAGCGTCCCCGCGTCGCGTGTGATCGTGGCCCCCTTCACCGCGATGGCCTGGGTGGTCGGGTGGAGCTTGAGGATTTCCTGATAGCGCTCGTCGTACGTCGCGGCCGGCGCCTGGGCCGGCAGGGTGCGAGCGATGAGGAGGGTGAACGCCAGCAGTGTCAGGGCAGGACGCGCGCGCATGGTGCTCCCGGAGGGGTGCAGCACATTGGGACATCGACTGGGGGACAGCATAACGCTCTAACAGGACTGGCCGGGACGCAAGCGGGCACGCACCACCTTTCGCCATGCCGAGCGAAGTGCAATACGGCTGAATTGCCGGTAGTGGGGGAGTGGGTCAGCTGGAGGGGAGTGACGACGCGGCCGCGGCGACGGGCTGCTCCTCGCCGATGCAGCGGCCGCGGCCAGAGCGCTTGGCGGCGAGCAGCCGCTGGTCGGCGCAGGTGATGAGCGCCTTGCCGGTGGCGGGCACCGGATCGGCGGGGATGCCCGCGACGCCGGCGCTGAAATTGATGGCCAGCACCACGGTGCCGAGCTCGATGGGAGTCGCCGCCAGCTCCTGGCGGAGTGCCTCGACCCGGAGCACCGCCGCGTCGCGCGGCGTGCCGGGCAGCAGGATGACGAACTCCTCCCCGCCATAGCGCGCCACCACGTCGGTGCGGCGGAGCGCCTTGAAGATGAACTGCGCCACCTGGCAGAGAGCCTGGTCGCCGGTGGTGTGGCCGTGCTCGTCGTTGACCTGCTTGAAGCGGTCCAGGTCGAGGATCGCGACCGAGAGCGGCTGCCCCTGGCGCCGGGCCGCGTCGAGGGCCTTCTCCAGCACCCGGTCGAAGTAGCCGCGGTTGAAGAGACCGGTGAGCCGGTCGTGCGAGGCGAGATAGAGGAGCCGCTGGGCCCGCCGCACGATGGTGACCGCGAGCAGGGTGGCGATCGCGAGGAGAATGAGGCGGGTGGCGAGATCGACCGCCACGTAGGAGCCCGAGCCCATCTGGTACGCCGGGTCGGTCAGGTCGTAGTGCAGCGCCGACCAGGCCCAGAGCCCGCCGTACTGGAGCACCGCCAGCGCGCCGGCGACGAGGCAGACCCGCGCGTCGTAGCGGAGACTCGTGGCGACGATGGCGAGGAAGTACATCTCGAAGGTTTCCTTCGAGTTGAGCGCCACCAGCGGGGAGCCCACCAGGAGGAAGCTCACCAGCGCGGTGCTCACCATCGACACGTCGAAAGCGCTGGAGGCGAAGCCGAGCCACGGCGCCCAGCGGCCCCGCCGGATGACCAGCCAGAAGAGCACCGCCGCGATGCTGGCCGCGAGGGTGACGCTGAAGCCGGTGATGTGGATCGCCTCGTCGGCATGACGCAGGACATTCCAGGTGGGCGCGATCATCAGGAACCCCATCGCGACCACCCGCACCCGGGCCACCACCAGTTCGCCCTCGACACCCGCCGCGGCCAGCGCCGCGTCGGGCCGGCCCCAGAGCGGGGGCGGCGCGATGGTATCGAGGTAGCTGCCGGTGGCGATGGGTGCGGACATGGGGGCTCCGCAATAATAGCGTCCCTTCCCCCGGGTACAGGTTTGAGGAAATCTTTCCCTGCGCGCCCCAGACCTTCCCCGGCTACCCGGACCAACGCAATGGCCGATCCTCCGCACGAGGAAGACCCGCCGCCCACGGTGTTCCGCCGCTGGGCCGACGTCTCGGCCGCGCTGGCGCATCCCGCCCTGGTCATCGCGCCCGGGGCCGCCTCCGCCTCTCCCCCTCCCTCCGATCATCTCGCGCTCGGCGAACGGGCCGAGGGACTGCGCACCATGGCGCAGGCGCTGGCCGCGGCGCTCCCGACCGGCCGCGAGGTCGACCTGATGTCGAGCTACGCCGCGCCCTGGGCCCGCGCGGTGGCGGCGGCGGTGCTGGAGGTCGACCCGGCGCGCCTCCCTGACCTCCTGCCACACTCCGAGGTGCTGTTTCTCGCCGCGGCCCATGCCGGCGGACCGGAGACCGGCGCCGGTGTGAGCGACGCGGCCACGGCACTCGCGCGGCTGCTGCCAGCCCGGCTCCTCGCGGTGCAGAGCTTCGTCGCGCTGGCGCACACCCTCCCGCACGCGCTCTGTGGCGCCTGGCTGGTGCTGCTCGAGCACCCGGAGGAGCAGGCGCGCCTCGTCGCCGACCCTGCGCTGCTTCCCGCGGCGCTCGAAGAGCTGCTCCGGGTGGCGGGCCCCTCGCGCGCGGTGTATCGGGTGGCGCTCGAGGACGTGACGATCGGCGAACCCCGGATTCGCCGCGGGGCGACGGTGCGGCTCGAGCTGGGAGAAGCGAATCGCGACCCGGCCCGCTTTCGCGAACCGGATCGCTATCACCCCGACCGCGCCGAGGGGCTGCATCTCGCCTTCGGACGGGGGCGGCACGCCTGCGCCGGCGCCCAGCTGATTCGCCAGGCGGCCGCGATGGCGACCGGCGTCCTGCTGTCGCGCGGCCCGCTGCGTCCCGCCGGGGCTCCCGCGTGGCTCGAGGGCGCCGCGATCCGGGCCCCGGCGTCCCTCCCCGCCATTGTCGCTACGGCCGGTAGCGCACCTCCACCCGCGCCGGCAGCGCCTTCACCCCGTCACGCGTGATGCCCACCGCGCCGTCGAGGACAACCTTCCGGAGCCGCGGCAGCGGGGCGAGGTGCGCCAGGCCGCGATCGGTGATGCCGGGGGTCCGCCAGAACTCGAGCTCCTCCAGCGCGCCTATGCCGCCGAGGACCTCGAGACTCCGGTCGGTGATGCAGGTCTGGCCGGCATAGTAGGTCGTGAGCGACCGGAGTCCGGCGAGGTGTTCGGTCGCGGCGTCGCCGGTGGTGCGACAGTACATGCACCAGAGCCGGGTGAGCCGCTCGACCCGCCCCACATGGCGGAAGGCATCATCCTGCACATCCATGGGCACCAGCGCGGTCAGCGCCGGAAACTCCGCCAGCGCGGCGAGTCCATCGTCGTCGACCTGGGCAAGGCTGAGCGCGATCCCGGCGAGGGATGGCATCGTTGCGAGCGCGCGGAAGCCGCGATTCCCCAGGTGGTGCGACTCCCGCCCCCAGAAATGCTCCAGGGTGCGCGAGCGGCTGAGGGCCACGTAGCCGTCGTCTCCCGCCACGGCGCCCTGCGCCAGCAGCATCCGGAGCGCGGGGAGGGCGCCGATGTGTCCCAGCGCGGCGTCATCGCAGAGCTTCCCGTCCACCCCGAGCATGCCGAGCCGCGGCAGCGCGCCGAGGTTGCCGAGGCCCGCGGACGTGAGCGCGGTGACATGCCAGAAGAGACTCAGGCCGAAGAGACCGTCGAGTCCCGCGAGGCGGTGGAGGCCCGCGTCCGTCACCGGGCCGTCGAGCAGGAGGAAGGTCGGCCCCGCCTCGAACGCCATGAGGCCGTACTGCTCCGGCTGGTTACCCCACACCCGGAAGGCCGGGATCTCGTGCAGGTGGCCGAGCCCGCGGTCGCTGACGAGCCGCCCGGTGTAGAGCCGGGTGAGCTCCGGTTTCCCGCCCAGCACCGCGAGCGCGCCGTCGCCGGTGGCGGTCCCCATCAGGTTTACCAGCTCCAGCCGTTCGCAGCGCGCCAGGTGTGCCACTCCCGCGTCGGTGATCCGCTGCGGCCAGCAGGCCTTGAAGCGGCGCAGCGCCGGGAGATCGGCGACCGCGGCCAGCCCCGCGTCGGTGAACCGCATGTGATAGCCGCTCAGGTCCAGCTCCCGGAGCTGCGGCATGGCGCGGAGATGGACGAGGCCGTCGTCGCTCACCCGCTGTGAGCCATCGAGATCGAGCCGGGTGAGCTGCTCGACCTGGGAGAGGCGGGCCAGGCCGGCGTCGGTCATCTGCCCGTTCGCCTGGATCCCGGTGAGGCCGGTTTCCTCGATCAGCCCGGCGAGAAACTCCCAGTCGCCGTCGGTCAGCGGCGGGCGGAGCTCGAGGGTGCGCCGCTCCCAGTCGATGTCGTAGAACGGCGTCTCCCGGGCCCGGCCCGTGCCCGCCGGCCGGTCGGGTTCCGCCAGGGAGGCGACAAGCGCCGCCCAGTCGGCGAAGCCGTAGTGCCGCGCGACGGCGAGCCGGGCCTCGTCATGGGTCCATGTGTTGTCCGCGCGCGGTCCCGCGACCTCACCGAGGAACGAGAGCACCCGTCGATGGAGCTGCTCGAGATTCCAGGATGACCCGGTGAACTCGCCGAACCGCTCGAGGGCGGCGGGGTCGCGGCGCGCCGCCGCGACCAGGTCCCGTGCCACCTGGTCGAGCTGGTCCCGCCGCCCGGGGTGGCCGGTGAGGGCGTGCACCAGCTTCGGCCAGCTCGGGTAGCCCAGCTCGCGCGCGAGCGTGAGCTGAACCGACGCGAGGGTGGCGTCGGCGTCGGTGCGGCGCAGGACCTTGAGCCGGTCCTTGGCCTGTTTCCGCAATTGTTCCAGGGATGGACGCATCGGCGATCTCCTTTCAGAGTCGCCCGGGTCCGCGTGCTCGGGCTGAAAGAAGATCGGGTGTTGTGACCGCGGTGCAGCTCAGGTGGGCTCTGCCCTTCCCGCGGACCGGCGGCGCCCTGCAGCGCACGCCTCACGGTACGGGGTCATGCCTCCCGGGTCAACCAGCGAGGAGCCGGTCGATCGCGTCGTAGCCGGTCGGGAGGCGCACCCCCTCGCGGTGCGCTCCCGCCGCGAGCAGCGCCGCCACCGAGTCGGGAGCGCGATGGCGCATCCAGTAGGAATCGACGCAGGCCCGCACCGCCAGCTGGAGCGGGGTGCGGCCCTGCTCATCCAGCGCATTCACCGCGGCGCCGCGCCGGAGCAGCGTGGCCACGACCTGGTGCCGGCCGCGCCACGCCGCGACGTGCAGCGCGGTGCAGCCCGCGGCGTAGTCCCAGAAGCCATCGCCGGGATGGGGCACATCCACCGGCACGCCGAGATCGAGGAGCCGCTCCACGCCATCGCTGTTGCCGTTGGCGGCGAAATCGGCGAGCAGGGTCGCTCCCAGCGCGCGGAGCTCGTCCACCAGCCCGGGTGAGCGGGTCACCAGCGCCTTGATGCTCTCCGGCTCGTTCCGGGCGCAGGCCTCGATCAGCGCGTCCACTCCCTGCAGCGCGGTGGAGAACTCGCGCGCATCGAAGAGCTCGAGCAGGTCGCTCCGGCCCCGCCGGGCGGCGCGGGCCACCGCCGTCATGCCCCCGTATTCCTGCGCCGGATCCCCGCCGTGATCGAGCATCATCTCCAGCATGACGCGGGCGTTGTCGCGCGCGATGGCGTGGTGGAGCGGGGTGAACCCCGGGCGTCCCCACCGGCCGTTGGGATCGGCGCCATGCTCGAGGAGGTAGCGCGCCCCGGCCAGGTCGTGCCAGTCGCACTTCCGCACCAGCATCAGCACCAGGCTGTCGGGGGTGACCCGCCCGGTCTCGACCACCGCCTGCATCGCGGCGAGGTCGTAGCTCTCGGGCGAGTGATAGGCCACCTCGCCATCGTTCGGGTCGGCGCCGCGCTCCAGCAGCAGCCGGGTGAGCGGCGCATGCTGCGCCACGCCGGCGGCGCCGTAGAGCGGGGTCTCGAACTCGGGGTTGGCGCCCCGCGTCCAGAAGCCCCCGTTCGGGTCGGCGCCGGCATCGAGCAGGAGCGTCGCGGTGCGGACAAAGGCGTCGCCGGCCGAGGGATCGAGCCGCAGGAACCGGGAGAGGCAGAGATAGACCAGCGGCGGCGCCTCGTAGGGACCGGCCAGGGCGCGCACCCCGGCGGGATCGCGCCCGAGGAACCCCCGCACCAGCTCCTCGTCGCCGAGAACCGCCGCCGCGTGCAGCGACGAGGCCGGCAGCGAGGGATGCTCGAGAAGAATGCGGCGAGCGTCGTCGAGGGGTCCGTGCCAGGTCGCGGCACGGAGGAAGTCGCTCAGGAGGGTATCAGGCACGGAGCCACGGATACCCGCCGGAACGGCTCCGCGCCAGACCCGTACCCCGCGGTGCGCGATTTTCGCCACGCGCCCGCTCCGCGATACTGCCCACTCAACTCAACCCGGCGATGACAGCGCCCGCACCGCCTGGGAGGAGGCCCGCACACCGCTCGCAAGGGCTCCGGCGACGGTCGAGGCTTCACCGGACGCGTCGGTGGCTTCACCCGCGAAGAAGAGCGTGTCCTCGAGCGGCTCGGCCAGGGCGGCGCGCGCATCCGCGCCTCCCACGCCCACGTAGCTGTAGGCGCCCACGGCCCACGGGTCACGCTGCCAGTTGTGCACCCAGGCGCGCGCGAGCGCGGCGCCGGCCATGCGCTCCGCCCCGAAGACCAGCGCCACACTCTCGCGTGCCGCCGCGATGATCGCCTCGTCGGAGCGGGACGACAGCGCCTCGGCGCCGGGCCCGCCATACCACGCGGTCAGCACCGGGGCGCGATCCGGCCAGGCGGTCCAGATGGTGGGGAAGGCGCCGCTGCCGCGGAAGAAGAAGGCGGCGTCGGCGTAGCGGCCGCCGTCCAGCTCGCGCCAGAATGCCGACTCGTAGCGCAGCAGCACCTTGAGCACCGCGCCCATGTGCAGCCGCTCGAGGGCCGGCCGCTTGGCCACCAGCGCGGGGAGGAAGTCGACGCGCGCACCGCGCTCGGAGGGCGTGAGCAGGCTGAGCGGCAGCGTGATCACGGCGGCGCGCGCCTCGACCCGCGCTCCCGCCGGCCCGGTGACGCTCACCCGCCCGCGGCTCCACTCGACGGCGCGGACCGGCCAGGCGGTGCGCAGCTCGACCTGCCGAGGCAGGCGGGATTCCAGGTGGCGCACCAGCGCGCCGTAGCCCCGCTCCGGCCGTCCCTGCGGCGATTCCATGCCGGCGTCGCCGGACCACTCCTCCGCCAGCACCTTCACGCTCGCTCGCGCGGGATCGGCGGCGTCGAATCCCTCCACCAGCCGGAGCGCCCAGGTCGCGAGCTCGGCGAGCGCCGGCGTCTTCGCCGCTTCCCGGAAGAACTCGGCGGCCGAACGATCCTCCGGCGCCTGGCGCGCGAGGGCCACGATGGCGCCCAGCCCGTCGAAGCGATCTTCCGCTTCCGTGAAGCGCCCGCCCGCTCCCTGCCAGTAGCCGCCTTCGCGCTCGACGACCCGGTCGCCGTATTCCCGCAGCAGCGTCCGGGTCGCCTCCGGCCTGCCGTGCACGAACTCGGCGCCAAGCTCGATGCCCGGCTCGGGGGTGAGGATTCTTCCACCCACGCGCTCCTGCGCCTCGGCGAGCACCACCCGCAGGCCGGCGTCGCCCAGCGCGCGGGCCGCGGCAAGCCCCGCCGCTCCGGCACCGATCACGATGACATCACATGGAGGAGACAGTGGCACGCCCCGCGCAGTGGAGAAGTCCCGAGGGAACTCCGCCAATGCTAATCAGGGTACCCCGAGCGCCTCTCCCTCAAGGGAGAGGCGCTCAGGTCTTGACGAGGGGGCGTTCGTTGTCGCCGCTGCGGCGGCGGGTGGGAACCTGCGCGGCGGTGAGCGGCGCGTACCCGTAGCGCTGGCGCACGGTCGCGACCAGCCAGCCGGTGCCGAGCTTCACGACCTCGGTCCACACCTTGCCGGTGAGGCGCTTGGTGAGCCGGTAGCAGACCGCGGGGTCGCGCTTGTACTCGGCGGCAAGCTCGCAGAGCGTGATACCGTCCTGCTCGGACCGCGCGGTCCAGCCGAGCAGCATGGCCCAGCCCGAGACATGCTCGAGGGGCGGGAGCCCGGCGCGCATCATGGCGCGCGCCATCTGGTGGCGATTGTCGTAGCCGAGCTCCACGGCCAGTTCATCCGCGGTCGGCACGTCGCCCTCCACGGCGGCGATGGCCTGGAGAATGCGCTGGCCATCTGGAGTGCGCGCCGGAAAGGCGGCGCTCAACAACGCGGGAAGTCTCGGCATTCGTGCGGCGGTTGTGAGGTTCATCTTATTTACCGGAAGACTGTCTGCCTAGCAAGCGGTCGGGATTCGCTAGGCGCGCCAAAGATCATATGGCCTCTCTGCCACACAAACGAGCGAACAGTCATGCGCGCCATAAGTCATATCGGCGCCTGTGCTTCCGCGCGCCCGTGTGCCTGCTACCAATCTGTGCGTCACCCGTCAACAGCACGTCAACGAAGTGCCAGCCAGCGAGTTGACGGAAAGTTGACCGTTGCTAGCTAGGTTCGCCCTGCCATCCCGTCTTTCCTTTTGTATAACCTCGATGTGCGTGGAACGATTCCCATGACCGCCATTTCGCGGAGTCTCTGGTACTGGGCGTGGCTGGTCCGGATGACCGTCCCGAAGCGGCAGTCGCGGGGCGCCGCCCAGGTGTGGAAGAATCTCGTCCTGGTGCAGGCACGGAACGCCGAAGAAGCCATTGCCAAGGCCGAGATGCTGGGACGAAGTGCGGAGGGTGATGCGGGCGGGGGACTGCTGATCGATGGAAGGCCGGCGCGTTCAGTGTTTGTCGGGGTTGCCGATGCCGGGCTGGTGGACTCCACCCTGTCCGATGGGGTGGAGGTGATGTTTCAGTTCGAACGCGCCCGCCCGACCAAGGCGCGGAGCCTGGCGCGGGCGCGGCCCGCGCTGCTCGCCAGGCTCCGCCAGGAAGCGACGGCCCTCAGGGCGTCGCAGGCGCTGGCCGAGCGTTTCCCCCATCCGCGAGAAAACGAACCTTCCCGCCGGCGCGCCGCCAGAGCGTGAGGTACTTCGCGTAGAAGGGTGTGCCCTCCGGCGAGGTGATCACCGCTTCGCCCACCGTGTACCCCAGGTCGGTGGCGCCGCCGCTCACCACCGGGTGCCACTCCCAGCGGGACGTGTCGTCCGCCAGCGACTGCCGGATCGCGGCCGGCCCGCGATTGAGTTCCCCGCTGCCGGCGAAGGTCACCGCATCATCGGCGGCCCAGGTGGCGAAGGCCGCCGCCGCACCCCGTATCCCGGCCTGCGCCGCAAAGGCCCGGTCGGCACGGGCAAACTCGGCGCCGGCTGCCGGAAGCGGTGGGAGCGCGGGCGGTGCGAATCCGGTGGGCGGTTGCCACGCCGCTCCCGGAAGCAGTCCCACGTCCGAGCGCGCCACCAGCCGCCAGCTGCTCCCATCCCGGCGCCACGCCTCCAGGTATTTCCCGAACCGGATCGGCGCGTCGCTCCCTCCACTCACGCCGATGACGCCCCAGGTCACCCCGGTGGTCCCGTCGCGCGACACCTCGCCATGCAGCGGGACCCAGCGGAGCGCGAGCTTCGTGAGCGCCTGCTGTCCCTGCATCGCCTGCACGATGGCGTCACGCCCGCGGAGCACCGGCGCGCCGGGATAGACCAGGACCAGGTCGTCGGCCCCCGCCTGGCCCAGCGCGGCGGCGAAGCCCCGGGTCATCGAAGTCTCCGCCGCGGCGCGATCGGCGGCGAGCAGCCCGGCCGTCCCGCTGGCGGCGGGGTCCTGGGCCGCGAGCGGCCCGGCCAGGAGGAGCGTGAGGCCCAGCGTGACGGTTCGCGGTGACGGCATGCGCACTCCTCGAGAGGGGACCTAGATTGCAGACGACCATTCGCCCGCGAGCCAGCCATGTTCGGCGTCATCAACCTGCGAGACAAGCTGGGCAAGTTCCACGATCACTGGAGTCCCAAGGTGATCGCCGATCTCAACGACTCCCACGTCAAGCTCGCCAAGATCCAGGGGGAGTTCGTCTGGCACCAGCATGAACGGGAGGACGAACTGTTCCTGATCCTCGACGGACAGCTGGTGATCGAGTTTCGCGACCGCACCCTCACCCTCGGCCCCGGGGAGATGGTCGTGATTCCCCGGGGGGTCGAGCACCGGCCGGTGGCCCGTGAGGAGGTGCATATCATGCTCATCGAGCCCATGACGATTCATCACACCGGCGGGGTCGACGATCCCCGGACGGTGACCGAGTGGGAACGGATCTGACCTGGCGCCGGCCGGCCGCGCCGAGTTGCTGGCATGTCCCGATTCCGGCATTTTTCTCCCGACCCCCAGCCGTTCCACGTCGACACTCGAGCCGCGCTCCGCGGCTCGGGACTTGAGCCAGGATCCCATGCCGCCCGCTGCCATCGCGAAGTATCACATCCTCGATTTCGGCACGTTGCAGGCTTCCTCGACCGGGGCCTCGAAGCTGATCGACTTCATCAACTCACCCAAGGGCATCCGCCACGCCACCGGCCAGCGCCGGGCGGTGGTCTACGGTGAGCGGGCCGATGGGGCAGAGTCGGAACAGGCCAAGCTGTACCTCAGTGACGGCGCTCTCGAGGCCGCGCGCGAGGTGAACCTGTCGTTCAAGCTTCTCGGTGTGCTGGAAGCGGGGGCGCTTCCCGGTTCGGCCATCCTCCTGCACGGCCAGCCCTGAGTCTCCCTTCCGAGAGAGCGCCCCGCCGGGTCATTGTTGACCCGGCGGGGCGCAATTCTTTGCCCCGGTTCAGCTTATCCAGTATTTCCGCATTGATTCGACAGCGGAGGGCGATGTAACAGCTTGCAAGAAAGAAATTTGGCTATTGCACTTGAATGATGGTGCAAATACTCTGTTGCCCCCATGCCGGCCCGTAAACCACCCCGCAACTCCCGTCCTCGCCGCTCGACCAAGCCCCGCGTCGCCGCGGGTGAGTGGCCCCGCTGGCAGCGCCGGCCCACCGAACGCCGGCGCCAGATTCTCGACGCGGCCATCGCGGTGTTCAGCCGGCGCGGGTTCGACAGCGCGACCCTCGCGCACGTGGCGGACGAAGCGGGGGTGAGCGTCGGCACGGTGGCGCACTACTTCGGGAGCAAGGCCGACCTCTTCGAAGAGGCGCTCCAGGATCATTTCCTCGCCGAGGTGAGCGGAGCCGAGGCGCTGCTCGCCGCGCACCAGGGCAGTCGCGCGTCGCTGCTCCGGAAACTGCTGGAGCGGATGTGGCGTCACCTCAACCAGCCGGGCACCGCCGATCTCCTGCTCACCGGCCTGGTGCGTTCCGCCGAGTGTCCCTCCTGCGGCGTGATGTGCCGGGAGACCAGCGAGCGCTGGCGCCGGGTGCTCGAGAGCGTGATCGGTGCCGGGCTCGCCGCCGGCGAGTTCGTCCCGGCCGACCCGGCGCTGCAGGCCCGGCTGATCTCGAGCGGGCTCTTCGGCTTGACCCTCAACATCCGGCACTTCGGGCGCTACGAGGCTCCGCCGCCCGATGCCGATCGTCTGCTGGCGCAGTATCTCGACACCGTTGATCGTGCCCTCGCTGTGCATCCGGCGCCGGCCGACCCGTCGTAACCCTGTTCCGTGGAGCGGTAGCTCGGTGACCTCCTTTTCGTCTCTTCGTTCCGCCTCCCGTGCGGGTGTGACGCTCTCGCTGGCCGTGGTCGCGTCGGTCCTCGGATGCACGCAGCCGGCTCCCCAGGCGCCGCCGCCCCCCGAGGTGTCGGTGGTGACCGTCCAGCCCCGCACGGTCGACGACGTGCCCGAGTTCGTGGGCAGCGTGGTCGCATCCCGCAGCGTCCCGGTCCGCGCCCAGGTGGGCGGGGTGATCGTGGCCCGGCCCTTCACCGAGGGCGCCGCGGTGCGCGCCGGTGAGGTGCTCTATCGCATCGATCCGCGCACCTACGAGGCAGCCTACCGCTCCGCCCAGGCCCGGCTCGCCGAGACCGAGGCGCGGGTGAGCAACGCGGAGGCGAACCTCGCGCGGCTCAAGCCGCTGCTCGCCGACAACGCGATCTCCCGGCAGGACTTCGACAACGCCGAGGCGGAGGCGAAGCAGGCCCGCGCCGGGGTGGAGGATGCGAAGGCCGCCGTCGATCGCGCCCGCAAGGACTTCGAGGATACCGAGGTGAAGGCGGAGATCGCCGGCCGGGTGGGGAAGGCCAACCTGGAGCTGGGCGCCCGGGTGCGCGGGCCCGACGACGTGCTCACCACCATCGATGTGCTGAGCCCGGTCTACGTGACGTTCAGCCCCACCGGCCAGCAGCTGCTCGACTGGCGGCGCGATCCCCGCGCGAGCCGCCTGCTGACGCCCGGCGGCAGCGCCAGGGTCGAAGCGGTCCTCTCCGACGGGAGCACCCTGCCGGTGCAGGGCCGGATCGACTTCATCGACCCGGTGCTCAATCCCAACACCGGGGCGCAGACCTTCCGCGCGTCCTTTCCCAACGCCGACCGCTTCCTGCTGCCGGGCCAGTTCGTGCGGATCCGGCTGCTCGGGCTCCAGCGCGACAAGGCGATCCTGGTGCCGCAGCGCGCCGTGCTCCAGCAGATGGGCCGGCAGTCGGTGTTCGTGGTGGGCCCCAACGACACGGTGCAGGTCCGCGATGTGGAAGCCACCGGCTGGAACGGCGACCAGTGGCTGATCGCCCGGGGCCTCTCGGCGGGTGACCGCGTGGTGGTGGACGGGATCCAGAAGATCGGGCCCGGCCGCCCGGTGCACCCGGTGCCCCTCGCCGACAGCGTGAACACCGCGGCGGCGGTGCCGGCCGGCGGTGGCGCGACGAGCGGAGGCCGCCCATGAGTGGGGTCCCCACCGGCGATCCGCAGGAGATCAAGTACTTCTTCATCCGCCGGCCGGTGCTGGCGGCGGTGCTGTCGATCGTCGTCACCCTGCTCGGGCTCTTCGCGCTGCAGCGGCTCCCGGTCAACCGCTATCCGCTCATCACCCCGCCGGCGGTGAGCGTCTCGGCGGTGTATCCCGGCGCCACCGCCGAGGACGTGGCCCAGGCGGTCGCGGCCCCCATCGAGCAGCAGCTCTCCGGCCTCGACGGCCTGCTCTACTTCAAGTCGTCGAACTCTTCCGACGGCGCGCTCAACCTCCAGGTCTACTTCGACATCAGCCGCGACCAGGACCTCGCGGCGGTGGACGTGCAGAACGCGGTGAAGCTGGCCGAGCCGCAGCTGCCCGAGGCGGTGCGCACCAACGGCATCGTGGTGACCAAGGCGCAGAGCGACATCCTCTTCGCCACGGCGCTCTACTCCGACGACCCGCGCTACGACGCCTCGTATCTCACCAACTACGCCAAGCTCTACCTCGAGGACGAGATCAAGCGGATTCCCGGCGTCGGCAACGCCCGGGTCTTCGGCCAGCTCGAGTTCTCGATGCTGCTTTCGCTCGATCCCGACCGGCTGGCGCAGCTGGGGCTGACGGTGGGCGACGTGGCGACCGCGGTGCGGGAGCAGAACACCACCAATCCCGCGGGGCGGCTCGGGCGCGAGCCCTCGCCCCAGGGCACCCAGGTGACGCTGCCGGTCACCACCGAGGGACGGCTCAGCGATCCGGAGCAGTTCGGCAACGTCATCCTGCGCGCCCGTCCCGACGGCTCGCTGGTCCGGGTCAAGGACGTGGCGAAGGTGACCCTCGGCGCCCGCAACTACGACCAGGTGGCGCGGGTGGACGGGAAGCCGACCACCTTCCTCCTGGTGTACCTCCGCACCGGCGCCAACGCGCTCGACGTGAAGAAGGCGTTCGAGAAGCGGATGAACGAGCTGGCCCGGAGCTTCCCCACCGGGGTGAGCTGGGTGCTGCCGTACGACACCACGCCGTTCATCACCGAGTCGATTCACGAGGTGGTGAAGACGCTGGCCGAGGCGATGCTGCTCGTCACCCTGGTGGTGTTCATCTTCCTCCAGAGCTGGCGGGCCACGCTGATCCCGGTGCTGGCGGTGCCGGTCTCGGTGATCGGGACCTTCCTCGGGCTCCTGATGCTGGGCTTCTCGGTGAACGTGCTCACGCTCTTCGGCCTGGTGCTGGCGATCGGCATCGTGGTCGACGACGCGATCGTCGTCATCGAGAACGTCGAGCGCATCATGAGCGAGGAGCACGTCTCGGCGAGGGTCGCGGCCGACCGGGCGATGCGGCAGGTGGGCGGCGCGCTGGTGGCCATCGTGCTGGTGCTCTGCGCGGTGTTCATCCCGGTGGCCTTCCTGGGCGGCATCACCGGCGAGATGTACAAGCAGTTCGCCGTCACCATCGTGCTCTCGGTGGTCATCTCGGGCATGGTGGCGCTGACCCTGACGCCGGCGCTCTGCGCGGTGCTGCTCGAGCATGCCGGCACGCCGGAGCAGTCCACCAACCGGTTCTTCTGCTGGTTCAACGACTGGTTCGCCCGGGTCACGACGCGCTACACCGGCGGGGTGCACCGGATCCTGGGGAACCCGCGCACGACCTTCGCGGCCTTCGGGGTGATCCTGGCGCTCACCTTCGTGCTCTTCCGCCGCGCCCCGCAGGCCTTCATCCCGTCGGAAGACAAGGGCTTCTTCGCCATCGCGGTGCAGCTCCCCGACGGCGCCTCGAAGCAGCGCACCGAGGCGGTGGTGAGCGAGATCGAGCAGTTCCTGCTCAAGGACGAGGGCGTGCACCACGTCGGCGCGCTGGTGGGCGTCGACGCGCTGAGCTTCTCGGCCCAGACCAACGGCGCGATTCTCTTCGTCAACCTGAAGCCGTGGGACGAGCGGAACCGGAAGGACCTCACGCTCGATGCGATCGTGGGCCGGACCAACATGCACCTCTTCGGGCTCAAGCAGACGCTCGCCTTCGCGTTCAACTTCCCCGAGATCCCGGGCCTCGGCACCACCTCGGGGCTGGAGATGAACCTCCAGGCGCGGGGCGGGCAGTCCTTCCCGCAGTTCGCCCAGAGCGTGCAGGCCTTCGTGGCCGATGCCCAGAAGCTCCCCGAACTCGCCGGGGTGCAGACCACCTTCCGGGCCGACGTGCCCCAGCTCTACCTCAAGGTGGACCGCGAGGCCGCCAAGGCGCGGGGCGTGGCGCTGACCGATCTCTTCCAGACCCTGCAGGCGCTGCTGTCCACGCTCTACATCAACGACTTCAACCTCTACGGGAAGACCTACCGGGTGCAGGCGGAGGCGCAGGCGCCGTTCCGCCAGCGGCCGGAGGACATCGCGCGGCTGTACGTGCGGAGCAACCGGGGCGAGATGGTGCCGATCGGGGCGCTGACCAGCACCGAGTTCCGCGGCGGCCCGAGCATTCTCTCCCGCTTCAACGGCTTCACCTCGGCGCTGATCACCGGGGTGCCGGCCGCAGGCCGCAGCTCGGGCGAGGTGCTCAACGCGGTGGAGAAGCTGGTGGCCGACAAGTACGAGGCCCAGGGCCTGGGTTACGGCTACAGCGGCCAGTCCTTCCAGGAGCGGGCCTCGAGCGGGCAGGGCGGGCTGGTCTTCGCGCTCGGCCTGATCCTCGTCTTCCTGGTGCTGGCGGCGCAGTACGAGAGCTGGGCGATTCCCTTCGCCGTGCTCCTCGGCATCCCCTTCGGGATCTTCGGCGCCTTCGTGGGGGTGTTCCTGCGGGGGATGGCGAGCGACGTGTACTTCCAGGTCGGGCTGATCACGGTGGTGGGTCTCGCGGCGAAGAACGCGATCCTGATCGTGGAGTTCGCCACCGAGCTTCGCGGCAAGGGCCTGTCGATCGCGGAAGCGGCGGCGGAGGCGGCCCGCGAGCGGCTGCGCCCGATCCTGATGACCTCCTTCGCATTCATCCTGGGCGTGCTGCCGCTCGCGATCGCGCAGGGCGCCGGCGCGGCCAGCCGCCGCTCGCTCGGCACCGGGGTGCTCTTCGGGATGCTGGTCGCCACGACCGTCGGGATCTTCTTCATCCCGCTCTTCTTCGCCACCATCCGGGGTCTTGCCGACCGCGGTCTCTTCCGCCGCCGGCAGCACGCCGTTGCCACGCCGGCCATGGCTTCCCCGGACGCCGAATGACCATGCGCCTCGCCTCACTCACCCTGGCCGCCGCCCTCACCGGCTGCGCCATCGGGCCGTCCACCCGGGTGAAGACCCCGGCGCCCCGGCCGGTCGCGCTCCGCGACACGCTGGTGGCGCCCTCGTCGCGCGGGTTTCTCGACTCGCTCGCGCGGGCCCGCGACTCGCTGCGGGCCGACACCGCCGCCCCGACGCTCTGGAAGCCGGCCACGCTCGCGCTCGACAGCACCGCCGACCTCCCCTGGCTCGAGGTGCTCAAGGACCCGGCGCTGGTCGAGCTGGTGCGCACCGCGCTCGCCAACAACCGCGACCTGCAGGCCGCGGTGGCCCGGGTGCGGGAGTACCGCGCGTCGCTGGGCGCGTCGCGCGGGAACCTGTTTCCCCAGCTTACCGGCAACGCGACGTACAGCACCAACCAGTCGATCTTCGGCGCCTTCCCGCCCCAGACCTTCGATGCGGTGCGCATCACCGCCGACCTCTCCTGGGAGCTCGATTTCTGGGGCCGGCTCCGCCGCCAGAGCGAGGCCGCGAAGTTCGACTGGCAGGGCCGGGACGAAGACCGGCGCGCCGCGGTGCTGAGCCTGGTGAGCAGTGTGGCCCAGACCTACCTCCAGCTCCGCGAGCTCGACCAGAGCACCCGCCTGACCGAGCAGACGCTCGCGTCGCGGCAGCAGACCCTGGAACTCTCCCGGCGGCGCTTCAGCCAGGGCGTCATCTCGGAGCTGGACGTGCGGCAGTTCGAGGCCGCCGCCGCCGCGCCGGCCGCGACCCTCGCGACCATCGCCCGGCAGCGGGCCCAGACCGAGAACCAGCTGAGTCTCCTGCTGGGGCAGCAGCCGGGCCCGATCACGCGGGGCCACTCCCTGGAGGAGGCGGTCCAGGCGATCCAGGTCCCCGATTCGGTCTCCGGCGACCTCCTCCTCCGCCGGCCTGACGTCTTGAGTGCCCAGCGCGACTGGCAGGGCGCCACCGCCCGGGTGGGTGTGGCCGTCGGGAACCGGCTGCCGCGGTTCGTCGTTACCGGGACTTACGGGACCCAGCGACCCGACTTCAATCGGCTCTTCACCAGCAACGCCGAGGTCTACCAGCTCGCCGGCGGGATCTCGATCCCGCTCTTCACCGGCGGGCGGCTGGTCAACGAGCAGCGCGCCGCCCGGGCCCGGGCGGAGCAGGCCCGGGCCCGCTACGAGCAGGCGGTGCTCTCGGCCGCGCGGGAAGCCAGCGATGCGCTGGCGGGGCTCCGCCTCTCGCGCGACCAGCTGGCCGCGCAGGAGACCCAGACCCAGGCGCTCCGGCGCGCCTTTGCGCTGGCGGAGAAGCGCTACGAAAGCGGTATCTCGAGCTATCTCGAAGTGCTCGATGCCCAGCGCGGCCTCTTCGCGGCCGAGCTCCAGCTGGTGCAGGTCGAGCGGCAGTACCTGAGCGCGACGGTGCAGCTCTACCGCGCGCTCGGCGGAAGCTGGGAGTAGGCGGACGCCGCCCGGGGACGGCCACTGGCCGTCCCCGGGTCCGTTCCGTACCGTATATCAAAGATTTCTTCAGGCAGGCCGTATGACCGCGCCCGCGCCCAACCTGCTCCGCCGCCGTACCACCTCGGCCCCCGCCGTCACCGGGGGGGCCACCAGTGGCGCGGGCGCGAGCCTGCCGAGCGAGATCCTGGCGCAGACCTGCCGCCGGATCTACTCGGTCGGCGTCGCCTTTGCGCTGCTCTGGACCATCCCGCTCCTGCTGTTCCTGCTGGTCGCGCCCCACGTCGATACCCTGCCTATGCTGGCCGCCCAGCTCTGGCCGATGCCGGGTGCGGCCATCAGCGGCACCGGGCTCGCCACCTCGATCCTCCTGCTCGTGGTCTCGCCGCGCCTGTCGCGGCATCCCGAGGTGCAGCTCTTTCTCGGCTCCGCCTTCCTGGTGGTCACGGCGTTCCTGTTCGGGCTGCTCGAGTATTGGTACCCCGACCTCAACCGGCCGCAGGCGACCTTCATCGGCATCGCGATCCTGGCGTACAGCTCCATCGTCCCCAATGAGCCGGGGCGCACCCTCGCGGTGGGGCTGCTCGCGGCGACGATGGCGCCGCTGGCGTTCATCATCACCCTGCTGCGCGGGGTGCAGGTCGATTTCAGCTGGTTCACGCTGCTCCTCGCCTTCCTGCCGAACTACGTCTGCGCCCTGCTCTCCACCATCCCCGCGAAGATCATCCGCCAGCTCGGCGCCCAGGTGAAGAAGGCGCGGGAGCTGGGGAGCTACCGGCTCGAGGAACTGCTGGGGAAGGGGGGCATGGGTGAGGTCTACAAGGCCTCGCACCAGCTGCTGGCACGGCACGCCGCGGTGAAGCTCATCCGGCCGGAGTCGCTCGCCAGCGACCCGGACCATTCCCGCGTGATGATCGAGCGGTTCCGCCGGGAGGCCGAGGCGTCGGCCTCGCTCCGCTCACCCCATACCATCAGCCTGTACGACTTCGGCGTGGCCAGCGACGGAACCTTCTTCTTCGTGATGGAGCTGCTCGACGGGCTCGATCTCGAGAGCCTGGTGCAGCGCTACGGCCCGCTCGACCCCGCACGGGTGGTGCACCTGCTCCGCCAGGCCTGCGAGTCGCTGGCCGAAGCCCACACCCGCGGGCTCATCCATCGCGACATCAAGCCCAGCAACATCTTCACCTGCCGCATGGGCCTCGCGGTCGACTTCGTGAAGGTGCTCGACTTCGGGCTGGTGAAGACCGAGCAGGAGCACCAGAGCGACATCCGCCTCACCGCGCCCAATACCACGACCGGTACGCCGGCGTACATGGCGCCCGAGGTGGTGCTGGGGACGTTGCCGGTCGATCACCGCATGGACATCTACGCCCTGGGCTGCGTGGGCTACTGGCTCCTGACCGGCCAGCTGGTCTTCGAGGGCGGCACCTCGATGCAGCAGCTCCTCCGCCATGCCCACGACGTGCCGGTGGCGCCGTCGCGCCGGAGCGAGCTGGCGATTCCGCCGGCGCTCGACGAGGCGATCCTCGCCGCGCTGGCGAAGCATCCCGACCAGCGGCCCGCCTCGGCGCTCGAGTTCAGCCGCCGGCTGCTGGCGGCGATTCCCGAGAGCGAGCGCTGGACCGATACGCGGGCGGAGCAGTGGTGGGCGCTGCATCACCCGGAGATGGCCCGTCCCGAGCCCACCTGCTGCAATGGCCTCACGCTCTCCAAGCTCGGCGAAGGGTGGCCGCCCGACTCCGCCGTCGCCCGGGTGAACGACGGCCTCGTGACGGCCGGCGGATGAAGGCTCCTCGTGGTGCCCTGCTCTTCCTGGGGCTGCTGACCACCTCCGCCGCCGCGCAGGCGCGCCCGGTGCCGGACCAGCTGCAATCGTTGAGCGGCGCCTTCGAGCGGGTGGCCACGCGCCTCGGCCCTGCCGTCGTGCAGGTGCGGGTGACCGCGTATGCGCCCGACGAGGACGGGAGCACCGCGGCCTCGCTCCTCTCGCCGCAGCGGAGCACCGGCTCGGGCGTGATCCTCTCCGCCGACGGCTACATCGTCACCAACGCCCACGTGGTCCGGGGCGGCCGCCGCTTCCGGGTGGCGGTGCCGCGCCCCGCCGCCAGCGGCGTGCCGGGGAAGAGCAACCTGCGGCCGGTCTCGCTCGAGGTGCCGGCGCTGCTGATCGGCACCGACCAGGAGACCGACCTGGCGGTGCTCAAGGTCGACCTCACCGATCTTCCCTTCGCCACGCTGGGCGACTCCGACTCGCTCGCCCCCGGGCACCTGGTCCTCGCCTTCGGCTCGCCGCTCGGGCTCGCCAGCTCCGTCACGATGGGCGTGGTCTCGGCCACCAACCGCCAGCTCCGCGATGAAGACCGGATGCTGTACATCCAGACCGACACGCCGATCAACCCGGGCAACAGCGGCGGTCCGCTGGTCGACGCCAGCGGCAAGGTGATGGGGATCAACACCCTCATCCTGAGCCAGTCGGGTGGGAGCGAGGGGATCGGCTTCGCCGCGCCGAGCAACATCGTGCGCGCCGTCTACGAACAGATCCGCCAGTGGCGCCGGGTGCGCCGGGGCGAGATCGGGGTCTTTGCCCAGAGCATCACCCCCGCGCTCGCCGCGCGCCTGGCGCTGCCGCGCGACTGGGGCGTCGTGCTCGGGGACGTCTATCCCGGCAGTCCCGCCGAGCGCGCCGGGCTCAAGGTGGGAGACGTGATCTACACGGTCGACGGCAAGCCGATGGAGAACGGGCGGCAGTTCGACGTCGACCTCTATCGCAAGCCGATCGGGCAGCCGGTGGCGCTGGAAGTGGGACGGGGACCGACGCGCAGCGTGATCCGGGTCCCGGTGGTCGAGCGCCGGGGCGACCCGCAGCAGTTCAGCGACGTGGTCACGGCTGACCGCAACCTGGTGTCCCGGCTCGGCTTCCTCGGGCTCGACCTGAACCCCGAGGTGGGCCAGTTGATCCCCGGCCTCCGCGCTCCGCGGGGCGTGGTGGTCGCGGCGGTCGCGGGTGACGCGGTGAGCGGGCTCCGCCCGGGCGACGTGATCTACGCGCTCGACCGGCGCGCCATTGGCACCCTGGCCGAGCTGCGCGCCGGGGTCGACAGCCTGCCGACAGGAGGGACCGTGGTGCTCCAGGTGGGCCGCGAGGGCCAGCTCCGATTCCTCACGGTGACGCTCGAGTGACCAGCGCCGCCCTGCCCGTGCGCACCTCGCCCCTCGACCGGGCCCTGCGCCTCTTCAGCGACGTGCGCCCGGGCGAGGGCGCCACCGCGGTGATCCTCACCGCCAACGTCTTCCTGCTTCTCAGCGCGTACTACGTCATCAAGCCGGTGCGGGAGGCGCTGATCCTCTCGAGTGGCGGCGCCGAGGTGAAGTCCTACGCCTCCGCCGGCCAGGCGATCCTCCTGCTGGGCCTCGTGCCGCTCTACGGCCTCCTGGCCGATCACCTGCCGCGCCGCCGGCTGCTCAACGTCGTCACCGCCTTTTTCATTGCCTGCCTGATCGGCTTCTGGGCGCTGGCGCGGGCCAAGGCGCCGGTGGGTGTGCCCTTCTTCCTCTGGGTCGGGATCTTCAACCTGATGGTCATCGCCCAGTTCTGGTCCTTTGCCAACGATCTCTACAGCAAGGACCAGGGCGAGCGGCTCTTTCCCATCGTGGCCTTCGGCGGGTCGCTTGGCGCGGTGGGCGGGAGCTATCTCACCTCGAAGCTGATCCCGCTGCTGGGTATTCCCGAGCTGCTGCTGGTGGCGGCGGCGTTTCTCGGCCTCGGGGCCCTGCTCACCCAGTGGGCCGACCGGCGCGAGCACCGGCG
>JAXLXZ010000011.1:0-158263 GCA_046327735.1 Gemmatimonadales bacterium | reverse complement strand
AGGCGATCCGCCGCCGGTTCCTCGCGTGGCAGCAGAAGTACCCGGTCATCGGCGACGTGCGCGGCCTCGGCGCCATGGTGGCGATGGAGCTGGTGAAGGACCGCGCCAGCAAGGCGCCCAACAAGGAGCTGACCGGGAAGCTCCAGGCCGAGGCGCTCAAGCGCGGCGTGATTCTCCTCTCGGCTGGCACCCTCGGCAACGTGATCCGGGTGCTGGTGCCGCTGACGGTGGAGGACGCGGTGCTGGCGGAGGGGCTCGATGCGATGGAAGCGGCGCTCGCCGCGGTGGCCGCCAGCTGATCGGCATCTCGTTGGGTGTGTGATGATCCCCCTGCGGCCCTCTGCGCCTCTGCGCCTCTGCGGTCGTCAGTTCCCGGCATGTGAGAGGAGCCAGTGATGATCGACCGCACCCGACTGGCCCAGCTCTACACCGCCGAGCAGCAGCGCTTCGAGGCCGCGCACCCGAAATCCCGGGCCCTCTTCGAGCGCGCCAGGGCGCACCTCCTCGAGGGTGTGCCGATGCACTGGATGGTGAAGTGGGCCGGCGGCTTCCCGCTGTTCGTGAAGGAAGGCCACGGCGCCTGGTTCACCGATGTCGACGGCCACACCTACCTCGACCTCTGCCTCGGCGACACCGGCGCGATGACCGGCCACGCCCCGCTGGCCACCGTCGACGCGGTGCGGCGGCAGGCGGAACGGGGCTTCACGTTCATGCTGCCGAGCGAGGATCACCTCTGGGTGGCGGAGGAATTGAGCCGCCGGTTCGGGCTCCCCTGCTGGCAGTTCGCGATGAGCGCCACCGACGCCAACCGCTTCGCGATCCGGCTCGCGCGCATGCTCACCGGCCGCCCGAAGATCCTGGTCTTCAACTGGTGCTACCACGGCACCGTCGACGAGACCTTCGCGACGCTGGTCGATGGCCGGGTGGAACCCCGCGCCGGCAACATCGGGCCGCCGGTGCCTCCCTCGGAAACCACGCGGGTGGTGGAGTTCAACGACCTCCCCGCGCTCGAGGCGGCGCTGGCGCACGGGGACGTGGCCTGCGTGCTGGCCGAACCGGCCATGACCAACATCGGGATCATTCATCCCGACCCGGGGTTCCATGCCGCGCTCCGCGCCCTCACCCGGAAGCACGGCGCGCTGCTCATCATCGACGAGACCCACACTATCTGCACCGGGCCCGGCGGGTACACCCGGGCCCACGGGCTCGAGCCCGACATGCTGACGCTCGGCAAGCCGCTCGCCGGTGGCGTTCCAGCGGCGGTCTATGGCTTCTCGGCCGAGGTGGTGCAGCGGCTCGAGGGGCGGATCGCGCTGGGTGACTCCGACACCGGCGGCATCGGCGGGACGCTCGCCGGCAACGCCTTCGCCCTGGCCGCCATGCGCGCCACGCTCGGCGAGGTGCTGACGGAGGCGGCCTACGCCCGCACCATCCCGCTGGCGGAGCGGTTCCAGGCCGGCGTCGAAGGGGTGATCGCGGAGTTCCAGCTGCCCTGGATCGTGAAGCGGCTGGGCTGCCGCGCGGAGTACTGGTTCCGTCCCGCGGCGCCCCGCAACGGCGGCGAGGCGGCGGCCGCGGCCGACCTCGAGCTCGACCGCTTCATGCACCTCTTCGCTCTCAACCGCGGCATCCTGCTCACGCCATTCCACAACATGGCGCTCATCGCCCCCGAGACGACCGCGAGGGACATCGACCGGCACACGGCGGTCTTCCGCGAGGCGGTGACCACCCTGCTGACGGCGTAGTACTGGAAGTGACTTTCTGATTCCCTGACGACCGAGATCCATGAAGCGCGAGACCCTGATCCTCCAGGCCGGCCTGCCCGACCCCGACCGGCCCGGCCCCTTCATGCCCGGGCCGGTGTTCGCCTCGACCTATGTGTCACCGGGCGACCCCGCCGGCCATCCGCTCACCTACGGCCGCTTCCACAACCCCACGTGGAACGCGTGGGAGCAGGCGCTCGAGGTCCTGGAGGGCGGGCCCGCCCTCGCCTTTCCCTCGGGGATGGCGGCCTGTGCCGCGATCCTCGGCGTGACGCTCAAGCCCGGCGACGTCGTGCTGCTGCCGGCGGATGCGTATTACACGATCCGGCGGTTTGCCGAGTCGTGGCTCACCGACTACGGCATCGTCGTCCGCATGGCGCCGACCCGCGGCGAGGCGCAGGCGGCGCTGCTCGACGGGGCGAAGCTCCTCTGGATCGAGACGCCAAGCAATCCCGGCCTCGAGGTCTGTGACCTGGCGAAGCTGCTCGGCCTCGCGAAGGAGAAGGGCGTGCTCACCGCGGTCGACAACACCACCGCGACGGCGTTCCTGCAGCAGCCGCTTGAGCTGGGCGCCACGTTCTCCGTCGCCTCCGACACCAAGGCGCTCACCGGCCACTCCGATCTCCTCCTCGGCCACGTCGCGACGCGCGATGCCGAGTGGATGACCCGGCTCCGGACCTGGCGGACCCAGTACGGCTCGATTCCCGGGCCGATGGAGGTCTGGCTGGCGCACCGGTCGCTCGGGACGCTTTCGCTCCGCATGGCGCGGCAGTGCGCCACCGCGGACGCGCTGGCCCGCGCCATCGCCGCTCGCGGCGACGTGGCCCAGGTGCTCTATCCCGGCCTCCCGAACCATCCGGGGCACGCCGTCGCGAAGCGGCAGATGAGCGGCTTCGGCGGGGTGCTGAGTTTCGACCTCGAGACCCGGCCCCGGGCCGAGACGTTCCTCGCCGCGCTCGAGCTGGTACGGGAGACCACCAGCTTCGGCGGGATCCACTCCACCGCCGAGCGGCGGGCCCGCTGGGGCGGCGACCCGGTGAGCGAAGGGTTCATCCGCTTCAGCGTCGGCTGCGAGGCCACCGAGGATCTCGTGGCCGACGTGCTCCAGGCCCTCGACCGCGCCCGCCCCTAAGCCGATGGTGCCCGGCGTGGTTCTCTGGGAGGCCGAGGGCTTTCCTTCCCTCCCGGAGGTGGCACCGCCGGCGCGCGCCGACGTGGTCGTGATCGGCGGCGGGTACACCGGCCTGGCCGCGGCCCGCGCACTCGCCCGGGCGGGGGCGCAGGTCGTCGTGCTGGAGCAGCGCCGCATCGGCAGCGGCGCCAGCGGCCGGAACGGCGGGTTCGTCCTTCCCGGCTACAAGGCGGACCTCTCCCGCATTCTCAGGCGGCACGGGTTCCGGATGGCCCGCGCGCTCTTCGACGCGAGCCTCGAGGCGATGGCCTTCGTCGAGCATCTCGTGGCGGAGGAGGGGATCGACTGCGACTGGCATCGCCCCGGCAGCCTGGTCGTCGCCTCGAAGCCATCCCACTTCGCGGCGCTCCGGGAGGAGCAGGAGATGCTCGCGAGGGATTTCCATCACCCCACCACGCTGCTGGGCCCGGGTGAGCTCGCCGGGGAGCTCGGCGCCGCGGGCTTTCACGGCGGGCTGGTGGACCCGAGCGCCGGGGCCATCCAGCCGGCGGCCTACGTCCACGGCCTCGCGCAGGCGGCGGTGCGCGCGGGGGCGCTCCTCTGTGAGGGCGTGTTGGCCCTGCGCTTCTGGAAGGTCGGCGCGCGGTGGAAGGTGCGGATCGGGGCGCAGGTCATCGAGGCGAAGGAGGTGCTGGTCGCCACCAACGGCTACACCCGATGCCTCGACAACTGGGTGGCGCGCCGGGTGGTGCCGGTCGGGAGCTACATCGTGGCGACCGAGCCGCTCGACGCCGCCGTGGCGAGCCGGCTCATTCCCCACCGCCGGGTGGTGAACGACACCCGGAACCTGCTCCACTACTTCCGGCTCTCCCGGGACAACCGGCTCGTCTTCGGCGGCCGGGCGGCGTTCCGCCCCGAAGCGCTCACCCGGAGCGTGCAGGTGCTGGGGTGCGACCTGGCGGCGATGTTCCCCGAGCTCAAGGGGATTCCGCTCGCCTTCGGCTGGGGGGGCACCGTCGGGATGACCCGGGACCAGCTGCCTCACGTCGGCCGGCATGACGGGCTCTGCTACGCGCTCGGCTACGGGGGGCACGGCGTGGCGATGGCCAGCTGGCTGGGCGACCAGGTGGGGCGCGCGCTGGGCGGCCGGGGCGGGTGGCCGGTTCTCACCCGGCTCACCTTTCCGGCGATTCCCCTGTACCGGGGGAGGCCATGGTTTCTTCCCGCCGCCGGCGCATATTATCGATTCAAGGACTGGCTTTCCTGAACGGCGCCCCCTGAGTCCCAGGAGTGCGGCAATGGCGGATGAAACGGCGATACGGGCCCTGCTGGAACGGCTGGAACGCGGCACGATCTCCCGGCGGGAGTTCGTGGGGCGGGCCACCGCGCTCGGACTGGGGCTCTCCACCGCGAGCGTCATCCTGGCCGGGTGCGGGCGGGACAAGGGCGGGAATGGCGACGGGGGCGACCTCGGCCCGCTCGAGAAGGAACTGAACGTCTACAACTGGTCCGACTACATCGCCGCAGACACCATCCCGAATTTCGAGCGGGAATTCGGCGTGAAGGTCACCTACGACACCTACGAGAGCAACGAGGAGCTGCTCGAGAAGCTACGGGCCGGGTCGGCCGGGTACGACATCGTGGTGCCCTCCAACTACGTCGTCCCGGTGATGACCGCCAGCAACCTCGCGGCCGAGCTCAACCGCAAGTACCTCCCCAACCTCGGCAACCTCGCGCCGACCTTCGTGAACCCGGTGTTCGATCCGGGGAACCGGCACGCCATTCCCTATCAGTGGGGCACCACCGGGTTCGCCTACCGCACCGACAAGATTCCGCAGGCCGCCGATTCATGGTCGATCTTCCTCGACCCGAGGTACCAGGGGAAGATGACCCAGATGGATGACATGCGCGAAGTCGTCGGCTCCTGGCTGCGGTACCGGGGACACTCGCTCAACTCGGTCGACCCGGCGGAGCTCAGCGCCGCGCGGGCCGACGCCCTCGCGGCGCGGAAGAACCTGAAGGCGTACATCTCCGCGCCGGTGAAGGGCCAGCTCATCTCCGGCGAGGTGTGGGTGGCCCAGCTCTGGAACGGCGACACCGAGCAGGCTCGCGCGGAGGAGCCGGCGATCGGCTACGTGCTCCCGAAGGAAGGCTGCACCATCTGGACCGACTCGATCGTGATTCCCGCCACGGCGCCCCACAAGCGCGCGGCGCACGAGTTCATCAACTACCTCCTCCGCCCCGAGGTCGGGGCCGCGATCTCCAACTTCACCGGCTATGGCACCCCCAACCAGGCGGCGCTGTCGCAGATGACGCGGCCGGTGCCCTATCCCACCGCCGAGGAATTCCAGCGGCTCGAGTACCAGAAGGACCTCGGGTCGGCCGACGGACTCTGGACGAAACTGTGGCAGGAGGTACGTTCCGCATGAGGCCGGGAGACTCCCGGGCGCTCATCCCCATCCACCAGCGAAAAGGCGGGCCGATTAATTGCGTTTGTCGAACGACGAGGTGCTGCGGCTGAGTCACAGGTACATGGGCCTGATCGGCGGGCGGCCCATGGAGGCGAACGAGAAGGAAGCGTTCATCGCCGAGACGGTTGAAGCCTACGAGCAGTTCGTCAACCGCGGGTTTCTCACCTATCGCAAGTCGGTCACCCAGGCGGGCCAGTTCGCCGCGGTCGAGTGGTCCGGCGAGGGCGCGATCCTCCGGGATCTCCTCGGCCGCGAGTACATCGACTGCCTGGGCGGCTACGGGATCTTCTCCGCCGGCGTCAATCATCCCAGGATCGTGAAGGCGGTCCGCGACCAGATGGACCGCATGGCGCTCAACAGCCAGGAGCTGCTCGAGCCCTGGCGCGCCGCGCTGGCCCGGCTTCTCGCCGCGGTGACCCCCGGCGACCTCGGCTGCTGCTTCTTCATCAACAACGGCACCGACGCCATCGAGGGCGCGATCAAGCTCGCGCGCCTCTACACCGGCCGGAACACCTTCATCTCGACGCTGGGCGGCTTCCACGGGAAGTCGATGGGCTCGCTCTCGCTGATGGGGAAGGCGTCGTTCCGGCTCCCCTTCGAGGGCGGGCTCCAGGATGTGCGCTTCGTGCCCTACGGCGACGCCGATGCGCTCGACCAGCAGATGTGCATCCTCGAGGCGGTGGGCCAGCTCCCCGCGGCGATCGTGGTCGAGCCGGTGCAGGGCGAGGCCGGCGGCGTGGTCCCGCCGGACGACTACCTGCCCAGGGTCCGGGAGATCTGCACCCGGCACGGCGCGCTCTTCATCGCCGACGAGATCCAGACCGGCATGGGCCGCACCGGCAAGCTCTGGGGTGTGGACCACTCCGGGGTGACGCCCGACATCATGTGCCTGGGCAAGTCGATCGGCGGCGGGGTCATGCCGCTCTCGGCGTTCATCTCGACGCCGAAGATCTGGGAGGTGATGATCCCCAACCCGATCATCCACTCCACCACCTTCGGCGGGAACCCCATCGCCTGCGTGGCGGGGATCGCGGCCATCGAGGTGACCCTGGAGGAGGATCTTCCCGGCCAGGCGGCCCGCAAGGGCGACTACCTGCTCCGGGAGCTGCGGGCGCTGATGCAGAAGTACCCCGCGATCCTCACCGACGTGCACGGCAAGGGGCTGCTCATCGGCATGGAGTTCCCCACCGACGCCATCGGGTTCCAGTGCGCCGCGGGTCTCTTCAAGCGGGGGGTGCTGGTGGCGGGAACCTACTCCAAGGCGCGGACCATCCGGATCGAGCCGGCGCTGGCGATTCCCGACGCGCTGCTCAAGGAGATGCTGAACCGGCTGGAGGACACCTTCAAGGAGATCGCGCGAGGGTAGGCGGCAAGGCGGGAGAGCGGCAAGGCGGCAACGCAGAACGGGAGAGCTCCAGGGGAGCCCTCCCGTTCTGTTATCCCTGCTGCCGCCGTGAGGACTACTTCTTCTCTTCCTTGGCGCCCAGGACCTTGGACCAGCTGATGGTCACGCCGCCCCAGAACTTGGTGTCCTTGAGGACCACGCCGGTGGAGCTGAGCTTGGTGATCTTGGTGGCGTCGTCGTTGTTCACGACGAAGTGGAACGACGGCGAGATCGACAGCGGGCCGGCGGTGAAGCCGACGGCGGCGCTGAGGTCGAGGTGGGTGAAGCCGTCATCGGCGAAGTTCGCGTTCTCGGTGCCCTTGGGGCCCTGGCCCGCGCTGTAGCCGCCCAGCGCGCCGAGGGTGAGGGTGGCGGCGCCCAGCGGGATGCCGTGGGACACCGAGCCCTCGAGGTACAGGCCCTTCACCTTGTCGATGTCGTACCAGGCCGCGAGCTTCGGGCTGAGCGGCACGCCGAGCGCGATCTTGCCGTAGATCTCCTCGGTGTTGTAGTCGCTGTTGAGGCAGCCGCAGTTCTTCGAGTTGGGATAGATGTAGGCGGTCGCGCCGGCGGTCAGCGTGGCCGGGCCCGCGCCGAAGGAGACCTCGGCCCAGGGATCGAACTCGGCGAAGTTGAAGGCCGAGGCCCCGCCCGACTCGCTGATGTCCGAGCTGCCGTCGTACTTGGCAATGTCGATGTTGGCCCATCCGCCGACCGTCACGGAGGCGCCGCCGGCCGGGATCGTCACGTAGATGTCGGGCTGGAAGACCGGCTTGTTGGTCAGGCGGGTTCCGCGCCAGTCGTAGCTGCTGAAGACCGCGGCATCCCAGCCGAGAGTGGCCTGCGCGGCAGCGGGCTCAGCCACCGCGGCCAGTGCCATCAGGGAAGCTCCTACCACAAATGCACGCATCGGGGATTCTCCTCGCATGGGTGACTGCTGTTGGGAACCTGGGACTGGAAAAAAAGATGGCCCGCTCCATGGGGAGCGGGCCGATTGCGTCCTGACCACCATCAACGCTATCGCGCCGCCCCGGGAATGAATCGGTTCGGATTATTCGGTACGTTGGCGCGCGCCAGCTTGGGCATCGGGTCGCGGAAAGTCAGGGGAGATCGGGAACCGGTCTGATCAGGCCGACGACGGTATATACCGGCCGTGAAAGGCGATGTCAAGCAAGCCTCCGGCGAGTATACTCCCTCCCATGAGTGGCCCGCCTCCCGGTCCTGATGCCCCGTTCGACGCCCTCTTCGGGCGCTTGCTGGAGCTCTTGCGCCAGCAGCCCGAACCGGAGGCCGCCGTCCAGGAAGCGCTCGGCCTGGTCGCGGCCCGGGTGGCCCGGCAGGAGGCGATGATCGAGGCGGGCATCGAGAACAGCTGGGCGGTGGATGGCGACCCGCTCAAGGAGCGGCTCCAGAGCCGGCACGTCGACGGGATCCTCATCGCCGCGGGCACCGAGCCGGTGGAGTTGCTGGCCCTGGCCCGGGCGCTCGCCACCGACGATGAGCCGATCCCCAGCACCGCCAAGGTGCGGGTGCGGCTCCTCCCCGATCCGCTGCCGCTGGCCTTCTCCGGCCCCCGCGAGTCGATCGATCCCTCCGCCCCTCCGCCCCGCAGCCGGGGCGACCAGCTCACCGGGATGATCGAGGGGATCCTGCGGGAGCTGGAGAAAGCCATCGCGCGGCAGCAGTGGCTCGCGGCGCTGCACGATGCCCAGGCCGCGCTCCGCTTCCTGCCCCAGGTGCGCGAGGATTTCCGCCGTGCCCTGCACATCGCCCTCAAGCGCCTGCTCACCCGGCCCGTGGTCGAGGCCCTGATCGAGCAGGGCTATCGCATCCCGGAAGAGCAGGCCCGCACCGCCGAGGTGCTGCGGGTTGCCGGGTTTCCCGCGGCCGAGCGGATGCTCGAGATCCTCAAGCAGAGCGACACGATCGGGCCCCGGGCGTTCCTGCTGGAGGCGCTGAGCGGCATGCCGGAGGCGGCGCCGCTGATCGCCCCGCTCCTGCGGAGCGCGCGGGCGACCGAGGTGCGCATCGGCGTCGAGCTGGCGGCGCGGGTAGGGACCAGCGAGATGCTGCGCGACCTGGCGCCGCTGGCGGAGCATGCCGACGAGCGCATCCGGCTCGGCGCCATCGATGCGCTGGCGCGCTTCCGGGAGAAGACCGTGCTCGAGCCGCTCCGCAAGGCGCTGAGCCACGACTCGAGCGCCACCCGGAGCCGCGCCGGCCAGGCGCTCGCCGCCCGCGGCTCGGGCGCCTACGCGATGCCGCTGCTCGCGGCGCTCGAGGTGGAGAAGGATCCCGCGACCTGGGAGGACCTGCTCCGCGCCCTCGCCGCGATCAACGCGCCGGAGTCGGTCGCCGCCCTCACCCGGGTCGCCCTCGAGCGGCACGGGCTGTTCAAGTTCGGCAAGGCCCAGACTCGGCGGCAACTGACCGTAGTGCGCTCCCTGGCAGAGACCAACACCCCCGCTGCGCGCCAGGCGCTCGAACGGATCACGCTCGAGGGAGAGGGAGAGGTCGCGGAGGAAGCCCGGCGGCTGCTGGAGCGGGATTCGTCGACGAGCTGAACCACCATGGATTGGCGGAGGCGTACAGACGCGGAGGGCCGCAGAGGAGAAGATCCTCTCTGCGGCCCTCCGCGCCTCTGCGGCACTCAGTGGCGATCCGCGAGCACCTACTTCTTCGCGACCGCCAGGCTTTCCACGTGGATCGAGAGCATGTGGTTGATCCGCACCCCGACGATCCCGTCGGTATCCACGCTTCCCGCCGGTGCCGAGTAGACCTCGGTCCCGTTCACCAGGAAGCTCACCTTGTCCTTCGCCACCGCGATCGAGAGCAGGTTGGCCACCGACCCGTCCGGCTTCCCCTTCACGATCGCCGCGTTCGGGGTCCAGTCCTTGGTCACGTCGGTGGCGGAGGCGCCGGCCCGGCGCTTCACCTTGAAGCTCCCGTCGCCCCGGATGATGAAGTAGGTGTAGCGCTCGTTGGCGCCCTGGAGATCCTTGCCCCCGATGATGAGGCCGAAGGCCTCGTTGTGTCCCCCCTTCGCCGGGAAGAGGTGGAGCTTGCTCGAGACCTCGTAGGCGCCGCTGGCCTGGTCCTGGTCCCGGTAGAGGACCGCCGCCGGTCCGGTGGTGACGTGCCACCCGGGGGCCATCGCCTCCATCTTCACCTGGGCGGGAGCCCCTTCATCCGTGCGGACCGACCAGCCGGCCGGGAGGGTTTGTTCAGTCTTCTTGTCCGGCGCCTTGCCCCCGGCCTGGGCGGTCAGGGCGGCCGGCGCGGCGAGGAGCAGGGTCGCGAGGGCGGTATGGGTCAGGTAACGCATCGGGAGTTCCGGAATCGGGGTGGGTACGGGTGCTCCGGGATCGGTTGAATCCGTCCCCGCTTCTGAGTAACCTATTACCCGTCCGTTCCACCTCCATATACGACGGGTCGGTTCCCATGAATGTCCTGGGTATCATTTTCGCCAGCATCGGCGCGGCCGGTGCGCTCTTCGCGCTGACCTATGTGTCGATCCTGGCCGGGATCATCATCCACGGCATGCTCATCATCATGGCGGGACCGATCATCGACGGGTTCTTCCGCAAGCGGGGCGAGCAGGTCTACGTCCCCGGCACGGTGAAGTAACCCGCGCACGCGCAGCCTGACCTGGCGCCGGGGGCCCTTCGCCCCCGGCGCTATTTCTTTTCCTCCTCGTCCTCCTCGCCCTCCGGTTTCGGTGTCGACGCCTTCTTGAGGGCGCCGTCGTAGTTCATCTTGAGCACGCCGAGTCCGTCGCGCAGGGCGCGCACCTTCACCTGCTGTCCGCCCCCGCGCCGCGCCGTCGCCGCCATCTGGCCCGCGGCATCGGCGAAGCCGGTCATGCCGAGCTGCGACGCCCCCGCCTTGATCTCGTCGAGCTGGCGGGTCAGCCCCCGCACCAGCGCCTCGTCCACCTTGGGCGCGTTCATCTGCTCGATCACGCTGGCGAAGCGCTGGAACTTGGGCGGCAGGAGCTCGAGGAAGGCGATCTGGGTCTGCTGCTTGGCAGTGAGTTTGATGGCCATGGTTCCAACGTAACCTCCCAGCCTCCCCAGCGCCCGGGGGCTATCTTGCTCCCTTCCACCTTACCCCATCGGCATGACCGCACCCGATCCCCTGCTGCAGGAACTCGACCTCGACACCGGCGCCGACGCCGGGGCGATGTTCCTCGACCTGATCGCGCGCTATCTCGGCGAAACCAGCCGGGGTGAGGGACCGGTCGGCACCCGGCGCACGCCCGAGGAACTCGAGGAACGCTTCCGTGAGGCGCTGCCCCTCGAGGGCCGGCCGCTGGCGGAAGTCCTCGCCCGGATCGAGCGCGACGTCGTACCGGACGTCACCCGCCTCAACCACCCGATGTACATGGGGCACCAGGTCTCGGCGCCGCTCCCCGCCAGCGTGTGGGTGGAATCGCTGATCAGCGCCTTCAACAATTCCACCGCGGTGCAGGAGATGGCCCCGCCGGTCACCCTGATCGAGCACCGGCTGGTGCGGTGGATGGGGGAGCTGGTGGGGTGGCCCGAGGGAAGCGGCGGGACCCTCACGTCCGGCGGCACCGAGGCGACCTTCACCGCGCTGCTCGCCGCGCGGGCGGCGGCGCTTCCCGATGCCTGGGAGAACGGGGTCGGTGGCAACCCGCCGGTGGTGGTCTACGGAGAGCAGAGCCACTATGCCGTCGCCCGCGCCATCGGGGAGCTCGGGCTCGGGCTCCGCAACGGCATCGCCATCCCGGCGCGGGATTTCCGGATGGATACTGCCGCGCTGGTCGAGACCCTCGACCGGCTGGCGCGCGAGGGCCGCCCGGTGATGGCGGTCGTGGCCACCGCGGGATCCACCCCGACCGGCAGCTTCGATGACCTCGAGGCGATCGGCCGGCTGTGCGAAGACCGGGGCCTCTGGTTGCACGTCGATGGGGCTCACGGCGCGACCGCGCTCTTCTCGGAGCGGCACCGGCACCGCGTCTGGGGCATTCACCGGGCCCGCTCGCTCGCCTGGGACCCGCACAAGACCATGCTCCTCCCGCTCTCCGCCGGGATGGTGCTGCTGCGGCAGGAGGCCGACCTGGAGCAGGCCTTCCTCCAGCGGGCGCCCTACCTCTTTCATCGGGGGGAGAACGCCAGGGTCTGGGACATGGGGCCGCGAAGCTTCCAGTGCTCCCGGCGGGGCGATGCCCTGAAGGTCTGGCTGGTGCTCCAGCGCTACGGCGCCCGGATGATCGGGGCACTGTATGACCGGCTCTGCGAGACGTCCGCCCGGCTCTACGAGCTGCTTGGTGAGCGGGCCACCTTCGAGACCCTCCACCGACCGGAGGGGAACATTCTCTGCTTCCGGTATGTCGCCGACCGGCGGCGCAGCGATGAAGAGCTGGACCGGCTCAACTTCGAGCTGCGCCAGCGCTACAACCGCTCGGGTGAGGGGTGGATCACGATGACGGTCCTGAACGGGCGGCGGGTGCTGCGGACGACGATCATGAATCCGCGGACGCGGGAGGAGCACCTGCGGGCGCTGCTGGATGGATTGGAGCGGGTCGCGCGCGCTCTCTGAGCCTGCCGGTCAACTGATTACCGCAGAGGCGCGGAGGCGTGGAGGGCCGCAGAGGACTTCATCCCGGGACGGAACTCTGTCATCCCGAGCGCAGCGAGGGATCCCTGATGTTCGTGTCAGGGATCCCTTTTCCTGTTTTACCAGGTCACCGTCGCCACCCCCGTGGCCGGCGTCACCCGGGTCAGCTGCGAGCCGTTGCCGCCGTTGTTCGTCGCCTGGTTCGAGGTGGTCATGTCGAGGTTGACCGCGAATCCGTTGCTGCTGGTCAGGTCCACGTAGAAATTGGCCGCGCCGATGCCCATGGCCTGGAAGTTCACGTTCGTGGTCGTGATGGCTGGCCGCGCTGCCGCCGCGCTGCCGGGGCCGACGACGGTCAGCATCGTCGTGCCGGCGATCGGGGTGGGGAACCCGCCGAACTGGACGTTGCTGAAGTTCTCGGCGTTGAAGGTCCCCTGCTCGTCCAGCACGAACCTGGTGTTCACCAGGGTGAGGCCGGCGACCTGGACCCGCCGGGCCGTCAGCTGCACGCCGCTGCTGGTGATCCGGCCCGCCGCCGACGTCGAGATCAGCGAGTCGGCGGCCATGTTCACATCCAGGACCAGCCCGCCCGTCGCCGAGCTCACGTCGAGCACCTGGAAGTGCGACCCCGCCGCGCCGGCCCCCGGTGACCCCATGGAGACGTTCTGCGCCGTGGCGCTGACGAACTGCGTCTTGAAGGTGCCGCTGGGGGCGAAGCTCGCGACGCTGGTGACCGCGCTCTGGGTGAAGTTGCCGGTCACCTGCAGCGCCCCCGCCGACAGCAGGCCATTGGTGCTGCCTCCCGCAAACAGGACATCTCGGGCGACGAGCAGGATGCTGGTGGCCACGTTGGCGGACAGCGTACCCGTCCCGGTGGTGCTGAAGCCGCGGTTGACGGTGAGGGTTCTCCCGCCGAGGGCCAGCGTCCCGCCGGTGACGTTGACCGCGCCCACGGTGACGTTTGCGGTGAGGGCGGGCAGGTTGCTGGTCGACGGGATGATCACGCTGTCGGTGCCGCTCGGCACCGCGCCGGTGCTCCAGTTGCCGGCGGCGCTCCAGTTGGTGCTCACCGCGCCGGTCCAGGTCACTGGAATGACACCCCAGTTGATCGTGGCCCCGCCTGCGGTCAGGGTGAATCCGCCGCTCGCCGCCGGCGTCGGCGTGGTGAGGTTCACGATCAGCGGATTGCCGTCCGAGGTCGCGTTGTCGGTGGCGCTGACATAGACGCCCGGCGCGGTGGGGGTGGTGTTGAAGGTGAGCGAGGGAAGGGTGAGTACGCCGGCGGCGATGCCGGGGTGCTGGATCGTGAGCTGGGCCTTGGTGCCCGGCATGCCGGTGAAGGTGGCGCTGCCGAGCCCGATGGCGCTCCCGGTGCCGCTCTGCACCGCCCAGACCGGCGTGTTGTTGAAGGTCACCGCCGCCGCCGCTGCCAGGGTGCGGAACTGGAGCCGCGAGCCGGTGGCCTGGGCGCCGAGGAAGGTCACCGGCGTGCCGGCGGTCGTCGTCAGCGTCCCGCTCACCACCGTGGCCGTGTCGCCCAGCGTCATGGTGCCGGTGCCGGTCCAGGTGAGGTCCTGGAACCGGTTCCCCGACAGGCCGGTCAGGAACATCGTGACCGTCGGGTTGTTGCTGGTCAGCACCGTCTTGTGGGTGCCGGTGGCCTGGAAGTTCGCGCCGCCGAACTGGGTGTCCATCACGAAATTGCCGCTGACCACCAGGGTCCCGGCGGTCAGGTTGCCGGGGTTGCCAGCGATCCCGCCGCCGAAGGTGGCATTGCCGTTCACGATCACGCTGTCGAGCGGGTTGGTCATCACCAGTCGCGGCTGCCCCAGCCCGTTGGTGGTGAAATTGCCGTTGACCACCAGGGTGCGCCCTCCCAGCACGAAGGTACTGATGGGCGAACCGCCGTTCCCGGTGAAGGTGAAGTTCCCGTTCACCACCAGCCTGCCGGCGAGCAGTGCCTGGCTTCCCGCCAGGGAGGAGGTGCCGCTGATGGTCAGGTTCACATACGGCAGCTGCGGCAGCGTCAGCACCGCCGGGAGCGGCTGGAGATTGAAGCCGGTGGTGGTGACGCTGTAGCTGCCGAGCGCGTTGATCGTCGTCCCGACCGTCAGGGACCCGCCCATGACGACGGTCGTGCCCGCCGCCGACGAGAAGCCCCGCGTCAGCGTGATGCTGGGTGACCCGGCGATGCCGCCTTGCAGGACCGCGATCGAATCGCCATTGAGGGCCACCCCGTTGAAGGTCAGGGTCCCGGACGGCTTGTCGACGATCGTCACGCCGATCTGCGAGTTGGCGATCGCGCTCCAGGCCTGGGGACCGCTCCCGTTCACCACCAGCCGCATCCCGGTCAGGTTCGTGCTGCCGGTGATATCCCCGCCGGCCACCACCACGCCCCCGTTCCCGAGGCTCGACACCACCGCCCCGAGCGTTCCGCCCACGATCAGCGAGTCGGTGGCGAGGCTCAGCTGGGTGATCCGGTTGACCCCGCTGTTGCCCGCCATCGCCCGGGTGACCTGCAGCGTGCCCCCGTTGATCGTCAGGCGGCCGTCCTCGAACATCGCCCCCACGGTGACGTGCCCGGTCAGCGTGGGCCAGGTGGTCACGTTGTTGGGGATCACCACGCTGTCCGTCGCGGTGGGCAGCCGCGCCGGGTTCCAGTTGCCGGCGGTGTTCCAGTCGGTGCTCACGGCGCCGGTCCACGTCACCGTGCCGATCACCGGCCAGTTCACCACCGCACCGTTGCTCGTCTGGACGAAACCACCCGGCGTGGCCGGCGTCGGACCGGCCATGTTGATGGTCAGCACGCCTCCGGCGGCGCCGTTCAGGTCGTTGGCCTGGAGGTAGGCGCCGGTGGTGGGGGGCACGGTGAAGTTGAGTCCGCTGAACGTGAACGGCGTCGCCGCGCCGTTGTTGGCGACCAGGAGCTGGACGTCGCTGCTCGCCTGACCGACAAAGGTGAGATTGTCGAACCGGGTGATCGTCCCGTTTCCGATCGCGACCGACCCGCCGCCGATGGTGCCGCCGCTGACATTGACGCCAGCCGCCGACAGCCGATGGCCGGCCAGGGAAAACGTCGGCGTGCCGGTGGTCGAGATGAGCGTGCCCCGGACCGGAATCGCTGCCGCCGCCGAGAGGTTCTGCCCGTTCAGGTCCAGGTCCGCGAACCCCGAGTTGACGCTGTCCACCATGGCGATGGTCACGAGGCCGGTGAGCACGGTCCGATGTGACCCCGAGGCGCTGAACGCGGCCGGGCTTCCGCCTGCTGCCGCGATGGTGCGTTGTACCAGCAGGCGGCCGGCGGTGAGCAGCCCGGTGGTGGAGCCGCCACCGAAGATGGCATCACCACCATCCCCACTGCCGTGCTCGATCCGGAGCGAGTCCAGGGCATTCGCCATGCGAAGCGTCCCGGTGCCGGTCGTTGCCAGCGATCCCACAAGCCGGGCAGTATGCCCGTTGAGGTCCAGCTGCCCGCCGGTCACGCCGACGGAGAATGTCCCGGTGGATCGGGTGCCGAACAACAGCGTGCCGTCGAGGGCGTAGGAGCCGGAGAGGATCAGCGGAGCGTCCACCGTCCCGTGCAGGGTCCGGCCGGTGCCGGAGAGCACCAGCCCCGCGCCGACGCTGAACCCGTCGATCTGTCCATCCACCGCCAGGTCACCGCTGACCGCGAGCACCTGGGTGCTGAGGAAGAGCGTCGCGCCGGTCTGCACCGTGAGGCTCGCCACCTGGGTCGGCGCGCTGAGCGTGGGCGAGACCTGCAGGCTGGGGATGACCGCGTTGTCGATCGCCGTGGGCGCCCGCGGCGACCAGTTGCCCGCGGTGCTCCAGCTGTTGTCCACCGCGCCGGTCCAGGTGGCGGTGATCGGCCCGCTCGCGCTGCCGGTGGCCGTGAAGGTGACCGGGTTGCCGGTGACGCCGCGCGATTCCACCGTGGCCGTCACCGTGTTGCTGCCGGCCACCGGACCCAGGGTCCACTGGACGACCGACGCTGTCCCGGTCTGGTCGGTCGGCAGGGTGAACACGCTCGCGCCGTTGACGCTGCCGCCCCCGGTCTTCACCTCGAAACGCACCGCCACCCCCTCGAGCGGCCCGTTGGCGGCGTCGAACACCTGCACCGCGAGCGGATTCGCCACCGGGGTCGAGACCGCGGCCGTCTGGTTGTTGCCGGACAGGAGCGCGACCCGCGCCGCCGGCTCCAGCACCTTGAGCGGCACCAGCGAGGAGCCGCCCGGCACGCCGGTCCCGCCCTGGCCGCTGCTGTTGCTCCCCCAGCACCAGGTCTCGGTGGCCGTCTTCGCGCAGGTGTGCACCGAGCCGGTGCCCAGGCTGGTGAAGGTCAGGCCGCCGCTCGGCGTGACCGGGGTGGAGCTCGCCGAGCCGGTGCCATCGCCCAGCTGTCCCGAGGAATTGCTGCCGGCGCAGCGCCACCCCGCGGCGGTCCGGCCACAGACGAAGTCGTCACCCATCGTGAGCTGGGTGAATTTGACCCCGCCGGGGAGGAGCGTCGGGCTGTTCTGCGCCGCGAAGCTCCCCCAGCAGGCGATGTCGCCGCCGGTCGTCACGCCGCAGGCGCTGGTCCCTCCTGTCGCGATTTCGCTGAAGCGGAGTCCCCCGCTCACCGGGTTGGGCGCGCTGTGCCCGGTGAAGCTGCTGTCACCCAGCTGGCCGTCGCCGTTGTCGCCCCAGCAGAAGGCCACGCCGCCGGTATCGAGGGCGCAGGTATGGTTGGCGGTGTTGTCGAACTGGCCCGCCGCGGCGATGCGCACGAAGGTCCGGTTCCCGCCGACCTGCACCGGCGTGGCGCGGCTGGTCGTGCTGCCGTCGCCCAGCGAGCCGGTGGCGTTGTTGCCCCAGCACCAGGCCGCGCCCGCCCCGGTGATGCCGCAGGTGTACCCGTCGCCCGCGGCCAGCTGGACGAAGCTGTGGCCGCCGCTGACCGCCACGGGGACGGCACTGGTCGTGTCGCCGCCGTCGCCCAGCTCCCCGCTCTGGCCCGACCCCCAGCACCAGGCCTGGCCCGCCCCGGTGAGCGCGCAGGCGTGGAACAGTCCCGCGGTGATCGACGTGAAGGCGTGGCCCCCGGCCACCGGGGTGGGAAGGAGCCGCTGCGCGACGCTGCTGTCGCCCAGCTGGCCGTTGCCGTTGTCGCCCCAGCAGTAGGCGGCGGTGCCGCGGATCGCGCAGGTGAATTCATCCCCGCCCGCGATCAGCGACGGGGCCACCGGCGGCGGCGGCGCCGCCTGCCCCACGAAAACGCGGGTGGAATCGGTGGTCCCGGTCGGGACGTTCACCACCTTCACGTAGAAGGTGTCCGCCACCGATGGCGCGGTGAGATGGCCCGCGGCGTTCACCCTGGCTCCCGCGGCCGGGCTCCCCGCCAGGCTCCAGGAGGCGTAGTACTGCGGCACGACCGCGCCGCTCGAGTCCAGGGCATCGAGCCGCAGGTCGATCGCCGAGCCCGGGGCGACGAGCGTGTCCCGCGGCGCGAGGGTGAGCGTGGCGACGTTGGCGCCCGGCCCCACGTAGGTCAGCACCGCCTGCGCCGGCTGGGTGCTCCCACCCCGTACCAGCGTCACCGGCTGGCTGGAGCGGAACAGCACCACGCTGCCGGCCAGCAGTTCCACGATGACCTGCACATCCTCGGTGGGCTGGCTCATCCGGATCCGCACGTCGGCAATCCGGAGCGTATTCTTGTCGGGACTGAAGGCGACCGTGTCGTCGTAGACCGGCACCAGCTGCTCGGCCACGCTGTCGGCGCGCAGCACCTGCACGTGCACCGCGTCGATCGTCAGCGGCGGCACCATGGCGTTGGCGAAGACCGGCACCAGCTGGAGCCGCGCCTCCCCGCCCGCCGGACCGATCGGGTCCTCGGCGCAGGTGATCACGGCGAGGGCGGACGAGGCAACCAGCGCGGTGCGCAGCATCCGGCGCACCCGCGGCAGACGGGAGATCCTCACGGCAACTCCAGGCGATGGGAGTGACTGGTGGCGCGGCACGATGCGACGGTCCGGAGGACGTGTCAATGGCTGTCGGGTTGGCGACGGCTTCTACGATCTCCGTGAAATGCAGGGCCCAAAACAGGCGGGGGCCGCGCCGATGAAACGACGCCGCCCCCGTTCCTGGCTCTCGCGCAGCGGTGGGCTACATCAGGCCCGACTTCGCCGCCTGCCAGAGCTTCACCAGCCGGTCGAACCCGTCCTGCAGGATCTCCACCTGCTGCGGACTCGGCGACGCGCTCACCGCGGTCTCCAGCTCCCCGACGATGCGGTTCATCTCCCGGCGGCCCTGGCGTTCGCATTCCGCCCGGATCTCGGTGAGCTTCTTCCCGATCTCGCCCCGCACGTTCTCGTCCGCCGGCACCTGCCAGAGATACGCGGCGCTGTCGCGCCCGCTCATGCACAACTCACCCAGGCGGTCCACCAGCGGAAACCCGCTCTGGTGCGGCTTGCCCATCGTCGCTTCTCGCATGTTTTCGGCTCCTGTTCAGGCGGGCCCCCGGTGATCGGTGGCATGACCGCCTCCGCCAGTTCTTAAGGCACGAACCGGGCCCCGCACGCGCCCGCGTGCGCTCCATCACGCCGTCCCGGTGCGGCGCATCCGCCGGCGCCGCGTCCAGCCACGCGTGCGGAAGCTCACACACGCACCGCTCGCGCAACCGCACCGACGAGCCGGCGTCGCGCGGGGGAACGATTGAGCTGGCGGGGTGTATAATGGGGGCTCAAACCGGCGGGGATACGCCGCCCTCATCAACCGCTCTCGCCCAGGTACAATCCCGGATGCTCAAGGTCGGAGACAAGGCCCCCGCGTTCTCGCTCGATGCTGACGGCGGCGAGCATGTCGCCCTCAAGGACCTCAAGGGCCGCCCGGTGGTGCTGTATTTCTACCCCAAGGACGATACCAGCGGCTGTACCACCGAGGCCTGCGAGATCCGCGATCAGTGGAAAGCCATCAAGGCCACCGGCGCCGCGCTCTTCGGCGTCTCGCCCGACTCGGTCGCGTCCCACGACAAGTTCAAGGCCAAGTACAAGCTTCCCTTTCCCCTGCTCGCCGATCCCGATCACGCCGTCGCCGAGGCCTATGGCGCCTGGGGCGAAAAGAGCATGTATGGCCGGAAGTACATGGGCATTTTGCGGAGCACTTTCATTATTGACAACAGCGGCCGGATTTCCGCCGTCTTCCCCAAGGTCAAACCCAAGGGGCACGCCCGGGAGATTCTCGAGGCACTGCGTTCATAGTTAGTGTGACCCGCGTCACATGAAGGGTGCGATGGTTGACTGTGTCTCGCTCTGCGACTAGAGTCGGCGCCGTCGGAATGCTGGCACATAACACAGGACAGGGAGGTTCCATGCGCATGAAAGGTCTATTGCTCGCGGGCGCGCTCGCGGTGCTGAGCGCCGGTTCCGCGGTTGCCCAGAAGCCGGGAACGATCGAGCTGGGCGGCTTCGCCCGGTGGACGAAGTTCGACGGCGCACTCAACTTCGATAACCGCGTCGGCGTCGGCGGCCGGCTTGGCATCTTCGTCGTGAACAACCTCTCCGTCGAAGGCGACGCCTCCTACACCGCCACCTACTCGGCGAACCAGGACTTCATCCGTGCCGTCCCGGTGCACGCCCGGCTGCTCTACAACCTCCCGGTGGGAGAGCACGGCGCCCTGCTCCTCGGCGGCGGCTACACCCGCTGGCTCTTCCGTGAGTCCTACCGGGAGACCTCGAGCGGCGGTGGCGCGCTCATCGGCGCGCGTCTCGGCATGGGCGAGCTGATCTCGATCCGCGTCGACGGCACCCTCGATTACATCGGCAATCCGGAGAGCAAGTTCGCCCCGAATGCCGCCATTCCCTCCATCGAGAAGAACGACCACAACTGGCACTGGGGTCTCCAGGCCGGTCTGTCCGCCCTCATCGGCGGCAAGCGTGACGGCGACAACGACAAGGACGGGGTGAAGAACTCCCTCGACCAGTGTCCCAGCACCCCCGCCGGCGACAAGGTCGACGCCAACGGCTGCTCCATCCCGAAGGACGCGGATGGCGACGGCGTCACCGACAACCTCGACAAGTGCCCCAACACCCCCGCTGGCACCCCGGTGGATGCCACCGGCTGCCCCAAGGACAGCGATGGCGACGGGGTCACCGACCTGAGCGACAAGTGTCCCAACACCCCGGCCGGCGCCAAGGTTGACGCCACCGGCTGCCCGCAGGACAGCGACAAGGACGGCGTCCTCGACGCGGCTGACAAGTGCCCGAACACCCCGGCCGGCACCCCGGTCGACGCCAACGGCTGCCCCAAGGACAGCGACAACGACGGCGTGACGGACGTGAACGACAAGTGCCCGAACACGCCCGCCGGAACCGCGGTCGATGCCAGCGGCTGCCCCAAGGACAGTGACGCCGACGGCGTGGTCGACAGCGCCGACAAGTGCCCCAACACGCCGGCCGGTACCAAGGTCGACGCGGTGGGCTGCCCCGCGCTCTTCGCGCCCGGCGGCAAGAGCCTGGTCCTCGAGGGCGTGTACTTCGAGACCGGCAAGGCCGTGCTCAAGCCCGAGTCGCAGCAGGTCCTCGACCGGGTGGCCGAGTCGCTGAAGGGCAATCCGGACGTGTCGGTCGAAATCGGTGGCCACACCGACAACACCGGCAGCCGCGCGACCAACACCCGCCTCTCGGCGGCCCGCGCCAACGCGGTGAAGGACTACCTCGTCAGCAAGGGCGTGGACGCCGGCCACCTCTCGGCCAAGGGCTACGGCCCGGACAAGCCGGTGGCGGACAACAAGACCGTGGCCGGTCGCGCCGCGAACCGCCGCGTTGAGCTGACGAAGACCAACTAGTACCGATCTTCATCGGCGCTTCACACGGGCCGGGCTCCGGAACTTTCCGGAGCCCGGCCTCCGTGTTTTTTCCCTCCCCACCCTGCGTCGTCGGGATTATCCTTCAGCCCCCAATCGCAGAGTGGACTCGTCGTGCTTCTCCGTCGATCGCTGATCCCGCTTCTCCTCATCGGCTGCAGCGGCGGCAGTGCGTCCGCCCCCGCGCCCGTCGCCCAGCCCACCGCGCGCCCGATCCAGGCCGAGGCCGGTGAGCGGCACCTCGCCAACATCCGGCAGATCACCTTCGGCGGGAACAACGCCGAGGCGTATTTCTCCCGCTCGGGGAAGCAGCTGGTCTTCCAGCGGCAGGAGAAGGTCGACGCCGGGTGCGACCAGGAGTACGTCATCAACGTCGACGGCACCGGGATGCGCCGCATCTCGAACGGCTGGGGCCGGACCACCTGCGGGTTCTTCTACGCCAACGACCAGCGGGTGCTCTACAGCTCGACCTCCAAGGCGGGGAAGGAATGCCCGCCGGTGCCTGACAAGAGTCACGGCTACGTCTGGCCCATCGGCCAGCTCGAGATCTACACCTCGAAGCCCGACGGCTCCGACCTCCGCCAGCTCACCGACAACGGCTACTACAACGCCGAGTCCACGGTCTCGCCCGACGGGAAGAAGATCATCTTCACCAGCACCCGCGACGGCGACATCGAGCTCTACACGATGAACGTCGATGGGAGTGATGTCCGCCGGATCACCAACCGGGTGGGCTACGACGGCGGCGCGTGGTTCTCCCCCGATGGCAAGTCGATCGTCTGGCGCGCCGGCTACCCGAAGACCGCCGCCGACACCGCCGACTACCTGAACCTGCTGCACAACCACATGGTGCGGCCCAGCAGGGTCGAGGTCTGGGTCGCGAACGCCGACGGTTCCAACCCCCGCCAGGTCACCACCCTGGGCGGCGCCAATTTCGCCCCGGTGTTCACTCCCGACGGCAAGAAGATCATCTTCAGCTCCAACTTCCCCAGTCCCCGCAGCGGCGCCTTCGATCTCTACCTGATCAACGTCGACGGCACCGGACTGGAGCAGATCACCACCCACCCTGACTTCGATTCCTTCCCGATGTTCACCTACGATGGGAAGCACCTGGTCTGGGCCTCGAACCGCAACGGCACCAACAGCGAGACCAACCTCTTCATCGCGGACTGGGTGCCGTGAGCGCCGCGCCGGGGAGCAGGGCCGCCGGGCTCCGGAGCTGGCTGCGCTCCATCGCCTGGGCCTGGTGCGCCTGGCTCCTCATCCGGACCTTCCTGGTCCAGGCGTTCCACGTCACCTCCGAGAGCATGGAAGGCACCTTCCTCGCGGGAGATGTCCTCTTCGTCGCGCGGCCGCTCTACGGAGCCGAGGTGCCGTTCACCCGCGTGCGGCTGCCCGCGATCCGGGAGCCGCGGCGGGGTGACATCGTCGTCTTCGGCTCGGTGGAGACGCCCGGCCTCGAGGTGGTGAAGCGGGTCATCGCCCTCCCGGGCGATACCGTGGGCATGCGCGAGGGGCGGGTGCGGCTGAACGGCGCCGAGCTCCCCGAGCCCTATGCCGTGCACGCCCGGCCCGGTCTCCCCGACCAGCCCGGCGCCCGGGAACAGATGCGGGCCTGGCAGGAGACCAGACTGGCGGGAACGCCGGAAGGGCCCTATCGTCCCGACCGCGACAACTGGGGACCGGTGGTCGTCCCGGCCGAATCCCTTTTTGTCATGGGTGACAACCGCGACCTGTCGTACGATGGCCGCTTCTGGGGCTTTCTTCCCCGGCGGAATCTCCATGGCAGCCCGCTCGTCATCTATTACAGTTACGACCCGGCGAGCTGGCGGCCCCTTCCGGTCCTCACGGCCACCCGCTGGCGACGCCTCCTGACCGTGCCCCGCTGAACTCCGGGGTGCCCTGACCCGGATCCGTCATGACCGACAACGCCGACGCGCCGTCCACCAACCAGGTACTCTGGGAGTGGACCAAGTCCATCTGCGTGGCCGTGGTCGTCTGGCTGATTCTCCGCACATTCCTGGTCGAAGCCTTCCGCATTCCCTCCGGCAGCATGGAGAACACGCTGCTGGTCGGCGATTTCCTCTTCGTGAACAAGGCGGTCTACGGCGCCGAGGTGCCGTTCACCGGCAAGCACCTCCCCGCCTTCCGCGAGCCGAAGCGGAATGACGTGCTGGTGTTCGATTCGGTCGAGGAGGAAGGGCTGAAGGTGGTGAAGCGGCTGATCGGGATGACGGGCGATACGCTGGAGATGCGCTCCGGCTCCCTCTACCGGAACGGGCAGCCGGTGGACGAGCCCTACGTCCGGCACGACCTCCCGACCAAGAGCGAGTCCCCCGAGTACCGGCTCAAGATGAAGAGCTGGCAGGTCAAGCATCTCGCGGGCCGGGACACGACCGGCTACAACCCCGATCTCCAGGACTGGGGCCCGATCGTGGTGCCGCCGGATTCGCTGTTCATGATGGGAGACAACCGCGACCTGTCGTACGACGGCCGGTACTGGGGGTTCCTGCCCCGCGTCAACGTGCGGGGGACGCCACTGGTCATCTACTACAGCTACGATCCCTCGAGCTGGAAGGTCCTCCCGGCCCTCACCGCCATCCGGTGGGGCCGGATCTTCAGCCACCCGAAGTAAGCCTCAGGTCCGTCCGCCTCCCAGTCCCGGCATCGCATTCATCAGGCGCTCGCGGCCCAGCGCCGCGCTGACGCCGCCCGCGAGCGCTGCCGCCGCGGCGACGAAGAACGCCCGGGCCGGCCCGAGGTGTGTGGCGGCCAGCCCCGCCGCCACCGGGCCCACGATGCGCGCCACCGAGGCCACGCTCTGCAGCAGGCCGAGCGCCCGGCCCTGCTCGTGGGTCGAGGCCACCCGGCTCACGAACGACGCCGCACTCGGTGACACCATCGCCGAGCCGGTGGCGATGGCGGTGAGCGCGAGCATCAGGAGGCCGAGCTGGCCCGGCGGGGTGAGCACCGCGGGCAGCAGGGCGAAGCCCGCCGCCATGCAGGTGCCACCCACCGCCATCAGCGACCGCTCGCCGAAGCGCTTCACCATCCGCCCGATCAGCCCCCCCTGGATGACCGCGCTCACCACCCCGATCCACACGAAGAAGTACGCCGAGTGATGGCGGTCGTAGCCGAGGGCCCGTTCGAGCTGGAGCGGGAAGACCACGTACAGCACCGTGAAGGCGAGCGTGGAGAACCCCACCGCGCTGAAGGCGAGCAGGAAGCGGGTCCAGTGCCCCGGCTCGAGGTGCACCTTCTCCGCGGCCGCGGCGTGGCGCGACTCCGGAAGCCAGAACCAGGCCATGACGAAGTTGACGACGCTGAGACCCGAGGCGATGAAGCCGGGCGCGGCGTTGCCGAAATGACTGCTGATCCCGCCGATCGCCGGGCCCACCACGAAACCCAGCCCGAAGGCCGCGCCGATCATGCCCATGGCGCTGGCCCGTTTGTCAGGCGGGGTCACGTCCGCGAGATAGGCCTGGGCCACGTTCACCGTGGCGCCCATGCCGCCCGCCACGATCCGGCTGGCGAGGAGCAGCCAGAACGTGCCGGCCAGCCCGAAGATGAGGTAGGAGATCGCGCTGCCGGCGAGGCCGATCAGCAGCACCGGCCGGCGGCCGATCCGGTCGGAGAGCCGTCCCCACCACGGCGCCAGCAGGAACTGCATCAGGGAGAAGCTCGCGACCAGGATCCCGATCGCGGTGTCGCTGACCTGGAAGGATGCGGCGTAACTCGGCAGGAGCGGCAGGACGATGCCGAACCCGATCAGGTCGATGAAGACCGTGACGAAGATGAGCAGTGTGGGCGACATGGAGGAAACGTAACCCGCGGCTCGGGGAGCGTCAGAGGTGAGACGGTTCCCGGGCGCTTCACGTTCTACTCACGTGCTCGCGACGTCCCGGCTAGGCGCGGCGCGGCTCCTCGGGGGCGGTGAAGGTGCCGCGCTCCAGGTAGGACGCGACCCGGCCACAGGTGCGGCAGGTGAGCGTCACCCGGCCGGAGGGTTGGTCGTTACGTTTGGGGTGGCGTTCGACGCTTGGGGTGCTGCAGGATGGGCAAACCAGAGGTTTGTGGTCGCGGTCGGCCGCGATCAGTACGAGAGCTTCGCCTGGACGATACTCCTTGATGCCGCGACGTCCCACGGGGGCCGTCCTTCCGGCGGGCACCTCTGGCGCAGGACGCGCCGGTCCCGCCAATTCCAATGTATCTGTTCATACTTTGAGGCGCAAACGTGGCCCGTCTCCTGCTCCTGGCCCTCTGGCTGGCCGCGGCTGGTCCCGTCACCGCCCAGACGACCCACATCATCCGGCTGACCCAGTCAGGTGATGGCGCCCTTTTTCGATTTTCTCCTGGCAGGCTCACGGTCCGGCCCGGCGACCAGGTGGAGTTCCGCGCGGAACAGGGCGCCCCGTTCCAGATCAGCTTCGCCTCCGCGGACCTGAACTCGCGGGCCAGGGGCCTGCTCGCCGCGGCCCTGTCGGACGGGCCCGGCGAACTCCGGACCCCGGTCCTGGCCGATTCGGGCAGCCGGTACCGCTGGACCGTCCCCGCGCTGACGGCGGGCACGTACCGGTTCTTCTGCCTGACGCACCTGTCGTACCGGATGGCTGGATTGCTCCTGGTCCAGTAAGGCAACTCAAGGCAGGGCACGAAGCTACGTGCCCACTTCCCAATCCGGTCGGGGCCGGTACATTGGGACGATCTGTCTCCCAACCCAGGGATGCTATGCGCAGCGTGAAATGGCCTTTCGTGGCCGCAGCGGTGGTGCTCGCGAGCGGTTGCGCCGGGAGCAAGCCGCCGGCCCAGCCGGCGCCCGTCAACCTCCAGGCGCTCGAGTCGGAGTATGCGCGCGATGCCAGGAATGCCGGCCTCGCCACCAAACTCGGCATCGCCTACTACGACAACAAGCAGTTCTCCCGCGCCCGCGACGTGCTCCAGAGCGCCGTGGCCCTGGGTGAGCGCAACTACACCGCGCGGGTCTACCTGGGCCTGACGCACGAGGAGCTGGGTCAGCTCGACTCGGCCCGGGCGCAGTACACCACCGCCTCCGGGCTGACCAGTGATGCCCGCAAGAAGAGCGAGATCCAGGACCGGCTGACGCTCCTCACCCGCAAGGAGCTCCGCGCCGCGGCGAAGGAGGCGATCGCGAAGGAGGCGACCCTCTCGAGCCAGCCGGCCGCCGACAACGCCGTCGCGGTGTTCCCCTTCCGCTACGTGGGGAGCAACGCCGACCTCGCCCCGCTCGGCCGCGGACTCACCCAGCTCATGATCTCCGACCTCGCCAAGGTCAACCGCCTCAAGCTGCTCGAGCGCGAGCGGGTCCAGGCGCTGGTCGACGAGATGGCGCTGACCGAATCGGGCAAGGTCGATCCCGCCAGCGGCGCCCGCTCCGGCCGGATGCTCCGCGCCGCCCGGGTCATGCAGGGCTCGGTGCAGGACCTCCCCACCCGCGCCGGCCTCCGGCTCGATGCGGCGGTGCTGAGCTCGGCCAACGCCAGCGTGGTCGCGACCGGGACCGCCACCGACCAGCTGCAGCAGCTCTTCGCGATGCAGAAGCAGGTGCTCTTCCGGATCATCCAGCAGCTCGGCATCACGCTGTCGCCCGAGGAGCAGCGGGCCCTGAGCGAGCGGCCCACCGCCGACCTCCAGGCCTTCCTCGCCTTCAGCCGCGGCCTCGAGGCCGAGGACCGGGGCGACTGGCAGGGCGCGGCGGAGAATTTCGGCGCCGCGGTCGCGCGCGACCCGAACTTCAAGGCGGCGAAGGACAAGCAGACGGCAGCCCAGTCGATCGTCGCGACGATCGGGGTGTCCGCCCCCGAGCTGGCCGGCAACGCCGGGAACGAGCCCACGCGGGATGACGGCCTGGGCAACTCCAACCGGTGGGCCATCCTCCGCGACGGCGTGCTCAACACCAGCCCGAGCACCGGCGGCACCGTGGTGAGCCGCATGGGCCCGGCGCCGGTCTCGCGCCAGCCGACCAGCAAGCCCGACTTCCCCGAGGCCACCGGCGGCGATGGCGTCGTCCCCGGCCTCAACGGCACGATCATCATCATCATTACCCGCCCATGAGCGCGCTCACTCTTCGTGCCGCCGGGGCGGCGCTCCTGACCGCCCTCCTCCCGGCTCTGGCCGCGGCCCAGACCAACCTGTACTCCACCGGCTCCGCGGTCACGGGCGTCGAGGTGCGGCAGTACGGGTTCGACAGCAAGTTCCCGGTCGATCACGTCCGCCAGATCGCGGTGCCCTTCGCGGTCGCCGTGCCGCTCGGCCGCCGCTTCTCCTTCGACGTCGGCACCTGGTACGCCAGCACGTCGGTGAAGAGCAGCACCGGGACCACGACCTTCTCGAGCCTCACCGATACCCAGCTGCGGCTCGCCTACGTGCTCGGCAACGATGCCCTGGTGGCCAGCGTGGTGGTGAACCTTCCCACCGGGAAGGAGACCACCACCCAGTCGAAGTTCGGCGTCGGGGCCCAGGCATCGAGCAACTTCCTGCTCTTCCCGGTGAACACCTACGGCACCGCCTTCTCGGTGACGCCGGGCCTCGCCGCCGCCACGTCGCTCGGGGACTGGAACGTCGGTGTGTCAGGCAGCCTGCGGTGGAGCGGCGAGTACAAGCCGTTCAGCGACGGCAACGACCCCGACTTCAAGTACCAGCCGGGCGTGGAGGGGCGGATCCGCCTCGGCGTCGACCGGCTGGTGGGCAAGAGCCGCTTCGCCCTCGGCGGGACCTTCAGCACCTTCGCCAACGACCAGCTGACGGGGAGCGGCAGCGGCGGGTCCGCGACCTACAGCCCCGGCAACCGCGTCCTCGTCGACGCGAGCTTCGTGGCCCCGACCGGGAACGGCACGGTGAGCGTCTACGCGTGGAACTACCACCGCTTCCGGTCCAGCTCCTCGGACGGGACCATCGGCGGCAGGGAGAACATCCTGGCCGGTGGCGTGGCGGGCGCGTTCCCCCTCAGCCCCAAGCTCTCGGTCGAGCCGATGGTCGAGGCCCGCCTCTGGTCGCCCGAGTCCGGCAAGGGCACTCTGGTCGGGGCCGGCACCGGCCTCCGGATCCAGCTGAGCCCGGCGCTGGCCTTCGTGCCCTCCGTCCGGGCCGATGTCGGCTCGGTGCGTCCGGGCAGCGCGGCGGCTTCCAGCTCGGTGTTCGGATGGGACGCCAGCGGGATGCTCCGCTACACCTTCTAGAGGGTCGGCTTGGAATCACTCCGCGGGGTCAGGGCGAAAGCCTTGACCCCGCGTCGCTTGTGGGGCAGCCGCGGAGGGGCGTTTCTGGTTAGTTGCTGAGAATACTACTACGCCAAATTCTTGACTCACCACCGCCTGCGTGGTACGTTGCCGCGCAATTGGCCCCCCGGTACCTGCCGAGCGGGGTCATCGCATTCACCAGGAGGGCAGGTTGGCCTCGGAACTCGGCGCCTCCCAGATCTCGACACTGCTGGAGACGCTTCCGGGCATCGCGAATGTGCTGCGGAGCCCGGTTGCCGACGCCCTCCTGAACATCATCCGGGCTGCCGCGCGAGTCGGTGAGTTCCAGCTGGCGGATGCCGAAGAACTGATCAAGTACGCGACCCGTCGCGGCCTGGTAGGTCAGGAAGAGGGCGACCGGGTCATCATTGAAGTGCGGGAAGCGGCCCACCGGCGCGCCGAGAAGGCGGCGGAGAAGGGCAAGGCGGTCAAGGCCAAGGCGAAGCTCAAGCCCAAGGCCGCGCCCAAGAAGCCCGCAAAGAAGCGCAAGTAATCAGGTCTTGAATTCCCCGACCAGCTTGCTGAGTCGGGTACTGGCATCGAGGAGCGCCCCGGCCGAAGCCGCCATGTCTTCGGTCGAGGCGCTCTGCTCTTCCGCCGCCGCCGAGACCTCCTCGCTCGAGGAGGCGTGCTCCGCCGCCGCGCGGCTCACCAGCGCGGTCCGTCCGGCGAGCTCTCCCACCACATCCCGCGCCTGGGTCGCCTGGGACGAGAGCGCACCCGCGGCGCTCTGCACCTCGCCCACCGCGCTGCCGATGGCATCGAGTCCCTGCACCACCGCCTGGGCGACCGTCCCGATGCCGCCCACCTTGGTGGTGCCGACCTGCATCGTCTCCGAGACCTCCCGGACCTGGGTCCGGATGAACTCCACCGTCTTGGTCACCGCCTCGGCGGCGCGGGCGCTGTTGTCGGCCAGCTGGCGCACTTCCTCCGCCACCACCGCGAAGCCCCGCCCGTGATCGCCGGCGCGGGCCGCTTCGATCGCCGCGTTGAGGGCGAGCAGGTTGGTCTGCGAGGAGATCTGCTTGATCAGGTCGATGAACTCGGTGATCGACTCGGACTGCCTGGCCAGGGCCCGCACCTGCTCGGAGCTGGTCTGCACCACCGACTGCACGTCGAGGAGGGTGCTGCGGGCCGCCTCGACATCCTGGCGGTAGCGCAGGGCGGTGCGCCGGATCTCCTCCGCCAGCTGCACCACCCGGGCGGCCGACTCGGCGTTGGTCGCCGAGGTCGCGCGGAGCCGGGCGAGCAGCTGGTCGGCCTCGGTCATCCCCTGGACCTGGTGCTCCGCGCCACTCGAGATCTTGAGCATCGCCGCGGAGATCTGCCCGCTGGAGGCGGCGATCTCCTCGCTCATGGCGGAGAAGTCCCCCGCGCTGGAGGCGAGCTGCTGGGATTCCCTGACCACGGCGCCCACGACGGTGCGGAGCCGGCTCGCCATGTTGTCCATCGCGAGCCCGAGCCGGGCGAGCTCGTCCGGCATGGCGCCGAGCTGGGCCGGGCGGAGGTCACCGGCGCCGAAGCGGTCGGCCGAGGCGCTGAGCCGGGCCAGCTGCCGGTCGACCAGCCGCACGAACCCGGCGCCGGCGCTGACCGCGATGATCACGGCGAGGAGGGCGCCCGCCACCAGGATCCCGGTGTAGAACCCGGCGCGCGATTCCAGCGCCGCGGCCCGCACCACCGCGTGCTCGCCCTGGGCGACGCTCAGCTCCCGCACCGCCTGCACCAGGCTGTCGGCCGCGGTCTTGGCGCGGGTGGCCACCAGCCGGGCCTCGGGGAGCCGGCCGAGATCGGCGAGCGCGTGGGCGTTCGCGTAGGCGACTTCGAGGTTGGCCTGCGTGGTCGCGACCAGATTGACCAGCCGGCGATCGGCGGCGTCGAAGTGCGGCAGGTCGCGGAGCCGCGCCTGGTACATGTAGGCGGAGTCGCCGTTGGCGATGAACTCCGCCTTTACCGCCGGGCTCGGGGTGGTGAGGTATTCTTCCGCCGCGCCGATCTGGGTGAGCACCGCGGAGACCAGGGTGCTGCCCAGCGTGGTGCCCTGCTGGAGGGATTCGACGTCGGCGGAGGTCTGCCGGGTGATCTGGCGCAGCGCCACGACCGACAGCGTGGCCATCGAGAGGATCAGGCCGACCGAGCAGACGACGGCGGCGTAGTTGATCCGCCGGAGGCTGGAAAAGAACATGGATTGCGGGGGGTTGAGAAACCGGCAACAGGCTCCTCGGAAGGCTAGCTAGGCGTACCACCCGGGGCAATGCACTTGGGAGGGAGATTGCACGAATGGATCGTGGGCCCGCCGGCGGCGCACTTCGACCTGCATGGGCAGAGTGTGCTCGAGGCGGCCACCAATACCGAGCGCTTCCTGCAGTCGCAGGCGAAGGCGCGTCCCGGGGCGGTCGTGCGGATCATCACCGGACGGGGCCGCTCCGGTGGCGGCGCGCCGGTCCGTACCCGGGTGCGCACGCTCCTGCGCCGGCTCAAGGAAGAGCGGCGGCTGGTCCGGGCCTTCGAACTCGAGGAAGGGGAGGGAAGCTTCCTGGTGCGGCTACTGGGGTGAATTCTCCCCGGCGGGCACCGGCACGACGGCGGGAGTGGTGTCGGCGGGCGGTGCCTTCCTGCCCTTCTCGACTTTCGCGGGACGTTCGTCGGCGGGCATGACGGCCTGGTCCCGGCGCCGGCCCCAGTCATCCAGCACGAACCCGTCGATCAGGCTCACCGACGCGACCTTGGCGTTGTTGTCGACCCGCCAGGTGAGCCGCATCATCCGGCCCTGCCGGACCCATTGCAGCATCCACTGCGGGCCCTGCACCCGCGCGCCCACCCCGCCAAACGCCGCTTCGAGCTCGGTCTTCCAGCCGTCGAGCTGCTCGCCGGTGACCGGACCCGAGAGGGTGAGCACGCCGGCGGCGCTGTCCATCGCCGAGAGCCACAGGGCGACGGGGCGGCTCCACACCGGATCGAAGAGGGTGGCGCGGCACTCGCTGACGGCGCGGTCACGCCGGGAGCGGTCGCAGCGAAGGCCGGTGCCGCCGAGGGCCTGGACCTGCTGGCTGACCACGTCGAGCCGGGCGCCGGCCTCGAAGCCAAGAAAGCTGAGTGGCGGGAGCGAAGTGGAGACCTGCTGTGCGGCGGCGGGCGCGGCACAGAGGAGAGCGAGCAGGGGGAAGGTCGTCAGGCGCATGGAGTGAATATCGTCGCCCCGGCTGGTGAGCAATAGGCGGCTGGGGCGATAGTCCCCCGGGCGGAGTGTTCCGGCACCCCGCCCTGGGAACTTGGAGAAGGCGAACCGTTCAGCCCTTGCGGACGTTCGATGCCTGGAGCCCCTTGGGACCCTCGACAATATCGAACTCCACCTTGTCGCCCTCGGCAAGGCTGCGGAAGCCTTCCATCATGATCGCGGTGTGATGGACGAAGACGTCCTTGCCGCCTTCCTGGGCGATGAAGCCGAAACCCTTCGCATCATTGAACCACTTCACGGTACCCTTCGCCATTGCTTCGTACCTCGTTAGGGGGAGCTCACCGGCTCCGGAAACACCCCACCCGGAATGGATGGGGTAAAGCAAAATCCGCCGGTCGAGGGCACCGACCAGGCGGTCAGTCAGAATCGGAGTGTCTAGTGGACGGGACGGCGCCAGCCGTCTAGGCGATAACCTCTAGCCCATTCTGGCTTCTGTCAAGAAGTGCCTGACTCAGCCGGGAAAGGGTGGCGGGGGGCCCGGTCTGGGATAAATTCGGGGAGCTAACCCCCCAATTCAGAGGACCTTCCATGTTCGTTGCCGTTCTCCTCGCGGCGCTGCAGCAGCAGCCGGCGCCCCCGCCGCCGCCCTCCGCCCCGCGCCCCCCCACAGGGGGGATCACCCGGGCGCTGGTCCAGCCCGCCGAAGCCGCCGTGCTCGTGGGCGACACCCTCAGGCTCCAGGCGGTCGGCTATGACTCGGCCGGCCGGGTGGTGCCGGCCAAGGTCACCTGGTTCGCGACCGGCGGTTCCTTCGAGGGTGCGGTCGACAGCGCCGGCCTCGTGACCGGTGGGTCGACCGGGACCATCACCGTGACCGCGCTCCTGCGGCCCAACGAGGGCGGCCGGAGCGGCACCGCCTTCGGCCGGGTGACCATCCTGCCCCAGCCCGCGAGCAGGATCGTGGTAAGCCCCGCGCTGACCCGCCTCTACCAGGGGCAGTCGCTCGCGCTCGATGCCGCGCCCTACGCCGCCAACGACGACCGTCGCTATGACGACGTCCGCTGGGTCTCCGACAAGCCGGCGGTCGTGAGTGTCACGCCCGATGGGCGGGTCACGGCCCGGGTGCAGGGACAGGCCACCCTGACGGCGACCGCCGGCCGGGCCAGCTGGAAACAGGCCATCACCGTCGTGCCCAATCCGGTCACCACCATCGCGGTGGAACCGGCGGCCGCGGAGGCGCGCACCGGCGACGTGGTGCCGCTCAAGTTCGTGGCAAAGGCGGGACCGAAGGTCATCGGCGATGCGCGCCCGGAGTGGTCGGTCAACGCCGGTGGTGGTGAGGTGACCGATGCCGGCTTCGTGGCCGAGGCGGCGGGGACCTACCGGGTCTTCGCGACCTTCGCCGGGCGGAGCGCGGAGGCGGTGATCACGGTGCGTCCGCGGGACGTGCGGCGGCCCACGACCCTGGTGGGACGGCTGCCGATCAAGTTCACCACCGCCGAATTCTGGCTCCACCCCGATGGCAAGCACGGGTACCTCACCACCATCGCGGACCGGTTCTACGCGATCGACGTGTCGAATCCGGGAAAGCCGGCAATCACCGACTCGCTGGTGCTGGACGCCCGCGTCATCAATGACCTGATGACGACGGAGGACGGGAAGTACGGCGTGGTCACGCGGGAGGGATCTTCCAGCCGCAAGAACGGCATCGTGGTGCTCTCGTTCGAGGATCCGGCGCACCCGAAGGCCATCGCCGACTTCACCGAGACGGTGACCGGCGGGGTGCACTCGACCTTCATCTACAAGGGCTACGTCTACCTCACCGACGATGCGACCGGCTCGATGCGGGTGATCGACATCCGCGATCCCTACAAGCCGAAGCAGGTGGCGCGCTGGCAGACGTCCCGCGCCGACGCCGGCCGGATGCTGCACGACATCGACGTGAAGGACGGGCTCGCCTACCTGTCGTACTGGAACGACGGCCTGGTCATTCTCGACGTCGGCAACGGCGTGAAGGGCGGCAGCCCGGAGAACCCGGTGCTGGTGAGCCAGCTCAAGTACGACCTCAACACGCTCTATCGGGAGGTCGAGGCGGTGGGCGGGCCCGGCTTCATCCGCGGGACCCACACCGCCTGGCGGGCCGGCAAATACGTGTTCGTCGGTGACGAGGTCTTCTCGGCCAAGCCCCGGCCCACCGAGGGGATCGGCGTGGTGGGCCTGGGCCGCGCCTACGGCCGGCTGCACGTGGTGGACGTCAGTGACCTGGCCCATCCCCGGGTGGTGGCCCACTACGAGCCCAAGGATGGCGGCACCCACAACGTCTGGGTCGCGGGGGACACTCTCTACCTCGGCGACTACCAGGGCGGGCTCCGGGTGCTGGACATCTCCGGGGAGCTCCGGGGCGACCTGCTGGCGCAGGGGCGGGAGATCGCGCACGTGCTCACCGGGGACAAGCAGGGGTTCTTCCCGAACGCGCCCAATGCCTGGGGCGTGATCTACCGGGACGGCTACATCTACGTTCCGGACGTGAACTCCGGGTTGTGGATCGTGAAGGTGGATGCGAAGAACGCGCTGACGCCGTAGGGGCTGTTAGCCTTTAGCCGTTAGCCGTTAGCCGTTAGCTCATACGTTGTGATGCAGCCCTCCCTGCCGCAGGCAAGGAGGGCTGCCCCACATCGGACCAGCTAACGGCTAACGGCTAGCGGCCAACGGCCAACGGCTAGCCGCCCCGACACCGGTCCCGCCCTCCCATTATCTTCTCCTCATGACCCAACCCCAGGCCGTCACGGTCCGGAGCTTCAGCGACCGGGCCGAGTCCCTCGCGCATTTCATCCTGCGCGCGGGCGAGGCCCCACGGCTCGTCGCGTTCGATGACGCGGTGGGGTGCCCGCTGGAGATCGCCCTCGCGGCGCTCGAGTGGACCAAGGCCACCGGCGTGCTGCTCGACGAGGACATGCTCCACGCGGCGCGGCTCACCGGCGAGACGGCGGCCGCGGTGATCGAGCGGAAGGTGGAAGGCCACCGGGTCTACATCTATCTCGGGCCCAGGCTGGATGCCCCGCCGATGGATGTCTTCGAGGGGAAGGTGCTGTTCGACGAGCCCGGGGTGAAGGCGGTGGAGTTCACCCAGCGGGCCCACGCGCTCGCCCACTTCCTCCGTGCCACCAGCGGGGCGGGGGCGCTGCTGGCCCTGCTGGGGCGGCGGGCGCCGGAGGTGCGGCACCTGCGCCGCTGGCTCGGCCCGATCCTCGAGCAACTCGACGTCCCGCGCACGCTGGTCGGGGGCTGGTTCGCCGCCTCGAACGCTGGCTGCCTGCTCTCGGTCCCCGACGGGGAGCCGAACTACCGCTATATCGAAGTGGGGCTGGAATCGTGAAGGTCGTTTCGTCGCTCGCGCTCACCGCGCTCGTCCTTACCGCCGCACCGCTCGCCGCCCAGACCGTGGTCCAGCCCGACCGGGCGCTGACCGAACAGGAAACGGCCGTGCGCACCTCGCTCTACCAGCTGCGCGACTCGCTCAACGCGGTGGCGGCGGCCTCCGCCCGGATCGCCCGGGACCTGCAATCGGCGAGCGATGCGGCGCTCCGCTCCCGGGCGCGGGTGATGGCGAACCGCTGCCGGGCGGCGACGACGCAGCTCGACTCCAGTCGTGCGGTGGTGAACCGGACCAACCTTCCCGCTCCGGATCCGAAGCAGACTCGTGGCGCGCTCGACAAGGCGCTCGGGCAACTCCGTTCCACCCTGATCGACTGCGGCACCCAGTTCAGCGGGCTGACCGCTCCCGAGAAGGCCGAGGAACTGCGCGGCTACGGCATCGGCCGGGGGGAGAAGGTCCAGACGGCGATCCAGGCCTACCGCCCGGTGGCCTCGCAGTATTTTCGCGCCACGTTCGATCAGCCGTACTGGCCCGACACCCGCGGTGCCGGCCAGACTCCCACCGATCCGAACATCCACTAGCCAGTCGAGTTATTCACTTCGGTGTGGAAAGTCGAAGATGCACAATTCCACATCGGTGTGGAGAGGTGCGTCAGGTGTCCGTCTTGTCGTGGTTTAGCTATCCACAACAGTGTGGATTCGCGTGAGCTAAGCCGAAGAAAGACAGGCGCTTGCGAGCTTTTTCCCGAATTCTATCTTGGCTTCACCGCATGCCGGAGACGCCGGGAAGCCTCTCGCTTCGCGAAGCGGACGGTGCGCGAGTCTGGACAGGATATCGGGGGAGACCCGCCGAAGTCATGCAAGGGCTCAGGCGGTCCGTGATCCCGGTGATCGCCCTGGTCCAGACAGGTGAGGCCAGTCGCGCGCCACACCCACTCCGATCTGGCGCCTCGGAGTGCAGTGCGAAGGGTCGGTCCGCGACCCGATCCGAATCGCAGCGCTGACGACGACAAACCAGGTGGGATGGCCATCCGGCCTGGGGATCACGGAGTGAGGCCTGACACACCACAGCCGGGTGTGCGAGTCAGCATCCGGTGGTGGGTTGGAGAAGAACGGCGGCGCGAGTCCCGCCCTCATTCTGTCGACGTGGTAAGCGGCCGCCGAGCCCCCGAGCTCGGCGGCCGCTTCGCGTTGGTGCGTCAGTGATTGATTTGCGCTCTTGACGTTCGCAAATGAGTCGCTAGGGTGTGTGTTATGCAACCGGGGCCTGCGCGAAACGACACGGCGGTCATGCACCCACCTCCCGAGCTGACGAAGGAGCGCGTGGGGCGTTCCGCGTGAGCAGCAGGTGATCGAGAGCGGTCCACTGGACCGCTCTTGTGCTTGGGGCACTCATCGCCGGTCACTACTACCTCTCCAGAGGTGCCGATTGTCCAATTCCCAGACCCCTCGGCGTGAAAACTGGTCGTCAGGCGCGAAATACTCGGGGTTGGCGAGCGCTTCGTTGAACGCGGAGGTGCGGGCGCTCGTAACATCGGCATGCGAAAGGATCTCGGCTTCGAGCGACACGGGCGGGATGGGCGCGCCGTATTCCAGCCGGCCGTGGTGGCTCAGCAGCAGATGATGGAGGGCCACGAGCTCCTCCGACTGGTCGCTTCCCTCCCCGGCAATCGCCTGGTCAAGCAATCTGGATCCCAGTACGACATGTCCGATTACGCGTCCCCCCAGAGTGGTAGTGAAGTTCCCTTCCCAGTCGTAGCTCTCCACCTTACCAATGTCGTGCAGCAGGGCGCCGGTGAGCAGCAGGTCCCGGTCGGCGCCGCGGGCCATGGCCGCGCTAGTCAGCGCGAGCCGGGCTACCTCGCAGGTGTGCTGCAACAAGCCGCCGATTCGTGCATGATGTGTGGTGAGACTCGCTGGGCATTCGCCGAAGCGGCGGCGAAAGGACGGCGTCCCGAAGAACCGCGCGAGGATCTGCGCGAGCGAGGGCCGGACGGTGCCGCGCCAGTGATCGACCAGGGCCCACCACGGCGCCGGGTCGCCGATCGAGGGGTGGAGGCGGTCCCAGGCGATCTCGTCCGCTGAGAGCAGGCGCAGCCGTTCCAGCTGAAGCTGGGGGCGGTTCCGCCAGGCGCTCATGACTCCGGCGACCTCCACGGCCGCGCCGCGGGTGACCTGTTCGATGCGGTGATGATCGCTGGCCCAGATGGGCGCGCTTCGCAGGCGACCCTGGGCGTTGGAGAAGGTGAGGATGGTGTGCGGGTTGTCGCCCAGCCGGGTCTCGAGGTCCTGGACCAGGAAGGCGGCCCGCACCGCGGTACCTGAAGGCGCGCCGGCGGGTGCGCCGAGCGAAGGCAGGGCAGTTGCGGACGTCGGCCACGGCGGCGAGTCCGAGCGACTGGCGTGATCCGGGATCTCGTCCGGCGTCACCACTTCTTCATTCCGCCGATGACCGGGGGGTGGACCCATGAGGCCCTCTCATATTCTCGTGCTCGACGCCGACGCCGCTCGGCGCGATGCGGTGCTCAACGCCCTGCGCAGCGCCGGCCACCTGCCGGTCCTGGCAGGCACACCCGCGGAAGCGGCCCAGGCGCTGTCGGTACCGGGGCTCGACCTCGCGATGCTGGCGCTCGCGACGCCGGGGCTCGATCACTCGATGCTCCGCGAGTCGCTGGCGCCCAACCATCCGGTCGAACCGGAACCGCTCGACGACGTCGAGCGCCGGCACATTGCGCGGACCCTGGCGTACACCCGCGGCAACAAGCGGCGGGCCGCCCACCTGCTCGGCATTGCGCGGAGCACGCTCCTGGCGAAGGTGCGGAAGTACGGGCTGGATCCGGGCCCCGACGCGGAGTGAGCCGACGCGGGAGCGGCGTGCCCGCGTCATTCCTCCCGCACCCTGCCATAGCGTGAGACGATCACCCGTCTCGCGGCGCTTCCCCGGCTGAACTCGTACGTCCCGTTCGCCACGCCGAAGGCCACTCCGGTCGGCGCGAAGGTGATGGTCCGCGGCAGGCCCGTGAGCCGCACCTCACCTCCGCCCGGACCGGGCCCGCGCCAGCGCACCGCGGTATCACCCGGGGCTTCCACCACCCGGACCACCAGCGAGTCGGCGGTGAGGAGCAGCTGGCTGACCCGCTGTTCCGCGACGGCCGCGAGCCGGGCGCGGGTGTGCGCGTGCCGCACCCGGGCGGCGGCGTCCTGGACCGCGAGCTGGTCGCGCAGCAGCGCCAGGGGCGGGAGGGTGACGAGGGCGAGGATCGAGAGCAGTGTGATCCCGATCACGAGTTCGGGCAGCGTGGCGCCGTTTCGCATGCGCGAGGATACCGGCTCGGCTGCCGCTTACCGGCACCATCCGAACGCAGACCGGCGCCGGACAACGCAAACGGGGCCGCCCTTGCCCTCCCCGGCATCGTGGCGCATACTCTCCTCTCCCCGACCGCCCGAGCCCCGCACTCCCGTGACGATCGCCGTGTCTCCACCTGCCGTCGCCGCCGACGCCCTGACCACGCTGCGCCAGTATGCGGCGCTCGCGCCGTGGAGCCTCAGGGACCTGGCGGCGCTCGCGGGGGCGATTCTCGAGGCGTCGTCGGTGTACCCGGTGAACGCGGCGGCCAGCGCCCGCCCGAGCGAGCGGACCATCCGCTTCTATGTCACCCGGAAGCTGGTGAGCCCGCCGGAAGGACGCGGGACCGCGGCGACCTACGGCTATCGCCACCTGCTCCAGGTGCTGGCGATCAAGCTGCAGCAGATGGAAGGCGCCACCCTCGACCACCTCATGAAGGAACTCGCCGGGCTGCCCGGCGACGTGGTGGAGCGACGGGTGGCCGGCGCGCTCGGCAGCCGGCTTCCCCCGCCGGACCAGCTCCCGCTGGCGGTGCCGGAAGGTGCGCCCCGGGGCAAGGTCGGCCGGGCGCTGCAGGCGTGGGCCTCCGCCGCCGAGAGCGCGCCGTCCCGGCGGGGCCGGGGGCACCTCTGCCGCCGCGTCCCGCTCGGCGCGGGGGCCGAGCTGCTGCTGGATGAGCGGCACCCGCTGTACGAGGCGCTGGACGACGAGGCCATCGCCGAGGCGCTGCGCCAGGCGATCGACGGGCTCTCCAGCCGCGGCTGAGCCGCCGCGTTACCGCATCTTCCCCTGAAAATCCGCTATTTTCCTCCCGTCCCCCACAAGGAACGGGCATGGCGTTCGTGCTGCTGGCGGTCATTGTCGTGGTGGCGCTGTGGGTCGTCAGTGCCTACAACCGGCTCATCGCGCTCAAGAACCAGGTGGCCAACGGCTGGAAGCAGATCGACGTGCAGCTCAAGCGCCGGCACGACCTGATTCCCAACCTGGTCAACACCGTGAAGGGCGCGATGGACTTCGAGAAGTCCACGCTCGAGGCGGTGATCGCGGCGCGCAACAAGGCGATGGGCGCCACCGGGGTGGCCCAGGTGGCCAAGGCGGAGGGGGAGCTGACCCAGGCGCTCGGGCGGCTCTTCGCGCTGAGCGAGGCGTATCCCCAGCTCAAGGCGACGTCCAACATCCAGCAGCTGCAGGAAGAGCTGGTGAGCACCGAGAACAAGGTCGGGTTCGCCCGGCAGTTCTACAACGACGTGGCCACGTCCTACAACACCGCGCAGCAGCAGTTTCCCACCAACATGGTCGCGGGGCTCGCGAAGGCCACGCCCGCCGAACTCTGGGAGATCGAGGACCAGGCGGAGCGCGCGGTGCCGAACGTCGACCTCCGGATGAACTGACGCCCTGGGCGCGCCCTCGGCGAATCTCTTCGAGCAGCAGGAGGACAACCGCCGCCGGTCGGCCTGGCTGGTGGCGGGGTTCCTCCTTTTTTTCGCCTGGGTCGGGTTCGGTGGCGACCTCGCGTGGTATCTCTCCACGGCCGGCACCGGTGCCCCGCACCTGATTCCCGGTGTGGGCATCATCACGATGCTCGTCGCGGGCGGGATCTGCTGGTACGCCTGGACTCACGGCGCGAAGCGGGTGCTCTGGGCCACCGGCGCCCGCGAGGTGGTGGACCCGGCGACCGACCAGGAGCGGATGCTCCTCAACGTCGTCGACGAGATGACGATCGCCGCGGGGCTCCCGCGGCCCAAGGTCTACATCGTTCCCGATCCCGACCCGAACGCCTTCGCCACCGGGATGACGCCGGACCAGGCGGCGATCGCGGTCACGGAGGGGCTGCTCGCGACCCTCTCCCGGGACGAGCTGCAGGGCGTGGTGGCGCATGAGCTGGCCCACGTCCGGAACCTCGATACCCGCCTTATGACGCTCCTCGCCGCGCTGGTCGGGGCGATCGCGCTGATGAGCGACGGGATGGGGCGGATGCTCCGGGGCGGGGTGCGGGTCGGCGGGGGCAGCGGGGGCCGGCGCTCGCGCGGCGGGAAGGATGGCAACCCGCTGGCGATCCTCGTGCTGGTGCTCTGGGTCATCACCCTGATCCTGGCACCGATTCTCTCGCGGATCCTGGCGATGGCGGTCAGCAGGAAGCGGGAGTTCCTGGCCGACGCGACCGGGGCGCAGTTCACCCGCAACCCGCTGGCGCTGGCCGAGGCGCTGGAGAAACTCGAGGCGGCGGGGGAGCCGACCCGGACGATCACCCGGGGCGCGGCGCATCTCTGCATCGTCGATCCGTCGGCCAGCCAGCTCTCCGCCAGGGAGGGGAAGGTCGCGGATTTCCTGGCCTCGCACCCGCCGATCCGGATGCGGATCGCGCGGCTCCGGGGGATGGCGTACCAGGCGGCGAAGCAGTCGGGCTGATCCCTCGCTTCGCGCGGGATGACCACACAGGGGACCACCGCACCATTTGCCGAGAGGGACGAATGCCAGCCTGGCTCAGTGCCCTCGCGCTCGGACTCCTGCTGCTGATTGCGGGGATCGCGGTGCTGCTCGGGACCAGGCGCGTGCTCCGGATCCGGCTGCAGCGCTGGGGCAAGCGATCGATGCTGCAGTTCCGCGCCCGGATCGACCGCTACAAGCTGGTGGAGCGGGACCGGATCCGCGAAGCGCTGCACAAGGACCCCCGGGTGCTCGCGGCCATCGACGAGTATGCCCGGGAGCACAGCGTGGCGCCGGCGACGGTCACCCACCGGGTCAACGACTACATCGACGAGATCGTCCCCTTCTTCAACGTCCTGTCGTACTACAAGCTCGGCTACAACCTCTCCCGCCTGCTGATCAACCTCCTCTACAAGGCCTCGATCGAGTACCGCGACGAGGAGGGGCTCGAGCGCATCCCCCGCCGCGACGTGGTGGTGTACCTGATGAACCACCGGAGCAACGCCGACTATGTCGTCGTGGCCTACGTGCTGGCCCGGGTGGTGAGCATCAGCTACGCGGTGGGGGAGTGGGCGCGGGTCTGGCCGCTGGAGTTCGTCTTCAAGAGCTTCGGGAGCTACTTCATCCGGCGGCGCTTCCGCGAGCCGCTGTACCACCGGGTGCTGGAGTGCTACGTGCAGCTGGTGACCAGGAACGGGGTGACCCAGGGAATCTTCCCCGAGGGCGGGCTCACCCGGGACGGGGCGCTCCGGCCGGTGAAGATCGGGCTGCTCGACTACATCATCGGCACGCTGGACGACCCGGGCTTCGACCGCGACATCTGGCTGGTGCCGGTGGGGATCAACTACGACCGGGTGCTGGAGGACCGCTCGCTCATCCGGGAGCGGATCGTTGGTGGTCGCCGCCCGGGGCGGATCCGGCAGTTCACCCACGTCCTGAGCTACCTGGGCTGGAACCTCGGCCGGTTCCTCACCGGCCAGCTCCGCCGCTATGGCCGGGTGGCGGTGGCGTTCGGGACGCCGATCTCGGTCCGGGGCTGGCTGGCGGAGCAGCCGCCGGGGGTGCTCGCGCTGCCCAAGGCGGAGCGGTTGCCGCACGTGCAGCGGCTGGCGGAGCACGCGCTCGAGCGGATCGGCGCGGTCATCCCGGTGACCCCGGTGCCGCTGGCGGCGGCGGCGCTGCTCTCGTTCGGCGCCAGCGTGGTGCCGCGCGCCCGGGTGCTCGAGGGGATGGAGCGGCTCCGCTCGCGGCTGGTGGGGATGGACGCGAAGCTGGTTCGCGAGGAACTGCCCATCGAGGAGGTCTGGGAGCGGGCGTGGCTGATGCTCCGGATGCGGCGGCTGGTGGTGGCCAGCGGCGACGATCTCGTCATCCTGCCGGACAGCCGGCCCCTCCTCGAGTACTACGCCAACTCGATCCGGCACCTGCTGCCGGAGCAGGAGGCGGTGGCCTGGTCGCCGGCGGCGGAGTCGGATCCCACCCTGCCGCGGCTGGCCACCCGCGAGGAAATGGATATCCGGACCCGGGAACACCCGGTGGTCCGGCGCAACCCCTCGTCCTGACCCTGACCATGCGCCTCCTTCTCCTCAGCAACAGCCGCAATCCCGGCGGCGAGTATCTCGGCCACGTGCGGGACGAGTTGCGCGAGTTCCTCGGTCCGGTCCGCGAGGTGTTCTTCGTGCCGTTCGCGGGCGTCTCGATCGGATGGGCGGAGTACGCCGCGCGGGTCCGGCAGGCGCTGGAGCCGCTGGGCGTGTCGGTGCGCTCGGCGGGGGAGGTGGACGATCCGCTGGCCGCGGCGCGCTCGGCGGAGGCGTTCATGGTGGGTGGGGGCAACACGTTCCAGCTGCTCCGGATGATGTACAGCACCGGGCTCCGTGCGGTCTTCCAGGAGCGGGTGCGCGCCGGCACGCCCTACCTGGGCTGGAGCGCGGGATCGAACCTCGCCTGTCCCACGATCCGCACCACCAACGACATGCCGGTGGTCGAGCCGCCGTCGCTCGATGCCCTGGGGCTGGTGCCGTTCCAGATCAACCCGCACTACACCGACCGGGTGCTCGACCATCATGGGGGAGAGACGCGGGACGAGCGGATCGCGGAGTTCCTGATCCTGAACCCGGGGGTGACGGTGCTGGGGCTGCGAGAGGGCAGCTGGCTCAGGGTGGAGGGAGCGTCGATTCAGCTCAAGGGTCCGCACACGGCGAAGCGATTCCGGAGGGGCGCAGAGCCAGCGGAACTATCACCGGGCGAGGTGGGTACCGCCCTGCAAGCTCTGCCCTAGGTAGGGAAACAGCGGAATCACGAAGACCACGAAGTCACGAAGGGCACGAAGACCAATATTCCAGTTTGTCTTCGTGCTCTTCGTGGCTTCGTGCGCTTCGTGAATTGCTGTTGGTGTCGACGATTCGGGCTACCGCATGGCGTCGAGCAGGTCGCTGACGAAGGTGCCGGGGTCGAACGGCAGCGAGATGACGTGGTCGGCGCCCGCGGCCCGGGCCCGGGTGCCGTCATCGGCCACCAGCGCCACCAGGGTGTAGCGCCGCTCCTCCGAGGGCTTGAAGCCGCTCAGCGCGTCGGTCCCGGGCGCGGCATTGCCCGCCACCAGCACCAGCTGCACCGCGAGCCCGGCCACCCGGGCGGCGAGGTGATCGACGCTGGGTACCCGCTCGACCCGGAAGCCCGCGTGGGTGAGCAGCATGCTCACCACGCGGGCGATGTCGTCATCGGGGAACCAGAGGACCGCGTCCCCGAGCTGGAGCGGCGTGGGCTGGCTCCGGCGGGACAGGTCGATCATGCTCACGCCCTCGAGGTACTCGGTGGTGCGTGCGTCCTCGAGCGTCCCCAGCCGGGCGAGGATGTCCCGGATCCGCCCCAGCGCCTCCCGGATGCCTCCCACCGACGCCAGCTGGTCCTTGCTGAGCTGGCTGCCCAGGAGCAGCTCGGTCTCGGCGAAGGCGGCCATCAGGGGATTGTTGATGTTGTGGCGCAGGGTCACGTGCAGCTGGCCGATGGCGGCCAGCCGCTCGGCATGCACCAGGTCGCGCTCCGCGGCGGCGAGCGCGTCGGCCAGGGCGCGGTGGCGCCGGACCCGCTCGATGACCTCGGGGAGCAGGCTCGGGAGGGAGCCGTCCTTGATGACGTAGTCGGCCGCCCCGGCCCGGAGCGCCCGCACGGCCAGCGCCTCGTCGCCGTGGGCGGTGACCAGGATGACCGAGGGCTGGTTGGGCACGGTGCGGAGCGCCGGGAGCAGGTCGACCCCGGTGGTGTCCGGCAGCTGGTGGTCGAGCAGGATGATGTCGGCCTCGGGAGCGCGCTCGAGGGCCCGGGCGCCGGTCTCGACGACGGCCGGCTCGCCGAAGCCGGCGGCGCGCACCACGTGGGTCACGAGGCGGGTGAAGACCGGATCGTCATCGACGATCAGGACCCGCAGTTTCACCGGTTCAGGCGGCACGGGCAGGCTCCGGATGTTTCTGGAATCCCCGGCGGGCAAACTTTTCCCAGCCCTGCTTGCCGCGCCACGCGTCGTAGAGACCGCGGAGCCGCCAGTAGAGCGTGAGCCAGCGCCAGAAGAAGTTCTCCACCACCGCGTAGCCGAGAAGGATGAACACGTCGCGGTGGCCATTGAAGGGGAGGAGCCCGCGCTGCAGCCGGTCGGCCAGGCCGTAGCGGAACCGCCATGCCCCCACCAGCACGGCAAAGATGTTGACCAGCATGCCCCACCCCAGCGCCGCCGTGAAGAAGGCGAGGCCGTACTGCCAGTTGATCACCGAGATGCCGAGGATCCAGTCCAGCAGCAGGAAGGCGAGCACGAAGAGGTAGCCGGTCGCCTCGATGACCGGACCGTAGTACTCGAACAGCCAGAAGGTCGGGAGCGCGAAGAACCCGATCCGGCCGTACTTGGGGTTGAAGAGCATCGCCCGGTGATAGAACAGCGACTCGCGCAGGCCGCGGTACCAGCGGCCCCGCTGCTTGCGGAGCGAGTCGAGCCGCTCGGGCACCTCGGTCCAGGCCACCGGGTGGGGGAGGAAGGCGATGCGCCGGTCCCGCAGCTTGTCCCGCACGAACCGGTGGAGCCGCACCACGATCTCCATGTCCTCGCAGACGGTGTTCGCCCGGCCCCCGACATACTCCTGGACCAGCTTGTGCTGCACCAGCGGGGTGAGGTAGCCCCCGGCGCGGATCACCGTCTCCTTCTCGAAGACGGCGAAGACGCCCGAGAGGATCAGGATGGAATCGAGCCGGTCGAGCGCGGTGCGCCCGGTGGTGAAGCTCCGCAGGTACTCCACCATCTGGAAGCGGGCCCAGTCGTGTTTCGGCAGGCCGATGCTGACCACCCGGCCCCCCCGGATGGTGCAGCCGTTGGCGATGGCCACCTGGCCGCCGACCGCGACGATCCGGGGATCCTCCTGGATCATCCGCATCAGCTCCTTGAGCGCGCGCTGGTCGAGGATGCTGTCGGCGTCGAGGCTGACGAAGTAGGGCGCGGTGGAGGCGTTGATCCCGGCGTTGAGGGCGTCGGCCTTCCCGGCATTCTCCTTGTCGATGACCACCAGCTGGGAGACGTTCTTCGGGAGCGGGATCGTGGCCTCGTAGGTGGCCCGCACCCGGGCGGTGCCGATGGCGTCGCGATAGGGGAGGTCCGAGCGGCGGAGCCGGAAGGCCTGCTTGAGCACGTCGAGGGTGCGATCGTTGGAGCCGTCGTTCACCACGATCACCTCGAAGCGCGGGTAGTCGCAGTGGACGAGGTTGGTGACGCTGTCGACGATCGTCACCTCCTCGTTGAAGGCCGGCACCACCATCGTGAGCGGCTTGGTGTAGTCGCTCTGGTCGATCAGGTCGAGGTCCTCGATGAAGTGGCCCGCCACCCGGCGGCGCACCTGCCGGGCCGAGAGGGCGATGAGGACCAGCATGTAGCTGTTGTAGCAGATGAAGTAGACCAGGAACACCGGCTGGAGGACCAGGCCGATGGTCGAGACGAGGATCGCGAGGGTCTGCCCGGCGTTCATGCGCTGTTGCGCCCCTCGGCGCCGTCGCGCCATCCCGCCAGCATCCGGCCGACCCGGTCGCGCACGCTCCACACCGGGTCGCTCCGCATGACGGTGTAGGCCGCGTCGTCTCCCAGGATGGCGAGGGCGAGCGCGGCGGCGAGGCGCCGCTCCGGCTCCTGCGCGGCGCGGGCCTGGTCGCGGAGCCCCTCCACGTCGCCGGCGTGGCGCACCGCGGTGGCGGCGGCGGGCCGGCTCACGGTGAACGCGGTCGGCACCTCCGACCATTCCCCCCGCAGCACCCGGGTCACGAGCACGGCGGCGCGCACCATCTCGTCGGGATCGAGGTCGAGCGGGGCCATCGCGGCGGCGTCGGGGGCATCGAGGAAGGCCCGGGCGATCTCCTGGCGGACCCCGGGATCGGGGTCGCCGAGCATGCCGTCGAGGTGGTCGAAGCGCCGGCCGGCCCGCCAGGCGAGCACGACCGCGCGGCGCACCGCCGGGTCGGGATCGGTGGCGAGGACCCGGAGCGCGTCGCTGTCGAGCAGGTCGGGGCGGGCGGCCCAGAGGTGGGCGACCGCTTCCCGCACCGGGGCGGCGGTGCTCTGGGCGATGACCGCGAGCACCCGCTTGAGGCCGCTGTGGTGCATGTAGCGGGCGACGCGGGTCAGGAGAATCGCCTCCTGCCCGCTGAGGTCGAGCCCCAGCGCGAGGTCGAGGAACGCGGGGAAGGCCGCCTCCGCCTGCTGCGCCACCATCTGGAGCACCAGCGGGTCGTTCTCCGCCTTGAGCAGCCGGAGGAGCCCCGGGAGCCCGGTCTCCGGGGCGATTTTCGCGTAGAGTCCCACGGCGGCATGGCGCACCGCCTTGTGGGGATCGGCGAGAGCGCGGCTCGCGGTCAGGTGCAGTTCGCTCGCGTCCAGCATGCCGCCTACCGCGGTGAGCGCCGCGGCGCGCACCTCGGGGCTCGGGTCGCTCCGCACCACCGAGAGGAGCGCGCTCCGGCTCCGCTCACCCTGGAAGGCGCGAAGACCCGCCACCAGCCGGACCCGCTGCTCCGGCGAGAGCACCCCCCGCATCCCCTCGGCCAGGGTCTGTTCCATCTGTTCGCGCGATACGCTCCCGAGCGCGCGCAGCTCGACGTGCCGCGCATCCCGGAGCCGCAGTCCCAGCAGGCGGTACTCCGCGTCCTGCTTGAGCCGGGCGCGGAGCAGGTCGCGCACCGCGCTCTCGTCGGTCATCTCCAGCACCCGCGCGACGATGCTCTCCTGGTCGTACGCGCCCAGCGCCAGCGTGGCCGCGGCGCGCACCTCCGCGGTCTCGTCGGGGCGGGTGGTCAGGCGGAGCAGCGCCACCTCGCCGCTGGCCGGCCGGAAGATCCCGGTGGCGAGCGCGGCCCGTTCCCGGACGCGCGGGTCGGGGTCGGTGCCGAGCAGGTCCATGAGGCGGGTGGCGGCGGCGCGATGGTCGAGCCGGACCAGCGCGTCCACGGTGCGGGCGCGCACCTGTGCGTCGGGGTCGTCGAGGCCGGAGAGCAGCAGGGTGGCGGACTTCGCCTCCGCCAGCATCCCGAGCGCGGCGGCCGAGGCGGCGCGGACTTCCGGCGCCTGGTCGCGAAAGAGGGTTTCGAGGAGCCGCACCGGCCGGGCGGCCTGGAGCCCGCTCAGGGTCTGGACCACGAGCACCCGGCTCTCGATGTCGTGCCGCTCGAGCAGCAGGTCGATGATGCGCCCCAGCGACTCGGGATCGATCCGGGCCACCGACTGGGTGATCACGCTGCCGAGTTCGCGATCGTTGTCGCTGTCGCCGAAGGCGCGGACCAGCGGCGCGATGGTCCCGGTGTCGCCCACCGCCCCGAGGCCCCGCGCCGCGGCCACCCGGGTGGCCCGGTCGCTGTCGCCGAGGAGCTCGACCAGGATCGCCGCGCCGCCGCGCCAGCCGGCTTCCTCCACGCCCTCGGCGGCGGCGGCGCGCACCCGCGGGTCGGGATCGCGCAGCAGGAGGGTGAACTCCGCTTCCGCGCCGGTGGCATGCACCAGCCCGAGGGCCCGGGCGGCGGCGGCGCGCACCAGCGGCTCCTGGTCGGTGGTCCGGGGACGGATGACATCGGCCAGGTCGCTGCCGCCGAGATTGCCGATCAGGTTGGTGGCGGCGGCGCGCACCTTCTCGTCGGCGTTGCCCAGCGCCTCGAGCGCGGCGGGCACCGCGTCCCGGGCGCCCAGCGCATGGAGCGCGTCGAGCGCGCGCGCCCGCACCGCGGTCTCGCTGTCCTGCTCCGCCCGCTCGATCAGCTCGGCGGTGAGGTCCTTCCGGTCGGCGTCGCGGATCGCGCCCACCACGGCGGCGCGCACCGCGGCATTGGAGTGATGCAGCAGCTCGGCGAGGAGCTCGCGGGCGCCGGCGATGCCCAGCTTGGTGAGCAGCGCGGTGGTGTCGGCGGTGGCCTCCCCCGCCTCGATGATGCGGACGATCCGGCCCGGCACCCCGAGCCGCTCGAGCGCGACGGCGGCGCGGATGCGGATCTCCGGGTCGGGATCGTCGAGCGCCACGATGAGCGGCGTCTCGGCCGACGGGCCGATCTGTTCCAGCGCCTCGACGCTCCGCATCCGCACCCACCAGGCGGGGTCGCCCAGGGCGCGCACCAGCCGGTCGATGACCTCGTTGCCCTGGAACTGGCCCAGCGCACCAGCGATGCGGGCACGGACGAAGGGCGCGGGATCGGTGAGGAGATGGTCGAGCAGGTAGGCCACCGCCCGGCGGTCGCCCAGCTTGCCGAGGGCGCCGGCCGCCTTGGCTCGCACTTCGTCGTCGAGATCCTTGAGCGCGGTGATCAGGGCGGGGAAGGCGCGGGCCACTTTCAGTTCGCCCAGGATGTTCGCGGCCCAGGCGCGGGCGGGGTGGCGAGTCGGCTCGGCCAGGAAGGCGAGCATCGGGTCGACCACCGGCTCGCCATGGCGGACCAGGATGTCCGCGATCCGGGGCGCGAGCCACACCTCGGCCTGCTTGAGCGCCACCACGAGGGCCTCGACCGCGCGCGGGTCGGCGATCCGGGCGAGGGCGCGGAGCGCGATCTCGCGGACGTCGGCATCCTCGGCGCGGGTGGCCTGGATCGTCTCGAGCAGGGCGGGCACCGCCTTGGCATTGCCGACCCGGCCGAGCAGCTCGGCGGCAAAGGCGCGTTCGCGCCACTCCCGCGCGGTGGTGAGCCGCTGGGCGTACTTCTCCACCAGGCCGAGGCGGTCGTAAGTGTCGAGCAGCCAGCCGGGCCGCTCGGTCACGCCGCGGGCCTGCTCCTCGAGCACCGCCTCGAGCGCCTCGAAGTCGCGCAGGGTCTGGAGCTGGTGCAGCTCGGGCTCGAGCAGGGCGCGCTCCCGCTGCGCCATCCCCGCGACCATGTCCCGGTAGAGCCCCTTCCGGCGCGCCAGCGACGCCTCCAGCCGCGTCAGCCAGGCGCTGTAGGCGAACCAGAGGACCACCGAGACGAGACCGAGCCCGACGACGATCGCGGCAAACAGCAGGACGATCTGCAGCAGCGTCACCGGGGCCCCGTCAGGCGGTCGAGCATCTGCATCAGCCGGGTGATGTCCACCGGCTTGGCGAGGAAGGCGTCGGCACCCACCTCGGTGGCCCAGTACTGGTCGGCGGGCTGGTCCTTCGAGGTGCACATCACCACCGGGATCCCGGCCACGTCGGGATCGGCCTTGAGCTGGCGGCAGGCCTGGTACCCGTTCAGCCGGGGCATCATCACGTCGAGGACGATGGCGTCGGGGCGGTGGGTCCGGGCGGCCTCGAGGCCGCTGGCGCCGTCCGGCGCGGTGGCCACGCGCCATCCGCTGCCGGCCAGCATCCGCTCCAGCAGCCGGCGCTGATCGGGGTCATCTTCGACGACCAGGACGAGTTTGCCCATGTTCGGGTATCGGATTGGCCGGGGCTCAGTCTGAGCCGTGATCAGGATGGGGTTAACCGAGTGGGCCAGTGGCGAGGCGGCTCCTCGTCAACTGGCCCATGGGTGCACCCTAGCGAATGAACGAACTTCAGGCGGTGACGCAGCTTCCGGGTCAGCTCCGGGCGTCGTCGAGGAACACCAGCGCCTGGCGCCGGCGGACCGCCGCCTCCAGGGCGCGGTAGACCTCGGGATCCAGCACGCTCCCGGCGAGATCGCGCATCCGGTCGACGGCGAACTCGGGGGGCATCTTCTCCTGGTAGGGCCGCGAGGTGGTCAGCGCGTCGTAGATCTCCGCCGCGCCGAGAATCCGGGCGCCGAGGGGGATCTGCTCGCTCGCGAGGCTGTCGGGATAGCCCTGGCCGTCCCACCGCTCGTGATGGCTGCGCACGTAGGCGATGATCTCGCCCAGGTGCGCCAGCGGGGCGAGGATCTGCGACCCGACGGTGACGTGCAGCTTCACCTGCTCGTACTCGTCGGTGGTGAGGGGCCCTTCCTTGTTCAGGATCTCCTCGCGGATCCCGATCTTGCCGATGTCGTGCAGCCGGCCGGCCATGCGGATCTGCTCGACCTGCTCGTCGCCCAGCCCGATCTCGCCGGCGATGAGCGCGGCCAGGTCGGCGACCCGGGTCGAGTGTCCGCGGAGGTACGGGTCCTTGGCCTCGAGGGCGTTCACCATGGCCTCGAGCGTGGCGATCGAGATCCGCTCCAGCTTGGCGCGTTCGCGCTTGAGCTCGGCGGTCCGGACCGCGACCTCTTCCTTGAGCCACTGGTTGAGATTGGCCTGCTCGACGAGGCTGTCGCGCCGGCGGATGGCGCGGAGGATGGCGCGGGCCAGGTCGGCGAGATCGATGGGCTTGGTGAGGTAATCCATCGCGCCGCGCTGCATGCACAGCGCCGCCGTCGTAGCATCGTTGACGGCGGTGAGCATCAGGATGGCGACCGAGGGCTCGAGCTCCAGCACCTGGGGCACGAGGTCGATGCCGCTCTTGCCGGGCATCCGGACGTCGAGGAGGAGCACCGAGATTTTCTGACGCTGCAGGATCCGCAGCGCCTCGTCCCCCGAGGCCGCCGTCTGGACGTCATACCCCTGCTGGGTCAGAAATTTCTTCAGGGCGTTGCGGATCGGCTCTTCGTCATCGACGACGAGAAGGCTGATCGGCACATCGGCCAGAGGCACGGCGGCTCCGTGACAGGGTGCGGGAGAAAGACCCCGTCCTGCAGTCTAACCGTATGGCGGCGTGGAGCATAGAGGTTGGCGCGGGCAAGTCACGAGGGGCCATGTCGCAGCGCAGTGGCCGCAAGGGATCGGATAGATCGCTTCGCGGCGCACGCGCTGCTCATGACCCCTCGTTCCTTACCCGCGCCCTGGCTTCGCCCCGCCTACCCGCCTACCCGACGAACTCCACCTGCACCGGATGCGGGATGATCCCGGCTTCATGCCCCCGCTTGAGCAGCTGGCGGACTGCCTCACGCCCCCGGTCGCCGTAGTCCACGGTCCACTCGTTCACGTACATCCCGACAAAAGCGTCGGTCCGCTCGTCGCCGATGCCCCGGTTGTACTGCTTGGCATGGGCCAGGGCGGGGGACCGGTGCTCGAGGGCGTAGACGATGCTCGCCTTGAGGTCGCGCGCCACCTGGGCGACGATCTCGGGGCCCAGGTCGCGGCGCACCACGTTGCCGCCGAGAGGGAGGGGCAGCCCGGTGTCCTGGAACCACCACTCGCCCATGTCGGCCCAGAGGTGCAGCCCCTGGTCCTGGTAGGTCAGCTGGCCTTCATGAATGAGGAGGCCGAGGTCGACCTTCCCCGCCAGCACCGCGTCCTCGATCTGGTCGAAGGGAGTGACCACCGGCTCGAAGTCGGGCTGGTAGAGCTTGAGGGCGAGAAACGCGGTCGTGAGCTTCCCCGGGATCGCGATCCGCTTCCCCTTCGAGGCAGCGCGCGGGTCGGCGGGGGCGGGCTTCGTGCTCACCAGCCGGGGCCCGTACTTGTCGCCCATGCTGGAGCCGGAGTTGAGCAGCGCGTACTTGTCGGCGAGGTACGCGTACGCATGGATCGAGACCGCCGTCACCTCGAGGCTGCCGTCGAGGGCGCGGCGATTCAGCGACTCGATGTCGGAGAGCTCGTGGACGTAGCGGAGGTTGCCGGTGTCGATCTTCCCCTCGGCGAGCGCGTAGAACATGAACGCATCGTCGGAATCGGGGCTGTGGGCGACGTGGATGGTGCGCGTCATGAACCGTTCCTCGTGCCTCGTTCCTCGTTCCTCGAACGTCCTCTCAACCCACGAGGAACGAGGGACGGGGAACGGGGAACGTCATTGAGAGGAGAGTTGCTTGCGGAGGTCGTCGAGCATCGCCCGGTGCTCCTCGTACTCCGGGCGCTTCTGGGCGATCTGGGCATCGTAGTTCGCGAGGAACGCCTTCTTCGCGCGGGCCTCGGCGGCGGCGTCCTTCCTGGCCTGGGCCACCTCGATCCGGAGCAGCTCGGCCATGAGGTTCCCCCTGGCCGAGGCCTGGATCGTGTCGGCGAGGGCGAGGGCCTCGGGGTAGCCCTTCTGCAGGACATGGAGTGCGCCGACATGGTAGCGGGCATCGACGTCAAAGCTGTCGAGCATCCCGTAGGCCGAAATCGCCATCGGGGCAAAGCGCTCGGCCGTGGCGGTATCGCCCTGTGCCATGGCGTTCATGACCCGGTCGTGCAGGCGGAGGAACCGCTCCCGCGGGGTCATCTGGCTGATGTCGGGCGGGGTGCCGCCGCCCCCCGGGGGCCGCTCGCCCGCCGCGGTGGCGGCGCTGGCGTTGCCGGCATTGGCCATGTCGGGGCCGGCCTGCTCGGTGGCGCGCCCGTTCACCCACCACACGATGAAGGCGATGAAGATGAAGACGGTGCTCCAGGCGGCGATCCAGACCCCCTTGTCACTGCCGGAGCCGACCGCCCGGCCGCAGCGGTGGCAGTAGCGCCCGCCGGCGGTGAGGGGCGCGTGGCAGGAGGGACAGGCGGTCGCGGGAGAGGCGGGGCTGGTCATGGGGCGGGGAATCTATGCGCCCCGCGCCCCGGGCGGTACGCGGGAATACCCTTCCCCCGTCCCCATGGGTCTGATTAGCCTCCATGCAACCCGGAGGATGCATGGCCCAGCCGCAGCAGCCGCCGCCGGTTCCCCTTCCCGACGCGCCGGCCGCCCGCCATCTCGGCGACCTCGCACGCAGCCAGACCCGCTGGAGTGTCTACCTGGAGACCCGGGTAGCAGGGACCCTGGCCCAGGGACGACTGCATTTTCTGGAAGGCACCCGGCACAAGAGCACCGGGTGGATCTTCCGGGAGTGGACCGAGCGGGAAATCCACGAGCGGTTCAACGAGTTCAGCCCGGTTGAGCTCTGGAAGATTCTCGAAAGTCTTGGCTAGGTCGTTCCCCACGTTCCGCGTTCCGCGTTCCGCGTTCCGCGTGACCCGGTAGCTCCACTCGGAACTCGGAACCCGGAACTCGGAACTTCTCCATGCCCCCTGTTCGCCCCTCCATCACCGAATTCCCCCGCACCCTGGCCGGCACCAGCAAGGCCGACGTGGCGCGGCTCGCCACCGAGTTCCAGGTCGACTTCCTCCGGCTCCAGTTCACCGACATCCTCGGCATCAACAAGAACGTCGAGGTGCCGCGGAGCCAGTTCGCCAAGGCGCTCGACGGCGAGATCATGTTCGATGGCTCCTCGATCGAAGGCTTCGTGCGGATCGAGGAGAGCGACATGCTGCTGGTGCCGGACCTCTCGACCTTCCGGATCCTGCCGACGGACGACGAGGGCGGGCGGGTCGCCCGGCTCCTCTGCGACATCTACTCCCCCGATCACCAGCCCTTCGCCGGCTGCCCCCGCCTGACGCTCAAGCGCCAGATCGAGCGGGCGAAGTCGCTCGGGTACACGATGATGGCGGGGTGCGAGGTGGAGTTCTTCCTCTTCGAGAAGGACGCCCAGGGGAACATCACCACGAATACCCACGACCAGGGGAGCTATTTCGACCTCACCCCGGTCGACAAGGGCGAGGAGCTGCGCCGCCTGATCGTGCACGACCTCGAGCTGATGGGCTTCGAGGTCGAGGCGGCGCACCACGAGGTCGCCCCGGGCCAGCACGAGGTGGATTTCCGCTACGCCGACGCGCTCACCACCGCCGACAACATCGCCACCTTCCGCTTCCTGGTGCGCGACATCGCCAACCGGCACGGCTTCGTGGCGTCGTTCATGCCCAAGCCGATCCAGGGCCAGGCCGGCAGCGGGATGCACACCCACCAGAGCCTCTTCAAGGGGAAGGAAAACGCCTTCTTCGACCCGAAGACCGAGCATCAGCTGTCTCGGGTGGCCATGAGCTACGTGGAGGGCCTGCTGCAGCACGCGCGCGGGTTCTGCGCCATCACCAACCCGCTGATCAACAGCTACAAGCGGCTGGTGCCGGGCTACGAGGCGCCGATCAATGTCGCCTGGAGCATGCGGAACCGCTCGCCACTGGTGCGCATTCCCGAGCGGCGGGACGACGGCACCCGCTGCGAGCTCCGGATGCCCGATCCCTCGGCCAACCCGTATCTCTCACTCACGGTGCAGCTCGCGGCGGGGCTCGACGGGGTGGAGAACAAGCTCGAATGCCGCGAGCCGGTGAACCGGAACATCTTCCGGATGAGCTACCGCGACCGGCGGAAGTACCAGATCGACGACCTCCCCCGCGACCTGCACGAGGCGCTCGACCGCTTCGAGAAGGACGACGTGATCAAGGCGGCGCTGGGGGAGCACCTCACCGAGCGCTTCCTCGAGGCCAAGCGCGAGGAAGTCGCCCAGTTCAACCGCGAAGTGACGGAGTGGGAAGTCCGGAACTACCTCGGCCGCTACTGATCAGCGGCCGGGGCGGTCGGTGTAGAGCCGCTTGAGGAGCTGGATCTGCCCGGTGTGGTAGGCATCGTGCGCCAGGATGCCGGCCGCCATCTCGCCCCAGGTCCACCGCGTCGCCTTCGGAGGGCGGCGGTGGAGCACCCCAGGATCAAGCCGAGCCAGTGACGCCAGCAGCGCCTCGTGTTCCGCCGCGAGGAGCTGGCGGTCGTGTCGCCACGCCTGCTCGGTGGGGTCGGCGGGAAGCGCCGGGAAGTTGGCGGGACTCCGGGGGAAGCGCGGGATCCGCCCCGCCTCGAGGTGCCGGCGGATGGTGTACTTCCAGTAGGCGATGTGCAGGGTGAGCCGCCAGATGCTGCTGCGCCCGCCGTTGGGCGACCAGCGGGCCATCGCCGCGGGGACGCCGCGGACCGCGCCGACCGGCGTGGGCCCGCCGTGCCAGGCCTGGCCCTTCGCCGGCTGGAGCGTCTGTCGGATCAGGTCGACCGCATTCGGTGCCGGCATCATCCTCCCCCGTGGGCCAGGGCGACGAGCTGCTCCGCGAGCGCCTTCGGCTGCTCCTCGTGGATGTGCAGCCCGGACTCGAAGATCACCTGCTGGGTCAGCTGCGGAAGCTCGTGCTCCAGCGTCCGGATCCGGCCGGAGCTCGGGCCCCCCTCGTGGGCCGCGCCCCCGAGCAGCAGCCGGACCGGCACGTGGATGCGGGAGAGCTGCGGTTTGAGGCTGTCGGGCTCGACGGCGCGCTGCATGCCCTTGAGCGCCCGGAGCACCGCGCCGATGTCGCCGGCGGGTCCCTCGGTGTAGCGGTCGATGAGCGAGTCGGTCACCCAGGTGGTGTCGCCCGAGGAGGCGATCAGGCCCTTCCGCACTTCCTTCCGGATCCGTCCCCGCCCGGCGAAGAGCCGCACGAGGAAGGAGAACTGGATCGCCCGCTTCACGCCCGGCACCGCCGCGCTCTCCAGCGCGCCTCCCTCCACCAGCAGCAGGCTCTTCACGAGGTCGGGACGCGCGAGCGCCAGCCGGAGCGCCATCGCGGTGCCGACCGCATGCCCCATCACCACCGCCTGCCGCAGGCCGAGCGAATCCATGACCGCCGCCACCCGGTGGGCCTGGGCGGTGTGGGAATAGTCCGCGTCACCCGGCCGACCCGATTGTCCCACCCCGAGCGGCTCGATCACCACCGCCCGGAGCCCCGCCTCGGTGAGCAGCGGGAGCACTTTCCGGAAGGCGTACGCGGGAGACACCAGCCCGGGAATGATGACCACCGCCGGCCCGCTGGTGGGGCCCACCGCCGTGACCTGGAGGCTCTCCGCGGGTGCCACCGCGAACCGGCGGGCGAGTGAATCTGACGGGGAGGGCGAAATCAGGAGGGTGGCGAGCAGCAGCGAGATCATGGGGCGGAATGTGACCGGGGTCGCAGGGAAGAGCAAATCGGTTGCGTCGCAAGCGGAGTGACACGTTGTCTTCTGACACGGTCTCGCCGAATCGTCCCTCGTTCCTCGTTCCTCGTTCCTCGTTGGATGTCACTCTAAGTTATTCGAAAATAATAGCTTACGTCGCTCGACCGGGACTTGGGATCACGAGGAACGAGGAACACGGAACGAGGAACGGTCCTTGCCAAAATGAACGCGAAATCGTTCGTGGGCTTTCACTTCGCCCCGGTGAACCGAAATGGATTCCAGGCTCGTGACCAGACAGACCGTCATCCTCGCCGCCGGCAATGGCTCCCGGCTCTCCGCCCAGCGCGGTGAGCTGCCGAAGCCGCTCGTCCGGGTGGCCGGTCGTGCGCTGATCGAGCATGCCCTGGACCAGGCGGCGGCGGCGGGCGTGGAAGAGGCGATCATTGTGACCGGGAAGTCGGCCGACCAGATGCGGGCCCACCTCACGCAGGTGGATACCCCGCTCAAGGTGACCCTGGTGCACAACGAGCGGTACCACGATCCCAACGGGGTGTCGCTGCTCTGCGCCGCGCCCTACGTGACCGGGCCGTTCTTCCTCCAGATGGCCGACCATGTCTTCGCCCACCCGGTGCTGAACCAGCTCAACCGGGTCGAGGGCGAGGTCGCCGAGCATTGCCGCCTGCTGGTGGACTTCCACCCGGTGAATCTCGACGAGGACGACGCCACCAAGGTGCGCGTCGCCGGCCACCGGATCTCCGCGATCGGCAAGGACGTCTACCCGTACGACGCGGTGGACACCGGCTGCTTCCGGCTGGATGCGCGGGTGTTCGACGCGCTCCGCGAGGTGGCCCGCACCGAGGCGCCGTCGGTGACCCTCGGCATGCGCCGCCTGATCGCCCAGGGGGTCTTCTCCGCGGTCGCGCTCAGCGGGGTGCGCTGGACCGACGTCGACACGCCGGAAGATTACGCCAAGGCCGAGATGCTGCTCAGCGCCCAGCTGCGGCGCCGCGCCTCGGTGGAGGCGCCCGCGGCGGCCTGACCGGCACACGCGGCAGCAAGCAGAACGGGCGACCAGTGGTCGCCCGTTCGTCGTTTCGGGGGCCTACTTCTTCCGCGCCGGTTCCGGCGGCCCGAAGAGGAGCCAGTGGGTGCCGCTGGCCAGGCCGGAGAGGATGAAGATCCCGGTACACCAGCCGAGCGCGACCTCCATGACGCCGAAGATCGCCGCCGGGAAGTAGAGGAAGGTGAAGAAGTCCCGCCGGCCTGCCATCTCCAGGGTCTCCTTCACCTGGGTCAGGAAGCTCCGCCGGCGGCCGTCGTCGTGGGGCGAGTCGCCGTGCTCCTTCTGGCCCCGCCACTTGATGCTCGCCACGCTGCCGCTCCCGCCGCCCACGAGGATCAGCGCGGCGTACAGCGCCACCTGGTAGATGAGGTGGAGCACGGTGCCGATGATCGTGAGCACCCGGGCCGGCTCCCAGCCTGCCTGGTAGAGCGCCCATCCCGTCGCGATGAAGAAGCCCAGGTTGACCACGTCGTCCACCACCTGGTCGAGCCATTCCCCCAGCCGCGAGCGGATGTACTTGAGGCGGGAGATCTCGCCGTCGCAGCCGTCGAGGATCGACTGGACCTGGAGGAGGAACGCGCCGGGGATGAACCACGCCGCCCCGCCCCACGCCACCGCCGCGATGGCCGCGAGCCCGAACACCGCGGCCAGGCCGGTCATCTGGTTGGGAGTGAGGCTGGTCTCGAGCAGCGCGCGGGTCACCTGGAGCGAGATCCGCCGGTTGATCGAGCGGGAGATCAGCCCGTCGGTGGCCTTGAGCAGCGCCGCGAGGAGGAGATCCTCCGCCTGGCGGAGCCCCGCCTTGTCCGCCGGCGCCACCACGAATTCCCCCGCCTCGAGCGGGGCGGCCTCGATGTCCCCGCGGTACCCGGCGGCCAGCAGACGCTTGGGAAGGAGCCGGTGCCAGACCAGGCCGATCCGGCCGGTGAGCACCGTGTCTCCCCTGACCGGGGCGCCGGCGGGCACCGCGAGCACCGAAATGGTGAGGCGCGAGTCCGAGGGGATCTTCGCCGCCTCGATGCCCTGCACCTCGACCTCGTCGATGCCGGCGTCCTGGAACGAGAGCAGCTGGCGCAGCAGGATCGTGAGTCCCGCGACGTGGGCCTCGGGGTCGCCGACCGGTGGCCCGACCAGGGTCGCGCGCAGGCTCACGCCAGGGCCTCCCGCGGCTCGCGCAGCAGCAGGTAGACGAGGAGCACGTTGAAGAGGGTCGTCGTGAGGATGAAGTACCAGATCGGCCCCGGGGCCCACCAGAAGCCGACGATGTTGGAGAGATAGGCGACCGCGAAGTGGGTCCCGATCCCCTCGAAGGTCCAGAGCCGCATCCGGCCCATGTGCGCCGCGCGATACGCCACCGGATCGCTGGAAGGGCGAATGGTCATCGCGGCGTGCTGCGCCCGGGAGTAGCTGAGATAGACCCAGAGCAGGAAGGCATCGCGGTAGCGGCCCTCGGCCCAGGCGGTGCGCCGGTTGGCGTCCACCAGGTCGAGGTTCTCTTCCCGCTCAGTGTACCCGCGTCCCACCCGGGCGATGTAGCGGGTCTTGGTGTGGTCGAAGAGCGCCGCGTGCGCGGCGGAGCTGGCGATCCCGGCGAGGCCCAGCAGCCAGTACCAGGGGTTGCGGGTGTGCCCCACCGCGTAGACCGCCCCGCCGATGCCCATCGAGATCCCCACCGCGTAGTCGCCGATCCCGTCGAGGATCGCGCCGTAGGTGCTGGAGATCTTCTTCCGCCGGGCCAGCTGGCCATCGCAGCAGTCCAGCACCACCGAGGTGAACAGCAGGAGGCCGGCGGTGAGGAGCCGCCGGGGGTTGCCCACGCTGGTGCCGAGGAGGATGCCCGCCACGACGCCGATGAGCGCCGCGACGAGGGTCACCTGGTTGGGCGTGATGGGGGTGTGGACCAGCACGTCGACGATACGCCGCGCGAGGGGGCGGTGGATGTACTCGTCGACCAGCTCTTCGACTTCCGGCGGCTTGGCGGGAACCGCCGCCGCCGTCACCGACCCCGCCTCACCGGGCGAACCTGGCCCGGGCGTCTTCGAGGTCGGCGAGGTCATCGATTTCGGTCCATTCGTGGTGGCCGATGGGGACGGTCTGGAACGTAACGCCGGCCTGCATCATCCGCTGGAAGGCGTCCTCGTAGTAGCCGCTGGTGTCGCCCCCGTCGCGCATCGCCTCGAGCGTGGCCCAGAGAATCGGGAGGGCGGGACCGGAGACCTTCTGGATCCCGATCGACTCCCCCGCCGCCTCGGCCGGCGCCATCTGCTTCGTGAGCCGGCGCACGTTGCCCCGGTCGTCGAGCTGCGCCTTCATCTCCTCGTCGCCCAGCCTGGTCTCGACGTCGAGCAGCAGGCCGCAGGCCGCGGGGTGCTGCATCAGCCGGGTCAGGCAGTCGCCGGTGAGCACCACGTCCCCGTCGCAGATCACCACCCCGCGGCCGTTCACCCGGGCCCGGGAGGCGAGCACGCTCATGCAGTTGCCGGTGGTGGCGAAGTCGGGGTTCGGGGCGAGGGTCACCTCCAGCGCCGGCGGGTGCCGCCGGAGATGATCCTCCACCCGGTCGGCGAGGTAGCCGGTGACGATCACGGCCCGCTGAATACCGGCGGCGGCGATCCGCTCGAGCTGGCGCCCGAGGATCGTCACCCCCCCGACGTCGAGGAGGCACTTGGGAGTGTCCTCGGTCAGCGGGCGGAGCCGGGTGCCGGTCCCGGCGGCGAGAATGACAGCCTGGTAGTCCATGGGGCCGTGAAGGTACAAGGAAAACGGTGAACGGTGGAGCCCACAGGCTCACCGTTCACCGTCTCTGTCAATCAAACGACCGGCAACAACCGGGAATCAACGGACCGGGAGTTCGGCGATCTCCGCCAGGGTCTCCAGGAAACGGTCGACGGTCTCGACCCCGATGTCACCCATGTTGGCGATCAGGAAGCAGTCGTGCGAGAGCGGTCCCTTGCCCTTGTAGACCAGGAAGCCGCGCTGCCGCAGGTCGTGGTAGAGCGAATCGAACGACAGGCCGGCCGGCAGTTGCGCCACCGTGAGGGACGCGGCGCTGGTGGGCCCGTCGAAACGGATCTTGAGGCCCAGGCCGATGAGGCCGGCCCGCATCCGGCCGTTGAGGGCACGGTAGCTGGCCCGCCGCCCGGCCACGCCGCCCTGGTCCTCCAGCTCGTGCAGCGCGGCCTCGAGCGCCACGACCGCGGGCACCGAGGGCGTGAACGGGGTCTGGCCGTTCTCCCGCTGGGCCGCGCGGTAGCGGCGCAGGTCGAGGTACATCGAGCGGGGCCGCACGTGCTCGGTCTCGCTCCAGATCTCGGGGCGGGTGATGACGAAGGCGGCGCCCGCGACGCCGTGCAGGCACTTGTTGCTGCTGCCGATGACCACCGAGGCGCGCGACTTCACCATGTCGAAGTCTTCGCCGCCGAGGCTCGAGACCACGTCCACCATGTAGCGGATGTGCCGGGGCGCGAGCAGGCGGCCGACCTCGTTCACCGGGTTCAGCACGCTCACGCTGGTCTCGTGATGCACCATGGCCACCGCGCGGATCCGCGAGTCGCCATCCAGCATGCCCTGGATCTGCTCCAGCACGATCGGCTCACCCCAGTCGTAGCGGAGGTGGCTCATCGGGATGCCGAGGCACTGGGCCATCTCGGCGATCCGCTCGCCGAAGGCGCCGTTGGAGACCACCAGCATCCGCTCGTCCACGCCCACGAAGGTGGCGAGGGCCGCCTCCGTCGCCGCGGTGGCGCCGCCACCCAGCACCAGCACATCGTGCTGCGGCGCGCCGGCCACCCGCCGGATCCGGCCCACCAGGCGGGACAGGACTTCGACGAAGGCCTGGTCCCGGTGGGCGATATCCGCCCCAGCCAGCGCCTGCTTTACCCGGGCCGAGGTGCTCACCGGGCCGGGGCAGAGCAGGGTCAGTTCAGCTTCGGCGCGGGCCGAGCTGGGCGGAATGGCGCGGACAGTTTCGCCTTCTGCCCTGCGAAGGCGTGTCAAGCTGTCCAGCGCGGCGTGTGCTTTCATCACACTCTCTCGAAAGGGTGTGTTCCAATGACGCACGTAGATAACGGCTCAAGCTGTTAACAGGTAACAACTTGAGGACGATTTTCCTGTCCCTTCGGCCGACCTCTGCTTACCCGGAAACGCGCTCGACGCAGCAGGTTCCGCGCCTAGCGGCCGAGTGACCAGCGACACACCTCGCTGAGCCATGACCCGACGCGCCAGGGGTCGGATTCATGAGGCTCGGATCTCGCTTCCAGCCGGCTCCGGATGAAGCCGGCAATGCGGGCGGCGCGGGCGTCCCAGGTCAGGCCTTCGGCGGTGGCGAGGGAGCCCCGGGCCAGCCGGTCGAACGCCGCCGGGTCGGCCGCGAGGGCGCGGAGCCGGGCAACGGTGGCGGCCACATCGCCCGGTGGAACGAGGGCAGCGTTGCGATTGTCTTCGAGGAGCTCGGCGGTGTCGGGGGCGACCGGCGCGAGGATGACGCGGCCGGCGGCGAGGTACAGGAAGAGCTTGATCGGGAGCACGGTGTTGCCGTGCCGCTCGAGCGGCGCGAGGCTCGGCGGGATGACGAGGACGTCGGCGGCGTAGAGCCAGGGCGCCAGGTCGGTGAAGCGCTGCCAGGGCACGATCCGCACGTTGGGGAGCGCTGCCGCCTCCCGCTCGACCGGGCCCTCCCCCTCGGAGCCGACCAGCACGAAGGCGATCTCCGGCGCCGCGCGCGCCGCGGCGAGGATCAGCTCGAGGCCTTTGCGCTGGTTCATGCGGCCGCTGTAGACCACCGTGAAGCGCTCCACCTCGAGGCCGAGCCGGGTGCGGGCCTCGGCGCGGGAGAGGCGGGGTTCCATCCGCGCGGGGTCCCAGCCATTGTGCGCCACCAGCAGCCGTGACTCGCTCACGCCGAGGCGGCGATAGCTTTGCAGCGCGTGCTGCGAGTGGAAGACGGCGCCCAGCAGCCGGGGGTGGCGCAGGATGTGCCGCAGGAACGGCTGCAGCGGAGGATGCTGGTCGCCCCAGGGGCGGAAGTGCTCGTAGACCAGCCGGTGGCCGGCACGGAGCGCAGCCCACGCGGCGGGGAGGTTACGGGTGTAGACCAGGTCGGCTCGGCGGGACAGGGGATGGTGCGCGGCCCGGAGGGCGTGCGACCACTTCTCCAGCCCGCGCACGCGACGGTAGCGGGCCGCGATCCGCTCGACCTCGAACGTCCCCGCGACCTGGTAGTACTGCCGGATCGGGGCGCTGTCCTCCGCGCCGCTCCGTTCGCCGGGGAGGAGCAGGCCCAGCTCGATCCCCTGCCGGGAAAGCGCCGCGACGGTGTTGACCACCTGTTCGGTGTCGGCCCCGGTGTCGGGGAGGAGGGTGTCGTAGACGTAGAGAATCCGCATGGGTGGCTAAAGGCTAACCCAGCACACCATCACCGGGAACCAGACCTCTGAACCAGCCCATCGACGCCCGGCACGAAATGAAGCGCGGCCTCTGGTGGATGGGCGGCGCCACGCTGGCGATGCGGGTGCTGGACGTGGCGGGCACGCTGATCGTGCTCCAGTTCCTCGGACCCCGGGAAATGGGCGTGGCCACGCTGGCGTGGAGCTTCTCGGTGGCGATGGAGGCCTTCAACGGGCTGGGCGCGGGGCAGGCGCTGGTGCGGCAGAAGGAGATGACCCACGCCGAGCTGTCGGGGCTCTTCTGGTTCTGCACCCTGCTGGGGGTGGCGGCGGTCGCGGTCATGTGGGCGGTGGCACCGTTCATCGCGCTGTTCTACGCCAACTGGCGGCTCTACCCGATGATCGTGGTGGCCGCGGGCAAGCTCATCTTCGTGGGCGCGGCCCTGGTGCCGCTCCAGGTCCTGACCCGCAACCTCGACTTCAAGACCTCGGGCGCGGCCCAGACCATCGCCACGCTGGGCGAATCGGTCACCAAGGTGGTGCTGGTGCTCGCCGGGATGGGGGCCTGGGGGCTGGTCATCGCCAACGTGGCCCGGGGCCTCTACCTCTTCCTCGCGCTCTGGTGGCTGGCGCCGTTCCGGCCGTCGTTCACCGCCTCCGATGCCTCCACCCGCGGCTCGGTGCGCTTCGGCCTCCGGGTCGCCGCGGCGAGCATCCTGTACCATGTCTACCGCAACATGGACTTCCTGCTCATCGGGCGCTTCCTGGGCACTTCGGCGGTGGGGCTGTACCGCGCGGCCTGGGACCTGGGGATGACGCCACTCGAGATCATCCTGCAGGTGGTGAACCGGGTGCAGTACCCGATCTACGCCCGGCTGCAGGCGCACCAGGAGGAGCTGACGCGGGCGTTCTACCGGAGCATACGCTCGCTGCTCCTGCTGCTCGGTCCGCTGGCGGCGCTGATCTGCTTTGCCAGCCCCGACATCTTCCACCTGATCGGCGGGGGCAAGTGGCTCCCCTCGATTCCCCTGGTGCAGGTGCTGGTGTGGGCCAGCCTGCTGCGCGGCATCGCGCTGCTCTTCCCGCAGCTCTACCACGCCACCGGGCATCCCGAGCTGGGGATCTACGACTCGCTGGTCACCGGCGGCACGCTGGTGCTGGGCTTCCTGCTGGCGCTGTCGTTCGCACCGCCCGAGACCGGCACCCTGTGGGTCTGCCTGGTCTGGCTCCTGACCTTCCCCTTCACGCTGGCGCTGCACTTCTACATGGTGCGCCGGTCCGCTCCCATCACGCCGCGGGGCCTGGGCGGGGAGCTGCTCCGTCCGGTGCTCGCGATCGTCTGTCTCTCGCTGCTGCTGGCGCTGGGAGGCGGGCTGCGCCAGCTGGTGGGAAGTCCGGTGCTGTCGCTCGCGATCATGGTGGTGCTGGCGGGAGCCGGGAGCCTCGCGGCGCTCCGCTGGATTCTCCACCTCTCCCCGCAGGACCTGCTGCCCAGGCGGTCGCCCTCCTAGGTCCCGGTTCCGTCAGGGAATGTCCCGGAGCAGGTCCACGCTGGCGTGGAGCCAGGTGACGGTGTCGAGCAGTGTCAGGTGGCCGTCGCGGGACTCGGCGCCGGTGCGCTGGAGCCGGGAGAGGTCCCGGCCGGTCTCGAGCACGATGAACGGCACCAGGCCCACCCCGCCCCACATCGCCTGCCGGTAGCCCAGCCCTTCGTGCTCCACCTTGCTGACGTGGTCGCCGTAGAGCACGACGGTGGTCTCCTGGGGCAGCGCGTCGAGGTACCGGCCCACCGCGCGGTCGACGTAGTGGATCACGTCGAAGTAGTTCTCCGCGATGCTGGCGGAGCCGGGGAAGAAGCGCGCCAGGGTGCGGTCGTAGTTGTGGAAGGGAATGTGGCTGGTGGCGGTGATGGCCAGCTGGAACTGGCGCCCGCTCTGGGCCGAGAAGTCCATCGCGGCGAACTGGAGCAGGTCGTCGTCCGGCACGCTCCACCCCGCCACCGGCGCGGCCGCCATGCGCTCGAACTCCTCCCGGAAGATCAGCCGGTCGAATCCCATCTTCTCGAACGCTGGGCGCCGGGAGAAGAACTCCCCCGAGACGCCGTGCACCGAGGTGGTGGCGAAGCCCAGCTCGCGGAGCCGCTGGATCAGCGAGCCGGCGTAGGGATAGCCCTGGATCTTGTAGGTCGGCACATCGGCGGACGGGGGCCGGCCCATCAGCATGGTGAAGTCGGCGTCGAGCGAGCCGGTCCGCTTGTCGGCCTGCACGGCGTAGGTCATGCCCCGGCGCGCGTGCCGGTTGATGGCGGGGGTGACCTCCTCGCCGCGGATCCGGAAGTCGAGCACCGCCCAGTCGAGGCTCTCGACCTGGAGAAAGACCACCCGGTCGGCGACCGGCGCCGGGGTCTCGATCGGGGTGAGCCGGTCGCTGGTTTCCCCCGCCCGGGCGAGGGCCCGCACCAGCAGCGCCTTGCTGTCGATGAAGGCGTACTCCGCCGCCCACGCGGGGAGATAGCCGTAGACCGCGCCCAGGCCGCCGACGGTCTCCCAGGTGGCGATCTTGGCGAGCGGCTTGTAGACCCGGTTCACGACCAGCAGCGCGAGCAGGTAGAGCCCGGCGCACAGCAGGCCGGTGTGCAGCGTGGGGGTGGAATCGGCGGCGCTGAACAGCAGCAGCAGCTTGAGGGCGAGGGTGCCCACGAACAGCAGGTGCCAGGGGCGGAGCAGGGCGAATCCCGCGTCGGTCACCAGTGCCCCCTCCCGGCGCTGGTTCAGCACGATCAGGATCGAGAGCGGCTGCTGGAAGTAGTCGTGATAGACCAGCACGAAGACGTAGAACACCACCGCGGCCACGAAGGCGGCGGCGACCAGCAGCCGGGGCAGCAGCCCGGTCAGCGCGCCGAAGGCGAGCAGGTCGAAGCCGAAGCGGAGCACGAGGTCGACGACGGGATCGAGGCCGCCCTGCGCCTGGGGAGCCAGCAGGGTCTTGCCCTGCACCAGCCAGGCCTCGAGGGCGCAGACCACCACCAGGAGGAGGGCGAGGCTCATCGGGGCGCTCCTCCGGCCGCCCGGGCCTCGTCGTAGAGCGTTTCCAGGGCCCGCACCCGCACCCGGTTGTCGTACTCCCGGAGCATCTTCTCCCGCCCCGCGGTGCCGAGCGCCTGGCAGTGCGCCGGATCTTTCAGCACCTGGACCAGCCGGCTCGCCAGCGCGGGAACGTCGCGCTCCGGGACGAGGTACCCGGTGACTCCGTCGTCGATGATCTCGGGGATGCCACCGTGCCGCGTGCCGATGGCCACCGCCCCCGAGGCGCTCGCCTCCTTCACCACGATCAGGCCCGATTCGCGGTTCCCCGTCCCCGCCTCGACGACGCTGGGGGCCAGGAGCACGTGGCAGGTCGCGAGAGTGGCGGCGACCTGCTCCGGCGAGCGGGTGCCGGCGAAGGTCACCCGGTTCTCGAGGCCCTCGGCGCGGACGATCGCGCGGAGCGCCGGTTCGCGCTCCCCTTCGCCGATCAGGGTCAGCCGGATGCCGGGAAGTTCGCGCGCGGCGATCGCAAAGGCCTGGAGGCCGTACTCGAATCCCTTCTTCTCGATGAACCGCCCGATCATGACGACGTCGCGCGGCTCGTGCTCGCGCGCGCCCGGGCTGAACCGCTCGACATCGATGCCGAGCCGGTGGACCCGGAGCTTCGCCGCGGGCACCCCCTGGGCCAGCAGCAGGTCACGGAGCTCGGTCGAGGCGCAGAGGCCCAGGGTCATCTCCCGCAGCACCGCGGGACCGAGGAGGGCATAGCGCAGGTAGGTCGGCAGCCAGCGCCGCGGGCTCGCGAGGATGGGGACATCGTAGCCGTGAAAGGTGACCACCAGCGGGAGCCGGTGCCGCCGCGCGAAGGGCAGTGCGTACACCGCGCCCGGCCCGAAGTGGGCATGCACCAGCGCGAAGCCGCGCTCGCGGAACCGGGCGTCGAACGCCGCCGAGCGCCGGGTGAGCGGGTAGAGCGGGCCGCCGACCTGCACCGGCTGCCAGGGAAAGCGTTCCGGCAGGAGCCGGCGGGCGCAGAAGACCTCGGCGGCATAACGCTCGTGATGCCGCAGCTCCTCGTAGACGAAGGTCTGCGAGTAGGGGAGGAAGTTGGTATTGAACAGGGCGAACGGCAGCGGCCCGGCAGCGCTCATCGGCTGGCTGGCCCCCCGGCCCGGGGGAACCAGACCCGGTCGCTCTCGACAAGGTAGTCCCAAATCATCTGCTGTTCCCGGATGGCCTGCTCCAGGTGGGTCGCCTCCGCGGGGAAGCGGCTGCCCTGGTCCTCCCGCTGCAGGGGGTCGCGGGCTGGATCGTAGAGATGGAGGGCGGCGGTGCCCGGGTCCAGGACCAGGCTCCACTGCGGCGACTCGGCGAACAGGACGTCGCCGCGCGCCACGCCAAGCTCGGGGGTTCGGGGCCGGGAAGCAAGGAGGCTCCACCCCAGCCAGGGGGTGGTGTCGCGGATGCCGAGGAGGTCGGCGACGGTGGGCGCGAGGTCGAGTTGTGAGGCAGGCTCATCGTGCCGGCCCGCCACCAGCCGCGGGTGGGCCCCGTGAATCAGGAGCGGCACCCAGACCGACTCCCGCCAGCCGTTGCGCTGTCCCGGCGTGCCGTCGTGCTCCCCCAGGTTGTAGCCGTGGTCGCCGATGATCACCAGCAGCGTCCGTCCCCACCACGGTTCACGCGAGAGCGAGTCGACGAATTCCCGCACCACGTCGTCGGTGTAGTGCATGGTGTTGAGCACCGCCTCGGCCGGGGTCTGCCCGGTGGTGACGTCGAGCGCCGGCTCCCGGCTCCGGAAGGGGTAATGATTGCTGATCGACACCACCGTCGCGAAGAAGGGCGTGCTGTCCCGGCCCAGCGCGCGGATCCGGCCCAGCGCCTCGTGGAAGACGGTCCGGTCGAGCTCGTTCGCCTCGGGGTAGAAGGTCACCTCGTCGTACCAGCGGCGGAGCCAGATGGTCTGGTTGTCCCAGTCGGGGTCGCTGCCGGTGAAGTAGGCGGTCTTCCAGCCGTGGGCTCGCGCCACCGCCGGGAGGCACTGGAGGGCGGTGCCGGTGAAGGTGGTGCTGATGTTCTGGGTCGAATGGGGGAGCACCGAACAGTGCCCCGCCATGAAGCCGTTGATGGTGGGCGGCCCGAAACTCAGGAAGCGCGACCACCAGGCGCTCTGGCTGTCGGCGGCGAGACGGTCGAGGAAGGGCGTGGGCGACTTCGCACGGTCGGGGCGGAGATACCCCATGTCCCAGCCGCGGAAGGTCTCGAGCTGGAGGAAGATCACGTTGCGCCGGAGGGTGTCGGGCGCGGCCCGGAGCGGCACCCGCACGAGGGGATAGCGCTCGTCGCCGAGGAAGCGCCAGTCGCCGGTGCCCTCGCCGGCCAGCCAGCGCGCCTGCCAGTCCCGGCTCCAGCGGGTGAGGTCCGCCGGGGCGACGGTCGGCTGCACCTCGGACAGCAGTTCGAGGCCGAGCGTGACCACCTCGGGGCGCACCCGGTTCCGGGGAAAGTGGGCCCCGGGGAGGTTGTAGCTCGTCAGCGGCACGAGGAGCGGCAGGAGCGCGGCGACCCACGCGGCCGGCACCGGCCAGATCCGGGTCCCGCTCCGGTCGCGGGCGAGGATCCGTCGCCCCTGCCACCAGGTCACCCCCATCCCCACGAAGAGCAGCAGGAAGGGGAGCCAGGGCCCGCCGCGATCGGTGGTGAAGACGTGGAGCATGTCCGAGCCCCACGCGCCCACCCGCTCGTAGGTGCGCAGCAGCGAGAGGGTCAGGTGGGTGCCGAGGAAGCGCATCACCTCGTTGTCGGCGTGATCGAGGCCCACGGTGAGGGTCAGCACGACCAGGTGGGCGGTGTGCCAGCGGCGGGTACTGGCCTCGCGTACGCTGCCGCGATAGGCCGCGAGCCAGCGGAACAGGAACGGCAGCGAGACCAGCGCGACGCCCATGAGGTTGTAGAAGAACGCCCGCCAGCAGTAGAACCAGGCGTCGCGGACGTAGGCGCCGCCGTAGGGCGTGGGCCGGGCAAAGAGGAGCATTTCCTGCGCCGCCATCACGGCCCACGCAAGCAATGCGAGCCGGAGGGTGACGAGGAGCTCGCGGGCGGCGCTCCGCTCGGTCGGTGCCGTCATCGGGTCAGCGGGGGGCGGCGGCCTGTCGCGCCTCGATGGCGGCCACCGCGGGGGCCAGCGCGTCGGCCATGATCGCCGCGGTCCGGGCGGCGCCGAGGTCGGTGGGGTGGATGTGATCGTGGAAGTTCTCCGGGTGCCCGGAGAGCGAGGTCACGTCGATCACGTGGTCGTGGGGCATCTCCTCGTCGATGACCTGGTAGATCCGCCGGAAGGCGTCGACGTGCGCATCGTGGTCGAAGCCGTGAAAGTCGTAGCGGCAGCGCTTGCGCTCGCTCTCGGGGAGCCCCGCGACGATGAGCGTGGCCTGCTTGCCGACGAACATCTCGATGCCCAGCGTCGCGGCGGTCGACTTGAGGAGCCGCAGGTTGGTGCGGAAGATCTCGAGACCGCGGGTATCGTAGTGGTCGGCGAGGGTGGGGGTGAGCTGGCCGCCGCCCGACTCGCCGTTGACCGCGGGGGAGAAGTGGAGCCGCACCTTGGTGAGCAGCTGGGACCAGCGGGCGATCCAGTCGTACCACCTCGGCGCGTAGATCGTCACCGGGACCGAGGCCTCCAGCCCCCACGACCCGTCGGGGAGGGTGCGCCAGTCGGCGATCTTGTCCACCTGCTTGAAGTAGTACATCTCGTTCCAGCCGTGATACACCACGATGATGTCGGGCTGGTAGAAGCGCACCCGGCTCCACAGCCGTCCCATCGACTCGAAGGTCGAGTAGCCGCCGAGGGCCGCGTTGATGAACTCGATCGAATCGCGGCGGCCGGGGCGGTGCCGGAGGTTCTCCGCCACCTGCCAGGGCCAGGTGACCGAATCGGGGAGCAGGGTGCCGGTGCCGGCGGTGGACGATTCCCCGAGAAACGCGATCCGGATGGTGTGGGGCGGCTTGACCGGGGAAATCTCGGGGGTCGAGATGAAGCCCTCGCGATTCACCGTCTTGGTCACCGCGCCGTCGTGATAGACCCCGGGCCGGCCGCGCAGGGCGGAGAAGGCGTCGAGAAAGGCCCAGTCGGCGATCGGCCGGGATGCCACCGCCCGGCCAGTGAGCGCCCAGAGGTCCTCGTACCGGGTGGTCACCCGGACATAGATCTCGGCGGCGAGCACGAGCAGCAGGCTGGGGACGACTGCGACCAGCAGGGTGAGGCGGCGCTTGGCGGCGAGGGAGAGCCGGCCATCGCCGTCGGGGGCGTTCATGACGGCCTCGCGGAGTGCATGCGATCGGGGCAGGTATTCTAATGAGGCGGGGCCGCCCTTATCATTACGCCGCCCCCCGTCTCCCGGAGCTGGTTCTGCGTCGCTGGTGCCTGCTGCTGTCATTGCTGGTGTTCGCGCGGCCCGCGGCCGCCCAGGACAGCGTTCCCCAGCCCCCCCGGGATTCCGCCTTCGGGCCGGTCGGCGTGCTGCCCGACACCCCGGTCGTCGAGCGGGATTCGCTGGGCCGCCCGATCATCAAGTACATCGAGATCCACCGCTCCGACATCTTCGATTCCACCGAGAGCCACAGCTTCATCGCGAAGCTGATGAACGGCCTGCATTTCATGACCAACGCCTCGGTGGTCACCAACGAGATCCTCTTCAAGGTCGGCGAGCCGTACGACTCGGTCGACATCGCCGAGACCGCCCGGAATCTCCGGACCGTCGCGGTGTTCCGGAAGGTCCGGATCGATTCGGTGACCACCGACAGCGGCTTCACGGTGAAGGTGTACACCCAGGACGGCTGGTCCACCCAGGCCGACGTCCGCTTCCGCAGCGCCGGGAGCCAGACCGACTGGCAGCTGGCGCTGATCGAGAAGAACCTGGTCGGCACCGCCAGCCGCTTTGCGGTCCGCTATCGCCACACCCCCGACCGGAACCAGCTCGGCTTCCAGTTCCTCCAGCCCCGGCTCTTCCGTCGCACCGTGCTCCTGGGCCTCCGCTACGAGACCCGCAGTGACGGCAAGCGGGGGCAGGTGGCGATCCAGCGGCCGTTCTTCTCGCTGCGGGACAAGGCGGGGATCTCGACCCTGCTCGACGTCCGCAACGAGCGCGTCCTCCAGTTCCGGGAGGGCTTTCACGATGCCAGCGACTCCCTCCGGCGCAAGTACGTGCTGGGCCAGGTCGAGGCCGCCAAGGCGATCCACCGCAGCAACCGGGGCTACCTCCGGATCGGCCTGAACGCCCAGGTGCGGCGGGATGACTTCGGCATCTGGCCCCAGAAGCAACTCGACCAGAACGTCACCGGCACCGTCGGCACGTTCATCGAGTGGCGCCGGGCGAACTACCTCGTGGCCCGCGGCTTCACCAAGATCGGCCAGGACGAGGACGTCGACGTCAGCAATTTCGCCCGGATCGGGCTCTCCCTGGCGCCGGACTTCTTCGGCTACGACTCGACCGGTGTGGGCGGCCTGGCCCAGTTCCGCATCGGCAGCAAGCTGGGGCACGGCGGCTTCGCCTGGATCGATGCGCGGGCCAACGGCCTCTACACCGCGGGCGGGCTCGACTCCGGTTCGGTCACGTTCGGCGGCACCGCGGTGCTCACGCCGATCCGGCGCCACCTCCTCATCGGCCACGCCGATATCGGCTGGATCAAGAACCCGCTCCCCTCGGGCGAGTTCGACCTCGGCTTCGCGGTGGGACCGCGCGGCTTCCCGATCCACGCCTTCACCGGCGACCGCACCTACTTCGCCACCGCCGAGTATCGCTACATCTTCGGCGAGGACGTCTTCAAGGCCATCGACCTCGGCGTCGCGGGATTCATCGATCACGGCGGCGCCTGGTACAACGGCAGCGCCCGGCGCACCGGCACCAACCTGGGCCTGGGCCTGCGGCTCGGCCCCTCGCGTGCCGCCGATGCCAACCCGACCCGGCTCGACCTGGCCTACCGCTTCAAGAACGATCGCGAGAAGGCCGGCTGGGTGTTCGTGGTCGCCTCAGGCCTGGTCTTCAGTACCCAGCCGCGCGGCCAGTGACAGGATTTCTGGATTGAAAAACGGATTTGGGGAGAGAGCTCGATGACGACACCTGATGCCGTGGCTGCCCCGGCGCGACGCCGCTTCCCGCGCCTTCGCACCATCCTGATCTTCGTGGTCCTGGTGCCGATCGTCCTGCTCTCGATCTACACCTGGCTCTCGCTCCACTGGGATTATTCCAACGGCTACCGGAGCGGCATGCTCCAGAAGTTTTCCCAGAAGGGTTGGATCTGCAAAACCGACGAAGGGGAGCTGCTGCAGTACACCGCCGTCACCAGCGTGCCCCAGACCACCACGGTGCCGCAGAACATCTGGTATTTCACCGTGCGGGACCCGGCCATCAAGCAGGCGCTCGATACGCTGGTGGGGAAGACCCTGCGGCTGCACTACACCGAGCACCGCGGTGTGCCCACCAGCTGCTTCGGCGACACCAGCTACTACGTCGACGGGGTCTCGGTCATTCCCTGACCGGGCATTGTCTCAGGCTGCGAAACTGCTTTCCGCAGATTACGCCGATTGAACGGATTCAGGTCCGAGTGCGGGAGAGCCCGCATCTCCGACACCTGGATCCGTTTTCTTGTGTGATACAACAAATCAGGGAACAAGCCGGCGTCGCAGACTTCCCGGCCATCCCGTTCGCCGTTTCGAATCCATTTCAATCTGCGTAATCTGCGGAAAGCAGTTCTGACCAACTCGCCCTGACAGGGAACCCCGGGAACCAGCATGCACGCCATCTCGACCCCCAACGCGCCCACGCCCGCCGGCCACTACTCCCAGGCGATGGTGCACAACGGTCTCGTCTTCGTCGCCGGTCAGCTCCCCATCATGCCCGGCTCCACCAGCCGAGAGGTGGGGAGCATCGAGGAGCAGACCCGGCAGGTGCTCGCCAATATCCGCGCCGTCCTCGAGGCCTCGGGGAGCGCGCTCGACCGGCTGCTGCAGGTGACGGTCTACGTGACCGACATGGCGCTCTGGGGGCGGTTCAACACGGTCTACGCCGAGGTGATGGGCGACCACAAGCCGGCCCGCGCGGTGGTGCCGGTCAATCCGCTGCACCATGGCTACAGCGTCGAGGTGCAGGCGATCGCCGCGGTCCGGGAATGACCGCGGCCGCCGGGGCGGTGATCGAGCGGGTGCTCGCCGGCGCCGAGGCGGTGCCGGCGGGGGCCACGCTCGCGAGCATCGAGACGCCCGCTGCCGTCGTCGACCTGTCGCGCTTCGCCGCGACCCTCCTTCGCACCGCCGACTACTGCCGCGGCCAGGGCCTCGGCTACCGCCCGCACACCAAGACCCACAAGGCGCCGGTGATCGGCGCCGCCCAGCTCGTCGCCGGTGCGAGCGGGCTCACCGTGGCCACACTGCGCGAGGCGGAGGTGATGGCGGGTGTCTCGGACGACCTGCTGCTGGCGTATCCCCAGGTGGGCGACGCCAAGGTGGCCCGGCTGGTCGCGCTCGCGGCCAAGGTGCCGCGGCTCGGTGTCGCGTTCGATTCCGCCGACGCGCTCGAGGCGGTGGCCCGGGTCGCCGCGGCGGCAGGAACCCGCGTCGGGGTGATGGTCGAGTGGGATGCGGGGATGGGACGGGTAGGGGTGCAGTCGCCGGAGGAGGCGGTGCGCCTGGCCCGGCTGGCCGCGGAGTCGCGCGGGCTCCGCTACGACGGCCTGATGTTCTACCCCGGGCATATCCGCGACGGGGGTGAGGCGGGGCGCGCGGCGCTCGCGACGGTGAACCAGCGTCTCGCCGGGGTACTCGCGGCGCTGGCGCGCGAGGGGCTCGCCCCCGCGATCGTGAGTGGCGGCTCGACGCCGACGCTCTGGCAGAGCCACACCCTCGCCGGGCTCACCGAGATCCGCCCCGGCACCACTGTGTTCAACGACCGCACCACCGCGCTGGCGGGCGTCTGCGACTGGGACGCCTGTGCCTACAGCATCCTCGCGACCGTGGTGAGCACCGCGGTGCCGGGCCAGGCAGTCATCGACGCCGGCTCCAAGGCGCTGGCCAAGGAGGAGCTGCGGGGCGCGGGGAGCGGCTACGGCGCCCTGCTCGACCGGCCCTCGGTGGTGGTCAGCGCGCTCTCCGAGGAGCATGGGATGCTGGATCTTTCAGGCACCGACTGGCGTCCCAGGGTGGGCGACCGGGTCCAGGTGGTGCCTAACCATGTCTGCGTGTCGGTCAATCTCCAGGAGCGGGTCTGGGGCGCCGAAAACGAATCACTCCGCTGCCGGTGGCCGGTCACCGCCAGGGGGCGCTGAGCCGCTGTCACCGGACCTTCACATCCGCTTCAGGTCTCTCTCCGACAACCGGAAAAGATCCACTGTCCCCGCCTAACAGGTGGGCGGAACTCCGACGTCGATGGAGGAGATTGTGGCAGCATCCGCCAGCGCGCCTACGGGCGTCGAGCGGTTCTTTGCCGACGATGAGATCATCGTCAGCAAGACCGACCCGCACGGGAAGATCACCTACGTCAACGACGTGTTCATCCGGGTCTCCGGCTTCGAGGAGGCGGACCTGATCGGCGCGCCCCACAGCCTGATCCGCCACCCGGGTATGCCGAGGGGCGTCTTCAAGCTGCTGTGGGACACGATCCAGTCGCGGCGGGAGATCTTCGCGTACGTGATGAACCTCTGCCGCACCGGGGAGCACTACTGGGTGCTGGCGCACGTCACCCCGACCTTCGGGCCGCGGGGCGATATCGTCGGCTACCACTCCAACCGGCGGGTACCGTCGCGGGAGGCGATGGGCGCGATCCTCCCGCTCTACGACAGGATGCTGGCGGAGGAGCGGCGGCATGAGCGGAAGCCCGACGGCGCGGCGGCGTCGGTGCGCCTGCTGGAGCAGGTGCTGGCGGAGCGGGGCGTGTCCTACGACGAATTCGTCTGGTCGCTGGAGAACAAGGTGGGGGCCGCATGCTGAACGACGTCATCGAATCCGAAGCCACGACGGCCGCCGATGAGCTCGAGGCGGCGCGGGCGGAGATCGCGCGCTATCGCGAGGGGCTGAGCCAGATCGCCACGGTGTGCCGGGAGGCGGCGCGGGGGAACCTGGAGCCGCGGCTCCGCGACATGGGCGCCGGCACCGACCTCGACGACGTGCGCCGCGGCCTCAATCACCTGCTCGACCTGACCGACGCCTTCGTGCGCGAGGCGGGCGCGTCGCTCACCTACGCCAGCGAAGGGAAGTACTTCCGCCGGGTGCTGCTCCGCGGCATGGCGGGGTCGTTCCACGACGGCGCGGTGACGATCAACAAGGCGACCGGCGTCATGGCGGAGAATGCCCGGCGGCTGGTGGACGCCGAGCACCGCCGGCTGGAGATGGCCGACACCTTCGAGGCGGCGGTGAAGGGCGTGTCGGAGCATGTCGCGGCGGCGAGCACCGAGATGCGGGCCACGGCGGGCGGGCTGGCCCAGTCGGCGGATCACACCGCGTCCCAGGCCCAGGTGGTGTCGGAGGCCGCGACCCAGGCGGCCAGCGGCGTCACCTCGATCGCCTCGGCGCAGGAGGAACTCTCCAGCACTGTCGCGGAAATCGAGCGGCAGGTGAGCGCCACCAGCTCGGCGGCGCGCGGCGCGGTGCGGGAAACGGAGCGGGCCAGCGAGACGGTGCGCGGGCTCTCGGAGGCGTCACGCCAGATCGGCCAGGTCATCACCGTGATCACCCAGGTAGCGAGCCAGACCCGGCTCCTCGCGCTCAACGCGACGATCGAGGCGGCGCGCGCGGGCGAGGCGGGGAAGGGGTTCGCGGTGGTGGCGTCCGAGGTGAAGAGCCTCGCCGGCCAGACGGCGCAGGCCACCGAGCTCATCGGCCAGCAGATCACCGGCATCCAGACGGCGACGGCCCAGGCGGTCCAGGCGATCAGCGGCATCGGCGAGAGCATCCGCAAGGTCGACGAGATCGCGGCGAGCATCACGCTGGCGGTCGGCGAGCAGCGCCAGGCCACCAACGACATCAGCAAGAACATTCACCAGGCGGCCGACGCGACCGGCGCGGTCACCACGAGCATCCAGAGCGTCACCCGGGCCACCCGCGAGACCAGCGAGGCGGCGGGGCAGATGGAGACCGCGGCGGAAGAGCTCTCGGGTCTCTCGGAGCGGCTCCGCGGCGAAGTCGGGAAGTTCCTGGAGGAGATCCGGCGGAAGTAGCGGCCTTGCAGAAGCCCCGGCGGGAAGCGACCTTACAGCCCGCTTTCGGCGCCGTAGCCAAGTGGTAAGGCAGAGGTCTGCAAAACCTCCATCACCGGTTCGACTCCGGTCGGCGCCTCTCGCACCGACGGATCCGCCGCCTCACTCCGGTGAGGCGGTTTTCGTTGGGGCCCCGCGCTTGCGCCAAGTGGGTCCGGGGCTGTACGCTTAAGTCGTAGTCTGGTGTGGACTTGCGTTCATCAGCGGGTCCTGCTTTCCGCGGGTCTTCCCATCCGCTCATCATGGCCCAGGTCTCGGGGCCACCCGGCACGAAGCAGAGGTGCTCTGCTTCGGCTGGTTCGTTCTTGCCCCGGAGTGGTTGCATGGCACGCAGGCTCAAGGTCGGCATTCTCGATCTGGTCGCGAAGGAACCCGGCGCTGGCCTCTACAGCCGGGTGATGAACGCCAATCTCGCGAGCATCATGCCCCAGGTGCTCGGGGTCTGGTGCGAGGAAGCGGGACACGAGGTCACCTACATCTGCTATACCGGCGTCGAGGACCTCGTCGCCGAGCTGCCGTCCGATCTCGACCTGCTGTTCATCGGGTCGTTCACCGAGGCCTCCCTCCTCGCCTACGCGCTCAGCAATCTCTTCCGCCGCCGGGGCGCGATCACCGTGCTCGGCGGGCCGCACGCGCGCTGCTATCCCGAGGATGCCCGCAAGTATTTCGACTACGTCCTCGGCTTCACCGACAAGACCACCGTGGCCGAGGTGCTGAACGAGTGCGCGCAGCACCGTCCCTACGGGCGGCACCTGATGGCGGAGCAGCAGCCGAAGGAGTTTCCCTCGCTCGAGGCCCGCTGGAAGTTCGTCGCGCAGACGCTCAAGAAGGCGCCCACCGTCAAGTTCGTGCCGATGATCGGGAGCCTCGGCTGCCCGTACACCTGCACCTTCTGCATCGATTCGACGGTGGACTACCAGCCGCTCAGCTTCGAGCAGCTGGGGACGGATCTCGCCTTCCTGCTCACGAAGATGAAGAACCCGATCGTCGGGTGGCACGATCCCAACTTCGGGGTGCGGTTCGAGGAGTACATGGAGGCGATCGAGCGGTCGGTGCCGGAGGGGCGCATGCGGCACATCGCCGAGAGCAGCCTCTCGCTGCTGTCGGAGCCGCACCTCAAGCGGCTCCGGAAGAACGGCTTCCAGGCGGCGCTGCCGGGGATCGAGTCGTGGTTCGGGCTGGGGAACAAGTCCAAGACCCGGCGCACCGGCCTCGAGAAGGTGCAGCAGATCGCGGAGCACGTGAACCTGGTGCTCAAGTACATCCCCTACGTGCAGACCAACTTCGTGCTCGGGCTGGACAGCGACGAGGGGCCCGACCCGTTCGAGCTGACCAAGCGCTTCCTCGACCTGGTGCCCGGCGCCTTCCCGGCGTACTCGCTGCTCTCGGCGTTCGGGCGCGCGGCGCCGAGCAACCTGGATTACCAGCGCGAGGGGCGGGTGCTTCCGTTCCCCTTCAGCTTCCTGAACAACAACCACGCGATGAACGTGCGGCCGAAGAACTACGAGTGGAAGGAGTTCTACGACCACCTCATCGACCTGAGCAAGTACAGCTTCAGCTGGAAGGCGATCGGCCGGCGCTTCGCCGCGACCCCCGCCGCCATCCCGCGCTACATGAACGTGGTCCGGGCCATCAGCTCGGAGGGCTTCGGCCGGATCAAGTATCACAGCACCATCCGGCAGCTGCTGGAGACCGACCGGAGTGTGCAGGCGTACTTCGCGCAGGAGAGCACGGTGCTCCCGGACTTCTACCTCAACCGGATCAAGCGCGAGCTCGGGCCGCTGTTCGAGCTGCTGCCGGAGGGGGCGCTGGAGCATGATGCCTACGCGTACCTCAAGAGCGAAGGGTCGCTGGTCTCGCTGGGGGCGCCGACCCGGGCGGCCGTCTAGGACCTCAAGGCCTTGAACTGAGCACCGCAGAGGGGCAGCGTCGCCGAGGGCCGCAGAGAGATCATCTCCTCTGCGGCCCTCCGCGCCTCTCTGGTCATCTTTTTCCGGTTCACGGGGCCGCACTATATTGCCCGAGCGTCGCGATCCGGATTCCCTCCCCACCTCGAGTCACCGCCCATGCCCCTCTCCCTGACCGTGAACGGCGCCGCCCGCACGTTCGATGGCGACCCGGCGATGCCGCTGCTCTGGTACCTCCGCGATGAGCTCGGGCTCGTCGGCACCAAGTACGGCTGCGGCGTCGCGGCCTGCGGCGCCTGCACCGTCCACGTCAACGGCGAGGCGCTCCAGAGCTGCGTCGTCCCGATGTCGGCGGTGAGCGGCAAGAAGGTGACCACGATCGAGGGGCTCGACCCGGCCGGGAACCACCCGGTGCAGGTGGCCTGGCGGGAGCACAACACCCCGCAGTGCGGCTACTGCCAGAGCGGCCAGATCATGCGGGCCGCCGCCCTCCTCGCCGCGACGCCGCGCCCCGATGACGCGCAGATCGACGAGGCGATGAACCAGAACCTCTGCCGCTGCGGCACCTACCTCCGGATTCGCGACGCCATCAAGTCGGCCGCCGGGAGGTCCGCATGACGACCCTCGAACGGCGCGAGTTCCTCCGGCTCCTCGGCGCGGGCGGACTGCTCCTCGCGGTCGGCGCCGAGGGATGCCGCAAGGTGGAGCGTGAGGAGGACCTGACCCGCGAACTGGGCGGCGGCATCACGCCGGTCGCCTACATCCGGCTCGACCCGTCCGGCACCGTGGTGATCATCTGCCACCGCTCCGAGATGGGCCAGGGGATCCGCACCACCGTCCCGATGATCCTCGCCGACGAGATGGACGCCGACTGGAAGCGGGTGAAGGTCGAGCAGGCCCTCGGCGACCACAAGACCTACGGCAACCAGCTCACCGATGGCTCCACCAGCATCCGGGAGCAGCTGCAGATGCTGCGCGAGGCCGGCGCCACGGTGCGCGACCTCCTGGAGCGCGCCGCCGCCACCCACTGGCAGGCCCCGCGCGAGCAGGTCGAGGCCCAGTTCCACGAGGTCATCCACAAGACCAGCGGCAGGCGGGTCGGCTACGGCGAACTGGTGAAGGTGGCGCAGTCGCTCCCGGCGGCACCGACGGGCAGCAAGCCCGCCCTCAAGGATCCCGCGCAGTTCCGCTACATCGGCAAGGAGATGCCCGGCGTCGATCTCCGCCCCATGACCACGGGCACCGCGGTCTATGGCCAGGACCTGCACCACGACGGGATGAAGGTGGCGGTCATCGCGCGGCCCCCGGTGTACGGTGGGCAGCTCGCCTCGGTCGACTCGAGCGAAGCGGAAAAGGTGCCGGGCGTCCTCAAGGTCATCCGGCTCCCGAAGGCGGAGATCCCCACCGCCTTCAACGCCGTCGGCGGCGTCGCGGTCGTCGCCTCGAACACCTGGGCCGCGATCCAGGGCCGCAGCAAGCTCACGCTGACCTGGGACGACGGCCCCAACGCGACGTACGACTCCGCGGCGTATCGCGCCGAGATGGAGGCATCGTCCCGGAAGGCGGGGAAGATCTGGCGGAAGCAGGGCGACGCGAAGGCGGCGATCGCCAGGTCGGCGAAGAAGCTCTCCGCCGACTACTACATCCCCCACCTGTCGCATGCCCAGATGGAGCCGCCCGCGGCGCTCGCGGTGTACGCCAACGACGCGTTCGAGATCTGGGCCCCGACCCAGGACCCGCAGGGTGCCCGCGATACCGTCGCCCAGATCCTCCAGGTGCCGGTCGAGAAGGTGACGATGCATGTCACGCTGCTGGGCGGCGCCTTCGGCCGGAAGGGCAAGGCCGACTTCATCGTGGAAGCGGCGCTGCTCGCGAAGGAGATCGGCGGCGCGGTGAAGGTGGTCTGGACCCGGGACGACGACATCCAGCACGGCTACTACCACGCCGTCGCGGCCCAGCACCTCGAGGCAGGGCTCGACCAGGAGGGCAAGGTCACCGGCTGGCTGCATCGCTCGGTGCTGCCGTCGATCAACTCGACCTTCGCGCCCAACGTGAAGGAGCAGGGGCCGTTCGAGATGGGCATGGGCATCACCGACTTCCCCTACCCGGTCGAGCATTTCCAGGCCGAAAGCGGGCCCATCCCCGCGCATGTGCGGATCGGCTGGTTCCGCTCGGTCATCAACATTCCCCACGCCTTTGCGATCAGCTCGTTCATCGACGAGCTGGCGCACGAAGCGGGCAAGGACCCGAAGGACTTCCTCCTCGGCTGGCTGACACCGGATCACGTCCTGGACCTGAAGGCCGCGGGTGTCGTCGGCGAACCCTGGAACTACGGCGCCAAGCCGGAGGAGCAGCGGATCGAGGCGAACCGCTATCGCGGGGTCATCGAGGCGGCCACGAAGAGTGCCGGCTGGGGCGAGGCACTGCCTGCCGGTGAGGGTCGCGGGCTCGCGGTGCACCGGAGCTTCTGGAGCTACGTGGCGGTCGTGGCGCGGGTGAAGGTGGGTGCCGACGGGGTGGTGAGCGTGCCGCGGGTCGACATCGCGATCGATGCCGGGTTCATCGCCAACCCGGAGCGGGTCCGCTCCCAGATGGAGGGCGCGGTGATCATGGGGATGAGCAACACGCTCTACAGTGACCTGACCTTCGCCGCCGGTCGCGTGGTACAGTCGAACTACACCGACTATCGCATCACCCGGATGACCGAGGCGCCGCGCGAGATCGTGGTCACGATCGTGCCCAGCGACCGGCCCGCCGGTGGCGCGGGCGAGCCCGGTCTCCCCCCGGTCGGCGCCGCGCTCTGCAACGCGATCTTCGCGGCGACCGGGAAGCGGATTCGCACGCTGCCGGTAGCAGATCAGCTCAAGCCGGCAATGGCGTAAGCCAGTTCCGCGAAACTGCTTTCCGCAGATTACGCAGATGAGGGGGATTCGCCTCCGCTTGGGGGCGAGTCCCCCTTTTCCGTCGAATACTGATATCCTGCTCTGTGGGTACGCAGGCGGGATATGCCAATCTCGGACGTGAATCCTGCTAATCTGCGTAATCTGCGGAAGGCTGTTTGGTAATGATCATTCCACAACTCGGAACCCGGAACTCGGAACTCTCTGTCGATGAACGCTGAAGAGTTGAGGGCGCTCCAGGCCCCGATCAAGGATCGCTACAAGTCCGACCCCGCCAGCGCGGTCGTCACCCTCACGGCCACCGGCAGCCTCACCGCCGGCGCCCTCAGCTGCAAGGTGGACACCGGCCGCGCCCTCGCCGAGGCAGGACTGCATCCCGCGAGCGGCGGCGACGGATCGCTCCTCTGTTCCGGTGACATGCTGCTCGAGGCGCTGGTGGCCTGCGCCGGTGTCACCCTCCAGGCGGTCGCGACGGCGCTCGCCATTCCGCTCCGCGGCGGCACAGTGAAGGCCGAGGGCGATCTCGACTTCCGTGGCACCCTCGGCGTCAGCAAGGAGGCGCCGGTGGGCTTTCGCGCCGTGCGGCTCAGCTTCGAGCTCGACACCGACGCCACCGAGGAACAGCGGGCCACCCTGCTCAAGCTCACCGAGCGCTACTGCGTGGTTGCCCAGACCATCCGCAATCCCACCCCCGTCGACGTCACCATCACCCGCTCCGCCTGATCACCAGGCGTCGCCTCGTCGCGCGGCCACCTCCTCCCGCTCGACCCGGAAACTCCCCCGCACCATCACCTTCAGCCGTTCGTTGTCGGGGTTGTCGCGCAGGAATCCGCGCGCGGCAAACTCGAATTCGCCGATCACCATTCCATCTTCACCCCGCTGCAGCGTGACCCACCCCGACTGTCCCTCGAACCACCCCAGCGGGCGCTCGACCGAGCCCGCCATCAGCGTAGCGTGCACGACCCGCGCGCCGCTGTCCGTCGCCTGCCAGGAGCTCGATACCCGGTAGCGTCCGGGGGCCGGATCCGGCGAGTCGGGCAGGTACAGGGAGATCGACGCGTGCGGATCATTGGTGCCAAGTGAAACCAGCAGCATCGATCGTCCGTGTCCCTCCAGGGTGACGCGGCCGATGCGGGCTTCGTCGCCCGAGGCCGTGACGCCCAGGGCCCCCCAGGTGCTGAGGGTGTAGTGGGGATCGCGCGAGGTGAGCTGCGTGGGGGTGAGCATGGTCAGGATGCCAAGGAGCGAGGTGCGGGCGAGCATGAGAATCTCCGGGGTCAGTCGTCGTTGGACCGGTCGGCATTGGTGCCGGCCGAACCGCCGGGACCCAGAGTATTCGGCGCTCCCACGCACCGATCACGAGATTGTCAAAGCGGGTGCCAAGGCGTGGCCTGGCAGTGAGATCGGCTAGATGATCCGGATTCAGACACTGGGTGGGCTGGGGGCGTGGCAGGACACGCGACTGCTGGGCGGGAGCGCGCAGCAGCCGCGCCGCCTGGCGGTGCTCGCGGTCCTGGCGCGGTCGGGCGACCGGGGGGTGAACCGCGACCGGCTGGCGTCGCTCCTCTGGGCCGACGGCGAGGAGGAGCGGGCCCGCAAGAGTCTCAACCAGGCGCTCTACGCCCTGCGCCAGGAGCTCGGCTCCGAGCAGGCGATCCTCGGCACCCGCGACCTGCGCCTGAACGCGGAGCTCATCACCGTCGACCTCGAGGAATTCGAGACCGCCCGCAACGCCGGCGCCCTCGAGGACGCCGCCCGCCACTACGCCGGGCCATTCCTCGGCGATTTCCACCTCCCCGGGGCACCCGCCTTCGAGCGCTGGGTCGAGGAGGAGCGCACCGGGCTGGCGGGCGAGTACCGGGCCATCGTGCAGGCCCTGGCCGCCGCCGCCTCTCGCAAGGACGATCGCAGCAGCGCGGTCTACTGGTGGCGCCGCCTCGCCGCGCTCGACCCGGTCGATCCTCCCGCGGCGCTCGGCCTGATGCGGGCCCTGGCCGCCTCCGGAGATGCGGCCGGCGCCCTGCGGCACGCCGAGGTGTACACCCGCCTGGTGCGCGAGGAATACGACCTGCCTGTCGACCCCGACGTGCAGGCACTCGCCGAACGGATCCGCACCGGACAGGAGCGCCCCGCTCCTGCCGCGATTGTCGTCGCACCGGCGCCGGCGCCGGCGCTGCCCCCGCCCGTCGCCATCGCCGATCCCGCCCCTTCGAGTTCTCCGGTGGTGCTGACTCCGGTGGCTCCCGCCCGTGGCCGGGCGCGGCGCTGGAGCGTCGCGGCCATCGGCCTCGCGCTCGCCGCCCTGGCCGTGACCCTGGTGAGCGGGTATCTCGGCGCCCGCCATGCGGGTTCCGTCCCCGCCCGGCTCGCGGTGCTTCCCTTCCTCAATCAGGGCGACTCGGCCGATGCCTACTTTGCCGATGGCATGACCGATGAGCTGCGCGGCAGGCTCACGACCATTCCCGGCCTCGAGGTGGTCTCGAGCCTCAGCTCCAACGAGTACCGCAACAGTGGCCGGCATCTCGCCGAGATCGCGCGTGACCTCGGCGTCGGCTACCTGCTGATCGGCAAGGTGAGCTGGCAGCGCGGGCCCGCCGGCGCGAGCCGGGTCCGGGTGAGCCCCGAGCTGATCCGCATCGCGCCCGGCGCGCCGCCCACCACCCGCTGGCAGCAGGCATTCGACACCTCGCTGACCGATGTCTTCCAGGTCCAGGCCGACATCGCGGCCAAGGTGGCGAATGCCCTCGACCTCGTGCTGGGCGACAGCACCCGCCGGAGTCTCGGCCGGGAGCCCACCGCCAACCTCGCGGCCTACGACGAGTACCTGAAGGGGGAAGCGGCCTCGCAGGCGATGAAGGCCGACCAGGCGGGACTCCGCCGCGCCATCGAGCACTATGAGCGGGCTGTCGGTCTCGATTCGGCGTACGCGCAGTCCTGGGCCCAGCTGTCGCGCGCGCTCTCGTCACTCTACTCCAACGGCGTTCCCGACCAGCGGGTCGGCGCCCGCGCCCGAGAGGCGGCCGAACGAGCCTTGCGGCTCAGTCCCAGCGAGCCGCTCGTCTACCTCGCACTGGGCGACTACTACGAGAGCGTCAATCCCATCGACAACGCCCGCGCGGTGGCGGAGTACGAACGCGGACTGGCCATCGCTCCCGACCGGGTGGACCTCCTCAGTGCTGCGGTGATGAGCGAAACCAGCCTGGGCCGCTGGGACGGCGCCGCGGCCCGGCTGGCTCGCGCGTCCCGCCTCGATCCCCGCTCCGCCAACGCCGCGCGGCGCGAGGCCACGGTGGGGCTCTTTCTCCATGACTATGCCGCCGCGGACTCGGCGATCGAACGAGCCATCGTGCTGGCACCCACCAGTCCCGCGATCGGCGCTCTCAAGGTGATGATTGCCATGGCCCGGGGGGACCTCGCGGGCGCCCGCGCCGCCACCGCCGACGCCGCCCGGCGTGCCGGGCCGGAAACGATCTACGCCTTCCTGGCGCTCTACCAGGATCTCGGGTGGGTGCTGGACGACCCGGCCCAGCGGATGGTGCTTCACATGCCGCTGAGCGCGTTCGACAACGATCGAGGCGCGTGGGCGATCATGCTGGCGGAGTTGTACCACGTGCGGGGCGACGAGCGGCTCGCGCGGGCGTACGCCGACACGGCGCGGCAGGCGCTGACCGAGCAGGTGCGCGCTGCGCCCGATGACGGGCAGCGGCGGGTCCTGCTCGGTGTCGCGCTCGCCTTTCTCGGGCGGAAGGCCGAGGCGATCGAGACGGCGCGTCGCGGCGCAGAGATGCGCAGCATCCAGAGCGACGCGTTCCTCGGCCCGTACGTGCAGCTCCAGCTCGCGCGGGTCTACATCCTCACAGGGGAGCCCGAGCTCGCGATGGATGTGCTGGAACCGCTCCTTCGGGTGCCATTCTACCTCTCGCCCGGGTGGCTCCGGCTCGACCCGACGTTCAACCCTTTGCGCGCCAATCCCCGCTTCCGGCGGCTGGCCTCCTGAGGCGGGGAAACCCCGCCGCGCTGTGACACGCCGCACCCGTTCTGCCCTCGCTTCTCCCCCCGGCGCCCCGCAATTCCCCTGACCGGCAATTCGCCCCGGCCCGTCACATTCGCGCAACAGGCCGCCGCATCGCCCTGTCCTCCCGACGGTTAGCCTTTCATCTCAGCCAACCTCATACACGGCCTCATCTTTGCCACAATTCACGGGGTCCGCCGGATCACTGCCAACATCCGAACGAATCGCTGGAGCCTCGCCATGGGTGCCCTGTTCCAGAATCTCCGCCGCGGCGCCGTCCGCGGAGAGGAACTCGCCGCGTACCAGGAGCTGGCCGACCGTCTCGAAGGCCAGCGCGCCTCGCTCGATGAGCTGGTGCGCCACGCCGACCGCTCCATCGGCCAGCTCGAACGACTCGGCACCATGGGTGAACGGCTCAACGCCCTCGAGCGGCAGATGAGCGCGGTCGAGAAGCTGGTCTCCCGCCTCGCCGAGGCCGACGCCGCGCTCGCCGGCCTGCAAGGCCGGCAGAATCGCGCCGATGAGAAGCTCACCGCCGCCTCGACCGAGCTCGAGCGGGTCCAGGCACAGGTGGCGTCGCTGTCTCAGGCCGGCCAGTCGGCCGAGCGGCTCCGTGAGGATCTCTCCGGCTTCCTCGCGCTTCAGGGACCCTTTGCCCAGCTCAAGAGCGACGTCGAACTGGCCCAGGGCCAGCTCGACGGCCATCGCAGCGATGTCGCCCGGATGCGCGACCAGCACGAGAATGGGCTCAAGCAGGCGGCCGCGGCGCACGAGCGGCTGCAGCTGGTGGAGAGTGACTGGAACCGGCTGACCCAGCGCCTCGCCGAGACCGAGCACCGCGTCGCCGGGATCGAGCAGCTGGTGACCAGCCTCAGCCCCGTCACCGAGGGCGTCACCCAGGCCCGCCGCCAGCTTGCAACCACCAAGGCCGCCGCCGACCAGCTGGCCCAGCGGATGGCGGCACTCGAGAACCAGCGCGAGGCGGTCGACCGCGCGACCGGGCGGGTGGAGCATCTCGGCACCCTCATGCGCCAGGTCGATGCGGGGATGGAGCGGCAGGAGGAGTACGCCCGCGACCTCGCCGAGCTCGGCGCCCGGCTCGATGCGCTGATGTCGAACCAGGGGATGCTGCTCGACCGCGGGCGGCAGCTCGCCGACCGGCTGCAGCAGCTCGACAATGTCGAGTCCGCGGCCCAGCGGGATCTCGCCGCCCTCCGGGAAGCGGTCCAGCAGAACACCGAGCGGCTGGCGCTCGAGGAGAAGAGCCTCGAGGGCCTCACCGAGCGGCTGGCCGACCTGCGCCGCGGGCTGAGTGAATCGGAAACCAGGCTGAGCGCGCTGGGCGAGACCAGCCAGTCGCTGGCGAGCGTCACCACCCGGGCGGAGAGTCTCGCGGCCCAGGTGCAGGGGCTGGCCGGCGACGTGGCCGGGGTGGAGGAGCTGGCCACCCGGGTGCGGAGCACCGCCGGCGAGGTCGAGCGGCTCGAGTCGACCGTGGAGCGGCTCGCCCCGCGGGTCGACCAGCTGGAGGAGGCCGCGCCCCGCCTCGACGCCGCCAGCCGGGATCTCGCCCAGCTGGGCCGGAGTCACGAGGCGATTCGCGAAGCCACTGAACAGATGCGCCGCACCGAGGAGCAGGTCACCCGCGCCCGCGAGAGCCTCACCAGCACCGACAGCTGGCTCAGCGAAACCGAGCGCAACGTCGCCGCGCTGCGCCAGGAGGTGGCGGGACTCGACCGGATGCGCGCCACCGTCGACACGCTCCGCCAGGAGACCGAGCACCTCAACGCCTCACTCAGCGTGGTGGAATCGCGCCGCGGCCTGGTGGACGAAGTGCAGCGCCGGCTGACCGAGGCGGTCGGACTCGGCGCCACCATCGAGGAGCGCTCCCGCTCCCTCGCCGAGCGGCTGGCGTCGTCCGAAGGGCTGCTCTCGGCGCTGTCCCCCCGGCTCGAGGAAGTGGGCCGCGCCTCCAGCCAGCTGGTGGCGCTCGCCGCCGACCTGCGCGACCTGGAGCAGCGGGTGCGCCAGGTGCAGGGCACCGTCACCGGTGTCGAGACCCGTACCGGCGATCTCCAGTCCCTCGCCGACCGGCTGCACGACCTCGCCCAGGACGTCGATCAGCGCCGGGACGCCCTCGAGAAGACCACCGACCATCTCGAGCGGGCCTCCGCGCTCCGGCACGAAGCGGCGGCGGCCGCCGAGTCGCTCGGCAGCCGCACCCGGGAGATCGAGGCGACGCTCGAGCAGGCCGGCGAGCGGCTGAGCGGGCTCGATGCCCTCTCGCGTACCCTCGATGCCCGGGCCGACGCGCTCCAGCAGGTGCAGGAGCGGATCACCGGTTTCGAGCTCAAGCTGGCCGAGTGGCGGAGCACCGAGCAGCAGCTGGCCCAGGCGGTCGATCAGGCCGCCTCGCGCCAGGCGACGATCGGGAAGCTGGAGGCGGAGATCCGCGGGATGTACGAGCTGGCCGAGCGCACCCAGACCGATGTCCGCGCCATCACCGAGGCCGGTCCCCAGGTGTCGCAGACCCGGCAGGAGCTCGACATGCTGCTCGCCCGCCTGGGCGAAGCCGACAACGCGCTGCACACGCTCGATACCCGGAAGCGGCAGCTGGAGGAAGCGGAGGAGCGGCTGGCCCATGCCGACGTGATGCTCGCCGACGTGCGGGGCAGTCTCGAGACCCTGGTGTCGCAGAAGACCGAGCTGGACTTCGTGCTGGAGAAGGCCGCGGCGCTCGCGCTCCAGGCGCGCCAGGCCGAGGCCCTGATCGACACGCTGCGCGAGGAGCGGCGGCTCACCGACCGGGTGCATTCGGCGATTGCCGATCTGCGCCGGGGCGAGCGGGCCAACGGGGAGAAGCGGATCAGCCTGCCCAAGGTCGCGGCCACGGAGGAGGAAGCGGTGTAGCCCGACGGTCCCCCCGAGGAGCGTCAGCGACGAGGGATCTACTCACCCGGAGTGATCCCTCGCTTCGCTCGGGATGACAGGCCTTCCCCTTTCTTGCTCACCCTTCTTCGTTGAAGTCGATGCGCACCCGCTTCGCCCCCGCCCCCACCGGCTATCTCCACCTCGGCCACGTGGCCAACGCCCTCTGCGTGTGGGGCGGCGCGCGGGCGCTGGGCGCGCAGGTCCTCCTCCGCATCGAGGACCACGACCGGCAGCGCTGCCGGCCGGAGTACACCGACGCGCTGCTCGAGGACCTCGCCTGGCTGGGCTTCGAGCCCGACGCCCCGCTGGGGCCGCCCCTGCGGCAGAGTGCGCACCCCGAGCGCTATGAGGCAGCGGTCGAGACGCTGCGGGCGCGCGGCCACCAGGTCTACGCCTGCGACTGTTCCCGGAAGGACCTGGCGGAAGCTGGCGGGGACGCGCCCGACCGGGAAACGCCGTACACCGGCCGCTGCCGGGACCGAGGCCTGGTGCCGGGACCGGGCCGGGGCCTCCGGGTGGCGCTGCCTGCCGGCGAGGAAACCTTCGACGACCTGGCCCTGGGCCGGCAGCGGCAGCACCCGTCAGCTCAATGTGGCGACCTCCTGCTCCGGGACCGCCTGGGCAACTGGACCTACCAGTTCGCGGTGGTGGTCGACGACCAGGCGCAGGACATCGACCTGGTGATCCGCGGGGTGGACCTGCTCGAGTCCACCGGGCGGCAACTCCTGCTCGCGCGCATGCTTGGGCGCGAGACGCCGCCGCGCTTCGTCCATCATCCTTTGATCCGGCGACCCGGCGGCGAGAAACTCAGCAAGGCAAACCGCGATACCGCCATTCGCGATTTGCGCAGCGCTGGCGTCACGCCGGAGACGCTTTTCGGCCGCATCATCTCCCTCCTCTCTGCCACACCAGAGGTAGTCCTCGCACGCGATGCGGCAGCGAACGCCGCGTGGAGCCTCTTGACAACCTTGCGGCCGCCGGAAGATTGAGCCGCTCACCCCACGCAGTACCGCAGTAGCAACGTCGACAACTCGTTTCACCCCAGCAGCAACCCAGGAGACCTTATGCGGCCTCGGTTGGTATGGCTGGCGCTTCTCGGGCTTCTGCTCCTCCCGCGGGAGGGCAGTGCCCAGGGCCGGGTCATCAGCGGCACCATCAGGGACTCGGCGACCAGTGCTCCGGTCGCCGGTGCCACGGTGACGATTGAAGGCACCCGCCTCGGCGCCTACACGAAGGACAACGGCAATTTCATCATCGCGAACGCGCCGGACGGAGACCTCAAGGTCCTGGTCCGGTACATCGGCTACAAGCGGCGCCTGGTCACGGTCGGTGCCGACGAGAACCAGGTCGAGGTGAGCATCGCGCGCGACTTCCTCAAGCTCGAGGAAATCGTCGTCACCGGCCAGGCCACCGGCGTGGAGAAGCAGAACCTTCCCAACGCCGTGGCGACGGTGAGCTCCGACGAGCTGGTGCGGGCGCCGGCCCAGACGCTGGAGAGCGCGCTCCAGGGCAAGGTGCCGGGCGCCTACATCCAGGCCAACGGCGGCGCCCCGGGCGGCGGCATCCAGGTCAACCTGCGCGGCGTCTCCACGATCAACGCCGGCGCCGACCCGCTGTTCGTGGTGGACGGCATCGTCATCAGCAACGCCTCGATCGCCAACGGCCAGAACGCGGTGACCGCGGCCGCGGCGGGCGGCAACGCCTCCAACCAGGACAACCCGGTCAACCGCATCGCCGACCTCAACCCCGCGGACATCGACCGGATCGAGATCCTCAAGGGCGCGTCGGCCGCGGCGATCTACGGCTCCAAGGCCACCAACGGGGTGGTGATCATCACCACCAAGCGCGGCCAGGTCGGGAAGCCCCAGTTCAACTTCACCCAGCGCTTCGGGGTCAGCTCCATCGCCCGCAAGATCGGGCAGCGGGTCTACAACGACACCACCGAGGCGTTCTCGGTGTACGACTCGTCGCTGGTGCGGCAGTACTTCGTGCCCGGCAAGCGGGTCGACTGGGAAGACCTGCTCTACGGCCAGCGGGGCCTGTCGACCGAAACCGAGGCCAGCGTCACCGGCGGCACCGAGCAGACCAAGTACTTCGTCTCCGGGGTGGTGAACCACGACGAGGGGATCGCGGTCAACAGCGGCTACAAGAAGCAGGGGCTGCGGGTGAACCTCGACCAGGTGCTGAGCAGCCGGGTCAGCCTCACCGTCAGCACCAACGTGCTGCACACCAACTCCGACCGGGCCCTCTCCAACAACGACAACAGCGGTACCTCGCCGGGCGCGGTGCTGGCGTTCACCCCCAGCTTCTTCGATCCCCGGAAGAAGAACGGGGTCTACCCCACCAATCCGTTCGAGCGGAGCAACCCGCTCCAGACCCTCAACCTGATCACCAACACCGAGGATGTCTGGCGCGCCCTCGGCACGGTGACCGCGCGGGTGGCGCTGCTCACCGGCGAGACCCAGCGGCTCAACGTCACCGCCATCGGCGGCGCCGACTTCTTCAGCCAGCGGAACGACTTCCTCTCGCCGCCGCAGCTGCAGTACGAGCCCAACGACCAGCAGCCCGGCACCGTGGTCCTCGGCAAGGCGAACAACCTGAACACCAACTTCGCCCTGAACGCGGCCCACAACTACACCCCGGTGTCGAAGGCCTTCGACGCAACCACCTCGTTCGGCGTGCAGTACGAGGACCGGGAGCTCAACGCGACCAGCGTCGTCGGCCGGACCCTCGTTGCGGGCCAGTCCTCCCCGACCCAGGCGGCCACCCGGGACGTGAACCAGTCGATCAACAAGGTGCGGGATTTCGGGTTCTTCGGGCAGGAAGAGCTGCTGCTGATGGACCGCCGCCTGCTGCTCACCGCCGGCGTCCGGTTCGACCGCAGCAGCGTGAACGGGAACACCGGCAAGTACTTCGCCTATCCCAAGGCGGCCACCAGCTACCGGATCGCGCACCCCATCGGCGGCCTCGATGAGGTGAAGGTCCGCGCCGCTTACGGCGAGACCGGCAACCAGCCGATCTACGGCGCCAAGTACACCCCCGACACCACCACGACCACCGACGGCCGGGTCGGCACTCAGCCGAGCCCCCGGCTCGGCGCCGCCAACATCCGTCCCGAGCGGCAGAAGGAGATCGAGGGCGGCTTCGATGCCCAGATCGCCAACGGCCGGGCCCAGCTCCAGTTCACCATCTACCAGCGGCGCATCACCGACCTGCTGCTCGACCAGACCCTCGCCCCCTCGACCGGCTATGCCACCCGGATCTTCAATTCCGGCGGCATCCTCCGCAACCGCGGTGTCGAGGTCGGGCTCCAGGTCGTGCCGGCGCAAACGAGCGCCCTCTACTGGGTCTTCGGCACCACGTTCTCGATGAACCGCAGCAAGATCACAAGCCTCCCGATTCCCCCCTTCCAGACCGGCGGGTTCGGCACCTCGCTCGGCGTGTTCCAGATCGAGCAGGGGAAGTCGGCCACCCAGATCATCGGGCTGGTCAACGGGGTGCAGAAGGCCATCGGGGACGCCTACCCCGACTTCCAGATGGGCTTCTCCAACGACGTCACCTGGAAGCGGTTCCGGCTGGGCATGCAGTGGGACCTCAAGAAGGGCGGCGATGTCATCAACCTGACCCGCCTGCTCTTCGATGCCGGCCAGAACAGCGCCGACAAGGCCGATGGTGGCGCCGCCCGGCTCGGCAAGTGGGCCGCCGGCAACACCAAGGTGTATCTCGAGGACGGGTCGTACTTCAAGATGCGCGAGCTGTCGCTCTCCTACGACCTCCCCGACCACATCGTCGGCGCGATGTTCGGCGGCGGGGCCCGCTATGCCCGCCTCACCGTGAGCGGCCGCAACCTCATTCGCTTCGCCGGCTACAGCGGCTACGACCCCGAGGTGAGCAACTTCGGGAACCAGCCCATCGTGCGGAACATCGATGTGGCCCCGTACCCGCCGAGCCGCAGCTTCTTCTTCTCTGTTGACGTGGGGTTCTGACCATGACCACGACCACGACCCGACTGCACCGCCTGGCCTGGCTGGCCGGTCTCACCGTCCTCGGCGCGACGGGGTGCAACTATGACATCGCCAATCCCAACAGCCCCGACCCGATCGGCGCCAACCCCACCCGCGAGCGCATCGGCAACGTCGCGAACGGGATCCTGATCGGGCTGCGCGGCTACTACCCCGGCTGGATCCTCAACACCAGCATCATCGGGCGCGAGGGGTACCGCTTCGACGGCTCCGAGCCCCGCTACACCAGCGAGGCCCTGACCGGCCAGCTCGATGCCGGCGGCTTCATCGGCGCCTCGCAGTGGGCCGGCCCCTATCGCAACATCCGGGCAGAGAACACCCTCCTCACCGTCCTCCCGACCGCCAGCACCCTGACGGCGGAAGAGATCAGCGCGGCCAGCGGGTTCACCCGGACGATGCAGGCGCTGGATTTCCTCAACGTCCTCGCCGGGCACACCCAGGACTCGATCCCCATCGATGTCGGGGGCGATCCGACCGCCGCGCCGGCGCCGTTCGTGAGCAACGCGGCGGCGTACGATCACGTGGAGCGGCTGCTCGACTCCGCGCTGACCGACCTCCAGAACGGCGGGAGCGAGTTCCCCTTCGACCTGGGCGCGGGCTTCGGAGCCTTCAGCACGCCCTCGGAGTTTGCCAAGGTGAACCGCGCCCTCCGGGCCCGGGTGGATGTCTACCGGCAGAACTGGGCCCAGGCGCTCACCGACGTGGCGGCGTCGTTCATCGACACCAGCAGCGCCGGCCAGCTCAACCTCGGTGCCTATCTCCGCTATGGCACCGGCTCGGGGGATGCAACCAACCCCCTCCTGGCCACGGAGGACTTCGCCCATCCCCAGCTCCGCGACAGCGCCCAGCTCCAGCCCGGCGGCAACCCCGACCTGCGCTTCCTCCGGAAGACCCGGGACCGGGCGTCGCAGACGACCTCGGGCCTGACCTCCGACCTGGCCTGGGATCTCTATCCCAATCCCAACAGTCAGATCCCGATCATCCGGAACGAGGAGCTGATCCTCATCCGGGCCGAGGCCAACCTCCAGCTGAACAACCTGGGTCCGGCGCGGGACGACATCAATTTTGTGCGGGTGAACTCCGGCGGGCTGGCGCCGCTCGCCGCCTTCGGAAACCAGGCGGCGGGGATCAACGCGCTGCTCTACGAGCGGCGCTACTCCCTGCTGTTCGAGTGGGGACATCGCTGGATCGACATGCGGCGGTACAATCGCCTGAACCAGCTCCCGATCGACCGGCCCGGTGACGTGGTGTACACCACCTTCCCGATCCCGACCGACGAGGTCCTGCCGAGGTAGTAGCTGTACCGGATGTGAGGATGACAGGAGTCTGCAGTGCTGTCATCCCGAGCGAAGCGAGGGATCTACTTGAGGGCAAGTAGATCCCTCGTCGCTTTTCCTCGGGATGACAGTCGTTCCCCCTTCAGGTGCCCTTCTTCAGCACCCCGATGTTTCCCAGGTGGTAGGCATCGTGCTGCAGCAGCCCGTGCAGCATCTCGCCGAAGGTCTGGCCGGTGCCGAGTGCGGGATTGCGCTCGGTGCCGAGCCGCTCATCCAGCCGCCCCGCGGGGAACGACTCCATCGTGGCCACCAGCGCGCGATGCGCCTCCTCGAGCCGTCCCAGCGCCATGCGCCAGTTGCCCGCGGTCGGGTCGGGCGCGGCCGGCCAGTCGCCATCCGCCGGCTCCCGCCAGTCGCCCTCCTTGAGCCGCCGGTGCACTTCCTTCGTCCAGCTGGTTAGATGGAGCACGACCTCCCAGATGGTGTGCGCCTGCGGGATCACCCGTTTCGCCGCCTGCTCGTGCGTGAGGCTGCCGAGCACCCGCAGCATCGGGTCGCCGTACCAGGGATCGCCGTCGAGGATGCGCCGGGCCTGGTCGGTGAGATCGTGAATGCGGGACATGGCTGGTCCTTTGCCGTGGTGGACCGGAATAGTAGCGGAGGCACGGAGGAGGGGAACCTGTCATTGAGGAGGGAACCTGTCATCCCGAGCGAAGCGAGGGATCTACTCTCCCGGCCACGAAACCAGGACAGTAGATCCCACGTCGCTTACGCTCCTCGGGATGACGACCCGCGGCAGGAGTATGCCTAGTCCGTCACCCCCGCGAACAGTCCATGGCGCACCCGGATCGCTTTCGGTGAAGCCGCTGGGTCGAGCGCGACACGGTCATTGGTGAAGGTGACCAGCCGCACTGTGCCATTGAGCGTGAGCTCCTGCCCGCCCCGGAGGACCTTGATCGGCAGCGGGGCGCCATCCTTCCCGGCATAGCGCTCCCGGAACTGCTGGAACGCCGGCTCCCCCGTCACCTTCACGTCCCCCAGCTCGAGAATCCGGTCGCCCACCTTGAGCCCGGCCGCGGCGGCGGCCCCATCGGGCTGCACCGTGGTCACCACCGAGCCGGTGCTGTCCGACTGGCTCTCGATGCCGAGTCGCGGGAGCTTGATCGAGTCGGTGACTAGCTTGAGCCCCGCCAGCGGCAGGACGCTGTCCCACGGATAGGGCTCCCGCCCGTCGATGTAGCGCTGGTTGAAGGCGGTGAAGTCCTTGCCACCCGCCGCCCGCTTTACCGCCGCCCACCAGTCCGCGCCCATGAACCCCTTGCCGGCCTTGTAGGTCGTCCGGTACAGCTCCCGCATCACGTCGTCGAGAGACCGCTTGTTGTCCGACGCGTCGCGGATCAGGATGTCGAGCACGAACCCCGCCAGCGACCCCTTGGGGTAGTACACGTACCCGGTGCCGTCGGTGGGATGAATCCAGGTGGAGAGCGAGGCATCCTCGAGCGCCACCGGGACGGTGTTCCCGACCGTCGCGATCTTTCCCGTCGTCGCGTCAAGGAAGGCCGCCGAGTCGACCACGCCGCCGCGGGTGAGCACCAGGTCGGCGTAGTAGTCGGTGATCCCCTCGCTCACCCAGAGCCAGGGCGTCGGCAGCGGTACGTCGTAGCGGTACGGCACCATCTCCGAGGGGCGGAGCCGCTTCACGTTCCAGGCATGGGTGATCTCGTGCGCCGTGACCGACGCCAGCCACTCCTGCCCGATCCCCTGCGGGGTGTAGATGCCGAGGTGCGAGTTCTGGTGCTCCAGCGCCGAGCCGCCCCCGAACGCCGAGTCGAACACCATGAAGGTCGTGTAGGTGGGGAAGGGGATCTCCCCGAAGACCTTGCCCTGCGGGGAGAACATCGTCTGGTACTGCTTCCAGAACGCCGAGCGCGCCTCGCCGCCCAGCTGCCCCGCCGGATAGGTCGCGAGCCGGATGGTGGTGTTCCCCACCCTGGCGCTGTCATAGTCGAACTGGCCGACGAAGAACGGCATGTCCACCAGGTCATGGAAGTTCTTCTCGGCGTAGCTGTCGCGATCGGTGCCCGGCCGCATCCCCGTCACCACCCGCCAGTCGCTCTCGGTCTTCACCCGCACCGCCGCCGGGAAGTCCAGCGCCCGGCCCTCGGGATAAAGGAAGACGTTGGTGCCGTTGAAGAAGGCGAAGTCGCTCCGGCTCCACGCCATCGCGTTGTCGAGCGAATCGGCCTGGAACTCGAACGCCACCCGGACGTGCTTCGCGCCACCGGCGCGTATGCGCCAGGTGTCGAAGTCGACCTTGTCCCAGGTGAGCGGTTTCCCGTCGGTGGTGGGGGTGAAGTTGGACACCCAGCGGGCGAACCAGGTCATCTCGTAGGCGCCCGGCGTCCAGGCGGGGAGGGAGAGCACCACGTCTCCCGCGGTGCTGACGTCGAACTCCATCGCGACCCCCAGGTGCCGCCGGGAGGCGAGCTCGCGGGTGAAGCTGACTTCGTAGCGGATGTTGGTGAGGGGTGCCGAGACCACCGGAGCCTGGGTGGCGGCGAAGAGGAGCGCGAGACTGGCAATCATGAAGGGGCGAACCCGGTTAGGTGACCGGGAATAGACGCCACAAACGCTGGAAAGGTTGCAGGCCGAGTGCACTGGAATAGGGGTGACGCCGGCAGGCCAAATACAGAAGGGGCGACGGGGGAGGGCCGTGGAGCTGGAGTGCCGCGCCGCGAAGCGATCTCTCCGATCCCTTGCGGCCGAGCACTCCAGCTCCACGGCCCTCCCCCGTCAACCCCTACATTAAGAGGCCTGCCCCTCCGTCCCCCATTCCCCTTCCCATTTGGCCATGGCCGCCGACGCCAGGCAATTCCCCAGCAGGTTCACCGAGGTCCGCGCCATGTCCATGAGCGCGTCCACCGCGAGGATCACCGCCACCCCCTCGAGCGGCAGGTGGAAGGTGCTGAGCGTGCCCGAGAGGATCACCAGCGAGGCCCGCGGCACCGCCGCCACGCCCTTACTGGTCAGCATCAGCGTCAGCATCATCAGGACCTGCGAGCCGATCGTCATCTCGACCCCCGCCGCCTGGGCCACGAACACCGAGGCCACCGCGAGGTAGAGCGTGGACCCGTCGAGGTTGAACGAGTACCCGGTCGGGAGCACGAACGACACGATCCGCTTCGGGACCCCGAACTTCTCCAGGTTCTCCATCGCCAGCGGCAGCGCCGCCTCCGAGCTGGCCGTCGAGAAGGCGATCAGCCACGGTTCCTTCACCCAGCGCCAGAATTCCCGGATCGGCACCTTGAACATCAGCGCGACCGGGAGGAGCGCCACCACCACGAAGACGATGAGCGCCCCGTAGAGGGTCAGCACCAGCTTGGCGAGGTTGCCCAGTACGCCGAGGCCGCTGTGCCCGATCGTCACCGCGACCGCGGCGCCGATGCCGATCGGCGCGAACTTCATCACGATCCCGGTGAACTTGAACATCACGTCGGCCAGCGACTCGCAGAGCGAGAGCATCGTCTGCTTGTGCTTGCTCCGCGACTGCGCCAGCGCCACCGCGAAGAGGACCGAGAAGAAGACGATCTGCAGCACCTCGTTCTTGGCGGCGGCGTCGATGAAGCTGGCCGGCACCGTGTGCTCAAGCACGCTGCTCAGGGTCGGGTGGTTGGTCGCGAGCTGGGCCACCTGGGAGCTGTCGGCGGCCGGGGCGCTGAGCTGCACCCCCTCGCCGGGCCGGGTGAGGTTCACCGCCAGCAGGCCCACCGCGAGCGCGATGGTGGTGACGATCTCGAAGTAGATGATCGAGCGGAACGCCAGCCGGCCGACCCGCTTGAGGTCGTCGCCATGACCCGCGATCCCCACCACCAGGCTGGCGAAGACCAGCGGGGCGACGATCGACTTGATCATCCGCAGGAAGATCGAGGAGAGCGGCTGGAGATATCCGGCCAGGCTGGTCTCGGTCCATACCGAGTAATCCAGCCAGCCGAGGAGAACGCCCACCACCATGGAGATGATGATCCACCAGGTGAGCGAGATACGCCGGAGGAATCCGATCATGGGAGGTCGGTTGGGGGGAGAAACGGGAGTGCCGCGACAGGAACCGCCTAAGGCTACTCGCCGGGGGCCGCTGCCGCCATACTTCGGCATGCCGGCCGACTACCTGCGTCGCATCCTGAACGCCCGGGTCTACGACGTCGCCATCGAGTCGCCCCTGGAGCCCGCCCCGCACCTGTCGGAGCGGCTCGGCAACCAGGTGCTCCTCAAGCGGGAAGACATGCAACCGGTCTTCTCGTTCAAGCTGCGCGGCGCCTACAACAAGATGGCCGCGCTCCCCGCCGCCGCCCGGCGCCGGGGCGTGATCGCCGCCTCCGCCGGCAACCATGCCCAGGGGGTCGCCCTCGCCGCCACCCGGCTCGGCTGCCGCGCCGTCATCGTCATGCCGGTGACCACGCCCCGCATCAAGGTCGAGGCGGTCGCCTCCCGCGGCGCCCGGGTGGTGCTCCACGGCGACACTTACGACGAAGCCTCCCGCCACGCCCGCACCCTGGCCCGGCGGGAACGCCTCACGCTGGTCCATCCCTATGACGATCCCGACGTGATCGCGGGGCAGGGCACCATCGGCCTCGAGATTCTCCGCCAGGCGCCGCGGATCCCCGATGCCATCTTCGTGGCCGTGGGGGGCGGCGGGCTGATCGCCGGGGTGGGGACCTGCGTGAAGGCCCTGCACCCCGAGGTGAAGATCATCGGGGTCGAGCCCGCTGATGCCGATGCGATGGACCGCTCGCTCCGGGCCGGCCGCAGGGTCACCCTCGAACACGTGGGACTCTTCGCCGACGGCGTGGCGGTGCGCACGGTGGGGAAGGAGACCTTCCGGCTGGCCCGGAAGTGCGTCGACGAGATGCTCCTGGTCGACACCGATGCGATCTGCGCCGCCATCAAGGATGTCTTCGAGGAGACCCGGAGCATCCTCGAGCCCGCCGGGGCCCTCGCCGTGGCCGGGGCCAAGGCCTGGGTCCAGAAGCACCGGGTCCGCAACCAGTCGCTCGTGGCCATTGCCTGCGGCGCCAACATCAACTTCGACCGGCTCCGCTTCGTCGCCGAGCGCGCCGAGGTGGGTGAGCAGCGCGAGGCGATCCTGGCGGTGACCATCCCGGAACGGCCCGGGAGTTTCCGGAAGTTCTGCGCCGCCATCGGGCCGCGGAATATCACCGAGTTCAACTATCGCATCGCCGATCCCGATCAGGCCCACGTCTTCGTCGGCCTCGAGGTCCAGGGCCGGGCCGAGACCCGCAGCATCATCGGCAACCTGGAGCGGCACGGCTTTGCGACGCTCGACCTCTCCGACAATGAGATGGCCAAGCTCCACGGACGCCACCTGGTGGGCGGCCATGCGGCTCTGGCCTCGCACGAGCTGCTCTATCGCTTCGAGTTTCCCGAGCGGCCCGGTGCGCTGCTCCGGTTTCTCGACGCGATGCGGAGCGACTGGAACATCAGCCTGTTCCACTACCGGAACCACGGCGCCGACTATGGACGGGTGCTGGTGGGGATGCAGGTGCCGGGCGACGAAATGCGCGCATTCCGGCGTTTCCTCTCCCGTGTGGGCTATCCGTGGGTGGAGGAGACGAAAAACCCGGCCTACCGGCTTTTCCTGGGGTGAGGCGACCGGCCCGGGCCGGCGGCGACGGCAGGAACACCGGGCTGTCGGAGCGCGGACCCCGATGGCAAGCGACTCAGGCGCGCGGCGGGGCGTCGCGGTCTTCCAGCATGCCGCGGATCCGCTGGACCAGTTCGACCGGTTCGAAGGGCTTGTAGATGACCTCGACGCCCTCGCGCAGTCCGGTGGAGGGATCACCCGGGCGGACCGCGTAGCCGGTCATGCACAGGATCCGGGTGTCCGGCCGGGCCCGGCGCAGGTAGTCGACCAGCTCCCCGCCTCCCATCTTCGGCATGATCAGGTCCGTCACGATGAGGTCGATCAGGCCGTCGTGGCCCTCGATGACTCGCTGGCCTTCCTCCCCGTTGGTGGCCGCCAGGACCGTGTACCCATAGCGGCGCAGCACCCGCACCACCGAACGGCGCAACGCCTCGTCATCCTCCACGACCAGGATGGTCTCATGGCCATCGAGACCGACATCGTGGTGCAGTCGCGGTTGATGGGCCGGGAGCGGCCGGGTCCCCAGCGCCCGGGGGAGCAGGATAATGAAGGCACTGCCCTTGCCCACCTCGCTCTCCACTGAAATCATCCCCCCCGCCTGCCGGATGATCCCGTAGCAGGTCGCCAGGCCCAGGCCGGTGCCCTTGCCCGGCTCCTTGGTGGTGAAGAAGGGGTCGAAGATCTTCGAGAGGTGCTCCGGTGGAATACCCTCCCCGGTGTCGCGCATGCAGAGCCGGACCGCATCGCCACCGGTCCAGCCCATGCCCGGGGCGGTATTCGGCTGGTTGTCGATGGTGATCGTGATCTGCCCGCCCCGTCCCATCGCGTCGTTGGCATTCACCGCCAGGTTGATGAGGACCTGCTCCAGCTGTCCCGGGTCCGCCTCGACTTCCCAGACGTCCGGCGCGGTGTGCACCGTGAGCGAGGTGTGCTCCGGCAGGGCGCGCAACAAGAGGGCCCTGACCCCATCCGCCAACGTCCCCAGCCGCACGGTCTGCACCTGCTGCGGATGCCGCCGGGCGAAAGCGAGCAGCTGCCGGGTGAGGGACTTGGCCCGGTCCGCGGCGGCCATGATGTGGGAGAGGTCCTCCCGCCGGGGGTCGCCGTCCTGCAGGGTTTCCTTGATCGCGCTGCCGTACGCCAGGATCACCGTGATGAGGTTGTTGAAGTCGTGGGCCACCCCGCCGGCCAGGTGCCCGATCGCCTCCATTTTCTGCGCCTGGGTCAGCTGGGCGGCCAGGCGCCGCGATTCGGTCATGTCCCGGATGCTGGCCAGGATGGCCGGGTGGCCTTCCCACTCCACCGTCACGGTGCGCATCTCGCCCGAGCGCCGCTCGGTCCCGCAGAGAATCTCGAGCTCGGTCAGCTGATTGGCCGGCGTGGCGAACGTAAGCAGCTCGCCGATGAAGTCCTCCCGCCGCTTGCCGAACAGGTTGAGCGCCGCCTGGTTGACGAACCGCACCAGCCCGGCCGCGTCCACCACCAGGACCGCGTCCGGACTCGAGGCAAGGAGCCGTTCGACCTGGTGCTGCTGGCCTTCGGCCCGGCGCAGCGCCACCGAGAGCCGGATCGAGCGCAGCAACACCTCGAACGGAGACGGTGTCTTCGTCAGGCAGTCGACCGCCCCGGCGCCCATCAGCTCGTCCCGCTGTTGCGGGCTCAGCGCGCCCGACAGGACCACCAGCGGGACGTCCGGCGCCTCCCGCCGCAACCGGTAGAAGGTGTCGAGCCCGGCCGAATCGGGCAGGTTCAGGTCCAGGACGATGGCGTCGGGGGTTTCATCTCGCAGCACGGCCTGGGCCTCCTCGAGGGTCGCCACGTGGGTGGCTTCCATCGAAGGCTCCCGCGCCTCGGTGAGGCGCTCCAGGGCCAGCATGGCGTCCCCGTCATTGTCCTCGACCAGGAGCAGCCGCAGCCGGCTCAGCCGCAGCATCACGCCGGCCGCTCCGGCCGGGTCGGGGCCTGCGCGGTGCCGAACATGTCGTCCATCCGCTCACGCTCCTGCGAGAAGGTGAAACTCGGCGTTCCGGTGAGAATGCCGTGCACCCCCCGGAAGGGCTTCCCGATGTTCATCCCGTGATTGTTGATGACGTACTCCCGGATATCCTTGTCGTGCCAGGTCCCCCGCATCTTGAGGACCGTCAGGCCGCGGTGCATCTGCCCGAACAGCTCCACGTACCGGAGCAGCAGGATGGTGTCCGTGATGGTCGAGAAATGGGACTCGGTGATCGACTCCCCTCCCACCAGCATCGAGGTGGTGTTGGTGAACACCCCGGTGATCTCCTGTTGCTTGATCGAGCTGGTCAGCCCGATGATGAATTCCCGGAACGACTTGGGGGTCGAGACCCGCTCGAACGCCGAGATGCTGTCGACCGCCACCCGCAGGGGCCGGAACTCCGCCATGTCCCGCTTCATGTGCAGCAGGTGGTCCTCCAGCCCCATGACCTCGGGATAGCGGCACACGATCCGGAGCAGCCCGCTCCGCTCGGCCTCCTGGAAATCGAGGTCCCACATGGTGGCGTTGCGGCTGAGCTGCTCCCGGCTCTCCTCGCTGGCAAAGAGTATGGCCCGCTCCCCCGCCAGGATCGCCGCCTTGATGAAGTGGGTCACCGTCAGGGTCTTGCCGGTGCCGGTCGCCCCGCTCACGAGGATGATGGAGTCGCGGTACAGGCCGCCGCCGCACATCCGGTCCAGCTCGGGCACGCCCGAGGAGACCCGCACGTCGGAGGAGTGCTGCTGCAGTTCGATCGAGGAGAGCGGGATGATGGTGAGCCCATCGGTCGGGTCGATGGTGTAGGGATACTCGCCCTTCTGGTGCATGGTGCCGCGGAACTTGAGGATCTCGATGGTCCGGCGCCGCTTCTCCTGCTCCAGCCGGTTCCGCAGGATCACCACGTTGTCCGCCACGAATTCTTCCACCCCGAACCGGCCGATCGGGCCCTCCTCGTCGGTCCGCTCCAGCGTGACGACCGAGGTCATGCCGAGCCGGCGGAGCGCGGTCACGATCCGGTGCAGCTCCCGTCGTACCGTCCCGGCGTCGGTGAACTGCGGAAAGAGCGCGCCCACCGCATCCAGGATCACCCGCCGGGCCCCGACTTTCCGGATGGCGCTCTCGATCCGCACCATCAGGGCCGAGAGATCGAAGTTCCCGCTCGCGAAGGTCTCTTCGCCCGGCTCCGGCGAGGCATCCACCACCGCCAGCCGCTTGGCTTCGATCGCCTCGTCCAGTCGCCAGCCGAAGGAGCGTACGTTCGCGAGCAGGTCCGCCGGCGCCTCCTCGAAGGTGACAATGACCCCGTTCTGGTTGAATTCCCGCAGTCCGGCCGCGAGGAATTGCAGCGCCAGCACGGTCTTGCCCGAGCCGGCGGTTCCCGCGATGACGGTGCAGCGGGCTTCTGGCAGCCCGCCTTGACCGATCTGGTCGAAGCCGGGGATCCCGGTGGCGAGCTTGGACATCTCGGTTCGCGCGGGGGCCGTCATGTCAGGACCTCATGCCTTGGCGCTGGGATGGCGATTGGGCACCAGGTCCAGGCCCAGCAGGACTTTCTCCCGGTCGCTCAGATCGCCGATGATCTTCCGGACCGGCTCGGGCAGCTGGCGCACCAGCGTGGGGGTGGCCAGGATCTTCTCGTATTCCGCGAGCTGCGGGTGCTCCAGCACGTCGATCACTTCGACCTCGAACTCGCCCTTCAACTCGTTCTGGCAGATGTGTTCGAGGTTGGCGAGGGCCCGCTCCGAGGCTGGGGTCTGCCCCGTGATGTAGAGGCGCAGGCGATAGCGCATCATGTCCTCCCCGAGAGGTTCCGGCGCCGCGCGCTGGAACGGTAGTAATCCACCAACAGGCCCATCATTTCGAGCGCCAGCAGCCGGCCCTCGATGATGATGGCGTTCGACTGCCATCGCCCGCTCATCCCCGGCTCGTGCTCCAGTACGGCGAGGTGCAGGTCCAGCAGGTCCCGCGGGCCGGCACTATGATCGCCCAGCCTGGTCGCCAGCAGCTCCATCGCCGCGCTGGGCTTCGACTCTCCGAAGACCGTGAAGTTCAGGTACTGCTCCATCATCGCCGAGTACCCGACCCGCATCTCCCCGAAGAGCGACGGGTTGGAGGAGCGCACCGGCCCCACGCCCGCGCTCAGGGCGGTGATGCTGGTATCCGACTCCCGGGTGCTGAGCCGCTTCAGCCGGGCGATCACCTTGGCCAGCTCAAGCAGCTGCATCCGGTGACGCCGGCTCACGCTGAACCCGATCGAACGGCGGAGCGAGTGCCGCCGGACCTCCGACTTGTAGAGGTAGTCGCTGGCGCCGGCGTCGATGCACTGGAGCGCGAGCCCCTCGTCTTCAGAACCGGTGAGCACCAGGATCGGAACCGTCTCACTGGCCTCGATCAACCGCTCGACGCTCTCCACGCCCCGGGCATCGGGGAGCGACAGATCCAGCACCACCACGTCCACCGGCGCTGTCCCGAGCCGGCTCACCGCATCCCCCAGGGTGGTCACCGCAGTGACCTGGTACTGCGGGTCTTCCTCCAGGTACTCGCGGAAGAGGTCGACCTCGGCTGGATTGTCTTCGACCAGGAGCACGCGGATCGCAACCTCGTTGAGGCCCAGCACCGTTACGGCCCCTCCCCACTATCCGGCAGACGCACGATGGTGAACCAGAATCCTTCGACCGTGGCCACCACCTGCTGGAGCCCGGCCAGGTTGACCGGCTTGGTGATGTAGCAGTTCGCGCCGTCGGCATAGCTTCGGGCCACGTCCAGCTCCGAGTCGGAGGACGTCAGGATGACGATCGGAATCGCCCGCAGTACTGGATCGGCCTTGATGGCCGCGAGCACCTCCGCTCCACTCCGGCGGGGGAGGTTCAGGTCCAGCAGCACGACGTCCGGCCGGGGTGATTCGGCGTACTTCCCCGCGTGCCGCAGGTAGGCCTCGGCCTCCACCCCGTCCCGCGCCACCGTCATGTCGATGCGTACCCGGGAATGCTCCAGGGTTTCCTGGATCAGGTCCACATCGGCCGGATTGTCTTCGACCAGCAGGACCCGGACGGCTCGGATCGGCTCAGGCACAGGGGTCATTGGCCACGGGCTCCCAGATTGGAGGAAGGGTCCAGTTCGGCATCGGCCGGCCGAACAGGTAGCCCTGGGCGAGGTGACACCCCGCGCCATTGGCTGCGTTCAGCTGGGACCGGGTCTCGACCCCGTCGGCCAGGACGTGAATCCCCAGCGAACTTCCCAGCGCGACGATCGCCCGCATCACGCCGCTGCTCTCGGCATCGTCCGGGGCCGCCGAGACGAACGAGCGGGCGACCTTGAGACAGTCGATCCGGAAACGAGAGAGGAAGGCGGCGGAGGAGAACCCGGTCCCGAATCCCTTGATGCTGAGCCGAATACCCAGCTTCTTGAGCTCGGTCAGGGCAAAGTTGATGCGATAGGTATCTCGCATCAGCACCTGTTCCGAGACTTCCAGCTCGATCGCGGCCGGGGGCAGGCCCGACTCGGACAGCATCCGTCCCAGTACCTCCGGCAGACCCGGCTCCTCGATCTGCCCTGCCGACATGTTGACCGCCATCCGGAGGTCCGGCGCCCCGTTGTTCCGCCACTCGACCAGCCGGCGGCAGGCCTCCCGCAGCGCCCAGTGCCCTACCGCCACCATGCCGCCCGACTCATCCAGCAAGGGTACGAACACGGACGGCGGCACGATCTCCTCGCCCCGCCGCCACCGGAGCAGCGCCTCGAACCCCACCAGCTTGAACCCGGTGATGGTCACCTGGGGCTGGAAATGAAGGGCGAACTCACCCCGCTTGAGGGCCACGTTCAGGTCGGCTGCCAGGGCCGATTGGATCAGGCCATCGCCGCCCTGGCGGGGATCGTACCAGGCCGCGCGATTGCGCCCCTCCCGTTTGGCCTGGTAGAGCGCCTTGTCAGCGCACTTGAGCAGGTCGGGGGTCGTGCGGGCCGCGTCGGGGTACATCGCGATCCCGATGCTGCAGCTGGTCTGGACCGACTTGCCGTCGAGCATGATCGGAGTCTGGAATCCGGCCAGGATCCGGTGAACCACCTCGTCCAGGCCGGCGGCTCCCTCCAGGTCGTCCGCGAGCACCCCGAATTCGTCGCCGCCCAGCCGGGCCACCGTGTCGTAGTCCCGCACCGAGGTCCGGATCCGCCGGCCGACTTCCTCGAGCAGACTGTCACCCGCGTCGTGACCCATGGAGTCATTGACCGCCTTGAAGCGGTCGAGGTCGACATAGAGCACCGCGAAGCGGGACCCGCGCCGGCGGGCCCGGGTCGCGGCCTGGGTCACCCGGTCATGGAAGGTCGAGCGGTTGGCCAGACCGGTGAGCTGGTCGAAGTGGGCCAGCTGGATCAGCCGCTGCTCGGCGCGCTTGCGCTCCCGGGCAAAGCGGAGCGCCCGGCCGAGCGTGACGGCCGTGAGGGTGCCTTTCACCAGGAAATCCTGGGCGCCGAGCTGCACTACCTGCTGGGCCAGGTCCTCGTCGGCCATCCCGCTCACGACCAGGATCGGCGCCGCCGGGGCGGCGGCCTGGAGGCGGGTGATGGCGTCGAAGCCCCGCGCGTCGGGGAGGATGAGGTCGGCGATGATGGCGTCGAACCGGTTCTCGTGCAGCCGCTCCAGGGCCGTGCGCAGGCGGCCCACCCGGACGAAGCTCTGCGCCGGATGCTCCGCGCCCAGCAGCGCGATGACCAGGTCGGCATCGGCGGGGTTGTCTTCCACCAGCAGGATACCCGCGGTCTGCTCCTGGGGCACCGACATGCTGTCGTCCATCGAGCGGCTCTTGTGCAGCTCGAAGGCCCGCTGGAGCGTGGACGCCAGCTCCTCGTCGTCCCACGGTTTCGCGATCACCGACGCGATCGCGCCATCCACCCGGCGATTGGACCGCAGGTCCAGCTCCGGCATCCCGCTCACCAGCACGAAGGCGGTCGACGGGCAGGTGGGGCTCAACCGCTCGATCAGCGCCAGGCCATCGATCCCCGGCATCCGGAGATCGGTGACGATCACCGCGTAGAACCGGGTGCGCGCCAGCCGGAGTGCTTCCCGCCCGGAGGTGGCCAGGTCGGCCTCCAACCCGAGTCGCCGCACCGCACGGGAAAAGCTCACGCCCACGTCGGCGTCGTCGTCGACATAGAGGATCCGGTGAATCGGGTCCGCGGAGCTCATGACGGATTTCCTCTACCGTGCCGGTTTGGGCCCGTTCGCCGGCCAGAGCGTGAATACCACCGTGGTGCCGGGGCCATCCGACGGTTCGATCCAGATCCTGCCTCCGTGCCGCTCCACGATCCTCCGCGCGATCGAAAGCCCGATCCCGCTGCCATCATACTCCTCCCTGGTGTGCAGTCGCTGGAACATGGCGAACACCCGCTCGGCGAACTCCGGCGGGATGCCGATGCCGTTGTCGCTCACGCTGAGTCGGACCTGTTTCCCCTCGCCCACCGCGCGGATCGCGACCCGCACCGGGCGCTCGGGGGAGCGGAACTTGACGGCGTTGGCCAGCAGGTTCTGCAGCAGCTGCCGCAGCTGGCCCGGGTCGGCCCAGACCTCCGGCAGTGGCCCGGCCTCGATCGTGCCCCCGGCGTCCTTCACCGCGGCACCCAGATCGTGCTGCACCACCGCCAGGTTGGCGGCGACCGGGGTCGGGACCAGCGGTTTCCCCTGCGACTCCACCCGGGCGTAGGACAGCAGGTCGTGAATCAGCTGCTGCATCCGCCGGGCGCCGTCGGTGATGTACTTGAGGTACTTGGCCGCCCGCTCGTCCACCTGCCCCATGTATCGGTCGACGAACAGTTCGGTATAACTCGATACCATCCGCAGCGGCTCCTGCAGGTCGTGCGACGCCACGTACGCGAACTGGGCCAGCTCCTGGTTGGACCGCTCCAGCTCCCGCTGGTGACGGGCCAGCAGGTCGGCGGCCGCCTGGCGCTCGGTGATGTCGGTGACCACCGCCAGCACCGACCGCTCACCCCCGAGCAGCATCGGCGTCAGGCCTACTTCCACCGGGAATTCGGTGCCGTCCTGCCGGCGGCCCACAAGGTCCCGGCCGGTACCCATCCGGCGCGGGCGGGCCTCGCTTTGCTGATAGCCCTGCCGCAGGCCGGCGTGGCCCTCCCGCAGCGGCGTGGGAATCAGGCACTCGACCGATTGACCGACCAGGTCCTCCCGGGACCAGCCGAACATCCGCTCGAACTCCCCGTTCACCATCGTGATCAGGCCATGCTCATTCACCACCGCGATCCCGGTGGGGCAGGCCTCGACCACCAGGCGGAAGCGGTTTTCCGCCATCCAGCGATCGGTCAGGTCCGCGATCGACAGGACCGCGAGCCGGCCGCCGCCCGGTTGGCTGACCAGCGATCCTCCATAGCGGAGGATGCGCTCCCACGGCTTGTCCCGGCGACGGACACGGAGATCGAGATCTCGGACGGTTTCCCCTTGAAGCAGCCGCGAAAGCGGCCACTCACCAACCGTGAGCACCTGCCCGTCCAGGGTACTGAGCTCGAACAGCTGCTCGGACTGCATCACCGGACGGAGCAGGTCATCCATGGTGTCGAAGCCGTGGATCTTCAGCCCGGCCCGGTTCCAGTGGAGCAGCTTGCCGTCGAGGTCGGAGATCACCAGTCCCTCGGACAGGCTTTCGACCACCGAGTTGAGGCGCTCCTCGCTCTCCCGTAACCGGCGGTCGTTTTCTTTGCGCGCCGTGATGTCCCGCGCAATGACCGCCGCGCCGACCGGCTCGCCGGGTCCGAGACTCACCGGTGACAGCGACAGGGAGACGTCGATCAGGCGGCCGTCCCGCGTCCGGCGGACCGTCTCCAGGTGGTGGATGGCCTCCCCCCGGCGCAGGCGCTGCAGCAATCCGGCCAGCTCCGGCTGTCGCTCCGGCGGCACCAGCAGGGAGACGTTCTTTCCCAGCACCTCGGACGCCGCGTACCCGTAGAGCCGCTCGGCCGCGCCGTTCCAGGAGCGGATCTCCCCGTCGAGCGTTTTGGTCAGGATGGGGTCGTCCGATGTTTCGACGACCGCAGACAGGGCCACCGTGCGATGGGCCTCGGCCAGGATCTGCGCTTCGGCGACCTGTCGGATGCTCTCCAGGCGATTGACCCGCTCGACACCCAGCGCCATCGCCGCAAGCAGTGCCGTGACCATGATGGTGGCGAGCAACGCGGTGCCGACCGCCGAGGTATAGATCCCGTGACGTTCCCCGTACTCGGCGAGCCAGGCCACCAGCAGTGTCGCCCCCACCATGATGGGCAGCATCTGGCGGCTGGTCCGGCTGATGGGGGTATCCCTGATGAACGGGGCGGGAAGGCCCGTCGTCGGCGCGGCGGCAATTCCGCCCAGCCCCAGCAGGAGCAGCGCGAGCGCGGTGAACAGCGACATCGACCCGTGCAGGTCGGTCGCCTCCGGTGCCGCCAGCCGAAGCACGTACCCTTCGAGGCTCACCACGCCGGAGAGAGCCGTGAGCACCAGCGCACCCTGGCGGATCCAGACCTGCCGGCGGTCGGACCCTTGCACTGCCAGGCCCAGCGCGAGCAGGCCCAGGGTCACCGCCGACAGGGCCGGAATCCTTCCCCGCTGCACCTCCGACGCCCAGAGCGCCGCACCGGGAAACAAGACGTGGTCGATACCCAGGTCGACCCCGGTGGCGTGCTCGAGGATTGTCAGGCATACCACGAATCCTACCACGAGAGCCGCCCCGGTACCGATCGGGTCGAGCCGGTCCCGCTGTGTCAGGCGCAGCAATGCGACGCCCAGCAGCCCGGTGCAGACCGCCGAGAGTGGGCGCATCGGTGGCCACCCCGCCTGCCATGAGGTGGCGGTCGTGCTGCCGATCGCCCACCCCCCGAGCACCAGGACGGACAGGACCATCACGGCCACCGAACTGGCGCGCGCCACCCTGGCGCACGCGCGCAGCGCCCGCGGATCCAGGGGCGATCCCGGTGCATGATCCCAGTCCAGGCGGGCCGTTGTGGCCATCTCACCTCGAACGGTGGCTGACTTTCTCGATTCCAAGGTAGGCGTTGGGGGGCACGCCTGCCGCAGATCGGTGAGTCGGTGATTCGCCGCGGCGCGTTGGAAGGGCACCGAGGGCTACCTCGTCGGTGAGGCGCGGCGACAGGTTAGCAGATCTTCATAGTAGACTTTATTGGTCAAGTATGAAGATCCCTAGATAATTTGTCAGGCAGGGCCCTGCAATAGACTGGAATGCGGCAGGAATTACCGGTCGGACATATTGTCTTTCGACAAGTGACTGACAACGCGTGGGACCGGCCCATCCTGCTTGCTAGAGTGCAGGATACGTCAGCCGGCACTACCCCCTAGGGGTATATAGTGTGTGTGAGGCAGGGGATGCACCGCGGGATACACCAGCGGGAGGAAGCGCCCGAGGACCACCGGGCGCTTTTCCGGGGAGCGACTAGACCAGCACTGCGGCTTTCTGCTCGATCACCTTGAGCAGCGAGTCGAACGAGGCCGCGAACGACTTCACGCCTTCCACTTCCAGCGTGTGGGTGACCTGGCCGAGGTCGATACCGCGGCTGCGAAGCTCCGACAGTACGCCATCGGCCGCCGCGATCGCCGCGCCGATCCGCAGTGCCGGGGCGCCGTGATCGCGATAGGCGGCGAAGGTCGCCGGAGGGAGAGTGTTGACTGTGAGTCGCGCGATCAATGCTTCGACGTAGTAGGTGTCGGGGAGATTGGGGTCCTTGGTGCTGGTGGATGCCCACAGCGGTCGCTGGACCATGGCACCCCGGGCCGCCAGCGCGGTCCAGCGCGCGGTCGCGAACAGCTCCTCGAATGCCCGGTATGCCACCGCCGCGTTGGCGATCGCCGCCGAGCCACCACCCACCTTGCCATCCACCCGGCTCACGAAGAACGAGGCCACCGACGCGACACCTACGAGCGACTTCCCGGCCGCGGCCCGCTGCTCCAGCCCCGCGAAAAACGCTTCGGCCACCTGCCGGTACCGCTCCACCGAGAAGAGCAGGGTGACGTTGACGTTGATCCCCGCCGCGAGGCAATGGGTGATCGCCGGCAGCCCGGCCAGCGTTCCCGGGATCTTGATCATCACGTTGGGCCGCGCGATCCGGCTCCAGAGCCGCTCCGCCTCCGCGATCGTCCCGGCGGTGTCATGCGCCAGCGTCGGCGAGACCTCCATCGAGACCAGCCCGTCCATCCCCTTCGAGTCCCGGTACACCGGCATGAAGAGGTCACAGGCCGCGCGCACATCCTCGATCGCCAGCGCCTCGAAGATCTGGGCGGGGCGCTTCCCTTCGGCCGCGAGCTTCCGGATGTCGTCGTCGTAGAGCTCGCTCCCCGCGATCGCTTTCTCGAAGATCGTGGGATTGGTGGTCATGCCGAGGAGGCCGTCGTCGCGGATCAGCCGGGCCAGCTCGCCGGAGGTGACGAGATCACGGGTGATGAAGTCGTACCAGGGGCTCTGCCCGAGGGCGCCGAGGGCAACGAGGGGGTTGGTCATCTTATCCATTCCGCGTTCCTCGTTCCGCGTTCCTCGTTGTCGTGGAAGAGCACACCCACGAGAAACAAGGAACGCGGAACGAGGAACTACTTGAGAAGGTTGCGGACCGCCGAAACGATGGCGTCCCGGGTAAACCCGAACTGCTTGTAGAGCTCGTCGGCGGGTGCCGAGGCCCCGAAGTGATCGATCCCGATGATCACCCCGTCCCGGCCCACCCAGCGCTCCCAGCCGAAGCTGGTCGCCGCTTCCACCGCCACCCGCTTCGTGACCGCTGCCGGCAGCACGCTCTCACGATACTCGGGGCTCTGCGCCGCGAACAGCTCCCACGACGGGAGCGACACCAGCCGCACCGCCACCCCCTCGGCCTGCAGCTGTTCCACCGCCCCGAGGGCGAGCGCCACTTCCGAGCCGGTCGCAATCACGATCACCGCCGGCTTCCCGCCCCGGGCGTCCAGCAGCACGTAGCCGCCCTTCCGGGTCCCGTCCGCCGCGCCGTACGTCGTGCGGTCGAGGATCGGGAGTTTCTGCCGCGAGAGCGCCAGCACCGTCGGGCCGTCGCTCCGGGCGACCGCCGCCTTCCACGCCTCCACCGTTTCGTTGGCGTCGGCGGGGCGGATCACCGTGACGTTGGGGGTGGCCCGCAGCATCGCCAGCTGCTCGATCGGCTGGTGGGTCGGGCCGTCCTCCCCCAGGCCGATCGAATCGTGCGTCCCGATGTAGATCACCGGCAGGTGCATCAGTCCGGAGAGCCGGATCGAGGGCTTGCAGTAGTCGGTGAAGATCAGGAAGGTGCTGCCGAAGGGCCGGACGCCGCCGTGCGCGGCCATGCCGTTGAGGCACGCCGCCATTCCGTGCTCCCGCACCCCCCAGTGGAAGTTCCGCCCCGCCTTCCCCGGCCCGAAGCTGCCACCCCCCTTGATGTCGGCGCCGGTGCTCTCGGCCAGGTCGGCGGAACCGCCCATCAGGTTCGGCACCTTCGCGGCGATCGCGTTGAGCGCCTTGGCCGAGGCCTGCCGCGTCGCGAGGGCGCCGTCCTGGGGCGTGAACACCGGCAGGTCCGCGTCCCATCCGGCGGGGAGCCCGCCACTCAGCCACTGCTCCAGCTCCGCCGCGAGCTCCGGGTGGGCCGAGCGATAGCGTTCGAACACGCCCTGCCACGCCTCGCGGGCTTCCTTTCCCCGCGCGCGGCAGCGGTCGCGCCACTCCATCGCCTCGGGCGCCACGAAGAACGGCGTCTCCGGCCAGCCGAGGATGTCCTTCGTCTTCTTCACCTCGTCCTTCCCGAGCGGCGCGCCATGCGCCGCCGCAGTGTCGCGCTTGGTGGGCGCCGGGTCGGCGATGTGGCTGCGGAGCAGGATCAGGGAGGGACGGTGGGTCTCGACCCGGGCGTTCTCGAGCGCCGCCGCGATCCCGGCGAGGTCGTTCGCGTCACCCACCCGCTGCACCTGCCACCCATAGGCCTCGAAGCGGCGTCCCACGTCCTCGGTGAAGCTCAGGGCGGTGTCGCCGTCGATGGTGATGTGGTTGTCGTCGAAGATCAGGTTGAGGTGGCCCAGCTTGAGGTGCCCCGCGATCGAGGCGGCTTCGGCGGCCACGCCCTCCATGAGATCGCCGTCGCTCACGAAGCCCCAGATCCGATGCGCCATCACCGGGAAGCCCGGTCGATTGAACCGCTCCGCCAGTACCCGCTCCGCGATGGCCATTCCCACCGCATTCCCCACCCCCTGGCCCAGCGGGCCGGTGGTGGTTTCGACACCCACGGTATGCCCCCGCTCGGGATGCCCTGGCGTCCGCGAGCCCCACTGCCGGAACTGCTTCAGGTCCTCGAGCGAGACCTCGTACCCCCCCAGGTGGAGGAGTGCGTAGATCAGCATCGAGGCGTGGCCGCAGGAAAGGATGAAGCGGTCACGGTCGGCCCAGTCGGGCGTGGCCGGGTCGAAGCGGAGGAAGCGGTCCCAGAGGACGTACGCGGCGGGGGCCAGCGCCATGGGGGTGCCGGGGTGGCCCGACTGGGCCTGCTCCACCGCGTCCATGGCGAGCGCGCGAAGCGAGTTGATGGTGCGCCAGGCGGGTTCCGAATACAGCGGATTCACCGGGGCGGGCGCGATCGCAGAGGTGGTCAGGTGGGGTTCTCCGGTGAGGACGGACCAAACTAATCACCGAAGAAAGGGGGCGTCACCGCGTGCTGGCGGGGGGCGTGTCCGGGGGGTTATACTTGTTCAGTGTTTTTGTGAAGAACTCTGTACAAACGGGCAGCGCGATGAGCCACATCTTTCCGAACCGCACCTACGAGATCCACGAGGTCTCCGAACTGACCGGGCTGGCGACCGCCCGGCTCCGTGCCTGGGAACGCCGCTACGAGGTGGTGCGTCCCACCCGGCAGCCCAACCGCTACCGCACCTACACCAGTGAGCAGGTGGCGCTGCTTCGAGCCTTCTCGCGCCTGTGCGCGGCGGGGGAGCGGATCGGCGACCTGGTCAAGGAGCCGAGGGACTCGGTGATTGCCCGGGCCGAAGGCCGGGCCACCGACGGGTCGCCGCTGTCGCTGCTGGTGGAAGCGGTCAAGCGCTTCGATCGGGAGCGGCTCGATCAGCTTCTGGCCGATCTCCATCAGCGAATGGACAGCGAGCAGTTCGGGCGGGAGATTATCCTGCCGCTCGGTGAGGTCATCGGCGATCTCTGGGCGCTGGGCCGACTGAGCGTGGCGGCGGAGCACCTGGCCAGCGAGGCGGTAGTGCAGCGGCTCAAGGTGGAGCTCGACAACGAGACCGGCACCGGTCCCATGCTGCTGGCCTGCTGCCTTCCCCAGGAACAGCATGAGTGGGGATTCCTCGTCACCCTGATCCGGCTCAGGCGCATGGGGTGGCGGGTGCGCTACCTCGGGCCCAATCTCCCGATCAAGGACCTGGTCGAGGCGGCCTGGTCGCTGGTGCCGCAGGTGGTCGCCATCTCCGGCTCCGACCCGGGTAATGTCGCGGGCCGGCTGCCGGAGCTGCGGCGGCTCCCGCGGCTCCTCCCCCCGGGCACCATGGTGGTGATGGGGGGACAGGGTTCCGAGGCCAACAGTTCGCGGCTCCGCCGGGCCGGCCTCAAGGTCGGGCCGGAGAGCATTCCTGATCCCAGGTCCATCTTCCCGTCGAGGCTCGCCAGCCGCGCGTCATGAGCACTACCGCAACACCCGTCTCCGCTCCCTCGCGCGCCCCGGCGGTGCACCGGCAGGGAACCTCAGCGCTCGTCATCGGGGCCGGCATCGGCGGCCTCGCCGCCGCGGTGCGGCTGGCCCATGCGGGCTACCGCGTCACCGTGCTGGAAAAGCACGATGGCCCCGGCGGCCGGGCCGGCGTCTGGAAGTCGCAGGGCTACACCTTCGATACCGGCCCCTCGCTGGTCATGATGACCGAGGTCTGGCACGACCTCTTCAAGTTGGTGGGCCGCCGGCTCGAGGACTACCTGACCCTGGTGCAGTGCGATCCCTACTACCGGCTGCATTTCGCCGACGGGAGCGCCCTCACCATGACCAGCCAGTTCAACAAACTGCTGGAGAACCTCGAGGAGTTCGAGCCGGGGTGCACACCCAACGCGCTCAAGTTCATCGCCCACACCGGCGAGCTCTACAAGCGCGGCATGGACTTCATCAACCGCAACATGCACCGCCCCGAGTCGATGCTCCGGGTCGGCAACATGGGGCTCAAGTACGGCCCCGCGGCGCTGGGCGATCTCCAGCGGATGGTCCGGAAGTACTTCAAGGACGAGCGGCTCCAGCAGGCCTTCACCTTCCAGTCGCTCTATCTCGGGCTCTCGCCCTACGACTCCCTCGCGATCTACGGGCTGCTCGCCTACACCGAGCTGGCCCGGGGGATCTACTACCCGATGGGCGGGATGAACGCCCTCGCCCGCGCCCTCGAGAAGCTGGGCCGGGAGCTGGGCATCGAGTACCGCTACAACGCCCCGGTCGCGCGGCTCGAGAAGGACGGCTCCGCCGTGAAGGCCGCGATCCTCGAGGACGGCACCCGCGTCGCCGCCGACGTGATCGTCGCCAACAGCGACCTGCCCTACACCTACGGGTCGCTCCTGGGTGAGCCCTACAAGGCCATCGACCGCAAGGTCTTCAGCTGTTCGGTGGTGCTGCTTTATCTCGGCACCAATCGCACCTACCCGAACCTGCTGCACCACAACCTGGCGGTGAGCCGGGACCTCGAGACTACCTGCCGCGAGCTCTTCACCGACCAGGTGATGCCCGACGACCCGCCCTTCTATGTCGTCGCCACCACCCGCACCGAGCCGGCCATGGCGCCGCCCGGCGGGGAGAGCATCTACGTGCTGGTGCTGGCACCCAGCCAGAACCCCGCCCGGCCGATCGACTGGTCGGTGGAGGGTCCGAAGGTCGAGGCCCGCACCCTCGAGCGGCTGGAGCAGTGGGGCCTTCCCGATCTCCGCAAGCACATCGTGACGAAGAAGCTCGTCACCCCGGACGATTTCACCACCAACTTCGGCAACCTCCGCGGCGAGGCCTTCGGCCTCTCCCACAACCTGATGCAGATCGGGTATTTCCGGCCGCACAACCGGCACAAGCGCTACAAGAATCTCTACTTCGTCGGGCAGAGCACCCATCCCGGGTGCGGCCTGCCGATGGTGCTGATCAGCGCCGACTGCGTGGTGCAGCGCATCAAGGACGAGGTCCCCGGACGGTGACGGCGGCGGTCGAGGCGCGGTACCAGCACGCCGAGCGGGTGACCGCCGAGTGGGCGCGGAGCTTCTACTTCGCGGGCTGGTTCCTGCCCGCCCTGAAGCGCCGCTCCCTGTTTGCCATCTACGATTTCTGCCGCCACGTCGACAACCTCGTCGACCAGCGCGACGGCCGGGACCCGGCCCTCGTGCGCGCCGATCTCGCCGCGCTCCGCGGCTCCCTCGAGGCGATCTACGCCGGCTCCCCCGACGCCGATCCCCGCTGGCTCGCGCTCGCCGATACGGTGCGCCGCTACCCGGTGCCCCTCACCCCCTTCATCGAGCTGCTCGACGGGGTGGCGAAGGATCTCGAGCCGGTGGCGATGCCGGATTTCCCCGCCCTCGAGAGCTACTGCCGCCAGGTGGCGGGCGGCGTCGGCCTCATGATCGCCCCGGTGCTCGGCGTGCCCGGCGGGCCGACCGACGAGGCCGGGATGCGCCTCGGCATCGCCATGCAGCTCACCAACATTCTCCGCGACGTCCGGGAGGATCTCGACAACGGCCGGGTCTACTTCCCCGCCGATGAGCTGGCCCTCTGGGAACTCTCGAGCGCCGACCTCGAGCGGCGCCGCATGTCCACCCGGCTCCGCGGCTTCATCGCCTGGCAGGTCTGCCGCGCCCGGGAGTACTTCGAGGCCGCCGACCAGGTGATCCACCACTTCCCCGATGACGGCTCGCGCCTCACGATCCGGCTGCTGCTTCGCATCTACGCCGGCATCCTCGACCGGATCGAGCAGCGCCAGTATGACGTCTTCCAGGGACGCGCCTATGTTCCCTTCGGGCGCAAGCTCGTCATCCTCGGACGGGCGGTGCTCAAGAATCGCGTTTCCCGAGCGCAACTGACCCAGGCCGTCGCCTGACTTCCCGAGCCCGATGGATTACTTCACGCTGAAGGCGTTGCACGTCATCGGCGTCGTCCTGATGGTGGGGAACGTCACCGTCACCGGGGCCTGGTCCTTTTACCTCTACCGGCACTGGCGGGATGCCACCATCCCGTTTCGCCCGGTTGCCCGCGCCATTCTCTGGACCGACCTGATCTTCACCCTCGGCGGGGGCATTCTCCTCACCGTCAGCGGCGTGATCATGGCCCTCCAGAGCAACCTCCCCTTCTTCAGTACTCCCTGGCTGGTCAAGGGCATCACGGCGCTCTCGGTCGTGACCCTCTCCTGGCTGGCGATCCTGCTGCCGGACCAGTACCGCCTGGAACGCACCGACGATCCCGCCACGATCCGGAAGCTGTTCATCCGCTGGTCGGTCATCGGGTGGACCGGCACCGCGATCCTGTTCTATGCCCTCTGGGCGATGGTGACCAAGCGGTGATTCCGCGGGCCGTCGCCGTCATCGCGCTCCTGGCGCTGGCGGGTGGCGGGGCGGTTCCGCATCCCGCCGATCTTCCCGCCTGGCGGGTGGCGCCCGCCGCCGAGGACAGCCTCAAGGCCCTCTGGGCCCGGAGCATGGCCACCCGGCGCGAGGCGGTGGCCTGCCTCGGCGGCATCATCGGCCCCGACACCGTGCACGTCACCAGCGCGCTGCCCCTGGCCGAGGCCCCGGCCGACTCGCTCACCGCGGATGCCCAGCTCTCCCTCAGCGATTGCGGGCCGCCACGCTGGATCGGGACCGCCCACACCCACGTCCGGTCCACCGACGGCGAGGAACCCGCCCCCCGCTTCAGCCCGAGCGACCGGACCGTGATGTCGCTCTGGTCCACCCGCTGGGGCCGCCAGGGCGCCTTCTGCGTGCTCTACAGTGAGAAGCGGGCCCACTGCGAGGTCTATCCGCCGGGGTCCAACCCCCGCTGATTCCCCGAGTTGGCTGGCCCGCGCCGCTCTACCCTTGTATCTTCTCCCTCCCCCAAGATCCAGTACGTTGCTGGCGGAGAGAACAGCCGTGTCTGACGAACCCGAATACCTGAAGGCCCTGCGGCAGAACCAGGAGCGGCAGAAGCAGGCCGCCCCCAAGCAGTCCGCGAGTGGCCCCTCGAAGCCGCCGACCCCGGCGGAACGCGAAACCCTTCGCTGGGCGAAGGAAGTTGGTGGGAAGGACATCCGCGTCGGCTCATTGTCCGGCGCCAAAGTGGCCATCCTGGTGCAGCCGATCACCCCGTTCGGGAAGCCTCCGGTCGCGCTCGAGGGACTTTCCAGCCGGGAAGCCCTGGCCGAGCGGGTCAAGGCGGCGCAGGGTGCCGGCGAGAACGTGGTCGGTACCTACGAGCTCACCACCGGCCGGCCCCTGACCTGGGAAATCCAGGACGGGAAGGTCGTCTTCACCGCCGGCCAGGCCCGGCAGATCATGAAGGCCGAAAGCCCCGAGCGGATGATCCGCCTCGCGGCCAAGCAGGCCGAGATCCTTGCCAAGACTCGCAAGGTCGACGACCGCGACAATCGCGGTGGCGGCGGCGGTCGGGGCCAGGGCGGCGGCGGCGGCGGCCGGGGCCGCTGACGCCTGGGTGAAAACGAGACGGGGCGAGCCAGGGAGGCTCGCCCCGATTCGCGCCGGGCCCTACCTTACAGGTTCATGGCCACTTCCAAGCCTCGCAAGCGGTTCACCACGAAGACGATCCTCGCACTGGTCCTGCTCGTGCTCTTCGCGACCGGACTGGTGTGGGACGGCTCCCCACTGGGCGCGCTGATCCTCCGGGAAGCGGTGGCCATCAAGTTCCGGGACGTGCGGCGTGTCACGCCTGACGAACTGCTGGCCTGGATGAAGGATCCCAACCGGCCGCCTCCCCTCCTGGTCGATGCCCGCACCCCCGCAGCCTTCGCGCTGAGCCACATCGATGGCGCCGTGAACGTCGACGCCACCAATCCCGACCTCGCGCCGCTCGCCCACGTGCGCCGGGACATTCCCGTCGTGGTCTACGATGGCCCTGGTGCCGTCGGCGCCGCGATGGTCCAGGCGCTCGGCAAGGCGGAGTTCACCCGGGTGACCAACCTCGACGGCGGCCTCTTCCGCTGGGTGAATGAAGGGCATCCCGTCGTGAACGCCCAGGGTCCCGCCACCAAGGTGGATCCGCTGACCGGGGCGTGGAGCCGCCTTCTCAAGAGCCGCTATCACCCGTGACGTTGCGGTCCGTCGGCACCTTCCTCGCCGCCCTCGTTCTCGCTGCGCTGGTCTACCTGAGTCTCCGCCCGCCGGCTCCCCTCCCGCCGGTCGGGCCGCTCCTCGATCCGCTGCACGGCGCGCTCGCCACCGCCCGCGACGCCGAGCTGCCCCCACAGAGCTCGGCCCGCATCGCGGGGCTCACCGGCCCGGTCGACGTGCGCTACGACGACCGCGGCGTGCCCCACATCTTCGCCACCTCCGAGCCTGACGCCGTTCGTGCCCTCGGCTACGTGGTGGCGCGCGACCGGCTCTTCCAGCTCGAGATCCAGGCCCGCGCCGGTGCCGGGACGCTGACTGAAATGGTGGGGGCCGCGGCGCTCGGCCTCGACCGTGAGATGCGGGGCATCGGCCTCCCCGATGCGGCCCGGCGGCGGCTGGCCCAGATGACGCCAGGGGAACGGACGCTGCTCGACGCCTTTGCCGACGGGGCCAACGCCTGGATCGACCAGCTCGGCGCTCGCCGCCCCCTCGAGTACCTGCTGCTGGGCCGCTCGCCCGGGCGCTGGTCGCCGCTCAACAGCCTCAACCTGCTCGGGCGGATGGGGTACACCCTCGCCTACAGTGACCTCGAGGACCAGCATCGCGCCGTCGCCGCGAAGATCGGTGGTGCCGCCGCCGATGCGCTCTTCCCGGCCAGCAGTCCCATCCAGGAGCCGATCCAGCCCAACGGGAGCGGTGCCCCGCGCACCGATCCGCTCCGCTTGCCGCCGCCCGGCTCTCCCTCCGCGACCGACAGCGTGGCGAAACTCTCGTTCGGCGAGTCCGACTTCGGGTTCGATGCGCTCGGTTCCAACAACTGGGCGGTGGCGCCCCGGCGCACCGCCGCGGGCTACGCGCTCCTCGCCGGCGACCCGCATCTCGAGCTCACGCTTCCGTCGATCTGGTACGAGGTGCATCTCGTCGTGCCGGGGACGCTGGATGTCTATGGCGTCACCATTCCGGGCGCGCCCAGCGTCCTCATCGGCTTCACCCGCGACATCGCCTGGACCTCGACCAACACCGAGTCGGATGTGCTCGACCGGTACGACGAGGTGGTCGACGATCCCGGTCATCCGTCGCAGTACCGGGTCGACGGTGCGTGGAAGCCGCTCCGCCTCGAGGTCGAGCAGTACCGCGACCAGCACGGCCGCGTGATCGCCACCGATACCCTGCGCTACACCCACCGGGGCCCGCTGACCCGCGCCGGCGCCGGCTGGCGCTCGATGCGCTGGACCGTGCTCGAGTCAGGCGAGGAGCTCGGCGCCTTCAGTGCCGTGTCGAAGGCCACCAGCACCCGCGCCTTCCTCGATTCCGTGGCCCGCTACCAGGCGCCGGCCCAGAACTTCCTCGTCGCCGACCGCGCCGGCTCGATCGCCATCCGCTCCACCGGCCGCTACCCGCTGCGTGCCACCAACCGCGGGGACCTGGAGTTCCGGGGCGACACCTCCGCGAGCGACTGGCAGGGTGCGTGGACCACCGCCGAGATGCCGCAGGCCATCGATCCGGCCCAGGGCTACCTCGCCTCCGCCAACCAGCAGCCCATCGACCCCCGCGTCGACTCGCGCTACCTCGGCGCATCCTGGCCCACCCCCTGGCGGGCCATCCGGATCAACGAGCTGCTGCGCGCAGACAGCGCGGTGACCCCCGACGCGATGCGCCGCTTCCAGACCGACCCCGTCAGCGCGGCCGCCGAGCGATTCATGCCCGCGCTGCTGGCCGCGGGGAAGAAGCACGGCGATGACCCGGCGGTGCATCGCGCTACTGCGCTCCTCGGGGAGTGGGACCTGCGATACACTCTCGAGAACACCCGGTCGGTGCTCTTCGAAATGACGATGCGGCAGCTCTCCCGGCTCCTCTGGGACGAGCTCGACAGCCTCGCGGTGCCGGAGAACACCATCACCGCCGCGCTCCTGGCCGACTCGTCGAACATCTGGTGGGATGATCACCGGACGGTGGCGGTCGAGGACCGGGATGTGCTGCTGGCGCGGGCCCTCTCCGAAGGACTGGCCGCTACCATCAGGAATTTCGGTGAACCCGATGGCGGCGGGTGGCGCTGGGAGAAGATCCGGCACGCCAGCATCTATCACCTGCTCCGGATCCCGTCGCTCTCCGCGCTGCGCATCCCGATCCAGGCGGGGATGTCGACGCTCAATCCTTCCAGCGGCCGCGGCGCCTTCGGGCCCAGCTGGCGGATGGTGGTGGAACTCGGACCCGAGGTGCGCGCGTGGGGCACCTATCCGGGGGGACAGTCCGGCAACCCGGCGAGCTCGCGCTACCTCACCGGTCTCGAGCACTGGCGCAACGGTACCCTCGATACCCTCCGGGTTCCGAAGAACCCCGGCGAGCTCGGCGCCCGCGAGCGGAGCCGCCTCACCCTGGAGCCAGTGGCCCGGCGATGATCGGCTTTCTCCTCCTCATGCTCGGCTTCGGCGCGGGCACCATCGCCGCAGGATGGTGGGGCGTGGCGCTGGTGGGCGCGCTCTGGGGGCTCACCGGCCGGGCACAGCCATGGCGTGCGGGCGGGGCAGCGGCGCTCGCCTGGGTCCTGCTGCTGGCGTTCACCGTCGAGTGGGCGCCGCTCGCACGCCTGGCGCCGAGGGTGGCCGGCGTGGTGGGGCTGCCGGGCTGGCTCTTCCTGCTGGCCGCGCCGGCCTTCGCGTGGCTGCTCGCCTGGAGCGCCACCCGTCTGGCCAGCGGACTGGTGCCGGCGCGGCCGCTGCGCCCGGAGAAGCGTTGAGCTGACGGTCTTGCCAAATCCGGCGGAATAGTTAGGATCGTTCCGCTCCCGCCTCACAGTTGTCGTTGGTCTCCTGTCTCGCAATGAGTGAGTTCGCTCTCCGCCTGTCCCGTTTCGGTACAGGCGGGCGTCCGCCAGTCTTCTGGAGGGGGTTTCTCCCATGTCCCGACATGCCAGATGCAGCACGTCCGCCGTCCGTCCCGCCGTTCTCCTCGTCGCGGCGCTGATCATCGGGGCCTGCGGCGGGGGCGGGGGAGGCGGCGGAGGGGGGAATGGTCCCAGCCGGAGCATCGCGAAGGCCGGCGCGCCCAATGGCGATGGCCAGACCGACACGGTGCACGCGGTGCTGGCCGAGTCGCTGCGGGTGCTGGTGCTGGAGGACGGCGTGGCGAAGTCCGGGGTCACGGTGAACTGGTCCACGCCCAGTGGCGGCAGCGTGAGCCCCGCGGCATCGCAGACCGACGCCAACGGGGTGGCGGCGACCCGCTGGACACTGGGGCAGCTGTCGGGAGGCCAGGCGGTGAACGCGACCCTCGCCGGTGCCACCGGTTCGCCGGTGACCTTCGCCGCCACCGCCAATGCCGGAAGCCCCGTGAGCCTGGTGAAGACGGTGGGCGACAACCAGCTGGCCCAGGTGAACGGGCCTGCCTCGGTGGCCCCGACGGTCCGCGTGACCGATCAGTTCGGCAACGGGGTGGGTGGGGTGTCGGTGAGCTGGTCGACCGTGAGTGGGGCGATCACACCCGCGAGTCCCACCACCGTGACCCTGTCATCCGGCGCCGCGTCGGTGGTGGCCACCGCGGGCGCCACGCCCGGGCCGGCGGTGCTCCGCGCCAGCAGCGCCGCGGTGCCGGGGATCGACCGCGACTTCGCGATCACCGTGTTCGCGGGGGCCAGGGTGGTCAGTGTCGGGAACTTCTTCTTCCGCAGCACCACCAACCTCTCGGAGAACCCCGCGGTGGACACGATTCATGTCGGCAGCGTCATGCGCTGGGACCTCTCCGCCGGCAGTCACAGTGTGCAGTCGATCGGGGTGTCCACCTTCCAGAGCAGCCAGCTCCTGGTGGCCGGCACGCCCTACGAGGCGTTCTTCCCCGCCACCGGGACCTTCCAGTACGAGTGCGGGGTTCACGGCGTGACGATGCCGGGCACGGTGGTGGTCATCCCCTGAGGACCTTACTCCGGCACCTTCATCGCGAAGGTCACGATCGCGCCTGACGGCTCCCGCACGCTGATCTCTTCCATCCCGTAGAACGTCTTGTGCCGCTCGACCAGGCGGGGCAGGCCCGCGAGGGCCCGGTCCACCTGGTCGAGGTCGGACACCTCGAGGAACAGCAGGGTCGCGTGACCCCGCGGCTCCTTCGCCAGGGCCGGCAGGTCGGCATGCAGCGCGGCCCAGGTCTGGTACATCACCTCGATCCCGTCGCGCACCAGCATCGCGAACTGGGGCTTCCCGTCCGGCCCCGGCACCTCGGCCACTTTCTCGAAACCGAGGCGGTCGGTCCAGAAGCCGAGGCAGGGTTCGATCTGGTCCACGAAGATGACCGGGGTGAGCCGGGTGATGAGCGGGGTGGCGGGCGCGGACATGAGGGACCTCGGGGAAGGCGGCTCGCTCAGGAGCAGCAGGGCGGTCAGGACGAACACCGGTCGCATGGCGATAGTCTCGTTTAGACTACCAGCTAGTATAAATTAGACTATATTCGCTGTCAACCATGGCCGCCGACCTCACCCTCCCCGATCTCGTGGTGCTCAGCCTTCTCGCCGAGCGGCCGATGCACGGCTACGAGCTCAACCAGGAGCTGGAGCGGCGGGAGGTGCGCGACTGGGCCGGAATCTCCCGCCCGCAGGTGTACTACTCCCTCAAGAAGCTGGCGGCCAGCGGACACCTGATCCGGGCGGCGGAGTCCGAGTCCCGTGCCGGGCCGGAGCGGCAGATCTTTCGGCTCTCGGCGGCGGGAAAGCGGGCACTGGCTGCCGCCCTGGCACGGGAGGACTGGGCGGTCCAGCGGCCCCCGCCACCCTTCCTGACCTGGCTGGCCCTGTCCCATAACGCCGCGCCTGGCGACAGGTTACGCCTGATTCGCCGGCGGCGCGAGTTTCTCGAGGGAGAGCTGGCCAGGGAGCGCGAGACGCTTGGCGGGATCCTTGCTGATACTGGTCCGATGGTCGCCATGGCGGCCCAGATGGTCCGGCTGGTCATCGCCCAGTGGGAAGTTGAAGTCCGCTGGCTGGAAGAGTTGGAGCGTTCCGTCCAACTTGTTATGTAGAGCTGACTTGTCTACCTTTGAGACATCCCTCTACAACGGAGGAACATCTGTCACCATTCGCTGGATTCAGGAACTGAAGCAAAGGAAGTGTTGTGTCACGAGGCAATCGCAGGTCCAAGTCGGGTCCCCCTTCGCCCAGAGCGCGTAACCTTGGCCGCCGTTCGATGGATGCCCATCGGCAGTGGCTGATCGATCGTTACGGTCCGATCTGCGCCTACTGCGGAACCGACATCGATGTGAACCGCACCACGCTCGATCACGTGTATCCCCGCAAGGGCCAGACGGCCTACGACCGGCCCGACAACCTGGTCATCGCCTGCCAGCCCTGCAACTCCGCCAAGGCCGATACGCCGTTCGTTGCGTTCATCGCGCAGAAGCGTTCCCGGGGCGTATTCCTGCTCCACTATGGCGAGCACCTCTCCGACTGGGTGAAGGACATGATTCGTCAGGCGTCCGAGCGGGAGTTCCTCCCCTCCAACCGCCCGCGGTTCGTGCCCCACGCCAACGGAAACGGGAACGGCAACGGCGCCCACTGACGCGGCCGGGAGTGCGGGAAGCAACGAGGGCCGACCTGCGGGTCGGCCCTCTCGTGTTTCCGGATCCAGCGCGCCCGGTCAGGCGGTGGGACTCAGCGCCGGTGCGTCCGCCGGGGCCTGGGTGACCAGCTTCTGGTAGAGCGCCAGCCCGGCGTAGAAGTTGGGTGCCGCACACGGCGCCTGCAGTCGGACCTTGCCCGTCGCACGATCCTTCGCCATGAAGTTGCCGCCGTCGATGCGGACCTCGATCTCGCCAAACGGGATCGTGGTGGGAGACTTGCCCGAATCGACCACGAAGGCGTCGCGGGTGAGCAGCACACCCGGCTGTGCCGGCAGGGCGCGCGGAGCGTGGGTCAGCCAGCGCACCCGCTTCTGCCGGGTGAGTTCCTGTTCCATCCGCGCCGCGGCCCTCTCCGCCAGCACGTTCACGATCCTCGCGAGGTCGGCGTCCTGGCCGCGGGGCTGGACCGCCACCCTCACGGGCTTCCCGCTCTGGGGGATGAAGGTCAGGGTGTCGGTGACCTGGCCGTTGTAGGAGATGCGGGAGTAGGAGAAGGTCCTGAGGTCCTTGTACAGCAGTTCCCGCTTGCCGAAGGCACTGGAGGTTCGAACCCCGAGATCATGGATCCAGGCGCGGTAGGACAGGGTCCATACGATCAGCGCCCCGAGCAACACCGACACGGCCAGCACCCCGGCTGAGGCGGCGCTGAAGGGCTGCGTCAGTGCGAGGTAGAGGAACGCGAGCACCAGCGGGCTCAAGACCACAGCGTTGATGACCGGGAGGCGCTTGGTATGCAGCAGGGCGCCGAACTTCCGGTCCTGGCCAGGCGTGGGGGTGGACATGACTCCTCCGACTTGGGTCGATTGCGAGGATTGCTGGCGGCCTGCACGTATGCCACTCCCCCCGGGCAGCCGGAAGCGTGGCCTAAGTGCTTGTCGTGCAACGATGCCTGACAGCTGAACTGGGATTTCAGGGGGAGGAGGGTGCCAGCCGCGTGCCGGTGCGGTACATCGGGCCGAAAACGGCGAGCCGGGCAGCGTGGGCTGCCCGGCTCGGGAGAAGTCAGGAGGCCTGGTGGCGGCTAACTAAGGGCTTCCTCGACGATCCGCTTCTGTTCCGCGCTGTGGGCGGCGGGGTACCCTTCGGCCGGGCTCGCCCGCTCCGGCCGCCCGGCGTAGCGCAGGCTCACGTTCGCGGGCAGGATGGCCCGCAGCCGGGGCTCGACCCAGGTCCAGGCTCCCATGTTCAGCGGCTCCTCCTGGGTCCACACCACCTCCGCCAGCGAGCCGTAGCCGGCCAGCACCGCCTTGAGCTCCTCTTCCGGGAAGGTGTAGAGCTGCTCGAGCCGCACCAGCGCGGTGCGGGAGCGATCGCTTCCCGCGGCGGCGGCGAGGAGGTCGTAGTAGACCTTGCCGGAGCAGAGCACCACCCGGCGCACCTGCTCCCGATGGGCGGAGGCCACCGCGTCGTCCAGCACTGCCTGGAAGGTCCCGGTGGTCAGGTCATCGAGCTTGCTGATCGCGAGCGGGAGGCGGAGCAGGCTCTTCGGGGTCATCACCACCAGCGGGCGCTGGCGGGTGCGCTTTGCCTGGCGGCGAAGCAGGTGGAAGTACTGCGCCGGCGTGGTCGGGTTGGCCACCCGGATGTTCCGCTCGGCGCACTGCTGGAGGAACCGCTCCAGCCGGGCGCTCGAGTGCTCCGGGCCCTGGCCCTCGTACCCGTGCGGGAGCAGCAGCGTCAGGCGGGTGCTGAGTCCCCACTTCGAGAGTCCGCTCACGATGAACTGGTCGATGATGACCTGGGCGCCGTTGACGAAGTCGCCGAACTGCGCCTCCCAGAGCACCAGCGTCTCGGGAGCGGCGGCGCTGTAGCCGTACTCGAAGCCCAGCGTGGCCAGTTCGGAGAGCGGGCTGTTGTGCAGCTCCATGCTCACCAGCGCCCCGGGGAGATTCTTGATGGGCGCATAGGCCAGGCCGCTCTGGGCATCGTGCAGCACCAGGTGCCGCTGGCTGAAGGTGCCGCGTTCGGTGTCCTGGCCGGTGAAGCGGATCGGGTACCCCTCCACCAGCAGTGCAGAGAGCGCCAGCGCCTCGGCGTGGGCCCAGTCGATGCCCCCCTCGGGCCCGAGGACGGTCCGCCGCCGCTCGAGCTGCTTGAGCAGCTTCGGGTTCACGGCGAAGCCGCTGGGCCAGGTGAGGAGCTGCTCGTTGAGCGAGGTCAGGAGCTCGGCTTCGACCGCGGTCTCGGGTTCGACCCCGCTGGTGCGGTCGATGACCTTGGTCTCCTGGACCGCCGCCTTGCCCATGCTGCTCTTGTAGGCCTGCTGGATGTCGAGCAGCCGCTGGTAGGACTGGGTGTACTCGGCCTCCGCCTCGGGGGCGCCGTACAGGCCGCGCCGGACCAGCAGGGCGGCATACTGCTCCCGCACCGTGGCCAGGTTCCGGATCCGCTCGTACATCTGCGGCTGGGTGTAGTTCGGCTCGTCGCCCTCGTTGTGGCCGTGGCGGCGGTAGCCGACCAGGTCGATCAGCACATCCTCGTGGAACCGCTCGCGGTACATCATGGCGAGCCGCACGGCGGCGAGGCAGGCCTCGGCGTCGTCGCCGTTCACGTGGATGATCGGGACGTCGAAGCCCTTGGCCAGGTCGGAGGCGTGACGGGTGGAGCGCGAGTCCCGCATGTCGGTGGTGAAGCCGACCTGGTTGTTGGTGATGATGTGAACGGTGCCGCCGGTGCGGTAGCCCGCGAGCGCGCCGAGGTTGAAGGTCTCCGCGACGACACCCTGGCCCGCGAAGGCCGCGTCGCCGTGGATGATGACCGGGAGCGCGGTGCTGGGATCGTGGTGCGGCTCGCGGCCCTTGCGGTTGGTCTGCTCGGCGCGGGCCCGCCCGTCCACCACCGGTCCCACGAACTCGAGGTGGCTCGGGTTGGGCGAGAGCGTCACCGTCAGCGCCTTGCCGCCGCGGGTGCGATAGGCGCCCTCGGCGCCGTGATGGTACTTCACGTCACCGGTGCCGCCCTCGGGGTTCAGGCTGGTGCCCGCCCCCAGGTGCTTGCCGCCCTCGAACTCCGCGAAGATGGTCTCGTACGGGCGCCCCACGGTGTGGGCCAGCACGTTGAGCCGGCCGCGGTGTGCCATTCCGATGACCACCTCGCGGGTCCCCTGCTGGGCGGCGAGCTCGATGATCTGGTCGAGCATCGGCACCAGCATGTCCACGCCTTCGATCGAGAAGCGCTTCTGTCCCAGGTAGGCCTTGTGGAGGAACTTCTCCATCGCCTCGACCTGGCAGAGCCGGCCGAGCAGCCACTTCTGTTCTTCGGCGCTGAGCGGCGCGCGGTGGGCGCCGGACTCGATCACCTGCCGCAGCCAGACCCGCTCGGTGTGATTGGAGATGTGCTCCTGCTCGTAGGCCAGCGTGCCGCAGTAGGCCTGCTCGAGCTGGGGGAGGGCCTCGGCCAGGGTGGCGCCGCTCACCGAGATGCGCAGCACCTCGCTGGGGATGGCGGCCATCACGTCGGGGTTGAGGCCCAGGGGTCCCGGGTCGAGGGCGGGATCGCCCACCGGCTCGCTGCCGAGGGGGTCGAGCCGCGCGGCCAGGTGGCCGTGGGTGCGGTGCGCCTTCACCAGCGCCATCGCCGCGGCGACGTGATAGAGATCGCCCTGCACCTCGCGCACCGGGATCGGCGCCGGGCGGCTGGGCCGCGGGGCGGGGGAGACCGTGCTGCTCGCGGCCAGGCCCAGGCTCTCGAACACCGCCTCGTAGAACCGGTCCTCGCCCTGGAGGAGGGTGTCCACGGTCCGGAGGAACTCGCCCGACTCGGCGCCCTGGATGACGCGGTGATCGTAGGTGCTGGTGATGGTCATGACCTTGGCGATGCCGAGCTCACGGAGCTTGTCGTCGCTCAGGTCGGCAAAGGCGGGCGGGTACTCGATGGCGCCGACCGCGATGATGCTCCCCTGGCCGGGCATGAGCCGCGGCACCGAGGCCACGGTCCCCAGCCCGCCGGGGTTGGTCAGGGTGATGTTGGCCCCGGCAAAGGCGTCCGGCATCAGCTTGTTGGCCCGGGCCCGCTCCACCAGGGACTCGTAGGTCTGGTGGAAGAGGGCGAAGTTCATCCGGGATGCGTCGTGGATCACCGGCACCACGAGGCCGCGGCTGCCATCTTTCCGTTCTACATCCACGGCGATGCCGAGGTTCGTCGTACCGCCGGGGATCCGGTGGGGCGCGCCGTTCACCTCGGCGTAGACCGTCGTGAGGGCGGGGTGGCGGTCTGCCGCCCGGGCGATCGCGTAGCCGATGAGGTGGGTGAAGGAGACCTTCTCGCTGCGGGCGGCTGCGCGGAGCGCGGTGTTGAGTTCGCGCCGGCGCCCTTCGAGGACGGTCACCGCCAGGTCCCGGAACGAGGTGGCGGTCGGCATCGACCGGCTCTCGTTCATGTTGGCGACGAGCCGGGCGGCCGGCCCGGAGATCGGCACTGCGCCGGCGGGCGCGGGGCTGTTGCTCGCCGGGGCCTGGGCCGGGGTGCCGCTGGCGACGGTGGTCGAGGGACCACTGACCGCCGGACCGCCTGACCGCCCCTCGTCCCGAGGTGCCTGCGTAACGGAGGGATGGTGCCCGTTCCCACCGGCCTCGGGGCCCAGCCCGGCGAAGCCGTTCATGAAGTACTCCCGCCACTCCTTGCTCACGCCGGAGGGGTCGCGGAGGTACTCCTCGTACATGATCTGGGCAAAGCCGGCGTTGGCCGTTTCGAAGACGTTCGGATCCACGGTAGGTCGCTGCCTTTCAGGCACTGATGGACTATGTCCAAAGATACCCGCGGGACTGCCCGAGCGCCTACTTGTCACTCCGACGGCATGGGGTAGGATTGAAGGCAGTTATCCTGTGTGCGACCTCACAGCGCCTCCCGGAACCCATTGAGTAATTATGCTTCTTCATGAACGTCCTCATGGACGCCTCTATCTCGCGTTTGGCTTCGTGGCTCTGGTTGCCGGCCTGGCCTGCGGCGGGGGCGGTGACAGCAGCGGCCCGCCCAAGTCGGGACTCAAGACGGTCCTGGTCGCGAACAACGAGTTCCAGCCGGCCACCACGACCATCTCGGTGGGCGACACGATTCTCTGGTCGTGGACCGCGAATGGCGCGGCCCACAACATCATCAGCACGGGGGCACCCAGCTTCACCAGCCTGGGCACGGCCACACTCCCCGGCGCGCTCAACACCGATTTCTTCAACGCCCCCAAGAGTCACCAGGTGATCTTCAACTCGGCGGGGACGTACGCGTACTACTGTGCCCAGCACGGCACTCCGACAACCCTGATGCACGGACAGGTGGTGGTCAACCCATGATGCGCAAGCTTGCGGCTGCACTCGGGGCGCTGGTGGCGCTCGGGGCCTGTGGCGGTGGCGGCGACGGCGGGGGCAACGGACCCGCGACGCCGACGTCCTTCCAGCTCTCGGGCGGCGACAACCAGGCCCTGCCGACCAACGGCCAGCTGGCCGCCCCGCTCTCGGTGAAGGTGCTCGACCAGAACGGGGACGGGATCGCCGGCATCACGGTGGACTGGTCGGTGCTGAGCGGCACCGTCACGCTGGTGGGCGGCGCAACCTCGGTGACCGCCGGGACCGGTGTCGCCACCAAGACGGTGACCGGTGGAGCGACGCTGGGCGCCGCCGGGGTACGGGCCAGCACCACCTCGGTGCCGGGAACCAACGTGGACTTCACCCTGACGCTGTTCCCCGCGGTCGTGCAGGTGGGCGACAACTTCTTCCGCAGCCTGCGGAACAGCAGCCAGGACGCCGCGGTGGACACGGTGCAGGTGGGCCAGCAGGTCCGCTGGACCGTGACCGGCTCGGCGAGTCACACCGTCGAGTCGACCGGCACCCCGACGTTCACGAGCAGCGGGAACCTCGGCAAGGGGTCGACCTACACCATCACCTTCGGCAGCGCGGGGACCTACACCTTCGACTGCGCCATCCATGGTGCGGCACAGATGTCGGGGAGAATCGTCGTCGTTCCCTGAGCGGGTTCCGTCGCTCCGCTGCTTTGTAGTGCCCCGGTACAGCCCGCTTCGAATCGCCCCAGTGGCGGTCGGCGGGCTTTCTCCTGCCCACCGGTTGTAAAGCGTTACCGGGAAAGACCCTCGACTCGTTCCGCCTCTCGCGCCCGGGCGAGCGCACACCTTGCCATCACTCCTGGTCGAGTGGTTCACCTGACCCGATTGCACCGGAGCTGCGCCAGCGCGCAACGCGACGATGGTGTTCTTCCCATCCCCGAAATCGTATCACTGCGCTACAGCAGGAACGAAACGTCCACGCTCCAACTTTGGACGTGGACCCGGGCTGTGGTCTGAAACCCTGTTGGAACAACCGTTTACAGGGATTCTCTTCACAACCCCTTTCCGGTCCGGATCGTGCCAAAGCAGGGGGCATTTCCCGAATGCCTCCCCTGTGCTTCATGGAGCGGTCTTGGCGCCTGGTCTTCCCCAGCTGACCCTGGTCCGGGTCAGCGATTCCTTCGAGGCCATCTGGCCTGAGCTGGCATCCGAGTGCGGCCTCGACCTGGTCGTGGCCGACTCGAGCCAGGAACACGTACCCGCCCAGGGAAGGCCGGGGAGCATCACCGCGGTGAATGTCGCCGGGACGGAGGAAACCCTCGGCAACGTACTGACCCGGCTGGGACGCCTGGGGCAGGACGTGGCGGCGGTCGGCGCCTCGTCGGATCACCGGATTGCGATGAGCGCGGTGCGCGCTGGTGCCACCGAGTACTTCGCGCTGCCGCAGGATCTCGACCTGCTCCGGAGCTGGCTGCTGGAGCGGGCGGAGGAGATCCGCGCCGCCGATCACCGCGAGGCCTTCGCCGCGAGCGAGGCCGCGAAGTACCGCTTCGACGACATCCTCGGCGAAAGTCCCGCGCTCCGGAAGACGCTGGAGCAGGCGGCCCGGGTGATTCCCCACGCCAAGGTCAACGTGCTCGTGCGGGGCGAGACCGGCACCGGCAAGGAACTCCTGGCCCGGGCCATCCACTACAACGGCGAGCGCCGCGCGGCGCCGTTCGTGGACGTCAACTGCGCCGCCATCCCCGACCAGCTGCTCGAGAGCGAGCTCTTCGGCCACGAGAAGGGGGCGTTCACCGGCGCCACCAGCGCCAAGCCGGGACTGTTCGAGGTGGCCAACCGCGGCACGATCTTCCTCGACGAGATCGGGCACCTCTCGCTCCCGCTGCAGGGGAAGCTGCTCCGGGTGCTGGAGCAGCGCACCATCCGCCGGGTCAGCGGCACCAGCATGATCCCGGTGGATGTGCGGGTGATCGCGGCGACCCACGTGGACCTCGCGGCCGCGGCGCGCCGGGGGGAGTTCCGCGAGGATCTGTACTACCGCCTCAACGTGGTGGAGCTCAACATCCCGGCGCTGCGCGACCGGCGCGGCGACATCCCCCTGCTCGCGAACACCTTCCTCACCCGCTTCGCCCGGGACTACGGCCTGTCGAAGCCGGTGCTCTCGGCCTCCGCCCTCCGCTCCCTCCAGCTGCACCCCTGGACCGGCAACATCCGCGAGCTCCGCAATGTGCTGGAGCGGAGCATCCTGATGAGCCGGGAGCGGACCCTCGGGCCGGAACATCTCGGCCTGGAGGAAGGTGCCGCGGCCGCGGTGCCGAGCGGGGGCGGCGTGCCCTTCCCCGCCACGATGGCGGAGATCACCCGGGGCGCGGCGTCGGCGATGACCCAGCTCTGCAACGGCAACAAGAGCGAGGCGGCCCGCCGGCTCGCCATCTCCCGCACCCGCCTTCTCCGGCTGCTGGCCGGCCGCGACGACGGCGAGGCCGAGCCCACCGACGAATGAAACCCATCCACTGCTGGCTCGTCGCCGCGGCGGTCGCGGGCATCGCCTGCGGCCAGTCCGACGCCGGTACCGGGACGCCCGGCCCCGACACGCTCATCACGGCCGAGGACTCGCTCACCTTCCTCCGGCCCGCACCCGGCGCACCGGGCTTCGGCAACCTCACCGTGAGCTTCTGGGCGGTGAAGGGGGTGCGCAGCCAGGTGGAGCTCCGCTACCGCGCCCTGCCGGGCCAGAGCGACTCGGCGGTGTTCGTGCGCTTCCGGGTGGATCCCCAGTCGCTGCGGGCACGACCCGACGGCACGCCGATCGCCGACGGCGACTCGGTGCTGATCACCCTCTCGGTCGACGACTCGACCCGGCTGATCTGCAAGTACGAGCCGGAGGGACTCCTGTTCGACTCGAAGAAGCCGGCGCGGCTCTTCATCAAGTACGGTGAGGCCGATCCCGACCTCGACCACAACGGCGTCGTGAACGCGCAGGACACGGCGCTGGTGCAGTCCTTCAGGATCTGGCGGCAGGAGGCCCAGGGCGAACCGTGGGTGGGGATCCCCTCCACGATCGCCGAGGACGCCCTCGAGGTGGAGGCGGACATCTATGGCTTCACCCGGTATGCAGTGGCGTACTAGTACCTCAGCGAAAGGACAGACCATGCTCCCCCGGCGACTCCCGATGATCGGGCTCGTGCTCGCGCTGGCGGCCTGCGCGACCGAGCAGACCGCGCCGAATCTCCCGCCCACGGCGCTGGCCAAGGGCGGCGGTGGCACCGGCGGCGGCGGGGGAACTGGTGGCGGTGGTGGCGGCGGCGGCGGCGGTGGTGGGGGTGGTACCGGTGGCGTTGGTGGCGGCATCACCGCCCCCGAAGGCCAGCTGACCTTCACCCGGCCCGATTCCTCGCTGCCGGTGGTCGCCAGCGCGGTGAGCTTCTGGGCGGTGAACGGGCAGGCGCGCACCGCGGTGCTGTACTATCGCCGGCACGCCGGCTCGGCCGACTCGACACCGCTCGCCCGGCTGCGGCTCGACCGCCGGTCGCTGGTGAGCGCGCCCGACGGGACGCCGATCGCGGCGGGGGACTCGCTGCTCATCACCATGAGCGTGACCGACTCGGGACGCTTCACCGTGAACTTCGAGCCGTCCGGGCTCGTCTTTGCCGCCGGCCGTCCCGCCAGCCTCACGCTGTGGTATCGCGATGCCGATCTCGACTTCAACGGCGATGGCGTGATCGACGCGGCCGACACGGCGGCGGAGGCGAGCTTCCGGGTGTGGCGGCAGGAGACCCTGGACCAGCCCTGGCTCCAGCAGGCGACGGTCCTGACGGCCGACCTGGACGAAGCCTCGACCGACGTGGGCGGGTTCACCCGATACGCCGTGGCGTACTGAACCGGCGCGATGCCCCTCTCCTCCTCGCCCGACCCGCGGCTCGCCACCGCTCGCGCGCTGCGCCACCGCAGCGCCTGGGCGGAGCTGCGCGCGCTGCCGCCGTCGCCGGACGAGGAGCCGGCGGAGCTCACGGTCATCCGCGCGGAGGCCGACCTGCGCACCGGGGAGTTCCGCGCGGCCCGCGACCGCCTGGCCGTGCTGGTGCCGGGCCTCTGCGCCGGCGGCGACCCGGCGCTCTGCCGCCGGGCGGTGAACATGCTGGGGGCGGCCCACTTCGAGCTGGGGGACCTGAGCCCGGCGGAGGAGAACTTCGCGCTCGCACTCGAGCTCGCGAGCCGCGCCTCGGACGACCTGCTGGTAGCGCGGGCCAGCAACAACCTGGGGATGATCGACAACATCCGCGGAGCGCATGACGAGGCGCTGGCGCGCTATCGCCTCGCCATTCCCGCCTACCAGCGGCTGGGCAGCCCCGCCGGCCTGGCGGAGACCTATCACAACATGGCGATCACCAGCCGGGACCTGGGCGACCTGGAGCAGGCGGAGCGGTACGAGCGGCGGGCCATCGGCTACGCCCGGGAGGCGGAGAATCCCCGCCTGCTCGCGATGGCGCACGTGGGGCGGGCGGAGCTCGGGCTGCTGCGGCGGGAGCCGGCGGTGGCCGACGCGGGCGCGCGGCTGGGCGCCTCGCAGTACGAGGCCATCCCCGATCCGGTGGGCGTGGCCGATGCGCTCCGGATCTCCGGCGCCGCCCGGACGCAGCTCCGGGATCCTGCCGGGGCCCGCGAGGCGCTGGACCGCTCGGTCGCGCTCGCGGCGGAGCATGGCAGCGCGCTCATCGAGGCGGAGGCCCGCCAGGCGCGCGCGCGGCTGCTGGCCGAGTACCACGATGGCCAGAGCCCGCTGTCCGATGCGAAGATCGCGATTTCCCTGTTCAACCAGCTCGGGGCCATGCGACAGAAGGAAGAAACCGAGCAGTGGCTCGCCGGCCTCAACCTCGCCAACTAGCCTCGCGCGCCACCAGCGCGCGGTAGCGCTCCACCTCCGCGTCCACCCGGGCGCGATCCCACTCCAGCTCCTCCGCCATCAGCGCCGCGGTCCGCGCGGCCGCGGCGATGCCGTGATCCGGCGCCTCGTACCAGGCGTGCAGCCGGCGCACCAGCACGTCGTCGAGCCGCTGGGCCAGCTCCCGTCGCACCGCGTGGATCACCTGGGCCTCGATGGCGGGAAACCCCTCGCAGAGCGGGCGGGCCAGTTCCCGACGCTCGCGCACCAGGTTCCAGATGGCGGCGCACTCGGTGCCGTGGCAGCGGAGCACGAAATCGATGGTGTCGACGAAGAGGCCGAGCTCCAGTCCCGGCTGGCCGAGGGGCTCGAGGTCCATCACCTCGCCGCCGGGCAGCGGCTCGGTGTCGGTCGGGGGGCGGGGCGGGCGGTGCCGGCCGTCGTGCTCGTTGAGCAGCTCGGTGACCTGGTCCACCAGCTCCGCCGCCATGCTGCGATAGGTGGTGAGCTTCCCGCCGGCGATGGTGAGCATCCTGCCGGGTCCGGGGAGGATCAGGTGCTCGCGCGGCACCTGGGAGGCGCCGACGAACGCCTCGGGGGCGATGAGCGGCCGGAGTCCCGCCCAGGTGGCGACCACGTCCTCCTCGGTGAGGCGGGCATTGGGGAACGCGGCGTTGGCGGAGCGGAGCAGGTAGATCACGTCGGCGGGAGCGGCGCGGACGTCGTCGGGGGTCTCGGTGGTGTCGGTATCGGTGGTGCCGATGTAGGAGAAGTCGCCCCAGGGGAGGACGAACATCACCCGGCCGTCGATCGGCGAGGTGAGGGTGAGCGCGGCGGCGTTGCCGAGCCGCTCGCGCCGCACCATGACGTGGACACCCTTGGTGGGGCGGAGGAGCGGCGTGGCGGCCGGATCCTCGAGCCGGCGCATCTGGTCGCACCAGGGGCCGGTGGCATTCACCACCACGCGGGCGTGGAGGGTGCCGGTGCTCCCGTCGAGCTGGTCGCGGACCCGCGCGCCGGTGACGAGGCCGTCGGTGCGGACCAGGTCCTCGACTGCGATGTGGGTGCCGACCAGGGCGCCGTGCTGGATGGCGGAGCGGGCGGTGGCGAGCACCAGCCGGGCGTCGTCGCACTGGGCGTCGTAGTAGCGTACCCCGCCCACCAGGCCGCGCTCCCGCAGCATCGGCTCCTCCCGGAGCAGGTTGCGCTTGCCGAGCAACCGATGCCACCGCACATTGCGGAAGGCCGCCAGCAGGTCGTACAGGAGGATTCCGGCCCAGAGCTTCCAGAGGGGGACGCGATCGCCCTCGTGGACCGGGAAGGTGAAGGGCAGCGGGTGCACCAGGTGCGGGGCCGTCGAGAGCAGGACCCGGCGTTCGCGGAGGGCTTCGAACACCAGCTTGACGTCGCCCTCTTCCAGGTACCGCAGCCCGCCGTGAATCAGCCGGCTCGAGCGTGAGCTGGTGCCGAATCCCAGGTCGTGTTGATCAACCAGGATCGTCCGGAGGCCGCGCATCGCCGCGTCCCGGGCAATCCCGGCGCCCGTGATCCCGCCGCCGATGACCAGCAGGTCGGCGGGCTGCGCCGCGAGCTGTGCCACCGAGGACCGATGTCCGATCTCACGCGCGGGTCGCCCCCGCCCGTCCTCTACCTCCCCCGCCCGAGCACCTGGCTCACGTGGCATGACTATCTCTTTCGCCCCGGGGTGACGGTGCTCGACCTCGCCTGCGGCGAGGGACGGCATGGCCTCAAGGCCGCGCAATGGGGCGCCACGGTGACGGCGGTCGACGCCGACGACACCAAGCTCGAGACCGGCCGCGACGCGGCGGGCCGGCTGGGCGTCAATGTCGACTTCCAGCAACTGGATCTCACCAGCGAGTGGCCCTCGGGCACTTTTGATGTGGTCCTGGTGTTCAATTATCTTGACCGCGCTCGCATGGACGATGTGCGCGCCCTGCTGGCCCCGGGCGGCGTGCTGCTGATGGAGACCTATCTCGAGTGGCAGCGCGCGCTTGGCTGGGGTCCGAGCAAGGCCGAGCACCTGCTGGCGCCGGGCGAGCTGGCCCGGCTGGTGGCGCCGCTCGAGGCGCTCCATGGCCGCGAGGTGTTCGAGCCGGTGGAGAGCAACAAGGTGCGCGCCGTCGCCTCCATCGTGGCGCAGAAGGTAGCCTAAGCGCGCCCCGTGGGGCGCGCCACCCGAGGGCGGGAGTACGCCGCCCGGCAGTCTGCCCGTCAATGGTGTTCTCATGCCTCCCCGCCGTCCCGTTCTCGTCGCCGGTCTCCGGACCCCCTTCGCCAAGAGTGGTACCATCTTCCGCAACACGACCGCCGTGGAGCTGGCGCGGCGTGTCACCCAGGAGCTGATCGAGCGCACCAACCTCGACGGCAAGGTGGTCGACGAAGTCGCGTTCGGGCAGGTGATCCAGTCGGTCCTCGCGCCCAACGTGGCCCGCGAGGTGAGCCTGCTGCCGCAGCTCCCGAAGGAAATCCCCGCCTATTCGCTCAACCGCGCCTGCGCCTCGGCCGGCTCCGCGATCAGCTACGCCGCCGACCAGATCACCCTGGGTCACGCCGATGTGGTGCTGGCGGGCGGGGTCGAGTCGCTCTCCGACATCCCGATCCTGCACTCCAAGCGGATGAGCCAGCTGCTGGTCGAGGCGAGCAAGGCGAAAACCCTCACCCAGCGGCTCGGCATCTTCAGCCAGGTGCGGCCCAAGGATCTGGTGCCGGTGTCGCCCGCGATCGCCGAGCCCTCCACCGGCGAGTCGATGGGGCAGTCGGCGGAGAAGATGGCGAAGGAGAACGGGATCACCCGCGAGGCCCAGGACCGGGTCGCCTTCATGAGCCACCAGCGCGCGGCAGCGGCCACCGCCAGCGGCCGCTTCGCGAGCGAGATCGCGCCCTGGTTCGGCGGGCGGGGCATGGACGAGGTGGTCACCACCGACAACCTCATCCGGGCCGACACGACCATGGAAGCGCTGGCCCAGCTCCGGCCGGTCTTCGACAAGCGCTACGGCAGCGTCACCGCGGGCAACGCCTCGCCGCTCACCGACGGCGCCGCCGTCACCCTGATGATGGACGAGGCGAAGGCGCGGGCGCTGGGGTACACCCCGCTGGTGGCGGTGAAGAGCTACGCCCTCGCGGCGGTGGACCCCTCGTGGCAGCTGCTGATGGGCCCGGCGATCGCGGTGCCCAGGGCACTCGACCGCGCGGGCATCGGCTGGAAGGATGTCGGCCTGCTGGAAATCCACGAGGCGTTCGCCGCGCAGGTGCTGAGCAACACCCAGGCCTGGGCCTCGAAGGAGTGGGCGAAGAAACTGGGCCGGGCCGAGCCGCTGGGTGAGGTGGACTGGGACCGGACCAACGTGCACGGCGGGTCGATCGCGATCGGGCATCCCTTTGGTGCCACCGGCGCCCGCATCGCCACCACGCTGGCCAACGAGATGGTCGCACGCAACGTCGAGTTCGGCCTGATCTCCATCTGCGCCCAGGGCGGGATGGGGTTTGCCATGGTTCTGCAGCGGGTGTGAGCTCTTAGAAGCGTTCCGCGTTCCTCGTTCCTCGTTCCTCGTTTCTTCCCTCAGGGAATGACGGGTTGAGCGAGCGGCTCCACAGGCCACCACGAGGCACGAGGAACGAGGAACGAGGAACGACTATGCCAGCCATTACCGTCTCCCAGCACGGCACCACCGCCGTCCTCACCCTCGACCTCCCCGGTGAGCCGGTCAACAAGCTCTCCGCCCAGGTGAAGGCCGAGTTCGAGGAGGTCTTCGGCCGCCTGCGGGGCGACAGCGGGACGAAGGCGATCGTCATCATCTCCGGCAAGCCCGACAATTTCATTGCCGGCGCCGACATCGAGGAGTTCACCCGTCTCTCGACGCAGGAGGAATTCACCCGCCTCTCGCGCGAGGGCCAGGCGATGATCCAGATGGTGGACGACTTTCCCAAGCCGGTCATCGCCGCGATCAACGGCGCCTGCCTCGGCGGCGGCCTCGAACTCGCGCTCGCCTGCGACTGGCGCATCGCCACCGACAACCCCAAGACCTCGCTTGGCCTTCCCGAGGTGCAGCTCGGTCTCCTGCCGGGCGCCGGCGGCTGTCAGCGGCTGCCGCGCCTCATCGGGCTTTCGGCGGCGCTCGGCATCATCATGCCCGGCAAGAGCGAGAACGGGCTCAAGGCGCTCAAGCTCGGCATGGTCGACGAGCTGGTGCCGAAGAGCATTCTCCTCGAGACCGCGCTCAAGACCGCGGAGCGGCTCTCGCAGCAGAGCATGCCCTGGCGGCAGGAGGGGAACAAGAGCGGGCTGATGGCGGCGGCGCTCGACCGGAACCCGGTGGGACGGCGCTTCGTGTACTGGAAGGCGCGGAAGGACACGCTGGCCAAGACCGGCGGCAACTACCCCGCGCCGCTGGCCGCGCTCGAGGCGGTGGAAGCAGGGCTGGAGCACGGCCTGGTCAAGGGGTTCCAGGTCGAGCACCAGAAGTTCGGCGAGCTCGCGGCGGGGCCCGTCTCCCAGAAGCTGATCCAGATCTTCTTCGCGACCAACGCGCTCAAGAAGGACGACGGACTGCCGCCCGGCGCCACCGCGACCGCGAAGAAGGTGCAGCGGCTCGGCGTGATCGGGTCGGGGTTCATGGGCGCGGGGATCGCGGGGACCGCGGTGGCCAACGCCCAGGTGGACGTCCGGCTCCGCGATACCGACCTCACCCGGGTGGGGAAGGGCCTCAAGGCCGCGACCGACATCCTGACCGGCCGGCTCAAGCGGCGGCGGATCTCGAAGTACGAGTTCCAGCGGCAGGCGGCGCTGATCTCGGGCGGGAATGACATGGCGGGGTTCCAGCGCACCGACCTGGTGATCGAGGCGGTGTTCGAGGATCTCGACGTCAAGAAGAAAGTGCTGGCCGAGATCGAGGGCGCGACCCGGCCGGGCACCATCTTCGCGACCAACACCAGCACGATCCCGATCACCAAGATCGCGGAGCAGGCGAGCCGGCCGGCGGAGGTGCTGGGGATGCACTTCTTCTCCCCGGTCGACCGGATGCCGCTGCTCGAGGTGATCCCCACCGCCGCCACCTCGCCCGATACCATCGCCACCGCGGTGCAGTTCGGCCGCAAGATCGGGAAGACCGTCATCGTGGTGAAGGACAGCCCGGGCTTCTGGGTCAACCGGATCCTGCTGCCCTACATGAACGAGGCGGGGTTCCTGCTCAGCGAGGGCGTGCCGATGGAGGTGATCGACCGGGTGATCACGAAGTTCGGCTTCCCGGTCGGCCCGATCACCCTGCTCGACGAAGTGGGGCTCGATGTCGGCGCCAAGGCGGCCGGCGTGATGCACAAGTCGTTCGGCGACCGGCTCACCCCGTCGCCGGTGGTGCAGAAGATGCTCGACGACAAGCGGCTCGGCCGGAAGAACGGGCGGGGGTTCTACCTCTACCGGGACGGGGAGAAGCACGGCCCCGACGAGACGGTCTACGACCTGCTCGGCATCCGGCCCACCCCGCCGGCCTCGACCGAGATGGTCGAGAAGCGGCTGATCTACAGCATGCTCAACGAGGCGGCGATGGCCGCGGGCGAAGGGGTGGTGCGTTCGGCCCGCGACGGCGATATCGGGGCGATCTTCGGCATCGGCTACCCGCCGTTCCGGGGCGGCCCGCTCCGCACCATCGATGACATGGGCCCCGCCAGCGTGGTGCAGCTGCTCCGCGACCTCGCGGCGAAGATCGGCCCGCGTTTCGCCCCGGCGGCGTCGCTGGTGGCGATGGCGGAGCGGGGCGAGCGGTTCTACCACTCCTGACGAGTGCGGCGGCTCCGGCGACTGGTGCTGTTCGTCCTCGGTCTCGGGCTGCTGGGCTATGGAGCGGTGATCGGGCTCCTGGTCTACAACGAGGACAGCCTGGTCTACTTCCCCGAGCCCGGCCCGGTGCCCATCCCGGCCGGGCTTCCGATTGAAGCGGTCCGCTTCACCACCCCCGACAGTGCCCACCTGGCCGGCTGGGTCATCCCGCCGGAACGGGACTCGTCGTACTGGCTGCTGGTGTTCCACGGCAACGCCGGCAACATCGCGACGCCGGGCCGGCCGGAACACGCGGCCCAGATGCGCCGCCTCGGTCTCGGCCTCTTCGCCATCGACTACCGTGGCTATGGCGACAGCGACGGCGTTCCCGGCGAAACCGGGCTCTATCGCGATGCCCGCGCGGCCTGGGACTACCTCACCACCACCCGGCAGGTGCCGCCCTCGCGGATCGTCATCTACGGCCACTCGCTCGGATCGGCGGTCGCGGTGGAGCTGGCGACGACGGTTCCCGCGGCGGGGCTCATCATCGAGGGGGCCTTCACCTCGGTCCCCGACCGCGGGGCCGAGCTCTATCCCTTCCTGCCGGTGCGGTTCATCGCCCGGAACCGCTTCCCGTCGCTCGACCGGATCGGCACCCTCCGGATGCCGCTGCTGGTGCTGCATGGGCGCGACGACGTCACCATCCCCATCTCCCACGGCCGGCGCCTGTTCGAGGCCGCGCCCGAACCGAAGCAGTTCGTCGAGACCGCCGGCGGCCACGCCGACGCCTACCTCGCGGGGGCGAGGGAGTACGAGGCCGGCATCAGCCGTTTTCTGGCGACCCTCGGTACCGCCCAGATAGCTTCCGGGCGTGACCAACGGCCCTGAGCGCACCCACACCGAACACCCCGCCGACTCGCTCGCTGCCGGGCTTCGCGACCGCTACCTGATCGAGCGGGAGCTCGGCAAGGGCGGCATGTCGGTGGTCTACCTGGCGCGCGACCTCCGGCACGACCGTCCCGTCGCGCTCAAGGTGCTCCAGGGCCGCCTGCTCAGCAGCCGGGAACACGCCGAGCGGTTCCTGCGCGAGATCCGCTTCGCGGCGCAGCTCACCCATCCGCACATCCTGCCGCTCTACGACTCGGGCGAGATCACCGGCCCGGGCGCGCCGGTGCTCTACTACGTCATGCCCTATGTCGCCGGCGGCTCGCTCCGGGATCGGCTGCAGACCGAGCGGCGCATGCCGGTGGACCAGGCCATCCGGCTGGTGCGGGCGGTGGGTGCGGCGCTCGACTACGCCCACCGCCGCCACGTCGCCCACCGGGACGTGAAGCCGGAGAACATCCTGCTGCAGGAGGGGGAGCCGGTCGTTGCCGATTTCGGCGTCGCGCGCGGGCTCTGCGAGGACTGCGACCCGCTGCCGGGCGTGACCGAGCCGGGCGTGGCGGTGGGAACGCCAGCCTACATGAGCCCCGAGCAGGCGAGTGGCGAGCCGGTGATCGACGCGCGGAGCGACCAGTACGCGCTCGCCTGTGTGCTGTATGAGCTGCTGACCGGCGACCCGCCTTTCACCGGCACCGGCGCACGCGCGACGATGGCGCGCCAGGCCACCGAGACCCCGCGCTCCCCGCGGGCGGCGCGCCCCGAGATTCCCGGCGCGGTCGAGCGCGCGATCCTCAAGGCGCTGGCCAAGGACCCCGCGGAGCGGTTCGCCAGCGTCGCCGAATTCAGCGAGGCGCTGGTCACCCCGCTCTCCGGCCTCCCCGAGCCGGGTGTCTCGGCCCAGCGCTGCATCGCGGTGCTGCCGTTCGCCAACGCGAGCCCCGATCCCGACAACGAATACGTGAGCGACGGGATCACCGAGGAGCTGATCAACGCGCTGGCGCAGGTGCACGGGCTCCGGGTCTCGTCCAAGACCTCGGTCTTCGCGCTCAAGGGCCGGCAGGACGATGTGCGGAGCATCGGGGCGCTGCTCGACGTGCCCACGGTGCTCGAGGGGAGTGTGCGCCGGGTGGGGGACCGCTTCCGGGTGACGGCGCAGCTCACCGACACCGCGACCGGGCAGCTGCTCTGGTCGGAGCGATTCGACCGGGAGCACCGCGACATCTTCGCGCTCCAGGACGACCTGGCCCGCACCATCGTGGGCACCCTGCGGGCCAAGCTGCTGGGTCCGGCGCGCACGCCGGACCCGGCGCCGCGGCCGGGTACCAGGAACCAGAAGGCGTATCACCTGTACCTGCGCGGCCGGCACGCCTGGAACAAGCGCACCGGGCCGGGGATGCAGGAGGCGGTGCGGTTCTTCGAGCAGGCGATCGCCGAGGATCCCGGCTTCGCGCTGGCGTACACCGGGCTGGCGGATGCGTGGGCCCAGCACGTCGACTATCGCGCGATGCCGGTGGCGGAGGGGCTCGGGCGGGCGCGGTCGTGGGCGGAGCAGGCGATCGCGCTGGATGACTCGCTGGCGGAGGCGCACACCTCGCTGGCGTGGGTCAAGTTCATCTACGACTGGGACTGGGCCGGTGCGGAGCGGGAGTTCCGCCGCGCCATCGAGCTCGACCCGGGGTACGCCAGCGCCCGGCAGTGGTACTCCTGGTATCTCGCGGCGATGGGGCGGCTGCCGGAGGCGCTCCGGGAAGCGGAGGCGTCGGTCGAGCTGGACCCGGCGTCGGTCAGCATCCAGCGGAGCGCGGGGTGGCTGCACTACTACGCCCGCACGCCGGCGCTCGGCATCGAGCGGATCCGCCGGGCGCTGGTGATGAACCCGGAATCGCACGACAACCACCTGATGCTCGCCGTCATGCTCATCGAGTGCGGCCGGCTCGACGAAGCGCGCGAGGCGGTCGACACCGGGCTGGAGCTGTCGCCGGACGACAGCTACGGGCTCCTGCTCCGGGCAAAGATCTGGATGCACCGAGGGAAGCGGGCCGAGGCGCAGGAAACCTGGGAGCGGTTCCGGGTGCTGGCGGCGGAGCGGTACGTCTCCCCGACCGACTTCACCCGCCTGGCGCTGGTGCTGGAGCGATACGACGAGGCGTGGGCGTGGATCGAGCGCGCCCGGGTGGAGCGTCGCGGGTGGCTGACCTATCTCCGGGTGGAACCGCTGCTGGACCCGGTGCGGGGCGATCCCCGTTTTGCGGAGCTCCGGAGGGCGCTCAACCTGTAGCCGGATCGCCCCGCCATCTTCCGAAACACCAAACCCAAATATCCAATACAGCAGGACTTACAGCACGGGGCTGTAAAGAACCGATTCGCCAGCCACGAAATTGGCTGTTAATTGTTGTGGGACAAGCTCTTGCGTGATTCAGCCAATGTGGTACCTTGCGGAGGTAAGCCGCGCAAAGAAATTGTCTGCTTTTTTGACATGAGGTCCCGTGAGCGTCCCCAGCCGCATGCCCGTAGGCCCGTTCCCCCGCGCCCTCCGCGGCCGGGTGCGCGTGGCCTACGCGGTCGCCTGGGAAGCGCTCGTGACCACCCATTCCGAACAGGCCCTGCTGTTCATCGGCGAATTCGCGAGCCGGCTCGCCCCGCTCGACGCACTCGAGATGTACTTCGACGTGGCGCCGGTGTCCGAGTCGATGTTCGAGGCGATCCGCACCCGCACCCTCGCCAACCTCGAGCTCGATTGTCTGCCGCCCCGCACGCCGCTCCCGGTGCTGCGCGGCTTCCGGCTCCTCCGGCTCGACCTGGTCATCAAGCTCCTCCGCTATCGCCGGGCCTATCACGAGAAGACCCTGGAGCTGGCCCGCATGGTGGGCGCGCAGGCGGCGGAGAAGATCACCAACACCCACGTCCGCAACGCCCGCGACTTCGCCGAGCTGATGACCAGCCTGATGCCGGTGGAGAAGGCGGTCGCCGCCTACCTCCGCGCCTTCTACCTCCCGCTGGGCGCGGGGCAGGTGGTCATGCAGCGGGTGAAGGCGGCGGTGGCGGGGAGCCACCTGGCCATGGAGTACAGCGCGGGGCCGGCGCCCGATCCGGAGCTGCTGGAGGAGCCGGGGGCGGCGGACGATCTGCTGCAGTACAGCCCGGCGCCGAGGGAGATCCTTGAAGGCCGGTAAGGGGGCCGGCAGCTATTAGCTGTTGGCTATTAGCTGTTAGCTATTTGCTGTCAGCTGGTCCATGTGAAACGACCCTCCATGCGTACGCAGGGAGGGTCGTTCAGCATCGTATGGCTAACAGCTAACAGCTAACAGCTAACAGCTTACAGCTTACAGCCTCTTCTCACACCGCCCCGGTCAGCTCCTTGTTGCTCGCCGAGCGGCGCATCAGGCCGAGCACCTGCTGCATCGCATCCACCGGGGTCATCGGGCCGAAGCGTCCCCGCAGCGTATGCGAGACGGCCAGTTGCTCCGGGCTCAGCAGCAGCTCCTCCCGCCGCGTCCCGCTCAGCTTGAGGTCGATGGCGGGGAAGATCCGCCGCTCCGCCAGCTCCCGGCTGAGGGTGAGTTCGCTGTTGCCGGTGCCCTTGAACTCCTCGTAGATCACCTGGTCCATCTTGGAGCCGGTGTCGATCAGGGCCGTCCCGATGATGGTGAGCGACCCGCCCCCCTTCGACTCGTCGATCCGCCGGGCGCTGCCGAGAAACCGCTTGGGCTTCTCCAGCGCCTGGGAATCGAGGCCGCCGGTCATGGTGCGGCCGGTGCCCCGCTCGACGGTGTTGTAGGCCCGGGCGAGCCGGGTGATCGAGTCGAGGATGAGCACCACGTCTTCGCCCTGCTCGACCCGCCGCCGGGCCCGTTCCAGCGTCAGCTCCGCCACCGCCACGTGCCGCTCGGCGGGGAAGTCGAAGCTCGAGGCGATCACCTCGCCGTACCCGCACATCTCCATCTCGGTCACTTCTTCGGGCCGCTCGTCCACCAGCAGGATCAGGAGCAGCGCCTGGGGATGATTCTTGGCGATCCCCTCCGCCACCGCCTGGAGCACCATCGTCTTCCCCGCCTTGGCCGGGGCGACGATCAGCGCGCGCTGTCCCTTGCCGAAGGGGCAGAGCAGGTCGATGACGCGGTTGGTGAAGTCGGGCTGGTTGAAGCGCCGGAGCCCGCAATCGAGGGTCAGCGGCACGTCGGGGTGGACCGCGCCCAGGGAGGAGAAATTGGGACGCTGTCGCGCCTCTTCCGGCGGGCGGCCGTTCACGCTGCTCAGCTTCTCGACCGGTGCCGCCTTGCCGCGGCCCGGCGGGCGCCCCACCTCACCGGCGAGCTCGTCGCCACTCCGTAATCCGTACTGGCTTACTAGTCTTGGGGCGACATAGAGGTCTCCCTCTTCGGGGAGATAGCTGAACTGCCGGCGGCGGACGAAGCCCGCGCCCCGGTCGGTCAGCTCGAGAATGCCAAGATTGGTATCTGTCATGCGGAGATGCCAGCTAATATACGCCCAGCACAAGGGCCCACGATGACGCAGAACACCACAGCGCCAAAAGTCATAGACCGGCTGTTTTACGACGGGAGCTGCGGCTTCTGCCACCGGTGGGTGCTGTTCCTGCTACGGCATGATCCTGACGGGAGCCGTTTCCGGTTTGCGCTGCTGCAAGGAGACGCCTGGAAGGCCGCGGGCATTACAGGCGAGATACCCGACAGCCTGGTCCTCCAGGCCGCCGACGGCCGGGTGCTCTTCAAGTCGGACGCGGTGCTGGAGCTGCTCGAGCGGCTGGGGGGCGGGTGGCGCGCGCTCGGCCGGCTGGCCGGGCTCCTTCCCCGGTGGCTGCTCGACCTCGGGTACGACGGCGTCGCGCGGGTCCGCCGGCACCTCTTCCTCCCGCCCCCGGGCGCCTGCCCCATCCTTCCTGCCGACCTGCGGGCCCGCTTCGATTCATGAAGCTCAGGCGACGACGGTCCCCTCGCGTGCGGTGAGCTCGCGGAAGAGCGCCGTCAGCCGCTCGGTCACCGGTCCCACCTTTCCGCTCCCGATTGTCCGGCCGTCGATGGTCGTGACCGCCGCCAGTTCCCCCATCGTCCCGGTGCAGAACGCCTCGTCGGCGCGGTAGGCCTCGGTGAGCGACAGGTCGGTGACCTCGTGGGGAATGCCGTGCTCGGCGCAGAGCTCCAGGACCACCGACCGGGTGATCCCCTCGGGGCAGGCCACCGTGCGGCTGGTGCGGACCCGGCCCCCTTCCACGAAGAAGAGGTGGGTCGCGTTGGTCTCCGCGATGAAGCCGCGGGTGTCGAGCATCAGCGCGTCGTCGGCACCGGCCACGTTGGCTTCGATCTTGGCGAGGATCGACTGCAGCAGGTTGTTGTGGTGGATCTTGGGATCGAGGCAGTCGGGGGGAAAGCGCCGGACCGAGCTGGTGACGAGCTGAAGGCCCCCCTTGTCGTAGACCGGGGGCTTGTGCTCCGCCAGCACGATCAGCGTCGGGCCCGACTGGTTGAGCCGCGGATCCATCCCCGAGGTCACCTTCACACCGCGGGTCAGGGTCAGCCGGATGTGGACGCCGTCCCGCATCTGGTTCGCGGCGAGGGTCTTCCGGATCTCGGCGATGATCGCATCCTGGCCCGGGATCTGGGCGAAGGCCAGGGCCTGGGCCGAGTGACGGAGCCGGTCGAGGTGCTCGGTGAGCCGGAAGATCTTCCCGTTGTAGAGCCGGAGCCCTTCCCACACGGCGTCGCCCCCCTGGACCACCGAGTCGAACGGGCTCACGCCCGCCTGGTCGCGGTGCACCAGGGCGCCGTTGATGTTGACGATGAGGTCCCGGTTCTTCGGGTTGAACGACTGCAGCATCAGGCGGCGCTCCCCTGGGTGGTGATCCGGTACGGGCGGAGTTCGTCGTAGAACGGCAGGCACTCCTCGAGGAGCGGGGCCAGCTCCTTCGGCACCTCGCGCGACCGGGGCCGGTACGGCTCGAACCCGGTGGAGCGCTCGACCGCGTCGTACCAGTGCTTGGCCCAGATGCCGTCGGTCTCCCGCCGGCCGGCGGGCCAGGCGAGCATCCGCTCGTCGAAGGGGACGCCGGCCAGCTCGCAGAGGCGGCTCAGGGTGCCGCGGGGATCCTTGAGGATGTCCTCCGAGTCGAGCACCGGCGGGGTCTCACCGGTCTCCTCCCGGATGAACCGGAAGATCTCCACCTGCTGCGGCAGCCCGGTATCGCGGAGCACCGGGAGCCCCATGCGCACCGTGAGCGACGCCAGCACCTCGGCGGGGTGCCGGATGAGGAAGGCGTTGAAGAGCTTGAGCACCCAGGCCCCCCGCAGGTGGGGGAGCCAGTGGTGGCTCATGTGCTTCTGGTAGTAGATGGCGCGGCCGTGGGGAATGGGGCCGGTGATGTGGTCCACCACCTTCGTCCAGTCGGTCTCGTGGTGGGCGATCACCTCGTCCACGCCGGGATGGGCCACCTGCACCTGGGTCAGGTAGTGGGCGTAGAGCGGCTCGTCGATGACCCAGGCGTCGGGGCGGTTCTCCCACGCCCGCATCATCGCCGTGGAGATGTTGCGCGGCCCCGACCACATCGCGAGCCGCACCGGTCCCTGCGAATAACTATGCAATGCTTGTAGCTCCCTCTCGCGCGGATTAATCTTGCTCTCGCCCAGCTTCGCAATTGGCGAGGAACTCCCGAATGATGCGCACGTCCCTGTTGTGGCTGTCGAACCAACCGAAGGTGTTCAATTTCGTGCGGCGCAACGGACTCGCCCGCAAGTTCGCCGCCCGGTTCGTGGCCGGGGAGACCGTCGACACCGCGGTGGACGCGGTGCGCGACCTCAATCGCCGGAACATCCGCGCCACCCTCGACCTGCTGGGGGAGAGCATCTCGAAGGAGAGCGAGGCCGCCCAGGCCCGCGACACCTACCTCCAGATGCTGGACCGGATCGCCGCGGCCAAGGTCGATTCCAATGTCTCGGTGAAGCTCACCCAGATGGGCTTCGATATCAGCGAGGATCTCTGCCTCGCCAATATGCGGGCCATTCTCGACAAGGCCAAGTCGCTGGGCACCTTCGTCCGGCTGGACATGGAGAGCTCCGCCTACACCCAGCGGACCCTCGATTTCTTCGCCAACCGGCTCTACGGCGATTACGCCGCCCACGTCGGCGTGGTGATCCAGTCCTGTCTCCGGCGCTCCGACAAGGATATCGACCGGCTGATCGAGATGAAGGCCCGGGTCCGGCTCTGCAAGGGCGCATACCTGGAGCCCCCCGAGGTGGCCTATCCCGACAAGGCCGACGTCGACAAGGCCTACGTCCGCCTGATGGAGCGGCTGCTCGAGCACGGGAATTACCCGGGCCTCGCCACCCACGACCAGCGGATCCTCGAGCAGGCCCGCGCCTTCGTGAAGGCGAAGGGGGTCGCGGCCGACCGCTTCGAGTTCCAGATGCTCTACGGGGTCCGCCGCGACCTCCAGGACCAGCTCCGGCAGGCGGGCCACAATATGCGGGTGTACGTCCCCTTCGGCACCCAGTGGTATCCCTACCTGATGCGCCGGCTCGCCGAACGCCCGGCCAACATCGCCTTCATCCTCGGCAACGTGGTGCGCGAGGCGACTCATCTGTAGCACATGAGTGAGGTGACCCTCGGCGGCTACATGGCCCGCCACGAGCGCGCGCCGGCCTTCACCGGACACGACGGTCACGCCTACTCCGTGGGGATCCACCTGGACGACGGCCCCGACGAGCAGGGACGCTACGGCGCCTCCCTGCTCTTCGTGCGCTGGTCCCCCCAGGGCGACCGGCCGGTGGGGCACGTCGAATCGGAGGTCCTGGCCCGGGGCCGGAGTCCCGAGGAGGCGGAAGAACGCCTCAAGGCGATCTCCCTCTACGACGTGAAGGCCGCCCTCGACGAGGCCATCGGACGGGACCCCGGCGAGTGGTGACCGGGACCGTGCTCGAACGGGAGGGCTCCACCTACCGCATCCTGACGCCGGCCGGCGAGGTGCGGGCGGTGCTCCGCGGCAAGATGAAGCGCGACACGCCCAAGGTGGTGGTGGGCGACCGGGTCGAGCTCGATACCGAGGTCGAGACCGGGCTCCTCGCCATCGCGGCGGTCGCGGAGCGGAAGAGCCTGCTGGCCCGCCGGGTGCCGGAAGGGCGGGGCACCCGGCCGGTCGCGGCGAACGTCGACCAGGTGCTGGTGGTGGCCGCCGCACGCGATCCCGAGCCGGTGCCCCAGCTCATCGACCGGCTGCTGGTGGTGGCGGAGGCCAACCAGATTCCCGCCGCGGTGATCGTGAACAAGACCGACCTCGACGGCGCCGGCGCGCTGCGGGCGCGGTTCACCCGTGCGGGGTACGAGGTCCTGGCGACCAGCGTGAAGGCCGGGACCGGGATCGAGGCCCTGCGCGAGCGGCTGCGCGGCCGGGAGAGCGTGGTGACCGGGCCCAGCGGGGTCGGCAAGTCGAGCCTCCTGAATGCCCTCGAGCCCGGTCTCCAGCTGCGCACCGGCGAGATCAGCGCCAAGGTGCGGCGCGGCACCCATACCACCGTCAGCGCGGTGATGGTCCCGCTGCAACAGGGTGGCTTCCTGGTCGACACCCCCGGCTTCAGCGAAGTCGGGCTCTGGGGCCTCGAGCCCCGCGAACTTCCCGAGTGCTTTCCCGAGTTCCGCCCCTTCCTGGGCCAGTGCCGCTACGCCGACTGCTCCCATGTCCACGAGCCGGGCTGCGCCGTGCTGGCGGCGCTGGCGGCCGGCACCGTCGACGCCACCCGGGTCGAGAGCTATCGTGTGCTGCTCAGCGAGCTGCAGGACCAGCCAGCCGACTGGGAATAGCCGCCTCCCCACCCCCACCAAGGTCAGGACGATGTCAGCGCGCGCACTCCTTGCCGTTGTGATGCTCGCGGGTTGGTCGACGCTTGCCCGGGCGCAGCTCCCCGCCGAGAAGGGGCCGGTGCGCGAGGGTGGGAGCTATGTCGACCGGGGGGCGGAGAAGCCGGTCGTAAGCGAGCTCCGGGAATCGATCGAGCGGTTCAGCGCCGACGAAGGCAGCCTGTACGCGCGCTATCCCGGCGACTGGTCGCTGGCCCACCGGGAGGCGGCGCGCGGATTCTACCGCGCCTGGCAGGACCGGCTCCGGCGCACCGACTTCGGCCGGCTCTCCCAGGAGGGAAAGGTCGACTACCTGCTGCTCCGGCAGGCGCTGGGGCACCGGCTCGACCTGCTCGAGCTCGAGGAGCGCCGCCTGGCCGAGATCACGCCGCTGCTCCCCTTCGGCGCCGCGATCCGGGCACTCGACGAAGCCCGCCAGCGCACCGACTCGCTGGCCCCCGACGCCGCGGCGCGGGCCCTCACCGCCATCGCGGCGCTGGCTGATTCCGCCCGGGCCGAGCTCGCCGCGCGGGACAGCGCCGCCCGCCCCAGCCGGATCGTGGCGCTCCGGGCCGCCCAGGCGGTGGAGTCGCACCGCCAGCTCATGGGCGAGTGGTACCGGCACTACGCCGGCTACGACCCGCTCTTCACCTGGTGGGCCGCGGCGCCGTTCGCGAAGGCGGACTCCGCGCTCACCCGGTACCGGCAGCTGCTGCGCGAGAAGATCGTGGGCGTGAAGCCGGGTGAGGACGACCCGATCGTCGGCGATCCGCTGGGCCGGGACGCGCTGGTGCGCGATATCGCCTTCGAGATGATCCCCTACTCGCCCGAGGAGCTGATCGCGATCGGCGAGCGGGAACTGGCCTGGTGCGAAGCCGAGATGAAGCAGGCCGCCCGGGCGATGGGGCTGGGCGACGACTGGCACGCCGCAATCGAGCGGGTGAAGACCGCGCATGTCGAGCCGGGGGCCCAGCCGCTGCTGGTGAAGCGCCTGGCCGACGAGGCGGCCGACTGGGTCACTACCCGGAATCTCGTCACCGTGCCGCCGCTGGCGCGGGACGACTGGCGAGTGATCATGCTCTCCCCCGAGGCCCAGAAGGTGAATCCCTTCTTCCTCGGCGGCGACAACATCTATGTCGCCTACCCGACCGACGCGATGGCGGACAGCGACAAGCGGATGGCGCTCCGCGGCAACAACATCTACTTCAGCCGCGCCACCGTGCATCACGAGCTGATCCCCGGGCATCACCTCCAGGCGTTCTACCAGGCTCGCTACCAGCCCCACCGGAACACCTTCTCGACGCCGTTCTGGACCGAGGGGTGGTCGGTGTACTGGGAGATGCGGCTCTACGACGCCGGCTTCGCGCGCACCCCCGAGGAGAAGGTCGGGATGCTCTTCTGGCGGATGCACCGCGCGGCCCGGATCATCTTCTCGCTCAGGTTCCATCTCGGCCAGATGACCCCGGAGCAGGCGATCGATTTCCTGGTGGCGAAGGTGGGACACGAACGCGCCAACGCCACCGCCGAGGTGCGCCGCTCGTTCAACGGCAGCTATCCACCGCTCTACCAGGCGGGGTACATGCTGGGCGCATTGCAGCTGCGGGCGCTGCGGGCGGAAGTGGTGGGGAAGGGGAAGCTGACCGACCGCGCCTTCCACGACGCGATCCTGATGGGGAACGAGATGCCGATCGAGCTCGAGCGGGCCCGGATCCTCGGGCTCCCGCTCACTGCCGACTACACCGCGCAGTGGAAGTTTGACCGCTAGCGCGCGGGCTCGCCGCTGAGGCGGGCGAGGGCCGCCTTCGCCTCGGCGACACGGGCGGTGTCGCTCGCCTTGTCCCACTGGTGGACGAAACGGCTGTAGGCGTCGATGGCTTTCGGCTTGTCCCCGGCGGCGTCGTACGCCCTGGCGGTCGCGTACACGGTCAAGGGCAGCATGCCGATGTCGCCATTGAAGCCGTTCTCGAGCAGCGCGAGCCCGCGTGCGCGGGTGTCCGCCCGTGAGGTGAGCAGGGCGGCGTACTGGAGCCGGATCGGGCCGGTCAGGAAGCTCCCCACGTTGTCGGGCCGGCTGAGCGCCTCGGTCATCACCTTGAGCCCACCCGCGGTGTCCCCCGCCATCGCCATGCGCCACCCGCGCGCCGCCCTGAGGTTGCTCCGGAGCACCGCGGGGACCTTCGTGGTATCGCTGAGCAGGCTGTCGATGATCTTCCCGCCCCGGGTCACGTCACCATCATTGAGCAGCACCAGGGCGGTGATGTACCCGGCGAACGGCGAGGTGATGGGCGCCTGGAGGAACTTCGCCTTGAAGTCTTTCTCGTAGTCCGGCGGGGCAACCCCGAGCATCAAGGGCCAGAGCTTGATCCCCTGGGCCTGCTGCTTGTCGATCGGCAGGAGGGAGTCCGTGAGGCGGGTCAGTTCCTTGAAGCGACCGAGACCGGTGTAGATGAGGCCCCGCGCCGCCCCCATCTGGGCCTTGGCGGCGTCGCTTCGGGACAGGACTGCGGCGAGCAGGGAAAAGCGACGCATGATGTCGTCGCTGGTGGCATTCGGCTCGTGGTGGACGGCGCTGTAGCCGGCCATGATCGAGCCGGCGTGCATGTTGAGGAGCCGGGACGCAAGCGTGTCCGGGGTCTTGTCCTCGAACACCACCGCCCCGGCCGCGCGGTAGGCCTCGAACTGGTCGGCGTCGGCGTTCTTCCGGATCAGCTCGATGTAGCGACGGAACCGGGCGGAGTCGGCGGTCTCGAGACTGAGGTCGATCGGGTGGATCAGCGCCGGGGTGAGGGCGCTGTCGGCGGCGACCACCTTCTCGAAGGAGTTCTCGATCGTCACCGCGTCCACGCCGGTGCGCTCGCGGGTGTGGTACTGGGCTTCGCCCAGCATGTACCACCCGTCCACATCCTCCGGGTTCGCGGCGACATAGGCCTTGGCCGAGTCGACCGAGGCGAGCTCGCGATCGGAGAAGAGCTTGTAGATCGCGACCAGGGAGCGCTCCCGCGGCGGGAGCTTGCCGGAGAAGCGGAGCGCGGCGGCACTCGCCTGGTTCGCCTGCGGCAGCTGGTACCCGCCCTTCCACCCGAGCGCCATCGCGAGCCGGTAGTGCGCCATCGCGAAGGTCGAGTCCTGGTCGATCGCCCGCTGGAACGCGGCCTGGGCCGAGTCCCACTCCAGCCGGCGGTAGAACTGCTCTCCGGTGAGGTAGTCCCGCATCGCACCGAGGGAGGTCGTGGTGAGACCACTGACCCGGAGCGACGGCACCGGTTCCTTCGACTTCCAGATCTCCTTCACCAGCGAGCGGCTCAGCTCGTCCACCATCGCCAGCACGCTGTCGGCCGCGCCGTCCACGGTCGCCTTGGCGAGCGACTTGCCCTCGGGCCCGTAGAGGTCGGCGCTCATCCGGACCCGCCCGCCGGTGGCGACGATGCTCCCCACCAGCGCGGCCTGGGCCTTCACCCCGCGGGCAATGCCGAGCGCGGTCTCCACGTCGGCCCCGCCGGTCGCGCCCGACTTCTTCCACTTCGCCAGCACGATGCGCGGATCGACCGCCTTGATGCCGCCCACGGTGTTGAGGTTGGTCGAGAGCAGGTCGACCATGCCTTCGCCCATCAGCTCGACGCCCTGCCCGGTGGCGCTGAACGGCAGCACCGCGATCGTCTCCGCGCCCTCGACCACCGTGGCCTTGGAGTTCCTCGGCCCGAACATGATCCAGGCGCCGGCGGCGAGCGCCACTGCCACCGGCAGCCCGAAGGCGAGCCGGCGGAGCCGCCGCCGCTCGGCCAGGGCCCCGCTGCCGCCACCGGCGGAGCGATCGAGCGCCGCCGCGAACTCCTGGACCGTCGGGAAGCGCGCGGCGGGATCGGAGGCCAGCGCCCGCTGCACCGGCGCGTCCGCCTCGGAGGGGGTCGTGCGGGTCACCTTGCTGAGCCTGGGGCGGGGACCGGTGAGCGCCTGCGTCAGCACCGCCTGGGTGGTGGGACCCGAGAACGGCGCCTCACCCGCCACCATCTCGTAGAACATCGCCGCCAGGGAATACTGGTCGCTCCGGCCGTCGACCTCGCTCGCGGTCGCCTGCTCGGGGCTCATGTACGCCGGCGTCCCGATCGCGATCCCGAGACCGGTCATCGACTGCTGCCCGCCGGCGGCCACCCGGAGGGCCCGGGCAATGCCGAAGTCCGCCACCACGGCGTGGCCGCTCGACAGGAGGATGTTCTCCGGCTTGATGTCGCGGTGCACGATCCCCTGCGCGTGGGCGTAGCCGAGGGCGCTCGCGATTTCCTTGGTGAGGGCGACCGACTCCTCGAAGGGAAGCTTGCCTTCCCGGCTCAGCCGGTCGCGCAGCGCCTCCCCTTCGACGAACGGCATGACGTAGTAGAGCATGCCGCCGGCGTCGCCGGAATCGTAGAGCGGCAGGATGTTCGGGTGCTGCAGCCGGGCGGAGAGCTCGATCTCCTGGAGGAACCGCTCCGAGCCCACCGTGGCGGCGAGCTCGGGCTTGAGCACCTTGATCGCGACCGGACGGTGATGCTTGAGGTCGGTGGCCCGGAAGACCGTGGCCATCCCGCCCTCGCCCGCACGGGATTCCACGGCATAGCGGCCCGACAGGGCCGCCGTCAGGCGCTCTTGAACGTCACTCATGTGTTGGACAGGGAAGGGACCTGCCGGAAAGTTACTGCTTTTTGGTCCAGCGCGAGGTGTCCCGCGTTTCCACCTTGTCCATCATCCGTGCGAAGGCCTGATCCAGATCAATTCCCTCGCGATTGGCCATGCAGATCAGCACGAAGAGGATGTCGGCCATCTCCATGGCCATGTCCCCCTCGGCTTCATCCTTCTTCTTGGTCTTCTGCCCGAAGCGGTGGTTCACCTCGCGGGCCAGTTCACCCACCTCCTCGCTCAGCCGGGCCATGTTGGTGAGGGGGTGGAAGTACCCCTCCTCGAACTGGCTGATCCACCGGTCGACGCGCTGCTGGTAATCGGAGAGCATGGAGCCCGAGGGTCGAGGGTCGGGAGCTACCTGGCCACCTGGGCCAGGAACGCCTTCATGAAGTGGCCGAGGTCGGCGGGGGTGCGCGAGGAAATCAGGTTGCCGTCCACCACCACGGCGCTGTCTTCCCAGGTCATGCCGGCGTTCACCAGGTCATCCCGGATGGCGCCGACGCTGGTGCCGCGCTTCCCCTTCACGATCCCGGCGGAGATCGGCACCCAGCCGGCGTGACAGATGAACCCGACCGGTTTCTTCGCGTCGAAGATCTCCTTCGTGAGCGAGAGGACCTTCGGGTAGCGGCGCAGGATGTCGGGCGCGTAGCCGCCGGGGATGACCAGCCCGGAGAAGTCGGCGGCGTTGCACTGGTCGACGTGGGTATCGACGGTGACGGGATACGCCCCGCGCTTCCCCAGGTAGGTCTTCTCGCCGACGCCGGCCACCACGGTGCGGATCCCTTCCTCTTCGAGCCGGATCTTGGGATACCAGAGCTCGAGCTCCTCGTAGTACGGCGCCGCGAAGATCAGGACCGTCATGCGCCCTGCCGTCCTTCCTGGAACCAGCGGGTGATCGCCCGGATGAGAAACCGGGGGCTGATCCGGATGCTCTGGATCAGGAGCTTGTTGCCAAGTCCCGGCACCACCACCGCGCGCCCCAGCATCATCGCCTGGTAGCCGGCGGTGGCCACGGGCGCGGCATCCATCACGTTCGGGCCGGCGAAGAGATTGGAGCCGGTCATCCCCGCCTCCTGCGCAAAGGCGGTGCGGGTCGGGCCGGGGCAGAGCGCCGTGACCGTGATGCCGGTGCCCTTGAACTCGTTGGAGAGCGCCTCGGAGAACGAGAGGACGTACGCCTTGCTGGCGTAGTACACCGCCATCAGCGGCCCGGGGGCGAAGGCCGCGGTCGAGGCGACGTTGAGGATCCGCCCGGCCCGGCGGCTGACCATGCGGGGCAGCACCAGCCGGGTGAGTGTGGTGAGCGCGACCACGTTCACCTGCAGCATGTCGAGCTGGCGCTGGAGGTCGGCCCGGCCGAAGAGCCCCCAGTCGCCGAACCCGGCGTTGTTGACCAGCACGTCGACGCCCAGCCCGAACTGGTCCACCTGGCCCAGGATCGCCTGCGGGGCGTCGGGGTCCTTGAGGTCGGCGGCGACGACCTCGGCCCGGATGCCGTACATCCCGGCGAGATACTTGGCCGCTTCCTCGAGTTTCTCGCGGTTGCGCGCGACCAGGATGACGTCGTGCCCGCCCTTGGCGCAGAGCCGCGCGAGCTCGAGGCCGATGCCACCGCTTGCACCGGTGATCAGGGCACAGGGACGCGTGGTCATGCGTTCCTCGTTCCTCGTTCCTCGTTCCTCGAGGTGTTGTGAGAGGAAGAGGGCCGTGCAGGACGCCACCTGGATGACATCTGAGCTCCTTCAACGAGGAACGAGGAATGAGGAACGAGGAACGTCACTTCACCCGTCCCGCCTTGCGCAACAAAGACTGTACTTGATCCACCGGCAGCGCATGCACCCGGAGGCCGTCCGCCCCGGTCATCGTCTCCGCCGCCACCATCGCGTTGACGATCGCCTCCTCGGTCGCGTCCACCACCGCCTCGAAGACCGGGTTGATCCGGTCGTTCTGGAGCATGCGCACCGTGGCCAGGGTGTCGCTCGCGGCGCCGGCGTTCGCCGTCGAGAACGCAATGAAGATATCGCCGGAGGAGTCACCGCCGACGCCCCCCATGCGGCCGATGCCGAGGGGGACCCGCCGGGCGAGTCGCTTGAGCTGGTGCGGCAGGAGCGGGGCATCGGTCGCCACCACCACGATGATCGATCCCCGCTCTTCCCGGAAGCTGGGAGCGAGTCCCGTCTCCTTGCTGCCGCAGCGTGGCAGGTCCTTGAGGAAGCTCTGGGACGGGTCGGGGATGGTGAGGCAATCCTCTCCCCCCTGGATCTGGGGGCCCACCGGCACGCCCGCGATGCTGAGCCGACGGCGCCCGCCGTAGTTGCACTGCACCAGCACCCCGATGGTGTAGCCACCCGCCTTGGCCGCGAGCCGCCGCGACGCGGTGCCGATCCCGCCCTTGAACTGGTTGCACACCATGCCGGTGCCGCCGCCGACGTTCCCTTCCGCCACCGGGCCGCTCTTCGCCGCGTCGAGTGCCTGGTAGGCGTGCGCCTTGGTGACGTGCATCCCGGTGATGTCGTTGAGCCCCCCGTCCCAGGTCTCCGCGACCACCGGGAGCGCCCAGAGAAATTCGTCGTACTTCCGGTCGATGGCCCAGCTGATCACCGCGTCGCGCACCACCCCGACGCTCAGGGTGTTGGTGATCGAGACCGGTCCCCAGAGGAAGCCGCTCTCCTCCACCCAGGTGGTGCCGGTCATCTCGCCGTTGCCGTTGAGCGTGTACCAGGCCGCCATCACCGGGTCGCTGGTGTGGCTCCCGCGCGGAAAGATCGTGGTGACCCCGGTGCGGACCGGGCCCTTGCCCGGGACCAGCTTTCCTTCGCCCTCGATCAGGGTGACCTGCCCGACGGTGACCCCGGCGACATCGGTGATGGCGTTGTAGGGGCCGGGGGCGCCGTTGAAGGGAATGCCGAGGTCGCGGGCCCGCGGCTTCTGCTGGCCGAAGGTGGCGCCGGGGAGGGCGAGCAGGGCGGTGAGCGTGAGGAGGGACAGGCGCATGTGGCAGCGGCGGAAAGGTTGCTGTAAGCTACACCGTCTCTCCCCACCATCCACCGTCTTTCCCGCGAGTGCCGCCCCCTCATGCGCAGCCGTGACCAGATCCTCGGCAACCTCGAGAGCACCTACCGCGAGCAGTATGACCGCGCCCGCAACGAGAACCAGCCCCGCCGCATGGAAGAGCTCGATGCCGGCTACCAGCGTGACCAGCTGATGCTGGAAGTGCTGCTCGACGTGCGCGACCTGCTGGCCACCCGCACGCTGGGGCCGGGACGATGAGCCGCCGCCTCCTTCCGCTCCTGCTGCTGGCCGGGGCCTGCGCGCCCGCGGCGCCCCCCGCCGACGTGGTGGTCTACGGAAAAGTGTGGACCGGCGACTCCGCCAGGCCCTTTGCGCAGGCCGTCGCCACGCGCGGTGATACCGTGGTGGCCGTGGGCGACAGCGGCGAAGTCGCCCGCCTCGTAGGGCCGAAGACCACGGTGCTGTCCAATGGGAGCAGGCTGGTCGCCCCCGGCTTCATGGACGACCACGTCCACTTCCTGTCGGGCGGCTTTCAGCTGACCAGCGTCGACCTCCGCCCCGCCGACTCACCCGCCGATTTCATCGCGCGGCTCAAGGCCTACGCCTCCGAGCGCCAGCCGGGCGAGTGGATCGTCGGCGGCGACTGGGACCATGAGCGCTGGCCCGCTGCCCCGCTGCCCCGGCGCGAATGGATCGACTCGGTGACACCCAACAACCCCGTCTTCGTGAGCCGGCTCGACGGGCACATGGGATTGGCGAACTCGCTGGCCCTCAAGGCCGCCGGGATCACCCGCGCGACGAAGCCGATTCCCGGTGGCACCATCGTCAAGGACCCGAAGACCGGCGAGCCCACCGGCGTGCTCAAGGACGAGGCGATGAACCCGGTCTACGCCGTGCTGCCTCCCAGCACCCCGGCGCAGGACGATGCCGCGCTGGCCCGCGCCTTCGCCTTCGCCAACACCAAGGGTGTCACCGCCGTCGCCGCGGTCTCCGCGCCCTGGAACGAGATCGCCGCCTTCAAGCGCGCCCGCCAGGCCGGCACCCAGTCTGTTCGCGTGTCCCTCTATCCCGCACTCGGCGACTGGCGCCGCGCCGCCGATACCCTCGCGAAGGACGGCCCCGGCGACGACTGGATCCGGCTCGCCGGGGTCAAAGGCTTCGTCGACGGCTCGCTCGGGTCCACCACCGCACTCTTCTTCGATCCGTACGTGGACGAGCCCGGCACCACGGGATTGCTGGTGACGCCGGAGGACTCGCTGCGCGCCTGGATCGGCCACGCCGACAGCGCCGGCCTGCAGGTGGTGGTGCACGCGATCGGTGAGAAGGCCAACGCCCTGGTGCTCGACATCTACGACAGCGTCGCCAAGGCCCATGGCCCCCGCGACCGCCGCTTCCGGATCGAGCATGCCCAGCACCTCCGCCCCGCCGATGTGGACCGGATGGTGGCGCAGGGCGTCATCGCCTCGATGCAGCCCTACCACGCGATCGATGACGGCCGCTGGGCCGGCAAGCGCCTCGGCGCCCGGGTGGTGAACAGCTACGTGTTCAAGTCGATCCTGGAGAAGGGTGGACACCTCGCCTTCGGCTCCGACTGGACCGTCGCACCGATCGACCCGATCCTGGGCATCTACGCCGCCGTGACCCGGCGTACTCTGGACGGAAAAAATCCGG
>JAXLXZ010000010.1:0-163300 GCA_046327735.1 Gemmatimonadales bacterium | reverse complement strand
GCGCTCGGGGTCCAGTACCTGCTCAAGCGGGACTTCTACCGGCCCTGGCTCGGGCTGGTCACCAGCCTGCTCGACGTGACCGTGGTGAGCGCCGCGCTCGGGAGCTTCCTCTGGCTGGGCCAGCCCATCACCACGGTCAACAGCCGGCTCATCTTCGAGGTCTACTTCATCGCCGTCGGCGCCACCGCGCTCCGCTACGACGCCCGCATCACCGTGGCCGCCGGTCTCACCGCCATCGTGCAGTACCTCGGGCTGGTGCTCGTGGCCCACACGATGTTCGACCTGGGCGATCCCGGTCTCGACCGGCTGGGCTACGGCTCCTTCGACTGGGCCACCCAGGTGTCGCGGCTGGTGCTGCTCGCGGTGGCGACCCTGCTCGCGGTGGCCATCGTGCTCCGGAGCCAGCGTCTCCGCCGCCAGTCTCGCAGCGACCGGCTCACCGGGCTCCCCAATCGGAGCTTCTTCGACGAGCGGGTCCAGGCCGAGCTGTCGCGGGCGCGGCGCTACGGCGAGCCGGTCTCCCTCGCGATGATCGACATCGACCACTTCAAGAAGTTCAACGACACCTGGGGACATGCCGCCGGCGACGTCGCCCTGCGGGGCGTGGCCAGCGCGATCCTCACCTCGGTGCGCCAGAGTGATCTCCTGGTGCGCTACGGCGGCGAGGAGTTCGTGGTGCTGCTCCCGGGGATGGACCGCGACGCCGCGATGGAACGGGTGGAGGACATGCGCCTCACCGTGGAACAGCTTCCCCTCTCGCTTCCCCGGCGCGAGGACTCGGCCCGGGTCACCGTGAGCATCGGCCTGGCTGTCTATGGTTCAGACGGCACTCAGGCAGAAGACCTGCTGGATCGGGCCGATGCAAGACTGTTCGAGGCCAAGGCCACCGGCCGCAACCGGCTGGTCGGGCCCCCGCCACTCCCCTCCCCGGGGAGCCACGGAGCCCCCCAGGGCTAGCAGTTCAGCCTATCCAAGTCATTATCCCCGAATGACTTGGCAAGGGTGACCGGGGTTACCGCTCCCTCTCCCTCCTCCTCCCAGATTCCAGCTGGTCCACCTACAGGCGCGGCTTTTCCCCTGCACGGAAGAGAAAGTCCGAACCCCGCCCAGCCGATACTCGGTGTTCCCGGCTGAGGGCTCGTCGTCGCCAGTAGAACCCTGGGAGAGGAACCGCATGGTGAGTCGTCTCGATATTCGCGTCGCGCTGGTCACAGTGGCCACGGTGCTGGCCGCCTGCGGCGGAGAGAGCAAGTCCGACCTGAACGGTCCTGGCAACGCCTCGCTCGCCCTGCAGGTGAGTGGCCTCCCCGGCGGCACCGACGCGCGGGTGCACGTGACCGACCCCTTCGGCGCCGTCACCACCGTGACCGCCTCCAGCGTGCTGACTCATCTCGCGGAAGGGAACTACACGATCAGCGCGGGCTACGTGAACGCCGCCAGCCAGACCTTCACCGCGCAGGTCACCGCCAGCACCGTGACGGTCGTCAATGGCGATACCGCGCAGGTCGGGGTGACCTACACCGGTGGTGCCGCCACCACGCTCAACCTCCAGGTGGCCGGCGCCCAGATCATCCAGTCCACCCAGCGGAGTGACGGATCGGTCCCGATGATCGCCGGGCGCGATGCGCTGCTCCGAGTCTTCGTGACCGCCACCGGGGGCCAGCAGGCCCAGCCCCAGGTGCGGGTCCGGCTGTTCAACAACGGCACCCAGATCGATTCCATCACCGTGCCGGCGCCGGCCGCGCTGGTGCCCACGTCGGTCGACACCTCCTCGCTCACCTCGAGCTGGAACGTGCTGATCCCCGGGGCCCGGGTGCTGAGCGCGCTGAGCTACCAGGTGGTGGTGGATCCCGACGACGAAGTTCCGGAAACCAGCAAGGCCGACAACCTCTGGCCCGGCAGCACGCCCAGGGCGGTCTCGGTCCAGGCCGTGCCGACGTTCAACCTGAAGTTCGTGCCGGTGAAGATCGCCAACGTCACCGGGGCGGTGAGCTCGAGCAACAAGGACGCCTTCGCCGAATCGACGAAGCGGATGCATCCGCTGGGCACGGTGTCGGTGAGCCTGCACGCCACCTTCAGCACCCAGGCGGCGGCGCTGGTAGCCGACGATGCCAACGGCTCGTGGAGCCAGGTGCTGGGCGAGGTCTACGCGCTCCGCAACGCCGATGGGTTTTCCGGTGACTATGTCGGGATCGTGCCGACCAGCTACGGCAGCGGGATTGCGGGCCTGGGCTACATCGGCGCGCCGGCCGCGATCGGCTGGGACAAGAGTGGCAGCGCGCCCGGCGTCATCGCGCACGAGCTGGGGCACAACTTCGGTCTTCCCCACGCGCCCTGCGGCAACCCCGCCGGGCCCGACACCGCCTTCCCGTACGTGAACGGCTCGATCGGGAACTGGGGGCTCGACCTCCCCGCGCTCGCGCTCAAGTCGCCGGCGACGTACAAGGACTTGATGAGCTACTGCAATCCCGACTGGATCAGCGACTACAACTTCATGCGGGTGCTGACCTTCCGCACGGGCAACTCGTTCCTCCGGAGCGATTCCACCGCGAAGGACGGGCTGATGGTCTGGGGCCGGGTGCGGAACGGCACCGTGGTGCTCGAGCCGGCCTTCCGGGTGCACGCCCCGGTGAATCTCCCCGAGCGGCCCGGCGAGAACGCCGTGGCGGGCTACGATGCGGCGGGCAACAAGGTCTTCGGGCTCTCGTTCGACGGGCTCCGGGTGGCCGATCTTCCCGGTGGGGAGGAACAGCATTTCGCCTTCGTGGTCCCGCTCTCCGCGGGTGAGATGACCCGGCTGTCGAGCCTGCAGCTCACCGGGAAGGGGCTGACCGCTCGTCAGCGCCGCACGGTTCCTTCGGCAGGTCTTCGCGCCCCCACCGCCGGGAAGGTGGCCGGCGCGACCGAAATCCGCTGGGATCCATCCTACCCGCTGGCGGTCGTGCGGAACCAGGCCGGGGAAATCGTCTCCTTAGGGCGTGGTGGCGTGGCTCACATCCCGGACGGGACGGGGCCGGTAACTATTGAACTATCCGAAGGGGTGTCGAGCCTTCCCGGGAGCAAGACCGGGACGCCCTGAGTGACAGGGGTGGGGCGAATGGTCGGCACAACAGGGGGGCGGCCGCTACCGCTCCCCGCCTTTTTTTACCCTTCCCCCAGCACCTTGATGATCACCCGCTTCTTCCGCTGGCCGTCCCACTCGCCGTAGAAGACCCGCTGCCAGGGTCCGAGGTCGAGGGCGCCGGCCGTGATCGGGACGATCACCTCGTGGCCGATGGTGAGGCTCCGGAGGTGGGCCGCGGCGTTGTCCTCGCCGGTCTCGTTATGCCGGTACCGCTCGGGATCCCAGGGCGCCACCGTCTCCTCCAGCCATTTCAGGATGTCATGCCAGAGCCCCGATTCATGGTCGTTCACGAAGACCGAGGCGCTGATGTGCATGGCGGAGACCAGGACGAAGCCCTCCCTCACCTTGCTGGCGTTGACCTGCGCCGACACCTCGTCGGTGATGTCGATGATCTCCTGCCGCTTCGTGGTGTTGAACCAGAGATAGTGGGTGTGATGCATTAGGTTTTTCGGAGGACGGGAGTGAGTGCTGTCATCCCGAGGAGCGTCAGCGACGAGGGATCTACCACCCCAGCCCTTGCGTTCGTTCCAGCAGATCCCTCGCTGCGCTCGGGATGACAATTGTAATCTGCGGACAGCTTTTTCTTCCTTGAGGTGACCATCATGCGGATGGGATGGCTTCTCGCGGGCGTGGTGCTGCTGGGTGCGTGCGGCGGGGACGGCGGCTCCGGCCCCAGCGGCCCGAAGCGCTCGTTCGCGATGGGCTTCACCGACTGGCCCTCCGCGGCCACCCAGGCGGCGGTGGACAGCGCCTACCTGGCCATCCGCGAAGATGCCGACCTCGCCGTCTATCACAACGACGGCGGCGTCCCCTGGCAGGAAGCGGCCTCGGGCGCGGCCTTCCATCCCAGCGTCACCGGGAAGTTCGCCGACCAGGTGGCCCGCCTCCCGGCGGGACACAAGCTGCTCCTTACCACCACGCCCATCAACTTCCTGCGCAACGGGCTGGCGCTCCACCTCGGTGCCGCCACCAACGAGCCGCTCGCGCCGCCGTTCAACGCCCTGGGCTTCGGCGACACCCTGGTCATCCGGGCGTACACCGCCTGGTGCGAACGACTGATCGATACCTTCCACCCGACCTGGTTCGCCTACGCCATCGAGGCGAACGAGGTGGCGGTGAAGTCACCGGCCAGCTGGCCCGGCTTCCTGGTGCTGGCGGAGAGCGTCTACACCACGCTCAAGCGGAATCATCCCACCCTGCCGGTGTTCGCCACGATGCAGCTGGAGACCCTCTACCAGGATGTCTCCCAGAACGGCCCCCCGGCGGTGCAGCTGCTCCAGTGGAGCGATGTCCTTGCCTTCAGCACCTACCCGTATGTCGTCGCCACCGATCCTGCCCAGCTGCCCGCGGGCTACCTCACCGCCCTGACCAGCATCGCCAACGGGAAGCCGATCGCCATCTCGGAGACCGGCTGGCCCGCCGAGTCGGTGAGCGCGCCCTATCCGGTCACCATCCCGGCCACGCCAGCGGCGCAGCGGGCCTGGGTCGACCGGCTGCTCACCGACATGAACACCCTCCAGGCGCCGTTCGTGAACTGGTATTTCAGCCGGGACTACGACGCGCTCTACGAGACCACGCTCCGGTCGCAAGGCGACTCGGCGCTGTCGCGCCTGTGGAAGGATGATGGTCTCTTTGCCGGGGACGGGACGCCGCGGCCCTCGCTGACGCTCTGGCGGAGCTGGCTGGGCCGACGGTACGCTCCCTGAGCGGGATCAGCGAAGCAGGTCTTCCAGCCGGACCGCCGTGTCGGTCCGCTCGTCGCGGTACTTCACGATGACCGGCGCGTAGAGCGAGAGACCCATCTCCTTCCCCGGGCCCGCCGTGACCGGACGGCTGCCGGGCACGACCACCGCTCCCGCCGGAATCTCCAGGGGCCGCTCGCCATCCTTCCGGTAGCTGGTGTTCTTCACCAGGTCGAACACCACGGTGCCGGCCGAGAGGATGGTGCCGGGCGCGAGCACCGCCCGCTCCCGCACGATGGTCCCCTCGTAGACTCCCGAGTTGCCGCCGACCAGGACGTCGTCCTCGATGATCACCGGCATGGCGCCCACCGGTTCCAGCACCCCGCCGATCTGGACTCCCGCCGAGAGGTGCACCCGCTTCCCGATCTGGGCGCAGGAGCCGACCAGGGCGTGCGAGTCGATCATCGTCCCCTCGTCGACATAGGCCCCGGCGTTGACCCAGGACGGGGGCATGAGCACCGTGCCGCTGGCGAGATAGCAGCCGTCGCGGACGGACGTTCCGCCCGGCACGACCCGGACCCCGTCCGCGAGGGAGAGTTGCTTGAGCGGCCAGGTGTCCTTGTCGTAGTAGGGAAAGGGGCCGCCCCGGGCCGCCGGCGCCACCCGCCCGATGCGGAAGCCGAGAAGGATCCCCTGCTTGACCCAGGTGTTGGTGCGCCAGCTGCCGTCATCCTGTCGCTCGGCGGCGCGGATCACCCCGGCGTTGAGTCCCGCCTTGAGTCGCTCGAAGGCCCCGGCGGCCGCGGCATCCTCGCCCTTCGGGATGCCGCCGGCGAAGCGCTCGATCTGGGCGGCGAGTTCTGCACTCACGAGTGCACCATTTCCCCGGCCAGCTCCACGCCGGCTTCCCGGAGTGCGGCGAGGAGCGGCGGCAGGCGGCTCTCGCTGAGCGGCACCAGCGGGAGCCGGAGGTGGTTCCCGATCTTCCCCATTGCCGCCAGCGCCGCCTTCACCGGGGCGGGATTGGTCTCGAGGAAGTTCGCCTCGAGGAGCGGCAGCACCTGGTAGAGAATCTCCCGGGCCTCCTCCACCTGGCCCCGCAGCGAGCGGCGCACCAGCTGCGCCATCAGCTTCGGGATCTCGTTCGAGGCCACCGAGACCAGCCCGTCGCCGCCGGCCGCGAGGATGGCGAGCGTCATCCAGTCCTCCCCCGACAGCACGCTGAAGCCGGGCCCCCGCGCCAGCAGCAGGTGCTGGACCTGCGCGAGGTCGCCCGACGATTCCTTGATCCCGATGATGTTGGGATGCTGCGCCAGCCGGAGCACCGTGTCGGTGCGCATGTTCACGCCCGTGCGCCCGGGGATGTTGTAGAGGCAGACCGGTACGGTCGACGCGTCGGCGATGGCGCTGAAGTGCCGGATGATCCCCTCCGGCGTCGGCTTGTTGTAGTACGGCGTGGCGGAGAGGAGCCAGGTCACCCCCAGCGACGACATCCGGCGCGCCTCCTCCACCGCCTGGCGGGTGTCATTGTGGGTGGCGCCGGCCATGACCGGGACCTGCCCCCGGGCTTCCTCCACCACCGTCCGCACGACCGTCTCCCGCTCCGCGGGAGTCAGCGTCGCCGCCTCCCCGGTGCTGCCACAGGGCACCAGGAAATCGATCCCCTCCTCGACCTGCCAGCGCACCAGCTTTCGGAGGGCCTCGACGTCCACGGTTCCATCCGCCTGGAAGGGCGTCACGAGCGCCGTTCCGCATCCGCGTAGTGTCGTCATGGTTCCTCCGGAAAGAGCATCTGGTCGAATGTGAATACACCGGTCCTGCCGTTGAGCCATTCCCCCGCCAGCACCGCGCCCGCGGCGAACACCTGCCGGCTCCGGGCCCGGTGCTCGAGCTGTACCGTCTCGAACGCGCTGTCGAACACCACCGTGTGGGTCCCCGGGTCGAAACCGCCCCGGATGCTGGTGATCGGGAAGTCCCGCGCCGGATCGCCCGCCTGCAATGCCCGCCGCAGCGCCCCCGCTGTCCCCGAGGGTGCGTCCTTCTTGGCGCTGTGGTGGCTCTCGGTGACGAACCCCTCGAACCCCGGCTGTCCCCGGAACCGCCGCGCCAGCTCGGTCGCGGTCCGCAGGAAGAGCTGCACCCCGGGGGAGAAGTTGGGGCTGAACAGCAGGGCGCCGCCGTGTTCCCTGACCACCGTCGCCACCTCGTCGTAGCGATCGAGCCAGCCGGTGGTCCCCGTCACCACCCGCGCCCCCAGGTTCGCCAGCGCCAGGAGATTCCCGGCCGCCGCGTCCGGTGTGGTGAACTCGAACACCACCTCAGCGCCGGCGAGTGTGCCGCGGGTGAGGGGATCGCCCCGGTCCAGCCGGGCGACGACGGTGTGGCCCCGCTCGGTCGCGAGCGACTCGATGGCATGGCCCATCCTGCCGTAGCCGACGAGGGCGATGTTCAAGAGACGTTCCTCGTTCCTCGTTCCTCGTTCCCCGTTGGTCGCCCGTTCCGTCCACCCCATGCCGCGGCACGCCTCGCGCAGTTCGAGGAACGCGGAACGCGGAACGCGGAACGGCTCATCGTACGATCCCCCGCTGTACCAACAGTTCCGCATTCTGGATCGCCGCGCCCGCCGCGCCCCGCACCGTGTTGTGGGACAGGAGGACCAGCCGGAGGTCGAGCAGGTTGCAGGGCCGCACCCGGCCCACCGTCACCGTCATCCCGTTGCCGCGGTCGAGGTCGAGGCGCGACTGGGGCCGGTCGGGACGCGCGTCGTATTCCACCGGGCGCACCGGCGTCGAGGGGAGCGCCGCGACCTCCTCCGGCGCCCGGTACGCCTCGATCGCGGCGATCGCCTCCTCCGGGCGCACCCGGCGGCTGAACCCGACCGAGGCCACCTCGAGATGCCCGTCGATGACCGCCACCCGGTTGGTGTGCGCGCTCACGGAGAAGGTGCCGTCGAGGATCTTCCGCGTCTCCTTCTCGATCTTCTCCTCCTCGCCGCCGATGAAGGGGATGACGTTCCCCAGCGCATCGAGCGAGGCGACGCCGGGATAGCCCGCGCCGCTCACCGCCTGCATCGTGGCGACGAAGACCTTCTCGATCCCGAAGGCGTTGTGGAGCGGCGCCAGCGCCAGGGCCAGGCCCGCGGTGGAGCAGTTGGGGTTGGCCACGATGCCGCCGCTCCACCCCTTCTCCAGCTGCTGGGTGGGGATCAGGTCGAGGTGCCCCGGGTTCACCTCCGGAATCAGGAGCGGAACCAGCGGGTCCATCCGGTAGGTCTTGGTGTTGGTGACCACGAAGGCCCCCGCCTTCGCGAAGGAGGCCTCCACCTCGCCCGCGATCTCCGCCTCGATGGCGGAGAAGGCGATCCGGCCGGGGATGCCGGGCGCGGCCCGCTGCACCGTCATGGCGGCGATGCGGGGCGGGAGCGGGGTCGGTTCGCGCCAGCGCACCACGTCGCCGTAGAGCCGGCCCGCGCTCTGTTCACTGGCGGCAACCGAGGCGATCTCGAACCAGGGATGCTCGTCGAGGAGGCGGACGAACTTCTGGCCGACGGTGCCGGTGGCGCCGAGGACGGTGACGGGAATCTTCGCGGTCATGCCTTCTCCTGGTGAACCTGCGGTGAAGCCCTGCGTTACCTTGTGCCCCGCTGCGTCATTCCGGTGCCGAACCTCGCTGTCGCACCGCCGATATTCCCCCGTATGGGGGCGGAGCCCTCACGGGCAACCGTATTTCCCTACGTCCTCGGCCGGGCCAGGAGGTCGGTGGCCAGCTTCACGTACAAATCGACGCCGTGCAGCAGCTCCGCCTTCCCGATCCGCTCCTCACTCGTGTGCGCCACCCGGATCGTCCCCGGCCCCAGCTGGTAGCCCTCACCCCAGGCGCCATGGAACGCGAGGTCGCTCGCGTAACTCACCACCGTGGTCTCCCACCCGCTCGGCGCCGGCACCGGGTTCTTGAAGTACGGCAGCTCGGTGGGGAAGGTGACCACCACACCCTCCACCGCCTGCGCCGCCACCTGCCGCCGCAGTTCGTCCGACGGCCCCACCAGCCGGAAGAGCATCTCGGCCCGCGCCGACGGGGCCACCACGTTGGGCGCAACGCCGCCCTCGATGATCCCGATGTTGAGCGTCCCCTGGCCCAGCATCGGGTCGGTGGGCAGCGGGATGCGGCGGATCCGCTCCAGCGTGTCGAGGACCGGGTGAATCGCCGAGCGGCCCAGCTCCGGGTATCCCGAGTGCGCGGCGCGTCCCTGGCACTCCAGCACCACCTTGAGGCTGCCCTTCTGTCCCAGGCTCAGCCGGTTCTCGGTCGGCTCGCCATTGATGAGGAAGCGGCCCTTCGGCGTCAGCGCCTGGGCCAGCTCGGCGCCATCCGACCCGTTCTCCTCGCCCACCACGAAGAGGAGCCCGATCCGCCGTTCGCCCCGGGCGGCGAGCCGCTCGGCGGCGGCCACCATCGCGGCGGCGAGCCCCTTGGCGTCGCAGGTGCCCCGGCCGTACAGCGTCGTCTCGTCCTCCCGGAACGGCACGTACGGGGGGACGCAGTCGAGGTGGGTGGAGAAGACCACCTCGGGCGCCTCCCGGTAGGCGTACAGGTTGTCGCGGCCCGGCGTCACCGGCTGCCGGATGACGCGGTAGCCGAGCCGGGAGAGGGTGTCGGCCAGCAGCTGGATGCCGGGCCCCTCGTGCCCGGTCGGGGTCTCGAGGCGCACCAGCTGGCGGGTCAGTTCGATCGGATCGATCTCAGTCATGACAGTCCATGGGATACATAAAAATTCGCCCCGCCGGTTTTCCGGCGGGGCGCGTCAGTCAGGTTACCTGCAAACTCAGACTGGCCGTCGCTCGCCGGGGACGGGGGTGGTGGCCTTCGTGCGCTTGCTCATGCCGCGGCGGGCGAGTGCAGTCGGATGCATAAAAATAAATTAGGGAGGTTGGCATTGGCCCGCAAGTCCCTCAGCGCTTGCCGAACGCGGCCTTGATGTCGGGTCGGGTCAGGTAATACAGCACCGCCCCGCTGATGAGCAGCGTGCCCCAGCGGCCCGCGAACCGCCCCGGGCCCAGCGCGGCGAAGAGTGACCAGAGCAGGATCAGGCCGTGGGTGAACACACCCATCGTCCAGGCCCAGGGCCGGAGCCCGAAGGCGCCCCACGAGAAGATCAGGGCGAACGCCCCGGTCGCGAGCGCGATGGCGCCGAACACCAGGGCCACGAGTCCGGTCATCACCCCGGCGATCGGGTGCGCCGCCACCGTCAGGCCCGCCGCCGCCAGCCCGCCGAATCCCAGGAAGGCCAGCCCCTTGAGCACGCCGAGGAGGCCCGAGAGGAGGGAGAGGATTGCCATGATGGTGACGCCGAGCGGTCGGTTCATCGGTACACGCTGGTGGAGGCCGCTTCAATAGTAGCGGGTCAGGCGGCCTCGGCGGCCCGGGCCTCGCGCTGGCCCTTCTCGACGTCGACGAAGTGCAGCAGGGCACCGCCGACAAAGAAGAAGACGACGACCGCGAGGATCGCCGCCCGGCTCGAACCGGTGACCCCGATCACCCGGGCAAAGACCCAGGGCCCGAAGATGCCGGCGAACTTCTCCACCACCGCGAAGAATCCGAAGAACTCCGCCGACCGGTCCTTGGGGATCATGCTGGCGAAGAGCGAGCGCGAGAGCGCCTGGGTCCCGCCCTGCACCATGCCGACGAGCAGCGCCAGGATCAGGAAGTCGGTGGCGCTCTTCATGTAGTAGCCGAGAAGGCTGATCCCGGTATAGACCACCAGCCCGATGAAGATGGCCCGCTTGGCGCCGATCTTTCCCGCGAAGCTGCCGAAGAGGAAGGCGAAGGGAATGCCGACGAACTGCACGATCATGATCGAGGCGATGAGCGACCCCGTCCCGATCCCGATCTCGGTCCCGTAGATCGTCGCCATCCGGATGATGGTCCCGATCCCGTCGTTGTAGATCAGGAAGGCGATCAGCATCAGCACCGCCTGCCTGAACTGGCCCAGCCGCTTGAAGGTCTGGCCCAGTTCCCGGATCGCCCCGGTCACGTCGACCTTGCCGTCGCCCGTCGCCGGCGGCTCCGGCACGTCCCGGAAGAGAGGGATCGAGAAGACCAGCCACCAGATTGCGACCGACAGGAACGCCAGCCGGGTGGGGAGGGTGGCCTGGGTGGGCGACAGGCCGTCCCCATGCGGCAGGCCAAACCACTCCGGCTTCTGGATCCAGGCGAGGTTGAGCGCCAGCAGGAGCCCGCCCCCCACGTAGCCGAGGGCGTAGCCGGCCGTCGAGACCCGGTCCATCTCGTCCGGCTTCGCGATGTGGGGCAGGAAGGAGTCGTAGCAGACGTAGCTCGCGTTCACGGCGATGTTGGCGACCACGAAGAGGATCGCCGCGTACATCCACTCTCCCTGCTCGATGAAGAACATCAGGCCGACCGCCACGACGCCGATCAGCAGCGAGATGGCCAGCAGCCGCTTCTTGAGCCCCGCCCGGTCGGCGATGGCGCCGAGGATCGGCGAGAGGACCGCGATGATGGCGAGCCCGATGGTGGTGGCGTCGGCCAGCGTCTTGGTGGCGGCCGCCGGTGTCAGTCCAGCCGCTGCGACCTTGGCGAAGTAGATCGGGAAGACCGCCGTGACGATGGTGGTGACCATCGCCGAGTTCGCCCAGTCGTACATCGCCCAGGCGCGGAGGTCCTTGCGGTGGAGACCCAGCTTTTCGAGCAGGCTCATGGTGGCGTGGCGGCGGTGCGGGTGGGTGCGGCGTACCAGCCCCCGAGGCGCGCGGCGAGCCAGCGGGGCGCGAGCCGCGTCCCCCAGGCCAGGAGGCGGAAGGGAAGATAGGTGATCGTGTGGCAGCGGTCCCGCTCGTAGGCCGCGATCGCCCGGCGCGCGACCGCCCGGGCGGACTGCATGGCCCAGCGCGGCATGGTGACCTCGAGCCGGTTGGCCTCGAAGAACCCGGTGTCCACCGGGCCGGGCGAGACGCAGGTGCAGCGCACCCCCGTGCCCCGCAGTCCCACCCAGGTCGCCTCGCTCCAGGTGACGACGAACGCCTTGGAGGCGGAATACACCGGGAGCCACTGGAGCCCCTGCCACGCCGAGGTCGAGGCGATGTTGAGGAGCCCGCCCCGGCCCCGCGCCACCATCCCCGGGAGGAGCCGGGCGGAGAGGTCAACCACCGCCCGCACGTTCACCGCGATGGTGGGGAGGTGAAACGCCGGTCCCTCCTGCTGGAAGAGCCCGTTCGGGCCGATACCGGCGTTGTTGACGAGGTGGTCGATGGTGAGGCCGAGCTGGTCCAGCCGGGCCATCAGCTGCCCCGGGGTGTCGGGATCCTCGAGGTCCGCGGGGAGGAGTTCCACCCGGCGGCCCAGCGCCCGGCAGCGCTCCGCCACCGGCTGCAGCGTCGCTTCGCTCCGGGCGACCAGGACCAGGTCGGTGCCGCGCGCGGCCAGCTCCTCGGCCAGCGCCGCGCCGATGCCGCGCGACGCGCCGGTGATGAGCGCGGTGCTGCCCCGCCAGGGATCGGTCATGTGCGGGAAAGGTGATCCGCTCCGCCCCGATTCGCCATGCCCGGGGCCTCGCACGGAAGAGCAGGGATCCCTCGCTGCGCTCGGGATGACAGAACCGGTCGCAGTTCACTCCCCCGCACTTCACTCCGCTGCACCGAGCTCGGTGCAGATCAGGCTACGCTTTGGCCGGGACGCGGGGCCGGAGGAGCGACAGCACGACCCCGCCCGCCAGGAAGGTGACGATCACCGCGAGCGAGACCAGCGTGGGCAGATGGAACCACGCGGCGCTCACCATCTTGATGCCGACGAAGACCAGGATGCAGGCCACCGCCGGCTTGAGGAAGTGGAACTTCTCCATCGCGCCGGAGAGCACGAAGTACAGTGCCCGCAGGCCCAGGATGGCGAAGAGATTCGAGGAGTAGACGATGAACGGGTCGCGGGTGACTGCGAACACCGCCGGGATGCTGTCGATCGCGAAGACCAGGTCGCTCCACTCGACCACCAGCAGCACCAGCAGGAGCGGCGTCGCCATCCAGCGGCCCTTGCGGTCCTTCACCAGGAAATGCTGCTCCCGGTAATCGTCGCAGACCGGGAAGAAGCGCCGCGCCAGCCGGACCAGCGGGTTCTTCTCCGGCTCCACCTTGGTGTCGCCGCCGGTGAACATCCGGATGCCGGTGACCACCAGGATCCCGCCGAAGACGTAGACGATCCAGGCGAACCGTTGGAGCAGCAGGGAGCCGGCGAGGATCATGATGCCGCGCATGACCATCGCCCCGAAGATGCCCCACTTGAGCACTCTCGGCTGCTGTTGTTCCGGGACGCTGAAGTACTGGAAGATCAGCAGGAAGACGAACAGGTTGTCGACGCTGAGGGAGAGCTCGATCAGGTAGCCGGTGTAGAACTCGAGCCCCGAGTGCCACCCGCTGCGCCAGCCGAGATAGGCGCCGAAGCAGAGCGCCAGGGTGACGATCCCGGCGCTCCAGCCCAGCGCTTCCTTCTGGGAGAGGACGTGGGCCCGGCGGTTGAGGATCCCCAGGTCGAGGACCAGGAGACCCGCCACCACCAGGCCGAAGGCGATCCAGACTTCCGTCTGATGAGCCACTCAGTGCGCCATGGCCATGGCCTCGAGTCGCGCCACCCGCTCCTCGGTGGGCGGGTGCGTGCTGAAGAGCTTCGTGACGCCTCCCCCCACCGCCGCGAGCGGATTCACCTGGGCCAGGGGCGCGGCCGCCGGGGCCACTTCCATCGGGATCCGGCGGGCCATGTAGTCCAGCCGCTTGAGCGCATTCGCCAGCGGCAGCGGCCGCCCGAGGATCTCGGCGCCGACCCGGTCAGCCTCGAACTCGCGCTGCCGCGAGATCGCGAACTGGATCAGCATCGCCGCGAGCGGTGCGAGGATCACCAGCGCCAGGTCGAGCAGCGGATGGCGCCCCTCCTCGTCCCGCGACCCGCCCGCGAACATCAGGAGCCAGGGCAGGTTGCCGATCATGCCGGCGATGCCGGCCGCGATGGTGCTGATCAGCATGTCGCGGTTCTTGATGTGCGCCAGCTCGTGCGCGATCACGCCCTCCAGCTCCTCCTGCGGCATCCCCTTGAGGATGCCGGTGGTCACCGCCACCACCGCCCGCTCGGGGCTCCGCCCCGTGGCAAAGGCGTTGGGCTGCTCGTGCGGCGCCACCGCCACCACCGGCATGGGGAGACCCGCCCGCTGCCGCAGCCGGTCGACCAGCCGGTAGAGCTCCGGCGCTTCCTGCTCCGTCACCACCTGGGCCCCGTACATCCGGAGCACCAGCTTATCGGACCAGAAGTACATGGCGAAGTTCATCCCGAGCCCGAGGATCGAGCCCAGGAGCAGGCCGTTGGTGCCACCCAGCAACTGACCAGCCGCCATCAGCAAACCGACCAGTCCGGCCATCAGGACCGCGGTCTTGAGGTTGTTCATAATCTCCGTTCCTCCAGAAAACACAAAGAGCGAGCCTTCGAGGGGGCTCGCGCCCCGACGAAGGTCTCGCTCTGACACGGCGACTGGTGTCGCCAGCCCGGAAGCACCGTGCTGCGCCGAAGCGCAACAGTGTTGACGATGCAACCGTCCGCCATCGGGGCGGATAAGCTACTCCCCTTTCGACGCCGGAATTGTATGGGAGGGTGCGGCGTGGATCAAGTCGGACCGCCCCGGTCGCTGTTCAAGGTCGTGAGACCCCGGACCCGGAGGCCGCCGTTGCTGGTGGCGAACGCCTCGTGGAAGGAGAGCCGGGTCTCCCGCTCGAGCGGGGTGGCGGTGAGGAGCAGGGTCACCGACCACCCGGGAAGTCGCTCGCGGACAACCTGTCCCAGCCGGGCGAAGAGATCGCGAAGGGGGCCGCGCTCCCCCACCCGGACGCCATAGGGCGGATTCGACACCAGCACGCCGGTTCCGGCCGGCGGCACGAGCATCGAGATCGCCGCTTCACGGAAGGTGATGTCGCCCGCGACACCGGCGCGCTCGGCGTTGGCCCTCGCGGCCCGGATCGCGCCCGCGTCGCGATCGGCGCCCAGGATCGGAGCCGCCACCTGCGGCAACGTCCCCGCATCAGCGTCTGCGAGCACCCGTGTCCACGCGCCCGGATCCCATCCCGGCCAGCGCTCGCAGGCAAAGCGCCGGTGCCGGCCCGGCGCCATCCGCCGCGCCAGCAGCGCCGCCTCGATGGGGATCGTGCCGGAGCCGCACATCGGGTCGATCAGCGGGGATGCGGGATCCCACCCGCTCGCGTACACCAGCGCGGCGGCGAGCGTCTCGCGGAGCGGCGCCTTCGCGGTGGCGAGCCGGTAGCCCCGGCGGTGGAGCAGCGCCCCGGAGCTGTCGAGGCTGATGGTGCATTCGTCTCGAAAGACCCGGACGACCACCAGCTGGGGCAACTCCGCCGGTTCAACGGCGTCGTCGTCGCCCTCCGGCTCCTCCCGCCCCGTGGTCACCGTCCATCCCGCCGCCACGATCCCGGCGGCGATCCGCTCGGCGATCGCCTTCTGGTGATAGAGCCGCGACTTCTTGCTGGTGACCCGGAGCTCGACCGCCACCTTCGGCGGGAGCCACTCGCGCCAGGGAATCGTCTTTGCCTTCCGCTCCAGCTCGCCGAGCGCCCGGACGTGGAAGGCGGTGACCCGCGCCAGCACACGGGAGGCGGTGCGGAGCCAGAGGTTGGCGCGGGCCAGGTCCATGAGCGAGGCGTCGAACGGCACGCCTCCCGGCTCGGCGGCCCCGGGCATGAGCCCGAGCGCCGTCAGCTCGCCGGCGGTGATCGCTTCCAGGCCCGGCGCGGTGACGGCGTAGCAGTGATGGACGCGGGCGGTCAGAACCCCGGCTCCGTCTGGTGCACCGGGTCGTCGAGGAGGAGCGCGGGAAGCTCGGTGCCGGCGGGGACGGTGGGCCGGTCTTCCGGCACGATCAGCAGCGCGTTGGCCCGGAGCATCGAGGTGAGGATGCTCGACCCCTGCGGACCGGTGAGCCGCGCTGAGAGATGTCCCTCTCCCGGCGTGACGATGACGCGGAGAAAGTGCTGCAGCCTCGGCCCGAGCGTGATCGGCTCGGCGGTCCGGACCGGCACGGCGCGGCGGAACGGCGCCTGGCGTCCGGCGAGCTTCCGGATCGCGGGGCGCACGAAGAGCTCGAAGGTCACCATCGTGCTCACCGGGTTGCCGGGGAGCCCGATCCAGGGAAGCTGGCCCAGCACCCCGAACCCCACCGGCGCGCCCGGCCGCATCCGGAGGCGCCAGAACTTGAGCTCGGCGCCGAGCTCCTCCATCACGCCGCGCAGGTGGTCGTGCTCGCCCACGCTGATGCCGGCGCTGGTGACGAGGAGGTCGCACTCGGCGGCCCGCTGGATGTGCGCCCGCAGGCTCTCGGGGGTGTCGCGCGCGATGCCGAGGTTCACCGGCTCGCCCCCCGCCTGCCGCACCAGGGCCGCGAGCGTATGGGTGTTGCTGCTCGCGATCTTCTTCCCGCTCAGGATCAGGTCGGGCTGGTCGATGTCGACGATCTCGTCGCCGCCGCCGAGGATGGCGACGCGGGGGCGGCGGTAGATCATGGGCGTCGCGACCGCCAGCGATGCCAGCACGCCCAGGGCGGCGGGGGTGAGCTCGGCGCCCTCCTCGAGGACCAGGGTGCCCTTGCGGATGTCCTCGCCGGCGCGGCGCACGTTGGCGCCGGCATCGCGGTCCTTCGTGATGGTGACGGTGTCGCTGCCGAGATCGGTGTCTTCCTGCCGGATCACGCAGTCGGCGCCCTCCGGCACCGGTGCCCCGGTGAAGATCCGGGCGCAGGTCCCCGGCTCGATGACGCGGGAGGGGAAGGCGCCGGCGGGGATCTGCTCGACGACGCGGAGCCGGACCGGTGCCGAGTCGCTCGCGCCCCGCACGTCACTGGCGCGGGCGGCATAGCCGTCCATGGCGGAGTTGGCCCAGGCGGGGATGTCGAGCGGACTGACGATGGCTTCGGCGAGCACCGCGTCGAGGGCGCGGTCGAGGGGAACACGGAGGGCCGGCTGCCTCTGGATCGAGGCGAGGATCCGCTGGGCTGCGTCGCGGGGTGTGATCGGCCCCGTCATGCGGATCCGTTCCTCGTTCCTCGTTCCTCGTTCCTCGTTGTTTCCGCGCGGTCCCACGAGGAACGCGGAACGCGGAACGCGGAACGAATCACAAGACTTTCGCTTTCTCCCAGGCGAGGTTCGCCAGCAGCTGCAGCCACATCGTGTCCCGAAACCGGAGCACGGTGCAGGGCGCGTCGAACTTCTCGTCGTCGGTGACGATGGCGACCCACTCCGCCGCATTGGGCTGGCGGGGGTTGAACAGGGGCGAATCGGAGGCGGCGCGGCGGAAGACTTCGATCTTGGGAATCGGCGCGGCGGTGAACCCCTCGACCAGCACGATCCCGCCGCCGTCGCAGTACTGCCGGGCGAGCGCGATCGGATCGCTGTCGTCCTCGCGCCGCTCGAACACCGCCCGCAGCTGCGGGCCGGCCAGCACCACCCGCTCCGCCTTCCCCTCGTGGAACAGCCGGTAGCTGTCGCTCCCGGGGCGGTCCACCTCGGCGGGGTAGCCGGCCTGCTTGATGGCCATCACCCGGCGGTGCTTGCGGACGTACTCGCTCGCCAGGGCCACGGCGAGCGTGGTCTTCCCGGCGTTCGGCTTGCCTACGATCCCGATGATCCGTGTTTCTGCCACAGCCGCTCAGCCTCGGCGAGGTCGTCGGAGGAGTTCACGTTGAAGAACATGAAGGCCGGGTCGCCGTACGCGCGCACTTCGGCTGAGGTGAGGATACCGATTTTCAGGGCGGAATGAAAGGCGACCGCCTCGCGCCTGCCGGCCGCGATGGCGGCGCGGATCGCGGGCGCGGAGGCGGGGCCGTAGGCGGCACACATCGGCTCGAGACCGCGGGGCCCGGGACTCGCGGGGAGGCAGGCGTCGGCCCCGGCGAGCCCGTCGGCGAGGCGGCGGAGCAGGGGGGCGGGGACGAAGGGCATGTCCCACGCGACCACCACCACCGGGGCAGGGGCCTGTTCCACCGCGGTGAGGAGCCCGCCCAGGGCCCCGATGCCGGGGATCACGTCGGGGACCAGGGTGAGGCCGGGAGACCATTCCCCCGCGTCGGGGGCATTGGCGATGAGCAGGGGAGCGCTCCCGAGCGCCGCGGTGAGGGTGGCGACGAGGCGGTCGAGGATCCGTTCACCCCCGATGCGCTCGAGGCCCTTGGGGCGCCCGCCGAACCGGGTGGCGCCGCCGCCCGCGAGGATGGCGCCGCGTACCACTCAGTACCGCCGGCCGCGCTTCCGCTCGAGCACCACGTCGAAGCCGAGCGTGGCGGTGAGGATGTGCTTGCCGACCAGGTCGGTTGCCGGGCGGACACCCTGGATGCTCGTGGCTCCGAGGATCTTGGGGACCTGAACCCAGTTGTCCCGCAACTCGAACCGGAACTGGTAGCCCCGGCCAATCACCGCCACGAGTCCCCCTCCGAACGACACCGTGGGGCGAATGCTCGAGGAGTTGCGGTCGGCGTAGATGACCGCGTCGCTCGCGACGGGCAGCGAATCGCCGAGGGGCCCGCCCACCTTGATGAAGCTTTCCTGCGACACCAGGAAGCCGACGTTGGCGCGGATGTAGGGGTGGAGCGGCTGCTGCGGGGCAAATCGATAGATCAGGCCGCCCGAGAGCGCCACCGCCGAGCCGCTCCCGTCGTGCCGGTTGATGGTGTTGCAGAGCAGCGCGACCGGCGGAGCCGGCATGCCGCCTCCGGCCTTGGAGCAGTCGTCTTCGGTGGCAAGACCCAGCATCTGGGCCTCGACGTTGTAGCCCAGGTGGTTGCCGGGAAAGTAGGTCCCGGAGAGCACCACGTTGAGGCTGCGGCGGAAGCTGCGCCGGAGCGAGAGGGTGTCCGTCCGGCTGGGGCTGACCAGGAAGGGCTGGCGGCCGATCGACCAGAGCTCGCCACCGCCGGAGCTCTGGCCGATGCCCACGCTGAAGACGAGCCGGGCCTGGTCGGCGGTCTGGGCGGCCAGGGGGGCGGCGGACAGGGCAGCGACGGCAAGAACGGGGGCGAGCAGCGGCCGCATGAATTTTCACTCGAGAGGTTGATCGATGTCGGGTGGAGGCACGAAGGAGACGGCCCCACCCCCCGCGGACCGCACAGCTCAGCCGGTGTGTTCCGCCTCCAGGGTGTCGTCCTCGGCCACCCGGACCCGGACCAGGCGCACCCCCGGCGGGAGCCGTCGGGCGACCCACCCGAAGATGGCCCCCGCCAGCGCTTCGCACACCGGCAGCGGCGTCCCGGCCCCGAATTCTGGAAGATCCTGATTGAGGTGCTTCCCGTCCAGACGGCCCCGGACCTCCTCCGCCAGGATCCGGTCGAGGAGGGCCAGGTCCATGACCATGCCCTGGGGGTCGAGGGGGCCCTCGACGGTCACTCCGCAGCGGTAGAGATGGCCGTGGGTGTCGGTGAGCGTCCCGAAGCGGGCGAGATTCTCCGCCTCCGACCAGCCCGCCACCCGGAGCTGGTGCCGGGCGGCAAAGGAGAGGGACCGGGTGAGGCGGGTCGGCATCAGCGGCTCAGAAGGCGAATCCCACTCCCACCCGGAGTTCGCGGACGCCGGACCACTGGGTGCGCTTTCCGTCAGGCAGCACCGCATTGGGCTTGTTCGGGTCGGTCGACGGCTGGGCCGCCGGTTCCTGGGTGTAGGCGGTGGGGTAGTTGAGCTTCCAGAAGACCTGGCGGGCCTCGAGACGGAGGAAGAGCGACTGGGTGACGAAGGCGCGGACCCCGACCGCCGGCACCAGGTAGAGCTTGGAGCCGAACTTGAAGCCGCTCGAGTCGGCGACCCCCTTGGGGAGGTCCGACCCCTTGGTCCAGCCGGCGGAGCCGGAGATGAACGGGGCGAGCCGGTGCCAGGTCTTCTTGCCGGTGAGGTTGAGCTGCATGGTGGCCTCGATCATGGTGAGGTCCTGATCGAAGGGCCCGGTCTTCCGGGTGGCCACGCTGTCATCGGCGCTGACGACGAAGCGTTCGAGCCTGGCCCGCTCGAAGCCGAGAGCGAACTGGAGCGGGGCGGAGAGGCGGACGTCGAAGCGCGCGCCCCAGGCGGTGCCATGGTGCGGGCCAACCCCGACCTTGCCCCCGTCGCCGCCCACGTCGCTGTAGAAGACGGTGATCGACTTGCCGTTGGTGATGTCGCGGTAGGGGCTGGAGGACGGATTGTGCCCGACCTGCGCGACTGCGCTGCCGGACACACCGAAGGCCAGGAGTCCAGGGAGCCACGCGGAACGCGGAACGCGGAACACAGAACGCAACTGCCACCTCATAGTCTGAGATCTTTGCCGGTCATCTCCGCCGGCGGGTCGATGCCGAGGAGACGGAGAACGGTGGGTCCGACGTCACACAGGGCGCCGCCGTCGCGGAGCCGGGAGGCCCCGGCCCGCACCGCGAGGAAGGGCACCGGGTTGGTGGTGTGGGCGGTGTGCGCGCCGCCGGTCTCCGGATCGATCATCAGCTCGCAGTTGCCATGGTCGGCGGTGATGAGCACCGTGGCGCCGGCCGCCTCGGCGGCGGCCATGATCCGGCCGAGACACTGGTCCACCGTCTCGACCGCGGTGATCACCGCCGGCAGCACCCCGGTATGCCCTACCATGTCGGCGTTGGCGAAGTTGCAGAGCATGAAATCGTGGGCCTTCTTCGCGATCGCCTGGGTGAGCACATCGGTGATCCCGGCGGCGCTCATCTCGGGGGCCAGGTCGTAGGTGGCCACCTTCTGCGACGGCACCAGCGACCGCTCCTCGCCCTTGTACGGCGGCTCGTAGCCGCCGTTGAAGAAGTAGGTGACGTGGGGATACTTCTCGGTCTCCGCGGTGCGGAGCTGGGTGCGGCCGCTGTCGGCCAGCACCTCCGCCACGATCTTCGCCATGGTGAAGGGCGGGAAGGCCTGCGGCACCGGGAAGGTCCGGTCGTACTGGGTCATCGTCACCATCGCGACCTTGGGCCGGTCCGCGACATCGAACCCGTCGAACCCCTCGGTCATCAGCGCCCGGACGATCTGCCGCATCCGGTCGCTGCGATAGTTGAAGCAGAAGATCCCGTCGCCCGAGCGGATCGGCGCGACCGGCTTGCCATCCTTCGTGATCACGATCGGCTTCACGAACTCGTCGGTCTCGCCCCGGGCGAGCGCCGCGGCCACCGCGCCGGCGGGGTCGTCCGTCACCGCCCCGATGCCGCGCACCATCGCATCGTACGCCACCCTGGTGCGTTCCCAGCGGCGGTCCCGGTCCATCGCAAAGTAGCGGCCCACCAGCGAGGCGATCATCGCCCGGTTGGGGGCGATCCGCTGGATCTCGGCCTGGAGCTGCCGCACCACCTGCTCGCCGATGGTCGGGAGGGTGTCGCGCCCGTCGAGGAAGCCGTGGATCGCGATCTTCGCGACCCCGTAGCGGACGCCGAGCTCGAGGCAGGCGAGGAGATGCTGGTCGATGGCGTGGACCCCGCCCGGGCCGAGGAGCCCGAGGAGGTGGAGCGTGCCGCCGCTCTTCGCGAGCGACTGGCAGAGCTCGGCCAGCGGCTGGATCTGGTAGAAGGCGCCCGACTTGATGCTCTGGGAGATGCGCACCAGGTCCTGCGGCACCACCCGGCCGGCGCCGAGATTCAGGTGCCCCACCTCGCTGTTGCCCATCTGGCCTTCGGGAAGGCCCACGGCGAGCCCACTGGCTTCGAGGAGGGTTCGGGGCGAACTTGCCCAGAGCCCGTGCCACACGGGGGTGCGGGCCAGTTCGATCGCATTGCCCTCGCGGGCTTCCCGGTGGCCCCAGCCATCGAGGACCACCAGCACGACCGGCGCTTTCGGCCCGTGACCGTTTGACATGACTCTCCGGCGTTTCTACAATCGTGACCGTGCGTTTCGCGCCCCAATCTAGTCCGCCCCGCGGTCACCTACCAGCCTTGGCGGCACTCGCCATCGCGCTCTTTGTCGCGCCCTTGGCGGCCCAGGGCCCGGTTCGTCTCGCCGCCGATACCCGGTTCTACAAGAATCCCGGCTCGCAGGCCCTCGGGACTCTGAACGCCGGGACGATGGTCACGCCCGGCCGCACCTCGGGCCGCTCGGTCGAGGTCACCGTCGAAGGGTGGATCTTCAAGGCCTCGCTCGGCGGCAGCAACGTCGACGACTTCAACGCCGTCACCAACCGGTCGGAAAACCTGCGCGACGGCCCCAACGGCACGGTCCTCGGCCGGATCGTCGCCGGTGCGGGACTGGTGAAGTCGGATTCGCAGGGGGAGTGGGTGAAGGTGCGCCGCAGCGTCTGGATCGCCCAGAGCGCCGTCGGCTCGGCCGCCGCCGCAGCGCCGGCCGCGGTCGTTCCCGAGGGGCCCAGCCGCGTCGAGGTGGGCCAGCGGACCGCGCTGTCGCTCACCCCCGGCGGCCCGACCCTGGGCGCGGTGGACTCGGGGTCGTTTGCGCGGCTGATCGCCCGCTCCGGCGGGTGGAGCCGGATCCAGGTCGAGGCGTGGGTGCCCGACAGCGTGGTGGCGAGCGCGCCCCCGGGCGTGCTGGTGGGGCTCACCCAGGCGGAGATCCGCTCCGACCCGGCCCGCTTCGTCGGCCAGACGGTGCAGTGGCGCCTGCAGTTCATTTCGCTCCAGAAGGCCGACGAGCTCCGCCCGGAGATGCCCGAGGGGACCAACTACCTCCTCACCCGCGGGCCGATGCCCGAACCGGGCTTCGTCTACGTGATGATCCCCTCCGACCAGCGCGCCAAGTTCGAGGCCCTCCCGTCGCTCAAGGAGCTGCTGGTGCGCGGAAAGATCCGGTCGGCGTCCACCAAGTACCTGCCCACACCGGTGATCGAGCTCGAGGCGGTGATGGATGGGCTGGGGGAGTGAGGGAGCTGTTAGCTATTAGCTATTAGCTCTTACCGGTGCTGGGGGCTAAGATTCCCTTCATCGGGCCGGCCCTCATCACCCCTCAGGGACCTGGCCCCCCGGATGGAACCAGCTAACAGCTAACAGCTAACAGCTAATAGCTAACGGGCTCTATGAACGATCTCCTCCGCCAGCGCATCCTACGCCGTCTCGAGTCGCTCCCCGACGAGCGGGCGTACCAGATTCTCGACTATGTCGAGTTCCTCGAGAGCAAGTACGCCGAGCGGGCCGCACCCACCGGGATCCTCGCGAAGATCACCGAGACGGTGGAAGACACCATGCGGGCGGCGAAGCTGCCGGTGCAGGCGATCAGTGGCACCGCGAGCGTGATGGACAGCGCTTCCCGCCTGATGAAGGGCCTCGCCGCCGCCGGCCAGGCCGTGGTCGACGAGGCGGTGAAGGCCGCCAGCAGCCAGCCCAATGTCCCGGCGCAGGCCGGTGAGAAGCAGGTCCCGCCCGGCACGCCCCCGTCGCCCGGCACGCCTCCCCTCAAAGCCCAAGGCTGATGACAGACACCGCGCAGGCTTCCGCCCGCCCCGCGAAGGGCGGGGCGGCGCAGTTCGTCGAGGGCATCGGTCCCCTCGATGCGATCTCGCTGGTGGTCGGCACCATGATCGGGTCGGGGATCTTCATCGTCTCCGCCGACATCGGGCGGCAGGTGAACGAGTGGGGCCCGGCGGCGCTCCTCCTGGTCTGGCTGGTCACCGGGATCATGACCGTCACCGGCGCGCTGGCCTACGCCGAGCTGGCGGCGATGATGCCGACGGCGGGCGGGCAGTACGTCTTCCTGCGCGAGGGGCTGAGCCCGCTGGTCGGGTTCCTCTTCGGGTGGACCCTGTTCACCGTGATCCAGACCGGCACCATCGCCGCGGTGGCGGTGGCGTTCGGCCGGTTCCTCAGCGTGTTCTTCCCCGGCGTCACGCCGGATGTCTACCTCTCGCTGGGCCACCTGCCGATGCCGGGCGGCGCCATCGAGCTGGGACTCTCGCACCAGCGGGTCGTCGCCCTGCTGGTCGTCGCCGGTCTCACCGCGATCAACCTCCGGGGCGTGACCCTCGGCGCCAAGGTGCAGACCACCTTCGCGATCGCGAAGCTAGGCGGCATCGCGGCGCTGATCATCGTGGGCCTCACGATCTTCCGGAAGCCGGAGGTCTGGGCCGCCAACACCGCGAACTTCTGGGGCACCGCGCCCTGGACCCTCGCGATGGTCCCGGTCCTCGGCGCCGCGATGGTGGGCTCGCTCTTCTCGGCCGACGCCTGGAACAATGTCACCTTCGCCGCGGCGGAGGTGCGCAACCCGAAGAAGAACCTGCCGCTGGCGCTCTTCGCCGGCACCGCGCTGGTCTGCACCGTCTACCTGCTGGCGAATCTCTCCTACCTCAACCTGCTGCCGTTCCAGGGCGACCCCAACGGCGGCGACGCGATGGCGCGGGGGCTCCAGCACGCGGCCCAGGACCGGGTGGGCACCGCCGCGGCCGAGGTGGTGCTCGGCAACTTCGGCGGCTATGTGATGGCCTTCGCCATCATGCTCTCGACCTTCGGCTGCGTGAACGGCCTGGTGCTGGCGGGGCCGCGGGTCTACTACGCGATGGCGCACGACGGGCTCTTCTTCCAGAAGGCCGGCGAGCTGCACCCGACCTTCAAGACCCCGAGCTTCGGCCTCTGGACCCAGGCGGCGTGGGCCATGGTGCTCTGTCTCAGCGGTACCTACGGGAACCTGCTGGACTACGTGATCTTCGCCTCGCTGCTCTTCTACTTCTTCACCACCCTCACGCTCTTCCGCCTGCGGCAGACGAAGCCCGATGCGCCGCGCCCGGTGAAGGCGTTCGGCTACCCGGTGCTGCCGGCGCTGTACATGGTGTCGACGCTCGGGCTGATGATCGTGCTCCTCTTCAAGAAGCCGCTCTATACCTGGCCCGGGCTCATCATCGTGGCGCTGGGGATCCCGGTGTATTTCCGATGGAGGGGCGCGCCGCGGCGGTAGAATCCCGAGGGGAGTGCTCTACTCCGGGTTGTGAAGTTTGCCGGGGCATGACCGATACTGATCGCATGCAGTTCCTCCTCGACGATCCGCCGCCCACGTACGGGCTCCCCTGGCTGGTCTTCCGGAATGCCCGGGTGGGCATCACGGTGACCGGTGCCGACCGGAACATCATCATGGTGAACGAGGCGTTCACCCGGGTGACGGGGTATCCGGAGGAAGAGGTGGTCGGCCGGAACCCGCGGATCCTCCAGTCCGGCCGCCATTCGCCCGAGTTCTACCGGGAGATGTGGCGCGCGCTCGAAACGCGGGGTCTCTGGCAGGGCGAGATCTACAACAAGCGGCGCTCGGGGGAGATCTACCCGGAGTGGCTCGACATCATCGCGATCAAGGACGACGCCGGGCTGGTCACCAACTACTGCGCGATGTTCACCGACATCAGCGAGCGGAAGGCGGCGGAGGAGCGGCTGGCGTTCCGGGCCTTCCATGACGACCTCACCGGGCTCGCCAACCGCCAGCTGTTCGACCAGCTGCTCGAGCAGGCGCTGCTCCAGGCCCGCCGGGCGCGCCGTCACGCCGCGCTTCTCTTCATCGACTTCGACGGATTCAAGAAGGTGAACGACGAGGTCGGCCACGACGGCGGCGACGAGGTGCTCCGCACGATGGGGGAGCGTATGCGCACCGTGGTGCGGGACTCGGATGTCCTGGCCCGCCGTTCGGGGGACGAGTTCACGCTGCTGCTGCCGGAAGTCGGCTCGGCCCGCGACGCGGTGACCTGTGCCGCGAAGGTCCGCGAGGCGGTGCGCCAGCCGATCCACATCGGCGAGCACCCGTGGGTGCTCGATGCCTCGCTCGGGATCGCGATCTTCCCGGAGGACGGGGCGACCTCGCCGGAGCTGCTGCACGTGGCCGACCAGCGGATGTACTCCCACAAGCGGCGCCACCTGATCCGGACGGGACACGGCCCGGGCCGCTGAGCCCGCTGCTTGCGGGGGCCCCCGGGGCACCCTATCCTTAGAGATGGAACCCCGAACCAGTCCAGGCCTGCCGCGCGTCACTGAGGACGCCCGGCGGGCCTTTGTCCATCCTGGCCCCGCATGAGCACCATTCGACCGACCCCGGCTCTCACGTTCGACGACGTCCTGCTGGTCCCGCGCCACTCGACGGTGCACCCCCGGCAGGTGAACGTCACGACCCGCCTGACCCGGAAGATCCCCCTCAACATCCCGCTGGTCTCCGCCGCGATGGACACGGTGACCGAGGCGGAAATGGCGATCGCGATGGCGCGCGCCGGCGGCATCGGGGTGATCCACAAGAACATGTCCATCGACAAGCAGGCCTCGGAGGTGGACCGGGTGAAGCGGAGTGAGAGCGGGATGATCCTCAATCCCGTGACCCTCTCCCCCGACCGCCCCCTCCGCGAGGCCGCCGCCGCGATGTCGCGCTACCGGATCTCCGGCGTGCCGATCGTGGATGCGAATGGGAAGCTGGTCGGGATCATCACCAATCGCGATCTCCAGTTCGAGCGGAACCTCGACCAGCCGGTCCGCGAGGTGATGACCAAGGACCGCCTGGTCACCGCCCCGGTGGGCACCGGGCTGGACGAGGCCGAGCGGATGCTCGCCAAGCACCGGATCGAGAAGCTCCCGGTAGTCGACGCGAACGGCGTGCTCAAAGGCCTCATCACCGTCAAGGACATCTTCAAGCGGAAGCGCTATCCCGAGGGGAACAAGGACACCCACGGGCGCCTGCGGGTGGCGGCGGCGGTCGGCGGCTCGGCCGAGGCCAAGACCCGGGCGGCGGCGCTGATCGAGGCGGGGGTCGACGCCATCGTCGTCGACTCGGCCCATGGCCACAGTGAAGGGGTGCTCCAGACCATCGCGATGCTGCGCGAGGCCTTCCCCGATGTGCAGCTGATCGGTGGCAACGTGGCCACCGAGGGCGGGGCCAGGGAGCTGGTGCGGCGGGGCGTGGACGCGGTGAAGGTGGGCGTGGGCCCGGGCAGCATCTGCACCACCCGGGTGGTGACGGGCATCGGCGTGCCCCAGGTGACCGCGATCATCGATGCCTGTCGCGGTGCCGGCGACGTCCCGGTCATCGCCGACGGCGGCATCAAGTACTCGGGCGACCTGGTGAAGGCGCTCGCCGCCGGCGCGGAATCGGTCATGATGGGTTCGATGCTGGCTGGAACGGACGAGAGTCCCGGCGAATCCATCCTCGCGGAGGGCCGTAGATTCAAGTCCATCCGTGGCATGGGCAGCCTGGCCGCCATGCAGGAAGGCTCCGCCGACCGCTATTTCCAGGAGGGGGAGCTCTCCACGTCCAAGATGGTGCCGGAAGGGATCGAGGGCCGGGTTCCCTACAAGGGCCCGGTCGGCGAAGTGCTGTTCCAGATGGTGGGTGGTCTCCGGAGCGGGATGGGCTACTGTGGCACGGCCACCCTCCCCGAGCTGCGCCGGGACACCGAGATGGTGCAGATCACGGCCGCGGGCCTCCGCGAGTCGCATCCGCACGACGTGACGATCACGCGGGAAGCGCCGAACTACAACGTGTGAACTGGCTGTTAGCTGTTAGCTGTTAGCTGTTGGCAGGTCCTTGCGGCGCGAGATCCCGCGTCGTCCTCAGCCCATCACCGCAGGAGCTAATGGCTAATAGCTAACAGCTACCAGCCATCAGCCCTTGTACGCCCACACACCCAATCCGGAGTCCCCATGTCCCTCTGGGCCACCAAGTCCATCGCCTCGCTTCGCGCCGAAGCCGACAGCTCCGGCGAAGGCGCGCTCCGTCGCACCCTCGGACGGGGTGGGCTGACCGCGATCGGCATCGGCGGCATCATCGGCGCCGGCATCTTCGTGCTCACCGGCCAGGCCGCGGCGCTGCACGCCGGACCCGCGGTGCCGCTCTCCATGATCCTGGTCGGCATCGCCTGCGCCTTCGCGGGGCTCTGTTACGCCGAGATGGCGAGCGCGGTGCCGGTGGCGGGAAGCGCCTACACCTATTCGTATGCGACGATGGGCGAGCTGGTGGCGTGGATCATCGGGTGGGACCTGGTGCTCGAATACGCCGCCGGGGCGAGTACCGTGGCGGTCGGCTGGTCGGGCCACCTGGTTTCGCTGCTCAACCTCTTCGGCATTACCCTCCCCGCCAACCTCACCAATTCTCCCACCCAGTGGTGCACCGCCGCCGACGTGACCAACCAGGTGGCCAACTGTACCCATCATGGGCTGGTGTTCACCGGGGCGCTGGTCAACGTCCCCGCCGTGCTGATCGTCGCGATCATCTCGACGATCCTGGTGATCGGGATCAAGGAATCGGCCCGGGTCAACAACGCCATCGTGATCCTCAAGGTGGCCATCGTGGTGCTGGTGGCCGCGACCGGCCTCTTCTACATCAACCCGTCCAACTGGACCCCGTTCATCGTCCCCAATACCGGGGAATGGGGGACCATGGGATGGTCGGGCGTCCTTCGGGGAGCGGGGCTGGTCTTCTTCGCCTACATCGGCTTCGACGCGGTGAGCACCGCGGCGCAGGAAGCCAAGGATCCACAGCGGGACATGCCCTTCGGCATCCTCGGGTCGCTGCTCATCTGCACCATCCTGTACGTGGTGGTTTCGGCGGTGCTCACCGGGATGGTTCCGTACAGCGAGCTCAACAACGCGGCGCCGACGTCCTACGCGCTGGAGAAGGTCCGGGCGCCCTACGGCATCCGGCTGCTGGTGGACATCGGGGCGGTGCTGGGCCTGGCATCGGTGGTCCTTGTCATGCTCCTTGGACAGTCCCGGGTGTTCTATTCCATGTCCAGGGACGGGCTGCTGGGACAGTGGGCGGGCAAGGTGCACCCGGAGTACAAGACCCCCTACCTGTCCTCGATCTATACCGGGATCGTCGTGGCAGTAGCGGCCGGGGCACTTCCGCTGCAACTTCTCGGGCAGCTGGTGAACATCGGCACCCTGCTCGCCTTCGTGCTGGTGTGCGCCGGCGTCTGGATCCTCCGCCACAGGCGTCCCGATCTCGAGCGGCCCTTCCGGACTCCGCTCATGCCGCTCGTGCCGATCCTCGGCATGCTCTGCTGCTTCGGACTGATGCTGACCCTGCCGGCGGATACCTGGCTCCGGCTGGTGGTGTGGCTCGCGATCGGGCTGGCCATCTACTTCGGATACGGGCGGAAGCACAGCAAACTTACCGGCGGCCAGGGCTGACCTGACCGTGCAGCTCACTCTCACAAGGATTCCACGCTCATGAGTCTCTTCCGCCGCAAGGCGATGGCTGACCTCACTCCCGAGGAAGGGGAGCACGGGCTCAACCGGGCGCTCACCGCCAGCAACCTGGTGCTGCTCGGCATCGGCGCGATCATCGGCGCCGGCATCTTCGTGCTGACCGGGACGGCCGCCGCGCAGTATGCCGGCCCCTCGATCGTTCTCTCCTTCATCCTGGCGGGCGCCGGCTGCCTGTTCGCCGGCCTCTGCTATGCCGAGTTCGCCTCGATGATTCCGATCGCCGGGAGCGCGTACACCTACGGGTATGCGACCCTGGGCGAGCTGGTGGCGTGGATCATCGGCTGGGACCTCATTCTCGAATACCTCTTCGCCGCCTCCACCGTGGCGGTGGGGTGGTCGGGGTACTTCACGGCGTTCATGGGCGAGATCGGGATCCAGCTGCCCCCGGCGCTGACCGGCGCCCCGTTCGGCGTGGAAGGCACGCACACCCTGGTGCGCTCCCAGATCTGCGTGGACCCCGCGACCGGCGGTGTCGCCATGGACGCGGCGACCCGCACCGCGGTGGCCATCGCCGACTGCGTCGCCAAGGGCGGCAACATCATCAACGGGATCCTCAACGTCCCGGCGATGGCGCTGGTGTTCCTGATCTCCGCCCTGCTGGTGGTCGGCATCAAGGAGTCGGCGAAGTTCAACAACATCATCGTATACGTGAAGATGGCGATCGTGCTCCTGGTCATCTTCTTCGGCTTCAAGTACGTCAACACCGCCAACTGGCACCCCTTCATTCCGCCCAACACCGGTGAGTTCGGCCACTACGGGTGGAGCGGCATCGTCCGTGGCGCCGGCGTGATCTTCTTCGCCTACATCGGCTTCGATGCGGTCTCCACGGCGGCGCAGGAAGCCAAGAACCCGCAGAAGGACCTGCCGATCGGCATTCTCGGCTCGCTGGTGATCTGCACCATCCTGTACATCCTGATGGCGCTGGTCATGACCGGCGTGGCCCACTACACCGAGCTCAACGTCCCGCATCCGGTGTTCGTGGCGATCGAGAAGGCCGGCCCGGCGCTCGCGTGGCTCGGCTATCTGGTGAACATCGGCGCCATCGCCGGCCTCGCCTCGGTGGTGCTGGTGATGCTCATGGGCCAGCCGCGCATCTTCTTCACCATGTCGCGCGACGGGCTCCTCCCGCCGATCTTCGGCAAGGTGCACCCGAAGTTCCGCACCCCCTACGTGTCGACCATCGTGACCGGCATCGTGGCGATGCTGATCGCGGGGCTCTTCCCGATCGGGCTGCTGGGTGAGCTGGTGTCGATCGGCACCCTGCTCGCCTTCGTGATCGTGTGCGGCGGCATCATCGTCCTGCGCAACAAGAACCCCGACCTGCCGCGGCCGTTCCGGACACCCATGGTGCCGCTGGTGCCGATCCTCGGCATCGCGATCTGCGGCTACATGATGTACGGCCTCCCGAAGGACACCTGGCTCCGGCTGGCGATCTGGATGGCGCTGGGCCTGGTGATCTACTTCGCCTACGGGAAGCGGCACTCGGTGCTGAACCGATAGACCAGGGCGGGGAGGCGCAGCCTCCCGGCCAGGGCTGTCGTCCCGAGCGAAGCGAGGGATCTACTCGAACGGCTTTCCGGGCCGGGACAGTAGATCCCTCGTCGCTTGCGCTCCTCGGGATGACACCGAGCGGTACCCTACCGTCCACCCGGAGCCATGCCTACTTTCCCCGCGCCATGACCGTTACCCTCGCCCCCGAACGCATTGCCCGCGCCCGCGCCTTCGCCGAGGTCCTGCAGCCCGGCCAGCGCATCTGCGTCACCACCCACGTCAATCCCGATGGGGACGGGCTGGGGAGCGAAGCCGGGCTGATTCACCTCCTCAAGGACCGCGGCATCAACGCGGTGGTCACCAACCCCTCGCCCACGCCCGAGCGCTACAAGTTCCTGTTCAAGGACCTCCCCGGGGTCGACAAGACCCACGAGGCGGTGAAGGAGCTGCGCAAGGCGGACCTGATCCTGGTGCTGGACATCTCCGACGTCGGCCGGCTCGGCATGCTGAGCCAGACGGTGCTCGAACGGGGCGTGCCGGTCGCCTGCGTGGACCATCATGTGAGCCAGGGGCACCTGCCTGATGGCGCCAGGTTCGTCGATCCGGAAGCGTCCGCGACCGGGGAACTGATCTACCAGCTGGCGCAGGCCAATAACTGGCCGCTCACGCCGATGGCGGCGCGGGCGCTCTACGTCGCCATTCTCACCGATACCGGCGCGTTCCGCTTCAGCAACACCCGGCCGGCGGTGCTCCGGACCGCCGCGGCGCTGCTCGAGACCGGGCTCGACCCGGAACAGATCTATCTCGACGTCTACGCCAACGCCCCCGAGGGCCGGGCGCGGCTGCTGGCCGAGACGCTCCAGACGCTGGTGGTGGAGCCGGACTTCGGGCTGGCCTGGGTCACGGTCCCTCCCGGCGCGATGGAACGGCTGGGGACCACGCCCGATGATCTCGACGGCATCGTCGAGGTGCCGCGGAGCATCAGCGGGGTCCGCATGGCGCTGCTCTTCCGCGAGATTGCCGCGGGCCGAGTGAAGGTCTCGTTACGGTCGGTCGGGGCGGTGGACGTGGCGGCCTTCAGCCGTCCCTATGGCGGCGGCGGCCACACCAAGGCGAGCGGCCTGTCGCTGGAAGGGAGCATGGCCGAGGTTCAGTCCACTGTTCTATCGGCTGCGCGACACTACCTATCAGGGAACGGAGCCGGTTGAAGCGGGCGTGACGTCCCCGGTAACTTCACGGGGATGACTTCGCCGCGGCACACGGACGGGAACGATGGCAGACGACACGATCACCCGCATTGAACAGACGCTCGACACCCTGCGCCCCTACATCGCATCGCACCGGGGGAGCGTGGAGGTGGTCGATTTCGACGAACTGGACGGCAGGCTGCTGCTCCGGCTGGGCGGCCACTGTCACGGCTGCTCGGCCTCGACCGTGACGCTCAAGCACGGGATCGAGGCGCGGCTCAAGCAGCTGGTGCCCGAGGTGAAGGTGGTGGAGTCGGTCTGAGGACGAACCTGTCATCCCGAGCGAAGCGAGGGATCTACTCTCCCGGAGTTCCTGCCGGGGACAGTAGATCCCTCGTCGCTCCGCTCCTCGGGATGACACTGCGGAGGAAGTGACATGGCCGGACCTCTTGCCGCGCAGGTCGCCGCGGCTCTCTCGAAGATCCAGAACCCCCGTCTCGAAAACGATGTCATGTCCGCGGGGATGATCCGCGACCTGGTCGTCACCGATGACGGCAAGGTCTCGTTCACCTTCCTCCTGGGCCGGGAAGACCCCGCGACCCTCGTGCGCGAAGCCCGGGGCGCGGTGCGCGGGGTCGAGGGCGTGAATCCGCAGGAACTCCGTATCAGCGTGGTCGATCCCGCCGGCCCCGCGGCCGGCTCGCATCCGCCGCCGGGCCAGACTCAGGCCGCCGCCGGCATGGCGACCCCGGCGCCCCAGCCGATCGAAATTCCCAATCTCGGCAAGATCATCGCGGTCTCGAGTGGCAAGGGCGGGGTGGGAAAGTCGACCGTCTCGTCCAACCTCGCCGTCGCGCTGGCGAAGCGCGGCAAGCGGGTCGGCCTGATGGATGGCGACATCTACGGTCCCAACATCCCGCGGATGTTCGGCGTGTTCGAGAAGCCGCCGGTGGTGCAGGGGAAGATCCAGCCGCTCCAGGCCTGGGGCGTGAAGCTGATGTCGCTCGGCTTCCTGGTCGACCGCGACGCGCCGGCCATCTGGCGCGGCCCGATCATCATGAAAATCGTGCAGCAGTTCCTGCGCGACGTGGAATGGGGCGAGCTCGACTACTTCATCGTCGATCTCCCACCCGGCACCGGCGACGCGCAGCTCTCGCTGGTGCAGTCCTGCCAGGTCTCTACCGCCGTCATCGTCACCACCCCGCAGGAAGTGGCGGTGGGCGACGCCCTCCGCGGGGCCAAGATGTTCGAGAAGGTGAGCGTGCCGCTCGCGGGGATCGTGGAGAACATGGGGGCCTACACCGACCCCGCCACCGGCGTGAAGCTGGCGATGTTCGGCTCGGGCGGCGGCCAGCGGCTGGCGGAGGAACTCAAGGTGCCGCTGCTCGGGAGCGTGCCGCTCCAGCCGGGGATGGCGGAGCTGGCCGACCGGGGCAAGCCGATCGTGGTGGCCGAGCCGGAGAGTGCCGCGGCGAAGGCGCTCGATGCCATCGCCGAGCGGCTGATGGCGGAAGCGGCGGCGCGGTCGGTGGCGCTGCCGATCATGCGGGGGTGACCTGACAGCACAGCACGTCACGTGGAACACGAAGCGTTCCAGCGTTGTCATCCCGAGGAGCGCAAGCGACGAGGGATCTACATTCCCTGGCACATGGCCGGGACAGTAGATCCCTCGCTTCGCTCGGGATGGCAGCGATCTCTACGAATCCAGTAGCGCGTCCACCCCCGCGCTCAACTGCTTGAGCTGTTCCAGCGACCGGGTCAGCCCGCCCTGGTCCGCCACGCCCGCCTTTACCCGCAACAGGTCCAGCCGCAGCTCCTCGAGCGCGGTCACCGTGCTGGCCAGCTGCCGGGCCACCTCCCGCTCCTCCTCGGCGATCCGCTCGGTCAGCGCCCGGCGGGCGCCCTCTCCCTGCCCGACCTCTCCCGCCGCGGCTCCCAGCTGCACCAGCCGCTGCCGCAGCCGGTCGCCATCGTTGCTCAGCCGTTCGATGGCCCCGCTCACGTCGCCGAGCCGCGCCCGGTCGGTGGGGCCGAGCCCGCGGAAGAGTTCCCGCGCCTGCGCGGCGAGGAGAAGCTCGGTCGGCTGGTTGGCGGGCGGCAGCGCCGCCGTGGCCGGCACCCGCTTCCCGCCCACCAGGCGGAAGAGGAGCCGCGCTTTCCACTTGAGGAAGAACCCGCTGATCAGTCCCGGCTTGCCGTTGCGGGGCGCCTCCAGCGCCGTGCCGAGCCAGCGGCCCAGCGCCACCGGTGCGCCGAGGGAGAGCAGCTCGATGAGGATGCCGACGCCCGCGCCGGCGGACTCGAGTCCCCATTGCTTGGGCCCGATCCAGAAGAGGAGGGAGGCGACCATCCCGGCGCCGTAGAGGGCCAGCCGCTTGCCCAGCGCCGGTGCCGGCCGGGTCGACTCCTGCGCATCGAGCTCGGCGGCATCCGCCAGGTCGTCGGCGTTCCACCCTTCATCTCTGGCGTCCCGGGTGAGCCGGACGAGCGAGATGCCGCGGATGCCCGCGAGCGCCGCCAGAGCGAGGACCAGGGCGATGGTGTAGATCCGCCCGAAGTCCATGAAATCGCGGATGAACCCGTACGAGACCAGCGCCACCGCGGCGAGCGACCCGAAGCTCACGATGTCGACGCTCAGGCTGGAGATCTCCCGGGTGAGCAGCTGCAGCGTGCGGGGCACCGGCGCCGGGTGCACCTCGGCGATCGCCGTGGCGAGCGCCTCGCCGTCGGGGTAGCGCTCCTCGGGCGACTTGCTGAGGCAGCGATCGATCGCGACCGCGAGGCGGGCCGGCGCGTCGGGGCGGAGGCTCGCCACCGGGGGCGCCGGCATCGTGAGGTGCTGGGCCAGCAGCTGGCCCACGTTGTCGCCCTCGAAGGGATAGCGCCCGGTCAGGGCGAAGAAGGCGGTGACACCCAGCGAGTAGAGGTCGCTCCGGCCGTCGAGTCCGCTGCCCCCCGCCTGCTCGGGACTCACCATGCGGGGCGTGCCGAGCAGCTCGCCGGCGGGGGAGAGCCCGCCCTGGTCGGCGATCCGCGCGATCCCGAAGTCCACCACCAGGTAACGTCCGCTGCCCCGCTCGATCAGCACGTTCTCCGGCTTCACGTCGCGATGGATCACCCCGAGCTGGTGGGCGTAGCCGAGGGCCCACGCCACCTCCTGCACCATCCGGCTCACCTCCCGCGGTGGGAGCGGGCCTTCCCGCCGGACCCTCGCGGCAAGCGTTTCCCCCGCGACGTAGGTCATCACGAACCAGACCAGTCCGTCCTGCTCATCGACCGAGTGGATCGGCACGATGTTCGGGTGGGAGAGCCGCGCCGCGGTGCGGGCCTCGTGGAGGAAGCGGGTGCGGAGGTCGGGGAGCTGGGCGAGCGCGGGGGGGAGCAGCTTGATGGCGACGGGCCGGTCGAGCGCGATATCGCGGGCGAGGTAGACGATCCCCATCCCGCCGCGGCCGAGTTCCTTCTCGACGGCGTAGCGGCCCTGCAGGGCCTTCCGGAGCGCGCTCTCGGGGTCGGTCATGACGTTCCTCGTGCCTCGTTCCTCGTTCCTCGAGGCTCCCGGACAGGGAGGGTGCAGTGCGGAACCGTCCCGGTCCCCAACGAGGAACGCGGAACGAGGAACGAGGAACGGTTGTACCTTGGAAGCATGCCCATCATCACGCTGCTGACTGACTACGGAACATCCGACTCCTATGTCGCCGAGGTCAAGGGAGTGCTGCTGAGCGCGGCGCCGGGGAGCGTCCTGGTTGACATTACCCACGAGGTGACTCCCGGCGATGTGGCCGGGGCGGGCTACATCCTCACCCGGGCGGCGGCGGTGTACCCGGCCGGCACGGTGCACCTGGCGGTGGTCGATCCCGGGGTGGGCACCGCGCGCGCGGCCCTCGCGCTCAAGGTGCGAGACCAGTACTTCGTCGGCCCGGACAACGGGCTCTTCGGCGGGGTGATGCGCGGGGCGGAGGTGGAGGCGGTGCAGCTGCCCACGCCCGACGGCGCCTCCGCCACCTTCCACGGCCGGGACATCTTCGCGCCGGCCGCGGCCCGGCTGGCGCGGGGCGAAGCGCTCGACCGGCTGGGGCAGCGCTACGCCGGCATGCCGCGGCGCCTGAGCGGCGCGGTGCCGCACTACGAGGGCAAGGTGGTGATCGGCGAGGTGATTCACGTCGATCGCTACGGCAACCTCGTCACCAACCTCACCACCGAGTTCGTCCCGCCCTACGCGGTGCTCGAAGCGGAGTCGCTCACCATCGGCCCGATCCGGAGCACCTTCGGCGATGTCGAGAAGGGCGGGCTGCTGGCCTACGTCGGGTCGGGGGGCACCATAGAAATCGCCGTGCGCGATGGCTCCGCGGCACGGCGACTGGGACTCGGGGTCGGCGGACGGGTCCGCGCGCGCCTAGGATAGCGGCGGCGGGGTCCGTCCCGGGCCGGGGCGCTTCACGGCGGCGACGCCGAACTGCGGGGTGGCCCAGAGGAATTCGTCGGTCAGCGACTCGGTCGGGATGAGGCGCCCGGCGAAGTGCTCCTTGAGGCCGGCGCGGGAGAGGAGCGCCGCCCCGAAGCCCACGGTGGCCAGCATCCAGGTGACGAGGATGGCGGTGGCGAATACCAGCGTCCCCGCCACCGGGACCCAGCCGAACGCCAGCCAGGCGAGCCAGAGCGCCGCCACCGACGCCAGCCCGACGGTCACGTAGCGATAGCTGTTGGCCGAGTGGATCGAGGCGCCGCGGGCCAGCTGGCGGCGGGTGATCGACTCGCCCATCGCGTGCGCGATCGCGAGGAACCCGCCCAGGACCGCGAGCACGAGCAGCAGCGCGAAGACGATCACCGCGAAGGGCACGAGCAGGATCCCCGCCACCGTCAGCACCAGTCCCACCACCAGCATCCCGAAGGTCGGCAGGATCAGGACCTGGCCCAGCAGGCCCACCAGGAACGAGCGGCTGAAGGAGTGGAGCACCGTGTCGCTCACCACTTCCAGCGGCGAGCGGGCGAAGACCACCAGCCCCATGCCCACCAGGAGGAGCGTGAGGAACACACCCGCGACGCCGGCGGCGTTCCGCGCCAGCCGCAGCAGCGGCGAGAGCGGGGCCGCCTCCTCGGCGGGGCGGGTCTCGGGGCGGGTGTTGTCGAGCGTGTGGATCTTCCCGCGGATCTCGCCGCCGAGGTCCTTCACTTCACCGGCCATCGTCAGGACGTCGCCGGTGACCACCGAGCCGGGATGGACGACGACGTTGCCCTCGACCGACGCCAGGTTCCCCTCGACGGTGCCGTAGATCTCGGCGTTGCCGCGGAGCACCAGGAGCGGGCCGGCCAGGTGCTCACCGGTGCCCACGCTGAACTCGCCGGCGTGCACCCGGCCGCCCGGCACGGTGATGCGCAGGGCGTCGCCCCGGAGCCCGCGGGCGGAGCGGAGGAGCGGGGCAAGGCGCGGGTCGCCCAGGTCCGTCAGGTCGATGACCAGGCCGCCGGCCTGGGCCGGCTGGACATCCTGGATCGGTTCGGCGGTGCGGGGCGGCGCGGAGAGGGCGGAGACCTTGTCCTGCATCAGCTCGAGGTAGGCCTCTTCATCACGCGAAAGGCCGTTCGGGTGCCACCCCCGCACCAGCGCCAGCGCCGCCGGCGTATCGGTGCGGGAGGCATCGAGCACCAGCTGGCGCCAGCCGAGCTGGAGCGCGCCGCCGGTGGGGTAGCGCCCGACCGCATGCCCGCCCACCACCACGCTGCCATGATCGAGCGCGAGGGTCAGCCCGCCGCCATCGCTGTACTCGAAGTTGAGCGCGGCGCCGTCGGCGGCCAGGGCGGTGCTGTGATCGCGGACCACCCGGTTCTGGGCGTCCTGGAGGAGCGAGGTGACGTAGCTGAGGCGGTGGCGGATGTCGCTGAGTTCGTCGGTCGGCCGGGCCCACAGGGAGGTGGGAACGGTGGCAAGCGCCGCGAGGACCGACAGGATCGCGGCGCGGCCGCGATCAGGGTAACGCACGGGAGACCTGGGGCCCGGGGAGCGCGAGGAGCCGCCGCATCGCGAGCACGCCGGCGCCGTAGAGCGCCACCACCGCCGACCCGGCCGCCGCAAGGCGACCAGGGGTGAGGGCGGCGCGGGCGCCGGCATACCAGCTCTGCTGCTGAACCGTCGCGAGGGCCTGCGCCAGCAGTGCCTGACCCTGCGACATGAGCCACGGCCCGACGCCGGTGATCTGATCCTGGTGCGCGGCGGCCCAGGCTGCGCTCGCCGCCGCGGAACCGCCGAGCAGGACCGCGACGCTCGCCGCCGCGGCGACACTCGCCGGGTTGGCAAAGACCCGGGTCCGCCAGAAGCGCCAGGCCGACGAGAAGCTGGTGACCGGGATGTTCACCCGGTCCATTACCCGGTTGCTGAATCCGGGGGCCGGGTTGAAGAGAGGGACCTGCTGCAGCCGGAGGACCAGGGTCCGCTCCGCATCGGCCAGGGCCTGACACTCGGCACAGCCCCGGAGGTGCGCTTCCCGGACCGCCGGAAGGGCGCCCTCGATCCAGAGATCCAGGTCGTCGCCGGTCAGGTGCGCCGGAGCCGCCGCCGGAATCTCGACCCGCGCCATGACCTGGTCCACGAAGCTCCGTTCCGGCGCGAGACGCGGCAGGGTCGAGAGCTGGAGGACGATGTCGCGGGTTTCTTCAGCGGCCTGCTGGCAGGTGGGGCACGTTTCGAGGTGAGACGTTTGCGCAGCGGGGAGACGACCGTCCAGCCAGAGATCCAGTTCGTCGGGGCCAAGGTGGACGGCGTCGTCGTGCATAGCGGCTCTTACGGGCTCCTCAGAGGTCAGTTTCAGTCTCTCAGGCCGGCGAGCATCCCGCGCAATTCGTGACGGGCGCGATGGATGTACGTCTTCACAGTACCGAGGGGAAGATCGAGGAGTTGGGCGATTTCCTCGTAGGCCAGTCCCTCGACGTGGCGCAGCATGATGCAGCTGCGGTACTCGGGGCGGAGCTGGCCGATGGCCTTCTCGATGGCGGTGCCGAGTTCGCGGGCTTCGAGCTCGGCGAGCGGGGTTTCGCTCTTGTCTCCCACCTGCAACGCGGTGGCCTCGATATCGTCCTGGCTGGTCGCATTGGGAGACCCGTCGAGGGACAGGGTGTCCACCTCGCGCCGGCGCAGGTGATCGATGGCCGCGTTATTTGCAATCTTGAAGATCCAGCTCGAGAACTTGAACTCGGGCCGGTAGGTCGCGATGGCGTTCAGGGCCTTGATGAAGGTCTCCTGCGCCAGGTCCTCGGCGAGCTGGCGGTCGCGGACCATGCGCAGCACCAGGGAGAAGACCGGACGCTCGTAGCGCCGGATCAACTCCCGGTACGCCGCCTCCCGGCCCTCACGGGCGAGTGCGACGATCTCCTGATCTGTTTGTGCTGCGAGATCGGTCCGTTCAGCCATGGGCGCCACGGCGGCTTGCTATGCCGCTTCCAGGAGAGATATCTTGCGCGCCTATGTTAGCCACGGATAGGAAGTTACCGCTCTCCGGCGGCCGGGAGAAGCGGTCCTACGTCCGGGCGATGTTCACCGCCATCGCTCCGCGGTACGACTTCCTCAATCATGCCCTGAGTCTCAATGTGGACCGGCTCTGGCGCCGGCAGGCGGTCGCGCGCCTCAACTGGGAACGCGCGCCTGAGGGGACGTATCTCGATCTCTGTGCCGGTACACTGGACCTGGGGGTCGCGTTAAGCAAGTCACCCGGGTTCCGCGGCCGGGTGGTGGGTGCCGACTTCGTCCTCCCGATGCTGAGCCTCGGCCGGGGGAAGTCGCCGTTGGTCCGGCCGGTGAACGCCGACGCCCTGGAGCTGCCGTTTCCCGATGGGTCGTTCGAGGGGGTCACGGTCGGCTTCGGGATCCGCAACGTCGCCGACCTGGACCAGGGGATTCGGGAAGCATATCGGGTCCTCAAGCCGGGTGGCCGGTTCGTCGTGCTCGAACTTACGACACCGCCGAGGCAGCCGCTCAGGGGACTCTACTTCGTGTACTTCCGCCGGGTGCTGCCGCTGCTCGGACGGCTGGTCTCTCATCACGGTGAGGCGTACACCTACCTCCCCGAGTCGGTGCTGGAGTTTCCCGAGCCGGAGAAGTTGTGCGAGCACCTCCGGGACCAGGGGTTCCGCGAGGTGAGCTACACGCTGCTGCTCGGCGGGCTGGCGGCGATACATGTAGGGGTGAAGGCGTAAGGCTGAGGGGGCTGTGAGCTATTAGCTGTTAGCTCATGGCGTGCAGATGATAGCCGGCCCTCGAGATTGAGTAGCTAACAGCTAACAGCTAACAGCTAATGGCCATAGACACACTTCAGGAATTCATCACCGCCATCGAGAAGCTCGGCGAACTGGTTCGGATCAAGGAACCGGTGCGCACTCATCTCGAGATCGCGGAGATTGCCGACCGGTGCATGAAGAGCCCGGGCGGGGGGCCGGCACTGCTCTTCGAGCAGCCGATCCTCGAGAACGGCCAGCGGAGCGAGTACCCGGTCGCGATCAATCTCTACGGCTCGATGAAGCGGATGTGCCTCTCGCTGGGCGTGGACAATCTCGACGACATCGGCGGGCGCATTTCCGAGATGCTCAACCTGAAGGTGCCGGACGGCCTCTTCGGCAAGCTGGCGATGCTGCCCAAGCTGGCGGAGATCGCCAAGTTCCCGCCGAGAACGAAGGGGAAGGGCGCCTGCCAGGAGATCGTGTGGAAGGGCGACCAGGTCGACCTCGACAAGATCCCCTTCCTGACCACCTGGCCGGGCGACGGCGGCCGCTACATCACCCTGCCGATGGTGATCACGGAGGATCCGAAGACCGGGGTCCGCAACGTGGGGATGTACCGGGTGCAGGTGCAGGGGAAGAACACGCTCGCGATGCACTGGCAGCGGCACAAGAGCGGGGCGGCGCACTGGCGGGAGCTGGCGGAGCAGAAGAAGACGATGCCGGTGGTGATCGCGGTCGGGGCCGACCCCGCGAGCATGTACTCCGGCTCGGCGCCGCTCCCGCCGACGATCGACGAGTTCATCTTCGCGGGGTTCCTGCGGAAGTCACCGGTGGAGCTCTGCAAGGCGCTCACCTGCGACCTCGAGGTGCCGGCGGAGTCGGACTTCGTGATCGAGGGGTACATCGACCCGTCGGAGCCGCTGGTGATGGAGGGGCCGTTCGGGGACCATACCGGGTTCTACTCGCTGGCGGATCTCTACCCCCGGGTCCATGTCACCGCGGTGACGATGCGGCGGAACCCGATCTATCCCGCGACGCTGGTGGGCCGCCCGCCGATGGAGGATTACTACATCGGCCATGCGACCGAGCGGATCTTCCTGCCGATGCTCCGCCTCACGGTGCCGGAGATCGTCGACTATCACATGCCGGCGTACGGCATCTTCCACAACCTGGTCTTCGTCTCCATCGACAAGCAGTACCCGGGCCAGGCGTTCAAGGTCATGAACGCGCTCTGGGGGGCGGGGCTGATGTCGCTCGCCAAGGTGCTGGTGATCGTGGACAAGGACGTCAACGTCCGGAACCCGGACGAGGCGTGGTGGGTAGCACTGAACAACATCGACCCGGAGCGGGATACCCGGTTCACCAAGGGCCCGGTGGATGTGCTGGACCATGCGAGCCAGTACTTCAGCTTCGGGACCAAGATGGGGATCGATGCGACCCGGAAGTGGAAGGACGAGGGGTTCACCCGGGAGTGGCCGGAGGTGATCACGATGGACGAGGCCACGAAGAAGCGGGTGGACGAGCTGTGGCCGCGTCTCGGGATCAGGCTGCCATGAGCTGCCTGAATCGCGGGAGGTGGTCGTGACGACGGCGCGCGAGGGCCAGACCTTCGCGGGCGAGTCGCTCTTCGTCCGCTACATCAACTTCGTCAAGCTCCCCCATACCCTCTTCGCGCTGCCCTTCGCGCTGCTGGGGGTGCTGGAGGCGTCGTTCCAGGGCAACGTGACCTGGCGGATGGTCGCGCTGGTGGTCATCGCCTTCAGCGCCGCCCGCTGGGCCGCGATGGGCTTCAACCGGATCGTGGACCGGAAGTTCGACGCGAAGAACCCTCGTACCCTCAACCGGGAACTGCCGAAGGGCTCGCTTTCGCTGGCGCAGGCCTGGATCTCCGTCATGGTGGCGGCGGTCCTGTTCATCCTGGCGGCGTGGCAGCTCAACTCGCTCTGCTTCGCGCTGTCCCCGGTGGCGCTCGGGTGGATCCTGCTCTACTCGCTCAGCAAGCGCTTCACCTGGTGGCCGCACCTCTGGCTGGGGCTGTCCCTCGCGATTGCCCCGGTGGGCGGCTACCTCGCGATCACCGGCCGCTGGAGCGAGCCCTGGTGGGTGCTGATCGCCATCACGGTGGCGGTGGCCACCTGGGTCGCGGGATTCGACATCTTCTACGCCCTCCCCGACATGGCCTTCGACAAGGGCGAGGGGCTCAAGAGCGCGGTGGTGCGGCTGGGGGAGCGGAACAGCATCCTCCTCGCCAAGCTGCTGCACGGGGTGACCATCCCGGCACTGGCCGCCTTCGGCTACGGCGCGGGCTTCGGGATCTGGTACTATGTCGGCGTGGCGGTCGCCGCGGCGATCCTGACGTACGAACATCAGCTGGTGAAGCCGGGGAATCTCTCCCGGCTCGATGCCGCGTTCTTCACGATGAACGGGGTGATGAGCGTGACGGTGTTTGCCTTTGCCCTGGTCGACCGATTGGTGGGCTAGTGGGCTAGAACTAACAGCACAGCGAACGGCTAACAGCTAACAGCTAACGGCTAACGGCCGATCACCTGGAGGATCCCACATGAGCAAGCGACCGCCGAAAGAGCCGCTGATTCCCCGGCGCGGGCCCCAGCCCGGCAAGCCGCATCCCGAGAAGGGCGAGGGCACCAGCCCCAAGGGGCCGCCGCCCCAGAAGCCCACGCCCCATCCGGTCCGGTCCCCCGCGGGGAACCAGCGCGGCCGCTGAGCATGCACCCGGTCGTCGTCGCGATCACCGGCGCCTCGGGCGCGCCTTACGCCGTGCGCCTCCTCGAGGTGCTGGTGCGGAACAAGGTGCCCACCTGGCTAATCATCTCCAGTCATGGCTGGCGGCTCCTCACCTCCGAGACCGGGATCACGGACGACAAGGAGCTCAAGGCCGCGACCGGCGGTGACTGGTCCAGCATCACCTTCTACCCCGATACCGACCGCGGAGCGCTGCCGGCATCCGGGTCGGCGAAGTCGGCCGGGATGGTGATCTGTCCCTGCTCGATGGGAACCGTCGCGGCGATCGCCGCCGGCACCAGCCGCTCGCTGGTGGAGCGGGCCGCCGACGTCGCGCTCAAGGAACGCCGCAAGCTGATCCTGGTGCCGCGGGAGACGCCGCTCTCGCTGATTCACCTGCGGAACCTCACCGCGGTGACCGAGGCCGGCGCCGTCGTGATCCCCGCCGCGCCCGGCTTCTATCACCAGCCCACGAAGATCTCCGAACTGGTCGACTTCATCGTGCAGCGGGTGCTCGACCAGCTCGGGCTGGAGATCGAGATCGCGCCGCGCTGGCAGGGCTGATCAGGATCTGGGGATGTTGATGGATGAGGGGATTGTGAGATGCGTGAGACGCCTGTCGTACCGCACCTGCAGATCGTCCCAACCTCCTGGCTGTCGTCCCCACATCCGCTTTTCAATCCCCGAATCCTGTTTCCGGAAAAAGCCGCATGAGGCTCGGCATCATCAGCGACACGCACGGTATGCTGCGCCCCGAGGTCTTCGAGGTCTTCAAGGAAGTCGACCGCATCATTCACGCCGGTGACATCGGCTCCCTCGACCTCCTGACGGAGCTCGAGGCCATCGCCCCGGTGCTGGCGGTGTACGGCAACACCGACGGCTTCGATGTCCGCGCCCGGGTGCCCGCCCTCATCGAGACCCGGATCGAGGGACTCGACTTCGTCATCCTCCACGGCGACCAGCTCGGCAGCCCGACGCCGGAGAAGGCCCACGCCGCCTGGCCCAGGGCCGACGTGATCATCTACGGTCACACCCACAAGCCGCTGCTCACTACGGTCGACCTCACCGTCACCGTCATGAACCCGGGTGGCGCCGGGGCCCGCCGCTTCAACCTCCCCGCCTCGGTGGGCATCATGGAGCTCGAGGCGGGGCTGCCGCCGAGGGCGCGCCTGGTTGCCCTGACGCCGGCTGACGAGGAGTGATGCTGCTGCTCGCGGCGCTGCTGCTCACCGATACCCTGCGCGTCACGCCGGTCACCCACCCCCCGCGCTTCGACGGCCGAGCCGACTCGGCGGAGTATGGCGCGCCCTCCGCGGTCATCGCCCGGCCGCAGGGAACGGTGCTGCTCTGGGCCCGGCACGACTCGGCCTTCGTCTATCTCGCGGCCCGGCTCCCCGACTCGACCTTCTACTGGGGCGACGACCTCGTGATCAGTCTCGATATCAACGGTGACGCGAGTGCCGCACCCGATCACGACGATTTCCAGTGGTACTTCCGGCGGAGCCTCGACAGCTCGGTGGTCTTCCGCGGCAGCGCCGCGGGACAGTGGCAGGCGCCGCGCGGCGATCCCGACTGGCGGCTGGGGCGGGACCGGGAGGGTGGGGGGTGGGAGGTGCGTCCCAGCGACGACGGCACGGGGTGGTCGCTCGAGCTCCGGCTCGACATCGCCTTTGTCCGGGAAGCGCGCGGCGGTGCGCGGCCCGCGCTGGCCTTCCGGACCTATGACAACGATCCCCACGGCTGGCACACCTGGCCGGCGCCCGCGGGGATCCGTCAGCCCACCGAGCTGGAGCGTCGCCCGGCGCTCTGGGCCGTCGTGCTCGTCGAGTAGCTACTCCACGGTCACCGGCTGGCTGGTCGTGGCGCTCCGGCCATCGGGGAGCCGCACCACGAATTCCATCTCGTAGCGCCCCGGCTTCACCTTCGCGAGCGAGATGACGCGAGCCACGCGGAGTGTGGCGTCCTCCGCAACGCCGCTCCAGCCCAGCGAGAGCTCCGCCTTCTTCCCCCGCCGGAGCACCAGCTCCTCCCGATAGGCCGTTCCCGGTGTCAGCCCGTACACCTCGTGATAGACCGCGAGCACATCCTTGCGGTCCCAGGTGGTGCGTGGGTTGAACCAGGCGGTGTCGCCCGGCGCGGGACTCCAGGGCGCGCCCTTGCCCTCCCGCGAGAGCACCAGGTCGCTCAGCGCCAGCTCGCTGCCGTCGAAGCGTCCCACCGAGATCACGTCGCTCGGGAGGACCTGCCCGGTGGAGTCGTCATAGGCCAGCGCGATCTGGTAGCGGTAGTCGCCGGGCGGGGCCGCCAGGGTGACCCGTCCCACCGCATCGACCGATGTGGCGGAGCGGCCGCCGCCCTGCTGCAGCACGGCGGTCGTGGTGTCGAGCCAGCCGCGGCTCTGGCCCACGCTGTCCATGAGGTTGATCCGGATCCGGAGCGGCGTCCGGAAGACCGCGCTCTCCGGCAGGCTCTCCGGCCGGGCCAGGGCCACCTGGAAGGCGACGTGCACCACCGGCCGCCCGTCGCGGAGTCCCACGGCGAAGGCCCGCGCCGCCGCGCCGAGGGGATGGGGGAACCGGAGCTCCTGCGCATCGGTGGTGACGGCGAGGTCGGTGCTTGCTACCACGATGGCGCGCTCGGTCAGCAGCATCCTGGCCCGGCCGAAGGTGCCCCAGTTGAGGTACTTGCAGAAGGGCGGATAGAGCCGGCAGCGATCGTTGAAGGCGAAGAAGGTGGCGGCGGCGTCGGCGTTGCGGGGATCGACCCCGCCGATGGCCGCGACCGTCGGGATCAGGCGGTAGTCGCGGATGTCGCCGCCGGTATTGGCGGCAAACTGGAGCATCAGGTCGCCGTCGGCCCGATGGTAGGTCCAGCTCTCGTTGGGCTGGATGCCGAAGGTGGTGGTCTGCACCTTGTCGCTCGGCTCGCCGTAGCGGATGTAGACCACGCCCCGGTCGTCGAAGCGCATCCCGCCGGAGCGGTAGAGGTCGCCCATCGCGAAGCCGTTGTTGCCGGGCTCGAGGCCGCTGCTGTAGTGCCGCCGGTTCACCTCGAGGCCATAGTTCCGTTCCGCAAAGGCGATGCGGCGATAGTGCTCGCCCAGCCGATCGGCGCCGTCGCGGAGCGAGGCCCGGGCCCGGTCGGTCCAGAACTGGCGGAGCCACGCGGCGCGGGCCGGCCCGCGGGTGGCATCGAAGCGCGCCAGCTCGACGCTGTCCGCGATCAGGGCGAGGTCCTCGCGATAGGCGGCCACGCCCGGGGAATCGTCCCGCGCCGCGCCGGCGTAGTACGCCTCCTCGCCCACCGAATCGCCCACCGCCAGCGCGCTGGCCGCGTAGTCGTGCAGATCGAGTCCTGACCGGTCGCCGGTGCGTACCAGCTCCCGGGTCACCTCCACCGCCCGGTTCGGGTCGCCGAGAATCCGTTCGGTCCGGGCCAGGGCCCGCAGCACCGCCGGGTCGGTGACGCCCCCGTCGCCCGCGGCCCGGAGCGCGGGGAGGACGATCGTCGCCAGCCGGGTGGTATCGCGCAGCGCGACGCCCGCCTCGTGCAGCGCCTGGAGCGCCGGGACGTAGAGCGGGTCGCGCCGGAGTGCCTGCTGAAAGGCCTCGACCGCGTCCTCCAGCGACCCGAACCCCACCCGCTTCCCGAGGTTCAGCCGGTCGTCGGCCAGCCACTGGTACTGGCCCCGCAGCGCCACGCCCCGCGCGTACCAGGGAAAGACCCAGGCCGGCTCGAGCTCGCCGGCGCGGGAGAGATCCCGCGCGGCCCGCCCGAAGCCGAGGCCGTCGCCCAGGGTCCCGAGCCGGATGCGCACCAGGCTCCGCCGGATGAGCCGCTCCGCCTCGGCGCTGTCGCCGGCGGCACGCTGGCCCAGCTCGCGCTCGCGCTGCCGCAGCGCCTGGGTGTCGCCCACCGCCTGGAGATCCGCCTGGGCGCGCTCCAGCGCCGCGCGGAGGGGCGCGGCCTGGGCCGCGGCAGTGCCTCCCGGCCCGGCCAGCAGGACCAGGAGGAGCGCGGTGACGCGCGTGAAGCTGACGGGGTCAGCGGGGGCCGAGCTTCTGGAGCAGCTGGATGGCATTGCTGTTGCCCGGATCGAGGGCGACCGACTTCCGGTAGCTGGTGACGGCGGCGGCGGTGTCGCCCACCGCGAGCAGCGCCTCCCCCAGGCTGTCGTAGGCGTTGCCGCTGGCGGGATACGCTTCCGCGTTCAGGCGGAAGATGGCCACCGCATCGGCGGCGCGCCCCCGCTTGAGCAGGTGATAGCCGAGGAGGTTCACCTCGGTCTCGGAGAAGTCGTAGCGCCCCGGCGGCCCCTGGCGGAGCGCCCGGTAACGGGCGGCCGCGGAGTCGGCCCCGGCGCGGAGCAGGATCGGGTAGATGAGCCGCGCGACCGACGGGAGCTCACCGTGCACCGGGCGGCCGTAGAGGATGTCGCTGACCGGGTCCTGGAGCTGGTGATCCTGGGTGGTATTGTCGAGCCAGATGATCGCGAGCCCGTCGTCCGGCACCATGTAGTTGGAGCTGTTGAACCCGTTGATGCCGCCGTCGTGGCCGATCGCGGCGGCGCTGTCACGCCCGGCGCCGCGGGCCGCCTTCGCGTGCAGCCAGCCATACCCGTACCGGAGTCCCGGGCGGATCTCGGCGTGGGGCGCGAGGTACGCCTCGTAGGAGCTGGCGGAGAGGAGCTTCCTCGCGGCCAGCGCCTGGTCCCAGCGGTAGAGGTCCTGCACCGTGGAGTACATGGCGCCGGCGGCGTACGGCGTCGACATGTCGAGGTAGTCGGCGTTCTCGAGCCCGTCGAAGCCGCGGGTGTAGCCGGCCGCGCGATTGGGCGTGAGCGGGATGGTCCAGTCGTATCCCGTGTCCTTGAGGCCGAGCGGCTCGAGGATCCTGGTCCGCAGGGCCACGTCGTATGGCACCCCGCCGACCCGCTCGATGATGGCGCCCAGCACGAGGTACCCGGAGTTGCTGTAGCTCCAGCGGCTGCCGGGGGTGAAGTCGAGCGGGAGCGAGTCGAACATGGCCAGCAGGCTCGCGGGCGTCTGCGGCAGCTTGCCCCACTCGGGAAAGAACCGGGGAAGGGCGGTGTAGTTGTGGAGACCCGAGGTGTGCGTCAGCAGCTGGTGGATGGTGATGGCCCGGCCGGGCCCGGCGGGGTACTCCGGCAGGTAGTCGCCGATGGTGCCATTCAGCCGGAGCCTGCCGGCCTCCACCAGCTGCATCACCAGCATGGCGGTGAACTGCTTGGTGATCGAGCCGATCCGGAACCGGGTGGCCGGGGTGTTGGGCACCTTCCACTCGGCGTTGGCCCAGCCGAATCCCTTCTGGTAGATCACCTTCCCCTGCCAGGCGACCAGGATGGCACCGCTGAAGCTCCCCCGCGCCGCGTACGACTGGACCAGGGAGTCGATCCGGGCGGGGAGCCGCTGGGCGGCGGCGGGAGTGGCGCAGAGCAGGGGGAGCAGGAGGGCAGCGCGGCGGACCACATTACCTCCGGATCAGGTGAGCCAGGACTCCAGCGTCGAGGTTCGCCGGAACGCTTCGGGGTGGCGGCGGAACCAGGCCATCAGGAGCAGGATCTCGTCGAGGTGCTGCGAGGGGAGGGGCCCCGGAACTGGAGACGGCCGACCGAGCTCTTCCGCCACGACCCCCCGGAACGCTTCCTTCTCGATGGGGGTGCCGGGCCACGGGTAGGAGGCCCGGACGATGCCGTTGCGGACCAGGTACGCGCGGTCGTCGCCGAAGGTGCCGGGGTCGCGGTACACGAAGGTGAGTCCTTCGATGGCGGCACGGGCCCGGCTGGTGGCCGAAAGGAGCCACTCGAGCTGCTCGAACCGCTCCCGCCACTTGGCGGCCCGCTCGAACTCCGCCGCCTCGGAGGCGCGCTGCATCTCGTCCACCACCCGGTCGATCGGCTGGATGGTGCGGCCCTCGAGGAATGCCATCCCGGTATCGGCGCGGCGCAGGTACTCGGCCTCGGTGACGAAGCCGGCGCAGGGCCCGGTGCAGAAGCCGAACTCGTGCCGCATGCACGCGGCCCGGAGCTGGGGAGCGAAGAGATCGATCTGGCCCGCGAAGACGATCGGCATCGCGGGGGCGCAGTCGCGGAGGCCCAGCAGATCGTTGAGGGAGCGGATCGCCTCCTGGAGCCGGCCCGGGGACACGAAGGGGCCGTACCAGCGCTGGTCCTCGCGGCCGGTAGCGCCACCGGTGCCGATCTTCGGCGCGAGTCCCCCGGATACCTTGATGAACAGGGTGCGCCGCGCCCGGTTCATGTGGTGATTGAACGGGGGACGGTAGCGGGTGATCTGCCGCAGCTCGGTCAGGTGGGCGGCGAATTCGCTGGGGACGTAGTCCCAGGCGATCGTGGCGGTGGCGTGAAGGATCCGGGCCGCCTTGTCTTCCGGGTAGACCGCACGGAAGTAGGACAGCACCCGGGCTTTCACCCGCTTGGCCTTGCCGACGTAGAGCACCCGGCCCATGGGGTCGAGCATCCGGTAGACCCCGGGACGATGCTCGGCGGTACGGCGGACCCGGTCGCGCAGGGCGCTCAGGTCGGCGGTGGGAAGGGACAGGCGGAGGGCGGTGGCCACGAGTCAAGAGTCAAGACTCGTGAGTCGGGAGTCAAGGGCTCCGGATTACCGCTGGCACCGGTGACAGAACACCGTGATCCGCGCATCGATCAGGTGGGTGCCCGAGAGCCGGGTGCCGCACACCGTGCAGGGCTCTCCCTCCCGCTCGTAGACCAGCAGCTCGAGCTGGAAGTTCCCCGGCTGGCCGGTGGCGGTCCGGTAGTCGCGGAAGGTGGTGCCCTCGGAATCGATCGCGGCCTGGAGAATCCGGCGGATGTGGTGAAACAGGAGCGGCCAGGCCTCCGAAGGGACCTGGCGCGCCGGCTTCGACGGGTCGATGCCCGCGGCGAAGAGCGCCTCGTTGGCGTAGATATTCCCGACCCCGACCAGCTTGCGCTGGTCCATGATGACCTTCTTGATCGCCTGGCCGGAGTCGCGGAGCTCCCGCGTGAACCGCTCGGGTGTCAGCGCCGGGTCGAGCGGCTCCGGGCCGAGCGCCTGGTCGTAGGCGTCCCACTGACGATCGTTGAGCAGCAGCAGGGTGCCGAGCCGGCGGACGTCGCGGAACACGAAGGCAGTGCCATTGTCGAGCCGGGTATGGAGCACCGCATATTTCGACTCGGCGGGGGTGAGCGGCCGGTCGTAGATGAGCAGGTTGCCGGTCATCCCCGGTTGCAGGACGAAGCGATGCTGGTCCAGGTGGATGACGGCGTGCTTGGCGCGGCGGGTGACGTCGTGAATCCGGGCCCCGGTCAGCGCCGTGAGGAGCTTCGGGCGGGTGACCCCGCGGAGGACGTCGATGTGGCTCAACTGGGCGGAGAGAATCCGGCGCCCGGCCAGCGCCGGGCGCATCTCCCGCACCATGGTCTCGACTTCAGGCAGCTCCGGCATGGGTGGTAAGGTAGTGGCGGCGGCAAGGTGTGCGGCGCCTGGCGCCACTCGCCCGGTGCCGGTTCGAAGGCGTCCCTTTCACGAGGAAATGAGGCTGTCCATGCGAAGCCTGGTCGTTCTCGGAATGCTGCTGGTTGCCGCCGGATCGCTCGCGGCCCAGGACACCACGAAAGTGGATCATGAGCACATGGACCACGCCGCCCATCACCGGGCGATCCGGGACACCAGTTTCGCGTCGCTCAAGGAACGGGGCGGGGTGTACATGGGGGTCGACCAGGACCAGTCGGCGCACCGGTTCGACAGCTTCGCGGATGGAGGGAGGATCGAGCTGCTGAGCACCACCGGCGACTCCGCCGACGTCGCGGCCATCCGCCGGCACTTCGCGATGATCGCGGAGCAGTTCCGCCAGGGGGACTTCCGCACGCCGTTCGCGGTACACGACGAGACGGTGCCCGGGACCGACGTGATGCAGGCGAAGCGCGCCGCGATTCGCTACGAGATCGAGTCCCTGCCCCGCGGGGCCGCACTCCGGCTCCGCACCGGCGACAAGGACGCGATCGCCGCGATTCACACCTTCATGGAGTACCAGCGGAAGGAGCACCACTCACCGGGCCACGAGTGACGCTTCACGAAAAAGCAGGGATCCCTCGCTGCGCTCGGGATGACAGCACTGGTTGCCAGCGCGACGCCAGTCTGTCATCCCGAGCGCAGCGAGGGACCCCTGCTCTTCCTGCAGCGTAACCCTAGGGCCGCACGATCCCCAGCTTCTTCATCCGCGCCTCCAGCGTCGTGGCCTTGAGGCCCAGCACCTCCGCCGCCCCTCCCGGCCCGCTGACCTTCCACCGGGTGCGTTCCAGCGTCGCCAGGATGTGCTGCCGCTCGATCTCCAGCAGTCCGCTCCCGCCGCCGATCCCCGCGACCACCGGCGTCACCGGCCGGCCCGGGGCGGGCGCCGGAAGGTTCACCGGGAGATGCGTCCCGGTCACCCACTCCGCCAGCTGCAGCGTCGTGCCGGCCGACACGATGACCGACCGCTCGATCACGTTCGCCAGCTCGCGGATGTTCCCGGGCCAGTGGAACCGGCTCAGCTGTTCCATCACCGCGTCGGGAATCGTGTCGATCCGCTTGCCCAGCCGGCCGGCGTAGTGGGTGGTGAAGTGCCGCACCAGCAGGGGGATGTCCTCCCGCCGCTCCCGCAGCGGCGGCACCGCGAGCGGGAAGACGTTGAGCCGGTAGTAGAGGTCCTGCCGGAAGGTGCCAGCCTGGACCATCGCGGAGAGATCGCGGTGGGTCGCCGCGATGATGCGGACATCGACTCGGACCGCGTCGCTGCCGCCGACGCGGGTGAGCTCCCCTTCCTGCAGCACCCGCAGGAGCTTCACCTGCAGGTCGAGCGAGAGGTCGCCGATCTCGTCGAGGAAGAGCGTGCCCCCGTCCGCCAGCTCGAACTTGCCGATCTTGCGCGCCAGCGCGCCGGTGAAGGCGCCCTTCTCGTGGCCGAAGAGCTCGCTCTCCACCAGGCTCGCCGCGATGGCGCCGCAGTTCACCGCCACGAGCGGCTGGTCGCGCCGGGCGCTCTGCTGGTGAATCGCCCGGGCGATGAGTTCCTTGCCGGTGCCGGTCTCACCCCGGATCAGCACCGTCGAATCGGTGCCCGCCACCTGGCTCACCTTCTCCAGCACCCGCCCGATCGCGGCGCTCTGCCCGACGATCTCGCTCTCCCGCTCCGCGCCGCGCGCGGTCGTGACCCGCTCCAGGTTCCGCTCCGCCGTCACGTCGTGCAGCACCGTCCAGATCGCGGTGAGCCGCCCCTCCGCCACCACGCCGAGCCAGGAGGCCTGGCAGAAGCGGGGCCGGCGATCGGCACCGAGCACCCGCAGGGGGAAGCGCTCCACCCGGAAGTCGCCGGCGAGGAAGCGCCGGAGCAGGGTCAGGTCGGCACCGCACCCCCTCGGCTCGATCGCCGAGATCAGCGAGCCCAGTTCCTCCCGGGCGATGCCGAACAGCCGCTGGTGCGCCTGGTTGGCGTAGCCGGCGCGGGAGCTCGCCGTCAGCGTGTGACAGAGCTCCTCCGGACCGGTCGTCGTGGGCACGCCTCCGGCGATGTCCCAGCGGCAGACCGCCACCGGCAGCAGGTCGAGGAGCGCCTCGGCCGATCCCGGGATGGCCAGCGGCGCGTCGATCAGCGGGGTGTGAGGCATGGGCGGTACGGTGTGGGTTCAGAGTCGGTGCTGCGACGGCACTCTGAAGGGTCTGGAACGCCGTCGTCCCGGGAAAGGTTCCCCGCGGTACCGCCTCTAGCCAGCCCCCGCGCCGGGCCCTAATCTCCGGGGTCCTCCCCCGACGACCGAATGCCCCACGGCACCCCCGAGTACGCCACCCTGCTGGCTCCCCGCTACCGCCTGGTGCGCGAGATCGGCGGGGGCACCATGGCCAGCGTGTGGCTCGCCGAGGACACCCGGCATGCCCGTCAGGTCGCGGTGAAGGTGCTCAGGCCGGAGTACAGCGCCACCTTCGCCGCCGAGCGTTTTCTCCGCGAGATCGAGATCGCGGCCCGGCTCCAGCATCCCCACATCGTCCCGCTGCTCGACTCCGGCGAAGCCGGGGGCCTGCTCTACCTCGTCATGCCGTTCATCGAGGGGGAATCGCTGCGGCAGCGGCTGCAGCGCGAGGGGCGGCTCCCGCCCTCCGACGTCATCCGGATTCTGGCCGACGTCGCCGACGCGCTGGCCTATGCCCACGACAAGGGCGTGCTGCACCGCGACATCAAGCCCGACAACATCCTGCTCGCGGGGCGGCACGCGCTGGTGACCGACTTCGGCGTCGCCAAGGCGGCGAGTCTCGCGACCTCCTCGCCCCAGGAGCTCACCGGCGCCCTCGCGATCGGGACGCCGGCCTACATGGCGCCGGAACAGGCGCTGGCCGAGCCCGACCTGGATGCCCGGGTCGACCTCTACGCGCTCAGCATCGTCGGCTACGAACTCCTCACCGGCACCCCCCCGTTCCACGCCCCGACCGCGCAGCAGGTGCTCACGGCCCAGGTGCTGGATGCGCCCGCGCCGATCCTCGACCAGCGCCCGGATACGCCGCCGGCGCTGGCCACCCTGCTCGAGCGGGGCCTCGCCAAGCCCCGGGACGAGCGCTGGCCCGGCGCGCACGCGCTGGTGCAGGCGCTCGAGCCCCTCGCCACGCCCAGCGGCGGTACTACCCCCGCGGGGGTAGCCCCGATCCAGCGGCGGCCCTCACCGGTCTGGCTCGCCGCCGGGGCGGTGGTACTGGCAGGCCTCGCGATCGGCGGGTATCTCGCCCGGCCGGAGCGGGTGAATCTCCAGGTCACCGAGCGGCAGCTCACCTTCTCGGGCGAGGTGCGGAGCGCGGCGATTTCCCCCGACGGCCAGTTCCTCGCCTACGTCGCCGACAGCGCCGCCAGCGCCTGGCTGATGGTGCAGGACACCAAGGGCGGCCGGGCCATCAACCTGGCGCGCGCGGGGCGGATGGGCCTCGTCTCCTGGTCGGCCGACGGCGCCGAGGTGCGGGCCTACTCCTACGACGCGGGCTCGAACTTCCTGCAGCGGGTGCCCCGGCTGGGTGGCCCGGCCATCGTGACCCAGGTCTTTCCCTGGAGCATGCCCTCGCCCGATGGCCGGCGGATGTTCGACCTGCCGCAGGGGCGGCCGCTGGTCCGCGTGCGCGATCTCGCCACCGGCGATTCGGTGGCCGCCGAGCGGGAGAAAGGCTGGTGGTACGGGCCCCCGTCGTGGTCGGCGGACGGGGCGTGGGTGGCCGCGGCGTCCTTCCGCGAAACCGGGGTGATGGGCCGGCTGGTGCTGTTCTCGACCACCGACCTGCACGCCGTCGTGGCGCTCGAGGACTCGGTCGCGCTGGGGAGCCCGGCGTGGGACGGGCGGGAGCACGCTCTCTATTACCTCCGCGGCGGGTCCCGGCTGGTGGACCTCTATCGGCTCCAGCTGGGGAACGATGGCAAGGCGGCCGGGCCTCCGGTGCTGATCCGGGCCGGCCTCTCCACCGGCAACAACGGCGCCATCCTCGGCTTCAGCGCGCCGGTCTCGGTGTCCAGCGATGGCCGGATGCTGGTGTACACCCAGCAGCACGAGTGGTCCAACATCGGGATCATCGCGATCCGTGACTGGCAGAAGGGGGGCGCGCCGGTCTCGCTCACCACCGGCTCGTCGCTGTATCGCGGGGCCCGGGTTTCCCCCGACGGAAACACCATCGCGCTGCTCCGGGACGAGACCGATGCGACCGTGCTGCAGCTGCTCACGCGGGCGGGCGTGCCGCAGGAAGTGGCCCGCTTCCACGAAGCGCTGGGAGGGAGCTGGTCCCGGGACGGGCGGCGCTTCGTGGTCGAGACGGTGGCGCCCGACAGCGGCACCGGCGTGCGAATCTTCACCCTCGATGACCAGGGCACCCACTCGCTCTACGCCGGCCAGGTCGGGGACTATCCCGAGTGGCTCGACGATTCTTCCCTGGTGGCCCCGAGCCCCGGCAACCGGTTTCTCCGCCGGCTGCCGCTGCGCGGTGGCATGCCCAGCGCCCTTCCGGGGATCGACACCGCGGGATGGATGCTCTGGCCCCGCCGCTCCCCCGATGGCGCGCTTCTGCTCTACTCCTGGAATACCGGCCGCGGCCAGCAGCTGGTGCAGCTCTATCGCATCCGCGACACCGCCGCGCAGACCTTCTGGTCGGGGAGCGCCAAGCCGGTCGGCTGGTCGGCCGACAGCCGGGTCGCGTACCTGCTGCATACCAGCGGGGACAGCGACCAGGTGCTCGCGGTGCCGGTCGGCGGCGGGCCGCCCAGGGTGGTGGCGGCATTTCCCGCCAGCCTGGAGGTCCTCGAGGTCACGCCCGACGGCGAGCGCATCCTGCTCAACCAGCTCGGCCGGCAGGCCGACGCCTGGCTGCTCCGCGTGGAGCGCCGGCCGTAGGCCGGGAACTTCCCCGGACCTCCGGGCGTTCCACCCGGTTGACTCCCCTAGCGACCTGCCGTGATCCCCGCCGCCCTGCAGCAAGCCCTGGCTCCCCGCTACCTCCTCCGGCGCCCGCTCGGGGGTGGGAGCATGGCCGTCGTCTACCTGGGCGATGACGTTCGCCACGGCCGGCCGGTGGCGGTCAAGTGCCTGCGCCCGGAGTACGGGGCCACGCTGGGGGCGGAGCGCTTCCTCCGAGAGATCGAGATTGCCGCCCAGCTCCAGCACCCTCACATCGTGCCGCTGCTCGACTCCGGGGACGCGGACGGCGTGCTCTACCTCGTCATGCCGTATGTCGAGGGCGAATCGCTGCGAGTGCGGCTGGTGCGCGAAGGCCGGCTCGCGCCGGCGGACGTGATCCGCATCATGGGCGACGTGGCCGATGCCCTCGCCCATGCCCACGCCCGCGGCATCGTCCACCGCGACATCAAGCCCGACAACATCCTGCTGGCGGGCCGCCATGCGCTGGTGGCCGACTTCGGCGTGGCGCGCGCGGTGCGCGACGCCACCATCGCCCCGAAGGAGCTCACCATCGGCGTGGCCCTCGGCACGCCCGCGTACATGGCGCCGGAGCAGGCCACCGCCTCGCCCCACGTCGATGAGCGCGCCGACCTCTACGCCCTCGGCGTGGTGGCGTACGAGCTCCTGACGGGGAAGACGCCGTTCGACCGCCCCACCGCGCAGGCGATGCTCACCGCCCAGGTGCTCGAGGCGCCGGTGTCCCTCGCCGAGCGGCGGCCCGACGTCTCGCCCGCGCTGGCGGCCGTTGTCATGCGCTGCCTCGCCAAGGCGCCCGAGGACCGGTTCCAGAGTGCCACCGAGCTGGGGCGGCACCTCGAGCCGCTGCTGACACCCACCGGCGGGATCACGCCGATGTCGCTGCCGCCGGTCGCGACCCGGCGGTCGCTCCGGCCCCTCTCTGCCGGGGTGGTGCTCGCGCTGCTGTCGGTGGCGGCGGCCGCGGCCGTGGTGGCCCGGCGTCCCGCCGCGATCGGGATGACCGGGGTCCAGCGGCAGGTCACTTTCGGCGGACTGGTGCGGGGCGCGGCGATCTCGCCCGACGGCGAGCTGCTCGCCTTCATCGAGGACAGCGGCGGAGTCCACCGGCTGATGCTGCAGGACAACCGGGGCGGGCAGGCCATCCAGCTCAGCGAGGGGACCCGGCTCGACTATCCCTCGTGGTCCGGCGATGGCGCGGAGATCCGCTGCTTCGTGTTCGATACCACCGGGATGAAGCTCCGCCGGATCCCCCGGCTGGGCGGTGCCGCGCGCGACCTCCCCGCCCCGATGTGGGCCGCGCTCTCGCCCACCGGCGACCGGCTCGCCTCGGTGCGGCAGGCCGACGGGCGCCTCACGATCCGCAACCTGTCGACCGGAGACACCACGGTCGTGGCCGGTGAGGCCGGGTGGTGGTACAGCCTGCCCACCTGGTCCCAGGACGGCCGGCAGCTCGCCTGGGCGGAGATGGACCAGTCGGGGCGGCAGGTGCGGCTCCGGACCGCGAGCGCGGACAAGCCCGAGCCGCGCATCGTCTATCAGGACAGTGTCTCGCTCGGCGTCCCCACCTGGGGCGAAGGAGGGAAGGCGCTGTTCCTGTTCCGCACCCGGGGCCGGGTCGTGGACCTGGTGCGCCTTCCGCTCGGGCATGACGGCACTGCGTCGGGGGTCGACGTGATCCGCGCCGGGCTTTCGAGCGGAAGCCCGGAGACGTTCATGCCGTTCCCGCCCGCGCCCTCGCTCTCCGCCGACGGGCGACGGCTCGCCTACGTGCAGCAGCAGGTCTGGTCCAATCTCGCCGTGGCCGACCTCGACCCCGCCGTCCCCATGCCGAACCTGCGGATGCTGACGACCGGATCGGGGTCCTTCGAGTTCGCGCGGCTTTCGCCCGACGGACGCTGGCTCGCGGCCGAGCGGGTGGAGTCGGAGGACATCAGCCTGCAGCTGGTGCCGGTGGAGGGCGGAACGGCCCGGGAACTCGGGCGCATGTCGGAGCTGGGCGGGCTGGCCTGGTCGCCGAAGAGCGATCGCGTGCTGGTCACCGATATCCGCGGTCCGGCGGGCCGGGGACTTTCCCTCTGGCAGGTCGGTGGGGCGCCGCTCCGGCATTTCGCGGCCGGGAAGGTGGGCGAGAGTCTCGACTGGCTCACCGACTCGGTGGTGGTGGTGTCGCGGACGGGCAACCGCAGTCTGCAGGTGATCCGGGTGGGAGACTCGCTCGCCGCGCCACTCCCCGGCATCGATACCACTGGCTGGATGTTCTGGCCCCGGCTCGCGCCCGACCGGAAGACCATCGCCTTCGTGTGGAACCGGGGCCAGCTCTGGCAGGGGGTGTACCTGCTGGAGCCGGGCCGGCCCGCCCGGGAGATCTATCACGGGATCATGAACCCCGCGGGATGGTCGCCCGACGGCCGGATCCTGTATGTCGTTGATGCCGGCTTCTACGGGGCGGAGAGCCGGGTCTTCGCGGTGGACATCCGGAGCGGCGCGACCCGGCTGCTGGGCGCGTTCACGCGCGGCACCGAGATCACCGATGTCACCAGCGACGGACGGCGCGCCTACGTGATTCATCACGAGGGGCGCGCCGACGCCTGGACGCTCGATTTTGCGAGTCATCGATAGCTGTCATCCCCAGGAGCGAAGCGACGAGGGATCTACTTCCCGGGCAACCGTGCCCGTTTCAGTAGATCCCTCGCTCTGCTCGGGACGACATCAGGCCGCCCGGTAGGTCTCCTCCGCGAAGAACTCGCTGAAGTCCTCGCTCTCCTCCTGCTCCGGCTGCACCACTCCCCGCTCCACCGCCAGGTCCCACAGCGCCCGCATCAGCATCTTCCGGCCGCGATGCAGCCGCGAGCGCACCGTCCCGATCGGGCAACCGACCGCCTCGGCGATCTCCTGGTAGCTCAGGTCATCGACGAAGTAGAGCGTGGCGACCACGCGGTACTCCTCCGGCAGCGCCAGCAGCGCGCCCTGGATCTCGGCGGCGTCGAGCTGCTGGATCGCCGCGCCTTCCGGGGTCAGCTCCTTCTCGTCGGCCAGGACGTCGGAGAGCGGCAGCCCCTCCTCGCCGGGATCGTCGAATGCGAGCGCGAGCGGGGTGCGCGACTGACGGCGGAACTCGGAGCGGCAGACGTTGGTCACGATGCAGAGGAACCAGGCGCGGAAGTTGGTGCCACCGGTGAAGGTCTTGAAGGCGCGCCAGGCCTGGAGCGAGGCCTGCTGGACCGCGTCCTCGGCATCCGCCGGGCTCCGCGTGAAGTGGAGCGCGGCGCGATACGCAGCCGGGAGCACGGGAGTGAGGAGGGTCTCGAACTCGGCCTGGGTGCTGGTGGTGTCCGTCATGGTCTGCCTCGCCTGGGTCATCCGTCCGTGGATCGCGTCGGCGTTGTTGCCGTCGGGGGGATGGAAAAGCAGGCGGGGTGCCATGCACGTACGTGAGTGGGGAGACTCCTGCTAAGAGGTTGGGAGAGTGGCGCTTATGGCGCTGCAGCGCGCTGCTCGCAGGCCCCGGTGGAGCGCAGGATTCCCAATCCTTTGGGAATCCATTCCCAACATCTTGGGACCAGCTTCTTTCGATTGGGAAAGTCGGGAGGGAACTGCAACTGCAGTGGCGCGGATACAAGCCCTCGGCGGACCTCGGCGGAGACTACCTGCGCTGCGTCACACGCCCACGCGCTGGCGCCGCGCTTCCCGCCAGCCGATGTCACCCCGGAAGATGCGGCCGGCGAACTCGATCGAACCCGCCGCGGCCCGGCTCAGGGCCTGCGCCTCGTGGAAGTGCGAGGCGACGGCGGTGACATTGAGCACCCGCCCCCCGCTCACCCGCAGCACACCGGTCGCGTCACGCGACGTGCCGGCGTGGAAGACGGTCACGCCCTGCGCCAGGTGGTCCGGGATCGAAATCGCGGCGCCCTTCTCCGGCGCGTCGGGATAGCCCTTCGCCGCCAGCACCGTCGTCACTGCACTCTTCCGCGACACCTCGAGCGGGCTCGGGGCCTCGCCCCGGGCCACCCGGTAGAAGCACTCCGTCAGGCCTTCCTCCACCAGCGGCAGCACCACCTGGGTCTCGGGATCGCCCAGCCGGCAGTTGAACTCGACCACGCGGGGCGCGCCATCGGGCCCGATCATCAGGCCGGCGTAGAGCACGCCGTTGTAGCGGGCCCCGCGCCGCTCCAGTTCCGCCAGCGTCGGCGCGAGCACCTCGGCCTTCACCCGGTCGAGCAGCGCCGTGGTGCCGAGCGCCACCGGGCTGTAGGCGCCCATGCCGCCGGTGTTGGGGCCGGTGTCGCCCTCGCCCAACCGCTTGTGGTCCTGCGCGGCGGGGAGCAGCTCGATCTCCCGTCCGTTGGTGATCGCCAGCAGCGACAGCTCCTCGCCCGGCATGAACTCCTCGATGACCACCACGCTGCCGGCCTCGCCGAACTTCTTCTCGCCCAGCATCTGTTGGAGCGTCTCGCGTGCCTCGGCGCGGGTCTCGCAGACCACCGCGCCCTTGCCGGCGGCGAGGCCCGAGGCCTTCACTACCAGCGGCTCGGCATGCCGGTCGACGTACTGGAGGGCGGCGGCCAGGTCGGTGAACGACCGGCTGGCGGCGGTGGGCACGCCGGCGGCCACCATCACGTCCTTGGCGAACGCCTTCGAGGCCTCGATTTCGGCGGCGGCGCGGTTGGGGCCGAACACCGCCCGCCCCTCGGCCCGGAGCCGGTCGGCCAGCCCCTCGGCGAGGGGTGCTTCGGGGCCGACGATGACGAGATCGATGCCGTGGGCATCGGCGGCGTCGGCGAGCCGGTCGATATCGCTGGCGCCGATCGCGAGGTTGGTCGCCAGTTCGGCGGTGCCGGGATTGCCGGGCGCGCAGTAGAGGTCGGCGCTGGTGTCCTCGCGCCGGAGCGCCCAGCAGATCGCGTGTTCCCGTCCCCCGCCGCCGACGACCAGGATTCTCATTGTCTCGCCTTCTTGAATGCGTCGCCCACCCGGCCCGCGGCCTTCTTGGCGGCATCCACCACCTGGCCGAAGGTCTCCTTCGCCTCGCTGGAGTAGTACGCCCCGGCGGCGTTGAGGTCGTCCTTGAGCGGCCGCTGGGCCGCCTCGCCGCTGCGCCGGACGTACTCGCCCCGGATGATCCGGTCGTAATCGCCACCCGTGATCCAGCGCTGCAGCTCCGCCGCGCGCACCGTGTGCATCGGGTGCGTCAGCATGAGCGTGCTCAGGATCTTGTAGAGGATGTCGAAGCCCTCGTTGCTGGTGGCGTACTCGTTCGCCTGCACGATGAAGCTGTTGAGGTCGAGCTGGCCCTCGGCGTCGCCGACTGGCCGCACCCCGCCCGCCATTTTCATGTAGAGCGACTGCGCCACCGCCGGGTCCTGGCTCGCGAGCAGCCCCGCGCGATCGCTGGAGAGCTCCGCCTTCCGGCTCCACTCCAGGAAGGCGAACTGCACCGGCAGCAGCACGATCCCGCCCAGGGCCGGGAGCAGCGCGCTCCCCACCCGGATGAGGATTTCGGCAACCGTCCGATAGAAGGCGTGCCCGGAGATGACGTGGCCCATTTCATGGCCCACGAGGACCCGGATCTCGTCGTCGTTCAGCAATTCAAGTGCGGCGGAGTGCAGGACGATAAAGGGGTGGTCAACTCCGTAGGCGCCGGCATTGAAGACCGGAGTCTGGGACACATAGAGCTCCGGGATTTCGGGCCAGTCAAAGGTGGTACACACCTCGACGTGGGTGCTCCAGAGCTTGGGAAACTGGCTCGGACCGACCCGCACCGCGTTGGCCTGAAAGAGGAGCCGGATCCCCCGCTCCCCCCCGAGGAAGGCGAGGATCTTCCGGGTCACATCCTCGAAGCCGGGGACGGAGCGAAGTGCTTGCAGGGCGGCGCGATCGGCAGGGTGCTCCCAGGAAACGGCAGCGATGTCGGGCAGGGTGCGCCGGGGGCGCGGAGCAGGCATGGTCATAGGGCGCTCGTGACAGGGATGTCGACCCGTACGCCGGGTACCAAGGGTGGTTTCATTGCGGAACGTCTGGCCACTGTTGCACTTACGCCAATGCCTGCTCCAGGTCGGCCATCAGGTCGGCCGGGTCTTCGATGCCGCAGGACAGCCGGACCAGGCTGTCGGTCAGTCCCATGGCCTGCCGGAGGGCCACCGGGACGGATGCGTGGGTCATGCTGGCCGGGTGGCCGATCAGGCTTTCGACGCCGCCCAGCGACTCCGCCAGGGTGAAGATCCGGGTGCGTTCGACCACCTGGCGGGCCAGGGCCGGGTCGCCCAGCTCGAGGGAGATCATGCCCCCGAAGCCTCGCATCTGGCGACGGGCGAGTTCGTGCTGCGGGTGATCGGGGAGACCGGGGTAGTAGACCTTTTTCACCTTGGGATGCGTGGTGAGCCACCTGGCGATCTCGCGGCCGGTGGCGTCGTGGCGCTGCATCCGGAGCGGCAGGGTCTTGAGGCCGCGAAGGCAGAGCCAGCAGTCCATCGGGCCGGGCACCCCGCCCGACGCGTTCTGGAGGAAGCCGAGCCGCTCGGCCAGGTCGTCGCGACGGGTGACCAGCATCCCGCCGACCATGTCGGAGTGGCCGTTGAGGTACTTGGTGGTGGAGTGGAGGACGATATCGGCGCCGTCCTCGAGCGGCTGCTGGAAAAACGGCGTCGCGAACGTGTTGTCGACCGCGAAGAGCACGCCGCGCGCCTGGGCGATGTCGGCGATGGCCTTGAGGTCGGCGAGGAACATCATCGGGTTGGTGGGCGTCTCGCCGTACACCATCCGCGTCGCTGGCGTGATCGCCTTCGCCACGCGATCGGGATCGCGCATGTCGACGAAGCTGAACGTGAGTCCGAAGCGGGCGTAGACCCGCTCCATCAGGCGGTGGGACCCGCCATACACGTTTTCCCCTGAGACGATATGATCGCCGGCGGAAAAAAGTTTGAGGATGGCATCCAGGGCCGCGAGCCCGGAGCCGAAGGCGAAGCCGTGGGTCCCCAGCTCAAGGCTCGCCACGGCGCGCTCGAGCGCCTCGCGAGTCGGATTCTGGGTGCGTCCGTATTCGAAGCCCTTGTGCCGACCGAGCCCCGACTGGGCGTACGTCGAGGTCTGGTAAATCGGCGGCATGACCGCATTTGAGAGCGGGTCCAGTACCGGGCCGGCGTGCACGGCGCGGGTGGCGAAGCCCTGCGAAGCGTGATGGTCGTCGAGAATCCGGGTCATGCGGGGTGGGGTAGGAGTCGCGGGGAAGGTTAGGTGGGCGTCTGGCCCACAGCAAGGCAACAGGATGGGAGGTCACATGCCGCTGGACAGTCTGGTGGACCGGGTGGAAACCCGTACCATGGCACCGCGCTGCCTGGTGGTCGACGACGATCCCGCGGTGCGGAAGAGCATCGCCCGGGTGACGGAAGCCCTCGGATTGCTCCCGTACCAGGCCGAGAGCGGCGTCGAGGCCCTGTCCCTGCTGGCGGCCCAGGGGGAAGTGCCCCTCATCATCAGCGACGTGAACATGCCCGGCATCTCCGGGCTGGAGCTGCTGGAGGAAGTGCAGCGGCGCTACCCCGACACCGCCGTGCTGATGCTCTCGGGGGTGGCCGACGTGAAGACCGCGGTGGCCTGCCTCGACAAGGGCGCCCTCGACTACATCGCCAAGCCGGCGCTGCTCGACGAAGTCCGCGCCCGGGTGGCCAAGGCCCTCGAGAAGCGCGACCTCCTCCTCCAGAAGCGGTTCTACCAGAAGAATCTCGAGCTCCGGGTGCGGGTCCAGGCCAGCCGGATCAAGGAACTCTTCCTCCAGGGCGTACAGACCCTGGCCCACGCGCTGGAAGCCAAGGACGCCTACACCAGCGGCCACTCGATGCGGGTGAGCCGCTATGCCGCCGCGACCGCCCTCCGGCTCGGCTTCACCGGCGAGCGGCTGGAGGAAGTGCGGCTGGGCGCCGAGGTGCACGACATCGGGAAGATCGGGACCCGCGAGGCGGTCCTGAACAAGCCCGGGCCGCTCACCGAGGAGGAGTTCGCCCACATCACCGAGCACGTCACCCTGGGCGAGAAGATCCTGGCCCCGCTGGCGCGGGAGAACCCGACGGTGCTCCGGATCGTGCGCCACCATCATGAACGGATGGACGGCCGCGGCTTTCCCGACAAGCTCAAGGGCGACGAGATCCCCTTCGAGGCCCGGATCGTCTGCGTGGTCGATGCCTTCGACGCGATGACCACCAACCGGGCATACCGCGCCTCCCGCACGCCGGAAGACGCGTTCGAGGAGCTGGTCCGCTGCGCCGGGACGCATTTCGATCCCGAGGTCGTGAAGGCGTTCCACGGCGCGTTCCCCGATCCCGCTGTCCTGCCTTTGCAGGTGTAGTGCTCCCGGACGGCGCGGATGGTGACCCATGTCACCGCCGCACCCTCCCGTTCCCACGACACTCCAGTCGTGGCAAATCCTCCCCCTTCCAAACGGCGAACGGACCTCTCGGCGGCCACCCGGGCCGGCTACCAGACGGAGATTCCCCCTCCGACACTGAGCCAGTCATCGGTGTGCCTGCTGGTGGACGATGATGCCGATGTGCGCCAGGCGATGGCCCGCGTGCTCGAGTCGATGGGCCTCTCCTGCATCCAGGCGGCGTCCGGGGCCGATGCCCTCGCGATCATCGACCAGGTGGGCGAGCTCCCCCTCATCGTCTCCGACGTGAGCATGCCCGGCATCGACGGGCTCCAGCTGCTGCGTGAAGTCCGGCGGCGCCACCCCGACACGGCGATGGTGATGCTGAGCGGCGTGCGCGAGGCCGAGACCGCGGTGGAGTGCCTCCTGGCCGGCGCCCTCGACTACATCACCAAGCCGGCGCTGCTGGGCGAGATCCGCTCCCGGATCCAGCGCTCCCTCGAGAAGCGCGACCTGCTGCTGCAGAACCGGTTCTATCACCAGAACCTGGAGCGGCTGGTCGACCAGCAGGCCGAGCGCCTCAAGGAGCTGTTCCTGGAGGGGGTGCAGACCCTGGTGCAGGCGCTCGACGCCAAGGATCCCTACACCCGCGGCCACTCCAGCCGGGTGAGCCATTACGCCTTCAAGATTGCCGAGCGGATGGGGTTCAGCGGCGCGGCGCTCGAGGATGTGCGGCTCGGCGCCGAGCTGCACGACATCGGGAAGATCGGGACCCGCGAGGCGGTGCTCCGGAAACCCGGGCCCCTCACCGCCGAGGAGTTCGGGCACATCACCGAGCACACCGTCCTGGGGGAGCGGATCCTCGCGCCGCTCTCCCGGGCCAACCCGACGGTGCTCTCCATCGTGCGGTCGCACCACGAGCGGGTCGATGGGGCCGGCTTTCCCGACGGCCTCGACGGCAACCGCATCCCCTGGGCGGCGCGGATCGTGGCGGTGGCCGACGCCTTCGACGCCATGACCACCGACCGCTCCTACCGGACCTCGCTCGAACCCCGCACCGCGTTCGACGAGCTCAAGAGCTGCGCCGGGAGCCACTTCGACAAGGACGTGGTCGAGGCCTTCCGGGCGGAGTTCCCCGACTTCAAGAAGCTGCTGATCGGGTAGGCCGAACGAGGAGTTCTGTCATCCCGAGCGGATAGCGGATGTCTGTCATCCCGAGCGGATAGAGGATGTCTGTCATCCCGAGCGGATAGAGGATGTCTGTCATCCCGAGCGCAGCGAGGGATCCCTGATTTTCTCCGAGGAGAAGCAGGGATCCCTCGCTCGCTTTGCTCGCTCGGGATGACAGAGTTTCCCACCCGCACCCCGCCGCTCCGTCCCCGTCCCTCCAGCCCGGCACCCTCTTTGCGACAGGCCCTACTAGCCCACGAGCCCACTAGCCCACTAGCCTACTACCCATGTCCGACACCCTCATGATCTCCGTTTCCGGCATGCGCGGCATCGTCGGAAAAGACCTCACGCCCGAGCTGGTCTCCCGTCACGCCGCGGCGCTCGGCGCCTGGGCCAAGGCCAGCGGCAAGCCGGTCGTGGTCCTCGGCCGGGATGCCCGCACCAGCGGGCCGATGTTCGCCCGGGCCGCCACCGCCGGCCTGATGTCGGTCGGGGTGCACGTGATCGATGTCGGGGTCGCTCCCACCCCCACGGTGCAGCTGGCGGTGGAGTTCCACCATGCCGGCGCCGGCCTGATCCTCACGGCGAGCCACAATCCCATCGAATGGAACGCCCTCAAGCTGGTGGGCCCGGACGGGATCTTCCTCGACGGGGAATCGGGCGCCGCCGTGCGCGCCATGGCGGAGGCGGGACCGGCACGCACCGGGTGGGAGGGCGTGGGCGAAGTGCGGGAGGACCGGGAGGCGATCGCGCGGCACCTCGAGCAGGTGCTGACGCTGCCCCAGGTCGACCTCGCCGCGATCCGGGCGAAGAAGTTCGTCGTGGCGCTCGACTGCGTCCGCGGGGCGGGGGGAACCTCGATTCCGCTCCTGCTCGAGAAGCTCGGCTGCGTGGTCCATGCGATCAACACCGAGACCGATGGCCGCTTCCCCCGTCCTCCCGAGCCGCTCCCCGAGAACCTTGGTGATCTCAGCCGCCTGGTGAAGGAGACCGGGGCCGCGGTCGGATTCGCGGTGGACCCCGATGTTGACCGGCTGGCGCTGGTGGACGAGACCGGTGAGCCGATCGGCGAGGACTACACGCTGGCCTTGGCGGTCCGCGCTGTCCTGGGAGGGCGGTCGGGCGGTCAGGCGGTCAGTGGTGGTGGGGTACAGCCGACCGTCGTTGCGAACCTCAGCACCTCTCTCGTTGTGGAGGATGCGGCGAAGATGGGTGGGGCCCGGTTCGTCCGGGCGCCGGTGGGCGAGGCCAACGTGGCCCGGACGATCGCCTCGGAGAAGGCGGTGATCGGCGGGGAGGGGAATGGAGGGGTGATCCTGCCGATGCTGCACATCGGCCGGGACGCTCCAGTTGGTGTGGCACTGATCCTGCAATTGATGGCGGCAACAGGACAGTCCGTGAGCGGACTCGTTGCAGGTCAGCCACGGTACCGGATTGTGAAGGCTAAAGCTCCTCGCGGTAACGACTTAGCGCCGGTTTATGCGCGCCTCAAGGCCCGCTTTCCCGACGCCAGCGTCGATCTCCGCGACGGACTGAGGCTTGCATGGTCTGACCGCTGGGTGCATGTCCGCCCCTCCGGGACTGAACCGATCGTCCGTTTCATCGCCGAGGCTCCGACCTCTGCCGAGGCAGAGGCGCTGGTAGGGGCCTGCAGAGAGAGCTTCCAGAACTGAGGATGGCCACGCATGTGCGGGATCGTCGGCTACGTGGGTCCACGGCAGGTCACCGGTCTCCTGATTGAAGGCCTCCGCCGCCTCGAGTACCGCGGCTATGACTCGGCGGGGATCGCGGTCATCAACGGGAAGGGCCTCGTCGTCGTCAAGCAGCCCGGGAAGCTCAGCGCCCTCGAGCTCCAGCTGCGTGACAACACGCCCAAGGGCACGGTCGGCATCGGCCACACCCGCTGGGCCACCCACGGCCCGCCGAACCAGACCAACGCCCATCCCCACACCGACCAGTCCGGCAAGATCGCGCTGATCCACAACGGGATCATCGAGAACGCGCGGGCCATCCGGAAGGTGCTGGAGCAGCGCGGGCACACCTTCAAGTCCGAAACCGATACCGAAGTGCTTGCCCACCTCGTGGGGGAGTGCTACAACGGCAATCTCGAGGAAGCGGTCGCCCAGGCGCTCCGCGAAGTCGAGGGGGCCTATGGCATCGCGGTGATCGCCGCCGACGAGCCCGACGTCCTGGTGGCCGCCCGCAAGGGTTCGCCCCTCCTGGTGGGCGTGGGCGATGGCGAGTGGTTCGTGGCGTCCGACGCCTCGGCGATCCTCTCCCAGACCCGCTCGGTGGTCTACCTCGATGACGGCGAAATGGTGGTCCTGACCCGCAACGGGTACCACGTGCGCGACCTGGCCGCGACCCGGATCGAGAAGCCGGTCGCCCAGATCGAGTGGGACCTCGCGACCATCGAGCGGGGCGGCTACGACCACTTCATGCTCAAGGAGATCTTCGAGCAGCCCGACACGGTGCGGAACACCATGCGGGGCCACCTGCTCGACGAGGACGGGACGGCGCGCGTCTCCGGCCTCAACCTGAAGGACGATGACATCAAGCAGATCAACCGGATCGTCATCACCGCCTGCGGCACCTCCTGGCACTCCGCCCTGATCGGCGAGTACATGCTGGAGGAGCTGGCCCGGATCCCGGTCGAAGTCGAGTACGCCTCGGAGTTCCGCTACCGCAACCCGGTGGTGGACGACCGGACGCTGGTCATCGCGATCTCGCAGTCGGGCGAGACCGCCGACACCCTCGCCGCGGTGCGCGAGGCCAAGCGCCGGGGGGCCCGGACCCTCGGTATCGTCAACTCGGTGGGCTCGACCATCGCCCGCGAAGTCGACGGCGGCATCTACCTGCACGCCGGCCCCGAGGTGGGCGTGGCGAGCACCAAGGCCTTCACCAGCCAGGTGATCGCGCTGGCGCTGATCACCCTGCGCTTCGGCCGGCTCCGCAACCTCAGCATTCTCCAGGGGCGGCAGATCATCACCGCGCTCCGGGCCCTGCCGGGCCAGGTGCAGCAGATCCTCGACCGGGCCCAGGAGGTGGAGGCCCTCGCCGACCGCTTCTGGCGGGCCAACAACGCGCTCTACCTGGGCCGCGGGGTGAACTTCCCGGTGGCGCTCGAGGGCGCGCTCAAGCTCAAGGAAATCTCCTACATCCATGCCGAGGGGTACCCGGCGGCGGAGATGAAGCACGGCCCGATCGCGCTGATCGACGAGAACATGCCGGTGGTCTTCATCGCGCCGAAGGACGGCACCCACGGGAAGATCGTCTCGAACGTGGAAGAGGTGCGGGCCCGCGGCGGCCAGGTGATCGCGATCGGCACCGAGGGCGATGACCAGCTGAGCCGGCTCGCCACCGCGACCTTCACCGTCCCGGAGACGCTCGACCTGCTGTACCCGATCCTGGTGGTGATTCCGCTCCAGCTCTTCAGCTACTACGTCGCGGTGCGCCGCGGGTGCAACGTGGACCAGCCGCGGAACCTGGCGAAGAGCGTGACCGTGGAGTAACAGCGTGAGCAGTGAGCGGTGAGCAGTAAGCGGGAACAGCCCAAGAGGCTGTCATCCCGAGCGAAGCGAGGGATCTACTCTGGGCGAGTAGATCCCCTCGGTCGCTTTGCTCCCTCGGGATGACACCTTTGCCTGACCGCCCGCCCGCCCGACCGCCCGACCGCCCGACCGCCTGCCCGCCTGACCGCCTACCCCTTCACCGCCCGCATCATCCCCGAGCGCAGGCTCCGCCAGATCAGCCCCCAGAAGGTGTCGGTCGGCTGCACCCGGTAGTCGATCTTCTCCCCCTGCAGCTTGCCCTCCTCGTCGGGAAGATTGTCGTCCCGGGCGATGCTCCGGGCCATGATGCTCTTGAGCTTCCTGCCGAAGTTCTGCTTGCCGGTGGCGGGATCGACCAGGCGCAGGTCGAGGTCGCGCCACTGGGCGCGGTACCTCCCGGTGGACCGGCCCGCGGCGGTCGTGAAGTCGAAGCGGACGTGGTCGAGCGCTCCCTGGGTGATCTCCACGCCGCTCCCGGGAATCGCCCACGAGTTGAACCGCTCGAGTGCCATCGCCCCCACCTGGCCGCTCATGGCCAGCCGGAGCGGTCCCGGCCCGACGTGCACCTGGATCGTGGTCTCGAACGGCGCTTCGCCGAGGAGCCTTCCCTGGCCGTGAATGACCAGGGGGAGGCTGTCGCTGACGGCGGTATCGTTGGTCGCGTGGAGCAGGCGCAGCCGGATCCGGTCGAAGACCACCGAGGCCGGCCGCGGCACGCCCGGGGGCCACTCGGCGTAGCGGACCGTGGCGCTGTCGACGATCGCCGAGTCGGCGCCCACCACCCAGTTGAGCTCGGCGAAGCGGGTGGTCCAGAGCGCCCGGCGCTTCGGCACACCGGGCACCCGGCGGTCGGCGAGCACGTTGAGGGTGAGGCCGGCGATCCAGACGCCCCCCGCGGTCAGCCGCCGCTTCCGCAGGTTCTCCTGCCGGAGACCGACGACGCGGATGTCGCGGGCCGCGAAATCGATCCGGGCACTCCGGGGCGGCGCGACCCGGAAGAACGTGGTGTCGGGCACCGGGGGCGCGTACCGCACGCTGTCGATGGTCAGCATCCGGCGCGCGTGGGAACGGCGGATCCCGTGGATGGCCAGCGCGTGACCGCCGGCCGGCGGACCGGTGCGCAGGCTCGCCAGGCTGAACGCGGTATCGTCCGGGGTGATACTCACCTCGGCGTCGCGCACCAGCAGGCTGTCCTCCCCGTCCTGCGCCGTATGCAGGAGCGTGCCGACGGTGAGCCGGGCGCGCTCGAAGATCCGGTGCCGGGTACTGTCGAGCTGGAGCCCGCGCATCGAAAGCGACAGCCCGGCGCTCGAGTCGAAGGTGACCGCCTTGCCCTTCACCTGCATCGAGGCGAGCGAGGCATTCTTCACCTCCACCCGGCCGATCCGGCCGCCGCGCACCGCGTCGGGGAGCCATGCCGCTACCACGCCGTAGAGGAGCGAGTCCGCCGCGGGAAGGGTGAGGGGAATCGTGTCGCCCGGCTGCCGTTCCCCCGGCGCGCTGTCGGCCGGGCCGGCCACGAGGTGACGCAGCACCGGCGCGTCGATCGAGACGCCTCCGAGCCGGAAGTTGCGATGCCAGATCGCATCGGTCAGGTCGACACCGGTGACGGTGACCCGGGGCGCGTCGCCGGCAAACTCCTGGGTCCGTCCCCCGGCGGTCTCGAGGTAGTGAATCCGGACCCGCTCGAGCACCAGCCGCCGCCGGACCAGGTTCAGGTTGAGGACGGGGAGTTCGATGGTGAGGGCGGTCCCTTCCCGGGCGTGGACCAGCGCGAGCGTGCGGGCGCGAAGGTAGGCGTCGACCTGGGTGAGCAGGATGCCCTCGATGGTGCGGTCGACCAGCCAGAGGCCGGCGCCGATGGCGAGAGCCAGGCCCGTCAGCACGATGATCCACCGGAGGCGACGCATGCCGGTATCTACCCGGCGGGGGAAAGCCGGGGCGGTGACGCAGGTCGCGTTTCGGGCCGGCCGCCATTTTCTTTGTCGCGGTACCGAGCGCCCTCCTCCCGGGGGGCTACAACACGAGGAGTGCCTGGATGCGGGTGGTGCTGCAGCGGGTCACCGAAGCCTCGGTGACGATCGGCGGAAAGGTCGTGGGCGAGATCGCGAAGGGGTTCTGCCTCCTGGTCGGGTTCACCCACAGCGACACGCCGGCCGAGGTGGACTGGATGGCGGAGAAGCTGGCGGGACTGCGCCTCTTCACCGACGCCGAGGGGAAGATGAACCTCGGGCTGGGTGAGGTGGGCGGGCAGTTGCTCGTCATCTCGCAGTTCACGCTCTACGGCGACGCGGCCAAGGGGCGCCGACCCTCGTTCATCACCGCCGCGCGGCCGGAGGTCGCGATCCCGCTCTATGAACGGTTGCTCGAGCGGCTCCGAGCCCAGGGGATCACCGTGGCGAGCGGCGAGTTCGGGGCCGACATGCTGGTGAAGATCCACAACGACGGGCCGGTCACCCTCATCCTCGACCGCGATGCGGTGGCCGCGCCATGAGCGCGCCCCGTCTCATCCTGGCCTCGGCGTCGCCCCGGAGGCGCCAGCTGCTGGAGATGCTCGGCCTCGAGATCACGGTGCAGCCGTCGCACATCCCCGAGGTCCGGGGCCCGCACGAGACCCCCATCGCGTACGCCGAGCGGCTGGCGCGGGAGAAGGCCGATTCGACTCCGGGTGACCTGGTGCTGGGCGCGGACACGACGGTGCTGCTCGATGACGTGCTGCTGGAGAAGCCGGCGGACGCCGAAGACGCCCTGCGCATGCTCCGCCTGCTGCAGGGGCGGAGCCACCAGGTCATCACCTCGGTCGCGCTCCGGGCGCACGGCGTGATGCGCCAGGCCACCGATGTCACCGCCGTCACCTTCCGCCCCTGTGGCGATGCGTTCCTGCGCGACTACATCGCCACCGGCGAGCCGATGGACAAGGCGGGGGCGTATGGCATCCAGGGGTACGGCGCGGCGCTGGTGGAGCGGATCGACGGCGACTTCTTTGGCGTGATGGGATTGCCGGTGCAGCTGGTGCTCCGGCTGATGGAGGAAGCGGGAGTGGAGTATCGGTTCGGTAAGTAGGAACGTCTGGCAAACAACAACAGCAACACCAACAACAGCAACAGCAATTCACGAAGAGCACGAAGTCACGAAGATCACGAAGAGAGTCCCATGACGCGGATTCGTCTTCGTGTTCTTCGTGGCTTCGTGTTCTTCGTGATTCGCTGTTCAGGTCAGGATCAATCCGCTGCTGCAAGCCTCGAGAAGCGCCGGTTGGAGTTGGGGAAGTCGAGCCCCATCGCCGCGCCATAGAGCAGCGCGATGCCGAGTGCGGACCAGAGGAGTGGCAGTGGTGGTGCGATGAAGGTCCGGGGCGGTGACTCCGAAAGCAGGGTGGTGCACCCGATCCCCGCGACCACCGAGACGATCGCGAACCACTGGTAGATCCGGAGGCCGCGGACGATCGGCGTCTGCGGCTCGGCGCGGTAGGACTCCTCGACGAAGCGCGCCACGCCCGCGAGCAGGAGGTATACGCCCAGGATCATCGCATCGGGTGCGCCCAGCGCCCGGAGCCGGTAGAGCAGCAGCCCGAGGATGAGGTTGCCGGCAATCGAGTAGAGTGGCGTCGCGTGGATCGGGACGCCCGCGAATCCGGAGAGGTGGGTCACCCGCGAGCGCCGGTGCCGGTAGCAGATCCCCACGTCCGCGGCGGCCGGCGCACCGTGGCAGCACCCCTGGATCAGGCAGCGCATCCGGCCCAGCAGCTGGATCCACGGTGCCGCCACCGAGAGGGCCGCGAGCAGTGCCACCAGGGGAATGTCGGTCCGCCAGCCGATCAGCACCGCACCGAGCACCCCTCCTCCAACCCCGCCGTACCAGCCGAAGGGCCGGAGCAGCTTCGAGGACCCCTCGAGTGCCTGGGCCCAGGCGCCCGCGCCGAGCAGCACCGCGAACGCGAGCGCGACGATGGCCCACCATCGCCCGCCGCCCGCGGCGCACCCGGCGATCACCACGCCGACACCGGACCCGGCCGCGGCCCAGAGCCCGTGGTTGATGATCCGCACCGGGCCGAAGCGCCACTCCCGCCAGCTGTTGGCAAAGCGCTCCGTCGCCGACCGCAGGCGACCCCAGACGTCCGGCAGGTGCCGGAGCGGGAGGTAGCAGAGGATCGCGCTCCCCACCTCGAAGAGCGTGTGCATGCCGGTGGTGAGGCAGCTGAGCGCGATGAGCCACGCCCAGGCCCAGCTCCCCCGCCGCCACCACGCCGAACCGCCGGCCCCGTTGCCGCTCCACGCCTCGGCCGCAAGCAGGCACCAGAGGACATGGAACGCGGGCCAGGCGGCGACACCACGGGAACTCCCCTGCTCGAAGGCCAGCAGCCGCCCCCAGAAACTCTCCGGCACGAAGGGGCGATTCACCGCGACGACCGGCACGACCACCCAGACCAGCCCGATCACACCGGTGGCGAGCGCGCCCTGGATCGCGAAGCGCCGGAGCCCGCGCGCGCTCTGCACCACCAGTGGCGTGAGCGGCACGAAGAGATAGGTGCTGAAGTACAGCGCCTCGGTCCACTGCCATACCGGCCAGCGGGTCTCGAAGGGCAGGGCGGTGCCGAAGGCATCGGGCGCCGGTCCCAGGGCCTGCAGCGACATGTAGATGAGGAGCCAGGGAAGCAGGACCCAGAGGTACACCGCCACGCGCTCGCCCCAGCACGCGGCGCCGTCGCGATCGCGGGGCAGCGACAGGAGCGGGGGCGCGAGTGCCCCGGCGCCGAACCGGGCAAGGAGGTCGTGCCGCTCGAACCCCCACACCAGCGCGAGCGCGCCCAGCGCGGTCATGGGCGTCACCAGCCAGAGGCCGGAAGGGGAACCGGTGGCCATCGACGCGCCGAGCACCGCGAGGGTGAAGCCGATGTACATCGGGTTGCGGAGCCAGCGGTAGATGCCGCGCCGCACCAGCAGTGGCGGTGGGAAGGCGTTCATGGGGAGGCCCTGTCCATGCCGCACCAGCCCGGTGCCGCCCGCCAGCATCAGTGCGGCGCCGACGATGAGCAGGGCCACTCCCGCCGGCACCGAGGTGATGGGCGGAAGGGGAAATCCCGGCGCCGTTGCCCTGGCCCAGGCGACGAGCAGCGCGGGCAGTGCCACGACGAACAGGACGCCGTAGAGCACCCGTCCCCAGAGGCCGGAGCGGGTCACCACCGGACCACCTCGTGAATCGCCCAGCCGCAGTCGTGCTCCACGCCCTGGTGCAGCAGCGCCGCAGCGGAAAGCTCCTTGTGTTCCCGCATCGCTGCGAGGCGGCGGGCGTCGGCCGGCAGGAAGCGTGTCAGGGCCTGCGGCAGGGCGCCCAGCACCTCGCGGTCGCGGAGGTCGCGGCGGTCCAGGAACCGGAGCTGGTCGCCGCCGGCCAGGTCGAAGCCGTGCGCGCTGCCGGTGCCGTCCACCGATCGCCCGTCGTACCAGAGCCAGCGGGCGGTCGACCGGCCCTCCCATTCGATCCAGACCATCGCATGGCGGGCGGAGGTGTAGCGCCCCCAGTGCAGCTCGCGGAAGGGCAACCGCCAGGGGGGAAGCGTGATGCGGAGCGATTCGGCGTAGCCGAACCCGGTGAACGTCGCGCCGGCATGCCGGATGGTGACGCGTGCGCGCGGGGCGAGGCAGGTCCAGTGAATGGCGCCGTGACCGGTCTGGAGCAGTGCGCGCTGGATCGGCGGTGCGTCGGCCTCCCAGCGGCCGGTGAGGTCCAGCCCCGGGTCAGTCCAGTCGATGGCGTCGGCGCCGAGGGCCGGAAGCGAACGCCGGCCGAGCAGCGTGTGCTCGGCCGGCGGCGACTGTGGGGCGGCGACCATCAGGGCGGAATAACCGAGCTCCAGGCCGCCGATTCTGAGGCGCGCGGCATAGCCGATGAGGGCGGTGCCGTCCTCCGTGATGCAGTCGAGGTAGTACTTGAGGAGTCGAGTCATGCCGCTCCGGGTCCGAGCGGTTCGCGTTACCCCGTGGACGACCTCAGACGACCACCGACCAGACCGACACCGCCTGGGCCCTGTTCTTGACGACCAGCGGCGCGCGGGCGTTGACCGATGGCTTCTGCTTGAGCACCTGGTAGAGCGGGTCGCTGATCAGGATCTCGCCCCCGTGCGCATTGGAGCAGAGCCGGCTGGCGACGTTCACCGCGTCGCCGATGACGGTGTACTCCAGCCGCAGGTGGCTCCCGATGTTCCCCGCGAAGGTCTCGCCGTAGTTGATCCCGATTCCCACGTTGACCAGCGGCCGGCCCTGCGCTTCCCACTTGGCGTTGAGCGCCGCGATGGCGCGCTGCATGGCGATCGCCGCCTGCATCGCCCGGTCGGGATCGTCGGCGTGGCCGATCGGCGCGCCCCACAGGGCCATGATGGCATCGCCGATGAACTTGTCGAGCGTGCCGCCGTGGGCAAAGATGATGTCCACCATCTCGGTGAAGTAGTCCGAGAGGAGCCCCGCGATGTCCTCCGGCTTCATGTGCTCCGACATCGAGGTGAAGCCCCGGATGTCGGAGAAGAGGATCGTGACCGGCCGCTTGTCGCCGCCCAGCTTCACCGCTCCCTGCTGCTGCGCGATCTCGGCGGCGACGTTGGGGGCGAAGTAGCGCTCGAAGTTCTGCCGCACCATCGCCTCGCGCTGGATCTGTTCCGCGAAGCGACTGTTCTTGATCGCGATGGCCGCCAGCCCGCCGAAGGCGATCAGGAACTGGAGGTCCTCGTCGACGAACGAGTTGGTAGCGGTGAGGTTGTCGACGTAGAGGATGCCGAGGACCTGCTCCGGCCCCGCCATGAGCGGGATGCACATCGCACTCCGGACACTCTGGAGCATGATCGACTGGCCGCCCTTGAAGCGGTCGTCGGCGACGGCGTTGTCGGTGAGGATCGCGACCCGCTCCTCGACCGCCTTCCGCGCGATCGAGCGCGGCACCAGCTGGGCCGAGGCGTCTCCGAGGCGGCTCTTGGAGACGCGGGGGACGAGGTCGCCGGTCTCGGTGGAGAGATGGACCGACACCCGGTCCACGTTCATCACGTCGAAGGTGGTGGTGACCACCCGCCCGAGCAGCTTGTCGAGGTCGAGCTCGCCCGAGAGCTTCTGCGACACCTCGAGCAGCAGGGAGAGCTTCCGCGCCTGGCGCTCGGTGTGGCTCGCCCCGGCGAGCTTGAGCTGTCCCGCCGCCCCGTCCTTCGCCGCCACCTCGGCGGCCTGTCCCACCAGCACCGCCGGCACGCCGCCGCTCATCGACACCTGCTTGACGATGGTGCCGCCCACCGGGCTCGGGCCGGCGGCGGTGACCGGGCGGGACTGCATCTCCAGCGACTTGAGCTGGAAGACCACCTTCCCGAAGGTCACCGAGTCGTTCGGCTCGATGGTCCCTTCGGTGACGCGGGTGCCGTTGATGAAGGTGCCGTTGGAGCTGCCGAGATCCCGCACCTGGACGCCGCTCTTCGTGGCCCGAAGCTCGGCGTGACGGCGGGAGATGGTGGGGTCGAAGATGGGGATGTCACTGGTGACCGCCCGGCCGACCACGTAGGGGTGGTCGAGGGCCAGCTCGAAGTCCTGATCGCCGGTGAAGGAGACGAGCTTGAAGGTCATGAGGCCGTGAAATATAGGGCGGGCGGGGCGGGCGTGGAGGGGCGGTCAGGGACGGCGCAGGCGACTGGGAGAGCGCGGGTGTGGGGGGAGCGCGACGCGGGACGTTAGTGCCCTGTCCCGGCCATACAACCCGGCACTGCCCGGCACTTCAGGCCCGTGTCGCGCTCATCCCCATCCCGCGCGCGATCTGCACGTTCTGCGAGCGTCCCTGACCGCCCCCCCCGCTACTTGCGCCCGGCCAGGCCCAGCGCGGCCAGCACCGCCCGCGCCTTCGCCTCGGTCTCCCGGAACTCCGCCGCGGGATCACTGTCGGCCACGATCCCGGCGCCGGCCTGGACCCAGGCCCGCCCGCCCCGCATGACGGCGGTGCGGATCGCGATGGCGGTATCCATCGTCCGTGCTCCCCAGGCGATGTACCCCACCGCCCCCGCGTAGGGACCCCGGCGGGTCGGCTCCAGTTCGTCGATGATCTCCATGGCCCGGACCTTGGGGGCACCGCTCACGGTGCCGGCGGGGAAGCAGGCGCCGAGCGCCGCGAGCGCGTCCAGCTCGGGGCGGAGGGTCCCGCGCACCTCGCTCACCAGGTGCATGACGTGGGAGTAGCGCTCCACCGTCATGAACGAGGTCAGCCGCACCGTGCCGAACTGCGCGACCCGCCCGACATCGTTCCTGCCCAGGTCCACCAGCATCAGGTGCTCGGCCCGCTCCTTCGGGTCGGCCTCGAGTTCCTGCTGGAGCCGCTGGTCGTCCTCGGGCGTGGTGCCGCGCGGGCGGGTGCCGGCGATCGGGCGGACGGTGAGTTCTCCCTCCTCGACCCGGAGCAGCACCTCGGGGGAGCTCCCCACCACGTGCAGGTCGTCGCAGTGGAGGAAGTAGAGGTAGGGCGCGGGATTCAGCGCCCGGAGGTAGCGGTAGGCGAGGAACGGCTCGGGCGCGGCCACATCGATCCGGCGGGAGAGCACCGTCTGGAACGTGTCGCCGGCGGCGATGTACTCCTGGATCTTCCTGACGCCCGCCTGGTAGCCCTCCGCCGGGTAGGGCGACTCGGTGGGCGGAATCGGTGGCGCCTCGCTGATCTCCAGGGCCTGGAGCGTCGAGGGGGCGCTCAGCCGGCCGAGCCAGTCATCGATCCGTGCAATCGCGGCGTTGTACCGCGCTTCCAGTACCTCCCGCGCGACCCCCGGCTCGGCCTCGACATTCGCGATGATCGTGGCGCGGTTGAAGAGGTTGTCCAGCACCAGCACCGTGTCGGCCACCATGATGATGGCATCGGGCAGCCCGCGGTCGTCCGGCGGAGGGCTGGGGAGCCGCTCGAGGCTGCGCACCACGTCGTAGCCGATGTAGCCCACCGCCCCGCCGGTGAAGCGGGGCAGCCCCGGCAGCGAGACCGGCGGGTGGCGCCGCATCGTCTCCGCCATGTGGTCGAGGGGCGCCTGGTCGCTGGCGACCGTCTCCCACCCCCGCTCCTGCGTCCACCGCTCCACGGTGCGCCCGCGATAGCGGTAGACCTCGCGCGGGTCGGTGGAGAGAAAGGTGTAGCGGGCCCACCGCTCGCCCCCCTCGAGCGACTCGAGCAGGAAGCCGTACTTCCCCCGGTGCAGCTTGGCAAAGGCGGAGACCGGTGTGTCCCCATCGAGCACGACCTGGCGGGTGATGGGCACCATGCCGGGGCGGGCGGAGGCGAGGGCAAGAAAGTCGGAGAGGCCGTTGGCCATTAGCCGTTAGCTGTTAGCTGTTAGCTCTTCGCTGTTCATAGGACGTTCGGGGCCACAAAGGTACTTCGACCGCCCCGGAAGGGCTAACAGCTAATAGCTAACAGCTCATAGCTTCCGGCTACCGGCTCACATCCCTCGGCGCCGCCACCATGTACGTCCCCGGCCCCGGCAACGCCGCTTCCAGGTTGTCCGACGCGGGACGGAGGGACGGCAGCAGCGCGAAGTTGGTCCCGTCGGCCAGCATCCCCACGGCGAGGGCCTGCTCGAAGCGGGCGAGGCTGCCGTAGCGTGTCACCGCGTCGCGCGGCGGCTCGAAATGCACCGGGTACTTGAACTTGATGGTGGCGCCTCGCGCCGGGATCACCGTCATCGCGAGGTCCATCGCGTACAGGCCCGGGCGGGGGCGCACCACCACGGTCACGCTGTCGGGACCGTTCCTGGTCCAGAAGACCGAATCGGGAAAGGTCAGCTCGGCGAAGACGGTGTTGTCGGGTGCGCCGTGGCGGAGGATGATGACCCGCCGCTCCGCCACCGCGAAGGTCACCACCGAATCCTCGGGGGGAATCCCCGACATCTCCAGGAAATAGAGCTTCGAGGCGGGCAGCACCTCGGTCGGAATGCGGGGATCGGGGGTCGTGGAGGGGCGGTTCTTGCCGCCACATCCAGCGACGAGCCCGAGCGCCACGCCGATGGCCACACCGGTCCACCGTCTCCGTGTACCTTGGATCATGCGCTGGCGCCTGGTGGGAACCGGACTGCTGCTCACGTTGGGGGCATCGCCTCTTCGGGGGCAGGGCTGGAACGACAGCACGGTGCTGGCCCTGGTGGATCGGGGCATCGCGGCGCGGGCCGAGGCCCGCCCCGACAGTCTCGCCGGCTACCGCGCCCTGGCGCACGGCTTCGTCTTCTTCCTCGGCCAGGCGGGGCGCGACATCGAGGGCACGCCCCGGCTCATCAAGGCCGACGAGCTCGCGGTCGAAGTGTATTGGCGGGCCCCGGCCACCAGCAAGCAGGTGATCCTCGGCTGGCGGGATGGGCGGTGGCTCCCCACCGACATCAACTACCACCGCGATCACCTCGGCGTCGTCACCAACAATTTCGGCGACCGGATCCGGATCGGCGACGGGGATGAAGTCCGCGACGTGCCCCATCCCCTCGCGCCGGACGGGCCGGCGCTCTACGACTACCGGATGGGCGACTCGGTCCGGATGCGGAGCCGGACCGGCGAGCTGCTGCTGGTGCAGGAGGTCCAGGTCCGTCCGCGCGACCTCGACAGCGCCCGGGTGGTGGGCACCCTCTCCATCGACGTGGCGAGCGGGGCGCTGCTCCGCTTCCGGTTCAGCTTCACGCCCGCGGCGTACCTCGACAACTCGCTCGAGGACATCAGCATCACGCTCGAGAGCGCCCGGGTCGAGCGCTGGTGGCTCCCCTCCCGCCAGGAGATCGAGATCCGCCGGCGGGTCAGCTGGTTCGATTTCCCCGCTCGGTCGATCATCCGGGGCCGCTGGGAAATCGGCGACTACGAGCTCAATGCCGTCATTCCTCCGGTCGCGCTGCGCGGCCCGTCCATCGGCGGGCTGCGGCGTCCCGCGCCCGACCAGTACCAGTGGAGCGCGCCGCTTCCCGACCTAGTGCGCGACGAAGCCGTGCCGGTGGAGCGCCAGGACCTCGAGCGGATCCGGGAAGAGATCCAGCAGATCGTCGACGGCCGGCTGCTCACGGGCGTGCCGCGGGTGCGTCCCGGGGTCAGCTCGCTCAGCGATCTTGCGCATGTCAACCGGGTCCAGGGCCTCGCCCTGGGCTTCGGGGCGGGGATCCGCGCCGGGAACGGTCTCCTGCTCCGGCCGCGGCTGGGCTTCGGCACCTCCGATGCGCGCCTGACCGGGGACCTCACCGCGCGCTGGGAGACGGGTGCGACCGCCGTGACGTTCTACGGAGGTCGGCGCCTCACCGACCTCGATGACGAGCCCCGCCGCTCCACCCTGGTGAACTCGCTTCTCGCGCAGGAAGGTGGGCGCGACCTCGGCGACTACGTCCTGCTCGACCGGGGCGCCGTGGGCGTCGCGCTGCGTGCGTCGGGCACGGTCACCCTCGCCCTCGAAGCCGCCGTCGAACGGGCCCGCTCGGTCCGCACCGAGGCGACGCCGGCCGGGGGGCGCTACCGAGCCAACCCGGCGCTCGGGGTGGGCCGGACCGGCATCGGCCGGGTGTCGCTCCGCTATGCCTGGCCCAGGCTCGACCGCGGGGCGGGAACCTGGCTCGATCTTTCGGTCGAGGGAGGGAATGGCGCGGCCGATTACCTCCGCAGCCGCGTTGCCCTCCAGGTCCTCGTGCCCGCCGGTCCCGGGACCGTTCGGCTCGCCGCCGAGGGGGGTGCTGGCAGCGTGAAGCTGCCGGGATACCGGAGCTTCGCCGTTGGCGGCTGGGGGACGCTCCCGGGTGAGCCGTACCGGGCCTGGGGGGGGCGTCGCTATGGGCTCGGCCGGCTCGCCTATGCCCTCCCGCTGCCGTTCCCGGCGCTGCCCCTGGGGCCCTTCGTGTCCACCGGCAGGACGATCACCCTGGTGCCCTTCCTGGCCGCGGGGTGGGCTGGAGGAGGTCAGGCGGGCCTTCCCTGGCGACCCAGCGGGGAGGTGCGCCCGGTGGCCGGCCTGGGGATCGAGTGGTTCCACGGATTGATCCGTGCGGAGACCGGGGTCTCGCTCCGGACCGGGCATGCCGGCGTGAGCGTCGACATCTCGCCGGAATGGTGGGATATCCTCTGACCACATCCCCCTTCCGGGTGAGAGAAAGTTGGTCCAAAATGGCCCTATGGCCCCCTGCCTCCGGGGGCGCTAGGTTTACACCTTCGGTGGACCCTCCCCCGAAGACACCTCTCTAAGAGCTTTCCCCGCAAACGTTTGCATGCAGTTTACGGACGAGTGGCTGGTCCCCACGCTGGAAAAGGTGCTGCCGCCGGAGTCGCTCGAGACTTTGCGGCAGGAATCGTCAGATCAGCCACAGTCCCTGTGGCTGGTGGTGGTGCAGCGCAAGCTCGCCACTGACGACGCCATCCTCCGGGCCGCGGCAGCGCGTTTTCGCCTGCCGCTGGCGGACCTGAACGCCATCGATCCGAAGGCCAGGGACGCGGTTCCCGAGCCGCTGGTCCGTCGCTACAACATCCTCCCGATCCGGCAGACCGACTCGGTCCTCGAAGTCGCGACCGCCAATCCGTTCGATATCGACGCCGAAAAGGATCTCGCCTTCGCCACCGGGCGCGAGGTGCGCACCTTCCTCTGCTCGCCGGGCAAGATCCGCGAGAGGATGGACGAGATCTACCGCGGCACCTCCTCCGAGGACGTGGTGCAGCAGCTGCTCGGTGGCATGGACGAGCGGCTGCAGGTCACCCAGCTCGAGAACGAGGAAGAGGAACTCGCCGATCTCGCCGCCAGCGCCGACGAAGCGGCGCAGCGGCCGGTGGTCCGGCTGGTCGACCTCATGCTCTCGGACGGGATTCTCTCGCGGGCGAGCGACATCCACGTCGAGCCGGGCGAGGGCGGGGTCGCGGTGCGCTACCGCATCGACGGGGTGCTGCGGCAGGTGATGAACATCCCGCGGACCGCGGGCGCGCCGATGATCTCGCGCATCAAGGTCATGTCGGGGCTCGATATCGCCGACCGGCTCCGGCCCCAGGACGGCCGCGCCCGGGTGGCGGTGAACGGCCAGCCGGTCGACCTCCGCGTTTCCACCCTGCCGGCCTCGCTGGGCGAGAAGGTCGTCATCCGGATCCTGAATGCCCGCGCGACCGTGCTCACGCTCGAGTCGCTCGGCATGTCGCCGGATGAGCGCCTCGCGATCGAGAACCTGCTCAACAACAAGGAAGGCGTCATCCTCGTCACCGGGCCCACCGGCTCGGGCAAGACCACCACGCTCTACTCCATGCTCCGCATGGTGCAGGACGAGGGGGTCAACATCGTGACGGTGGAAGACCCGGTGGAATACCGGCTGGGCAAGGGCATCGTGCAGGTGCAGGTGCACGAGAAGGCGGGGCTGACCTTCGCGGCCGCGCTCCGCTCGATCCTGCGGCAGGACCCCGACGTGGTGCTGGTCGGCGAGATCCGCGACCGCGAGACCGCGCAGATCGCGGTGCAGGCGTCGCTCACCGGCCACCTGGTGCTCTCGACGCTGCACACCAACGACGCCCCCAACGCGGTCACCCGCCTCACCGACATGGGGATCGAGTCGTACAAGCTGGGCACCGCGCTCCGCGGGGTCATCGCCCAGCGGCTGATGCGCCGGATCTGCCCGACCTGCCGGGAGGTGAGCACCGCGCCGCCGCCGGAGCGGCTCCGCCGCTACATCCCCACCGGCACCCAGATCGTGCGCCCGGTGGGATGCCCCGACTGCTCGATGACCGGCTATCGCGGCCGGTTCAGCGTGGTGGAAGTGCTCACCATGAACCTCGAACTCGAGAAGATCATCGGGGGCGGCGCCACCGCCGACAAGATCGCCGAGGCGGCGCGGGCCAACGGGATGCTCTCGCTGTTCGAGAGCGGGCTCCGGCACGTGCTCGCCGGCGAGACCAGCGTCGAGGAGCTGCTCCGCGTGGTGGACGTGCCGGTCGCCGACGGGGCGGTAGCCAACCGGGCCTCGGTCCAGGTCGCCGCCCCCGCGAAGCCGGAGGCCCCGGCCGCCGCCGCGGCACCCGCCGCCCCGGCCGCACCGCCCCAGCGCGAGCGCCGCACGCCCCCCGCCGGCCAGTCGCAGGATCGCCCGTCGCGCCCGCAGGTGGCCGACCTGAGCAGCGCCTTCGACCTGATCGAGGAGGAGGTCGTCACCGAGGAGCAGCCGCCCAAGCGGGGCAGCACCCGGGGACAGACCGTGCTCCTGGTGGACGACGAAGAGCTGCTCCGCCGCGTGATGAAGGACCTGCTGGTGCGCGAGGGCTACGAGGTGGTGGAGGCCGGCACCGGGATCGAGGCGCTCGACCAGGTCGACCGTCACGCCCCCGACGTGGTAGTGCTCGACCTCAACCTCCCCGGCATGGACGGCTACTCGGTGCTCTCCGAGCTCCGTTCCCGGCCCGCCACCCGCAACATCCCGGTGGTGGTGCTCACCGCCAAGGGCGACGAAGACAACGAAGTGCGGGTCTTCGAGCTCGGGGCCGACGATTTCCTGACCAAACCCTTCCGCGCCAAGGCGCTCTCCAAGCGGCTCGAAGTCGTGCTGGGGAGGCGGCGGTGACCCCGGGCCACCATCGATGCCGCTTCCCGATCCCCTCGCTGCGCTTGCGCTGATCAAGCCGTCGGTCCGGTCCCAGGCCGCCTACTCGCTGGAACAGCCGGTCACCGCCCGCAAGCTCAACCAGAACGAAGCCCCCGCCGATCTTCCGCCCGAGCTCAAGGCGGAGATTCTCTCGCGCGCGGCCGCCCTCCCGTGGCACCGCTACCCCGCTTTCGTCCCGACCCACCTGACCGAGGTCATCGCCCGGCGGCATGGCTGGGTGCCCGAGGGCGTGCTGGTGGGGAACGGCTCCAACGAGGTGATCCAGGCGGCGCTGGCGGTATCGCTGGGTGAGGGCGACGTGGTCGTCGCGCCGTCGCCGACCTTCTCCCTCTACCGGCTCCTCGCAGGGGTCATGGGCGCCACGTATGCGGGCGTGCCCCTCGGGCGCGACTTTGCCTACGACGTCGATGCCATCATCACCGAGGCGAAGCGGCGCCACGCCCGGGTGATCGTGCTCAACTCGCCCAACAACCCGACCGGGTCGGCGCTGCCCGATGGCGCGGTGGAACGCTGCCTGGCCGAGACCGGCGCGCTGATCCTCTGTGACGAAGCGTACCAGGAATTCGGCGGACCGACGGCGGTGCCGCTGCTGCACCAGCACCCGAGGGTGGTGGTGCTCCGGACCTTCTCGAAGGCGATGGGGCTCGCCGGCCTCCGCTTCGGCTACGCGCTGGCGCACCCCGACGTGGCGCGGGAAGTTGCCAAGGCGAAGCTGCCGTACAACGTCAACGCGATCACCCTCGCGGCCGCCGAGGTCGCCTTCGAGCGGGCGCCGGTGTTCGAGGCGCGGGTGCGCGAGATCATCGCTGAGCGGGAACGGTTCCAGGCGGCGGTCCGGGAGATTCCCGGCATCACCCTCTTCCCCAGCACGGCCAACTTCGTCCTGCTCCGGATGGATGCGCTGCCGGCCGGCGAAGTCTTCCGCCGGCTCCGCGACGACTTCGGAATCCTGATCCGCGACGTGAGCCACAGCGCCGGCCTGGCCGAGTGCCTGCGGGTCTCGATCGGGAACCGGGAGGACATGGACGCGGTGACCCGCGCCCTCACCACGATCATGACCACGGCGCCCGCCGCCGCCCGGGCCTGAGCGCCCCCGACCCGCGAACCGACGACGATCCCATGGCCCGCACCGCCGAAGTGGTCCGCAACACGAAGGAAACCCGGATCCGCCTCAGCCTCGACCTCGATGGCAGCGGCAAGGCCGAGGTCTCGACCGGGATCGGGTTCTTCGACCACATGCTGGAGGCGTTCGCCCGGCACGGCCTGATGGACCTCACCGTGAAGGCCGAGGGCGACCTCCAGGTCGATGGCCATCACACCGTCGAGGATGTCGGGATCGTGCTGGGCCAGGCGATCCAGCAGGCGCTGGGGAATCGCGCCGGGATCCGCCGCTATGCCGATGCCGCGGTGCCGCTCGACGAGGCGCTGGTGCGGGCGGTGATCGACGTCTCCGGCCGGCCCTACCTCTCCTACCACGTCGATATCGCCAAGTGGCAGATGCTGGGCGACTACGATGTCTTCCTCACCCCCGAGTTCTTCCGGGCGCTGGTACTGAACGCCGGGCTCACGGTGCATCTCGACCTCATCCGGGGCGAGAACCCGCACCACATCGTCGAGGCCGCCTTCAAGGCCTTCGCGCGGGCGCTCGAGGCGGCAGTACGGCTCGATCCCCGGGTGAGCGGCGTCCCCTCGACCAAGGGCGTCCTGTGATCGTCGTGCTCGATTACGACGTGAACAACCTCCGGAGCGTGGTGCGCGCGCTCGCGGCAGGGGGCACCACCGCGGTCCTCTCGAAGGATCCCGACGAGGTACGCCAGGCCGAACGGCTGCTGGTGCCCGGGGTTGGCAACTTCGGCCAGGCGGAGAAGAACCTCCGCACCAGCGGCCTGGGCCAGGCGGTCCAGGAGGTGGCCCGCGCCGGCCGCCCGGTCATGGGGATCTGTCTCGGCATGCAGCTCTTCTTCGAGAGCAGTGAGGAGGCGCCGGGTCAGCCGGGGCTGGGACTGCTGCCGGGTACGGTGCGGCGCTTCCGCACCTCGCTCCCGGTGCCCCATGTCGGATGGGCGTCGGTCACGCCGACCGACGCGGGTGAAGGTCACCCGGTCCTGGCCCCGCTCTTTCATGGCGAGCCCAAGTACTTCTACCACGTGCACAGCTATCACCCCGCCGATCTCAAGCCGGGCGAGGCGCTCGCGACCGCCGATTACGACGGGGAGTTCCCCACGATCGTGGGGCGCGACAACGTCCTCGGCGTCCAGTTCCATCCCGAGAAGTCACAGCGGGCCGGTATCGACCTGCTGGCGCGCTTCGTGGAGTGGACGCCGTGACCACCACCCGGGTGGCGTTCGTCGATGTCTATGTCCTCCGGATGGGCGTGACGGGGCTCGAGGTGCTGGCCCTCCGGCGGGGCCAGGCCGGCCGCTGCCCCGGGTCGTGGGAAGTGGTGCACGGGAGCATCGAGGCGGGGGAGACGCCGGTGGAGGCCGGGCTCCGGGAAATGCGGGAAGAGACCGGGCTCGCGCCGGAGCGGTTCTACAACCTGAGCCGGGTCGAGTCGTTCTATCGCCACAAGACCGACGAGATCGGCTTGATTCCGGTCTTCGCGGCGCTCGTGGGTCCGGGCCCGGCGCAGGTCTCGAACGAGCACGACGCCTTCGAGTGGCTGCCGTTGCAGGCGGCGCAGGGACGGCTCAACTGGCCGCGGGAGCGGCGGGCGCTCGAGGACATCGCCATCGTGCTGTCGAAGGGCGATGCGGGTGTGCTGGAAGATGTGCTGCGGGTGTCGTAAGGCGGCAACTCGGAACTCGGAACCTCACTTCGTCCCCTGACTCACTGAATCCATGCTCGCCCGCCGCATCATCCCCTGTCTCGACGTCGCCAACGGGCGCGTGGTGAAGGGCGTCCATTTCCAGTCGTTGCGCGACGCCGGCGACCCGGTGGAGCAGGCGGCGCGCTACGACCGCGAAGGGGCGGACGAGCTGGTGTTCCTCGACATCTCGGCCAGCCACGAGGCGCGCAACACCACGCTGGAGATGGTCGGTCATGTCGCCGAGTCGATCTTCATCCCGTTCACGGTCGGCGGGGGGATCCGCTCGGTGGAGGACGCCGGCCAGGCGCTGCGCGCCGGGGCGGACAAGGTGGCGGTGAACACTGCGGCGGTGCGCGATCCCGCGCTGGTGCGCCGCCTCGCCGACAGCTTCGGGAGCCAGTGCGTGGTGGCGGCGGTGGACGTGCGGCGGAATGGCCCGGGATGGCAGGTCTATGTGACCGGGGGCCGCGAGGCCACGGTGCGCGAAGGGATCGAGTGGATGGCGGAGCTGGAGCAGCTCGGTGCGGGGGAGATCCTGCTGACGAGCATGGACCGCGACGGAACCCAGCAGGGCTACGACCTCGAGCTGCTCCGCGCCGCGTCGCGGCGGGTGCGGATCCCGGTCATCGCCTCGGGCGGGGCGGGGAAGCTCCCCGACCTGGCCGATGCCCTCGAGGCGGGGGCGCACGGGGTGCTGGCGGCGTCGATCTTCCACTACCAGGGGTGCTCGCTCCCGGAAGCGCGGGCGTTCCTCAAGCAGCGCGGGTTCGAGGTGCGGCCGTGAGGTCGCGCGCGCTGAGGGCGATGCTGCTCTCCGGCCTGATCCTGCCTGCCGCGTTCCTCGATGGGCGGTCAGGCGGTCAGGCGGTCAGATCATTCACGGACTCACTGACCGCCCGTCCGCCCGTCCGCCTGTCCGCCGCCGCTGCCCGCTGCATCCGCCTCGAAAAAGCGGCCACCCAGGTCAGCGGCGAGGTGAAGATCTGCCCCGGCCGCTACCGCATTCCCGACCACAACGAACGCGGGGTCCTCGTCATCACCGGGAGCAACACCCGGATCGACCTCACCGGCGTGACCCTCGAGAGCGGCGACCAGCTTCCCTCCGAGTATCTCGGCATCGGGATCCTCTCGCTCCGGGGCGACACCATCACGATCCGGGGCGGCCGCATCAGGGGCTATCGCTTCGGCGTCCGGCTCGAAGGGGGGAAGGGCCACCGCGTCTCCGGGATCGACCTTTCCGGCTCCCGCAGCCAGAACCTCTCATCCACGCCCACCCGCTACGACGAGCGCGACTGGCTCAACATCTTCGTCCCCGACTCCTTCGAGATGTACGGGGCGGGACTCTACCTCAAGCGCACCACCGGCGTCACCGTGAGCGGGGTCATCGCCCGGGGAAGCCAGAACGGGATCGGCCTGTTCGAGACCCGGGAGAGCGTCCTCAGCGACAACGATGTCTCCGGCAACAGCGGCTGGGGCGTCCATCTCTGGCGCTCGTCCCGCAACACCATCGTCCGCAACCAGGCCAGCCGGAACGTCCGCTGCGAGGGGGAGAGCTACCGCCGCGGCTGCGACAGCGCCGCCCTCCTTCTCCGCGAGGAGAGCGACTCGAACGTCATCGTCGACAACGATCTCTCCTGGTCGGGCGACGGCTTCTTCCTGAGCGGCCAGCGCCCGTACGTCGAGCCCTCGATCGGCAACCTGGTGGCCAGGAACGACGCCTCCCACAGCTACCACAATGCCTTCGAGGCCACCTTCTCGAGCTGGAACACCTTCCTCGACAACCGGGCCGACTCGAGTGACTACGGCTTCTGGCTGGGATACTCCCGCGGGAGCGCGGTGCGCGGGAACACGATCCTGGGGAGCCGGACCGCGGCGGTCGCCATCGAGCACGGGGCCGAGAACGAGATCGCGGGCAACACCATCATCGGCGGCGGCACCGGGATCCGGCTCTTCGCACCCCGGGCCGAGGACGAGCCCAGCACCAGCTACCGGATCGACGACAACGTCATCGCCCGGGTGGGACGGGGTATCGTCCTGGAGCAGACCACCCGCTCCAGGCTCCGCGGCAATCTCTTCGATGGGGTGCAGGACGGGCTGGTGGTCGACAGCGCCGGCGCCGACCTCGAGCTCAGCGGCAACGTCTTCCTCTCGGCGCAGCGCTGGCTGATCGACGCGGTGGCACTGGATGCTGGGGGCAACTTCTGGGGGGGAAAGGACCCGGCGACCGTGGTACGGCAGATCCGGGGGCAGGTGACGCTTACGCCGTTCAAGTCGGCGCGCGACGCGGGGTACTGAAAAGCAGGGATTCCTCGTCGCTGCGCTCCTCGGAATGACAGCGATGGCACCCAATTCTGTCATCCCGAGCGCAGCGAGGGATCCCTGATCTTCCTGTAGACGCTACCGCTGAAGTCCGCTCACCAGGTCTCTCGGCAGGAAGGGCCGCGGCAGTACCGCGAAGCCCGCCGCCCGGGCCCGCACCGCCACCACCGGGTCGGCCGTCGAGACCAGCACCCGCGTCTCCGCATCCCGGTCCGGCGCCGTCGCCAGCTGGTCCATCAGCAGCAGTTTCCCGTCCGCCGAAAGCCCTCCATCCAGGATCACCAGCGACCAGGCCCGGTGCTGGAGTCGCTCGATGGCCTCCGCCGCGCTCCGCGCGACCTCCACCAGGTAGCCGTCCGGTTCGAGCAGCGCCCGCACGATCAGCTCCGCCTTCGCGTCGCCATCCACCAGCAGCGCTGACTGCTTCATCTCCGGGGTCCGCCGGGGCGCCCGCATCTCCCCCCGCGCGATCGGCAGGGAGAGCACGAACTCCGCGCCCCCGGCCGGGGCGCGCCGGTAGCTCAGCGTCCCCCCGTGCGCCTCGGCGATCCGGTAGCTGAGCGAGAGCCCGAGCCCGGTGCCCTCGCCCGGGTCCTTGGTGGTGAAGAACGGGGTGAAGAGCCTGGGCACCAGCGCCTCGGGGACGCCGGGCCCGGTATCGCGCACCCGCACCACTGCGAACTCCCCCTCCCGCGCCGTGGCGAGGGTGATGATCCGGGCCGAGCCTGCAGGAAGGTCACGGAGCGCCTGGCCGGCGTTGGTCACCAGGTTCACCAGCACCTGCTGCAGCTCATCCTGGTTCCCCCGCACCGGGAGCGGCTGGGCGGTGCGCTGTTCCTCGAGCGTGACCCCGCGGAGCTCGAGCTCGTAGGCAACCAGCCTCGCGGTGCGCTCGGCCATGTCGTTGAGGTCGAACCCCTGGCTCCCGGGCGAGCCACGGCGCGCGAAGGTCAGCAGGTTCCGCACGATCCGGCCGGCCCGTTCCGCCTGCTCGTGAATCACCCGCAGGTGCTCCCGCTCGGCCGGCGGCACGGTAGGCCGCTCCTGGAGAAACTCCGCCAGCCCCGCAATCGAGGTGAGCGGGTTGTTGAGCTCGTGGGCCACGCCCGAGATCAGCTGGCCCACCGCCGCCAGCTTTTCGCTCTGGATCAGCTGGGTCTCGAGGGTGCGCTGCTCGGTCACGTCCGCCACCAGCACCACCACCGCGCCGTCGTGCTCGCCCTCGGCGATCGGTGCGGCGGTGAGGCGGATCTCCCGGTTGAGCGTCGTGCTCCGGATGAGGAGCGGCGGGGGACGCTCCCCCCGCCGCGCGGCGCCGAGCAGCGTGTCGGCCCCTTCACCCTCGCCGACCACCGTCTCCCAGAAGGGCAGCCCCGGCAGCGCGGTGGCAGGCGTCTCGATCAGGCGCGCCAGCGCCCCGTTGCAGCGGGTGAACCGCCCCTCGCGGTCGAGCATCGCGATCCCCTCGGTGATCGCGTTGAACGCCGTCTCCCATTCGTCCTTCGCCTGCCGGATCATCTCGAAGAGCCGGCTGTTGGCCAGCACCACCGCCACGTGGGTCGTCACCGTGGAGAGGAGCCAGAGATCCTCGGCGGTGAAGCTCCCCTCCCGCCGGTCGGAGACCGCCAGGACGCCCATCGTCAGGCCGTGGGCCCGGAGCGGCGCCGCGGCGGCGTTGGCGGCCTGGAGCTGGGCAAAGAGCGGCAGCGGCTCGAGCGACTGGCGGCTCACCTCGATCCGCTCGGAGGTCATGGCCCGGAGCACCAGCGAGGGGGGCTCGCTGGCGAGTTCGCGACCGGCGAACGCCGAGAGCGAGCCCTCGGCCGCGGCGACGCGGAGCCTGCCGCCGGTGCCCGTCAGCACGATCGCGGCCCCCTCGGCGCTCAGGAAGCGGGTCACGTACCGCGCCACCTGGCTCGCGATCCGCTCGCTCTGGAGCGACTCGGCCAGGACGTAGCTCAGCTCCTGGAGGGAGAAGATCTCGTTGATCCGGCGGTCCACCTGGCGTGCCAGCGCGGCGCGCTCGAGCTCGAGGTAGCGCCGCTGCCGCATCGACACCACGATCTGCCACGCCACGGCGAGGAGCGAGAGCACCGCCACCACCCCCAGCAGCCGGGTGGCGGACGGGTCGACGGTTGCAACGACCACGGCGAAGATCCCCGCGCTCAGCTGCGCCAGCCCCAGCCATGGGGCATTCCGGCGCCCCGCCCACGCCAGCGCACCGCCCACCAGCGCGAGGGTGATCACCACGCCGAGGCTCACCCACGCGGTAAGTGCCCCGACCAGCGCCGCAGCCAGCCAGGCGGCACTGCTCAGGAGGGCAGGGAGGTCGTCTCGGGACGTGAGAGCTCTGGTTGACACGGGGGATGCGGCTGACGACGGCGCGGCCTGCGCTAACGGCTAACGGCTAACGGCTAACGGCTAACGGCTAACGGCTAACGGCTAACGGCTAACGGCTAACGGCTAACGGCTAACGGCTCCTTCACGGCTTCCCCTTCGCGCTGTCCGGCTTCTGGTCCGCCGCCGCGCGCGACTGCACCCGCACCCGTTCCACCCCGATGCGCCGCAGTACCTCGTCGTTCCACGCCGCCTTGCCGCCGCCGTAGACCACCTCGAACGGCTCGAACACCGGCAGCGGTTCGTCGAAGAGGTAGATGGCGCTCGCCTGCTGCCGGACATCCAGCTGGCGGCCGCTGAAATTGCTGGTGTAGGGGACGATCGCCGCCGGCCGCTCGAACTGCCCGCGGTAGGAGATGTTCACCAGGTCGGGATCGAACTGCGCCGCCGGGCGGAGCGCGAAGAACGACACCAGCACCAGCCCCGGATTGGTCAGCCCGCTCTGGCGGGCCGCCGCCTCGATCGCGGCCCGCTTCGATTCCACCAGCCCGTGCAGCGAGGTGTAGGCGTCGGGGGCGAGGAGCCGGGTCAACCGCTCGTCGAGGGGCAGGAACCGGACCTCGATCTCGGTGCCGCTGATCCGCAGGTTGATGTTGTCCTGCTTGAGCGAGCCGTAGCCCGCCGGCGGCAGCTCGCCCCCGGCGATCGCCTGTCCAGCCGCGGGGACACTGCCCAGGATTCCGGTGGCCAGCACGCCGATCACCAACCGCCCCAGTCGTCTCATCCTGCCTCCGATAGCGCGATCAGGCTTTCGCCCAGCTCGTCGATCCCGAGCCCCGAGGTGCTGCTGGTCACGATCACCTGCTCCGGGGGGAGCCGGAGCGCCTCCACCAGCCCCCGGTGGCGCCGCTGGCGCTGCCCGTAGGGCAGCTTGTCGGCCTTGGTGAGGGCCACCAGGACGGGCACCCCCCGTTCCGCCAGCAGGTCGGCGAAGACCTGGTCCTCGGCGCTCGGGTCATGCCGCAGGTCGAGGAGCCAGAGCACCCCGGTCAGGGTCGGCCGGGTCAGAAGCACACCCCGTACCAGCGCCTGGTACCGGTCCCGCTCCTTGTGGGACACCTTGGCGAAGCCGTACCCGGGCAGGTCCAGCAGGTAGAGACTGGGGAGCCGGAAGACGTTGATCAGGGCGGTGCGTCCGGGGGTGTTGCTGACCCGGGCGAGGGGCCGCCCGAAGAGGGCGTTGATGAGGCTCGACTTCCCCACGTTGGAGCGGCCCAGCAGGACGATCTCAGGGAGCACCGGGTCGAGCTTGACCTTCGGGTGGGGGAACGACCCGCCGAACTCCACCGCGATGGCGCCGAACGGCGCCGTGCTCTCCTGGGCCGGCGGAAAAAAGGGCGGAGCGTCGTCGCTCCGCCCCTGTCCCCGCTTCGCGGATCCCCGCGGCGTCATGCTTCGCGCTTCTGTCTCGCCCGCTCGGTGACCACCAGTGGCGGGTGGTTGTCGGTGACGCACTCCTTGGTGATCACCACTTCCCGCACGTCGTCCCGGGCGGGGAGGTCGAACATGATGTCGGTCATCATGTTCTCGAGGATGGCGCGGAGCCCGCGGGCGCCGGTGCCGCGCTTGAGCGCCTTCTGCGCCACCGCGCGGAGCGCCTCGGGATCGAAGGTGATCCCCACGCTCTCCATCTCGAACAGCTTCTTGTACTGCTTGGTCAGGGCGTTCTTGGGCTCGTTGAGGATCCGCACCAGCGCGTCCTCGTCCAGCGCCTCGAGCGCCACGGTGACGGGGAGGCGGCCCACCAGCTCGGGGATGAGCCCGAAGCGGAGCAGGTCGTCCGGCTCGACCTCGGCGAAGGGATTCTGCTTGTCGAAGGCGGCGCCGGTGGTGTTGGCCTTGGCGAAGCCGATCTGCTGCCGGCCGGTGCGGGCCTGGATGATCTTCTCCAGCCCGTCGAAGGCGCCGCCGCAGATGAAGAGAATGTCCTTCGTGTTGATCTGGATGTATTCCTGCTGCGGGTGCTTCCGGCCGCCCTGGGGCGGAACCGAGGCTACCGTGCCTTCGAGGATCTTGAGGAGGGCCTGCTGCACCCCTTCGCCCGACACGTCGCGGGTGATGGAGGGGTTCTCCGACTTCCGGGCGATCTTGTCGATCTCGTCGATGTAGACGATGCCCCGCTCGCACTCCGCCACGTTGAACTCGCCCGCCTGGAGCAGCCGGACCAGGATGTTCTCCACGTCCTCGCCCACGTAGCCCGCCTCGGTCAGCGTGGTGGCGTCGGCGATGGTGAAGGGAACGTCGAGGATGCGGGCGAGGGTCTGCGCGAGGAGGGTCTTGCCGACGCCGGTGGGACCGATCAGGAGGATGTTCGACTTGTCCAGTTCGACATCGGCGTCCCGGGAGTTCCCGCTGTTGATCCGCTTGTAGTGGTTGTAGACCGCGACGGCGAGGGTGCGCTTGGCCCGTTCCTGCCCGATCACGTACTGGTCCAGCACCGACTTGATCTCCATCGGCGTGGGGACCTGCGTGATGGTATCGGCAACCTCGCGCTCTTCATCCTCCGCCAGGATCTCGTTGCAGAGGGTGATGCACTCGTTGCAGATATAGACCGACGGGCCGGAGATGAATTTCCGGACCGAATCCTTCGACTTCCCGCAGAACGAGCAGCGGAGGTGTTTGTCGTTCGACATCACCTGTGGTCCGGTTGAAACGTGAGGGGGGAGTGCAGGGAATTCTGCCCCTCCCCCATGGCACCGTCAAGGTCGCGTTACTTGGCGGGCTGAATCTCGGTCCGCTTGGTGATCACGTGGTCGATCAGCCCGTAGTCCCGCGCTTCCTCCGCCGACATGAAGCGGTCGCGATCCATGTCGCGCTCGATCGTCTCGATCGGCTGCCCGGTGTGCTGGGCGTAGAGCCCGTTCAGCTTGTTCCGGAGGTACAGGATCTCGCGGGCCTGGATCTCGATGTCGGCCGCGGTGCCCTGGGCCCCGCCCGAGGGCTGGTGGATCATGATCCGCGAGTGCGGCAGCGCGCTCCGCTTCCCCTTGAGGCCCGCGGCCAGGAGGAAGGAGCCCATCGAGGCCGCCATGCCCATGCAGATCGTGTTCACCGGCGCCTTCAGGTACTGCATCGTATCGTAGATGGCCAGCCCGCTCGACACCACCCCGCCCGGCGAATTGAGGTAGAGGTAGATGTCCCGCTCGGGGTTGTCGGCCTCGAGGAACAGGAGCTGGGCGATGACGATGTTCGCCACGTCGTCATTGATCGGCGCGCCCAGGAAGACGATCCGGTCCATGAGAAGCCGCGAGAAGATGTCGTAGGACCGCTCGCCGCGGCTGGAACGCTCGATGACGTACGGAGGAAACAGGGTAGCCATGCTGGGCTCAGGCATCCGTCACGGTGGATTGCTGGAGGAGCCAGGCGAACGCCTTCTCCTCGGTGAGTGACCGCTCCAGCTCCCGGAGCCGGCCGGCCTTCTCGAGCTGGGCGTAGAGCTGGCCCACCGGCATGTTCCGGCCGGCCGCCAGCGACGCCACCCGCTCGTCGATCTCCTTCTCGGTGGCCTGGAGGTTCTGCCCCTCCACCACCGCGTCCAGCACCAGCTCCCGGCGCACCTGCTGTTCCGCCACCGGCCGGAACTCCTGCGCGAACTGCTCGAACCGCTCCTCGGGAATCTCGTACGCCTTCATGTACCCCTGGATCAGCCGGTTCACCAGCGAGGCCGGCGCGGGCACATCGTTAGTCTGGTAGATCTGGTTGAGCAGCTCCTGCCGCACCCCGGCGTCGGCCTCGTGCGAGGCATCGTGCTCGAGGTCCTTCCGGAGCGCCGCGCGCAGCGCGTCCAGCGTGTCGAAGTCGCCGATCTCGCGGGCGAAGGCGTCGTCCAGCGCCGGGAGCTCCTGCCGCTTCACCTCGTGCAGCGTGATCCGCACCCGCCGGCTCTGGCCCCGCTTGCTCTCCTCGGGGTGATCCTCGGGGAAGCGCACGTCGGCGTCGACCGTCTGGCCCGGGAGGAGGCTCATGACCTTCTCCTCCACGTCCGGGATCGCGCGGCCCTCACCCAGAACCATTGTATACGGCTGGGAGGCACCCGGGGCATCGCCCTCCAGCGGGGCGACCTCCATCCGCACCATCTGGCCGGGGCTCGGCTGGGCGCCCTCCACCGGCAGCCAGGAGGCCTTCCGCTCCTGCAGGTCGCGGAGCCGCTCCTCCACCGCCTCGGCGCTCACCGGCTGGACCTTCCGTTCCACCTTGAAGCCGCCGGACTTCTTGAGGGCCACGTCCGGCCGGACATCCACGTGGAACTCGAATTCGAGGTCCTGCCCGTCCTCGAACTTGAGGTTGTGGATATGGGGCTCGGCGATGGGCTTGAGGTTCTCCGCCTTGAGGGCGGTATCCCAGCTCTCCCGGATCAGCTCTTCGAGCATCGTCTGGCGGATGGCGTCGCCAAACCGGCGGCGGACCACCGCTTCGGGGGCCTTCCCCTGCCGGAATCCGGGCAGGCGGGCGTTCGCGGAGTAGTACTTGAGGGCCTTCTTCTCAGCCTGCCTGACCCGGTCCGCGGGGACCGAAACCTGGAGGGACTTGGAAGCGGCGTCTTCTTTGGTCTTGGTAATCGAGATGTCCGGCATGGGCGGAATGATAGCCCGTCCTGTCCCCGGGGGTCAAATGAATCGGCTTCCCCTGCCGATACTGAAGATGATGAACTCCCAGGTCCCCGCGGGGGGCCCGCAGGACCGCCTTAAATGCTTGGGGTGCAACGAGCTGTGAGAACCATCCTGGTGGTGGATGACGAGCCTTCGATCCGCCGGGCGCTGCGACTCTGCCTGGAGAAGGCCGGCTTTGCGGTCGAGGAGGCCGACTCGGCCCGGAGCGCCCTTGCCCACGTGGCGGAGGGGCGCCCGTCCGACGCGGTGGTGAGCGATGTGCTCATGCCGGAGATGAACGGGCTGGCCTTCTACGACCAGCTGGTGGAGCTGGCGCCGTCGCTCTCGAGCCGGGTGGTGTTCCTGACCGGCGCCTCCGCCGATCCCCGGGTGCACCGGCCCATCGAGCAGCGGGGCGTGCCCCTTCTCTCCAAGACGGACGACCTGCGGCTGGTGGTGGATGCTGTGCGCGTGGCGCTGCTCCGGCGGCCGAGCCAGCCGGTCAGCACCCTGTAGGAAGCAGGAGGGGAGTGCGAACGCCGGGGGTCGAACCCGGACCCCTTTCGGGACAGGATCCTAAGTCCTGCGCGTCTGCCAGTTCCGCCACGTCCGCGAGTGGTGGGTGAAAGATGGCGGGGAGGCGGCGCAGCGGCAAAGCGGCAAAGCGGCAGGGCGGCAAGGCGGCAAGGCGGCAAGAAAAACCAACGGGTGGGTTCCGAGAGGAGCCCACCCGTTCGTGTTGTCTGCCGCTTTGCCGCCTACTTCAGCTTGAGCCGCACGATCTTGCTCGCGCCCTGGCGGGCATTGAAGACCTTGAGCGTCACGATCGAGCCCCGGCCCGCGTTCTTGAGCGCCGCCTTGAACTCGGCCTCGTTCCGCACCGGGTTCCCCTCGACCTGGGTGATGATCTCGGGGCCGCCTTCCTCCGGCGAGAGCAGCTCCTGGTAGGCTGGCCCGTTCGGGTCGACATCGGTCACCAGCACGCCCCGGATATCCCGGGTGAGCTCGTACTCCTGCGCCACCGACTGGGTGATCCCCTGCGCCGTGATGCCGAGCTCGTCGTAGCTCACCGCGTCGTCGGGGGACGGCTTCGGCGTCTCGATCTCCTCGGTCTGGTCCGGCGCCGGGGAGTCGTCCTGCGCCATGAGCTTCACCGCGAAGGTCTTCCGGACGCCGCCCTTCCGCGCCACCTCGACCTTCACCTCGTCGCCCGGCCTGCGGAACCCGACCACCTGCTGGAGCTGGGCCACGTAGTCGACACGGTTCCCGTCGATGGTGATGATCACGTCGCCCGGCTGGAGGCCCGCCTTCTCCGCCGGCGAGGGGATGCCGTCGGGGAAGCCGTTCACCACCACGCCGCGGATCTCCTTGAGGCCCACGTAGGCGGCGTCGTTCTCCTTGGCGTCATTCACCTCGATGCCCAGCGCGGCGCGCTGCACCTTGCCGTTGGTCACGAGCTGGTTCATGACGGTCTTCGCCAGGTTCATCGGGATGGCAAAGCCGTAACCGCTGTAGTAGCCGGTCTCGCTCGCGATGGCGGAGTTGATCCCCACCACCTCGCCCCGCACGTTCACCAGCGGCCCGCCGGAGTTGCCGGGGTTGATGGCGGCGTCGGTCTGGATGAAGTCGCCGATGCTGAGGCGGGAGCGCCGGAGCCCCGCGAGCTGCCGGCCCTTCCCGCTGATGATCCCGCTGGTCACCGTGAAGGTGAACTCCTCGCCCAGCGGGTTGCCGATCGCCAGCACCCAGTCACCGATGCGGGTGTTGTCGCTGTTGCCCAGCGCCGCCGCGGTGAGCCGCGGGGCGTTGATCTTCACCACCGCCACGTCGGTGAGCGGGTCGGCGCCCACCACCTTGGCGTCGAACTCACGCCGGTCGAAGAGCCGGACCGTGACCTTGTCGGCCCCCTCGACCACGTGGTTGTTGGTCAGGATGTACCCGTCCTGCGAGACGATGAACCCCGAGCCGCTGCCGCGCTCCACGTTCGGCCCGTGCGGGTTGTTCCGGAAGAACGGCTCCATCCCGGGCGGGACCTTCCGCTGGGTCCGCTCGGTGCGCTGGCTCCGGATGAACACCACGCTCGGCCGGACCTGCTCCGAGACCGCGGCGAAGGCATCGGAGAGCTCGCTCAGCATCCGGGCCTGGGGAATCGCGGGCGCCTGGACCGGGGTGATCACCGAGGCGGTGCGGGCCTGCTCCTGGGCCGAACTCCGGCTGGGGAGGTCGAGCAGGCCGGCAAAGAGAAGTCCGAGGGCGAAGGCCAGGGTCACCAGCCCGCCGAACTTGAGCCAATTCAGCGTACGTGCAGACATCGCTTCTCCACTAAGGGTCCTGAGGGCAATCTAATGTACGTCCGATGCGTGGAATGGGATCCAGGTCGCAAAAGCCGTGAGCTGTTAGCCATTAGCCGTTAGCCTGTCCGATGACGGACGAGCTAACGGCTAACAGCTAAGAGCTAATAGCTTAACGACTTACGTCGCATTACGACGTTTTCTTGCTGTCGTCCACGATTTCGTAGTCCGCCTCCACCACATCCTCCTTGGGGGCGCCGGCATCGCCCGGCTGGCCACCCGGGGTCTCCCCGGCCTGCCCGGTCCCCTGGGCCGCCTGGTAGAGCGAGGCCCCGGCCGCGGAGTAGGCGCCGTTCAGTTCATCGAGCGCCTTCTGGATGAGGTCGGGGTCGCCGTTCTTGAGCGCGCCCTTGGCCCCCTCCACCGCGTTGTCGAGCCGGCCCTTGGCGTCGGCCGAGAGACGGTCCACCCACTCCTTGCTGTCCTTCTCGACCTTGTAGACCAGGCTGTCGAGCTGGTTGCGGGCCTCGATGACGTCGCGCCGCTTCTTGTCCTCCGAGGCGTGCGCTTCCGCGCTCTTCACCATCTTGTCGATGTCCGCGTCCGAGAGCCCGCTCGAGGCCTCGATCCGGATCTTCTGCTCCTTGTTCGTCGCCTTGTCCTTGGCCGACACGTGCAGGATGCCGTTGGCGTCGATGTCGAAAGTGACCTCGACCTGCGGCATGCCGCGGGGAGCCGGCGGAATCCCGGTGAGCTGGAACTTGCCGATCGTCCGGTTGTCGGTCGCCATCTGGCGCTCACCCTGGAGCACGTGGATCTCGACCGTGGTCTGGTTGTCCTCCGCGGTGCTGAACACCTCCGACTTCTTGGTCGGGATGGTGGTGTTCCGCGGGATCAGCACGGTGGTGACGCCGCCCAGCGTCTCGATGCCGAGCGAGAGCGGGGTGACGTCGAGCAGCAGCACGTCCTTCACCTCGCCGCCCAGCACGCCGCCCTGGATCGCGGCACCGATCGCCACGACCTCGTCCGGGTTCACCGACTTGTTCGGCTCCTTGCCGAAGAAGTCCTTGACGATCTGCTGGATCTTGGGGATACGGGTCGAGCCGCCGACCAGGATCACCTCGTCGATCCGCTTCGGGTCGAGCCCCGCGTCCTTGAGCGCCTGCTGCATCGGCGGGAGGGTCCGCTGGAACAGGTCGTCCACCAGCTGCTCGAACTTGGCGCGGGTGAGCGTCAGGTTCAGGTGCTTCGGGCCCGACTGGTCCGCCGTGATGAACGGCAGGTTGATGTCGGTCTGGGTGGTGCTCGACAGCTCCATCTTGGCCTTCTCGGCGGCTTCCTTGAGCCGCTGGAGCGCCATCGCGTCCTTGGAGAGGTCGATCCCCTGGTCCTTCTTGAATTCGCCCACCAGCCAGTCGATCAGCCGCTGGTCGAAGTCGTCACCGCCCAGGTGGGTGTCGCCGTTGGTGCTCTTCACCTCGAACACGCCCTCGGCCAGCTCCAGCACCGAGATGTCGTACGTGCCGCCGCCGAGGTCGAACACCGCGACCTTCTCTTCCTTCTTCTTGTCGAGGCCGTAGGCCAGCGCCGCGGCGGTCGGCTCGTTGATGATCCGGACCACGTCGAGGCCCGCGATCTTGCCGGCGTCCTTGGTGGCCTGCCGCTGGGCGTCGTTGAAGTAGGCGGGGACCGTGATGACCGCCTTCTCCACCTTGGTGCCGAGGTAGTCCTCGGCGGTCTGCTTCATCTTCTGGAGGATCATCGCGGAGATCTCGGGCGGCGTGTACTTCTTGCCGGAGATCTCGACCGCGGCGAGCCCGTTGGTGCCGGTGTCGATCTTGTAGGGGACCCGGCGGGTCTCCTCGGTCACCTCGTTCATCCGGCGACCCATGAACCGCTTGATCGAGAAGATGGTCTGCTTCGGGTTGGTCACTGCCTGGCGCTTCGCGACCTGGCCCACCAGCCGCTCCCCATCCTTGGTGAACGCCACCACCGAGGGGGTGGTCCGTCCGCCTTCGGCATTGGGGATGACGACCGGATCGCCGCCTTCCATGACGGCCACCACCGAGTTGGTGGTGCCCAGGTCGATACCAATGATCTTCGAGGCCATTGGAAATCCCTTTCTTCTATACGGAGATGGACAGGACAGGCCCCGGAAGGGCTTGCCCAGTCAACGTTTCCACGTCGGATTGGGACCAAGGCAAGGGGTGTACCGCGTTTTTACGCCGTTTTGGCAGGCATCTGGCAGGGTGGGTCGCCTGTCATCCCGAGGGAGCGTCAGCGACCGAGGGATCTACTCAGGCGAACAAGATTCCTCGCTTCGCTCGGAATGACAGGCCTGCGCTACCTTCAGTACCATGTTCCCCATCTCCGACCACAACCCCACGCTCCGCACCCCCGTCACCACCTACGCCATCATCGCCATCAACGTGGCGGTCTGGGTCCTGGTGCAGGGGATGGGGCGTGACCCGGCGCTGGCGAAATCGGTCTGCGAGCTGGGACTGATCCCGGGCGAGTTCCTCCATATCCTCCCCAACGGATTCCAGATCCCGCTGGGGCAGGACATGGCGTGCGTCGTGTCGCCGGGGGTGTCCTGGTACGCTCCCCTGACCTCGATGTTCCTCCACGGCTCCTGGTTCCACCTGATCGGCAACATGTGGTTCCTCCATGTCTTCGGGAACAACGTCGAGGACGTGATGGGGCGGGGCCGCTTCGTGGCGTACTATCTCCTCTGCGGGCTCGCCGCGGCGGCGGCCCAGGTCGCGGCGGGGCCCGGCTCACCCCTGCCGATGGTCGGTGCCTCGGGTGCCATCGGCGGCGTGATGGGCGGGTACGTCCTGCTCTATCCGTGGGCGAGGATCCGCACCTTCGTCTTCCTCTTCTTCATCGAAGTCCCGGCGCTCTTCATGCTGGGCTACTGGTTCCTGCTCCAGCTGGGCGGCACGGCGGCCTCCGCCTCCGATGTCGGCGGCGTCGCCTTCTGGGCGCATATCGGCGGGTTCCTGGCCGGCCTCGCGCTGATCCCCTTCTTCCGCGATCCCGAGCTCTACGCGCTGCACCGCCAGTCGACCGTCCGGGTGCACGACCGGTGACGACGCTTCCGCCCTGGCTGGCGTCCCATGCCGACCTCCCGTTCGGGGCTCTGATCGATCACACGCTGCTCAAGCCCGAGGCCGGGGAGCGCGACATCCTGATGCTCTGCGACGAAGCCGTCCAGCTCGGGCTCGGGACGGTCTGCGTCAACGGCCAGTGGGTCGGGGTTGCCGCGCGGAAGCTCCAGGGTTCCGGCATCCGGGTCGCGGGGGTGGTGGGATTTCCGCTCGGCGCGTCCGGCCGTGCAAGCAAGGTGGCGGAGGCGCAGGCCCTGGTGGCGGCGGGTGCGACCGAACTGGACATGGTGCAGTCGATCGCGCTGGCGCGGGAAGGGCAGTGGAGTCCGCTGCGGGAAGAGTTGGAGGCGGTGATCACCGCCGTTCCGGGATGCCCGGTGAAAGTCATCCTCGAGACGGCGGCACTCGATCCGGAGAGCATCGCGCCGGCGTGCCAGGCGGCGCGCGCCGCGGGGGCGGCCTTCGTGAAAACCTCGACCGGCTTCCACCCCGCCGGCGGTGCGACCCAGGAGGCGGTGCGGGCGATGCGCGCCGCGGTGGGAGCCTCCCTGGGGGTGAAGGCGTCGGGGGGAGTGCGCACCCCTGATGCCGCCCTGCTCATGCTTCGAGCCGGCGCCGACCGGATCGGAACGAGCGCCGCCGCGAGCTGGACCACGCTGGTCGGCCCGGGCGGCCCGACGGTCGCCAAGGCGCTCGCGCCCGCGAGCTAGCGGGCCACTGCAGGTCCTACCGGATCCCCAGCCGGACGCGGGCGTCGCGGCTCCACTTCTCCAGGATCGGTTGTTCGGCGGCGTGCCGGTCGAAGACGGGGCACGCGCGCACCAGCAGCGGCCGGGCTTCGGTGGCCCGCCCCGCCCGCGCCAGGGCGGTCCCGAGCCCGCACGCAAACTGCGCCCGCTTCGGCATCGTATCCGCAGCCTCATCGGAAGAGCGCTCCAGGGCAGCCGAGAACTGGCTGACTGCTTCCGCGTCGTTCCCCGCATCCAGCGCCAGCAGGGCCAGCCAGTAGGCGACGTCGATGCGATAGCGGTGGGCCTTGCTGGTTCCCGCCTCGATCACCCGGGCCGCGTCCTGGATCGCCCGCTCCGCCTCGGCCCGCCGGCCCAGCCACAGGAGCAGGTAGCCGCGCTGCCCGTTGATGAATGCCGCGCCTACGGCACCCGGTCCCTGCCTGGCGACCGCCATCCGGTACGCCGAGTCCACCAGCGCGTAGCCCTCCTCCACCCGACCCAGTCGCGCCACCGTCACGCCGAGGTTCCGCAGCTCACTCCAGATCCGGTCGTTGTCGGGGGCCACCGCGTGCCGGAGGATGGCGAGGGTCGCGCGGAACTCCTGCTCCGCCTCGACGTGCTTTCCTTGCGCAGCCAGGAGGTTGGCCAGCCGCGCGTGGGCAAAGGCTTCCGCATCGGAGCCGGGATAGAGCCGCTGCTGCGATCGGAGCAGGTCGCGCGAGAGCGAATCCGCGGCCTGGAAATCGCCGTCCGCGCCGAGTGCGGTGGCGTAGTTGCCGCGCACCGTGAGGAGGTCGGGGTGGTCCCGGGGCAGGAGTTTCTCGACGATGCGGAGGGCAGCACCGAAGCTGGTGGCCGCCTCCCGCGAGCGTCCCAGGCTGAAGAGGCGGCCGCCCTCGGCGTCGAGCGCCTCCGCCATCGCCATCGGACTCTGGCCGGGCAGCCGTCGCTGCAGCGCTTCCGCTTCATCGAGGTAGCGGATCGCCCCCAGCTGGGTCGGCTCCATCGATGCGCGCATCCGGAGCGCCTTGACCGTGAACGAGTCGAGGGTGCCGGCGGCGCGCAGGAACGTGATCGTGCTGTCGACCAGCGGGCGGGCGGATGAACCATGTTCCGCGTACGCGGCGGTCGCGAGCTCGAAGTAGGTCAGCGCCGCGTCGGCCTGCCACTCCGGTCCCTGGGCGCGTTCCCAGGTCCACGCCCGCCGGAGCAGCGTCATCCCGCCTTCGTACTGGCCCCGGGCCAGCCGCACGTTCCCCAGCGCCCGGCTGAGCCGGGCCTGGCGATCGGGATGATCCTTGAGCTCGCCGAGCCGCCGCTCGGCGTCGTCGAGCAGCGCGGTCACCCGTACCGTGTCGCCGCCGGGGATGACCCTGGGGTTGGCGCTCCGGAAGAGGTCGGTCAGCATCGTCAGCACATCTTCGGCGGCGGCCCGCTCCTGCTCAGCGCGGTCCCGGGCCTTCGCCGCCTGCCGCCCCTGCCACACCGTCGACGCGAATGCGAGCAGGAGGAGCAGCACGACGGCGCTGCCCAGCGCCACCCAGCCGCGATTCCGGGTGACGAACTTGCGGGTGCGATAGCGCCAGGTATCGCGCTCGGCGGAGACCGGCTCCCCGGCGAGGTAGCGATCGAGATCGTCGGCGAAGGCGGCGGCCGAGCCATAGCGGCGATCCGGTTCCTTGCGGAGGGCCATCAGGGTGATGCGATCGAGGTCGCCGACCGCCGCTTTCCGCTCGGCGGGCTCCGTGATGAAGGTGCTCGGCGGCGCGGGCTGATCCTCGAGAATCGACGCCTCGAGCTCTCCCAGCTCGCGGCCCCGGGCCGGGAACGGCCGCCGGCCGCAGAGCAGGGAGTACAGGAGGACCCCGAGGGCGTACACGTCGGTTGCGGTGCTGACCGGCTCGCCGCGGAGCTGTTCCGGCGCGGCATGCTCCGGGGTGAGGAGCCGGGAGTCGGGACGGGTGGCCAGCTCGAGACCCTCGCCGGCGCCGGGATCGAGCAGCTTGGCAATCCCGAAATCGAGGAGTCGCGGCGAGCCGTCGGCCTGCACCAGGATGTTCGACGGCTTGAGGTCGCGATGGACGATCAGGCGGCTGTGGGCGAACTGGACCACCCGCGCGACTCTCGAGAGGAGCCGGAGCTTCTCCTCGAGTGGCCGGCCGAGGCAGAACTCGGTGATGGGAATCCCGGCGACGTACTGGAGGACCAGGTAGGGGCGGCCATCCTTCGTCGTGCCGCCATCGAGGATGGCGGCGATGTCGGGATGCTCGAGCCGCGCGAGCAGCTGCCGTTCGAGCCGGAAGCGGCGCACCGCCTCGGCGGTGCGGTAGCCGGGACGGAGCACCTTGATCGCCACGGTCTGGCGGTAGCTGCCGTCGACCCGCTCGGCGCGGTACACCTCGCCCATGCCCCCTTCGGCCACGAGGGCGTGGATGACGTAGGGCCCGAGCCTGGTGCCGGCGGGAAGGTTGCCGAGGAGGCCGCGCTCGAGCCGAAGCTCGGAACCGACCATGTCGGCGGCGAGCATGCTCTCGACCTCCTGGAGGAGGCCCGGGTCGTCGCCGCAGATCTCATGCAGGAACGCGGCGCGTTCCCCCGAGGGCCGCTCGCGGGCGTTGATGAAAACGGATGACAGCCGATTCCAGCGTTCCGGGTCCATCGGCTCCTCAGGGTCGGGACTGCCCCCCGTCATGGCGTCACTGGCCGGGAATTTCGGACATCAGGGGTCGCGGCTCATCAGCCCGAGGTCGCGGGCGACCTCCTTGCGGAGCCAGGCGCGGGCGGTGAGCCAGTCGCGCTGCACGGTCTTGACCGACACGTCGAGGAGCTCCGCCGTCTCCTCGAGGGAGAGGCCGGCAAAGAAGCGGTGATGCACCACCTGGGCCCCGCGGGGGTTCACCGCCTCCAGCCGGTCGAGTGCCTCGTCGAGGGCCAGGACCTCCTCCGCTTCCACGTCACTGAGGATCCCCTCGACCTCGTCGAGCGGCACCGCGACGCCGCCGGCGCCCCGCTTGATGCGGTTCCGTTGCCGGGCGTAGTCGACCAGTACCCGGCGCATCGTCACCGAGGCGGTAGCAAAGAAGCGGGCCCGGTCCATCTCGCCCAGTCCGCCCTGGGGACTGAGGCGGAGATAGGCCTCGTTGACCAGCCCGGTGGTATCGAGGGTATGGCCGACCCGCTCGCGCCGGAGGTGGGCGCGCGCGAGAATTCTCAGCTCATCGTAGAGCCGGGTAATGATCTCGTCGGCGGAGCGGTCGGGAGCGGTCATGTCGGTTTTCATAAGCTATACCACGCAGCCGCGGGGTGATCCTTCTCACAGGCCGGCTGGTTCATGAACGGGCCGGCTCCCGGGAACAACTCAGCGGGGAGCATGGAACGAGCGAGGGATCCCGGGCTGGGTGTCCGGGATCCCTCGAAGCGTTGCTGGCGGTCTGCCGACGAGCGTTACCGCACGAAGCTGACGTACCCGAGTTCGTTGGGGATGACCGCGATGCCGCCATGCCGCGTGAACGCGACCCGGCGAGGTATACCACCGACGTTGAGCGTGTGGATGACGGACCGGCTGGGGATGTTGACCACCTCCACCAGCCCGGCGCCGGGCTCGCTCACGTAGAGGTGCTGCTGGTCCGGGCTCAGGGCCATCCCGAACCCGCCGCCGGTCAGCGGAATCTGGGCGACAGCCATCCCCGTGCTCAGGTCGTAGACGTCGACCCAGCCCTGTTCGTTGGCGACGTAGAGCTCCGATCCATCGGCGGACACCACCATGGCCTGGGGCGTTCCCCCTGGATTGAAGGTGCGGAGGGTGGCATTGCTCGCGATCCCCACTTCCGTCACCGTCCCGCCGACGAAGGTGCTGATGTACACGCGCGACTCGTCGGGATGCAGGGCGAACCCGTTCGGGGCGTGGGAGAGCACGATGGTATCGACAATGGCCCCGGTCGCCGCGTCGGCGACGTACACGTTGGAGGTGTTGCTGGTGATGAAGACCTTCTGGCCGTCGGGTGCGACGAAGGGGACGAACGGGGCCGCCGGGATCGGGATGGTCGAGGACTGATGCCGGGTGTCCACGTCGACGACGCCGACATTGTCATCGAACTGGTTGGTCACGTATGCGGTCCGGCCGTCGGGCGCGAAGGTCACGCCGGTCGGGGTGCTTCCCACCGCGATGGAGTCGATCACCTGGTCGGCGGTGTCGATCTGGATGATGTGGGCGTTGTCGAGCTGGGTCACGTAGATCACCCCATCCCGGGAGACTGCCACGCCGAAGGGGCGCCACCCCGCAGCCTGGCTGTCGACCACCACGCCCTCCGGGTGGCCGAAGACCTCGAGGGTCGCGGTCGTCTCCAGATTGCCGAGCTTCGCCGTCACCGTCCCGACGCCCGGCTTCACGCCATGCGCCATGCCCGCCGCCGAGGTGGTCGCAGCTGATCCGGAGATGCTGTACTGGATCGGGAGCTGGGCGACTACCGCACCCTGTGCGTCATAGCCCACCGCGGTGAGCTGGGTGGACCCGAGCTGGCGGACGGCGAAGGTGTCCTTGATGAAGGCGAGCCGGACGGGGGTCCCGGCGCTCGCGGGGGGCTCCTGGCTGTCGCTGCAGGCGAGCAGCGCCATGCAGCTGAGCAGGCTCAGGGTAACGAGGGGACGCAGGCGAGGCACGATAACCTCCGGGGGGATCCAGCCAGGCAGCGAAGGGGGAGCGTCTTCCAGACGAGTATGAGAGCCGCGTGATGCACACGCAAGCGGCCTCACGCCAGAAGTCACATGGCGGACTCGACCACCACGTCCCGGCCGAGCACCTTGGCCAGCACGTCGGCGGCTTCCATGGCGCCCCAGCACTCGAGCGAGAGATCGGCGCCGGCGTAGCGGGGCACCGCCTTGATGGTGAGCACGGTGGGGCAGACCTCGACCGCGAGCTTTTCCACGATGGCGGAGTGGCCGCGGTCGAGCCCTTCGGCGATGCGGAGGATTCCGGCGAGCCGCCGGACCACCTGCTGATCCTCGGGGGGCAGGGCGGCGAACTCCTTGTGCTTCTTCTTGGGCCCGCGCCGCTGGTGATAGCGGCTCACCAGCGCCACCAGCGCCCGTTCCCGGGGCGTGAACGGCAGCCGGTCGCCGTGCATGATGAGCTGGTAGCTGTGCTTGTGGTGCTTGCGATAGCTCACCAGCTGCCCGACGTCGTGGAGCAGCGCGGCGGCCTCGAGGAATCCTCGCTCCTCGTCCCCCGCGTCCATCTTGTCGGCGAGGAGGTCGTAGAGATTGAGCGCCAGCAGGCGCACGTGCTCGATGTGGCGGCGGTCGGAGTGGCAGCGTTCGGCGAACTCGCGGATCAGCCGGAGGGGCTCGACCGCGGCGGGCGCGGACTCGGTGCCGGCCATGTCGAGGATCAGGCCCTCGCGGAGCCCGAAGGCGCTGATCTTGATTTCGCGCGCCTCGATCCGGGCGAGGAGCTCGGCGGTTACCGCGAGGCCGGCCAGGATGATGTCGGCGCGCTGGGGGTTGAGGCCGGGGACCGCGGCCCGCTTTTCGGGGCTCATGCCCGCGAGCCAGGCGAGCAGGTGCTCCACTTCGGCCACGGTCACCGCGAGGCCGTGTACCGGCTCAGCGGCGTCGAGGCCGCGGCGCGCGGCCGCCATGCGACCCAGGTTGGTGAACGACCCCCCCGAGCCGATGAGGGTGGTGGAAGACCAGTCCCGGAGCGGGAGCCGGCGGCGGAACTGGCGGCGGAGATATTCGCGCAGCTCGCGGACCGCCTTCCGGCTGTCGCTCTTGTCGAGATGCAGCTCGGTCAGCCGCACCGCGCCCAGCGGCAGGGAGAGGGTGTGCTCGATCAGGCCGTCCACCGCCCCGATCAGCTCGAGGCTCCCCCCGCCGATGTCGGCGATCACGGTGCGGCCGCCCTCGAGCGGGAAGTGGTGCGCCACCGAGCGGTAGGAGAGCGCGGCCTCGGTATCGCCGTCGATGATCCGGAGGTCGAGCCCGATCTCGTCCTTCACCCGCTTCACGAACTGCTCGCCGTTGATCGCCTCGCGCACCGCCGAGGTGGCCACGGCGGCGATGCGGGAGACGCTCCGCCGCTCGCAGACGCCGTACATCCGCCGGAGCGCCGCGACGGCGCGCTCCATGGCATCGGGGTCGAGCCGGCCGGTCTGGGCCACGCCCGTGGCCAGCCGGGGCTGCTCCTTCACCTCGTCGATGACGGTAATGCCGGAATGCGGTCCCACCTCGGCCACGAGCAGGCGGATCGAGTTGCTGCCGACGTCGATCGCCGCCAGGCGCTCACGCCGCTCGGGGAGGGGGACTACGCTCATCGGACCGGCACCTTGTGCTGGCCGGAGGCCCGGGGCTCGCCCCGGTCTTCGGCGTGATGCTTGATGGACTTGCCTTCGACGAGGAACACGACGTCTTCGGCCACGTTGGTGGCGAGGTCCGCCACCCGCTCCAAATTACGGCTTACCAGGAAGAGTTCCATCCCCGCCCCGATCATGTGGGGATCTTCCATCATGTGGGTCAGGAGGATCCGGAAGACCGAGCGGTGGAGGGTGTCCACCTTGTCGTCCCGGAGGCAGATCTCCCGGGCGGCGGCGGCATCGCCCCGGATGAACGCCTCCAGGGCATCGGAGAGCATGTCCCGGGCGAGCCGGGCCATTTCCACGATCTCGGGCTCGGGGGTGATCGGGCGGGCCTGGGCCAGCCGCTCCGCCGACTGGGCGATGTTCACCGCGTGGTCGCCCACCCGCTCGAGGTCGTTGGCGATCTTGAGCGCGGAGGTGAGCATCCGGAGGTCGCGCGCCATCGGCTGCTGCAGCGCCAGGAGGTTGATGCAGGTCTCCTCGACCTCCATCTCCATCGTGTCGATGGCCCGGTCGCCGGTGATGACGCTCCGGGCCTTGGCGCCATCCCGCTCGAGCAGCGCCTCCACCGCGAGCCCCAGCGCCGCCTCGGCCTCGCCTGACATGGTCAGCAGGCGGACCTTGACGTCGTTCAGCTCATCGTGAAAATGCCGGTGCATGTCGACGCTCATCCGAATCTCCCGGTAATGTACGCCTCGGTCCGCTCGTGCGCCGGGGCGGTGAAGACCTTCTCGGTTTCGCCGAACTCGACCAGCTCCCCGCGGTCGAAGAACCCGGTGTGGTCGCTCACCCGGGCGGCCTGCTGCATGTTGTGGGTCACGATCACGATGGTGTAGTCCTTCTTGAGCTCGAAGATCAGCTCCTCCACCCGCTGGGTCGCGATCGGGTCGAGGGCCGAGCAGGGTTCGTCCATCAGCAGGATCTCGGGCTGGTTCCCCAGCGCCCGCGCGATGCAGAGCCGCTGCTGCTGTCCCCCCGAGAGGCTCGAGCCGGGGCTGTCGAGCCGGTCCTTCACTTCCTCCCAGAGCGCCGCCTTCCGGAGGCACGACTCTACCAGGCCGGGGAGCTCGCGCTTCGGCACCAGGCGGTTGAGCGCCGGGCCGTAGGCCACGTTGTCGTAGATGCTCTTGGGGAACGGGTTGGGCCGCTGGAAGACCATCCCCACCCGCTGCCGCAGCGACACCAGGTCGGTGCGGGGGGCGAAGATCGAGACCCCGTCGAGGGCGATCTCCCCCTCGTACCAGGCCCCCGGGATCAGGTCGTGCATCCGGTTGATGGAGCGGAGAAAGGTCGACTTGCCGCAGCCGGAGGGGCCGATGATCGCGGTGACGGCCTTCGCCTGGATCTCGAGGTTGATCCCCGTGAGCACGGTGGCGCCGGGCCGGTAGCCGAACCTGAAGTCCTTCGCCACCAGCGCGGGGCGCCCCGCCGGCCGTGCTTCCACCGGAACCCGGGTGCCGAGGCTCGGCCGCAGGAGCGGCAGGAGCGGGGACGCCGGCGACGGGGTCGCCGAGGCGTGGGGCTTGGTCATGGCGGTCATCCGAATCGTCCGGTGATGTAGGCCTCGGTCTGTTCCTGCCTGGGGGCGGTGAAGATCTGCCGGGTCGGGCCGGTCTCCACCATGCTGCCCATGTAGAAGAAGGACGTGGTGTCGCTCACCCGCGCCGCCTGCTGCATGTTGTGCGTCACGATCACGATGGTGAACTCCCGCTTGAGCTCGAAGACCAGCTCCTCGATCCGCTGGGTGCCGCCCGGGTCGAGCGAGGCGGTGGGCTCGTCGAGGAGGACGACTTCGGGCCGCGGCGCGATGGTCCGCGCGATGCAGAGCCGCTGCTGCTGGCCACCGGAGAGCGCCACCGCGCTGGTCGTGAGCCGGTCCTTCACCTCGTCCCAGAGCGCCGCCTGGCGGAGCGAACGCTCCACCACGCCGTCGAGTTCGCCCTTCGGCAGCCGCCCGTTGAGCCGCAGGCCCGCCGCCACGTTGTCGTAGATCGACATCGTGGGGAACGGCGTCGGCTTCTGGAAGACCATCCCGATCCGGCGGCGCAGCTGCATCGGGCTGACCCGTTTCCCGTAGATGTCCTCGCCGCCCAGGCGCACCTCGCCGGTGATCCAGCCGCCCTCGGACAGTTCGTGCATCCGGTTGAGGGTGCGGAGGTAGGTCGACTTCCCGCACCCCGACGGCCCGATCAGGGCGTTCACCGTGTTGAGCCCGAAGGTGAGGCTCACGCTCTTCACCGCGGTGAACTTGCCGTACATCGCGGTGAGCTTCTCGGTAGCGAGGATCGGGGCAGTATCAGCCATTGGGGGTGAACCGCTGGCGGGTGGCGAGCCGGGCGCCGGCGCTGAGGCCGAACACGACCATGATCAGCACCAGCGCCGCGGCCCAGGCAAAGCGGTGCCACTCCTCGTAGGGGCCGATCGAGTACTGGTAGACGGTGAGCGGCAGCGCCGCCATCGGCTCGTTCAGGTTGAGCGAGAAGTACTGGCTGCCGAGGGCGGTGAGGAGGAGCGGGGCGGTCTCGCCGGCCACCCGCGCGATCGAGAGCAGCGTCCCGGTCACGATGCCCGGGAGCGCGGTGCGGAGGATGATCGAGAGGCTGGTGCGCCAGCGGGGGTACCCCAGGGCCAGCGCCGCCTCGCGCAGCGAGTTCGGCACCAGCTTGATCAGCTCCTCGGTCGTCCGCATCACCATCGGGACCATCAGCATGGCGAGGGCGATGCTTCCGGCCAGCCCGGAGAAGTGCTTCTGCCGCGCCACCACCAGGGTCCAGGCGAAGACTCCCACCACGATCGACGGCGTGCCGTTCATCACGTCGGAGAGGAAGCGGGTGATCTTCGCCAGCCGGCTCCCCGAGTATTCCGCGCAGTAGATCCCGGCGCCCACGCCCAGGGGCACGCCGATCAGGCTGGCGACCCCGACGATGCTCAGGGTGCCCACGATGGCGTGGGCCACGCCACCGCCGGTCTCGCCGGCCGGCACCGGCGTCTTCGTGAAGAAGGCGACCGAGAGGCTGCTCGCCCCCTTGAGGATCAGGTTGAGCAGGATGAGGAGCAGGGGCAGCACCGCGACCACCACCGCCAGCAGCATCAGGCCGACCATCGCGTTGCTCATCCAGCGGCGCAGGACCCGGCGGTTCATGCCTTTCCTCCCGCGGGCCGGGCGACTCGCCAGATCAGCAGCCGCGCCAGCGCGTTCACCAGCACCGTCACCGCGAAGAGCACCAGGGCGACGTAGGTGAGGGTCGAGAAGTGGATGTCGGTCGCCGCCTCGGCGAATTCGTTGGCGATCACCGCGGCCATGGTGTAGCCCGGCGCGAAGAGCGAGGCGGAGATGTCGTGGGTGTTCCCGATGAGCATCGTCACCGCCATCGTCTCACCCAGGGCCCGGCCCAGCCCGAGGATCACCGCCCCGGCGATCCCCGATTTCGCGTAGGGGACGATGGCGCTGATCACCGCTTCCCAGCGGGTCGCGCCCAGCGCGAGCGCCGCCTCCCGCTGGCTCCCCGGCACCGCCGCGAGCACCTCCCGCGCCACCGACATCACGAACGGCATGATCATGATCGCGAGGATGATGCTCGCGGCCAGCATCGAGGGGCCGTAGATCGGCCCCTTGAAGAAGGGGAGGAAGCCGAGGGTGTCGCGGAGGAACGGGAAGACGGAGGAGCGGAGCAGGGGGATCAGGACGAAGATCCCCCAGAGGCCGTACACCACGCTCGGGATGGCCGCGAGCAGTTCGATCACGAAGGCCACCGGGCCGCGGATGGCGCGGGGGGCGAACTCGGTCAGGAAGATCGCGACGCCAAGGGAGAGCGGGACCGCGATCAGCAGCGCGAGGAAACTCGAGAGCAGGGTGCCGAAGATGAGGGGTGCCGCCCCGAACTGTTCCGCCACCGGGTCCCAGGTGCTGCCGGTGATGAAGCCCAGGCCGTAGCGGTCGATGGCGAGCCTGGCGCCGCTGTAGAGCTCGATCACCAGGAAGAGCATCAGGACCGGGATGGCCAGCGCCGTGAGGATCAGCCCACCCTTGAAGAGGTGGTCTCCCAGGCGCGAACCCTCGAGGCCGATGGTATCCTGCGTGGACTCGACCGGCTGGGCGGTAACAGTGCTGGTCATGCCGGGGAGTGTACCGGACCAACGAGTGCAGTCGGTCACGGATTTGTAACGGACGGGTCACGGCGGGGGAGGGGAGTCCCCCGCTGCCTTCACCGCCCGTTCAGTCGAGCTTGTTCGCGTAGCTCACGAACTTCCACACCCCGTCGCGCTCCAGCATCAGGCTGAAGAGCCTGGCCTCGACGGTGTCTCCCGTCCCCTGGACCAGCCGCACGGTGCAGGGTCCGTAAACGGTGTTGGGTCCCTCCCGGCTCACCCTGGAGTCGCAGGTGAAGCCGGCGTAGGGCCACGCCCTTCCGCCGACCATCTCCACCGCCTTGGCGAGCCCCTTGGCGCTGTGCTGGTTCAGCATGAACCAGAAGAGCCCTGGCTCCATGTCGTACGGCGGCTTCGCCTGCGGATTGGTGGGGTAGTACAGGCGGCCGAACTCGGCGCGGGAAAGCAGCAGGCTCCGGAGGGTGGTGGTATCGTGCGCCTCGAGTGCGGCGACGAAGTCCCGGACCAGTGCCTCCTGGCTGGAGCGCCCGCCGGCAAGGGCCGTGACGACCGGTTGACCCGTGAGGAACGAGTCGAGCTGCACCCGCCGCAGGCGGTCGGGGGTGTAGGCCGGTGCCTGTGCCTCTGCCCGCGCGACGGGCGCCTCCGACCTGCAGCCTCGAAACATGTTCATCCCCAGCATCAGCACCGCTATCGTTGCTACCCCGCGCATGTGTTTCTCCGGATAGATCTTCTCCAAGGAACAGGGGTGGAGGAGATCGACTCCCCCACCCCCTCCGAACCTCTCCCATCGCACTTCCTACTGGCTGACCTCAGTTGATGTTGTACGCCGTCCACCCCTGCCACCACGCGCCACCCGCCGGGTCCGCGGCGCCGATGTAGGCGGTGTTGGCCCAGGTGCCACCGAAGTAGCCGGTCACCTTGCCCGCGGTCACGCTGCCGGCACCACTGGTGGCCGGGCTCCCCGCCTTGGGGGTCCAGTTGAGGCCGGTCGGGTTCAGGGTGAGGCCCAGCAGCGTATCGGCCGCGACGTTGGCCGCGAAGGCCTTGTGCGTCGAGAGCTGGCCCGCGGGGAAGTTGGTGGTCTGCGCGAAACCGGCGCCGGTGGTGTCGTAGTTGAAGCCGTTCTGCGCCAGGATCACGTTGGAGATGTGGAGCGAGTCGCGCTGCACGAAGAGCGTATCGGTCCACGCGTCGCGCACATTGAGGGCGATGCCCTTCCAGCGGGCCAGGATGCCGTTGACGAACCACCCGCCGGTGCCGCGGCGGAAGACCGCGCCGTTGCCATCGGCCGGAATGCCGGCCAGCTGGCCCGGGCCGATCATGGTGAAGTTGGCGAAGACCGGGTTGGAGAACGGCGTGCTCGCGCCGGTCGCGGTCAGGGTGCAGCCCGACACCGCCGGGTCGCAGCCGTCTCCCTCGAAGCCGCGCGGGTCGGAGGAGAAGACGCCGGTGCCGGGCCGCGGCACCAGCCGCTGGGTCTGGAGCGCGAGCAGGAACTGGTTCCGGCCCTGGTACCCCTCGGTCCAGTCGAAGTGGTCGTCGCCGGACTCGTAGCTCACCAGGTAGCGCCCATCGACCGCGCCGCCCCACCACTCGAACGAGTCGTCGAGGCCCGCCATGGTCTGGATGTACTCGTAGGTGGTTCCCCGGCCGACGGCGTAGCTCGACAGGGCGTTGAGCTCCTGGCCGGCGCCGCCGCTCACGTCATAGCCGGCAAACTCGATCCGGACGTAGCGCAGCGTGCCGCTGTTGTCGTTGTTGTCGTTGCCACCGGCGTAGTTCTCCGACACCTGCGCCGGGCCCTCGGTCAGGATCGTGGTACCGGTCCGGTTGATGATGCCGTTCCCCACGATGATGATCCCGCCCCAGTCGCCGGGAGCGCGGCTGCCGGCGCTGCGGGCGCTGGTGAAGACGATCGGCGCCTGGGCGGTGCCCTGCGCGTCGATCCGGCCGCCGCGGAGGATCCAGAGCGAGCTGCCCGCGACGTTGGTGTCGCCCACGACCTTCGTCCCCGCCTGGACCGTCAGCGTGACACCCGACTGCACCTTCACGTAGCCGCTCAGGGTGTACACGGTGTCGGCGTAGAGGGTGCGGTTGCTGGTGATGTTGCCGGTGAGCGTCGCCGCCTGCACCCCGGTGGTGATGGTCACCGTGGCCGACGCCGCGCTGGTCTTGCTGCCGTCGGTGGCGGCCACCCGGTAGCTGGTGGCCACGCCCGCCGTCACGGCATCATCGTAGGTGGTCGCGGCGATGGTGCCGCCGACCTGCGCGAACACGCCCGGGTTCGCCGCGGTGGCCCGCTCGAGGACGTACCCGGTGGCGCCGCTCACCGCGTTCCACGAGACGCGCACCGCCGTGAGCGTGGTCTGCGACACCGTGAGGCCTCCCGGCGTCTCCGGCGCCGAGGGACCATTGTTGTTGTCGTCACTGCAGCCGGCCGCCAGCGCCACCAGCGCCACCAGCGCCATCCCGGCCAGCGCACGCCACCCGTTCCAGGCCTTGAGCATCGAGAATCCCCAGGGTTGTGAGTTGTTGGTCGGGCGTTGCGCCCGTTCGCGCCCCGTAATCTTTGCGGCCAGGTTTCGGCCGCTCGTCGTTCCGGTCACAATCAGGTCAATCGCCGCTCACGGCTTCCAGGTGAAGCCGAGCGAGAAGACGCGCCCCGTCTTGTACCGCTCCCGCAGCACGCTCCCCTGCGTCATCCGGTAGGGTGCATCCAGCAGGTTCTTCCCGTCGAACTTCCCCGTCACTGAGCCCAGCAGCGGGAACTGGAGCGAGACATCCACGAGGTGGCGCGCTTCCTCGTAGGTGTCGGGCAGCGGATCCACCCCCGCCTCCGCGATCCGCCGGCCCACCACGTTGTAGAGCGCGGTGGCCGACCAGCGTCCCGACGGGCTGAGCCACCCGAAGCCCGCGTTCAGCACGTACTCCGCCTGTCCCACCATCGGCCGGTTGGCGCTGGTGAGCGACGAGATGTCGCCGTTCCCCGGGGTGATCCGGCTCCGCATCAGGGTGGTGTTGGCGAAGAGGGTGAGGTTGGCCAGCGACCGCGAGAGGAGGCCGAGGTTCTTCCGCACCTCGAGCTCCGCACCGTAGTTGTTCGCCCGCTTCGCGTTGACGAACTGGAGCGCCGGCGCCCCGGTGGTGCCCACGATGACCTTCTCGATCGGCGCGTCGAACCGCTTGGCAAAGAGGCCGACGCTCAGCACTTCGCCGGGGTTCGGGTAATACTCCCAGCGGGCATCGAGGTTCTGGATCAGCGCCCGCTGCAGGTCGGGATTGCCTCGCGTCACCAGCCCGCCGATGAAGTCGAACGACCCCGACTCCGAGAGTTCCCGGTACTCCGGCCGCGACAGGGTCTGGGTCGCGGACAGGCGGAGCGTCTGGTTGGCGGTGAGGAAATAGTTGATTGCGAGCGCCGGCAGCACGTCGGTGTTGGTCCGGTCGACCGGCGAGAGGAGCGCCCCGTTCGGATCCCGGTCCTGCAGGTCGAGCTGCCACTGCTCCATCCGCGCGCCAGCGACCAGCTGGAGCCTGCTGGTGAGCGGAATGTCGAGCTGGGCATAGCCCGCGAGCACCCGGTCGGTGGCGCGGTACTGTCCCGCGTTGGTGTTGCTGCTCATCAGGAGCTTGCCGGCGTTTGCATTGGCGGCGCTGAAGAGCCGCTCCGGCGACTGGGTGAGCTCCGACTGGTCGAAGCCGAGGTTCCGCAGGTCGTAGGCCCGGCTGTCGGCGTCCCGCGCGGTATGCCGCCACGCGCCGCCGAGCTTCAGGTAGAGGGGCTGCGTGACATTCCCCAGGGCCAGCCGGTAGTTGCCCGCCAGGTTGTAGCTCGTCTCGCCGACATCGCTGAAGGTCCGGGTGGCGCTCTGCTGCAGGTCGGCCCAGGCCACCGGGGTGTACCTGCCGGTCGACGGGTTGAACGTCGCGGTGTAGGCGAGGTCCGAGCGGTCCGGTTCGCTGCGCGAGGTGTGTGCCACCGTGCCCGACCAGTCGACGAAGTGCCGCTGGCCCAGGAGATGTTCACCCTTGAGCTGGCTCGACATGACCGAGCGCGCCACGAAGGTGAGCCGGGTCGCGAGGAGCGGTCCCTTCTCCTGGAACTGCTCGAGGATGCCCGCCCGCTGGGTCGCCTCGTTGTCGGCACTGCGAGTGTAGGTGGAGTTGAGCGAGAGCTTGGTGGACGAGCCCAGCCGGCTGCTCAGGTTGAGGAGGCCGCCCCACAGCACCGAGGTGCGGCCGGAGGTTCCCGAGAAGGCGTTGATCGGCCCGCCGGTGACGGCCAGCGCGCGATAGTCCTCCGACCGGGTCTCCTGCCCGTACGCGTAGGTGACCGAGGCGAGGTAGCCGATCCGCTGGCCGAAGACCGGATCCTCTCCGCCCAGCGAGACCCCGAACGCGCCGTTGGGGCTGCCGTTGCCGGTGTTGGCCCGCCACACATCCCGGAGCGACCCGATCAGGGCGTTGACCTGCGGCTGGGTCAGCCCGGTGAGATTCCCCGCGGCCTCGAGCGCCGGGGGAATCCGCCGCGCCGAGCCCGCGAAGCCGAGCCACTCACGGCCTTCGGTCGGCGCCCGGGGAAGCGACTTCCCGCTGGCCGCGGTGTTCCATCCCGCCGATGAGCTGAAGGTGAGGACCCGCCGGGCGGGAAATTCCTTGGTGGTGATATTGACCGCGGCGCCGCTGAAATCGCCCGGCTGCTCCGGGGTGAACGTCTTCGAGGTGCTGATCCCCTCGAGCAGGCCGGCGGGAAAGAGGTCGAGCGGCACCACCTTCCGTTCCGGCTCCGGACTCGGCAACCGGGCGCCGTTGAGGGCGGTGGTGGTGTAACGCTCACCCAGCCCGCGGACGAACACGTACTTCCCATCCTGCACCGTCACGCCGCTCACCCGCTGGACCGCCTGCCCGGCATCGCCGTCAGGGCTCCGGGCGATCTGCTCCGCCGAGATCGCGCTGACCACATTGGTGGCGTTGCGCTGTTCCTCCAGCGCCCGGTTCACCGTGCCCTGTTCTTCCGCGGCTGACACGGTGAGCTCCTCGAGCTCGACCGCCTGCACCTGCAGCGAGACGTCCTGCTCGACTGCGCCACCCGGGTTCACCACGAGCCCGTCGATGAGCTTCGGCTGGTAGCCGATGAACCGGGCCCGGAGCCGCACCGGCCCCGCCGGCGCCCGTGCGATCGTATAGCGGCCGTCGATCGCCGACTGCGCCTGGATCGTGGTGCCGACGATCTCCAGCACCGCGCCGGCAATCGGCGTCCCGTGTCCGGCATCAACGACCCGGCCGGTGATGCGGCCCGTCTCCTGTGCCAGCAGGGCGTTCGTCGAAAGCAACAGCAGTGTGACGGAGGTGAAGAACCGGGAAGAACGCATGGCCTCGCCGCGCAGTGCAGGTGGGAGTGAACCACGGGATGCGCGGGAGATTCGTGATGGCCGGTATCGCCAATCCGACAGCCGTGCAACAACCCAGTCACGGCGGCACCCGGCGGACAGCGGCAGTGCCGACAGCTGTTACATGGCTGTCACCTGCGAAGGCTCCGCTCCGGCGATACTCCTGACCATGGCCGTTACACAGCGCCTGCTCGCTGCCCTCCTGGTCGTGACACTCGCCGGGGAGGCCCGAGGCCAGGGGTCCCCCGACGTCGCCGCCCTCGGCTATATCGACGCGGCCGCCCGCGAGCTGCTGCGCGAGGACGGCACCCCCGGTCTCGCCCTCGCCATCGTGGCGGATGATCGCGTCGTCGCGGTGCGGGCCTATGGCTTCGCGGACCTCGCGACCAGGACCCCGGTGGGACCGGAGACCCGCTTTCTCGCCGGCTCGATTTCCAAGACCTTCACCGCCGCGGCCCTGCTCCAGTTGCAGGAGGAGGGTGTGGTCGATCTTCAGCGGCCCCTCGCCGACTACCTCCCCTGGTTCCGGCCCCGCTCCCGCTTCGGGCCGATCACGCTGCACCACCTGCTCACCCATACCGCCGGCCTGCCACGGGACCGGAGCGACCTCCCCAGCTCACCGTACACAGCGCTGGCGCTGCGCGATCGCGAGCTGACCGCCGAGCCGGGCTCCCGTTTTGCCTATTCCAATCTTGGCTACCAGCTCCTGAGCCTCGCGATCGAGGAGGTCGAGGGTCGCCCCTTCGCCGAGTCGATTCGCCAGCGGATCCTCCAGCCGCTCGACATGACCGGCAGCGCTGCGGAGGTGACCCAGGACGCCCGTCTCACCACCGCGACCGGGTACCAGTACCTCCATGACGATCGCCCCCCGGCCCCGGGGGACCCGCTCGTCCCCGCCTCCTGGGGGGAGTACTCCGCCGGCGATGCCAACATCGTCACCACCGCGCCCGACCTGGCCCGATTCCTCGCCGGGCTGCTGGCCCAGGGTGGCGGCGGCCGTCACCGCCTCCTGCAGCCCGCCAGCTTCGCGCGCATGGTGCAGCGGACCGTCCCGACGCCCGAACTCGGCCCCGAGGCCTTCTATGGCTACGGCGTGATCCTCGCCATGAGGAATGGCAACCCCGTCCTCTGGCACAGCGGTGCCGTGCCCGGATATCGCTCGATGCTCCTGGGCGACGCCGACGAGCGCCTGGGTGTGGTGGTGCTGATGAACGGACCCGGCAATCCCCGTCGGCTCGCCGAATACGCGCTCGACGTGCTGGTCGCCGCCCGGCGCGGACGCCCGCTGCCTCCGGTGGTGGAAGCGCTTCCACCCGACAGTGTGCCCGATGCTGGCGACTACGCCGGCCGCTACGTCGGCAGCGAGGGAGACTCGGTCGACGTCGTGGCTGCGGGGGAGCGTCTCTGGCTGGTGGACGGCGCGACACGCCACCCCCTCTTCCGGATCGGCGAGCCGGGGCACTTCGTCGCCCGAGACTCGGCCTGGCGACGCTTTCCACTCGTGTTCGGGCGGGAGGGGGGCCGGGTGGTGGAATTGAGCGCCGGCGACCGGTGGTACGCCGGGCGGTCCTATCAGGGGCCCCGCACCTTCAAGGCGCCACCGGAATGGGCCGCCTACCGCGGTCACTATCGCGCCCTGGTGCCGTACTCCAGCAACTACCGGGTGGTCCTGAGGAAGGGCACGCTGCGGCTGGTGACCCCCGATGGGGCCGAGGAGGTGCTGGTCCCGCAGGGGCGGGGAGACTTCACGGTGGGGAGCAGTGACGCCGGGGTCGAGCGGGCCAGCTTCAGGGATGTGGTGAGCGGACGGGCCCTGCGACTCAACCTCTCCGGCACCGACTACTACCGCACGCAATCTCCCTGATCCGGTGCACGAGAACGGGCCGGGACCCTCGGTCCCGGCCCGCCCTGTGTCCCACGGAGACGCGCGGTCAGTTCGACGCCAGTGCCTTCCCCGCACCCTTCAGGCTCTTGAGACGCTCCGCGACCAGCGTCCGCACCTCGGTCGGCAGCGGGGCGTAGTGCAGGTCCTTCGCCATCGCCTGGGCCTCGTCGGTGATCATCCAGCCGAGAAAATCCTTGATCAGCTTGGCCTTGGCGGCGTCCTTGCCGTCCTTCTGCACCAGCAGCCAGGTGAACGAGGAGATCGGGTAGGAGTCCTTGCCTGGCGCGTTGGTGATCGATACCCGGAAATCGGTGTCCTTGGCCAGCTTCGCGCTCGCCGCCGCGGCGGTCACCGACTCGAGCGAGGGCTCGACGAAGGTCCCGGCGGCGTTCTTGATCTGGGCGTAGGGCAGGTTGTTGGCGATCGCATAGATCAGCTCGACGTAGCCCAGGGCGCCCTCGACCTGCTTCACCTGCTGGGTGACACCTTCATTGCCCTTGCCGCCCAGCCCGACTGGCCAGTTCACGCTGGTGGCGTAACCGACCTTGTCCTTCCATTCGCGTGAGAACTTGGTCAGGTAGTCGGTGAAGATGTACGAGGTACCCGACCCGTCGGAGCGGTGCACGACGATCAGGTCGGTGTTGGGGAGCTTCGCGCCCGGGTTGAGGGTGGCGATCCGCTGGTCATTCCACTTGGTGATCCGGCCCATGAAGATGTCGACCAGGACGGTGCCATCCAGCTTGAGCTTGGTGCCTCCCAGGCTCGGCAGGTTGTAGGTCACCACCACCGCTCCGAGGACCGTGGGGATGTGCACCACGTTGGCGTTCACCGCGGCGATCTGGCTCTCGCTCATCGGTCCGTCCGAGGCGCCGAAGTCGACGGTGCCCTCGGTGAACTGCCGGATCCCCGCGCCACTTCCCACCGACTGGTAGTTGATCTGGACGCCGGCCTTCTTGCCGTAGGCATCGAACCACTTGCTGTAGATCGGGTTGGGGAAGGTGGCGCCGGCGCCAGTCAGCTTCGACTGGGCGGCCACCCCGCTGGTCACCCCACCCGCCAGAAGCGCCGCGATCGCGAGGCGCCCCATCTGCGTCAGGCTCTGCATGGTCGTTCTCCTCAGAAGTTGACGGTCAGCGCGGTCCGGATGCCGCCGACGGTGGGCGTGCCCTTGAGCTCGGAGGTCTGCCGCTCGTACGCCACCCGGAACTGCGCCTTGCTGCTCATGTAGAAGCCCAGCACGGCGGTGATCGTGGTGACCCGGGCCTGTGCCTGGGTGGTCACCTCGCTGCCGGAGAGCTTCGTGTTCGGATCGGCCACATCGAAGCGCACCGCCGGCTCGATCGCGTAGAGCCAGCTGGTCGGGCTGGTCATGCGGATGTTGTAGGCGCCAACCACCTGGAGGCCCCGCATCTTGTTCGCGGCCTTGGTCCTGTCCTTCCCGCTGAAGAAGTCCGTCACCACGTACAGCCCCGGGTCGCCCGGCTTGCCCCACTGCGCGTCCAGGCCGAACGCGGTGTTGTTGTAGCTGGAATCCTTGCCGGCCACGAGGTTGGCGTTGTCGTGCGAGTAGAACGAGGCGCCGATGCCGAGCTTCTGGTACACATCGGCGGTCCCGCGGAAGCCGAACGACTTCCGCTGGTTCTTGTCGCGGGCCACGCTCTCGCCCTCGCCGTTGGTGACCGTGCCCTTCAGGTTGACGAACCGGTTGTCGCCGATGGTCCGCCGGTAGTTGAGGCTGGCCCCGACGTCGTGCTCGATGATCCCGTTGTTGTTGAGCAGGTCGAACGACGCCGCGCCCGGCAGGCCCTGGCCGGCGCCGCGCTCGATCGAAGGGAGGTTGCGCGAGGAGCTCAGGTCGTAGCGGTTGAAGGGGCGCTTCTCCTGGCCGAGGCGGAAGGAGAGCTGGTCCTTCGCGCTGGGCTTGGCGGCATTGACTTCGACATAGGCGTCGCGGAGCCGGAACCCGCTCCGTCCGCCGCTGCTGGTGCAGGTCGGGGTCCCGCCGCCAGCCGGCACCGCGGTGCAGGTGATCGTCGGCTGCTGGCTCATCTCCCGGCCCCCCTCGAACGAGGGCTGGATCTTGATCTTCACGTACTCGTTGATCTCACCCTCGACTTCGATACGCGCCCGGCGGATGAAGATGTCGCTGATCCCCGAATCACCCGCGGCGGCGAAGGTCGAGTGGTTGTACCAGTAACCCTGCGACTGGAGCGAACCGGTGACCTTGACGGCCGGGAAGGTGGTCTGGGCGCTGGCAGCGCTGGCGAGACCCAGGAGCGAGAGGGCGAACAGGGCGGCGCCTGCCGCACGGGTACGAAACATGGGACTTCCTCGTCGTGAGAGTCGCGGCGAGAGGCGGATCTGCCTCTCCCGACGGCCCTAACGAACGCGGAAGGACGTCACGGATTGTGTGGTGGGACGTAACGGCGATGTAACGTGCGGGCTAAGCCGACAGCCGAGCGCGGTTTAGCGGGCGCTCGGCTGGAAGTCGGCGAAGGGATCGCGGAAGAGGAGGTCTTCCGAGGCGAGCAGCGTCGCCAGGGCCGCCTGGGCGACCTCGGCGGCCGTCGGGCGGGGGTTTCCGCTCCCGACTGCCCCGCTCCCGCTTCCTGCAGTGCGCGTGTGATTCATGCCCATACCAGCTCCGTCAAAAAGGCTTCGTGCAAGACTCTTCCTTCGTATTCTGCAGGCGCCGTGCCACCAAACCCGTGCAGCACCGTCGGGGGAAGGTCGAGGAGGCACGCCGCCTCCCGTGAGACCAGCCCGGGCACCACTCGCCCGCCCAGTATTCCCAGCGGGATCCCGTCGTTCAGCGGATGGGGATGGTCATGGTCCCGGGGCAGCACCCCGCCACCGCCATGGTCCGCCGTCAGCATCACGAGCGTGTCCGGGTCCTCGGCAAAGACTTCCAGTCCCGCCAGCGCCCGGTCGATCGTCCCTGCCGCCTGCAGGTACCCCGGGCTCATCCATCCCCAGGCATGCCCCGCCAGGTCGGCGTCGTTCAGGTAGAGAACAACCAGCTCCCGTCCCGGGTTCCGCGCCAGGTGCGCCAGCGCGGTTTCCACCATGATCCCTGGTGCGGGCGGGGCCGGCAGCAGCCGGGTCACGCCCGCAAACCGGAGCAGCGCTCCCGCCACCCACCGGGCCGATCCACCGAGATGCGAGGTGAGGATCGTGGTCTCCACTCCCAGCCGCCGGAGCTCGTCAGGCAGCAGCCGGAGACCCCGCAGCTTGCCCATGTTCTGAAGAGACGTGTCCACCAGCCCATGTGTCTCAGGGGACACCCCCGTGGCCAGGGAACTCAGGGCGGCCACCGTCACGCTGGGCCGCACCGTGACCGCGGAGCCGGCCTGCCAGCCGCGGCGGAGCAGGGTATGGAGGACGGGCAGGTGCTCCGGGGTGATCGCGTCGGGACGCAGGCCATCGATGACTACCAGCACGATCTTCTTGAGGCTGCCTCTCATGGGGGTCTCCGGCCGTGGTGATGCCGGAACAGTGCCGGGGCAATGTCACCGTTCGATGACCCCGTGATACCGGCTCCACCACGCGCCAGGCCCGCGTCCATCGGCCCAATCCCTCCTTGCACAACCGTGACCCGATCCTCACACCGCAGTGACCCGGGGAACGCACGCTTCGGGCATGCGCGTTCTCCTCGCCACCGACACCTTCCTTCCCGAGATCAACGGCGTCACGACGGTCCTGGCCCAGATGCGCGACGGTCTGCGCGCCCGGGGACACCGTGTGCGGGTGCTGGCGCCCCACTACGGCCGGCTGCTCTCGGATGAGGATGGCGTGCTTCGCCTGCCCGCCGTTCCCGCTCCGGGCTACAGCCAGGTGCGACTCTCCTGGCCCTGGCTGCGCGGCCTCTCCCGCCGGCTCGACGAGGGCGAACCGGACGTGGTGCACGCCGTGACCGAGGGCCCGCTCGGCCTGTACGGCCGTGGCTACGCCGGCCGCAGGGCGTTGCCACTGGTGTCGTCGTTCCACACCGACTTCCCGCGGTACGCGGGTCGCTACCTCGGCCCCTGGGCCGTCGCGCCGACCCGGCGCTACCTCCGCTGGTTCCACAACGCCGCCCGCCTGACACACACGCCGAGCGAGGTCACCCGCGGCGAACTTCACGCCCTCGGCGTGCCGCGCGCCGAGGTCTGGGGCCGCGGGGTCGATACCGCCTGGTTCCGCCCGGCGCGTCGCTCCGCGGCCCGGCGGGAGGCGCTGGGGGTCCGCGACGACCAGGCGCTGGTGCTGCACGTGGGCCGGCTGGCGCTGGAGAAGAGCGTCGATACCCTCGTTGCGGCCTTCGCCGATGCCCGGGCGCGGCTGGGTGAAGCCGCAATCTTCTGTGTCGCGGGTGACGGGCCGAAGGCGGCGTGGGTGCGCGAGTCGCTTCCCTGGGCGCGGCACCTGGGCTTCCTCGACCGCGCGGTGCTCGCGGATCTCTACGCCGATGCCGATCTCTTCGTCTTCCCCTCGGCGACGGAGACCTGCGGGCTGGTGGCGCTCGAGGCACTCGCGTCGGGGGTCCCCGTCATCGGTGCGAATGCGGGGGGCGTCAGGGAGAACCTGCGAGAGGGCCTGACGGGGATGCTGGCCGAAGCCGGGAACGGGGCCAGCTTCGCGATCCGCATCGAGGCGCTGGTGCGCGACCAGGTGCAGCGCCGCGCCATGGCCGAGGCCGCCCGGGCCTTCGCGGTCGGGAGGGACTGGGCCCTGGAACTGGACCAGCTGGAAGCGGCTTACGCGAGGCTCTGCGAAAGCAGGACCGCCGTCACAGCCCCGAGCGCCTGGCCGACGATCACGTCGGTCAGGTAGTGGACCCGGAGGTAGAATCGTGAGGCGCCGACCGAGAAGGCGATGAGCAGGAGTGGTGCGCCGGCGAGCGGCGTGTCCAGCAGCACGGCCACCGCCACCGCCATCGAGGCGCAGGCGTGGCCCGACGGGAAGGAGAAGTGATCGGGGAAGGGGATCAGCGCCGCGAGGTGGGGGAGCGAGACCGTCGGGCGCTGCCGCACCACCGTACGCTTGAGCGCCTGCACCAGCAGGTGGGAGACCAGGTTTGCAGAACCGGCCACCGCGCCGAGATGGCGGGTGGCCGGGATCAGGAGGAGGAGGAGGCAGAAGGCGATCGATGCGGTCGCACCGCCGGCGTGGGTCACGAGGCGCAGCCCTCGATCCACCCAGCCCGGCACCGCTCGATCGGCCAGGGCCATCATCGCCCGCTGGTCCCCCAGGCTCACCCGCTGCCACAACGCTCTCAGTCATCCCTCCGGTGCGTCTGCCATGCAGAGTCGCGCCAGGAGGTCACCGTGCCAGCACCGGCAGGTCACGATCGTGTTACGGCTGCGGGGCCCGTCCCGGGAACCAGGTGATGATCTCGGTGCCCTTGCCCACCTCGCTCCGGGCCTCGACCCGCCCGTCGTGCGCCTCCACCAAGTGCTTCACGATCGCGAGCCCCAGGCCGGTGCCGCCTTCGTCGCGCGACCGCGCCGCGTCGGCCCGGTAGAACCGCTCGAAGATCCGGCCGAGGTGCTCGCTGGTGATGCCGGTGCCGGTGTCCTGCACGCTGACCCGGACGCCCTTCTCCTCCGGCCGCAGGGCGAGGGTGATGCTCCCGCCGGCGGGCGTGTAGCGCAGGGCGTTGTCGAAGAGGTTGGACAGGACCTGCCGGAACGCGTCCGGGTCGGCCCACACCCGCTCCGCACCCGTCGTGACCTGCAGTGCAAAGCTCACCCCACGCTGACTGGCCTTGTCGGCGGCCAGTGCCCAGACCTCCCGCGCAACCAGGGGAGCATCGAGCGACTCCGGTTCCGGCCTCCACCCGCCCGACTCGATCCGAGAGAGATCGAGCAGGCCATCCACGAGCGCCTGCATCCGCCGGGCGTTGGCCAGGATCACATTGAGGAATCGCTTCGTCGTCTCGCCGTCGGGCGAGTCATGCACCAGCGTCTCGGCGTAGCCCGAGATCGAGGTGAGCGGGGTCTTGAGCTCGTGAGAGACATTGGCGACGAAGTCGCGCCGCACCGTCTCCAGCCGGCGCAGGTCGCTGACGTCGTGCAGCACCAGCAGCGCGCCACCGTCGGGCAGCGAGCGGCCGGAGAGGAGGATGACCTGCCCGTCCAGTTCCAGCTCCCGCTCCGGCACCTGCCGTCCCTCGAGCAGCGCATCGACCATCTCCCGCGCCGCCTTCACCCGGAAGAGCTGGTCGAGGGCGGGAAGCTGCTCGGCGGGGCCGTAGCCGAGCAGCCGGCGGGCCGCCGCATTCGCGGTGACGATCGCGCCCCGGTTGTCGGAGGCGATCACCCCTTCCGACATCGACTCGACCAGCGCCGCCGACTCGGCCCGTTCCCGCTTGAGCTCGGTGAACCGCTCCTCCAGTTGCACGTGCATCGCCCGGAGCGAGCGCACCACGCCGTCGATATCGGGAATCCCCGAGTGGGGAAAGTGCGGGGTGCCGCCCTCGGCGATGGTGCGGGCGGCCTGCTGGATCCCGGTCAGCGGGCGGGCCACGGAGCGCCCGGCGACGAAGGCGAGGAGCAGGCCGAGGAGGAGTGCCAGCGCCGCGGAATTGAAGATGGAACCCTGCGCCCGGCGCACGATCTCGTCGACGCCGAGCAGCGGGGCCGCGACCCGCACCACGCCCGGCCCGCCCGGGATCGCGACGTAGAGCAGCGGGCGGTTGACCGTGGCGCTGATCCGGCGGTCGCTACCCACCCCGCCCGCGATGGCCGCGGCGACTTCCGGCCGGCTCCGGTGATTCTCGATCCGCGGCACCATCTCGGCCGGCTCGTCGCTCTCGGCCAGGACCCGGCCGTCTCGCGCTATCAGCGTGACCCGGAGCTCGGTCTCACGCGCCATCTCCTCGACGGTGTGCTGCCAGAGCAACGAGTCGGCGGGCAGCGCCTGGGCGATGAGCCGCGCTTCCCGCTCCAGCGTGCCCCGGATGTCCTGCTCCAGGTGGCGCCGGAGGGAGAATTCGGCGCTGACCACCAGGGCACCGATGACCACCACCAGGACGGCGAGAATGCCCAGCACCAGCCGGCCGGCGAACTTCATGCGCGGCGGCTGCCCCGTTCCGCCGAGCGGAACCGATAGCCGAAGCCCCGCACCGTCTCGATCAGCTCCCCCGCCTCGCCCAGCTTGGTGCGGAGCCGCTGCACGTGCATGTCCACCGTGCGGGTCTGGATGTCGGGCTGCGCCTCCCAGACCGTCTCGAGCAGCTGCGGCCGGGTCTGCACCCGTCCCCGCCGCTCGATCAGCGTGAGCAGCAGCTTGTACTCGGTGGCGGTGAGCTCGATCTCCTTCCCCTCGACCGTCACCCGGTGCCCGCTCCGCTCGATGTTGATCGGCCCGGCGGCGAGGGTCGAGCCGCTCGCCACCGACGGAGCCGAGAGCCGCCGCAGGAGCCCGTTCACCCGGAGCGCCAGCTCGGCGGGCGAGAACGGCTTGGTGAGGTAGTCGTCGGCGCCGAGCGACAGGCCCCGGATGCGGTCCGGCTCCTCCCGCCGGGCGGTCAGCAGGATCACCCCGACGTCGCGGGTCTCTTCCCGCCGGCGCAGCTCCGCCAGGACGTCATAGCCCGAGACGCCCGGCAGCATCACGTCGAGGATCACGATATCGGGCTTCTCCTCCCGCGCGGCCTTGAGCGCGTCAGGACCGTTCGCCGCGGTGGAGACCCGGTACCCGGCCTTCGCGAGATGGTAGGCGACCAGGGCGGTGATATCCGGTTCGTCGTCGACGACCAGGATGCGCTGGGTCATGCGTGGCGTTCCTCGGAATCCAGGAGGAGACGGCTCCGGGCCGTCCTGCGGCTGCGGGCGGCGGCGTTGGCCCGCTCCGGACCGAGGGCCCGGTCCCGCTGGGCGGCCTCGAGCACGGCGCTGAGCACCCGTCCCTGCGGTTCGGCGGGACGGCGCAGGCGGTAGAGCACGTACTGGGAAATCGGTGTATCACGCACCAGCCCCGCGTCGCGGAGCACCCGCAGGTGGCGGGAGACGGTGGGCTGGGGAATGTCGAGGATGTCCTGCAGTTCGGAGACGAAGAGCGGCGCCCCGGCCAGGCAGTTGACGATCCGGAGCCTGGTGGACTCGGCGAGGGCCGTGAGGAGATCCAGCGTGGCTGGGTCAGTGCTCATATTCGCGCAAACGAATACACGGGGGAGCCCGGCCGGCGCAAGCTGGGCTGTGTGACAATCCTGCCACGGCCCGTGATGGGATTGTGACGAAACCCATTGCGCGGGCTCCGCCGGTACTCGGATATTGTTGTCATGCCACTACTTCCATTGCTGCTGGCGCTTGCGGGTGCGCCGGCCGACACCGTCCGGGTCGTCCTGGTGGCGACCACGGATCTGCACGGGTACGTCACCGACTGGGATTATCTGCAGAACAGTCCCTGGCCGGGCGGGCTGAGCCGCGCGGTCACGGTGGTCGACTCCCTCCGCCAGAAGTACCCGGGCCAGGTCGTGGTGGTCGACGCGGGGGATGCGCTCCAGGGAAGTGCCTTCGCCGCCTACTTCGGCCGCGAGAGCCGCCGCGATCCCCACCCCGTGATCGAAGCCATGAACCTCATGGGCTACGATGCGGCCACGCCGGGCGATCACGATTTCGATTTCGGTCCGGACCTCTTCCAGCAGGCGCTGGCCGGCGCATCGTTTCCGTTCGTCAGCGGCAATCTCCGGGTCTATCCCGCCGACACCCTGCGCTTCAACGCCTACACGGTGGTGAACCGGAACGGGGCCCGCATCGCCATCACCGGGTTCACCACCCCGGCGGCGATGGTGCTGAACGGCGACAAGCTCAAGGGCCGCTACAAGGTCGACCGGATCGAGCCGCGCCTCGAAGGCGTGTTGCGGGAGATGCGCCGCGACGCCGATTTCGCCCTGGTGCTCTCCCACAGCGGGATCGACGGCGCCTCCTCGTACGACACCGCCGGTATCGGGGGAGAGAATGTCAGTGCCCGGCTCGCGGCCGGCGCCCTCAAGCCCGACCTGGTCATCGTCGGGCACTCCCACAAGGATGTGCTCGACACGGTGATCAGCGGCGTGCACTTCGTGCAGCCCCGTCCCGAGGGGCGCGGGCTCGCGGTGGTGCATCTCGCCTTCGTGCCGAAGGGCCCGACGCTCGAGCTGGTGCGGTTCAAGGCGGAGCGGGTGGCGCTCGAGGATGTGCGCCCCGCGGACCGGGTCCAGCGCCGCATGGCCGATCCCCACAGCACCGTGCTCCGCTGGATCGCCGACCGCCTGGGCGAGAACGAGCGGCGCATGCCGATGGCCGCCGCCCGGGTCGAGGATGCCCCGGTCACCCGCTTCATCCATGACGTGCAGCGCCGCGCGGCCCGGGCCGATCTCTCCGCCCTCTCCGTGCCTGATACCAGGGCGGCGCTCGAGGAAGGGGACCTGACCGCCGGCCAGCTCTTCCGGATCTATCCCAGCGAGAACACCCTGCGGGCCATCCGGATCTCCGGCGCGCAGCTCAAGGCCTACCTCGAGCAGTCGGCGCGCTACTTCTACGCCGACTCCACCGGGCTCGTCGCCACCAACCGCTTCGTCCCGCCGGCCAACTACGACGTGATCGGCGGCGCGGTCTACACGATCGACCTCGGCAAGCCGATGGGCCAGCGGATCACCCGCCTCGAGGTGAAGGGCCGGCCGGTGGCCCCGACCGACTCCTTCACCCTCGCCCTCGCCAGCGCCCGGCACCTCGGCCTGGGCAGCTTCGCGATGCTGGCCGGCGCGCCGGTGGTCTACGATCGCGGCGAGTACGTGCGCGACCTGCTCACCGCCGACATCCGCCGCCGGCACACGCTGCTCCGGACCGATTACGCCGGCAGCGACTGGTCCCTCGCCCCCGCCGACCTCGCGAAGAAGGCCCGCGCGATCTTCGTGCGCGACGTGGCCCCCACGCCGGAGCCGGTGGCCGCCGCGCCGCCGCCGCTCAACCTCCCGATGGGACCCACGGCGAAGGACCTGGCGCGGCGCGACTCGATTCTCGACGCGCAGGACAAGCGCGAGGCCGCGGCCCGCGTCACCATGGTGACGATGAAGCTGCCCGCCGACCTCGGGGTCGGGAAGAATCTCGGGCGGCTGGTCGCCGACGCCTACATGAACGCGCTCCGGGCCGACGTCGCCATCGTGCGGCACGACGAACTCGCCGCCTCCCTGCCGGCCGGCCCGCTCACCGCCCAGCAGATCGGCGCGGTGGTGCCGGGCGACGTGAAGGTCCTGATCATCCCGGTTTCCGGCGCGGAGCTCCAGGATATCCTCGAGCACGTGGTGGAGTCGGGGCCGCCCTGCTGCGAAATTGCGGGCGTGTCGCTGGAGTACGATCCCAAGGCGCGGCCGATGGAACGGGTGCGGAAGGCGCGCTTCCCCGCCGGCAAGTCGATCGACCGCAAGAGGACCTATCTCCTCGCCGTGAGCCGGAAGCTGGTGGCGGGCGAGGTGTTCACCCTCGGCGCCACCGATTGCGACGGCGGCAAGTGCCGCGAGCCCGGCACCCTCAGTCGCTGGAAGGTGCAGACCCCCGACCGGACCAGCGCCCAGCTCCTGACCGAGTATCTCCGCCGCTTGCCCCAGCCGGTGAGCCCGCCGGAGGATCCACGCCTGATCGGCTCCCGCTGATGCCCAACGATATCCGGGTGTACCTCAACGAACGGGGGCTCTCGCTGGCCCCCGGTGCCACCGCCCGCGACGCCGTGCGCAGCGGCGCGCCCGAACTCCTCCCCGACTGCGAAGCCGGCCAGGCCACCATCACCGACGCCCGGGCCCTGCCGGTCGCGCTCGATGACGTGCTGAGTGGCGGCGCGATTCTCCGGGTCCAGCGCTCCGCCCGCCGGGCCGGGGGATGACGCCCGCGGGCGAAGTCGTCGCCCGCTGGCTCGACGGCCGCCGGCCCGATCTCGCGCTGGTTCTCGGCTCCGGCCTCGGCGCCCTGGGCGATGAGGTCGAGGATGCCCGCCGCCTTCCCTACGCCGCCATCCCGGGCTGTCCGGAGCCCCACGTCGCCGGTCACCGCGGCGAGCTGATCGCGGGGACGCTCGCCGGGCGGCGGGTGCTTGTGCAGAGCGGCCGGTTTCACGGGTACGAGGGACACGCGCCCGGGGTGGTCGCGTCACTGGTGCGGCTCTACGGTGAGCTGGGGATCACCACCCTGCTGCTCACCAACGCCGCGGGGGGCATTGCCGCCGGGCTCGGACCGGGCGCCCTCATGCTGCTGGCCGGGCACCTCAACCTGATGTTCGCGAACCCCCTGGTCGGGCCGGTGGCCGACGGCGAGCTGCGCTTCCCCGACATGTCGGAGCCGTACGATCCCGGTCTCCGCGCGCTGGCGCGCCGGGTGGCAGAGCGGGAGCGGATTTCGCTCCCGGAAGGGGTGTACGCCGGGGTGATGGGCCCGAGTTACGAGACCCGGGCGGAGATCCGGATGCTCCGGGCCGTGGGCGCGGACGCGGTGGGGATGTCGACGGTGCCGGAAGTGGTCGCGGCGCGGGCCCGCGGGATGCGCTGCCTCGCGCTCTCCATCATTACCAATCGCGCCGCGGGACTCGGCGCGGCGCGGCTGTCGCACGCGGAGGTGATGGCCGCGGCTGAGGAGGCGGGAAGCCGGCTGGGGAGGCTGGTGCGGGGGGTGATCGCGGAGGCGTGAGCCTCAGGGCGATGCCGGACGGCGGGCGGGCACCGTATGATTCACCGGCCCGTGGCCGCCGCCGAGTCCCGGCGCCGCGGCGATCGCCCGCTGGAGAAAGTCGAGACCCTCGGTCACCGCCGTTTCGAGTGGCCGCCCCGCCGCCAGTCCCGCCGTGATGGCGGCGGAGAGCGTGCAGCCGGTGCCGTGGGTCGAGGTGGTGTGGAGCCGCGCGTGGGTGTAGCGCCGCACCCCTTCGCGGGAAACCAGCACGTCGGTCATCAGGTCGCCCGGGAGGTGCCCGCCCTTCACCAGCGCGGCGGATGCGCCGCGGGCAATGAGCTGCCGGCCGGCCTGCTCCATCTGGACCAGGTCGCGCACCTCGGTGGCGGTGAGGATTTCGGCTTCGTCGAGGTTGGGGGTGACCAGGGTGGCGAGGGGCAGGAGCCGCTCGCGCATCACCTGCTCGGCGTTCGCGTCGAGCAGCCGGTCGCCCGAGGTCGCGACCATCACCGGGTCGCAGACATAATTGGACCAGCCGTAGCCCTGGATGGCGCCGGCCACGAGGTGGACCAGGCTGGCGGTGGCGAGCATCCCGCTCTTGGTGGCGGCGGGCGGGAGGTCGCCGGCGACCGCGGCCAGCTGGTCCTCCACCATCGCGTCGGGCACGGCGTGCACCGCCCGCACGCCGCGGGTATTCTGCGCCGTGAGTGCCACGATCACCGAAGTCCCGAAGACGCCGAACTGCTGGAACGTCTTGAGGTCGGCCTGGATCCCCGCGCCCCCGCCGGAGTCGGAGCCCGCGATGGTCAGCGCGATCTGCATGGAGAGCGTACCGGTCCCGTGTCCCTGATCAGCACCATCCGCGACCTGCACCGGCGCAAGGGCCGGGAGCGCCGGGAGCTCACCCTCGCGGAGGGGGTGCGGCTCCTCGAGGAGGCGCTGGCCGCCGGCGTCGCGGTGCGCGGCGCGGCGACCTCACCCACGCTGGAAGGTACACCGCGGGGTGCGGCCCTCAAGGCGAGACTCGAGCGTGCCAGCGTCACGCTGGAAGAAGTGGACGACGACGAGCTCGCCCGCCTCGCCGACACCGAACATCCCCAGGGCATTGTCGCGGTGGTGGAGCCCCGCCAGTGGGTGCTCGACGACATCCCGGTGGGCGCGGCATCAGTCGTGCTGGTCCTCGATGGGGTGCAGGATCCCGGGAACGTGGGAGCCCTGGCCCGGACCGCGCTCGGGTTGGGCGCCGCGGGGCTGGTCGCCCTGCCCGGGACCGCCGATCTCTACAATCCCAAGGCGCTTCGCGGCAGCATGGGCGCGCTCTTCCGGCTCCCCGCCGTGGCGTGCCCGGCGGAGAGCTTCGTCGCCTGGGCCCGCGGCAGCGGGCTGGCGCTCTGGACCACCGCGATGAGCGGCACCCCGGTGGCGGAGGCGCGGCGGGACGGACCGATCGCGCTGCTGGTGGGCAACGAAGGCGCCGGGGTGCGTCCCGAGCTGGCCGCCGTGGCGGCCCGCTCGGTGGCCATCCCGCTCGGCAGTGGCGTGGAATCACTCAACGTGGCAGTGGCGGCAGGTATTCTCCTCTATGAGGTGACGCGTGACCGATGAGACCCTCGTGATCATCGTGGCTGGCGTGCTCGGCGCGCTGATCGGGAGCTTCCTCAACGTCTGCATCCTCCGCTGGCCCAAGGAGGAGTCCGTCATCAAGCCCCGCTCGCACTGTCCCGGGTGCGGCAAGATGATCGCCGGGTGGGACAACATCCCGATCCTCTCCTGGCTGATCCTCCGCGGCCGCTGCCGCAGCTGCAAGACCGGGATCTCCATCCAGTATCCCCTCATCGAGCTGGCCGTCGCCCTCATCTGGGCGGGCATGGCCTGGCAGTACGGGCTCCAGGTCAAGGCGCTGGCCGGCGCCATCTTCTTCACCATCCTGCTGGGCATCGCCGCCACCGACGCGCGCGAGTACATCATCCCCGACGAGTTCAGCCTCGGCGGGCTGGTGATCGGCCTGCTGCTCAGCATTGCCGGGGGCTTCGACGGGATCATCACCGCGGTACTCGGGGCGGTGGTCGGGTTCGGCCTCCTCTGGGGCGTGGGCGCGGCCGGCACGAAGATGTTCAAGGAAGAGGCGATGGGTGGCGGCGACATCAAGATGATGGCGATGGTCGGCGCCTTCGTCGGCTGGCAGGGCGTCCTCCTGACGGTCTTTCTCGGGGCGCTCCTCGGGACGCTGGTGTTTGTGCCGCTCTCGCTGGTGGGGAAGAAACGTCTGGTGCCGTTCGGGGTATTCCTGAGTCTGGGCGCCGCCGCCACCTGGATTGCCGGCGCCGCGATCATCGCCTGGTACAAGAACTTCGTCCTGGTCCCGTGAGCTTCCTGGTCCGCCACTTCACGCTGGCTCTCCTCCTCGGGCTGGGCGCCTGCCGCGGCCGGCCCCCCGCCGGCCCGGAGGACAGCGTCACCCGGCTGATCGACAGCCTCCGTCCCGCGGTGGAGCGGGCCGCGGGGCTCAAGTTCAAGACCCCGCCGCGCTCGGCGCTGCGGAGCCGGGACCAGGTCCGGGCCTACATCCTCCACAAGCTCGACGAGGAACTGCCCTCCGAGAAGGCGCGGGGGCTCCAGACCACCTACCGGCTGCTGGGCCTCCTCCCCGACACGCTCGATCTGCGCACCCTGATGCTCGACCTCTACGCCGAGCAGATCGCGGGGTTCTACGACCCGGACAGCACCACCCTCTTCGTGGTGGCCAACTCCGATCCCACCATTCTCGCGACCACGGTCTCCCACGAGCTGGTGCATGCCCTCCAGCACCAGTACCTGCGGCTCGACTCGATCATGCGACAGGTGGGGGACAACGACCGGCTGATGGCGGCGCAGTCGGTGCTCGAGGGACAGGCGGTGCTGGTGCAGCTGCAGGTGATGGTGCCGGACCAGAACCTCTACGCCATGCCGGAGTTCTGGGAGACCTACCGGGACCAGATCCGCAACATGCAGTCCACCATGCCGGTCTTCAACAAGGCGCCGAGGATCCTGCGGGAGAGCCTGATCTTCCCCTACCTGGGTGGCGCCGACTTTCTCCGCTGGTGGGCCGGCTCGGAGCATCGCGACACCATTCCCTACGGCGCGCGGATGCCGGTGTCCACGGAGCAGATCCTCCATCCGTACCGCTACGGCCGGGGCGACCGGCCGGTGACGCTGCGCTTCACCCGGGACGAGCCGCGGGTGGCGTACGAGGACGTGATGGGCGAGTTCGATATCCGGGTGCTGGCCCAGGAGGTCGCTCACGCCGCGCCGACCGCCGAGGTTGCCACGCCCCTGCCGCTGGGCTGGGGCGGCGACCGCTTCCGGGTGTACGACACGCCCGCCGGCGCGGCAATGCTCTGGTACATCACCTGGGACGACTCGACCTCGCGCTACCGCTTCCTCAGCACCACCGGCCAGCGGCTCGAGTCCCGGCGGCGCCTGGGGTACCGGCTCGAGGTGACTCCCTTCGAGCTGGGGCCGCATCCCGCAACCCGCATCATCATCGCGCCGGAGAAGTGGCTCGGCTGGCAGAGCCCCGCCACGGTCGAGGAGGTGCCGGAGGGTTCCACCGTCCGCTAGTTGAGTCCCAGCCGCCGCTCTTCCTCGCTCCGCTCCGCCAGCACCGCCGCCATCGCCCGGGCCGATCCCGAGGCGACTTCCAGTACCACGCTCACGAAATCGAGTCCGAGCCGGAGCTCCTGGTCCGACATGCTGCGGGCCATGCGGAGCGCGGCGAAGGGGCCGTGGCTGACCGCGTCGGCGAGGGCATCGGCGACGCGCATGGCGACGGCGGAACGGTCTTCCGGGGCGGGTTCGTCGGCGGGGGAGAGGGTGAGGACGGGGCGCATGTCGGGTCCTTGGGTGAGGGTTGGCCGACAGTGTAGGACTCTGTGCGGAGACCAGGAGCTACAGGATGACGCGCGTGGTTCCCTTTCTACGCGCCTGGCGTGTTTGGGACCGAAGAAAGGGCCGAGTTGTCCTGTCTCTCGCTGTTAAGCTGTTGTTTTCAAACAACTTGCATGCTGAGGCAGGTTCCGGACTGCCTCCCCGCCGCCTTGGTCGGCCCTCCTCGACCGACTCCGTCTCCCTTGCCCGACCCTACCTAAACCCTCTATTTTTGCGGGCTTATGTTTGATGAGCTGTCCGCCAAACTCACGGCCGCCCTCCAGAAACTCACTGGCCGCGGCGTCCTGACCGAGGAGGCGGTCAAGGAAGGCCTGCGCGAGATTCGCCGGGTCCTCCTCGAGGCCGACGTCAGCTTCGATCTCACCCGCGAATTTCTCGAGCGGGTCGAGCAGAAGGCGATCGGCGCCGAGCTCCTCAAGGCGGTGCGCCCCGGCGATCAGCTGGTCAAGATCGTCTACGACGAGCTCGTGGCGCTCCTCGGCGAGAAGGCGGCCCCGATCGCGTTTGCGTCGGTGCCTCCCACCGTGATTCTGCTGGTCGGCCTGCAGGGCTCCGGCAAGACGACGACGGCGGGCAAGCTGGCCAAGCGCCTCAAGCTGGAGCAGAAGGCGCCGTTTCTCGTCGCCGCCGACGTCTATCGTCCCGCGGCGGTGGACCAGCTGGTGACGCTGGGCAAGCAGGTGGACGTCGGGGTGCACGCGGAACCGGGCGTGACCGACGTGGTCGGCATCGTGAAACGGGGCATCAGCGAGGCGGGGAAGGCGCGGGCCCGGACGGTCCTGGTCGACACCGCCGGCCGCCTGCAGATCGACGCCGAGATGATGGACGAGCTCAAGGCGCTCAAGGCGGCCATCAAGCCGCACGAGATCCTGCTCGTCGCCGACGGCATGACCGGCCAGGACGCGGTCCGGATCGCGAGCGGCTTCCACGAGGCGCTCGGCGTGACCGGCGTGATCCTGACCAAGATGGATGGCGACGCCCGCGGTGGCGCGGCGCTCTCGATCTACGGTGTCACAAAGGCCCCGATCAAGTACCTGGGCCTCGGCGAGAAGCTCGACGCGCTGGAGCCGTTCCGGCCCGACCGGCTGGCGGGACGGATCCTCCAGAAGGGCGACATCCTGACGCTGGTCGAGAAGGCCCAGGCCAACGTCGATGCGGCCGAGGCCGAGAAGCTCGCCAAGAAGGCGATGTCGAAGAAGGGCATGGATCTCCAGGATTTCCTGGGCGCCATGCGGCAGATGCAGAAGCTGGGGCCGCTCAAGAACGTGCTGGGAATGCTCCCGGGCGTGAATGCGCAGATGCTCCAGAGTGCCAATATCGACGAGAAGCGGATCAAGCACGTCGAGGCGATCGTGCTTTCGATGACGCCGAAGGAGCGGGAAGATCCCGACCTCCTCAACGGCTCCCGGCGGCTCCGGATCGCGAAGGGCTCGGGGCGCACGGTGCAGGAAGTGAATCAGCTCCTGGCGCAGTTCAAGCAGATGCAGAAGCTGATGAAGTCGGCCGGCAAGCCCGGGATGCGGCTGCCGTTCGGTAAGATGGGGATGTAACCACGGAACAGGGCATTCACCAAGGAAGAGGCAGTCAGATGGCAGCGAGGATGAGACTCCGTCGGGTTGGTCGCAAGGGCATTCCGCTCTACCGGATCGTCGTGGCGGACAAGGATTCGCCGCGCGATGGGCGCTTCGTCGCCGCGATCGGGACCTACAACCCGCGGGCTGAGAAGGCCGAAGACAAGGTGCAGGTCGACGTCGAGCAGGCGAAGGCGTGGATCTCGAAGGGTGCGATGCCGACCGACACGGTCCGCGCGCTCCTCGTGACCGCCGGCGCCCTCCCGAAGGCGTGACCGAGGCCGGAGGCGCCCGCTACCTCGCGGTCGGGCGTCTCCGCAAGCCGCACGGCCTCAAAGGGGAGTTCGCGGTCTTTCCCCTGACGAAGGAAGCCGAGGAGGTCTTCGGCGCCGGGCGCACGCTGGTCCGGATGGGCCTGGATGGAGAAGTCCTGGGAGCACCGGTGGTCATCGAACGGAGCCGGTCCTTCCACCGCGAGTGGCTGGTGAAGTTTCGCGGGGTCGATGACCGATCGACGCTGGAGAGCTGGCGGGGCCAGTTCCTCGGCGCGCCGGCCAGCGAGCTCAAGCCCCCGGCGGAGGACGAGGTCTACCTCCACGAGCTGGAAGGGTTCGCGGTGCGGCAGGAGGACGGCGCGGCGCTGGGGCTGGTGACCGGGCTGTTCGAGCTCCCGTCGGGGCTCACGCTGGAAGTACAGGGGCCGAAGCGCGAGTTTCTGCTCCCCTTCCGCAAGGAGTTCGTGCTCGAGGTACAACGGGAGGCGCGCCAGCTGGTGGTACGGATCCCCGAGGGTTTGCTGGACTAGGCTGCCATGCGGATCAACGTCGTCACGCTGTTCCCTGAAGCGATCGCGCCGTACCTGGGCGCGAGCATCCCGGGGCGCGCGGCGGCCGCGGGGAAGGTGGAGTACCGGCTGGTACAGCTCCGGGATTTCACCCACGATCGTCACCGGACGGTGGACGATTACCCCTACGGGGGCGGGGCGGGGATGGTCCTCAAGCCGGAGCCGTTCTTCGAGGCGGTCGCCTCGCTGGACGACGAGAGCCGGCAGGGACCCATCGTCCTCCTCTCCGCGCGGGGCCGGCGGTTCGGGCACGACGACGCGGTCCGGTTCTCGCTGGGCGGGCGGCTGACGCTCCTCTGCGGGCACTACAAGGACGTGGACCAGCGGGTGGCGGAGGGGCTCGCCACCGAGGAACTCTCGCTCGGCGACTTCGTCCTCTCGGGCGGCGAGCCGGCGGCGCTGGCGGTGGTCGACGCGGTGGTGCGGCTCCTGCCCGGAGTGCTGGGCGACCACGAGTCGGCATCGAGCGACTCGCACTACGAGGGACTGTTGAGCCCTCCCAGTTACACCCGTCCCCCGCTGTTCGAGGGACGGCCGGTGCCGGAGGTGCTGCTCTCCGGTAACCATGCGGCGATCGAGGCGTGGCGCCAGGACGAGGCCGAGCGACTCACCCGCGAGCGGCGGCCCGATCTCTGGGCGGCCTGGCAGGCGCGGCACGGGTAGTCAGGTACGACGATCAGGTGGTGAATCCGGGGCCAGTGGCCCCTCTCGAGGAGGAAGCAATGGAGCGTTTGGCGGAAGTCGCCCGTGAGGGGCTGCGGACGGATATCCCGGAGTTCCACCCGGGCGACACGATCAAGGTCATGGTCCGGGTGCGCGAGGGTGACAAGGAGCGCCTCCAGGCGTTCGAGGGTCTCTGCATGGGCCGCCGGGGCGGCGGGATCAACGAGACCTTCCGGGTCCGGAAGATCTCGGCCGGCGTCGGCGTCGAGCGGGTGTTCCCGCTCCACAGCCCGAGCCTCGCGGCGATCGAAGTGATCCGCAAGGGCAAGGTCCGTCGCGCCAAGCTGTATTACATCCGCAAGGTGAGCGGCAAGGCCGCCCGCATCCGGGAAAAGCGCGAAGCGGTCTGAGCGGTCGCCATGCCGGTGCCGTCGCTCAAGCGTGAGCAGGCGGCGTGGGCGGCGTCCCGCGTCCTCGTCGGGGTCGATGAAGTCGGCCGTGGTCCACTCGCCGGTCCGGTGGTGGCCGCGGCCGTCGCCTTTCCGCCCCGGCTCAAGCGGGTGCGCGGCGTCCGCGACAGCAAGGTCCTGAGTCATCTCCAGCGCGAGGCATTGATTCCGCGCCTCCGCGCCACGGCGCTCGCCATCGGGGTGGGCGCCGCTTCCATTCGGGAAATCGACCGGTTCAACATCCGGGTCGCGACCGCCATCGCGATGCGGCGCGCCCTCGCCCGCGCCCGGGCGGTGCTGGGCTCAGCCGAGTACTGCGTCCTCATCGATGGGCTGCCCTTCCCGGAGGTCGGCTGCGAGCACGAGGCGCTGGTCGATGGCGACGCCCTCTGCTACTCGATTGCGGCGGCGGGGGTGATCGCGAAGGAGATCCGCGACCGGCTGATGCAGAACCTGGCGCGGCGCTACCCCGGCTACGGCTGGGAGCAGAACGCCGGGTACGCCACCGAGCTCCATCGCTCGGCCATCCATGCGCTCGGGCCCACCAGACATCACCGGTTCAGTTTCGCGCCGGTGGCGCAGATCGGCCTGGACCTCGGGATCTGACCTGCGGTACGCAGTTAAACCCTGCCTGATGCCCCACCCTGGGAATGACGACCATGTCGCGCCTGACGACTCTCGCCTCGCTCCTCCTCCTCGCCGCTCCGCTCGCCGCTCAATCGAATGCCGAGCGCATGGCGAACGACCAGTACTCCCGGTCGCATGACTACGACCTCATCCACCAGAAGATCGAGGTCGGGAACTTCAACTGGGATTCGCTGAGCCTCACCGGGCGGGTGACGACGACGCTCCGCGCCCTCCGCCCGGCGTTCGACTCGGTGGTGCTCGATGCTGGGGACCTGCTGACGATCACGCGGGTGAGTGCGCGGCCGAAGACGCCGGCGGGGAAGGGGGCCGAGCTCCGCTTCTCCCGCATGCGCGACACCCTCGTGGTCTATCTCCCGAAGGCCGCGAACTTCGGTGACACCCTCAGCTTCGTCATCGACTACCAGGGCACCGTCCGGAACGGGAAGGGTCTCACCTTCATCGAGGCCGACTCGCTGCCCCCCCGCCGCCCGCGCCAGATCTGGAGCCAGGGGGAGGACCACGACAATCACTACTGGTTCCCGACCTACGACTTCCCCAACGACAAGGCCACCTGGGAACTCGTCGCCACGGTGCCGAAGGGCTTCACCGCGGTCAGCAACGGGAAGCTGGTGCTCGACCGGACCGCGCCGAACGGCACCCGCACGATGGACTGGCTCCAGGACCAGCCCACCGCGACCTACCTCGCCTCGCTGATCGTGGCGCCGCTGGTGAAGATCAGCGACCGCTGGAAGACCACCCCGGTCGACTACTACGTCTACAAGGGTGATAGTGCCGCCGCGCGGCGCCTGTTTGCCGAGACCCCGGACATGATCGACGTCTTCTCCCGGCTGACCGGCGTGCCGTATCCGTGGCGGAAGTACGCCCAGACCACCGTGGCCGACTTCTTCGGCGGGATGGAGAACGTCAGCGCCACCACGCTGGTCGACTGGATCCCCGACAGCCGCGCGTACGCCGACCGCCCCTGGTATCACTACATCCTGATTCCGCACGAGCTGGCCCATCAGTGGTTCGGCGACTACACCACCCTTGCCAACTGGGCCAACATGTGGCTCAACGAGGGGTTCGCCGAGTTCATGCCGGGCCAGTACTGGAAGACGAAGCTGGGCCGGCACGCCGAGGACGACTACTACCTCGACGAGTACGACCAGTTCCTCAACATCGACCAGAACCGCCGCATGCCGCTCGCGGCGCTCAACTCGAACAACGTGTACCCCCGGGGCGCGCTGGTGCTCCGGATGCTCAAGGCCTACCTGGGCGAGGAGCGCTTCTGGGCCGGGGTGCGGCGCTACCTCAAGGATCACCCGTTCGGCAACGCCATCACCGACGACCTGCGGCAGGCCTTCCTCGCCGCGACCGGCGAGAACCTGGACTGGTTCTGGGAGCAGTGGATCTACGCCGCGGGCTACCCGGAATTCGCGGTGGAGGCTACCTGGGACAGCGCCGCGGCCTCACTCCGGCTCCAGGTCAAGCAGGTCCAGCAGGATACCGCGACCGCCGACTCCAGCGGGCTCCGGTACGTGACGCCCCAGGTCTTCCGGATGCCGGTGACGGTGCGGGTGGGGATGGGGGCGTCCGAGGCGAAGGTGACCACCTGGCTGTCCGCGAGGGAACAGGAAATCACGGTGCCCGGCGTGACCTCCGCGCCGACGATGGTGATCTTCGATGACGGGAACACCATCCTCAAGCAGCTCACCTTCCAGCAGCCGACCGCCTGGCTGGCGAATCAGCTGGCCCGCGACCCCGATCTCTGGAACCGCAACTGGGTGATCGAGCAGCTGCGCGGCCGGAAGGACGATGCCGAAGCGGTGGCGGCGCTGGGACGGGCTGCGACCGGCAGCGACTACTTCCTCACCCGGGTGCAGGCGGCCCAGGCGCTCGGCGGCATGACCGGCGACGTGGCGCGCCAGGCGCTCCTCACCGCGAGCCGGGACACCTCGGCGCAGGTGCGGGCCGCGGCGGTGGCGTCCCTGGGCCCCGATGGCGGCGAAGCGGGCAAGGCCAGGGCGCAGGAGCTCTGGGCCCGGGATACGAGCTATGCGGTGCAGGGCGCGGCCCTGGGCGCGCTGGTGCGGCTCGACCCGGCCAATGCCCACGCCCTGCTCCAGCGGGGGCTCACCACCCCGTCCTACCAGGATGCCATCCTCGATGCGGCCCTCGGCGCGATCATCCGTACCAATGACACCACCATGATCGAGGCGGTGGACGGCGCGGTCGCGCGGAGCGGCAACGCGGCCTTCGTGCTGGGGATCCTGGGAGCGCGGGGAGCCACGCGGGCGCTGGACCTGCTCGGGGCGCACGTCACCTCGCCCCGGGCGGCGGTGCGGAAGCGGGCGCTGCAGGCGTTTCAGTTCGTGGTGCCGCCGCAGGTGGGGAAGGAGCGCCTCGGGGCGATCGCCGCCTCCGCCACTCCTGCCATCCGGCAGGAGATCGAGGCTACCCTCGGGCGGATCGGCGAGCGGTAGGGGCGGTCAGGGCAGGATCCAGCCGGCAACTTCCTTCAGGGCTTCGGCGGCCCGCACCGGGTCGCCGAGGTACGGCACCACCACTACCGGCGTGTGTTCCGCCAGGCGCTGGATGGCCATGGCGTTGGTGGTGGTGCTCTCATCGGGTTCATCCACCTGGTTCAGCACGATCCCCAGCACCGGGATCTTCTCGGCATGCAGGACCCGCAGCGCCATCAGCGTGTGGCTGATGGTGCCAAAGCGGTCGGCGGCGACCAGCAGCACCCGGGCGTCGAGGCTGTGGGCCATGTCGAGGTGGTTGTCCTGCCAGGTGAGGGGTGAGAGCAGCCCGCCGGTGCCCTCGACGATCAGCTGGGTGTCGGGGGTGGCGAGGCTCTTGATCCGCGCCACCAGGTCCTCGTAGTCGAGCTCCACACCGGCGTGGTCGGCGGCGATCGCGGGGCCCAGGTGCCCGGGCAGGCGGATCATCGCCCGGCGAGGGCCGGCCTGGCCGGTGGCCTCGGCGAGCAGGGCGCCGTCCTCGTTCGCCGCGGGCGGATCGACGATCCCCGTCTCGATCGGCTTCACCGCGATCACGTGCTGCCCCAGCTCCCGCAGCGCCCGCGCCAGCGACGCGCTGATCCAGGTCTTTCCGACGCCGGTGTCGGTCCCGACGACCAGCGTGATCGGCAGCGGGGTGACGGCGGGTGGCGCATCGTCCCGCGGCGCCGCCGCGGGACGGCTGGTCCGCGCCGGCGCCTTACGCTTCTTCGGCTCTGGTGGCATTCGTTCAGGATTTCGGGGGATGGACCAGCAGTATCTGCTGGATGGCGCGGAGCCGCGCCGCGTAGTCCAGGGTCTGGAAGTCGTAGACCTCGTCGTCGGAGCCGGTGAGCGCGCTCATCGCGCCGCCCCCATCGGCGCCTTCACCGATGCGCATGGTACTCTTCCGGATCAGCCGCATTTCCCGGATCTGCGGCACGCCCACGCTGTGCAGGCTGTCCGCCTGGCGGTACACCAGCGAGTCGCCGGTCAGGCGCACCAGCCGGATGTCCCAGATGTACTCGCCGTTCTCGACCGTGATCTGCCAGCGGTCATCGTCCGAGCGGGTCTGCGCGGACGCGGGTGCCGGCGCGGTGGCGAGGAGAAGGCCCAGCAGCAGGATTGCGATGTGTGTCTGGCGCATGGCGACTCCGAGGTAACCGGGTGGCCTTGAGTTTCCTCTGCAGGTCCCCGAAGTTTGTGGCCCACGCGGGGGCGTAGCTCAACGGGTAGAGCAAGAGACTTTTAATCTCTAGGTAGTGGGTTCGAGTCCCACCGCCCTCACTTCCCGCCGTGCAGCACGCTGCCGAGCAATATTGCCGCCCAAACCCCGTGGCGGCAAATCACCCAGCCCCCCCACCCAGCCGCCCCTACCGCCCCACCGCCCCTCCGGCGACATTTTGCAAAGGTTGGACGTTCTCCCTTCAGCACCGGATGCCATTGTCATGACTGCCACATCGCCCACGAGTTCGTCCGCTCCCGCGCCCAGGGCCCAGGGCTGGCCGCTGGTCTACCTGGATGGGGAGTGGCTCACCCGGGAGACCGCCAAGGTCTCGGTCTTCGATCATGGGCTGCTCTACGGCGACGGCGTCTTCGAGGGGATGCGGGTGTACGGCGGGAAGACCTTCCGCCTCGCGGAGCACGTGGACCGGCTCTACGACTCGGCCCAGGCCATCACCCTCAAGGTGGCGATGCCGAAGGCGGAGATGATCGCGATCACCGAGGAGGGTGTCCGGCGGTCCGGGCTCCAGGACGGGTACCTGCGCCACATCATCACCCGCGGCGTGGGCGATCTCGGGCTCGACCCGCGGAAGTGCCCCAAGGCGGGCATCATCATCATCTTCGACGTGATCGCCATCTGGCCGCCGGAGCGTTACGAGCAGGGGCTGACGCTGGTCACGGCCGGCACCCCGATCAACCAGCGGGAAGCGCTCTCGCCGCGGGTCAAGTCGCTCAACTACCTCAACCACATCCTGGCCAAGGTCGAGGCGACCAACGCCGGCGCCGACGACGCCATCATGCTCGACAGCAGCGGCTTCATCGCCGAGGCGACCGGCATGAACCTCTTCGTCTGGAAGAAGGACACGCTCTATACGCCGGCGGTGTACGCCGGCCTGCTCAAGGGCGTGACCCGCGACGCGATCATCGAGCTCGCGACCGCGGCCGGCTACAGGGTCGTGGAGACGATGCTCAACCGCTACGACCTCTACACCGCTGACGAGGCGTTTCTCACCGGCACCGCCGCCGAGGTGGCCCCCATCCGGATGGTCGACGGGCGGGTCATCGGCGAGGGGAAGGCCGGCCCGGTGACCCGCGATCTCCGCGCCCGGTTCCAGAAGCTGGTGCGAAGCTGACGGGCGGGGCGCCGGTGTAAGCCGGATTACCGGCGCCGTGTGAGGGGTGTGCAAAGGGACCGGGCCAGGCGGGCCGGTCCCTTGCTTATCCCCGCGCCAAACGCCACATTCGCGGGGTCACCCCCCAGAGCACCTATGGCGTGGAAGGAACTTCAGATCGGGGACGTCCACTGGACGGTCTCGCCCGTTGCCGAACGGGTGGCGCACTCGCATTCCTGGCGCCTGGTGCTCAACTGCCGCTCGCGGGGCGAGGGAAGCCGGACGGTCTGGGCTCCCACCACGCTCCAGTCTTCTTCCCGTTCGGATCTCTACGCCCAGGCCGACCGCCTCTCCGAGGCGCGCCTCACGGCGGTCGTGACCGAGCACGTGACCCAGCGCTAGGCACGCGCCGGCTGGACCATCTCCCGGCTCCCGCTACTCGCGGGGGTCCGGCATCCGCAGGGCCCACCGATACACGATGCCTGACAGATCGGCCTGGAGGCGGGCGGCATCCTTCCGCTCGGCATAGCCGCGCGTGAGCACCACCAGGATCCACGGCCCGTGGCCCTCGGGGTACACGATGGCGGCGTCGTGGGCGATGGCGGTGATCTCGCCGGTCTTGTGGGCCACCCGCGTACCCGGGGGCAGCCCGGCGGGAATCCCGTCGTTGAATTCCTGGTCCAGCAGCATCGCGCGGATGGTATCGCTGGCGGCGGGCGAGGCGGCCCGGCCGCTCGCGATCGCCTCGAGAAGGATCGCGAGGTCCCGCGCGGTGGTGGTATTGTTGAGGCCGCGGTCGAATGCCTTCTGGTCCTCGACGCCCCGGAGTACCGCGATCGAATCGGCACCCAGCGCGTGGGCGGTGGCATTCACCCGGGTGGGTCCGACCCGCTCGATGATCAGGTTGGTGGCGAGATTGCTGCTCCGGGTGATCATCAGCCGGGCCAGCCGGCTCAGCGGCACCGCCTGGCCCTCGAACCGGTAGAGCGTCGAGTCACTGTCGTCCCCGGCATCGAGATGGTAGGGCGACCCGTCCACGATCGACTTGAACTCGTTGCGTACCGTGACGGGCTCGTCCCAGCGATGCTCCCCCCGGTCGACCTGCCGGGCCAGCTCGATCAGCACCGGGACTTTCATGGTGCTGGCGGCGTGGAACCGGAGCAGGGGTTTGATGGCTACCCCGTCGTGCCGGGCCGGGTCCCGGTAGACCACCCCGACGGCGGCGGTGTCCTGGGCGATCCGCGCCCGGAGGAGCCCCTCGAGGACCGCCGGTTCCTGGGCAGTGACCGGGCCCACCCACCCGAGGGCGAGCAGGGCAAGGCATGAGATTCGCATTCCGGAAGGTACGTTTGACCCTGTTTCCACGCATCCGCCAGACCTGACGAATCATGGCCAGCACGTCCCGACTTCCCGACCGGCTCCGGTTTGCCGACTTCCTGCTCGACCGCCTTGCCAGCGGGCGCTGCCGCGCGAAGGTCACGCTCTCCTGGCAGGACGCGGACGAGTGGCTCGGGGAATCCGAAGGGCTGGCGTCCCAGTCGGGCGAGCTCCGTTGCGCCGCCGAGGCCTGCGTCATCGCTCTCACCAAGGCGACCAAGAGCGCGCTCCGCTTCGAACTGCTCGGGGTGAAAGCGGTGCGGGCGTTCGATGCCAACGTGGTCATCGTCTCCCTCTCGCTCCTCGACGGCAACGAGACCCAGCGCCTGGTGGGGTGCTTCCTCACCGAGGATGCTGACCCCACCCGTGGCGCTGCCCTGGCGGTGCTCAACGCGACCAATCGCGTTCTCGGGAATCGTTTCTTCATGCGCTGAGCGGTCCGCGCGACCCCGTTCTACCCCCCAGGCATCCTTGGGAAAAGCCCGACACCCCGGTAATTCGCGGGGTGCCGCCGCTTTGCCCGCCGGTCCGAATCCCGAACACGGGCCGAATCGGGGGTTCATTTTTTCACCCTGAGCTTGGATCTTGCGGGCAGGTGATTTCGTTGGATCAAGCCGAGTTAGCCGTGCATCGAGCCCGGACCCCTTCAATCCCGGTCGGGCGGTACCAGATATGATCGTGGAAAGGCTGCCAACTCCATGAAGCGTATCGGCATATGGGCGCTCCCGCTGCTGGCAGCTGCGTGTGCCCACGGTTCCAAGCCGCAACCTTCGCCGGCCCCCAAGCCGGCGAATCAGCCGGCCAACACCCGTGGGACGGAGGCCACTCCTCCGGCCATTATTGCCCAGGCGCCCACTCCGGTGGACACACAGTCTGCCCCGCCCGCTCCCCCTCCGGCGCTGCGGCAGGACTCCACGGAGGCCGCCGACTCCGCCGACGCGGCGGTGCTCGAGAAGCTCGACCAGGCCCATCCCCAGGTGCGTGACTCGGGCCTCGCCGACCTCCCGACTCCCTCGGGGACCGGCGGCGCCAACTCGGTCGCCACCGAAGTCACCTACGATATCGACGTCGAGACCTACGGCTCGCATTCCCGGGTCAAGTACTACCTCGACTTCTTCCAGGGACCCGCGCGGGAACGGATGGGCATCTGGCTCCAGCGGATGCCGCGCTACGAGCCGATGATCCGCGCCAAGCTCAAGGAGTACCAGGTCCCCGAGGACATGGTGTACCTGGCGCTCATCGAGAGTGGGTTCAGCAATACCGCCACGAGCCGGGCCCGTGCGACGGGGATGTGGCAGTTCATGAAGGGGACGGCCAAGCTCTACGGCCTCAAGATCGACAGCTGGGTGGACGAGCGGCGCGACCCGATGCGCGCCACCGATGCCGCGGCCCGTCACCTCGCCGATCTCCGCGACCAGTTCGGCTCGATGTACCTCGCCGCCGCGGCGTACAACGCCGGCGCGGGGAAGGTGGGCCGGGGACTCCGTCGCCTGCCGGGCGATGATGCCGAGGACGAAGAGAGCGCCGATGCGACCTTCTTCCGGCTGTACGACACCCGCTTCCTCCGCCGGGAGACGAAGGATTACGTCCCGAAGCTGATCGCCGCGGCACTGATCGCGAAGCAGCCGGAGAAGTATGGCTTCGAGCGGCCCACGGGCATCGACCCGATGGCCTACGACTCGATCATCGTGCCCGACGCCACCGGCCTCGACGTGATCGCGAAGCTGGCCGACACCAGCCTCGTGGCGCTCCGTGACCTGAACCCGCAGTACATCCGGATGGTGACGCCGCCCCGGCGGGAGTCGGTGGTGCGCCTCCCCATCGGCAGCGGGGCGAAAGTGGCCGAGGGTTATTCATCGCTGCCGGACAAGGGACGTGTGAGCTATGTCGAGCACACCGTCACCCGGGGGCAGACCCTCGGCGCCATCGCGAAGCTCTACCGGGTCAACTCGCGGCTCATCGCCGACGCGAACCCCGGCGTGCGGACCACCCGGCTCAAGCCCGGGACCCATCTCCTGATCCCCACCAGCTTCGTTCCGCCGCTTCCGGAAGCGGCACCGGTGGCGGCGCGCCCCGGCCCGGGCCACGGCGGCACCACCATCCGGTACAAGGTGCGCAGTGGCGAGTCGCTCTGGACCATCGCCGACAAGTACAACACCACGATCGAGCGGCTGCGCTCGCTCAACGCCCTCTCCCGGGGTGAGAAGCTCCGCGCGGGCCAGGTGATCCGGGTGCCCGCGGCGGTCGATACCGTCGCCGATCCGGGCCCGTCGACGCCGCGCCGGGTTGCGCCGGTGGAGACGGCTCGTCCCCACACGCACCTGGTCCGCCGGGGCGATACCCTCACCGGGATCGCGAACCGCTACGGTGTCACGCTGAGCGCACTCCGCTCGGCCAACAACATGGACAGCGATTCGGTGCTGAAGATGGGGACCAGGCTGGTGATTCCGGACTGAAGGCGGGGCGGACAGGCGGTCGGGCGGACGGGCGGCCAGTGGGTACGAGAAAGGGCGAGCATCGCTGAGATGCTCGCCCTTCTTCTTGGTCACTGACCGCCTGCCCGTCTGCCCGCCTTAGTTCCCCGCCCCCACCACCGCGTGCTTCGTCCCGGTCAGCACCTTCTCGGCGTACCCGTTGGAAGGATCGCCGCCGTTGAGGAGGATCTCCTCCACCCGGCCCGGGCCACGGTTGTAGGCCACCAGCGCGAGCTCCAGGTCGCCGTCGTAACGGCGGGTCAGGTCGCGCAGGAAGCGGAACCCGATGCGGAGGTTCACATCGCGGTCGTAAAGCTGCTCCGGCGAGAGCCCCGGCTCATAGAACTTCGCGGTGCCGGGCTGGATCTGGGTGTAGCCGATCGCGTTCATGTTGGAGAGCGCGCGCGGCTTGAACCCGCTCTCGATCTTCACCAGCCGGAACCCGACATCGGGGTCGATCCCCTCGCTGAGGGCGATGTCGTAGATCGCCGAGGCGAGGTCGGCCGGGATCTGGTACTTCTCCGAATACTTGAAGACCAGGTTCGCGCGATCCACCTGGGCCCGGGCCATGGCCAGCTCGCCCCTGGTGGTCTCCAGCCGGCGGGTGAGCGCCTGGACTTCGTCGGCGACCATGCCGAGGCTGGGCGGAACCGCGTCTTCCGAGGCGCGGACGCCGGACTTGGACCCCGCGAGGGCGCTGACGAGCAGCACGGTCACGAGGAGCGCGGCGCCCCGGGCGAGCAGGCGACGGGTCCAGGTCGTACGGCCATGCGGATCAGGCTCTTCGATGTGCATCTATCCTCCTCACAAGTGGGAGGGCGAGGGGTGCGCGTCGTCCTGCCGCGCTACTCGGCTCGCCAGTCTCCCCTGGTTCCACCGGTCTTTTCGAGCAACCGGATGCCTTCAACTACCATCCCGCGGTCCACTGCCTTCACCATGTCGTAGACCGTGAGGCAGGCGATGGACACCGCGGACAGCGCCTCCATCTCCACCCCGGTCCGACCGGTCGCGACCGCGGTCGCGACCACGCGCACCCCCGGCAGGGCCGGCTCTGCGCTGCATTCGACCTGCACCACGTCCAGGGCAAGGGGATGGCAGAGCGGGATCAGGCTCCCGGTCTGCTTGGCTCCCATCACCCCGGCCACTTCGGCTATCCGGAGGACATCGCCCTTGGCGACGGCGTTGTCACGCACCAGGGCAAACGCCTCCTGGCTCATCCGGACCATTCCCTCAGCGACCGCCGTCCGGCGGGTCACCGGCTTGTCGGCCACGTCCACCATGCGGGCCCGGCCCTGCTGGTCCACATGACTCAGGCTCACAGCACCTCCGCCAGTTCGTCGGCCAGCACCGCCAGCAACAGCTGCGGGTTCACGTTGCCCTGGGCGGCCTCGCGGGCCGCCAGCACCCGGGTCTGCGCCGTCACGTAGGCGGCGACCGGCCGGGGGCTCCGAAGCGGTTCCGGCAGCGGGCCCCGGGTCGGGCGGCCGGCTGCGTTCCGGGCCGCGTCCCCCAGCACTTCCGCCAGGCTGTCGAGCATGGCGGTGAAGTCGCCCCGCGCCGCCCACGGTCCCTGCTTGAGCGCCCGCTCGGCCCGGCCGGCGGGACCGCTCAGGACGGCCCGGAGGAGCTCCTCGGCCGCCTTGGCCGACTTGGCGCTGTCCTCACCGGCGGCCAGTGCCTGCCCGATCGACCCGCCGGCCCTCGCCACCCGGGTCTTGAGCTCCGCCCCACCCAGCTCGCCGTGCCGGGCGAGGAACTGCTCCACCTCTGCATCGGTCAGCCGGCCCAGCCGCAGGGGCACCAGCCGTGACCGGACAGTCGGGAGGAGCCGGTTCGGGTCCACCACGGTCAGGATGAACTGCGCATCCGCCGGGGGCTCCTCGAGCAGCTTGAGGAGCGCGTTGGCCGCCTCCGGGCTGGCCTCCTGCGGGACCAGCCGGTCCGCCTCGGCGAGGAGGAAGACCTTGCGGCGTCCCACCACCGGGGTCAGGGCGGCCCGCCGCTGGAGCAACCGGGCGGTGGCGACGAAGTGCCCCGCCATGCCTTCTGGTGCGTTCCAGAGCGGCTTCTGGCGCCGTTCTTCGACCAGGGCGCCCACCGCATCCGCCAGTTCCTCTATGGCCTTGTCCGAATCTGCGGCCTTGGGCCGAAGCACCGGCATGAGCCAGTGGAGATCCGGGTGGGTCAACCCGAGAACCTGAATACAGGCCCGGCAGGTTCCACAGGGCCGCCGGTCTCCGGCTTCGCAGAGGAGGGCCTGCGCCATCCAGAGCCCGAACCGCTGCTTCCCCACCCCCTGCTTCCCAGTCAGGAGGACCATCTGGGGGAGGCGGTCCTCACGGATCGCGGTCAGGACCTGCCCGACCTCCTCCTGATGTCCAACCAGCGGGAAGAGCGACATGTAAGGAAAGTAGATGGCGGCGAGTTTGCCGGTACCGATGAGTTTGTAAACTCATTTTCCACAGCGGCTTAGCCGTCATTCTGGCAAGGCGGAAAGAGGGGGTATGCCGGGTAGTTGGATAGAAAAGCAAGAGTGTGCGCTCACTATCGCAAGAAAATATGCGAGTGCATGCTCATGTTCGGCGTAAACTGTTGCAGTTAAGTGGTTTAGTGCGTGACTCCGAGGGGGCGCATTCTTCCGGTCATTCGGGCCGGAAAAGAGCCTGGGCGGCAAGAACGACAGGTAAAGTGACTCAATAGTGGCTTGTCGGTGGCGTTAAGATGGCGCTTGATGGGCGATGCGCCATCGATTCTGGCTCTTGGAGCGGACTCCGGGGTGGTGGCGGGGAGCGCCGTGCGAGTCAGGCTCCTCGGGCGCGACGTCGGCGCTTGACCCGGCTGCGGGGTGGGTGCGAGATTCTCCCGCCCGCAAGGACCTTCCCGAGTAGCTCAGTTGGTAGAGCAGCTGACTGTTAATCAGCGGGTCGCAGGTTCGAGTCCTGCCTCGGGAGCTGAACGAACGAGGACGAAGTCGCGTCACTGCCCATCGAGGGCCACCAATCGGTGGCCCTTCGTGTTTTCCGCCAGTCCCAGATAAGAGCCGCTCGAAAGTCAGGTAAGGGCGCGGCCGATCTTGGAGGCGGCCCGCAGGTGCGGGCCCGGGCGCTGCCCGCCCCAACCCACACGCGAGGTCCTTCATGCTCCCGTTCACCGCCGGCGGTCCGCGCCGCTTGCCCCTCTCCCGGCTGGCAACACCCCTGGTCATCCTGGCGCTCGCCGCCTGCGGCGGCGGTGGCAGTGACAGCACCGGGCCCACCCCCACCGCCACCACCTTCAAGGGAGTCTTCCTCGGCGACTCACGGATCAACGGCGGATTCGTCCTGATGTTCGCGGTGGCTCCCACCGGCTCGAACGACGCGGCCCTGGTGGCGGGCAGCGTGATTACGCCCATCTCGGGGGCGCCGATCACCCTGACCGGGTCGGCGACCGCGGATGGCGGCTTCAGCGCTACCGGCGGGGGCTACACGCTGACCGGCGTCGTGGACGGCGGGTTGATCTATGGCAACTGGGGTCCGCCCAACACCTTCTCGGTGGGCGCGTTCGGGGCTACGCCGACCGGTATCGCTTATTGCGGCCGCTACACGCCGTCCGGCGCCGTGTCTCCCGGGAACTTCGACGTGCTGGTCACCGGCGCCGACGTCTACGGAGGCTTCCGGGCCGATTCGGCAGACAGCCCGACCTTCGGGGTGTTCAACACGACGACATCGGGCGGGTCCTACACCTTCGGCTCTGGCGGTGCGGAGAGCGTGACCGGCACGTTCGACCCCACCACCGCGAGCGGAACCGTCAGCTGGACGGGCTCGGGGATCTTCAACGCGGGCAACTTCTCGATCAACGGGCCGTACACCGCCACGCGGTGCCCCGGCACCTGACCTGTGCATCGCCGGGGCCATGGGTTCCATCGACGAAGCGAGGCGCCAGCCCGCGGCTCAGCGGGTGATCAGGGGGACCGCTTTCGTGCCCAGAGCCAGTTGGCGCCCGCGAGGAGAATCGTTCCCGTCATCACCAGGAGCTCCTGCCGGGTCATCCGGGTGGCGAGCACCAGCGAGAGCAGGAGCCCGAGTCCGGCCCAGAGCCACGGCAGCGGGAGCCGGAGCCGGGCCGCGGGCACCCTGCCCTCGCGCTCGAGCTGGCGAAGCCGCGGCAGGGCGGCGCAGACCAGCCCGTAGGTGAAGAGCCGGGACACGGCGGAGAGGGAGAGGTTGCCGAGAAATCCGCCGGAGCTGGCCAGGAGCCAGACCAGCACCGCGTAGGTCACCACCGAGACGACTGGCGTCTTCCACTTCGGGTGCACCGCCTTGAACGGCGAGGGGAAGTCGCCCTCCGCCGCCATGGCCCAGGTGAGCCGGGGCACGTTGACCATGCCGCTCGAGAGATATCCGTACACCGAGAGCATCGCCGCGACGGCGAGCAGCACCGCGCCGAAGGGGCCGAGAAAGACGCGGGCAGCATCGGTGAGGGGGCGGGTGCTGGCGGCCGGAGTGGGGAGCGCGGCAAGCACCACGACCTGTGCCAGGCTGTAGAGGACGGCGCAGGTCACCAGCGTCACGCCCAGGGCGAAGGGCGCGTCCCGCTCGGGCTCTTTCGCCTCGCCGAGCGGGATGAGCGCGGCCTCGAATCCGCCATAGGCGAACATCAGGAGGAGGATGGCGTCGAGCCAGGCTCCTGGGGGTGCGTGGGTTGGCGCGAGCGGAGGACTGTCCGGGAGCACCAGCGCGATGCCGAGAAGGAGAAAGGCGGTGAGGGGGGCCAGCTTGAGAAGCAGCAGCCCGCCGCTCAGTCGCGAGCCGGGAGAGACGCCCCGGATGTTCACCACCGCCAGAGGAATCAGGAGGGCTGCGAGCACCAGCCGGGAGCCGAGCGGCGTCTCGGCGGCGGGCCACAGCTCACCGAGGTAGATGACGAAGAGATTGGCGTTGGTGGCGGAGGCAGTGAGTCGCACCAGCCAGGAGAACCACCCCACCTCGATGCCCATCAGCCGGCCAAACGCGACCCGGCCGTAGAGATAGGGCCCGCCCGCCTCGCCGAACCGGGAAGACACCTCCGCGAAGCAGGCCACGATGACGCTGATGGCGAGCGCGGCGACCAGCCAGGCCCAGGGGCTGGCCGAGCCGACCTTGCCCGCGATCACGGACGGGAGGCCGAACACACTGCTCCCGATGACCCCGTTCAGCATCAGGGCCACGAGGGTCCAGCGCCCGATGGCGCGGACGAGCGGGGCGTTCATGGCCTGGGGCTCCGCAGCTCATCGAGCTCCTCGAGCGACCGGGGCCAGTCCTCGCGGAGGAGCCGGGAGAGGGCGCGGTCGGCGAGGAGGCGGCCCCCGGTCTGGCAGGTGGGGCAGTAGTTGGTCTCGTTCTCGGCGTAGCGAATCCGCTGGACGGCGGTGCCGCAGACCGGGCAGGAGAGGTTGTAGCGGCCGTGCACCGCCATCTCGGGGCGGAAGGCGGTCACCTTCTCGGGGAAGCGGGTGCCGGTCTCGGCGATGAGGCGGTCAGTCCACTCGCTGAGGATGGCCCGCGCGGCGGTCCAGAGCCGTTCCATCTCTTCGCCACCGATCCGAGAGGTGAGCGCGAGGGGGGAGAGCTTCGCGCGGTGGAGGATCTCGTCGGAGTAGGCATTGCCGACGCCGTCGAGGATGCGGGGATCGGTGAGGGCGCGCTTGAGGGTGTGGTTCTCCCGGCGGAGCGCCGCGGAGAAGTCGGCCAGGGTAGAGGATTCGACCTCGAGCCCGCCGCGGGCGAAGGGGGCGAGCGACGCGCGGCCGTGCACCAGGTGGAGCGAGGCTCGGCGCTTGGTGCCGGCCTCGGTGAGGAGCAGGGTGCCGCTGGAGAAATCGAAGGCAGCGAGGCCGATCTTGCCCGGCGCCTTGGCGCCTTTCGCGGCCCAGCGGAAGCGTCCCGCGATCATCAGGTGGATGACGGCGAAGTACTCCCCGTCGAAGGAGAGGACGATGCGCTTGCCGAGCCGTTCGACTCCGGTGATTTCCCTCCCATGCAGGAGCGCGGGCGGTACCTCGACCGAGCGGAGCAGGAACGGTGTGGTGATGCGGAGCTCCTCGAGCGTGGCGCCCTTCACCCGGGGTTCGAGGGCGTGGAGATACAGGCGGATATCGGGGAGTTCGGGCATCGGATCGTGAAGGTATCGTGACACCGGCTCTGGCGCGACCACTCAGCGGGGCGCATCTTTATACCATTGCCCCTGTATCCCGTCCGGAGCAGCATCATGTCGTCGATGAAGCCCATCATCCCGCGCACCAGCAACGTCCACGTCACCCGGTTCGATCCGCTGGTGTCGCCGGCGGAACTGCTGGCCGAGCTGCCGATCAGCCGGGACGTGGCCAACGTGGTGCTGGAAGCGCGCCAGACGATCGCGCGGATTCTCTCGGGCGATGACCGCCGGCTGATGGTGATCGTGGGGCCGTGCTCGATCCACGACCCCAAGGCGGCCCTCGAGTACGCTCGCCGGCTGGCAGCGCTGCACCGGGAGCTCGAGGACGTGCTCTACCTGGTGATGCGGGTGTACTTCGAGAAGCCGCGCACCACGGTGGGATGGAAGGGGCTCATCAGCGATCCCCATCTCGACGGGACCCGCGACATGGTGACCGGGCTCCGGATCGCGCGCCAGCTGCTGCTGGACGTGAACGCGCTGGGGCTGCCGGCGGCGACCGAACTGCTCGGGCCCGTGGTGCCGCAGTACATCGCCGACCTGGTGAGCTGGACCTGCATCGGGGCGCGGACCGCGGAATCGCAGACTCACCGCGAGCTGGCGAGCGGTCTCTCGATGCCGGTCGGCTTCAAGAACACCACCGATGGCAACCTGCAGATCGCGCTCGACGCGATGCAGGCCGCCGGGGTGCCGCACACCTTCCTGGGCATGGACACCGAGGGCCGGAGCGCCATCGTCCACACCACCGGCAACCCGGAGCGGCACCTGGTGCTGCGCGGCGGCGGGGGTCGCACCAACTACGACGCGGCGTCGGTGAATGCGGCGGCGGCCTTCTGCGCGGCGCGGGGGATGCCGGCGCGGGTGATGGTCGACTGCAGCCACGGCAACTCGAACAAGGATCACACCCGCCAGCCGGCGGTCTTCCAGGAGGTGCTGGGCCAGGTGGTGGAGGGAAGTCCGCACATCATGGCGGCGATGCTGGAAAGCCACCTGCACGCGGGGAGCCAGAAGGCCGAGCACGGGCTCGAGGGGCTGGCCTACGGCGTCTCCATCACCGATGCGTGCATCGACTGGGAGACGACGGAGCGGACGCTCCGGGAGGGCGCGGAGCGGCTGCGACGGTCGGGGGTGGTGACGGGCCGGGAGCCGAGGCGGGCAACGGGGAGCTGAGCTGGTCTGCGGGAAGATCAGGGATTCCTCGCCGCTTCGCGGCTCGGAATGACAGACTTTCATCGCCAGGCCAGCCTGCGGCTCGGAATGACAGACTTCATCGCCCGGCCAGGCTGCGGCTTGGAATGACAGAACTGGTCGTCAGCACAAACAGGGATTCCTCGCTTCGCTCGGAATGACAGAGCTGGCCAGGAATCCCTGATTCGTTTGCCGTGCCCTCAGCTGCCGCGGACCCGCAGCAGGAGGAGCTGGCCTCCCTCGTTCACCAGGTTGGCATTGGGGACTGGCAGGGTGTGGGCCTGCACGTCGAAGAGCCAGGCTCCCTCTCCCAGCCACGCCTCCGCGTTGATGATCCCGCTCGATTCCCAGCAGGTCCCCGCCGCATCGTTGCAGCTGCTGTTCTCCAGCTCGACCACCACCCGGCCCGCATCGATGCCACCGCGATGGGTATAGCCGAACTGCCAGACCTGCGGGGCGCGCTGGCCGGCGAAGGTGGTGTTGGCCGGATCCTCCTGCACCATGAGGCTGCGCTCGCCGGCGGCGATGTTGTCGGGGGACGACCAGCCGTTCTGGGCGCCGCTGGAGCGGGCCAGGAGGGTGAGCCGGGCCGGACCGGCGGGATCGCGGCGATCGAGGTCGAGCCGGTAGATCGAGCCATAGGGGTCGCAGGCGACCGCGCCGCACTTCACCGACTCGGCACCGGTGTCGACGAAGTAGAGCGCCGGACGGGAGCGCTCGAAGCGGTGGTCGTAGTCGGAGTCCTCGAGCCGCACGAAGGGGAAGGCGCCGAGGGCGGTGACGGTGGTCTGCAGCTGGGTGGAACTGAGCGAGGCGGGATTGGGGACCTCGACGAAGTGACCGTCGATCTGCTGGCCCGCGGCGAGGTTGCCGGCGTGGGGCACGGCGCTCGAGGCGAAGACGTAGAGCTTGCCCCGGCCCTGGAGGAAGTCGGCCTCGTTCTCGGCGACGTAGAGGTAGAGCTCCGACTTGCCGGAGGTGTCGTCGGTGCCGAAGACGGCGACCTTCCCGCGGTACGGCACGGCGGTGGCGTTCTCGTGGGCAAAGCGGCCCATCCAGGGAAGCTCGTGGATGGTGCCGTCGGTGCCGATGGCGAGCTGGATCCCGTCATGGACGCCGCCGGTCTGCTCTTCGCCGGTGAGGAAGTAGCCCGAGGGGAAGCCCACCTCCCGGCCCACGAAGGTGGCGGAGCAGAGGCGGAGGTACTGCTCGCTCCCGTTCACGACGTAGCTGGCATCGCGCACCGCGAGGGTGCGACGGTCGAGCTCGAGCCGGGAGACGCGGGCGTACTGGTACCGGCTGGCCCCGGAGGCATCCTTCACCCCGCCGCTGTTGAGCTCGTGGTTGACGAACAGCACCAGCTTCCGCCAGTCGGCGTAGGCGCCGAGGCCGTCGGGGATTGGGGCCCAGGGGGCGCCATCGGGGAGGGTGTCGCCGACGCTGAGGACCGGGGTGAGCGTACCGCGTATGCCAGCGGCGAGGTGGGCCTGGGCCGGCTGCGAGGTGAGCGTGGGCGTGTCACGGTGCGCGGCGAGCGCTGAGGTTTCCGTGACGGCAGGCCGGTCGGTGCTGTCACAGGCCAGGAGGCCGGCCGTGGCGCTCACGGCCAGGAGCGAGCGGGTGAGGAAGGGGGACATCGGACCTCGCGTGGTGAAGGTGAGTACGGCGGACGCGAGGGAGAATCGAGGGGGCCTGTCACCCCGGAGTCGGTCTCAGGTCAAGAGCGTGTAACCGGCAGATCAGGATTCGGTGGCGGGGCGCGCGGGGAGGAGCTCGGGCACCAGGCTGCCGCCGAGGATCAGGGCGCCGCCGAGCCACTGCACCGGAGAGAGCCGGTCGCCCAGGATCGCCATGGCGGCGAGGGTCGCGATGACCGGTTCGATGGTGTAGATCAGCGCGGTGTGGGTGGCGGAGAGGGTGCGCTGGGCGGCGAGCTGGAGGGGAATGGCGATGACGCTGGCCACCACCGCTTCATAGAGGATGACGCCCCCCAGGACCGGCGTGAGTTCCAGTCGGGGCGTCTCGACCAGCGGGGCCGCGAGTGACGTCAGCACCGCCGAGGCCATGATCTGGCTGAGCATCAGCCGCTCGACCCGGTAGCGCCGGGCAAAGACGCCAGTGGCCACCAGGTGCGCGGCGAAGGCAATCGAGGAGAGCAGGGTGACGAGGTCGCCGGTGTTGAGCCCGCCCACGGCACCACCCGGTCGCGTGAGCAGCGCCATCCCGGTCAGGGCGATGAGCAGGGCCACGACGGCGCGGCGCTCAGGGAGGGTCCGCCATACCAGCCACGCAATGAGCGGAACGAAGACCAGGTAGAGCGCCGTGATGAAGGCCGAGCGGCTCGCCGTGGTGAGGCTCAGCCCCACGTTCTGGAGGGCGAACCCGAGCGAGAGCAGCCCGCCCAGGACGGCGCCGTAGATCCACTCGTCCCGGGTGGTGCCCCGCACGAAGGGCAGCAGGAGGATGGAAGCGACGATGAAGCGGCTCGCCCCGAACACCATGGGGCTCGCATCCCGGAGTCCCAGCTTCGCGAGCGGGAACGCCACGCCCCAGATGAGGCAGGTGGCCCAGAGCGCCAGGACCGCCTGCCGGCGGGTCATCCGGCGAGGGCTTCGGCGGGGAGGAGCACCTCGCGGAGGTAGCGTCCGGTGTGGGATGCCTCGACCTGGGCGACGGCTTCGGGAGAACCCTGCGCCACGATCCGGCCACCGCCGCCGCCGCCCTCCGGGCCGAGGTCGATGACCCAGTCGGCGCGCTTGATGACATCGAGGTGGTGCTCGATCACGACCACGGTGTGCCCGGCGTCGACCAGGCGGTCGAGTACCTGGATGAGGATCCGCACGTCATCGAGATGGAGGCCGGTGGTGGGCTCGTCGAGGATGTAGAGCTTGCGGCCGGCGCGCTTCCCCGACTGGGCCAGCTCGCGGGCGATCTTGAGGCGCTGCGCCTCGCCGCCGGAGAGGGTGGTGGCGGGCTGGCCGAGTCGCAGGTAGCCGAGCCCAACCTGCTGCAGGTGCCAGAGCGCCTGGCCCAGCTTGGGCTGGTGGCGGAAGCGGCGGATCGCCTCGTCGACGGTGTACTCGAGCACGTTGGCGATCGACTGGCCGCCGATCTTCACGTCGAGCACGTCCCGCCGGTAGCGGGTCCCGCCGCAGGCCTCGCACGGCACGTAGACGTCGGCGAGGAAGACCATCTCCACCATGACCGCGCCGGCGCCCTCGCAGGTCTCGCAGCGTCCTCCCGCCATGTTGAACGAGAACGACGCGGCCGTGAGCTTCCGCTTGCGGGCCTCGGGCTGGGCCGCGAACAGCTCGCGGATCTCGTCGAACCCTTTCACGTACGTGATCGGATTGGAGCGCGGGGTGCGGCCGATCGGCGACTGATCGATCAGCAGCACATCCTGCAAATGCTCGGCGCCGAGGAGCTCGCGCACGTTCCCGATCACCTCGCCGAGATGCTCCTTGGCGGAGTGGCCGCCGTGGAGCTTGCGCTCGAGCTGCCGGTAGAGGACATCGTGGACCAGGGTGCTCTTGCCGGAGCCGGAGACGCCGGTGACGGCGGTGAGTGCCCCGATCGGGATGTCGGCGTCGACGCCCTGGAGGTTGTGGAGGGCGGCGCCCCGGATCCGGAGCCAGGGACCGAAGCGGCGGCGCATGCTGGGAATCCCGATCCGCTTCCGGCCGGAGAGGTACTGGCCGGTGAGGGTCTCGGTCGCGCCGGCGACCGGCCCGGAATAGACGACCTGTCCCCCATGCTCCCCGGCGCCGGGGCCGAGCTCGAGCATGAAATCGGCGTGACGCATCGCGGCCGGGTCATGCTCGACCACCACGACGGTGTTCCCCTGGTTCCGGAGCCGCTCGAGGAGGCCGAGGAGGCGGTCGATGTCGCGGGGGTGGAGGCCGATCGACGGCTCATCGAGCACGTAGAGGGCGTCGACCAGGTTGCTGCCGAGGGCGTTCGAGAGCGAAATCCGCTGGGCCTCGCCGCCGGAGAGGGTGCGGGTGAGGCGGTCGAGGGTCAGGTAGCCGAGCCCGACATCGCGCAGGAAGCTGATCCGGCGCTCGAGCTGGTCGAGGATCAGCTGGCCCACCTCGCGCTCGAAGGGTGTGAGTTCGAGGGCGGAAAGCCAGGTGTGCAGCTGGTCGACCGGCCGGGCGGCAAGGGCGGCGATGGTCTCGCCCCCGATGCGCACCGCGAGGGCCTGGTCGTTGAGCCGGGTGCCGCCGCAGCCGGGACAGGTCTTGGCGAGCTGGTACTGACGGAGAAAGACCCGGATGTACTGCTTGTAGCGCTTCTCCTCGAGTCCCTTGAGGAAGGGGAAGATCCCGAGGTAGCGGCCGTGCTTGCCGTGGAGGAGCTCGCGCTGGTCCTTGGCCTTGAGCTTCTGCCAGGGCTTGTCAGGGTCGATGCCGAGCTTCACCGCGGTGTTGTGCAGCAGCCGGCGGCGGGTCTCGTAGCGGGGCTTGGTCCACGGGTCGATCGCGCCCTCGGAGAGGGAGCGGCCCGGGTCGGGGATGATGAGGGATTCGTCGTACTCGAGCACCGCGCCGAAACCGTTGCACCCGGCACAGGCGCCGCGGGGGTTATTGAAGGAAAAGAGCGCGGGGGTCACGCTCACCGCGGGCGTATCGCAGCGGGAGCAGGCGGGGCGCTCGGTGAAGCGGAGCCGCCCGCCGTCGTGCAGCACGACCGCGATGCCTTCGCCTTCGCCGAACGCCGAGGCCAGCGCCTCGGTCAGCCGGTCGCGGGAGTCGGCGCCCCCGGAGAGACGGTCGACGATGACGAGGAGTTCGGTGGTCGCGGCGAGGTCGAGCCCGGCGGGGAGCTCGTCGAGATGCAGCGGCGCGCCGTCGGCCTGGACCCGCACGAAGCCGAGGGCGCGCAGGTTCTCGACGATGGCGGCGTGGTTCTGCCGGGCGGAGGCGGGGAGCGGGAAGGTGACCTGAAGCCGTCCGCCGGTCGCGGCGAGGGTGTCGTCGGATGCCGACTGGGGCGTGTCCTTCCGGACCGGCGCGCCGCAGACCCGGCACTGCTGCCGCCCGACCCGGGCCCAGAGGAGCCGGAGGTAGTCGTAGATCTCGGTGGCGGTGCCGACGGTCGAGCGGCTCGACACGGTCGGGTTCCGCTGCTCGATGGCGACGGACGGCGCGATGCCCTCGAGCCGGTCGACCAGTGGCTTGGGCATCCGCTCGAGGAACTGCTTGGCGTAGGTCGACAGCGACTCGATGTAGCGCCGCTGTCCTTCGGCGTACAGCGTGTCGAAGGCGAGCGAGCTCTTGCCGGAGCCGCTCGGGCCGGTCACCACCACGAGCGAGCGGTGGGGCAGCTCGACGGTGATGCCTTTCAGGTTGTGCTGGCGTGCATTGACGATGCGGATGGTGCGGTCGGCCATTCCGGAAGAATAACGGAGGGTGGTGGGGGGAGTGTTCCGAGTTCCGGGTTCCGAGTTCCGGGATATTCCATCCGGTGTTCGGGGCGTTCCGGGGTCCCTGACAGGGGGTTAACTTCCGGTCCGTCATGGCTTCCGTCCTCACCCCCCGGCTCCTCCTCCGCGGTTTCTTCGTCTTCGTCGGCATTTCCGTCCTGGGGTACGCCGGGGTCCTGCTCTACGGCGACAACCTCCCCGCCTTTCTCGAGGCGGCGAAGCACGTGCACTGGCAGTGGGTGGTGGTGGGACTGGGGCTGGCGTCGATGGACTGGTTCGGGGGCGGGCTGCGGAACTGGGTGCTGGTGCGGCACGTGCACCCAAACCCGCCGATCGGGGGGATGATCCTCTCCGGGGGCATGGGGGCGTGGGCCGCCTATCTCACCCCGCTCAACTCGGGCGCCGGCCCGATGATGATCTACGCCATGCGCCGCGCGGGCGTGCCGCTGCCGCTGGCGGTGACCACCACGCTGATGTCGTTCATCGCGACGGTGCTCTTCTTCGCCATCGCCGGGCCGATCGCGATCCTCGCGGGCGCGGGGAAGTCGCTGGGGCACCATGGCAACGTCATGGGGCTCACGCTCTACGATCTCTTCATCGGGAGCCTCGGGCTGTTCGTGGGGATCGGGGTGGTGCTGGTGATCGTGATCGTCTTTCCCGGCCTGGCCCGCGACGGGTTGCACAAGCTGGCGGTGAAGCTCTCGACCAAGAGTGAGCGGGTGGCGGCGCGGATCGAGGGCCTCACCAAGGGCATCGATGACGCGCACAAGAGCGTCCTCGCCTTCAACAGCCCCAGGGGATGGCTGGCGCTCTTCTGGGCCACGCTCCTCTCGGGTCCCTCGCACGCCAACAAGCTCCTGGCCGGGTACGTCGCGCTCCGCGCAGTGGGGATTCACGCCCACTTCGTGGACGTGCTGCTGGTGCAGACGCTGATCACCTTCCTGCTCTACTTCGCCCCGACGCCGGGCGCCTCCGGGATCGCCGAGCTGCTCTCGACCGCGGTGATGTCGTCGGTGTACCTGCCCCGCGAGCTGGGCCCGCTCTACACCCTGATCTGGCGCGCGATCCTGTCCTACTTCACCCTCGCCTTCGGGTTCGTGGTCTTCTCCCGCTGGGTGCATGGCCGCTACAAGCAGGGCCGGGGGATCGACGAGGAAGAGCTGGCGGAGACGGGGGCGGCGCCGTGAGCGATCCCACCGTCGAGCCGGATGAACGGGGATACGACGCCGCGCTGATGCGGCGTCTGCTGCGTTACGTCGCGCCCTATCGCGGCACCGCGATCCTTGCGCTGGCGCTCCTGCTCCTGACTTCGGCGCTCAACCTGGTGGGGCCGGCGCTGACCCAGCGGGCCATCGACGTGGCGGTTCCCGCCCACGATGTCGACCTGCTCCGCACCCTCGCGGTCATCTTCTTCGCCTCGCTGCTGCTCGAGTTTCTCTGCGACTACGGTCAGGCGTACCTCACCTCGTGGATGGGGCAGCGGGTCATGGCCGACCTGCGTCTCACGATCTTCACCCACCTCCAGAAGCTGAGCGTCAGCTACTTCGACCGGAACCCGGTGGGACGGCTGATGACGCGGGTGACCTCGGACGTGGAGACGCTCAACGAGCTCTTCTCGTCCGGCGTGGTGACGGTCTTCGGCGACGTCTTCACCCTGGTGGCGATCGCCGCGATGATGCTGGTGGTGGACTGGCGGCTCGCGCTGGTGGCGTTCGCGGTGCTGCCGCTCATGATGCTCGCCGCGGTCTCGTTCCGGAAAGCGGTGCGGGAGTCGTTCAGCGAGATCCGGGTGAAGGTGGCCCGCCTCAATGCGTACCTGCAGGAGCACCTGAGCGGGATGCGGGTGGTGCAGCTGTTCGGGCGGGAGGCGGCGGAGGCGCGGGGATTCGCGGGGGTCAACGACGAGCACCTGCGGGCGCACCTCCGCTCCATCACGATCTACGCCATCTTCTTCCCGGTGGTGGAGTTCCTCACCAACGCCGCGATGGCGATGCTGCTGTGGCGGGGCGGCGTCCGGATCCTGGACGGGACGCTCACGGTGGGTGTCCTCATCGCCTTCATCCAGCTGACGCGCCGGTTCTTCCAGCCGCTGCAGGATCTCTCCGAGAAATACAACCTGCTCCAGAGCGCGATGGCGTCCTCGGAGCGGATTTTCCGCCTTCTCGATACCGAGCCCTCGGTGAAGCCGCCGGTTGCACCGAAGCCGCTTCCGGTGCCGGTTCGAGGGGAAGTCGTCTTTGAAGACGTCTGGTTCCGATATTCTGTTCCTCGTTCCTCGTTCCTCGTTCCTCGTGGGCCCGACGAAAGATCGGGCTCCGATGGGGAGCCGGTTGAAGGAGCTTCCAGCGAGACAACGAGGAACGAGGAACGAGGAACGAGGAACGAACCCGGCGAAAACTGGGTGCTGAAAGGGGTGTCGTTCCGGGCCAAGCCGGGTGAGACCATCGCCCTGGTCGGCCACACCGGGGCGGGGAAGACGACCATCATCAACCTGCTGCTCCGTTTCTACGACCCGGAGCGGGGGCGGATCACGGTGGACGGGGTGGACATCCGGGAGCTGGACCCGGCCGACCTGCGGGGTCTCATCGGGTTCGTCCAGCAGGACCTTTTCCTTTTTACCGGGGATATCGACCACAACCTGATTCTGGATGCCCCGATCCCGCCGGCCCAGGCCCGGGAGGCGGCGGTGCGAGTGGGAGCGGATCGCTTCATCCAGCGTCTACCAGAGGGGTATGGTCACATCCTGGGTGAGCGGGGCCGGTCGCTGAGCGTGGGGGAACGGCAGTTGCTGTCGTTTGCCCGGGCTCTGGCGCGTGATCCCCGGATCCTGGTGCTGGACGAGGCCACCAGCTCGGTCGACGCCGAGGCGGAGGCCCAGATCCAGGCGGCGGTGGGAGAGCTGATGCGGGGGCGGACCAGCCTGGTGGTGGCGCACCGGCTGAGTACCATCCTGAATGCGGATGAGATTCTTGTGCTGCACCATGGGGAAATCCGGGAGCGGGGAACGCACCGGAGCCTGCTGGCGGAGGGGGGGCTGTACGAGCGGCTGCACCGTCTCCAGCTCGGGGGGGTGGAAACCCCCCGTTCCCTGAGCGCGTAAGCCCGTATCGCTTGCGTGGTTACGGGCCTCCGGGTACGTTTGGCATCCGGCCTTAACGAGGCGCCCGACGATGATGGAACTTGAAGTCGCCGGTCAGCGCACGCCGATCCCGGCGGGCGAACTGGTAATCGGGACCGATCCCTCCTGCGGACTTCGGCTTCCCGGGCTTTCCGCAGCGCACGCGGTCGTCATCGGTATTGGTGACGGCTCGGTGGCGGTCCGTCGCGTGGGCGAGAACGACGTCTTCCTCAACGGCGTCAAGCTCGGTGCCGAACCCGCGCCGGTGCTGCACGGCGACAAGATCCAGGTGGGGAGTCA
>JAXLXZ010000001.1:0-663119 GCA_046327735.1 Gemmatimonadales bacterium | reverse complement strand
GACCAGGGCGGGCGCAACGGCTGGGTCTTCTCCGACCTGGTGAGCCGCCGCAGCAACTAGCCGCGCTTCGTCACCACCCGGTCGCGGCCTTCCTTCTTCGCCTGGTAGAGGGCCAGGTCGGCGCTCATGATGAGCGCTTCGGCGCTTTTCCCATCCTCGGGCATCCCGGCGGCGCCCACGCTCACCGTCACCCGCCCGCCATCGAAGACTTCCTCGGCAAGACGGGCACGGATCCGGTCGGCGACCGCCAGGGCGCCGGCCATCTCCGTATTGCGGAGCACCACCAGGAACTCCTCACCACCATAGCGTCCCGCCGCGTCCTCGGGGCGAATCGATTCGCGCAGGACTGCCGCGACCCGGCGCAGCACCGCGTCGCCGGCGGGATGGCCGTAGGCATCGTTGAACTGCTTGAAGTGGTCGACGTCCACCATCAGCAGGCTGCAGGGCTCGTTCGCTTCGCCGGTGCGGGTGACCTCGGCCGACGCCACCTCCATCAGGCGCCGGCGGTTGTACAGCCCGGTCAGGCCGTCGGTATTGGAGAGCCGCTCGAGCTCCACCCGGCTCTCCCGCAGGCGGCGCACCATGTCGTTGAAGACCTCGGTGAGGTAACCGACCTCATCGCCGCCGCCGGCGGGGAGGTCCACGTCGAGGTCGCCGGCGGCCACCCGTGCGGCGCCGTCGCGGAGCCGCTGGAGCGGGCGCACCAGCACCAGGGCAAGGATGTAGGCCAGCCCGCCGACGATGACCAGGAGGCTCAGCACCGTGAGGATGGTCATGTTGCGGAGCCGGTTCACCTGCTGGTACGCCTCCGAGATCGGGAGCGAGGCGACCACCGCCGCGTCGAGGCGGGCGACTTCGTGGAGGATGCCGAGCTGGGCCACCCCGGTGTTGTCGCGGAACTCGACCGGGTTGCCGAGCCGCTCGGCCAGGGTGCGGTTGGCATCCTCGGAGAGGCCCTGCTGCATCAGCGCCGCGCTGCTGCTCGCGGAGCTGATGATGAAGCGCCCCGCGTTGGAGATCAGCGCGACCCGCCCGGTTTCGCCGGGTGAGAAGCGGCGGAGGATGCTGGCCACCTCGTCGAGCATCACCCGGCCGGCGATGGCCCCCACGGTGAAGTCGTTCCGCACCACTGGCACGGCCACCACCACGAGCGCCTGCTTGAGCGAGTCGTCCCAGTAGGGATCGCCCATCACCGTGCGGTCCGGGGCGATCTCGCGGAGCCAGGCCGAGGGGAGGTGGAGATCGCCGGCGCCCCGGCCGCTCGAGGCCACGACCTGGCCCTGCCGGTTGAGCACCAGGATCTCATTGAAATCGGTGGAGCGCACCTTCACCGACTTGAGGTACTCGGTCACCCGGCGCGCCGCCGCGGGGTCGCCCCGGCCGGCACCGGCCCGGTCGAGATTGTCCGCCACCTCGTAGGAGTTGCCGAAAACCCGCAGGTCGAGCACCCGTTCCTTGAAGAAGAGGTCGACCTCGCGGGCGCTCTGGAAGCTGGCGACGTTGAGCTGGTCGGTGGTCTTCTCGGTGAGGGTGCGGCGGTTGCCGAAGTACGAGATGGTGCCGGTGATCAGCGACGGGATGAGGGTCGCGAGGGCCCCGAACGCGAGAATCCGCCGCCGGATGGTGTTGAGCCCGACGAGGCGGAGCCGAAGTGCGATGGCCTGTTCGAGATCGGGCAAAGCGATCGAAGGTTCGGGGTCGAGGAGGGCCGGCGACTCAACCCCGGGAAAGATCACCTGTTAGGGGTAGCTCTGGAAGGGCGTGTGACAAGTTGGCGCGGCCGCGCAAGGCAGCCCTCGTAGACCGCCACAGCGGGACACGGAGTAACACGGAGACACGGAGGGCACGGAGAAAAACGACAACGTAAGTTCTGTTGCTCTCCGTGTAACTCCGTGCCTCCGTGCACTCCGTGTTGCTGTGGCGGTTTGGCGTGTCGATCAGGTCCGGCAGAGCGGGGTGGCAAACGAAAAGGGCCGGATCCGTGAGGACCCGGCCCTTCGATATTCCCCCTGACTGCTACGCCGCCAGTTCCCGCAGCGCATCCCCGTGCTGTTCGCGCAGGGTCTTGAGCGCCCGGTCGCGCAGCTGGCGCACCCGCTCCCGGGTGACGCCGAGCATCCGCCCGATCTGCTCCAGGGTGCGGGGCTCGTCGTCATCGAGGCCGAAGTACAGCCGGATGACCCGGGCATCCCGCGGGGGGAGCTGGTTGAGCGCCGAGTAGAGCTCCTCGGTGCGGTTGTTGTCGAGCGTGCTGGCGTCGGTGCCCTCTTCGGTCAGCGCCATGAACCGCTCGATCCGCTCGGTGCTGTCGCCCTCGCGCACCGGCCGGTCCAGCCGCACCGGCTCGAACTGGAGCGCGGCGAGGGACTGGACGGTCTCGGTGGTGAGCCCGGTGGCCTTCACCAGCTCCTCGAGGGTGGGCATCCGCCCCAGCCGCTCCTTGAGGGCGGTGGTGGTGCGGGCCAGCCGGTTGGCGTCGGCGGTCCGGTTGAGCGGAAGCCGCACGGTCCGCCCATGCCGGGCGATGGCGGCCTGGATGGCCTGCCGGACCCACCACACCGCGTAGGAGATGAACTTGACCCCCCGCTCCGGGTCGAACTTCCGGGCGGCGGTGAGCAGGCCGAGGTTTCCCTCGCCGATCAGGTCCATCAGCGGCACACCCCGGTTCTGGTACTGCTTGGCCACCGACACCACGAACCGGACATTGCGACGGGCCAGCTCCTCCTGGGCCCGCTTCTCGCCCCGGAAGGCGCGCTTCCCCAGCGCCCGCTCTTCGTCGATGGTGAGGAGCGGGATCTTGCTGATGTCCTTGAGATACAGATCAAGGCTTTCCTGCCCGTCATCCCAGTCGCGCGCGATCTGCGCGGGCTTGGTGCGACGCCGGCCGGTGCCCTTCTTTGTGACCTTCATTATTTGTCTCCCCGAGCCTGAGGGTCCCATTACCCGAACAAAGAACGAAAATAATAGAACGTCCGGTTCAAATCAACTCCCCGAGTTCTACATGATACCTGAGCTACCCTGAGGGTCGCGGCGGGGTTCCCGGGAGGCCCCGATACCCCCACTTTACGCGCTGCCCCTGAGCGCCGAACCCCTTGCCACATCATGCGATCCCTCGATCCGATCCTCTCCCCGCGCTCCATCGCCGTCATCGGCGCCTCCCGGTCGCCGAGCACCATCGGACACCAGATCCTCGCTAATCTGGTGCGTTACGGCTTCACCGGCGCCGTCTATCCCGTGAATCCGAAGGCGTCCGCCATCTACGCCATGAAGGCATGGCCGGATGTGGAGTCGATCCCCGACCCGGTGGATCTCGCCATCGTTTGCGTGCCCAAGCAGCTGGTGCTGGACGTGGCCGCGTCCTGCGGGCGGAAGGGCATACGGGGCCTGTGCGTGATCAGTGCCGGATTCCGCGAGGTCGGGGGCGAAGGGATCGAGAACGAGCGGAAGCTGGTCGAGATCGTCCGCCGCCACGGAATGCGCCTGGTCGGCCCCAACTGCATGGGGGTCCTCAACGCCGACCCCGCCATCGCGATGAACGGCACCTTTGCGCCGAGCATGCCCCCCTTCGGGCGGGCGGGCTTCGTGAGCCAGTCGGGGGCGATGGGTCTCTCGGTCCTCGACTACGCGCGGGAATACGGCATCGGCATCGCCCAGTTCGTCAGCATGGGGAACAAGCCGGACGTGAGCGGCAACGACCTCCTGCTGCACTGGGAGGACGATCCCGCGATCGGCGTGATCCTCATGTACGTGGAGAACTTCGGAAACCCCAGGAAGTTCCTGGAGATCGCCTCGCGGGTCACCCGCAAGAAGCCGATCGTGGTGGTGAAGTCGGGCCGCTCCCGCGCCGGTGCGAAGGCCGCCTCCTCCCACACCGGCGCCCTCGCGGCGAGCGACACCGCGATCGACGCGCTGCTGGCCCAGGCGGGGGTGCTCCGGGCCGGCTCGGTCGAGGAACTGTTCGACCTCGCGATGGCGTTCTCCGGCCCGCCGCTGCCCCGCTCGCGCCGCACCGCGGTGGTCACCAACTCCGGTGGCCCCGGCATCCTCGCCGCCGACGCGCTCGAGGCCAACGCCCTCGAACTCCCCACCCTGGCGCCGCAGACCGTCGCGACCCTCAAGCCGATCTTCCCGGCCGAGGCGTCGGTGGCCAATCCCCTCGACATGATCGCGAGCGCCACCCCGCCCAACTACCGCGCGGCGCTGGAGGGGCTGCTGGGCGACCCGAGCGTCGACGCCGCGCTCGCCATCTTCGTCCCGCCCCTGGGCGTCCGCCAGGAGGACGTGGCCGAGGCGATCGGCAAGGCGAAGGGGAAGTTCCCCGACAAGACGGTGCTGGCGGTGCTGATGGGCCGGCAGGGCCTGCCCGAAGGGCGGGCCGAGCTGCACGAGGTCGGCATCCCGGCGTACATCTTCCCCGAGTCGGCGGCGCGCGCCCTGGCGGCGCTCAACCGCTACCGCGAATGGAAGGAGCGGCCGGTCCCCGACGAGGAGCCGCTGCCGATCGATTTTGCCCGGGCCTCGTCGCTCATCGCCGCGGCCAAGGAGGCGGGACAGAACCGGCTCGATGAAGTCGCGGCCCTCTCGCTGCTCGAGTCGTACGGGATTCCCACCGCCGGCGCGGCACTGGCCACCAGCGGCTCGGAGGCGGTGAAGCTGGCCGACAAGCTGGGCTACCCGGTGGTGCTCAAGATCGTGGCGCCTTCGATCGTCCATAAGACCGACATCGGCGGGGTCGAGGTCGGCGTCCCCAACGCCGAGGAAGTGAAGAAGAGCTTCGCGCGGATCATGGCGGCCGGCACCCGGGCGGCGCAGGGCGGGGTGGTGAGCGGCGTGCTGGTGCAGAAGATGGTGAAGAGCAACCGGGAGCTGATCGTGGGCGTGCTCCGCGACCAGCTGGTGGGACCGCTGGTGATGTTCGGCGTGGGCGGGGTGCTGGTGGAAGCGCTGGGCGACGTGGTCTTCCGGCTTGCGCCGCTCCACCGGGGCGATGCCCGCGACATGATCCGTGGGATCCGCAGCACCCGCCTGCTCGAGGCAGTGCGCGGCGCGGCGGCGGTGAACCTGGCCGAGCTCGAGGACGTGCTGATCCGGGTGTCGCGCCTGGCGGTGGATTTCCCCGAGCTCAAGGAGCTGGACCTGAACCCGGTGGTGCCGGTGGGCGACGGGGTGATGGTGCTGGACGGGCGGGTGATGCTATGAGTGACACGGCTGTCTGTCATTCCGAGCGCAGCGAGGAATCCCTGATCTTGCTGCCGAGAAAGCAGGGATTCCTCGTCCCCTTCGCTTCGCTCAGGGTCCTCGGAATGACAGAACGGGTTGCCGAGGCAACATGACCCGTCCCATCGACTACATCCACGACCCGCGGCTCAACAAGGGCACCGCCTTCACCCAGGCCGAGCGCGAGGCGCTCGGGTTGCGCGGCCTGCTGCCGCCCCGGGTCGTGTCGCCGGAGGACCAGGCGTCGCGGATCATGGAGAATTTCCGCCGCAAGTCCTCCCCGCTCGAGCAGTACATCTATCTCATCAGCCTCCAGGACCGGAACGAGCATCTCTTCTACCGGGTGGTGATCGACCACATCGAGGAGATGCTGCCCATCATCTACACCCCGACCGTGGGCGAGGCCTGCCTCCAGTTCGGGCACATCTTCCGCCGGCCCCGGGGGCTCTATCTCTGTCCCGAGGACCTGGGCCGGGTCACCGAGATCCTGCGGCACTGGCCCGAGCACGAGGTGGGGATCATCGTCGTGACCGACGGCGAGCGGATCCTCGGTCTCGGCGATCTCGGCGCCAACGGAATGGGGATCCCGATCGGGAAGCTCTCGCTCTACACCGCCTGCGCCGGGGTGAATCCCGCGCTCTGCCTCCCGCTGACGCTCGACACCGGCACCGAGCGGGCCGAGCTGCACACCGACCCGCTCTACCTGGGGCGCCCGGTCCCGCGGATCCGGGGCGCGGCGTACGACGCGCTGGTGGAGGAGATGGTGCGAGGCGTGCAGGAGGTCTTTCCCGGGGCGATGATCCAGTTCGAGGACTTTGCCACCGCCAACGCGCTGACGCTGCTCGACCGGTACAAGGACCAGGTCTGCTGCTTCAACGACGACATCCAGGGGACGGCGGCGGTGACGCTCGCGGGGCTCCTCTCCGCCTGCCGGGTGACCGGCCAGGCGCTCTCCGAGCAGCGGGTGATCTTCTTCGGGGCCGGCGCGGCGGGCACCGGGATCGCGACGCTGCTGGTCGAGGCCAAGATGGCGATGGGCATGACCCGGGCCGAAGCGGAACGGACGATCGCGCTGGTGGACCGGGAGGGGCTGGTGACCACCGCCGACCGGGACATTCCGGTGCACCGCCGTCCGTTCGCGCAGGCGCTGCCGCCCGCGCCCGACCTGCTCAGCGCCGTCGAGGCGTTTCGTCCCACCGCGCTGGTGGGCGTCTCCGGGAGCGCGGGGGCCTTCAGCGAACCGGTGCTGCGCGCCCTCGCCGGGATCAACCGGCGGCCGATCATCTTCCCGCTCTCCAACCCGACCAGCTGCTCCGAGTGCACCGCCGACCAGGCCTTCGCCTGGACTGACGGCCGCGCGGTGTTCGCGAGCGGGAGCCCCTTCGGGCCGGTGGTGGTGAACGGCCGGAAGGTCACGCCCAGCCAGTCGAACAATGCCTACATCTTCCCGGGCGTCGGGCTGGGCGTGATGCTCAGCCGCGCGCGGCGGGTGACCAGCGCGATGTTCCTCGAGGCGGCGCGGGCGCTCGCGGCGCTGGCAACCGACGCGACGCTGGCGGAAGGGCGGCTCTTCTCCCCCCTGAGAGAGATCCGCGATGTATCGGCGGCGATCGCGGTGGCGGTGATGGAGGTGGCGTACCGCGACGGCCTCGCCACCCGGGCGCGTCCCGCCGACCTCGCGGGCTTCGTGCGGGCCAACATGTACGACGCGCATTACCCGGAGTACCGCTGACGCGCGGGCGCGCGAGTCGCCATATTTCTCCGGTCCTGCACAACACCGGAGTCCCATGGCAACACGGGGCAGAGGCCTCGCCGCGGCGCTGACCGCGGCCATCACGCTCGCACTCGCGGCACCACTCGCCGCCCAGGCACCCGCTCCGTCCCGCTACGTCGTCCTGGTCACCTTCGACGGCGTGCGCCCCACCGACTTCTTCGGCGGCATGGATTCCTCCGTGGCCGCCTTTGCCGACTCCAGCGGGATCGAGGATTCCGCCCGGGTGTGGCGCGACTACTGGCGGCCGACCGCGGCCGCGCGTCGCCGCGCGCTGATGCCCTTCTTCTGGGACTCGCTCGCGCCGATGGGCATGGTGCTCGGCGATCCCGCGACCGGCGGCCGCGCCTCGGTCACCAACCTCCAGGGTTTCTCCGCGCCCGGCTATCTCGAGATCCTCACCGGCCAGGGCCAGCCCACGGTCACCTCCAACGACCCGGTCCGCTACCCGTTCGAGACGGTGCTCCAGTTCGTGCGGCGCCGGTTGCGGCTGGGCCCGATGCAGGTGCCCACCTTCGCGAGCTGGGAGAACTTCCGGACCTACGTGGCCAACCGCGAGGGCGATGTGTACGTCAACGCCGGCTTCGCGGCGGTGCCGGAGCCCTTCACCACGCCGGCGCTGGCCCGGATCACGGCGCTGCAGGAACGGGCGCTGCCGCCGTGGAGCGGGAGCCGGTTCGACGCCTTCACCGGCGGGCTGGCGCTGGAATTTCTCCGGCAGCACCAGCCCCGGCTGATGTTCGTCTCCTTCAACGACACCGACGACTACGCCCACTCGCGCCGCTACGACCGGGTGCTCGACGCGCTGCACAACGACGACGCCTTCCTGCGCGATCTCTGGCATACCCTCCAGGCCAGCCCGGTCTACCGCAACCGCACCACCCTGGTCATCACCACCGACCATGGCCGGGGCGTGAACGGCGCGACCTGGACCGATCACGGCCGCGACACCCCGGGTTCGCTCGATATCTGGATGGCGATCGTCGGGCGCTCGACTCCCGCCGGTGGCGGCGCCGGCCTCCCGGTCACGCAATCCCAGGTGGCGGCGACGGTGCTCGCCTGCCTCGGTCTCGATCCCTCGGAATTCTCCACTGCCGCCGCCCCGCCGGTGGCCGGAGCCTGCAAGTCATGATATCGCACAACCCGCGTGCCGCCGCTGCCGTGCTGCTCCTCCTGCTGGCCGGATGTGGCGGCAGTGGCCCGGTGAAGATCGGCGTGGCGCTCTCGCTCCAGGAGGAGGGGATCAAGCCGTCGCGCTATGCCGCCGAGCTGGCCGCGAAGGAGATCAACGACGCGGGCGGGATCCGGGGCCGGCCGCTGGAGCTGGTGCTGCGGGACGACTTCGGGGACAGCGATTCGTCGGTCGCGGTGGCCAACGCGCTGTATGAGAGCGATGTCGCCGCGGTGGTGGGACCGGCCTACTCCAGCATGCTGCTCGCCTCGGCGCCGGTCTACAACGGCGGCCGCCGACCGCTGGTGCAGCTGTCGCCGTCCGCCTCGTCGCCGCTGGTGAGCACCGCGGGGCCCTTCACCTTCCGGCTCTGCCCCAGCGACCTGGCCTACGGTGCCGCGCTGGCGCGGTTCGCGTCCGACAAGGGCTTCCGCCGGGCGGCGGTGCTCTACGTGAATGATGCCTACGGGCGGGGGGTGCGGGAGACCTTCGCGGCGGAATTCTCCCAGCTGGGAGGCGAGGTGGTGGAGCTCGATCCCTTCCTGGCGGAGTCGCCCGACGTCAGCGTGTACCTGGCGCGGATGGCGCGGGAGAAGAAGGTCCAGGCGATCGTGCTTGCCGCCAACCAGGACGAGGGGCTCAAGGTCCTGGGGCAGATCCGCGACGCGAAGCTCGCGCTGCCGATCCTCGGCGGCGACGGGATGGCGGGCGCGGAGCGCACCAGCCCGGCGATGATGGAAGGGGTCTTCGTCTCCAGCGGCTACCTGGTCGGCAACCCGGCGCCGCTCAACCGGACGTTCGTGGCGGCGTACGAGAAGATGTTCCCCCGGGCGGGGCCGCCGGACCAGGGCGCGGCGGCGGCGTACGATGCGGTGAAGCTGCTGGCCCGCGTCATCGAGAAGACCGGGACCGACCGGAACGCGGTGCGGGAGGGGCTGTCGCACGTGGGGCAGGGCGACCCGGCGTACGACGGCGTGGTCGGGCGGGTGGCGTTCGACTCGCTCGGCGACGTGCCCGAGCTCAAGGCGCAGATCGGGGTGGCGCGCGCCGGCGTGCTGGTTCCCGCCGAATAGTCAGGCGAGCCGGGCGCCGCTCTCGTCGAACCAGTGCAGCTGGTCGGCGGGGAAGGCGAGCCCGACCTGCTCGCCCCGGCGGCAACTGGCGCCACCATCGAGCCGGGCGGTGAGGGTCACCCCGCCGGCGTCGAGGCTGACCAGGGTCTCGTTGCCGAGCGGCTCGATCTCGACGATCGAGGCCGGCACGCCGGAGCCACCTCCCACGCCCAGCGCTTCCGGGCGGATGCCCAGCGTCACCTGCCTGCCCGCGGCCAGTGCCGCGGGCTTCGCATTGCCCGGGAGCGGGAGCGAGAGGGCGCCGTCGCGGGCGCGAAAGGCGCCGTCGGGGGTCACGCTGCCGGGAACCAGGTTCATCGGCGGGGAGCCGACGAAGGTGGCCACGAAGGTGTTGGCGGGGCGGCGGTAGAGTTCGAGCGGGGTGTCGACCTGCTGCACCCGGCCTTCCTGCATGACCACGATCCGGTCGCCGAGGGTCATCGCCTCGACCTGGTCGTGGGTGACGTACACGGTGGTGGTGCCGAGGCGCCGGCGCAGCGCAGCGATCTCGCGCCGCATCTGGACCCGGAGCTTGGCATCGAGGTTGGAGAGCGGCTCGTCGAACAGGAAGACCTGGGGCTGGCGCACGATGGCACGGCCGAGGGCGACCCGCTGGCGCTGGCCGCCGGAGAGCTGGCGGGGCCGCCGCTCGAGCAGCTCGGTGAGGCCCAGCAGCTCGGCGGCTTCGTTCACCCGGGTGGCGATGTCGCCGGGCGACATTTTCCGGAGCTGGAGCGCGAACGCCAGGTTCTCCCGCACCGTCATGTGCGGATAGAGGGCATAGTTCTGGAACACCATGGCGATGTCGCGGTCGCGGGCGGGGACGTCGTTCACCACCCGGTCCCCGATCCGAAGGGTGCCGGCGGAGATCTCCTCCAGCCCGGCGATCATCCGAAGCGTCGTGCTCTTGCCGCAGCCCGAGGGACCGACGAGGACGAGGAACTCGCCGTCGGGAATGACGAGGTCGATGCCGTGCACGACGACGTGCTGGCGGCTCTTTTCTTCGTATATTTTTCGAATGCCTTCGAGTGTTACACGGGCCATTCTCGCCCCTGGATCAAGACAGGATTCAAGGATTGGAAATACGGATTAGGGGATTCTTCCGGCGAGGCAGATGGCTTCCATTGCTGCCACCCGCGCCCTCAATCCTGCAATCCATCAACATCCCCTAATCCTGTATCCTCTTGGAAATGCGCTTTGCCGCCTGAGGACCATGTCCGACTCCGTTCAGTTCCCGACCGGCTTCCTGTGGGGTGCGGCGACCTCCGCCTACCAGATCGAAGGCTCGCCCCTCGCCGACGGCGCCGGGATGAGCAACTGGCATCGCTTTGCCCACACGCCCGGGATGACCGCCAACGGCGACACCGGGGACGTCGCCTGCGATCACTATCATCGCTCCGCCGACGACGTGGAGCTGATGCACGGGCTCGGGCTCAACGCCTATCGCTTCAGCATCTCCTGGTCCCGGGTCATCCCCGACGGCACCGGCGCGATCAACCAGAAGGGGCTCGACTTCTACCGGCGGCTGCTCGACCGTCTCCACGAGAAGCGGATCGCGCCCAACGTGACGCTCTTCCACTGGGACCTGCCCGCGGCCCTCGAGGACCGGGGCGGGTGGCTCAACCGCGACATCGCGGGGTGGTTCGCGGACTACGCCTCCAGGATGGTCCAGGCGCTGGGCGACCGGGTGCCGATGTGGGCCACGCTCAACGAGCCGTGGGTGGTCACCGACGGGGGCTATCTCTTCGGGGTGCTGGCGCCCGGCCACCGCTCGCCCTTCGAAACACCCATCGCCAGTCACAACCTGCTCCGCGCCAGCGGCGCCGGGCTCCAGGCGCTGCGTGCCGGCGGCGCAAAGACCGCCGGGCTGGTGGTGAACCTCGAGCCCAAGTACTCCGCCAGCAACACACCCGAGGATCTCGCGGCCACCCGCCGCGCCGATGCCTACATGAACCGGCAGTATCTCGACCCGGTCTTTCTCGGCTCGTACCCCGAGGAGCTGGCGGAGATCTACGGCGAGGCCTGGCCCACCTTTCCCTCGGCCGACTTCGACCTGATCCGGACGCCACTCGATTTCCTCGGCATCAACTATTACACCCGCGCGGTGGTGCGGCATGACCCGGAGCAGTGGCCCTTCCGGACCAGCCGGGTGCGGCAGGAGCAGCACACCTACACCGCGATGGACTGGGAGGTCTATCCCCAGGCGCTCACCGATGTGCTGCTCTGGGTGAAGCAGCGCTACGGCAACACCCCGATCTACATCACCGAGAACGGCGCCGCCTTCTCCGACCCGCCGTTCGCCGACGGCACGGTGGACGACCCGCTCCGGGTACAGTACTACCGCGACCATCTCCTCGCCGCGTGGCGCGCGATGCAGCAGGGGGTCGACCTGCGGGGCTACTTCGCCTGGTCGCTGCTCGACAATTTCGAGTGGAGCGCCGGGTACGCCAAGCGCTTCGGGCTCGTGGCGGTCGACTTTTCCTCCCAGCGGCGCACCCCCAAGGCGAGCGCCCGCTTCTACACCGAGGTCATCCGCTCCGCCGGCGCGGTGCTGGGGCGGTAGCGCGGCCCCACGTCGGGGCCGAGCTCCACCTTCACCTCGTGGCGGCGCCCGTCGGGAAGGAGCGGGATCCGCACCGCCCCGTCGAGCACGCCCAGCGCCGAGCCGTCCACCGTGGCCCGGGTGGCGGAGCTGTCGCCCCGCTTCACGCTGATCCGGTAGGTGGTCTCGGTGCCCGGCACCCGGTAACGGATGCTGAACCCAGGCCACGCCGCGGGGACGCAGGGCCGGAGCTCGAGCCACTCGCCTGACTGCACGGTCAGGCCGAGGATCGACTCCAGCGCCACCCGGAACATCCACCCCGCCGACCCGGTGTACCAGGTCCACCCGCCGCGCCCGAGATGGGGCGCCACGCCGTACACATCCGCCGCGACCACGTACGGTTCCACCCGGTAGATCTCCACCGCCCCGGCATCGCTCCCGTGCGAGACGGGGCTCAGCATCTCGAGCAGCGCCGCCGCCCGTTCGGCCCGGCCCGCCTCGGCCAGCGCCCGCACCGCCCAGAGCGCGCCATGGGTGTACTGCCCGCCGTTCTCGCGCACGCCGGGGAGGTAGCCCTTGATGTAGCCAGGGTCCTGGGGCGTCGTGTCGAAGGCCGGCGTGAGGAGCCGGATGATCCCCTCGTCCTCGGCGACGAGGTGCTGCTCCAGTGAGTCGAGCGCCTGGTCCGCCTTTGCGGCGGGCGCGACCCGGGAGAGCACCGCCCAGGCCTGGGCGATCGCGTCGATCTTGCACTCGTCACTCGCCTTCGAACCGATCGGGGCGCCGTTGTCGTACCAGGCCCGCCGGTACCACTCCCCATCCCATCCCTCGCGGTTGAGCGCGGCCGCCAGCTTCGCCTGGTAGGCGCGGTAGCGGGACGCGCGGGCGGTGTCGCCCCGCTTGTCGCAGAACGGTAGGAAGAGCTCGATGATGTGATAGAGGAAGAAGCCGAGCCAGACGCTCTCGCCTTTCCCCTCGCGGCCCACCCGGTTCATCCCGTCGTTCCAGTCGCCGGTGCCCATGAGCGGGATGCCGTGCGCGCCGGAGGTAAGCGAGCGGTCGAGCGCCTTGCAGCAGTGGGTGTAGACGTCGGCGGAGCCGGCGGTGGTCGGGTGGAGGAAGACCTCGTCCTCCCCCGCGTTGAGCTGCCGGGCGACGACGTACGGCGCCATCGCGTCGAGTACGCCCGCGTCGCCGGTGTGGCGGATGTAGCCGGCGGTGATGTAGGGCAGCCAGAGGAGGTCGTCGCTGAAGCGGGTGCGGATCCCCTTGTCGACCGGCGGGTGCCACCAGTGCAGCACGTCGCCCTCGGCAAACTGGTGGCCCGCGTGCAGCACGATCTGGCGGCGGGTGATTTCCGGGTCGAGATAGATGAGCGCCGAGGCATCCTGCAGCTGATCGCGGAAGCCGTAGGCGCCGCCCGACTGGTAGAAGGCGGAGCGGGCCCACACCCGGCAGGCGAGGTTCTGGTACGCCAGCCAGCCGTTGAGCATCAGGTCGAGCGCGGGCGACGGCGTCTCCACCTGCACCCGGCCCAGCGTCTCGCGCCAGAAGGTGCGCACCTGCTCGAGCGCGGCATCCACCGCCGCGGGATCCTGGTACTTCCGCACCAGCGCGAGCGCGTCGTCCCTGGTTGCGGCCTGGCCCAGGCAGAACACCACCTCGAGCGTGGCGCCGGGCGCGAGCTCGGCGGGGAGCCGGAACGCGGCGCAGGGGTCGTACCCTTCGCCGGCAACGTCCTCGAGCGGGCGGATTTCCCGTACCGCCTGGGGCGCGGCGACGCTTCCGCCCCGGCCGAGGAAGCGGGCCCGGTCGCTGGTCCACTCGGGGGAACGGGTGCCGGCGGACACCAGGAGCGACGCGAAGGCGACCCGCGGAGCGAACTCCGCGTTGTACGGGTTCACGGCCAGGATGGTGCCGGTGGCGTTGTCGCGAGCCGTCACGACGTAGCGCTTCGCTTCGTGCGGTACCACCCCCAGCACCCACTCGGCGTAGGCGAAGAGCGAGAGCCGCCGCCGGGCCTTCGAGTTGTTGGTGACCCGGAGGCGCACCAGTTTCGCCCCATCCTTCCGCGGCACGAAGGTCAGCACCTCCTGCTCCAGCTCCTGGCTCCGGTGCCGGGTCAGGGTGTAGCCGAAGCCGTGACGTACCTCGTAGTCGCCGGCGCCGGCGACGGGGCCCGCGGTGGGCGACCAGAACACCCGCCGGTCCTCATCGCGGAGGTAGAGCGCCTCGCCCGCCGGGTCAGAGACCGGGTCGTTGGACCAGGGGGTGAGCCGGTTCTCGCGGCTGTTGGATGACCAAGTGTAGCCCGCGCCGCTGTCGCTCGTCAGGCACCCGATCTCCTCGTTGGCGATCACGTTGGTCCACGCCAGCGGCGGCCGGGCGTGTCCATCCCGGCCGAGGGTGAGCCGGAGGACATACTCGGTGCCGTCGGCGGAAAACCCGCCGATGCCGTTGAAGTGCCGGAGCGACTCGCTGGCGGGGAGCCGCTCTTCCTTGCCGGCGGGCTGGGCAGGAGCCGCCGTCGCGACCACCGGGTCGCCCGGGGTAGCCTCGGTGGTGTCGGCGGGGAGCGCGCCCCTGATCACCAGCCTGGCGGAGCGCTCCGCCAGGCGGCGGAGCTCGGCCGGCACCCTGGCCGCGGGCCGCGCGATGGTGGCGCCGAGGGCGCGATCGCTCCGGATGCGCGGGAGGATCACGTCGCTCTGCTCCGACTGGTGCAGCAGCAGCAGGTCGACGCCCACGCCGGCGGTGCGCCAGTAGTTGGTGAGCCGCGCGAGGAAGTTGGCGGTGGCGTGATCGCCCTTGCCCGCGACGTAGCTGACGATGAGCGGCAGCGTTCCGCTGAGACCGATGCCGCGGAGGTCGCCGGCGCCGAGGTCGCTCGGTGAAGGGAGGGGCGCGCCGGGAACCGGGTCGGGGGCGCCGTAGGCGAGGAGCCCGGTCAGCTGCGGCAGCCGCTTCCGCTCCGCCCCGGAGAACTGGGCGTCCTCCAGCCGGCCGAGGTCGGCGGCGCGCGCCTCGGCGAAGATCGTGGGGAGCTGGCGCACCCGCCACGGATCGAGAGCGCTCACTACCTCATCGCGCTCGTAGCCCGCGGCCAGCGCCGCGACCAGCCGGGCCACGCCACCGGGGGGAACGATCAGCCGGCGGCGGATGGCGCAGCAGGGATCGAGCACGCTGCCCACGGTGCCGGAGAGCGGCGCATCGCCGGCGAGGGCGGCGGGATTCGCCGGACTCCGCCCCCGGCCGATGAAGCGGGCGCGATCGGTCTCGTACTCGAGCTGGCCGACCGGCTGCTCGCCCACCAGGCGGAGGGTGTGCCCCAGGTAGACGGGACGCTCCTCGGGGCTCCGCGGCCGCCGGGCGGCGAGGAGGCCCTGCTCCCGGGAAAGAAATTCGGTCTGGACGAAGAGCTTCGAGAAGGCGGGATGGGAGGCGTCGGCCGCCGGGTGATTCAGCGCCACCTCGATGTAGCTGGTGACCTCGAGCTGGAGGGTGCTGCCGCCACGATTGGTGAGCGTCAGCAGCCGGTACTCGATGTCCTGGTCGGGGTCGACGCAGCAGTCGAGCCGGGTCTCCACCTCCTCGTCGGTGCGCACCAGCTCGGCACGCCCGGGGCCGGAGCGGGCCCGCCAGCCGTCGGGCTCGACCGCGATGGGCTGCAGGCCGGCGCACCAGCTGCGCCCCCGCGCGAGGTCGCGGACATAGAGGAAGAAGCCGTCGGCATCGCGGGTGCGATCGGCGGTCCAGCGGGTCAGCGCGATCTCGCCCAGCATGGAGCGCCCCGCCCCCTGGCTGGTTACGAGGGTGTGATACCGGCCGTTCGACAGCACCTGGGCACGCAGTCCCATCGTCAATTCGGTCTCCGTGAAGTCATTTCACCAACGCCAGGCATTCTCTGCGGGGAAATCAGGGATCCCTCGCTTCGCTCGGGATGACAGAACTGGTTGCCGTGCCATGGACTTCTGTCATTCCGAGCCGCGGAGCGGCGAGGAATCTCTGCTTTTCCCACAGACAAACTCAGTATTCGAACACCACCGTCGCCGGCACTGCGCGAAGCGTCACCGCACCGCCCGAGAGCGTTGCCGCGGTGCCATTCACCGTCACCCGCGTGAGCCCCGGCAGCGCCGGGGCCACCACCCGCACTCCGCCCGCCGGGATGCGAAGGCCCGCCGCCAGCTCCATGCGCACGCGACTGCCGTCCCGCTTCATCGTGTAGGACAGCGGTCCGTACCAGGTGCTCAGGTGGCGCACCGCCACGCCGCTGCCATCGAGCCAGCGGCTGTCGATGCCGGCCCCGACCACCAGCGCGTCGGTGAGGTCGTCCTCGTAGACGAAGAGATCCGCGGCCGAACGGAGAAAATCGGAGCCCACCCAGGTGTGGGGGGAGTCGCCGATGAATTTCGCGGAGCGCCGGTCGCGCCAGACGATCTCGGGCCACTGGTTCCAGGTGGGCGGCTCCTGGTCGTCCAGGAACTGGTGCATCAGCCAGAGGGCGCGCTCCCGCCCGAAGATCCGGAGCAGGGCGCCGACCGAGCGGAGCTCGTACGGGGTGTACGCCTCCCAGGTCGTGTCCGTGGTCCAGCGGACCGAGACCTGCTTCCAGTAGCGCTCGAAGGTGTGCTGCAGCGCGTCGGCGGGAAGATTGGCCTGCTCACCCACCGGCGTCAGCGCGATGGTCGTCGAGGTGGCGTCGAAGTCGCCGAGGTCGGCGGCGCCCGGGAGATAGTCGATCCCCTTCTCCCGCTGCACCCGGTCGAGCGATGCGAGGAGATCGTGGCGGAACTCGTCCCGCATTGCGCCGAGCCGCGCGGCCTCGTCGCTCTTGCCCAGCACCGCGGCCATTGCCGCGGCGTCCTTGAGGCCGCGGAGCGCGAAGAAGTCGTCCCAATAGGAGTGCATCGCCTTGGCCGAGTACCCCTCGTGGCTGATCGAGGGGGGAAGCAGCCCGAAGAAGGCCGCCTTTGCCGAATCGCGATACTCGGCGGTGCGGTGGGTCTGCCGGAGCGAGTCGATGTAGCCCGCGGTCTTCACCACCCGGGGCCACATCGCCGCCAGCATCGTGGTGTCGCCGGTGTGGCGGAAATATTCCATGACGAGGTAGATGAACTCGCCATGGCTGTCGTGCTCCGGCACCGGGTCGGCGCCGCGCTGGTCGACGCAGCAGGGCACCTTGCCGTCGGGATAGAGATACTCGGCGTACCAGCGGGTGAAGTCGCGCACCATCTCCGGGTGCCCGAACCGGAGCAGCGCCGCCGAGGTCAGCGAGCCGTCCCGGATCCAGGAGCGCTCGTAGGAGCGGGAACCGGGCTGGATCGAGGCCCCGTCGCGGTTGATCATGATCCAGCCGATCGTGCTCCGGATGGTGCGGGCGAGATGATCGCCGGAGGCAGGGAGCGACACCGTTGCGCGGTCGAGCTGTTCCTCCCACCAGGCGGTGGTCTCCGCCAGCGCCTGCTCCAGCAGGTCGAGCGAGCCAGGCGCGAGGTTGCTCCGCAGTGACGTCGTGAGCGGGATCTCGATCGCGGTGGTGGCGGAATCGCCGGGGGCGAGCTGGAATGACCAGGCCAGCACCCCGGAAGCAGCGCCGGTGCCATCGTTCACGCTCCGGGCGGCCGGGACCCGCCCGGCGCGCAGGTGCGAGACGATCTCCCCGCCGTCGTAGCTGGTGGCACCCACCTGCGCCGGCCGGGTGAAGGGAATCACCAGGCGGTCGCCGTTCACCTTGAGCGACTGCCCGCTCCACGAGAGCGAGCCGATCTTCGCCGCACCGCCCGCGGTGTTGAGGAACTGCCAGGGGGGATTCACCTGGAAGGGGCGCACCGCCAAATAGAGCGTCGGGGCCCGGGCGATGTTCGAGGTGTTGCGCACCCGGTAGCGCGCCACCACCGAGGAACTCGAGGCCGGCCCGATCGCAAAGGCGGTGACGGTGAGCTCGAGCCCCGGGAGCTGCCACGTCACCGAGGGAATGGGGAGATACCCGCTGGCGAGCGAGGTCGAGCCGCGGGCATCGGCCCAGCTGTAGAGCCGCCCGGAGTCGCCGAGGAAGGGCTCGACCGAGAAGAGACCCTTGCCCGCCTCGATGGCGCCGTCCTCGTTGATCAGCGACTCCTCACGGGCCGAGTCGAGCCCGACCACCGTCCACCAGGCCCGGCGCCCGCTCAAGTACCGCGGGTAGCTCCCTTCGGGGGCGTGGCGCGCAATGGCGGTCCAGAAGGCGTTGAGCGACTCGCCGGTCTCGGGGGAAAGGAGGTCGACCTCCCGGAGCCCGAATCCGTTCGCCCCTTCGGCCGTGCGCAGCACCAGCCGGAGGTAGCGCCCTTCCTTGTTGGGAAGGAAGAGGTCGTCGCGCCCGCCGTTGCCGCCGCGCACCCGCCGGGCCTGCTCCCAGACATGGCCGGTCTCGCTCACCAGCACGGTGTAGTCGCTGGCGCTCCGGCCCGCCTCCCACAGCAGCGACACGCCCCCGAACTCGCGCAGCTGGCCGTAGTCGATGGTCAGCTCTACCGGCGTCACCGCCGGGGTGCGCCAGGCGGTGAGGGAATCGCCATCGACGGCGTTGCCCGCGCGAAAGCGTGAAGCCGCGGCGGTGGCGTGGGCCACCGGGGCGTGGGTGGCGGGGCCCAGCGCGGGGAGCGGGGTCAGCACGAGGTCGTCGAACCAGACGCTGCCCTTGCCGCCCCCCTGGCCGGCGGTGATCACCAGCTCGAGCGAGGCGGCGTGGGTCAGGTCGCCGCCCCCTTTCGGGCCCCACGCGAAGGTGATCTGCCGCCGCCGGATCGTCACCCGCTCCCAGCCAGGGCGGAAGGTGCGATCGCGCTCGGTGTACCACCAGACGTTCTCGCCGGTCGAGTCGGCCAGCTTGAATTCGAGGGTGTTGACCGGCGCCGGGCCCCGGATCCAGAACGAGAGGGAGTAGTTGGCCGGGAGGTCGAGGTCGAGCGCGCGCCGGGCGATGGCGTAGCCGCTGTGCCCCTGGAAATCGAAGTCGAGCCGGAGGCCTCGGCCGGTGTGGCCCCGGTCGGCATGGAGCGAGGCCTTCACGCCGTCGGCCGGATGGGCGCTCCACGCCCTGGCGGACTCGAAGCCGTCGACCAGCCGCGGCCCGGTCGAGTCGCGCTGCAGCAGGAGCGCCGCCGCCAGCATCGCCGCGGCGATCATCCCTTCACGCTCCCGGTCATGATCCCCTGGATGTAGTACCGCTGGAGGAAGAGGAAGGCGAGGAAGACCGGCAGCACCGTCACCACCGCGCCGCCCATCATCAGCTCCACGTCCTGCACATGCTCCCCGGCCAGGTTGGCCAGCGCGACCGGCAGGGTGTAGCGCGAATCGTCGCTCAGCACGATCAGCGGCCACATGAAGTCGTTCCACGCCGAGAGAAACTCGAAGACGCCGAGGGTCACCAGCACCGGGGTGATGGTGGGGAGCACTACGGCGCGGAAGATCCGGAACTCGCTCGCGCCGTCGAGCCGGGCGGCGTCGAGCAGGTCGTCGGGAATCGACAGGGCGTACTGCCGTACCAGGAACACCCCGTAGATCGGGGCGAGCACCGGGATCATCGCGCCGAAGAGGGTGTTGATGAGGCCCAGCTCGCGGAGTTCCAGGAACATCGGGAGCATCGCCACCTGGCCGGGAATCACCATGCCGGCGAGGAGGAGCTTGAAGAGCCGGTCGCGCCCGCCGAAGCGGAGCTTGGCAAAGGCGTAGCCGGCGGCGGCGGTGATGAGAATGCCCATCGCCGTCCCGCCCACCGAAATCACCAGGCTGTTGAGGAAGTACCGCCCCAGGTGCTGGCTGGTGAAGAGCGCCCGGTAGTGCTCCAGCGTCGGGCTGGCTGGCAGCAGCGGTGGCGGCGAGGTGTTGGCCTCGCCGGTCCCCATGAAGCTGGCGGAGACCATCCAGAGGAGCGGGCCCGCCGCGGCCAGCGCGGCCACGGCCAGGACGAGGTGCAGGAGCACCGACTCGAGACGGCGCTTCATCCGTCGGTGCTCCGGCGCAGGCTGAACTGCAGCAGCGTGCCGATGAGCGTCAGCAGGAAGAGCACCACCGCCACCGCCGCGGCGAAGCCGAGCCGCCACCAGCGGAAGCCCTGCTCGTACATGAAGAGCACCAGCGTCAGGGTGCTCTTGAGCGGGCCGCCCTGGGTCATCACGTACGGTTCGCTGAAGATCTGGAAGGCGGCGATCATCGTCACCACCCCCACGAAGACGAAGGTCGGCCCCAGGAGCGGCAGGGTCACGTGGCGGAACCGGTGCCACGCGCTCGCGCCGTCGAGTTCCGCCGCCTCGTACAGCTCGGCGGGAATCGCCTGCAGCCCGGCCAGGAAGACCAGCATGTTGTAGCCGAAGTTCTTCCAGACGGAGACCAGGATGATCGCGGGCATCGCCCAGCGGGGACTGCCGAGCCAGTCGACCGGCGGGAGCCCGAACCAGCCGAGCATCGCGTTGACCGGGCCGTACTGCGGGTGGTAGAGGTAGCGCCAGACCAGCGCCACCGCGACCAGCGTCGTCACCCAGGGCGCGAAGAAGGCACCCCGGAAGAACGGCTTCCAGCGGGTGAGCTTGCTGTGGAGGAGCACCGCCGCGGCCAGCGACATCGCCACCGAGAGCGGGCCCCCGACCGCCACGTAGTAGAGGGTGTTCTTGAGCGCGGTCCAGAAGAGCGGGTGGGCGAAGAGCGCGCGGTAGTTGTCGAGCCCCACGAAGCGGGTGCTGGCCGGGTCGCCGATCGAGTAGATGTCGAAGTCGGTGAACGAGAGCACGAACGCCATCAGCGCCGGCACCGCGAAGAAGACGGTGATCAGCGCCAGCGCCGGGCCGGCAAAGAGCCACCCCGCGGCGTGCTGCCGGGCGCGGTCGCCGGTGCTCACTCGCTGCCCCGCGCGGTTCGCGCCAGCAGGAACCGGCGGCGTTCGAGCAGCCGGTTCACCTCCGCATCGAGCGCCGCCAGCGCCGCCGCCGGCGTGACGCCCCCCCGCACCGCCACCTCGGTCTGGTCCATCACCTTGGTGGTCACCTCTTCCCACTCCGGCACCATCGGGGTCGGCACCGCGCGGGCCAGCTGGTCGCGGAAGGCGCGCGCTTCCCGGTCATTCGCCAGCACCGGGTCGTTCCACGACTCCTGCCGCGCCGGCAGGTCTCCGGTCAGCTGGTAGAACTTCACCTGCACTTCCGGGCGGGAGAGGTAACGCATGAGCGCCCAGGCCCGCGCCTTGTGGGGCGAACTCTTGAGGATCACCAGGCTCGAGCCCCCCGCGAGCGAGACGCCCGGCCCGCTCGGGCCCGGCATCGGCGCGGTGCTCCACTTGTCCTGGAGCTCGGCCGGGAGCCGGCGGCGGAACTCGCCGATGTTCCACGGACCGGTGATGTACATGGCAAAGGTGCCGCGGGCGAACTCCTGGTAGAGGTTCGCCACCTCGGTGTTGCTCACCGGCGGGGCCAGCTTGTCGCGATAGAGCGAGAGGAGAAACTCGAAGGAGCGGCGGTAACCGCTGTCGGCAAAGGCGCCGTAGGCCGCGGGAGTGATCAGCGGCGAGCCGCCCTGCAGCCCGAGGATCACCAGCGGCGGCCACTCGTTGAGCGGCAGGTAGATCCCGTAATGCCCCGGTCCCCCCTGGTCCGCCACCTTGCGCATCGACTCGCGCCACGACTCCCAGGTGGTGGGGAAGGTGGGATACCCGGCCCGGGCGAGCAGGTCGGTCCGGTAGAACACCACCCGGGTGTCGACGTACCAGGGAATTCCGTAGAGCTGGCCGCCCACCACGTTGGTCGCCCAGATCCCGGGGAAGTGGCCCGCCGGGCTCATGTCGGGCGTGCTCGCCACCAGCGAGTCGAGCGGCGCCAGCGCGCCGAGGGTCACCTGCTCCGGGACCCAGGTGTTCCCCATCGCCACCAGGTCGGGCGAGGCGTTGCCCACGAAGGCGGTGAGCAGTTTCTCGTGCGCCGCGCTCCAGGGGATCTGCTGTACCCGGATCGGGATCCCCGGCTGCTCCCGCTCGAACTCGGCGACCAGGGTCTGCACCACCTCGCCCTCGCGCCCGAAGGCCCAGAAGCGCAGCTCGTCGGCCGGCTCCGGGCGGCCGCAGGCGCCGGCCAGGAGCGCGAGGCTCACGGCCACCTTGGCGGCCCGCGCGCGGCGGCGAGCGATCACGGCGCCTGGTCCAGCCATCCGCCGCTGAAGCCCGCCCGCCGCAGCCCGCGGATGATGTAGGGGCTCTTCCGCATGTACTTCCAGACGAAATCCGACCGGTAGTTCGCGATCATCGCGAGGATCGGTCCCTGGTCGAGGCCGAGATAGTCGTCGTCGAACCACCCCTTGCCGGTCACCACCTTGCCGGCCGTGTTCTTCCCGGTGAACTGGAAGGAGGGGTTGAAGGCGTCGACGAAGCCATACTGCCCGAAGAGGTCGTCGCCGTACTGCTCCCGCATCGCCACGAGGGCGGGGAGGACGATCTCGGGAGCAAAGGGCAGGGAACTGGCGGCGGCCGTCGGTGCAATGGTCCCGTCGTCCCGCACTTCAGTATAGGAGGCGCCCCGCGCGGCATAGGTAAAGAAGCGGCGGGCCTTGCCCGTGTAATCGAGCGTCACGTCCGCCGGTCCATCGCTGGCGGAGATGCCCCAGGCGTTCGCGCCGTACCCTGCCCAGCCCATCGGGTTGTCGACCGCGTAGGCCCGCTGCGCCAGCGTGGCGCGCCGGCTGTTCTCGAAGTAGTCGATCCCGTGGCTCCGCATGAACGGATCCTGGATGCCGCGGAAGTCCACCCAGACGTGGGTGAACTGGTGCCCGAAGAGCGGCGCAAAGCCGAGATGGGACTGGCCGTAGTAGCTCCCCCAGTCGTAGGTCGCGGCCCACGCGGCCCAGGCGGTGGAGTCGACGGTGTGCGTGGGGGAACCGAGGGCGAGGATGTAGACCATGCCCGCCTCGTTGTACCCCATCCAGTCGAGCGGCTGCCACCCGCCGTTCGGGTCCTCGGGCTTCCAGCCCATGTTGACCTTCGGCGGGGTGCGCTGGGCCCAGGTCCAGTTGACCCGGCGGTAGAGCGAATCGGCCAGGGCGCGGATCTCCGCCTCGGCGGGATCAGCGCCGTCGTAGTACTCCCGGCAGAACAGCACACCCATCAGGAGCAGGGCGGTGTCCTGGGTGGAGAGCTCCACGTCCTTGAAGCGCGCGCCGGTGCCGTTGGTGAGGAAGTGGTAGAAGAAGCCCTGGTACCCCGTCATCCCCGCCTGGTCGGGTCCCTGCGGCGCCTGCCAGAACCAGCGGAGGGTGGTGAGGGTGCGCTGGGCCGCGTCGGCCCGGGCGATGTACCCGCGGTCGACGCCGATGGGATAGGCGGTGAGCGCGTAGCCCACCGCGGCAATGCTGGCGAAGGTCTCGTTGGGCCAGCGGTCGGGCGTCAGCCCCGTGACGGGATCGCTCCGCTCCCAGAAAAACTGGAAGGTGCGCTGCTCCACCGTGTCCATGAGTGCGAGCGCGCGGGGCGAAGGCTCGGGATCGGTGACCGGCGCGGGTGGGTTGTCACCACAGCCGAGGGCGCCGGCGAGTCCGGCGAGAAGGAGGAAGGCGGGACGACGCATGAGCACGGGCATGGGGCAGGCGAGGGAGGGGTGAAGCCGACGCCGGGGTATCGCGAAGATACCCCGGCGCCGTACTGATCAGAAGCCGTACTCGACGCCGAACTGGAACCGGCGCGGGTCGCTCACCACACACCCCGGCCGCCCGAACTGGGCATTCGTGGCCTGCGTCCCGCCGAGGTTGAAGCAGCCTTCGTTCTGGAAATTGAAGACGTTGAAGGCATCCACGGTCACGCCCAGGTGGCTTCCCGCAAAGCGGGGGAAGTCCTTGCGGAGACGCATGTCGACGCTCCGGTAGGCCCACTTCCCGAAGATCAGGAAGTTGTAGCCCGGGGGCGAGAAGGCGCCCTTGCGGTAGTCGGTGGCGCAGAAGCGCGCCGGGCAGCCGGTGTCCTGCTTGTTGCCGCTGCCGAGGGTGATCAGGCCGCTGTACTGGATCCCGAACAGGTAGGGCACGTCCATGATCCAGTTGGCCACGATGCGGGCGCGCTCGTCATTGGACGGGTGCTTGTTGATGCCGGCCGTGTTCGGGAAGGCGAAGAGATCGCCCAGCGCGTCCACGCCCTGGAGCGAGCGCCACGCGATGGTGGTCGTGATGCCGGCGCCCCAGCCGATGCCGTCCTTCTTCGGCCGGTAAGGCCGCTCGGCGGTCAGGTTGAGCGCGTCGTACCAGGTCTTCGCGTCGTTGCTGCTGTAGATGAAGTTGCTGAACCCGTGGGCGCCCAGGTTGAAGCTGGTGCAGCAGGTGCCGTCGGGGTTGAGGCCGAAGTTGGCCCAGTTGAGGGTGAACTGGTCCACGCCCCGGACGCCGGTGTAGGCCGCCGAGAAGGCGAACTGCCCCTGCACCCGGCGCACCCCGAAGTTCCACTGCCGCGACTTCGGCACCTTGGCGTTCTTGGAGATCAGCCACGCCTCGGGGGTGCCCACCGAGTGCACCAGGTTGTCGAGCTGGGTCCGGTTCGCGGTCAGGTACGCATCATCCCACGCCACCTCGCCGGGGCCGGGAGCCACGCCAGGGGCGGCGAAGTTGATGGTGTAGGTCGGGTGGGTGAGCTTCAGCGTCTCGTCGACCGAGATGTCGAAGAGCGAGCGGTCGTAGTAGATGCCGAAGCCGCCGAAGATCGTGGTCTTGTTGTCGTTGTCGAGCGCGTAGCTGAAGCCGAGCCGGGGCTGGAAGGCGCCGTAGAACGGCTTCCGGTTGCTCCCGGTGCTCACGTAGTCGCTGATCTTGAGCGGCGTCGCCAGGGAGTCGTTGTACCGGGTCAGCGTGTCGATGACGTTCTGCGGGGTCTTGTAGTCGTAATTGAACATCTTCGACTCGAAGTCCCAGCGGACGCCGGCGTTGATGGTCAGCCGGGGAATCGGGCTCCAGTCGTCCTGGAGGTACACGCCGATCTGGTTGTTGGTCTTGGTGAGGTTCGGGTCGCCGGTGCCATAGACCAGCTGGTACGGGTTGCGGAAGGCGTACGACTGGCCGTTGGCGCTGTCGCGGTACATGAAGCGCGGGGTGCCGTCGTTGTCCTTCACCACGTCGTACTTCACGAAGTCGAAGCTGAGGCCGGCCTTGAGGGTGTGCTGTCCGGCGGCCTGGAACCCGGAGTAGGTGATGTCGTCCCGGAGGCCGATGCGCCGCTGGATGAAGTCCTGGGTGGAGAGGTTGCTGCCGATCGCATTGTCGGCGCCGCCGAACTGGTAGACCCGCGCGGCCAGACCGGGGGTGTCGGGCGACGGGTTCCGGCGGAAGCGGGAGTAGTCGATCTTCGCCTCGTTGAGCCACGGCCCCTTGAACCAGTTGTACTTGAACTGGCCGATGGTCACGTTCTGGCGGAAGTTCACCGCCGACTGCTCCGAGCGGATCGTGGTGCAGCAGAAGCGGCCGAAGTCGCGGGCGTCGGTCTCGTGCCGGTTGCTGAGGCTGAACTCCGCGGTCGAGTTCGGGTTCACCGCGTAGGTCGCCTTGCCGAAGATCAGGGTCTCGCGGAACGGCGACCGGAAATTGCCGTTGTACTGGCCCAGGTTGACCGTGTCGAGCGCCGGGAAGGTGCCGGCCGTCGGCGGGGCGAAGTCGACCAGGTTGGCGCGGTTCTGGTAGTTCCCCTCGTACGACCCGAAGACGTGCAGCTTGTCCCGGATGATCGGGCCGCCCACGTCGAAGCCCACCAGGTAGCGCGAGTAGTCCGGTTCCTTGAAGTTCGGGTCGGCGTTGCTCTGCCGCCGCTGGAACCGGTCCAGCGCCACCAGGCTCTTGTCCTGGTAGCCGAAGAAGGCGTTGCCCGACCAGGCGTTGCCGCCCGACTTGGTGGTGGCGGTGATGATCGAGGAGGAGGCCTTCTGGTACTCCGCCTTGAAGTTCTGGCTGATGACGCGGTACTCCTGGATCGCGTTGCGCGGGAAGGGATTGCCCCGGCTCGCGTCCTGGCCACTCACGCCGCCGCCGGTCAGGTCGTTCTTGAGCGACGTGCCGTCGATGAAGACGTTGGTCGAGTTGGGGCTCTGACCGCCGCCCTGGAAGGTCTTGAAGCCGGTGCCGTTGAGGCGGTCATCGGCGATCGTGATGCCCGGGGCCAGCGCGGCGAGGTCGAGGAAGTTCCGGCTCGGTGTCGGGAGCCGCTCGATCTGCTCGGTGGTGATGTTGGTGGCGATTTCCGAGGTGCGGGTTTCCACCGCCGGCGCCGCGGCGATCGCGGTCACTTCCTCGAGTTCCACCGCCTGGTCGGTCAGGGCGAAATTCTCGAGGGCCGTGGCGCCGATCTGCACCCGGACCCGGCGGGCCTGGGGCGCGCTCCCGATGTGGCGCACCGAGAGTTCATACAGCGCCGGGGACAGACCGGGCAGGGTGTACGAGCCGTCGGCCCGGCTGCTGGTCGAGCGCGAGATGCCGGTCTCGGGATTCTTCACCGTGACCTCGGCGCCCGCGATCGGCGCGGACTGCGCATTGGTGATGTAGCCCCGGATGGTGCCGGTCGACGTCTGCGCGGACGCCGGGGCCGTCGCCAGGAGGAGCGCGGCGGCAACGCCCACGACGCCTCCCAGCCATCGGACAAGTGAACGGGTCAACATTGCTCCTCCCAATAGGTAAGGACTACGGTGAGCGGCTAGCCGCTCCGTGCACCACAGGACCGTCGGACGACGAGGGTGGTCGGCAGGGTCTCGTGCCGAAGTTCCCGGCCGTTGGAACTGCGTAACGCGTCGAGCAGCCAGCTGGTGGCGCGGGCCCCGAGCGCATGGATGTCCACGTGCATCGAGGTGAGCGCCGGTTCCACGTACCGCGCCATCGGGATGTCGTCGAAGCCGCCGATGGCGATGTCGGCGGGGAGGCGGAGGCCCGCATCCCGGAAGGCGCTCAGCGCGCCGATGGCCATCCCGTCGTTGGCGGCGAAGACCGCGGTCGGACGGCTGGCCGTGGCAAGGATCCGCCCTGCCGCCGCATGTCCCGCCGCCTCGCTGAAGTCCCCCGGGAACTCGAGGGCGGGATCGGGGCGGAGCCCGCATTCCTCGAGGGCGGCCCGATAGCCGCGGAGCCGCTCCGAGGCATCGAAGTTCCCTTCCGCGCCGTTGATGATCGCGATCCGGGTGTGACCCAGGCTCGCGAGATGCTTCACCATCGTCCGGGCGCCCTCGAAGTTCGCGATCCCGATCGAGTCGTAGGCCGCGTCACTCGGCGGGCAGTTGAGCAGCACCACCGGGAAGCGGTCGGGGAGGCTGCGGCGCGAGGCCTGGGCGTTGAGGTCCGGCGACATCACGATCAGGCCGTCCACCCGCCCGCGCATCGACTGGAGCGCCGCCTCGAGGGGCCGGCCATCGTGGCGCGCGCTCGAGACGAGCAGGTGGTACCCCTCCCGCTGCGACGCCAGGTCGATCCCGCGGATCACTTCGGAGAAGAACTCCCCGTACAGGTCGGGGAGCAGGACGCCGAGGGTGTGGGTACGACTGGTGATGAGGCTCCGGGCCGCCCCGTGGGGGCTGTAGCCCAGCTCCTCGGTCACACGCCGGACCCGCTCCCGGGTCTCTTCGCGGACCACGGCGCTGTTGTTATAGACCCGCGAAACGGTGGCGACGGAGACGCCGGCCAGCCGGGCAACGTCTTTGATCGTGACCATTGCGTTGGTGGAGCGTGTTCGCAACTTGGCTTTGCGAGCTTCCCCGCGACGGCAAACGTGGGGACAGAAGGGTATGTAATCGTTTTCATTGGCGTCATTTTTGTCAAGAGATCCCGATCTTCACGATGTAAACGATTACTAAAATTATGAAGGACAGCAGCTTACAGATTCGGGACAACTTTGCAGGCTTGCGCTCAGTTATGTGTAGTGTGTAGTATCTACTCCACTATGACTCAGTCCTTTGGCGACTACCTCCGCCAGCGACGCGAAGAACTCCGGGCAACCGACCCCGCCTTCTCCGTCCGGCAGGTCGCGACCCGGGCCGGCATCGAACCCTCGTACCTGAGCAAGATCGAGCGGGACGAACAGCCGCCACCCTCGGAGTCGTCCATCCGGTCGCTCGCGACGGTGCTGAAGGAGGATCCCGATGTGCTCCTGGCCCTGGCCGGCAAGGTCTCCGCCGACCTCCAGCACATCATCCGCACCCGGCCTCGGCTCTTTGCCGACCTGCTCCGGGAACTGCGCGACCAGCCCGATCACGCGGTGCTGCGGCTGGTCCGGGAGGTGAGGGATGGGAAGTGGTGATTGCCAGGAAGCGTGAGCGGAAACTGCGACAGCGTGAGCGGTGAGCGGGAGGGACGGTGTCATCCCGAGGAGCGTCAGCGGCGAGGGATCTACTTGCCCTGACTGGATCCCTCGCTTCGCTCGGGATGACAGCTGTCGTTGCGGTTCCCGCTCACCCAGTTACGAGGCGACACACATAAGGAGAGGAACCCATGATCGAGCTGGACAAGGACGGACTCCGTTTCGCATTCCCGGAGGTGCATCCCCAGGCTGCGCTGTCGATCGACTTCCAGCGCACCCTCCGCATCCCCGATGACGGGAAGCACTACCCGCTGCCCCCGGGGCTCGGGCGGTTTCCGCTGCGGCACGTCGATGACTTCGCCGAGCGGGTGCCGGCGGCGTGGCGTGAGCATGGCGGGGTGATGCTGCCGATGTACCAGGCCGAGGCGCTCTGGCTCAACTTCCGGGGTGGCTGGGTCGAGGAGCGCCAGGTGGCGTATCCCTTCGCCATCCGGGTTGCGACCGGGAAGATCGACGCGGTGACCGGACAACCGTGGCGCACCGGGCTCGAGCGCGATCCCCAGAACTACATGGTGCACCCGGGCCAGCCCTGGCTCGACGGCTACGCGGTGGAGAAGGGGCTGATCCGCCAGTTCGTCGCGATGCCGCTGGGCGCCGGTTACAGCGTCGAGGAGCAGCTCACCGGCCAGGCAGAGCATGGCGGGATCCAGGTGCAGGTCTTCCCGATGAAGCGGGGGGTGTTCGAGCGGCGCTTCCCGGTGCTCCCGCCCGCGCGCGCCGACCGGGTCATGTCCGCCTTCACCCGCACGCTCGGGCGTGCGCCGGAGGCGGCGCCAGCCCCAGCGATGGGTCTCGCCCCGGGCGGGCGGATGAAGCAGGAGATCTACCGCGACCACTTCGACCTCGCCGACTGGGACCTCGGCAACACCAGCCGCTGCTTCGTGCACCTGGCCAATGCCCTGGTCTGGCGGGCCATCACGGGGGAGAACCCGCCGACCACCCCGCCCACCGCCGCCGAGTACACCCGGGCCGGGCTCCCCTGGTTCGAATATTATGGAGAGGGGGGAGCCGTCCCCGGGGCGGGTCCGTTCAAGTGGCTCAAGAGCGTACTGGAAATGGGTCAGCTGAAGGGGGACCAGCCGCTCCCCGAAAACGAGAGCGTAAGTCCGCACCAGATCGTGACCTACCACCGTGGAGGTAGGGTGAGGGAGGGGGCCTTCTAGGCCCCCTCAGGTTTGACACAACTCCACACTGCCGTTAGCTTTGTAAGCTGTTGTGGCCTAGGTCGGCCCATCCCAGATGGTTGTTCCAGGGACCTGGCTCTGTGCGGTCCCTTTTTTTGTCGGTAGGTACGGGCATCCCGGACTCCGACGTCACGTTTCATCAGCAGGAGTTTGGTAATGCGTACCACCGGCACCGTGAAGTGGTTCAATGACAGCAAGGGCTTTGGCTTCATCACCCCGAGCGACGGCCAGAAGGATTGCTTCGTGCATCATTCGGCCATCGTCGGCAGCGGCTTCAAGTCGCTGAAGGAAGGCGAGCAGGTCGAGTTCGACGTGGTGCAGGGCCCCAAGGGTCCGGCCGCCGAGAAGGTGACCCGCCTGCAGAAGTAAGCCAGGCCCGCACACGGGGCAGACGGGGCCGCCCCGACGGGTGGCCCCGTCGTCTTTCCTGGAGGTAGGATGTCCATCGAGATCGTGCTGAGCGATGATGACCGGCTGGACTGGGCCCTCAAGGCCCTCCGGCGCAAGGTGGCCAAGGCGGGGATTCTCCGCGAGGTCCGCCGTCGCCGTTATTACGTGAAGCCGAGCGAGGCCAAGGCCATCAAGCAGGCCGAAGCGCGGCGTCGCCGCCGGCGGAAGCGGTCGGACAGCAGCGATTGAACCTCGCTGCCGGACCGTCCGAAACGAAACGCCCGGGACTTCGATGTCCCGGGCGTTTCGTTTCCACCTGCCGCGCTCCTTCCCGGGCGGCTCGAACAGATTCCTGACACTTGCGCCGTTTCCCGCGGGCCCCGCGGTGGCGAGGATTTCGGGATGTCCGCCGCCAGCCGTGGCAATTACACCCTGCTCGGTCTCCTCGTGTTCCTGGTCATCTGGCTGGGAGTCGAGGCGATCCGCACCGCCGAAGAGCAGCGCCATGCGACCGACCGGGTCCTGAACGAGTATGCCGGTCTCGCCGCCTGGCACTTCCGCACCGTGTGGCGGGCGGAGTGGGAGGCGCAGGGGAGTTACGGGCCCGACGCCTTTCCGCGGGTCTTCGGCAATTACCCGCTCCTGCCGCCCGCGCTCGTGGGCAACCTTCCCAACGATTCCATTGTCTCCATCGTGGTGACCCGCGGCTTCGAGGAGGAGCCGGGGGAAACGCTGTGGGCTTCGCCGGTCATCTGGCCGCCGACCTACCGCGCGCGGGTGCTGGAGCATCCCGGCGAGCGGACGCTCCGCTTCGAGGCCCATCTCCGCCCCGCGCTCGCGACCCTGCTGGTGCCGAGCCGGCCGCGGGGTGCCCGGGTGCTCTGGCTGCTCACCCTCTTCGGCGCCACCCTGGCGCTGGCCGGCGTGGTGGTCGCGCAGATCCGGCGGGAGCAGCAGCTGGTACGGGCGCGGAGCGACTTCGTCTCGTCGGTGTCGCACGAGCTGCGGACACCGCTGGCGCAGATCCGGCTCTTCGCGGAGAGCCTCAAGCTGGGCACGGCCCGGGGGCCGCGCGATCGCGCGGCGGCGCTCGAGGTGATCCTCCAGGAATCCCTCCGCCTCATGCACCTGGTCGACAACGTGCTGCACTTCACCCGGCCGGGGATGCGGGGCCGCACGCCCTTCCCGGAGCGGGTCGATCTCTCGGGACTGGTGCGCGAGGTGGTGCAGGGCTTCGAGCCGCTCGCGAGGGGGCAGGGGATCCGCTTCCAGGTGGATACGGCCGAGCCGGTGGAGGTGCAGCTCGAGCCCGGTGAGGCGCGGCAGGTGCTGCTCAACCTGCTCGACAACGCCGTGAAGTTCAGCCCCTCCGGCGCCACCGTCTCCCTGGCCACACGGATGACGGACGGGTGGGCGGAGATCACGGTGTGCGACCAGGGACCGGGAGTCCCCGCGGACGAGCGGGAGCGGATCTGGGAGCCGTTCGTGCGGCTCCGCGCCGATCCGAGCCGCGCGCCCGGCAGCGGGATCGGTCTCGCGGTGGTGCGCGACCTGGTGACGCGCATGGACGGCGAGGTGTCGATCCGCGACGCGGCGGGCGGGGGCGCCTGTTTCTCGGTCCGGATTCCGGCCCTGCGCACGACGTTGCGCGCCGTGGGGCGATGAAACGTCGTGTGTGTGGCAACCGGTTCATTCGTCAAAGGAAGCACGGGGCTCCGCCCCGGGGCGGGCCATGCGTGAGGCCATGGTCGCCGCGCATCTCCGAAACCGAATCGTGGTGTGAGGTCGTACCGACCAGAGACGCCACGCCGACGGTCGCAAGCCATGCAGCGTATCCTGGTCGTCGAAGACAACGCGAATCTCGCCCTCGGGCTCCGGATGAACCTGGAGCACGGCGGCTTCAGCACCGACCACGCCGTCTCGGGCGAGGAGGGGCTCAAGCGGGTGCGCGAGGCGAGGTTCGACCTGATGATCCTCGACATGATGCTGCCGGGTGGGCTGGACGGGTTCCAGGTGCTGGAACGGCTGCGCGCCGCGGGGCGCATGCTCCCGGTGATCGCGGTGACCGCGCGGACCGAGGAGGCGGACAAGCTCCGCGGCTTCCAGCTCGGCGCCGACGACTACGTCACCAAACCGTTCGGGATCCTGGAGCTGATCGCGCGGGTGCACGCGGTGCTGCGCCGGGTCACCCGCGGGAAGGAGGAGCCGGCGCCCGACGCCGCGCCCCTCACCGGCGGCACCATCGCGCTCTCGCCGCTCACCCGCACGGTGACCCGCGCGGGTGAGCGGGTGCACCTCCGCCCGAAGGAGTTCGACCTGCTGCACCGGCTGATGAGCGCGCCCGGCCAGGTGCTGGCGCGCCGGAAGCTGCTCCAGGAGGTGTGGGGCTACCAGCCGGGGGTCTACAGCCGCACGCTCGACGTGCACATCGCCGACCTGCGCCGGAAGCTGGAGGACAACCCGGAAGCGCCGCGGCACCTCGTGACGGTGCATTCGATCGGGTACCGGTTTGATCCTTAGGTGTAACAAGGTGAGCAGTGAGCGGTGAGCGGTGAGCGGGAGCCGCGGGACCGGAGGTGGCCATCATCAGCGGAGCGAGCTCTGCCCTACGGGGCAGGGCTTTTTCGCTTTCAGGGGCATGCTGCGCCTCCCCCGCTCACTGCTCACCGCTCACCGCTCACGCCGTTTGCAGCGACGTTTCACCCGTACTCTCCCGCCGCTCGTTAGCACAGCTCACACATCTCCTTAACATCGCCTGAACACACCGGCGTCCATTGCTCCATACCTTGGGCGTCACCTCGCTTGGATGTGCCGTCGGGCCACGCGCATCCGGGCTCTCCAACAGCGCACGCCATTGGTGGATGCCGGGGGACGGGGCACCCCCTCGCGTCACGGCACCCGGTGTCTGCCGGTGGTGTGTGCTGGTCCTGTCAGGCAGCAACGCATCCCCAGTCCGAAGGAGCATCGTATGAGGCTGTGCCTTGTCCGACGTCACACCCTCGCGGCCCTGTCGTTCCTGGCCCTTGGCGCGGGCACGCTCGCCGCGCAGACCACCGGCAAGCTCGAGGGCCGCATCCGCGACCAGGCGGGCGCGCCGGTGATCGGTGCGCAGGTCCGCATCCCCGGTACCGCGTTCGGCGCCGTCGCCGACCAGCGGGGCTACTACTTCATCAACAACATTCCCGCCAGCGTCATCTCGGTGCAGGCGGCCTTCGTCGGCTACCGGCCGGTGCAGGTGAATGGGCTCCGCATCCTCGCGGGCCAGACCATCACCCAGGATTTCTCGCTCGAGCAGCAGCCGGTCGACATCGGCGTCCTGGAGGTGACCGCGGAGAACCCGCTGGTGCCGCGCGACGCGGTGGCCACCAAGCAGGTGATCAGCGGGGAGTTCACCCAGGCGCTCCCGGTGGACCGGGTGGCCGCGGTGCTGGCGCTCCAGCCCGGCGTGGTGCAGGGGCCCAACGGGCTCACCATCCGCGGCGGCCGTCCCGACGAGGCGGTGACCTACATCGACGGCGTCCCGGTGACGCCGGGCGGGCGGGGCAACGCCTTTGCCGGCCCGCCGGTGCCGGGGGTCCAGTTCCCCGGCGCGATCGACGTCTCGACCCAGTCGCTGGAAGAGGCGTCGGTCACAACCGGCAGCTCCTCGGCCGAGTTCGGCAACGCCCAGGCGGGCGTCATCGCGATCCAGACGCGGGGCGGCGGCAGCACCTGGAGCGGCAACTTCGGGGTCGAGAACGACGACATCGGCGGGCTCAACCACAGCCTCGGCTTCACCCGGATCCAGGCCGGCTTCGGCGGCCCGCTGGCGAAGAACCTGACCTTCTACCTCTCGGGGGACCTCGAGGGCCAGAAGTCGGCGCCGTTCGGGCTCGACAACCAGAAGAACCCGATCTTCGTCCCCGCGGGGCTCGATACCACGGTGGCGGTGCTCTCGGGCGACATCGGCGACACCACCTACGTCGATGTGACGCGCTTCGCGGTCTACACCGGGGACTGCAACCAGTTCAAGAACAGCAGCAACAAGGGCATCGCGAACAACTACGGGGTCGCCTGCCGCGGCGCGCGCCTGCCGGCCAGCGCCCAGAGCACCTACCGGATGCAGGGCCGGGTCCAGTACACCTACGGCACCGGCAGCCGGCTGGCGCTTTCCTTCCTGCGGAGCCAGGGCCAGAACCGGATCTTCGACCAGACGCTGGCCACCACCTCCGGGTACGCGGCGCTCACCAACTCCAACCAGTTCTTCGGCGCCTACAACGGCAACAACGTGGCGACGCTGGCGTGGAGCCAGAACCTTGCCAAGTCGGCCGACCGCGCCCTGGCGCTGGAGCTGTACGCCTCCTACCAGTGGGACCGCTCGATCAACGGGCCGCTCACCTCCCAGGGCGAGCGTGACACCCGGGATCCCTTCGGCGGGTTCATCCTCAAGCCGATGGATTTCCTGTTCGACTTCAAGAACTTCGACATCAGCGGCCTGGACGCGAACTTCCGCCAGAACAACGGCCGCCTCTCTCCCTACGACCTCAAGAACCCAGACCAGTACACCCTGATCGACCTGTACCGGAACAACGCGTACGGGGTGCAGGGCGCGCTCACGCCCTTCTGGGACGGTGGCGGCCCGACCGGGCGGCTCAGCCTCTACCGGGAAGACCGGGCGGTGGGGAAGGGGGCCCTCGACTGGCAGGTGGATCGCTACAACCGGGTGAAGCTCGGCGGCGAGTACACCAAGTACTACATGAACGCCTACTCGTCGAACCTCACCAACCAGGCGTTCTCCGACGCCTACCACGAGAAGCCGACCCGCTGGAACGCCTTCGTCGAGGACCGGCTCGACCTGGGTGACGTGGTGCTGGTGGGCGGGCTGCGCTACGACTGGTACAAGACCGGCGCCAGCCGTCCCTACTTCACCGACAGCCTGGGCAACAAGAGCTGGTTCCCCCGGATCAGCACCATGCCGGGCTTCGACCCGGCGAACCCCACGGCGGGGTTCATCGCCGACAAGAGCCACGACTACCTGAGCCCGCACATCCAGGTGTCGTTCCCGGTCACCACCAAGACCAACTTCCGGCTCTCCTACGCCCACCAGGTGCAGGCGCCCGACTTCCAGCTGATCCTGGGCGGGATCAACACCGACGTGAGCGTCACGAACACCAACCACACCTACGGGACCGACCTCGACTTCGGCCGGACCATCACCTTCGAGTTCGGCGTCCGGCACTCCTTCAACGAGGACATGGTGCTGGACGTCTCCGCCTACAACAAGGACAAGCTGTCCGACGCGGCGGGGCGGCTGGTGTCGTACTACGACCCGTTCCTCAAGCAGAACACCAACATCCAGGTCATCACCAACGCCGACTTCGGCAACGCGCGCGGCATCGACGTGCGCTTCGACCGGCGGATCGGCGAGCTCTTCAACGGCAGCCTGGCGTACACCTACGAGGAGGCGAAGAACACCGGCAGCAATCCCTTCAGCTACCTCGCCTTCGGCTCGCGAATCCTGAACCAGATCGTGCCGGGCGGGCGGAATCCGCCGGCCCAGGCGGCGCTGCCGACCAACGACACCCGGCCGCACAACCTCGCCGGCCAGTTCGCGGTGAACTTCCCCAACAACTGGAAGTCGGGAAGCACGATGGGGTCGATCCTCGAGAACGTGGGGGTCTTCGCGACCTTCCGCTTCGCGAGCGGCACGCCCTACACCCGCTGCCCGATCGACGACCCCCAGGACAACGCGGTCTTCTCGGGGGCGCCCTGCAGCCGCAACATCGCCGGCGACTTCAACGGCGCCCGGCTGCCGAGCTTCAAGCAGTTCGACCTGCGGGTCACCAAGGGCTTCGGCATCGGCGGGCTCGACTTCACCGCCTACAGCGAGATCCGCAACCTCTTCAATTTCCGCAACATCCTCGCGGTCTTCGCGCAGACCAACGGCATCGTCAACAACCAGGAGAAGGACGTCGTGCGGCGCTCGGAGCTCTCCAGCTTCGCCGCCGAAGCCGCCAGGAACGGCGTGCTCTCCGCCGACAGCACCATCGACCTGAGCTTCGGCGGGATCAACGACCCGCGCTCGGGGTGCGGCAGCTGGGTGAAGAACGACGGGACCAGCGCCAGCCCCAACTGCGTCTACATGATCCGCGCCGAGGAGCGCTTCGGGAACGGCGACCACCTGTTCACCCAGGCGGAGCAGCTCCGGGCCAACGACGCGCTCTACAGCGTCTACCGCGGTCTCTCCAGCTTCTCCGGCCAGCCGCGGCAGGTGCGGCTGGGACTCGAAGTCAACTTCTGACCACGAGGAGCCGGTCCGGCATGTCCGGACCGGCTCCGGCGTTTCCAAGCGAGGATTGCATGCGTGCACATGTCGTAGGAGGGCGGGCGCTGGTGGTGGCGGCCCTGCTGGCCACGCTCGCGCTGCTGGCGCTGCCGGCCCATGCGGGGGCGGAGCCGGCGCCGGGTGCGGGCGCCAAGCGGAAGGGCTTCCGGCTCTTCGCCCGCGCCACCGGGGCCCTGACCATCAACCGGGTGAGCTGCGGGCTCGCCTCGAGCGGGAACATCTGCACCGACTCCACCGGGTCGGCCGTCTCGGGCGGCGGGTTCTGGCCCAAGGGCACCGCGGACCAGTACGTCTTCAACTCCGGCCTCCAGCTGGCCGGCATCATCGGCAACGACGGCGGCCCCTGGGCGGGGGACACCGCCGGCGGGTTCCTCTTCGACCCCAAGGGCACCACGGTGCACGGCGAGGAAGTGCGCCCGATCTTCAATGCCGCGAACAGCGTGGACCTGGGCACCTGGCCGGCCGCGGGGTGCGTGCCCCGTGGCGATGATGAGGCCAGGCTCTTCCACCCGCTGCTCCAGAGCGACTCGACCACCGGCCCGGACGGCGCCGGCACCGGCGTGGCCTACTGCCGCCGGTCGGCGTCCCAGGGCGACATCTGGTTCCTCTCCTGGGAGGGGAACTCCAGCGTCCGGGTCGGGCGGCAGCACCCGCTGGGCATCGCGGTGGAGACCCGCGGCATGGGCTGGAACTTCCCCTCGGGGAACGAGGACATCCTCTACTTCATCTACACCTTCTACAACGTCACCAGCACCAACCGGGCCGACTACAACGGGATCCGGGCGCCGCTGGCCGACATCCTCTACCAGAAGGCGCTCGACTTCCACGCCGGCGCCGCTTCCCTCGGGGCCAACCTCCCCGCCGGCGGCTACACCATCAACCCGCTCTTCGCCGGGTTCGGCGCCGACATGGACGTGTCGACGGCGGGGGCGAACTACTCCTCGGTCAACCTGCCCTTCGCCCTGGGCTACGTGTACGACCGCAGCTTCGAGGGCGCCCAGGGGTGGACCTTCGATCCCTCGATCTTCTCGGCGCCGTTCTTCCCGGGGTCGGGTTTCGTCGGGGTGAAGTACCTCTCGAGCCCCACCGGCGCGGGCGAGATCCAGCTCTTCAGCAACACCATCAACGGGCGGCCTTTCGCCGGCGCGGTGAACGACCCGCGCGACGTGGTGCAGCTCTATCGCTACCTCTCGGGGACGCTGTCGGTGAACCTGGGTGACGACCCCTGCAACACCGGGAACCCGGCCCAGACCCACATCTGCTTCGTCAACAACACCAGCCCGCAGGACATGCGGTTCTTCCAGTCGTCGACGCCGCTCTCGCTGGCGCCGGGGCAGGGGGGCTCGATCGTCGTGGCGTACATCTTCGCCGCGCCGGTGGCGAGCGGCGGCTGCAGCGGGAGCTGCGACGTGAAGCCGGGCAACCCGCTCCGGCTGGTGAACGCGACCCAGCTGGCGCAGGGGGCCAACCTGGTCGACTCGCTCGCCGGGTTCGCCGGGTATCGCGACAACGGCGATGGCGTGGTGACCCAGGACGAGTTCCGGGTGGTCCCGGGCTCGCTGCTCGGCAAGGCGAAGGTGGCGCAGGGCGTCTTCGACGCGAAGTTCCTCCTGCCGTTCGCGCCGGAGAACCCCGACTTCTTCCTCATCCCCGGGGACAACCAGGTCACCGTGATCTGGCGGCCCTCCAACACCGAGCAGAGCGGCGATCCCTTCTTCGCCCTGTCGAGCCAGGCCCGGACGACCGACAGCGACGGCAACATCGTCAACAACGTGCTCTACAACCCGAACTACCGGCAGTTCGACGTCGAGGGCTACCGGGTGTATCGCGGCCGGGTCGACGCCCCCAACGAGCTGACCCTGCTGGCGCAGTTCGATTACGCCGGCACGACGATCCGGGACTACACCGGCACGGTGAACCCGGGGGTCAACTGCGCCCCGGAACTCAGCGTGACCACCGGCTGCGCCGGGCTCCAGCCCAACAACCGCAACGGGACCACGCTCACCACCTTCATCGAGCACGACCTGGTGGGTGACGTCATCCAGGTGCGGGCGGGGCCGGAGCGGGTGAAGCTCGACAACGGGCGGGTGCTCGCCACCGTGGCGGACACCGCGGTGACCGGCCTGGGCAGGTCCGGCTCCTGCGGGCCCAAGAGTTCCTGCCCCGCGCTGGCCAACACCGGGGTGCCCTTCGTGTACGTCGACCGGACCCCGCGGAACAACTTCCGCTACTTCTACTCGGTGGTGGCGTTCGACGTGAACGCGGTGGAGTCCGGCCCGTCGAGTCTCGAGTCGCCCCGGAACACCCGGCAGGTGACGCCGGTGCACGCGGCCTCGAACCTCGTGGCCGAGGGCTCGCTCAGCCAGGGCACGTCGGGGCGGGGCCTCCGGCTCGACAGCCTCAACGTGCCGGAGCCGACGATCGACCCGGCGAGCGGCCGCTTCAGCGGGCCCTTCCCCGCGGCCAACGGCGGGGCGATGAACTTCGCGGGGGAGTTCGTCTCCAGGCTCTTCGCCAACCCGGGCACCATCACGGCGCGGCTCCTCCGGATCGACCTGGGCGACGCCCGCAACGGCGTCCCGGTGACCTACACCTTCCTGGTGCGGGCCCAGTCGGGCGATACCGCGACGGTGGCGGTGCCGGTGCAGCAGAACATCGACGGCACCGACACGCCTGGCACCTCGCCGCCGGCCACCTTCGCGACCGCAGACAGCGCCCTCTCCTCGACCTACAGCATTCCCAAGGGCGTCTCGCTCTCGGGCACGGTGACCGCCACGCTCCCCAGCTACCAGTCGGTGATCGCGTGGGGCCGGGGCTGTTCCGACGGCGCCATCACCGTGCCGGACAACTCGACCTGCCTCTACAACAATCCCCGCTGGTTCGACGGGGACAACGAGACCCGGGCCGACCCGGCGGCGGGGAACGCCGGGACCACGACCACCAGCCTCAACAACGCCGGGGCGCTGACCGGGGTCACCACCATCAACACCCCGCACTCCTACCTGAGCGCGGACCCCGACTGGCGCATCATCGAGGCGACCCTCGGCGGCGCGGCGCGCGCGGCGGACTTCAAGGTCTGGTGGGGTACGGCCGGGAAGATCGACTCGGTCATCGACCTCACCCACCACGTGCCGGTGCCGTTCGACCGGACGGTGCTGGGCGGCGGCTTCGGGCTCCTCACCGTGGCCGGGACCGGCGCGGCGGGTTCGCCCGACGGGCGGCCGGGGGTGGTGTCGGTGGGTGACTTCTCCTGTGTGGAACCGTTCCGCAGCGGTGGCCCGAGCGGCGCCTGGCAGGGGCTCCTCCCCTGCACGTCGGCGGCGCCGTTCACCCTGACCGACAGCGTGGTCCTCGGCCCGGTGGCGATTCACACCGGTCCCTCGACCAACCTGGCCACCGCCACCGCGCGGCCCAACGGGTTCGTGATGTACCTCGCCGGCCACCTCTTCTCCTTCCAGATGGCGGGCGCCACGCCGCCGGCCAGTACCACCTGGACGCTGCGGAGCTATGCCGGGACCGTCTTCGGCGGGAAGGGCGCGGGGGGCGACTTCGGGCCCTACCGGTTCGAGCCGACCGCGGTGCGTCCCTTCACCGCCGTGGGCGCCGACCTGGTGCTGAGCTTCAACGCCCGGAACGCGGTGCGGGCGCCGCGGTTCGCCGACCTCAAGCGGGTGCACACGGTGCCGGACCCGTACTACGTCACCAACGAGTACGAGCAGACCACCGACATCAAGGTCATCAAGTTCGTGAACCTGCCGGACCGCGCGATCATCCGGATCTACAGCGCCAGCGGCGTGCTGGTGAACATCCTCGAGAACCCGGGCCCGGGCTGCTCCAACGGATCGGTCAACCCCAACGGCTCGGTGACCGCGGTGAACGCCAACGGCGGCGAGTGCACCTGGAATGTCCGCAACCGGAACAACCAGGTGGTCGCGAGCGGCGTCTACTTCTACCACATCGAGTCCAACTCGATGGGCGGCACCGCCCGACGGGTGGGCCGGATGACCATCGTCAACTTCGCCCAGTAAGAGACCCCGACCATGCGACATGCCATGATTTCCCGCGTGCTCCTCCTCGCCGGCCTGGCCGGCGGGGGGGCGGCACCGCTCCTGGCCCAGGCCGGGACCAAGCAGGACAACACCGGGTACGGCACCACCTCGGCGGAATTCCTCCTCCTCGGGGCGGGCGCGCGGGGGACCGCGCTGGGCAGCGCCTACAGCGCGATCGCCAACGACCCGAGCGCCCTCTACTACAATCCCGCCGGCGCCGCGCTGATGAGCCGGCCGGGCATCCTGATCGGGACCTACGACTACATCGCCGACACCCGCTACAGCTGGGGCGGCGTGGTCTTTCCGTTCGACGGCGGGTCCAAGGCCTTCGGCGCCCAGTTCGGCACCTTCGGCTTCAAGGACCAGCCGGTCTACACCGCGGGGGAGCCCGACGGCACCGGCGCCACCTACGACGTGAGCGAGACCTTCGCGGGGCTCACCTACGCCCAGAACTTCTCCGACCGGTTCTCCGCCGGCGTCACGGCCAAGTTCGTGAGCGACAACCTGGGTGACGCGAGCGGGAAGGCCTTCGCGGTGGACTTCGGCACCAGCTTCCACGCCGCGCTCAACGGCCATCCGGTGCGGTTCTCCTTCACCCTCGCCAACCTCGGCACCAACATCGGGTACAACGGCAACGCCCTGAACAGCACCGCCGGGCGCGAGCCGCTCCCCGGCGACGACCCGGTGCCCGGCATTCCGCAGCCGTCGCGGCTCCGCACCAAGGCCTTCCCGCTGCCGACCACCTTCCGGGTGGGGCTGGCGTACGATCTCCTCACCGCCAACAGCAGCCGGCTCACGGTCCTGTCCGATTTCAACCAGCCCAACAACAACAAGGCGGGCTTCTCGGGCGGCCTCGAGTGGAGTTCGAAGAACCTGGGCGGGTCGCCGTTCTCGGCGGCGGTGCGGGGGAGCTACACCTACTACGCCGCCAACAACGTGAAGCCGGCGACGCTCCCCACCGCGATGAGCGACGAGGAGAATCTCCAGGGGCTCGCGGCGGGCGGGGGGCTCTCCTTCGGGCAGGGGACGTTCAACCTCAGCCTCGACTACGCCTTCAAGTACATGGGCATTCTCGGGCCCACGCACTTCGTGAGCTTCGGGCTCGGCTGGTGATGCGCCTGCTGGTGAGGCTGTGCTCCCGGGGACGGCGGCTCCCGTCTCCACCCGGACGGCGCGAAGGCGCCGCTCCGGGTCCCTCACCACTCGAAGGATGATGCGTCATGCAACGATGGCTCCTGCTCGCCGGCCTCCTCATCGCCGGCACCGAAACAGCCAGTGCCCGGGACCAGATCGCCCCGGCGCTCGATGTGCGCGCCTTCCGCTTCTATCGCGCGGACGGGGGCGAGACCCTGGTCACCGGGCTGATCGAAATCCCCTACCGGCTGCTGCATCCGGAGAACGGGAAACTGGCTGGTGACATCAGCGTGTCGGTGCGGGACAGCGCCGGGCTCGAGCTCCACCGCTCGGCGTGGACGGTGCGGGCGCTGCCGGCGGCGAACGCGGCCGCGACCGTGCTCGAGGTGGTGGAGTTCAAGCTCGCCGCGGGGCGGTACAACCTCGAGGTGACGCTGCACGACTCGGCGGGGCAGCCGGTGACGGCGACGGTGCCGATCAGCGCCTACCGGCAGGCGCCGCCGGCTTCCGACGTGGTGCTGTCGCCGAGCATGCGCATTCCCGAGGCGGGCGACACCGTGCTGGCGCCGGGAGAACGGCGGGTGAGCGGCGTGATCCTGACGCCGGCGGCGAATCTCCGGCTCACTCCGGTGCGCTCCCACCTCTTCTACATGCTCGAGGTCTATCCCGGTCGGGATACCGCCCTCGCGATGTCGGCGGAGGTGAAGGACGACAGCGGGCGGGTGGTGGTGTCGACGCCGCCGCGCACCGTGCGGATCGCCACCGGCGGCTCGGTGCTGCGCGGGCAGGTGGACCTCCTCGGCCTGCCGGCGGGGGAGTACCAGATGGTGGTGCGGCTCGACCGGGGCGGGCAGGTGGAGGAGCGGACCGAGGCGTTCACCATGGCGGACTTCGCCGAGACGATGGCGGCGGAGAAGGGACGACTGGCGGCGCTGCGCGGCACCGACGAGGGCTACTTCGGCCTGATGAACGAGGACCAGCTCAACGAGGCCGAAGCGCCGCTGGTGTACCTCACCCGGAGTGACTCGCTGGCGGTCTGGAAGAGCGGGCTCTCGCTCACGGGCAAGCGGCAGTTCCTCACCACCTTCTGGGCGGCGCGCGATCCCAGCCCGGGGACGTCCCGCAACGAGGCCCGCGAAGCGTTCTACCAGCGGATCGCGGAAGCGAACCGCCGCTTCACCGAGATCGGCCGCACCAAGGTGCCCGGCTGGCGCACCGCCCGCGGCCGGATCTCGATCATCAATGGCGAGCCCACCGACGTGCTCGACCGGCGGGTCGCCAGCGGCACGGCGCCGCCGTACCTGGTCTGGCGCTACGACCGGGGGAAGCCGCGCTACTACATCCTCGCCGACCGCACCGGGTTCGGCAGCTATCAGCTCATTGCGAGCAACGACCTGAGGGAGACCGGGCTTCCCGGATACCGCGAGATTCTCGGCGCGGAAGCGCTGCAGGACGTGAGTCGCTGGCTCGGGCTGGACCTGTTCCAGAACGACCGCGGTACGTCGGCGAACTGAGCATCACGCGCCCGGCCCCTCCCTCGCCTCTTGGAAGGAGTGACCATGGAACGAGTGCATGTTGGGGGACTGGCGCTGGTGCTGGCGGGGGTGCTGGGCTGCAAGGGCGATCCGACCGGCGACCTGCGGAACGGGGTCGATCACCTGACGGCGACGCCCTCGGCCATCTTCCTGGGGCCGACGGGGAGCAACAACGTCGTGATCCAGGCGGTGGATGAGCAGGGCAACCCCGAGACGGTGCGTTTCACCCTCGGGGAGGTGTCCCCCGAGCTCGACGTGGTGGTGGATTCGGCGTTCAACCAGGTGGTCGACAACAACGGCACCATCGGGCTGCCCACGAAGGCCACCCGGATCCGCTACATCGTGACGCCCACCGCCGGCGTCGGGGATGCCGCCTTCGAGGTGAAGGCGGACGGGCACTCGATCCGGATCCCGGTGCGGCTGGTGCCCGACAGCCTCACCGCCACCTTCTCCAGCGCGGCGCCCGCCCTCGGCGACACCGTCACCCTCACGACCGCGGCGCCGTTCGCCTTTGCCGACACCGCCACCGTGACGGTCGGCGGGTCCGACGTCATCCTGGTGAGCCAGACCCCGACCGCGATCCGGTTCATTCCCGCCCCCGGAAGCGGGGCGGGTCCGGTGACGGTGAACGGCGTCGGGTTGAGCTACGCCACCACGCTTTCACTGTCGCTGCCGACCCAGGCGAGCTTCACGGCGCCGGCGGCGCTGGCAGGCACCGGTGCGCTCGCGACCGCTCCAGCCCTCACCATTCCCGCCACCGGCGCGAGTCGCGTGCAGTTCGACGCGGGGGCGACCGCGGCGGTACCGGAGTGTATCAACGAACTCGATGGCCATCCCTGCCGGGTCTACAAGGTCACGCTCGCCGCGGGGCGGACCTTCGACATGAGCGCCACCTGGGGCGGAGAGCAGGACCTGGGGCTCTATTTCCTGACGTCGGGAGGCGCGCTCACCACGGCGCCGGGCTTCTGTGATGCGGCGGGCGATGGTTCGCAGGGTCAGCCCGAGGCATGCAGGATCACCCTCGGCGCGGGGACGTTCTACCTGGTGGTGGCGAACTTCAGCGACAGCGACCCGGCGTGGTTGCGGGTGGAGTTTACCGGGCGCTGAGTCCTGATGGGGGGCCTGTAGAGAGGGGACGGTTCCAGTTTGCTGGAGCTGTCCCCTCGCTTGTTGTTCCGCCCGGCTTCGTAACTGACTAACACAGATGCACACCGATGGGTCGGGATGGACCCATGGACGGGCGGGTCTCGTCGCGTCGGGACGCCGAGTTCTTGCATATGGGGATTGAAAGCACCATCCATCAGTACTGATCACTCAGCGAGCAGGTCCGAGGGAACTTTGACCTGCTCTATGGAACTGTCCCCTCCTTGTTGCGGCCCCGGCTTCGTAACTGACTGACACAGATGCACACGTCAGCACGCTGCGCTTGGCAAATGCATGCTGAAAGCAACACACATCAGTTACCTGATCACTCAGCGAGCAGACCAGACGGAACTTTCCCTTCCAGGGAACACATCCAGTCCCATCTGTGCTCATCTGTGTTCGTCAGTTGCGGGCTGGAGGCATCACGCCGGCGCCAGGAGGTACCGGGCCGGGCTGGTGCGCCCCACCCGGGTCACCAGGCCCCGGGCTTGGAGGTCGATCCGGCCCACGGTCAGGAACCGACGGACGCTGGCGAAGTGGGGAATAAGGAAAGGGGGAGTTGTGGCGCGAGTGCTGCGACCAGGTCCTCACTGGTGCGGCCGGGCCCCGACGCCGGCAGCTGGTCCACGACCGCCTGCCGGACCATCTGATGCTTGTCGGATCGCACATAGGGGCGGCCCGCGACCGGGTTCCGGTGCCTCGGCTGCATGACGCATGATATTCCCTGAAAACGGGTTAGCAGGCTGTCATTGGCCCGCCACAATCGGCAAGAACCCCCTCCCTCCAAGGCAGGTCCCGACCCCCCTCCGCCAGGCCGAAATCACCCCCCTCCGCCGGGGTGGAACCCCGGTTCCACCGGCACGACCCTTCCACTATTTTCACGGCGCCAGTCCGCGCCCCCTCGGCGCGCTACCCCTACCCTGAGGGCTATTCGGTGACCAGCACTGCAGTGACCAACGGCCAGCTTGAACCCGTCGAGCAGGTCTACAGCCGTGACGTATTCTCCCGGGCGGTGATGCGTCAGCGGCTCCCCAAGGATGTCTTCAAGCGGTTGATCCGCACCATTGATCTGGGCGAACCGCTCGATCATTCGGTGGCGGACGTGGTCGCGTCGGCGATGAAGGACTGGGCCATCGAGGGCGGCGCGACGCACTACACCCACTGGTTCCAGCCGCTCACCGGCTCGACCGCGGAGAAGCACGACTCCCTGATTTCGCCCGACAATAATGGGAGCGTGATCCTCAACTTCTCCGGCGCCGACCTGGTCCAGGGCGAGCCGGACGCCTCCAGCTTCCCGTCGGGCGGCCTCCGCGCGACCTTCGAAGCCCGGGGCTACACCGCCTGGGACGTCACCTCCCCGGCCTTCCTGATCCGGGCCACCGGCGCGGTCACCCTCGTCATCCCGACCGCCTTCGTGTCGTGGACCGGTGAGGCGCTCGACACCAAGATTCCGCTCCTCCGCTCGATGGAGGCGCTCTCCAAGCAGGCCTTCCGCATCCTCAAGATCTTCGGCACCGACGCCGGCGTGACCCGCGTGTTCACGACCGTCGGCCCCGAGCAGGAGTACTTCCTGATCGACGCCAAGCTCTACTGGAAGCGGACCGACCTGGTGCTGGCGCACCGCACCCTCTTCGGCGCCAAGCCGCCCAAGGGCCAGCAGCTGGAAGACCAGTACTTCGGCACCATTCCCGACCGCGTCCTCGCCTGCATGGCCGAGGTGGAGCGGGAACTGTGGGCCCTCGGCGTCCCGGTGAAGACCCGGCACAACGAAGTGGCCCCCTCGCAGTACGAGATCGCCCCGATCTTCGAGATGAGCCAGATCGGCAGCGACCACCAGATGCTCACCATGGAGACCCTGCGGAAGGTCGCGCCCAAGTTCGGGCTCGCCGCGCTGCTCCATGAGAAGCCCTTCGCCGGCGTCAACGGCTCGGGCAAGCACAACAACTGGTCGATGGCGACCGATGCGGGCCACAACCTGCTCGATCCCCAGGACGACACCCACACCAACCTGCAGTTCCTGGTCTTCCTCTGCGCCGTGATCCGGGCGGTGGACATCCATGCCGAACTGCTCCGCGGCTCGATCGCCTCGGCCGCGAACGATCACCGGCTCGGCGCCAACGAGGCCCCGCCGGCGATCATCTCCATCTTCCTCGGCGACATGCTCCAGGACATCCTGGACCAGGTGGAGAAGGGCCAGCTCAAGCGGACCCTCAAGGGCGGCGTGATCGATCTCGGCGCCCGCACCCTGCCGACGCTGCCGCGCCACAGCGGCGACCGCAACCGGACCTCGCCGTTCGCCTTCACCGGCAACAAGTTCGAGTTCCGCGCCGTGGGCTCGAGCCAGACGATCGCCTGGCCGAACACCGTGCTCAACACCATCGTGGCGGAGTCGCTCGACGGGATCGCGACCGAGCTGGAGAAGGCGCTCGGCAACAACCCCAGCGAGGCCAAGGTCACCAGCACCGTGATGGCGCTCCTCAAGCGGCTGGTGAAGGAGCACAAGCGGGTCATCTTCGGCGGCGACGGCTACTCCCACGAGTGGCACGAGGAGGCGGAGAAGCGCGGCCTGCCGCACCTCCGCGACACCGTGGACTCGCTCAAGACGCTGAGCTCGAAGCGGAATACCGATCTCTTCAAGAAGTACGGCGTGCTCAACAAGGCGGAGTACGATTCCCGCCTCGCGATCGCCTACGAGAAGTACGTCAAGGAGATGGATATCGAGGCCCAGGTGATGATCAACATCGCCCGGACCCAGATCCTCCCGGCGGCGCTCCAGCACCAGGCACGCGTGGCCACCGCGGTCTCCGCGACCGAGGCGGCCGGCGTGAAGGCGAAGGACACCCTCGCCGCGCTGGGCGAGTTCGTGAACCTGGTCTCCCGCTTCCAGGAAGCGATCCACACCCTGGAGAAGGTGGCCGATCATCACGATGGCGACCCGGTCAAGCACGCGACCTGGATTCGCGACAAGGTGAAGCCGGCGATGGCGAACCTCCGCACCTACGCCGACCAGCTCGAGACCCAGGTCTCGGCTGACCTCTGGCCGATCCCGACCTATCGCGAGATGCTGTTCCACAAGTAGTCGAAGGCGAGAGAGGGAAGGGCGAGGCGGACGGGGAGCGATCCCCGTCCGCTTCGTTTTGTAGGCCACTGTCATCCCCAGCGCAGTGCCTGTCCATCCCGAGCGCAGCGCACGTCATCCCGAGCCAGCGCCTGTCATCCCGAGCGCAGCGAGGGATCTGCTGCAACCTCCCTTGCGCTCGGGAAGGGCCGAGGACTGCAACCCAGATCCCTCGCTGCGCTCGGGATGACACTCGGGTCTTCGGCAGTAACCGATCTACTAGTCATATAGTTGACAGAAGTGGGGCTCTGTCGTACTGTGAGGCAGGATCTACTATGTGACTAGTTGATGGGAGGGCCGATGGCCGTCGAGCTGACCGAGCGGGAGCTGGATGTCATGGAGGTGCTCTGGCGGGAGGGGTCCGGTACCGTCGGCGAGGTACGCCGGAAGCTCAAGGACCCGCTCGCCTATACCACGGTGCTCACGGTGCTTCGCACCCTCGAGGCCAAGGAAATCGTCCGGCACGAGGGGGAGGGGAAGGCGTACCGCTACCTGCCGAGGGTGCGCCGGGAGGACGTGGTGCATGGCGCCGTGCGGCGGCTGGTGCGGCGGCTCTTCCGGGGCTCCCCCGAGATGCTGGTGACCCACCTGATGAACGACCACAAGGTGAGCGCCGAGGAACTCCGGCGGCTCAAGGCGCTGGTGAACGCGCGGCTCGAGGAGGACGAATGAACCCGTTCAACTGGCTGGCGTACGCCTGGCTGGTCGGCGGGCTGCTCACGCTGGCGGCATGGCTGCTGGGTCGCGTAGCGACAGGCACCGGGAGACCGAGCCGCGCGGTGTGGGTGATCGCCGCGCTCGCGACCGTGGCCCTGCCGCTGGTGGCACTCCGGCGGCCTCCGGCGCCGCTGTCACCGATCTTCGCCGTCGGCCCGGCGTGGCAGTGGCCCAGCGGTCCGGCGCCGCTCACCGGCATGGCGGCGATTCAGCCGCCGCATGGGACCTTCGCGACCGTCGACCTCGAGCAGCTGTTGCTGGCCGGGTGGGTCTGTGCCTCGATCGCGGCGGCGTTCTGGATCTTCCTCTCGTACCGCTCCCTCGCGCGGCAGCGGCGCACCTGGCGAATGGAAACGGTGCAGGGCATCGCGGTACTGGTGTCGCAGGATGTCGGTCCTGCAGTGGTGGGTGTGCTCCGTCCCGGCATCGTCGTCCCGGCCTGGTTCGGGGCCCTCTCCGCGGACTCGCAGCGCCTCGCGCTGCTGCACGAGCAGGAACACCTGCGGGCGCACGACTCCCGCCTCCTTGCCCTGGTCCTCGGATGCATGGTGCTGATGCCGTGGCAGCCCTTTCTCTGGCTCCAGTTCGCGGCACTCCGCTTTGCCATCGAGATCGATTGTGATCGCCGGGTGCTGCGGCAGGGCGGGGCTCGGCGCTACGCCGACCTGCTGCTGACCCTCGCCGGACGAGTGGAGCGTCGCGGCTGGGCGCTGCCCCTGGTGGCGCTCTGGTCGACACCCTCCAGGATGGAGCGGCGCATTCGGCTGATCTGTGAGGTGAAGTCGCCGAGCTGGCGGGAGCTTGCGACGGCCGTGGCGGGAGCGGGGCTGGCACTCCTGCTTGCCTGCGCAGCCAACGCGCCCGCTCCGGCGGTCGAGCCCGTCGCCGTTGCCCCGCAGGCGCACCAGCAACCCGAGACAGAAAGGCAGCGAGAACAGCTCCTCTGGGAGCGCCACCTGGCGGAGTTCTTCACGCCTCCCGATGAAGTGCATCGGTTCGACGAGCGGCCCGTGTACTGGTTCCTGGTGGACACGGCGGACCAGGTACTACGCCACGATACCGGAGGGCGGGAGATCATTTTCCGCGATGAGCAATACTGGAAGACCTTCCGGCCGGAGAGCTGGCGCGAGGCCCGTGCGCGGGCAGATTCGGCGGGGCGGCACGGACCCTTGGGGGGATTCTTCCAGGTGAGCGACGGGGAACTCTACGAGCGCTATCCCGACCTCAAGAACCTCAGTCTCCTGGGCTACGGGCTGATGCCGGCCAGGTTCGGCAAGGACACTGTCATGGTCGTCTTCGGGACGGTCGGTCCGGCATCGCGCGACTGATTCCCGGGCGTTCAGTGTTTGTTCATCGGGGTCTCACCCCCGCTAAGGCTCCAAGCACCTAGATTGGGACCACCTCGCTCGGAGCTGGTCCCATGCGCCGTTCCATCCTGCTGCTTCTGCTCCCGCTGCTCGCCTGCCAGACCAAGCCGTCCCAGCCGGTCCCGGTGGTGGGGCCCACGAGTGACGTCGCGCGCCTGGCCGGGGAGTGGGATGGCTTCTACGAATCCGACGATGGCAGCCGGGGCGGGTCGATCGACTTCCATCTCAAGGCGGGGAGCGATTCCGCCGTGGGGGACGTGCTCATGATTCCCCGTGACTGGGGCCAGCCGGTGGAAGCCTGGGAGCGCGCCGAGGTCACCTCCGCCGACGCCCCGTCGGCGCGGATGCTCACCATCCGGTTCGTGCAGGTGAAGGGGGACTCGGTCTCCGGCCGGATGACGCCGTTCCGCGATCCGGGCTGCGGCTGCCGGGTGGTCTCGAGCTTCTCGGGGAAGTTGCGCGGGGCGAAGCTGCAGGGGCGCTACGAGTCCCTGCATGAGGAAACCGGCCGGGTGATCACCGGCCGGTGGGAGGCAACCCGCACGACGAAGTGAGGCTCAGGGAAAACTCGCAGGCACCGCGGCGGCGGCGCTGACCAGCTCCTTCGCCGCGTTGACCCAGGGAAGCAGTTCCAAGAGGTTGCCCTTGGCGAGGCGGAGCTTCCCGGTCATGATGGCGTGGAGCGGCGGGAGCGCGCCATTCAGCACCAGCCGCCAGCTCTCGGCGGTGCCGCTCAGGACGTAGCGCGCGTCGCCCTCGTCCTCGGCCTGCGCCGCGCGGGCGCCCCGGCAGCTCCCCTCGGCAAGATCCAGCCACACCCGCCGTTCGCCCCCGTCACTCCCCACCGCCGTCATCGTGAGCACGATCCGCGCTTCCCACGCCGCGGCAACGGTGCGGTACCCATTCCCTTCATTGAGGGTGCGGGCGCAGATGACGGCCCACTCGTCCGAAAACACTTCAGGGGGGTTCATGCAGGGAAGATACGCAGGCAGCGGCTGGCACGCTTCGGTCGCTGGCCTGGCTTGGTCGTCAACTGACTAACACAGATAGCCACAGATGGGAACGGATGGACTCCCTGCCAGGGGGAGTTGCGTCGTGAGGGCGCTTCGGTAGCCTCGGGCGGTTGTGTTTTGTTCTTGTTCACCCGCAAACACCAACCGGCTCAGCGAGCCGATGCCAGATCACCGTACCCGAACTGCCTCGGACGCCATCCGTTCCCATCTGTGTCTATCTGTGTTAGTCAGTTTCCGGACTTGCCCCTTCTACGCGCTCGATTCGGGCAATCAGGTGCTTGAACCCCGGCGTCCCCGACCGCGGATCCACTGAGCGCCCCACCAGCCGATTCACCCCCGCTTCCCGGAAGTGCATCGGCAGGAACACCTGCCCCTGGTGTACCCGCTTGCTCGATTCCACCTGGAGGGTGATCTGCCCGTCGGGGGAGCTGATGTGCACCCAGTCCCCGTCGGCGAGGCCCAGCCGCGCCATGTCGTCGGGGTGGAGGGCGGCGAGGGCCTGGGGATCGCGCTCGTTGAGCGCGGGACAGCGCCGCGTGGTCGTCGCGGTCTGCCAGTGGAAGCGGGTCCGGCCGGTCAGCGCCACGAAGGGGTAGGCGGGATTGGGCTCGAGCGCCGGTGGCGCGGTCTCCACCGCGAGGAACTGGGCCCGGCCGGACGGTGTCGAAAAGCGCGTCTGGTAGAGCCGCTCGGTGCCGCCCGGCGCGGTGCTGGTCACCGGGTGCTGCAGCGAGCCCCGGAAGCGGAGCCACTCGTAGCTCACCCCCGCCCAGTCGGGACAGACCCGCGCGATCTCGTCCATCGTCCCCGCGGCGTCGCGGGCGCTGACCGGCAGCCCCAGCCGCTCGGTCAGCTCGACCAGCACCGGGAGCTCGTGCCGCGCCTCGCCCGGGGGCGAGACCGCGACCTCCGCCAGCTGGATCCGCCGCTCCGCGTTCACGTACGTCCCTTCCTTCTCGGCGAAGGCGGCGCCGGGGAGGATCACGTCGGCAAAGCGCGCGGTCTCGGTAATGAAGAGGTCGTGCACCACCAGGAAGTCGAGCCGCCGGAGCCACGCCTCGATCTCGCCGGTGGCGGGCCCCGAGAGGGCGGGATTCTCGCCCAGCACGTAGAGCCCGCGGATCGGCGGGTCGGCGTGACTCATCGCGGTGGAGCGGTGACCCGGCAGGCTCGCCAGCTGTTCCACCGGCACGCCCCACACCCGCGCGAAGCGGGCCCGCGCCGCGCCGTCGACGACCGGCTGGTGATCGGGGAAGACATCCGGGAGCGCGCCCATGTCGCAGGCGCCCTGGACGTTGTTCTGCCCCCGGATCGGCATGATCGCCGCGCCGGGCCGGCCCACCATGCCGCAGGCGAGCGCCAGGTTCACCAGGCTCGCGATCGCCTCGGTGCCGCGCAGGTGCTGGGTGAGCCCCATCCCCCACATCGTGGTGCTGGCCGGGCCGCGGGCAAAGAGCTCCGCCGCGGCGGTGATCCGCTCCGCCGGCACGCCGGTCACCGCGCTTGCCTCCGCGAGCGAGAGTTCCCGCGCCGCTTCCGCCACCCGCTCGAATCCCTCGGTCCGCTGGCTGACGAAGGCGGTGTCCACGAGGCCGAGGTGCATCACCACGTGCAGCATGGCGAGGTAGAGCATCGCGTCGGTGCCGGGGCGGGGGCAGAGGTAGAGGTGGGCCTTCTCGGTGATCTCGGTGCGGCGCAGGTCGACCACGATCAGCCTGGCGCCGTTCTTCACCGCCTTGAGGAGCCGGGTGCCCAGGACCGGGTACGACTCGGTGGGGTTCACCCCGGCGAGGAGGATGACGCTGGCCTGGTCGAGGTCGCTGTAGGAGCCGGAGGCCGCCGCGGTGCCCAGCTGGCGGCGGAGCGCCGCCACCGAGCCGGCATGACAGAGCCGGGCGCAGTTGTCGACGTTGCCGCTGCCGAGCGCGCCGCGGATCATCCGGACCAGGGCGTAGGTCTCCTCGTTGGTGCACTTGGCGGAGCCAAGACCGGCGAGCGCCTCGGGGCCGTACTCGTCACGGATGGCGCGGAGGCGGCTGCTCACGAGCTCCAGCGCCTCGTCCCAGGAGGCGGTGCGATAGTGGCTGGCCCAGATCTCCTCGGGGGCGTCGGCGTCGATCTGCTCACCCCGGGGCGCGCCATCCCAGTGCCATCCCGCCGGGCCCCGCACCCACTCGCGCCGGATCAGCGGCGTGGTCAGGCGGTCGGGATGATGGATGAATGCGAGACCCTGCTTGCCCTTCACGCAGAGCGGCGGCGCCTTGGGGTCGCGGGGGATGCTGCGAAGGCAATCGCCCTCGACTTCGAGGGCGATGGCGCAACCGACACCACAGTGGGGACAGACCGAAGGGGCGGGAGCGGCGGCCGGCATGGGTGCCTCGGGGGAGGAACTGCCGACAATCCTACCGCCGGAGTCATGAAGCCCCCGTGAGACCCACGTAACCGACTAGAGTGCTGGCCATTGCTGGGTGACGCAGTGGAAGCTGCCGAGACCCCAGACCAGGTCGCGGGAGTTCACCGGCAGCACCCTCCGCCCGGGAAAGAGCGGCTGGAGGACCTTCTGGGCGATCCCGTCGGTCACCGGGTCGTAGGCGGGGAGCAGCACCACGTTGTTGGCGATGTAGAAGTTGGCGTAGCTCGCGGGGAGCCGCTGCTCCTCGTAGTGCATCGCCGGCGGCATCGGGAGGGTGACGATCCGGAGCGGCCGCCCGTCCTGGTCGCGCATCGAGCGGAGCCGCTCGAGGTTGTCCTTGAGCGGGTGATAATTGCTGTCGCGCGGGTCTTCCTCGACGACGGTGACGACGGTCTGCTCGTCGACGAAGCGGGTCAGGTCGTCGACATGGCCGTCGGTGTCGTCCCCCTCGATCCCATCGCCCAGCCAGAGGATGTTGGTGACTCCGAGGAAATCCCTGAGCTTCTGCTCGATCTGCGCCTTCGAGAGCGACGGGTTGCGATTCTTGTTGAGGAGGCAGCTCTCGGTGGTGAGCAGCGTCCCCTTACCGTTCACGTCGATGCTTCCGCCCTCCATCACGATCCCGCCGTCGAAGGTGCGGATCCGATACTTCTTCCCGATCCGGGTCGGCACCACGTCGTCGAGGTCGTAGGGGGGATACTTCCCGCCCCAGGCGTTGAAGCCCCAGTCGACCAGCGCCTCCTCCTTCCGGCCCGAGGCGGTCTCGCGCTGGAGGAAGATGGGGCCGTGGTCCCGGCACCAGGCGTCGTTGGTGGGGTTGTGATGGAAGAAGACCCTCGGCTTGGCGCTGGGGCCGGTGAGCGGAACGTCCCCGGCGGTGAGCAGCTCGCGCACCACCGTCTCCATCGTGTCGCCGGCGACGTTGATATGCACTTCCTCGTGAGGCACGAGGTGGCGGACGATGTCGACGAACACCGCGGGCACCGGCCCGAACTTGCCGGGCCAGGACGATTCGCGATGGGGCCACGAGAGCCAGGTGCCGCGATGGGGCACCCACTCGGCGGGCATCCGGAAGCCGAGTGCGGCGGGCGAATTGGGAGTGAAGGTCACGCGACGGGCAGGATCAGTCGAGGTAGCGCTTCGTGAGGTCGCCGTAGGATTCCACCCGCCGGTCGCGGAGGAACGGCCAGTGGGTGCGGGAGAAATCGACCCGCTTCGTGTCGATCGGCACGATGAGGATCTCTTCCCCGGTGTCCGCCTTCGCAAGGATCTCGCCGCTGGGCGAGGCGACGAAGCTCCCGCCCCAGAACTCGATCCCCTGGTTGGGGCCGGGCTCCACGCCCACGCGGTTGACGGCACAGACGAAGACGCCGTTGGCGATGGCGTGGCTCCGCTGGATCGTCTCCCAGGAATTCTGCTGGGCCGCGCCGTACTCCGCCTTCTCCGGCACCAGCCAGCCGATCGCGGTGGGGTAGAAGAGGATCTGTGCCCCCGAGAGGGCGGTGAGGCGCGCTGCCTCGGGGTACCACTGGTCCCAGCAGATCAGCACGCCCGCCCGGGCGAACTTCGTGTCCCAGGCCTTGTAGCCGAGGTCGCCGGGGGTGAAGTAGAACTTCTCGTAGTAATTCGGGTCGTCAGGGATGTGCATCTTCCGGTACTTCCCGAGGTACCGGCCATCGGCGTCGAGCACCGCCGTGGTGTTGTGGTAGAGCCCCTCCGCCCGCTTCTCGAACATCGACGCGATGAGGACGATCCCCAGCTCCCCGGCGAGCTTCGCCAGCGCCTCGGTGGTGGGGCCGGGCATCGGCTCCGCCAGCTTGAAGAACTCGTGGTCCTCGGTCTGGCAGAAGTAGCGGCTCTGGAAGAGCTCGGGGAGGCAGACCACCTGCGCGCCCTTGGCGGCGGCCTCGCGCACCCTGGCCATGGCCCGCGCGAGGTTGTCGGCGGGGTCGGCGGACATCTGCATCTGGACCAGGCCCAGCGTGACCTGGGTGGGAAGCGGCTTGGACATGGGCGGGAAGATAAGGCCCCGCGAGGTCAGGAGAAGGTGCCGGCGTGTGCCACGGCGCGGCGCTCGGCCGTCTCCCTCACGGCGGCCTGGCCGTCGCCACCTCAGGATCCCTGCTCCGGACATTCCGTGATGCGCGTACGATCACCCATCCCTGGTGGGCTCGCGCTGCTGGCCGCGCTCGCCGCGGCCTGCGGCGGCGGGGACGCGAACGGGCCCCGTACCCCGGCCGCCATCGTGGTGCGCGCCGACTCGGTGCGGCTCGCCCAGGGCGAGCGCTACACGCTTGACGCCCGGGTGGTCGACCGGAACGGGCGAACCGTTGCCTCCGAGCCGATCCGCTATCGCTCGAGCGACACCTCCCGGGTGCAGGTCAACGAGGCCGGCGAGCTGCTCGCCCCCGGAGCGGTGGGGCCCGCCAGCATCGAGATCACCGCCGGCGACCTGCGCCGGCAGGTCGGGGTCACCGTCACCCGGCGATTCGTGGGATACCGGATGCGCCCCGACTCCATCGTGGCCAATCCGTTCACCAGCGCCCGCCTGTCCCTCTCCCAGGTGGATTACACCGGGATCGAGTTCGAGGTGCTGGCGCCCATCTATTTCCAGAGCGGAGATCCCGCCATCGCGCAGGTCGACGATGCGGGGCAGGTCTTCGCGCGCACGGTGGGGCGCACCAGCATCACCGTCCTGTACGACACCGTGGCACGGGAGATTCCCGTCACGGTGCGGCAGATCCCCGCCCGCATCGAGATCGCCGCCGACACCGTCCGGCTCCGCCCGGGGCAGGGGTACCAGCTCCCGATCGTGGTCCGCGACCTGGCCGGCTTCCCCATTGCCGGGGCCGAACTCCGCGTCTCGGTCGAGCCCGCCGACGCCTTTGCCGTCACCAACACCGGGCTGATCGTCACCACGCTTGGCGCGCCGCCACGGGTCGGCCGGGTCACCGTCCGGAGCGATACCGTGACGGGGACGATCCCGGTCTACGTGGGCCCCAGCGACCCGATGCAGCCCTGGGTGCGGCCCGTGCTGAGCGCGGGGACCTATGACGTCAAGGCGGGAGCGAACGACGTCATCGTGGCGACGCTTCCGTCAGGCGGCGTCGCCGCGTTCGGCACCCTGGCCGCGGGTCCCGGCTCGCTCCCGGGTCTCTTCGACCAGGATCCCTACCAGGTGCCGACCCGCACCTGGGGAGCCGCGTTCGGCCGGGTCTCCGGGCTGGCCTACCTGACCTCCGATGACGGCCTCGTCGTCGTGGATCGCGCCGCCCGCTCGGTGCTCCGGACCATTCGATTCGGCGGACCGGGCAAGTTCAGTGTCGTGGTGTCTCCCGATGAGCGGCGGGCCTGGGTGGGGGGTGGCGGCTTCCTCTGGCTGGTCGATCTCGCGGGCGCACGGGTCCAGGACTCCGTCGCGGTGCCGAACGCGACCTTCCTCGCGCTCGACCCCGCCGGTACCACGCTCTACCAGTGCGACGACGTGCTGCGGGAATTCGACGCCGCCACCCTCGCGCTCCGGCGCACCCTCCCCGGAGGACGCCTCAAGAAAGGGCTGGCGGTGTCGCCCGACGGCAGCGAGCTCTACGTCGCCGATGAGGTGGGGAACGCGCTCCTGGTGTTTTCCGCGGCGACCGGTGCGCTGCTCGAGACGGTGCCGCTCCCCGATGCGCCGTTCGACGTGGCGGTGTCCAGCGCGCGGCTCGCCATCAGCACCAGCCGCGGGGTCCGGGTGCTCGATCGGGCGACCCGCTTCCCGCTCTCCGCGGCGGTGCTCAACGGAACGCCGCGGCGGCTCGGGTTCTCACCGGATGGTGCCGTCCTGCTGGTGGCGAACCAGGGTGGCTGGGTAGACCTGTTACGCTGACCGTATGTCGACATGACTTCAGGCGCTCTGGCGGAGCCCGCTGGCGGTGGCTACACTGGTGCGGCTTCCACCCCCTGACTATTCCATGCCACGCTTCTCGCTCTCCCGCGCCGCGGGCGCCCTCGCCCTCGTCTATGCCCTTGCCCTCGGGTGTTCCGGCGGGGACGACAGCAGCACCGGCCCGCGGATCCCGGCCGCCATCATCCTGGTCCCCAACCAGCCGAAGATCCCCCAGGGGCTGTCGGTCCAGCTGACGGCCACCGTGGTGGATGCGTCGGGCCGGGCGATCCCGGGCCAGTCGCTGGTGTTCAGTTCCCTCGACAGCAGCGTGGTCACGGTCACGTCGAAGGGGCTGCTGCACGCGGTCGGCCCGCTGGGCACGGTCCCGGTGATCGCCGATCTCAACGGCCTGACCACCACGATCAACGTGGAGGTGACCCAGCGGATCGTGGCGGTGGCGGTGCGACCGGAGTCGCTGGTCCTCAACCGCACCCTTGGCGCCCAGCTGTTTGTGACGCTCGAGGATTTTGCCGGCAACCAGGTCCTGCCGGCCTCGCTGGTCCGCTACACCAGCAACGACACCACGATCGCGGTGGTCGATTCCTTCGGGGGCGTCATCGCCCAGACGAAGATCGCCCGCACCCTGGTCCGCGTCGCGGTCGACACCCTCCATGTCGACGTGCCGGTCAACGTCGTCGCGATCCCCAACGCGCTGGTGGTCGACCCGGTGAACGTCGTCGTGGCCGCCGGCGGCACCCGGCAGCTCACCCCCACGATTCTCGACGTCGTGGGCCTGCCGATCTCCTCGCCCGCGGTCTCCTACACCTCCAACAACCCCGGCCTGTTCACGGTCAGCGCGAGCGGCCTCGTCACCGCCGGTGGCTCGAGTGGCAACGGCTCCCTCATCGTCTCCTCCGGGACCCAGCAGGCGGTGGTCGGGGTCTACATCGGTGCCACCTCTCCGGTGGCGATCACCCATCGCACCACGACCCAGGGCGGACTCTACGAGGTCGACGCCGGGCCGGGGGGCCAGGTGGTCGTCACCTCGCCCGATGCGGCGAAGTTCTTCCGGGGCACGCTCCCCTCGCCGGCGCTGCCCAGCAGCTTTGCCGCCGGGAGCGCGGCCCTCGGCGTGGCGGTGAATCACGCGGGCACCCGCGCCTACGTGACCGCCTCCGACGGGCTCAAGGTGCTGGACCTGACCACCAACACCCTCCGCTCCCCGATCGTGGTGAACGGCGGCGGCACCAAGGTGGCCGTGGTCGTCTCCAACGACGACACCCGGGCCTACCTCGGGACCGACATCTACGTCTACGTGATCGACCTGAACGCCGGTGTCGCGATCGACTCGATCCCGGCCTTTGCCAGCTTCTTCCTGGCCCTGCATCCCTCCCAGCCCCTCCTCTATGTCGGCGAGGGGCTGCCCCGGGAGATCAACCTGACGAACAAGGGGGTGCGGGTCTTCACCGGCAGCGGTGCCAAGGACCTGGTCGTCTCGCCCGACGGCACCGAGCTCTACGGCGGCGACGAGGGTGGGACGATTCACATCTGGTCGACCACCACTGGCGATGAGATCACCTCGGTGCACGGGACGGGGGCGTTCGGCGTCGCGGTCACCACCAAGTACCTGGTGGGCGTCGGCAACGGCGGCGTGGACGTGTTCGACCGGGTTACCCGCGCCCACCTCAACGCCGTCACCGTGGGGGGCACGCCGCGGCGGCCGGTCTTCGACCCCACCGGCAAGATCATCATCGTCCCCAACGAAGCAGGCTGGCTCGACTTCATCGAGTGATCCCCGCGATGCCACGCCCGGTCGCCCGGCCTTCGTGACCGGGCGGCCCCCCTTCCTCTGATCCCTCCCGACTCCGCACAACCAGCCCGGCTTTCCGTACCACTCCTGTCAGGGGACCATCGCCCTGCTCCCCGCCAGGCCCAGCGGCTCCTGTCCCGTGTGACCGGCAACTGACCGGGAACTTCGTGCGCGGGGATATGCTGGTCCGGAGTGTCCCGCAGCCTCAACGGAGGGGTCGACAATGCCCGGCAGCTCACGTGGTCTCCGCCTCTTCCTCCTCGGGTGCGGCCTGGCCGTTGCCGGCTGCGACGGCGACAGCGCGACTGCCTCGGGTCCCAGTCTGATCGTCATCGCCCCGCGGCCGCTGGTGCCGCAGGGGCTGAGTCTCCAGTTGACGGCCACGGTGATCGACCGGGACGGGGACCCCGTCAGCGGACAGCCGGTGTCCTTCAGTTCGTCGGACACCACGATCATCACGGTGGACAGCACCGGCCTGCTGCACTCGGTGGGGCCGCTCGGCAGCGTCTTGGTCATGGCCGAGTCGGGGGAACTCCGCACCCAGGTCTCCGCGACCGTGGTCCAGCGCGTCACCTCGGTGACGGTGCCGGATTCGCTGGAACTCCCACAGCTGGCATACCGGCCCCTGCCCGTCGAGTTTCGCGATTTCGCGGGTGCCCTGGTGGTCAACCCCGCGAATTTCCTCGTCGTGAGCTTCGACACGACGATCGTCGCGGTCGACTCCGGCCAGTTCCTCCGCGCCAAGGGTGTTCCCGGCACCACCGCGATCCGGATCGTCGGTCCGAATGTCTCCAAGTCATTCCAGGTCCGGGTGCGGCAGGTGCCCTTCACGATCGAAGGGCCCCAGGGGGTGGTGCTGCAGGCGGGGCAGAGCCGGCAGGTCAAGCTCCTCGTGCGCGACATGGTCTTCCAGCCGATGGCCGACGCGCCATTGAATTTCGCATCGCTCGATCCCGCGGTATTCAGCGTGGACGCCAACGGTCTCGTCACCGCCGTCGGCGGGCAGGGGACCGGCACGCTGCAGGTCACCACCATCGAATCCGTAAGCAGGGCGATCCCGGTGTATGTCGGCAATACCGAGCCCAGGGCGATCACGGAGCAGCAGTCCACCGGCCTCGTCCTGCCGCAGGCCGCGATCAGCAGCGGTGGCGTGGTCCTGGCGGCGGGGTATGACTACCAGTCGACCGGGTACGTCCTGATGGGCGATATCGCTTCCCTGTCCCTGCCCACCGCAATCAGGACCGGTGCGGTGGCCCAGGGGGTGGCGGTCAATCATGCCGGAACCCGGGCGTACGTCTCTACGGTGGTCAACCTCCAGGTCATCGACCTCGCGACCGCCCAGGTGACGGCGACGGTACCGCTGGTCGCGGGCGATAACCAGGGCATCGTGATTGCGCCCGATGACCAGACCGCCTGGGTCGGCTCCGACACCCGGATCTACCGGGTGAACCTCGCGACCAACACGGTCGTGGATACCATCCCGGTGCCGTCGCACGCCCGCTACCTCGCGCTCGATCCGGTGAAGCAGCGGCTCTACATCTCGGACCTGACGGTTCGCGAACTCGACCTGGCCACGAAGACCGTCATCCGCACCTATCCCCTGGCGACCGGGGCGGGCCCGGTCGCGCTTTCGCCCGATGGCCAGACGCTGTATGTCGTCGACCACGCGGTGGGTGCGGTGCGGATCTACGCCACCGGCGGCGAACTGGCCGGCACCATCGATCCGCTGGAGTCCGCCTACTCGGTGGCCGTCTCGGAGACGTATGTCGTGGTCGGTGGCGGCGGCAGGACGTTCGTCTATCGCCGTGCTACCGGGGCGCTGATCGGCGCGTACGCGACCAGCTATGACGCCTCGGGGTTTGGAGGGGGGATCGGCATCCCGGCGATCAGCCCGGACGAGCGGACGGTCGTCGTTCCCGACCTCAACGGGACGATCAGCTTCATCCAGTAGGAGCGGAAGCCCGCCAGGGGCCCCGGGGTTGAATCCCCGGGGCCCCTTCCGCGTATCTTTGGGGAGTCGGCGGCAGGTACTGCCCGCCCCCGGATCACTCCCCTCTCCCCGAAGCCCAGAAGCCCCCTATGCTCGCAGCGCTGCTTCTCGTGCTGGCCCAGGCCCAGCAGCAGGCTCCCTCTCCCATCGCCAAGGTCGAAGTCACTCCCGTCACCGCCGAGGTCGAAGTCGGCCAGACGCTGCAACTCGGCGTCCGGGTCCTGGACCAGGCCGGCAATCCGGTCCCCAACGCCCGGGTCCAGTGGTTCGATGGCGGCGGCCAGGGAGATATCGACTCGACCGGCCTGCTCACCGCCGGCTATCGCGGCACCATGGTCGTGACCGCCGTCGCCTCGGTGGGCGGTTCCAAGCCCACCTTCGGCCGCGCCACCGTGACGGTGAAGCCCGAGGCGGCCAGCCGGGTGGTTCTCGACCCGGTGCCCACCCGGATCCTGGCCGGCACCCGGCTCACCCTGACCGGGAACGCCTTCAGCACCCACAACGACCGGCGCGACGACCTGCTCACCTTCACCTCGAGCAACCCCCGGGTCGCCAGCGTGACCTCCGATGGACGGCTCCGCGCCGTCGGGGCGGGCAAGGCGAAGATCACCGGGACCGCCGGCAAGGCCTCGAGCACCATCGACCTGACCGTGCTGCCCGGGGCGGCGCGCCGCTTTGCGCTCGAACCGGCGGCCACAGCGGTGAAGACCGGCGACGTGGTGCGGTTCGCGCTCTCGGCGAGCGATGCCGCCGGGAAGTCGCTGGGTGACGTTGCCGCCCGCTGGACCGTGACCGGGGGCGGCGGGATCGCCACGGTGGACCAGCAGGGGGCCTTCGTGGCCGAGCAGCCGGGCCGCTACACCGTGACCGCCGAGGCGGGAAGCAGCGTGGCGGAGGCGGTGGTGGTGGTGGCGCCGCGCCGGGTGACCCGCGGGATGGAAGTGCTCGGCCGGGTGCCGGTGAAGTTCAAGAGCGCCGAGGTGTGGGTGCATCCCAGCGGGGAGTGTGCCTACATGAGCACGATCTCCGACCGGGTCTACGCCATCGACGTGAAGGACCCGTCGAACCCGAAGATCGTCGACTCGATGATGGTCGATGCCCAGCTGGTGAACGACGTGATGACCACCGAGGACGGCAAGTACGGCGTCTTCTCCCGCGAGGGGGCGAGCAACCGGAAGAACGGGCTCAAGATCTTCGACGCCTCCAACGCCTGCCACCCGAAGGTCATCGCCGACTACACCGAGACGGTGACCGGCGGCGTGCACTCGAGCTACGTCTACCAGAATCACGTCTACCTGACCGACGACGCCACCGGCTCGCTCCGGGTCATCGACATCAGCAACCCGCTCCAGCCGAAGGAAGTCGCCCGCTGGCAGACCGAGCAGACCGAGGCCGGCCGCTACGTGCACGACGTGATGGTGGTGGACGGGCTGGCGTACCTCTCCTACTGGAACGACGGCCTGATCATCCTGGACGTGGGGAAGGGGATCAAGGGCGGCAGCCCCTCGGCGCCCAAGCTGGTCTCCCAGTTCAAGTACAACCTGAGCGAGGAGTACGCCCGGGTGGACCAGCTCTACGGGCTGGGCTACCGCGGCACCCACACCGCCTGGCGCGCCGGGAAGTACGTGTTCGTGGGTGACGAGGTCTACGCCTCCCGCCCCTCCACCGGCCTCAAGGACGGGAACGACCTCACCTGGGGCAAGCTCCATGTGATCGACGTGTCCGACATCGAGCACCCGAAGAAGGTGGCCTGGTACGAGCCGACCGATGGCGGGGTGCACAACGTCTGGGTCGAGGGCGATACCCTCTACCTCGGCAACTACCAGGGCGGGGCCCGGGTGCTCGACATCTCGGGCGAGCTCAAGGGCGACCTGCTCCGCCAGGGCCGCGAAATTTCCTGGATCTTCACCGCCGACTCGATGGGCGCCAAGGCGCACGTGCCGTTCGCCTGGGGTGTGGTGGTGAAGAACGGCATCATGTACGTGCCTGACATCAACAGCGGTCTCTGGGTGATGAAGGTCGAGCCGAAGAAGGAGACCTTCACTCCATAAGGGTCCCTTCATAATCGCCTCATGGCCCCTCAGGGGGCCCGCTCGTACCGTGCAGCGGGCTCTCTGAGGGGCGCGCAGTGATACCACACCCACCGTTCAACAGCCAGCTGACCCTCGAGGAGGAGCTCGCGCAGTTCGAGCGCCTCAAGCCGAGGCTCGTCCGGGTCTGGGACCTGCTGGTGGCGGACAGCAGCGCCGCCTGCACCACGGTGGTGGTCCCCTCGATGACCCTCGATGCCGCCGGACTCGGCCGACTCACGGGAGCCCAGTTCTACGAAGAGCGGCTCCTCTACCTCCTGATCCGGCTCCGCAATCCCCGGGCGCACGTGGTCTACGTGACCTCGCAGCCAGTGCACCCGATGATCGTCGACTACGTACTCCAGCTGCTGACCGGCGTCCCGTCGAGCCATGCCCGGAGCCGGCTCACCATGCTGTCGGCGCACGACTCCTCGCCCGTGCCGCTCACCCAGAAGATTCTCGAGCGCCCCCGGCTGATCGAGCGGATCCGCTGCGCCATCCGCGATACCGGCAGCGCCTACCTGAGCGTCTTCAACGCCACGCCGCTGGAGCGGCGGCTCGCCGTGCTGCTTGGCATCCCGCTCAACGGGGTCGACCCGGAGCTCGCCTGGCTGGGCACCAAGTCGGCATCGCGCAAGGTGTTCCGGGAAGCCGAAGTGAGCATTCCCGAGGGGTTCGAGGACCTCCGCGACGAGGTGGACATCATCAAGTCGCTGGGGGAACTGCGCCGCCGGCGGCCCAGGCTCAACCGCGCGGTGCTCAAGCAGAACAACGGCTTCGGGGGGGAAGGGAACGCGATCGTCACCCTGCCACCGGGCCGGGACCAGGCGGGGGTGGTCAGCGCGCTCTACCAGATGCGCTGCGTTGCCCCGGACGAGAATGCCGAGGGATTCCTCGACGCCTTCTCGCAGGGGGGCGGGATCGTCGAGGAGTTCGTGGAGGCCGCCGAGGTCCGCTCGCCCAGCTCCCAGCTCCGGACCGGGCCCCACGGCGAGGTGATCCCGATCTCGACCCACGACCAGATCCTCGGGGGCGAATCGGCCCAGGTGTACGAGGGGTGCCGCTTCCCCGCGGCGGACGACTACCGGATGGACGTGCACCGGGCCGGCGTCCAGGTGGGCGAGGTGCTGGCGCGCCGGGGCGTGGTGAGCCGGTTCGCGGTGGACTTCCTCACGGTCCGCGACGGCCCCGCCGACGCCTGGCGCACCCTCGCGCTCGAGATCAACCTCCGGCTCGGCGGGACGACCCATCCCTTCCTCGCGCTGCGGCTGCTGACCGGTGGCGAGCTCGACGACACCACCGGCCAGTATCTCTCCGCCAGCGGCCGCGCCAAGTTCTACCGCTCCACCGACAGCCTGCACTCCCCCCGGTACAAGGGCCTGCTCCCCGACGACCTGGTCGAGATCGTCACCATCAACCAGCTCGGCTTCGACCAGGCCAAGGAGTCGGGGGTGCTGTTTCACCTCATCGGCGCGGTGTCCCAGTACGGGAAGGTGGGGCTGATGGCGGTGGGGAACAGCCACGCCGAGGCCGATGAGCTGTATGCCAAGGTGGTGGGGGTGCTGGAGGAGGAGACGAAGTATGGGTGAAGGAAGCCATTAGCCATTAGCCGTTAGCCGTTAGCCATTAGCTCGTACGATGCAGCGCGACCCTCCTTGCCTCGCGGCAGGGAGGGTCGCTTCACGTCGGCCGGCTAACGGCTAACGGCTAACGGCTAACGGCTAACGGCTAACGGCTAACGGCTAACGGCCAACGGCTAACGGCTAACGGCTACTGACACCGCGTACTTCCCCCGAACGTCCCGTTGTCGCTCCCGGTATTCCAGGCTCCGCTGATCGTGTCGAACCCGGTGCTGCCGATCGGGGCGATGACGCCGGTCGCGATCACCGTCGTGGGCGCCACGTCGGGCTTGATCTGCACGGTGTTGGCCGCGCCGGTCGGGGTCGCCCGGCCGGTCAGGCCGCCGCTGTTGTCCGAGGGAACCACGATCACGCCGCCGGTGAGGTCGGGCGTGAGCGCGAGGGAGAAGACGCCGGCGTCCGTGCCGCTGTAGTTGCCGCAGAAGAGCGAGACCGAGGCGTTGTCGCTGCTCAGCGTGGCGCTGAAGCTCCCGCTCTCGCCGCTCGGGCCGCTGAAGGTCCCGCTGATGACACCGCCGCTCAGGGTCCCGACGAAGTTGTAGCCGGTCGCGTCGAGGAAGAGGTCGGCCCCGTCCAGGGTGCCGGTCAGGTTGAGGGTGCTGCCGTTGCTGAAGGTCAGGGTGCCCACCAGGTCGATCACCGCCAGCGAGGCCTGCATGCTGCCGGTGGCGTGGATCGCCGCGGGGGCGGTGGCGAAGACCAGGGTGCCGGAATGGGTCGGCGAGCCGAAGGTCCCGGCATAGGCGACCGCCGAGGGGTTGTTGTTGTCGGTGCCGCTGTCGCTGCTGCAGGCGGCGGCAAGGTACAACAGGACACACGCGGCCAGACGGGCCTCCATACGGACTCCTTTTGGGGGGGTGGGGACTTGGCACATGCCGACCGGGAACGCCGGTCACTCCAGGCGCCCTCGGAACGCCCCCACGATGCGCCCCCCTCCTTATGCGCCTCTGCCGCGGGTCTTATCTTGGCCCAGACCCGGGCTATCCCCCCGGTAGGACCCTCTCCCGATCCCATGCCGCGCCTCCGGATACTCGGTCGCCTCGAACTCGAAGGCCCCAGCCCCGCTGAATCGGCGGCGATTATCGCCCAGCCGAAGCGGGTGGCGCTCCTCTTGTACCTCTCCCTGGCCCAGCCGGTGGGGTGGCAGCGGCGTGACACCCTCCTCGGCCTGCTCTGGGGCGAACTGGACGAGTCCCGCGCCCGGAATGCCCTTTCCCAGGCGCTCCACCACCTGCGCCGGGGCCTGACCCCCGAAGCTTTGCCGGGACAGGGCGCCGACCTGATCCGGGTCGATCACGCGGTGCTGGACTGCGACGCGGTGGCCTTCGAGACCCTGGCCCGGGCCGGACGCCATGCCGAGGCGCTGGCGCTCTATGCCGGCGACCTGGTGCCGGGGCTGTTCGTGGACGAGGCCCCGGACTTTGAACAGTGGCTCGACGGGGAGCGCCGCCGCCTTCGCGACCTGGCCTACCAGTGCGCGACCGGGCTGGCCGCGAGCCAGGAACAGGCGGGAGATCTCGCCGGCGCGATCCGGGCGCTCCGCCGGGCGGTCGAGCTCCATCCCGAGGACGAAGGGTCGGTGCGGCGGCTGATGGGGCTGCTGGACCGGGGGGGAGAGCGGGGCAGTGCCCTCAAGCTCTACGAGGAGTTTGCCGCCCGGCTGCGGGCCGACCTCGAGGCCGATCCCTCACCCGAGACCCAGGCACTCGCCCAGCGGCTGCGGCAGTCGCGCCCCGTCCCCGTCCCCGGCCCCGCTACCGCTGCGGCCCCAGTCGGAGCGGCTGGACCAGCGGTGCCCGCCGTGGCGACGGCTTTTCCCGCTCCCTCGCCGGCCCGCGCCGGCTACCCGCGCCAGGTCGTCCTGCTCGGCCTGGCCATCCTGGTGGGGCTGGTGGTGGTGGTGGGGATGCGCTTCCGGGGCACCGAGCGGCTCCGCGCCCAGCATCCGGGGCAGAGCGGCCTGGCGGTCGCCCCGTTCCGTCTCAGCGGCGCCGACACCTCGCTCGCCTACCTGCGGGAGGGCATGGTCGACCTGCTGGCCGCGCGACTGGGCGCGACCGGGAACAGCCGGCCGCTCGATCCGCGCGCGGTGCTGGCGGCGTGGCGCGACGCCACCGGCGGCACCCAGGCCGATCTCACCCCCGACGATGCGCTTCTGCTGGCCACGCGCCTCGGCGCCGATCGCGTGATCGTGGGGACGGTGGCGGGGCGGCGTGAGCACCTGCTGCTGACGGCGGAGCTGCGTGGCGCCGGCGGAAAGGAACTGGCGCGCGCCTCGGCCGAGGGCCCCGCCGACAGTCTTCCCGAAATGGTCGACCGGCTCGCGGCGGGCCTCCTCCTCGATGCCGCGGGAGAGCCGGCGCCCCGCTTCGCGAGCCTCGCGAGCAGCTCACTCCCCGCGCTGCAGGAATTTCTCGCGGGCCGCACCGCCCAGCGCGCCTCGCGGCTCTCCGAGGCCGCGGTGCATTTCCGCCGGGCGCTGCAGGAGGATTCGACCTTCGCGCTCGCGGCGATGTACCTGGCGGACGTGATGGACTGGATCGGGGGCGCGGGAGACGCGGAGGCCAAGAACCTCGCGCTGTCCCTCCGCGGGCGCCTGACTGCGGCGGACCAGGCCTACCTCACCGCCGTCCTCGGTCCCGATTTTCCGAAGGGATCCTCGGCCCGGCGGCGGCTCGAGGCGTGGGGGAAGGTGGTGCAGCTGACGCCCGACCGGGCGGAAGGCTGGTTCGGCCTGGGCGATGTGCTGCATCACGACGGCGCGTCGATTGGCGAGCCGGACGCGGGAGCCCGCTCCCGCGAGGCCTTTCTCCGGGCGGTGGCGCTGGACTCCTTGTACGCCGCTCCCCTGGGCCACCTCGCCGACCAGGCGTTCTACGTCGGGGACGTCGCCGAGGCGGAGCGCTTCGTGCGGCTGTATCTCGCGGTCGATCCGAACGGCGACCTGGTGTTCTACCGGCGGTGGCGGCTGGCGTTCGCGAAGGGTGATACCGCCACGCTCCGCGCGATGCGGTCCTCCTACGACACGATTCACCCGATCGCCCTCTTCCGCCTGGCGGCGGGGAGCCTCATCGAGGGCGCGGGCGCGCTCGACGGACGACTCGCCGCCGAAAAGCTGATGCGGCGGGCGGTGGCCTCGAACGAGGTGGCCCGGGCCGAGCGCCTGCTCTTCCTGCTGCGGCAGAACCAGGGCCGGTTTCGCGAGGCGATTCGTGACTGGCCCAGGGCGGACGTGTCGCCCCTGGTCTCACAATACCTGGTGCGGTACTTCAGCGATGGCATGGCCGGCCGGCGCGACGAAAGCCGGGAGCGCCAGCTGCGTGACGGCCCGACCTACGCGCAGTACGTCTGGCTGGTCACGCGGCTGGATGCGGGCGACTCGGTGGCGCCCGGGGACATCGAGCGATTCCGCAAGTCGGTGCGCGAGCAGCCCCCGGCCGTGTTCGACCCCTACGTGCGCGCCCGGATGCTCATCGAGATCGCGGCGATGACCAGCTGCGGTGATCCCGGGCCGGGGATACCTGCCGCCGTGGCACGGCTCGACAGCCTGACGCTCGAAGGGGAACTCAGCGACTGGTTCGGCTTCCGGCCCCTGCTCCTCACCCATTGCCTCGAGCGCCGGGGTGAGCTGGCGAAGGCCCTCGAGGTGCTGCGCCGCCGGCCCAACCGCACCTGGGCGGGGCTGCCGTACTCGGTGATGTTCTTCAAGGAGGAAGGGCGCCTCGCGCTCGCGATCGGCGATACTGCCGGCGCCAGGCGGGCGTGGGCCCGCTATGTGGAGATGCGACGCGACCCGGATCCGGAGCTGGTGCCGGAGCGGGACCGGATCGCGGGACTGCTCGCCCGGATTCAAGCGCCCTGACTCGGCGCGGCGTCCTGGGGAGTTCCCCGCGCCGCGCCTCGCCGCCTGGCCGCCTGACCGCCCAGAACCTGAGACAAGGCCGGGTGGAGGAAATGCCGGATCGGGGTAGATTCATGCCCTTCCACGGCCCATCCCGGAGTCCTCCGTGCACCACGAGATCCACACCTGGCAGAGCCCCATCTTCGGCCGCGAGATGACCGTGCAGGTGGTCGGCCACGCCGGTGCCCGGGTGCTGGTCTTCCCGACCAGCATGGGCACCTGGCGGGAGTGGACCGACCGGCACATGCACGAGGTGCTGCAGGACCATATCGACCAGGGGTGGATCCAGCTCTACTGCCTCGACCAGCCGCACAACGAGAACTGGGGCAACGAGGCGGTGCACCCCGGGCACCGGGCGTGGGCCCACGTGCTCTACTATCGCTATGTCCGGGAGGAGCTGCTCCCGTTCACCGCGCATCTCAACCCCAATCCCTTCGTCATCGCCGCCGGCGCCAGCCTGGGCGCCTCGCATGCGATGACCTTCGCGCTCAAGTACCCCGAGAGCGTCGGGCGGGTGGTGGGAATGAGCGGGCTCTACGACATCACCCGGATGACCGGGGGCTACAGCGACGACACCGTGTACGCCGTCAACCCGATGGCGTTCATGCGGCACGAACACGACCCGGGCCGCCTCGCGGCCTTCCGCCGGATGGACATCATCATGGCGATCGGGCGGGACGACCCGATGGCCGGCAACAACGCCGACTTCTCCGCGCTCCTCTGGGAGAAGGGGATCGGCAACGCGCTCCGGGTGTGGGACGGCCACGCGCACGACTGGCCGTACTGGGAGCAGATGGTGCGGGTGTATATGAGTGGCCACGATTGATGCAGGGTTGGTGGCCGTTAGCCGTTAGCCATTAGCCGTTAGCGGCACCGGCGTGCGGCACGGCTTCGATGTGGTTCGTGAGAAGTTCATACACAACGTTGCTTCAACCCTCACCGTTAGTCCCAACGGCTAACGGCTAACGGCTAACGGCTAACGGCCCCCTATGACGAAACGTGTCGGACTCATTGTAGGCCGCGAGTGGAGCTTTCCCCCGGCCTTCATCGACGAGGTGAACCGCCGGAAGGCCGGCGTCGTCGCCGAGCTGGTGAACATCGGCGGGGTGGCGATGGACCAGCCCTGTCCCTGGGACGTGATCGTGGACCGCATCTCCCACGAGGTGCCGTTCTACCGCTCCTACCTCAAGCAGGCGATGCTGCAGGGGAGCGCGGTCATCAACAACCCGCTGATGTGGACCGCCGACGACAAGTTCTTCGGCGCGACCCTCATCACCAAGCTCGGCCTCTCCAGCCCGAAGACGATCGTGCTCCCCAACAAGGAGTACATCAAGGGGATCGTGCCGGAGGAGAGCCTCAAGAACCTGCAGTATCCCCTCGACTGGGAAGGGATCGCGCGGCACATCGGGATGCCCTGCATCCTCAAGGATGCGCACGGCGGCGGGTGGCGTGACGTCTACGTCTGCCACACCCTCGAGGAGCTGATCCGCAACTACGACCAGTCGGGGCTCCTCACGATGATCGTGCAGGAGTTCATCAACTTCGAGCAGTTCGTCCGCTGCATGTGCCTGGGCCAGGAAGAGATCCTGGTGATGGGCTACGACCCCAAGGCGCGGAAGTACCACCCGGGAGAGAACTACCTGGCGCCGGCGCTGCGCGAGCGGGTCGTGCGGGACGCGACCACCATCGTGAAGGCGCTGGGCTACGACATGAACTCGATCGAGTTCGCCATCCGGGGCGGGGTGCCCTATGCGATCGACTTCATGAACCCCGCGCCGGACATGGACATCTACTCGCTCACGCCGCCCTACTTCGAGTGGGTGGTGACCCACATGGCCGACCTCTGCATCAAGCTCGCCAAGGGCGGGCGGCGGCAGGTGGAGCAGGCGGGCTGGGCCCAGCTTTTCGCGTCGAGCCGCCGTGGATAGAGACCTGAGTCTGTCATCCCGAGCGAAGCGAGGGATCCCTGCTTTTTTCAAGCAGGGATTCCTCGGTCGCTCCGCTCCCTCGGAATGACGATGCACGCTGCCATCCAGCACTATCACTCGCTCCTCGGCAACCCCGACCTCGCCGAGGCCTCCCACGTCGCGCTGGATGACCAGCTGCGGCGGCGGAACCTCGTCTTCGGCGACCGGGCGCTCTGCACCGTGCTCCGGCCCCGGTTTTTCACCCCCGAGGCGCTCCGGACACTGGAGGGGCGCATCCGGCGGCTGATGCGGGCCTTCGCGGTGGCGCACGAGGCGGCGATGGCCGATGCCGCGCTCCGGGCCCAGTTCCGCCTCGCCGGCTGGGAGGAGCAGCTGGTGCTGGCAGACCCCGGCTACCAGGCGCCCAGTCCCCACGGGCGGCTCGACTGCTTCCAGGTCGACGCGACCGGCACCCTCGCCCTGACCGAGTACAACGCCGAAACGCCGGCGGGGGCGGGGTACAACGATGCGCTGAGCGACGCCTTCGCGACCATCCCGGTCATGCGGGCCTTCAGCGAGCGCTTCAGCGTCCGGCCGCTCCCCGCGCGCGACGGCGTGGGGAAGATCATCCTCGACGCCTGGCACCAGTTCTCCGGCGGCTGGAACCGCCCCCGGATCGCCATCGCCGACTGGGACGACGTGCCGACCCAGAGCGAGTTCCAGCTCTTCAAGCTCTACTTCGCCTCGATCGGCATCGAGGCGGTGATCGTCGACCCGCGCACGATGGAGTATCGCGGCGGGAAGCTCTACGCCGGCGGCGGCCCGGTCGACCTGATCTACAAGCGGGTGCTGATCAACGAGCTGGTGGAGCGCGAGGGGCTGGAGCACCCGATGGTGCGCGCGGTGCGCGACCGGGCGGTGTGCATGGTGAACCCCTTCCGTTGCAAGCTGCTCCACAAGAAGGCGAGCCTCGCGGTCCTCTCGGACGAGCGGAACGCCCGGCTCTTCACCGCCGAGGACCGGCAGGCGATCGCGGAATTGATTCCCTGGACCCGGGTGGTGGAGGAGCGGAAGACCGAGTTCGGCGGGAGGACCGTCGACCTGGTTCCGCTGATCGCGGCGGAGCGGCAGCAGCTGGTGCTCAAGCCCAACGATGATTACGGCGGGGCAGGGGTGGTGCTCGGCTGGACGGCGACCGACGAGGAGTGGCAGGCGACGATCGCCCGGGCACTCCGGGAGCCGTACATCGTGCAGCAGCGGGTGGTGATTCCCTCGGAGCCGTATCCCAGCTGGGCCGACGGGAAGCTCCATCTCATGGATCGCATGCTCGACACCGCGCCATTCGTGCTGAACGGGGACGGGCTGGAAGGATGCCTCACCCGGCTCTCGACCGCGGCGCTGTTGAATGTGACCGCCGGCGGGGGGAGTACGGTGCCGTGTTTTGTGGTGGAGGAGAGACCATGAAACGTTCCTCGTTCCTCGTTCCTCGTTCCTCGTGCGGTTGTTGCAGGTCGTCCCCGGCCGCGACAGCGCCGCGGGCGCATGGAACGTCACGCGAGGGCAGTTTCGAGGAACGAGGAACGAGGAACGAGGAACGCCTATGAAGCCACCGTCGCTGACGATCGGCGTCGAAGAAGAGTACCAGATCGTCGACCCCGTCTCACGTGAGCTCCGCAGCTACATCACCGAGATCCTGAAAGAGGACTCGATGATGCTGGGGGAGATCAAGCCCGAGCTGCACCAGTCGATGGTCGAGGTGGGCACCAAGGTGTGCCACCACCCCGCCGAGGTGCGGTCGGAGCTGGTCCGGCTCCGCCGGCTGGTGATGGACCTCGCCGCCAAGCAGGGGCTCAAGGTGCTCGCCGCCGGGAGTCATCCCTTCTCCTCGTGGATGGAGCAGGAGATCACCCCGCTGGAGCGCTACATGGGGGTGAAGGAGGATCTCCAGGACCTGGCCCAGGCGCTGCTGATCTTCGGGACCCACGTGCACGTCGGGATCGAGGACCGGGAGTTCCTGATCGACGCGATGAACGTGTCGCGCTACTTCCTGCCGCACGTCCTGGCGCTCTCCACCAGTTCTCCCTTCTGGATGGGCCGCACCACCGGGCTCAAGAGCTACCGGAGCATCGTCTTCCGGAGCTTCCCCCGCACCGGCGTGCCCCGGAGCCTGGGGAGCTGGGGCGAGTTCGAGGAAGTGGTGAACACTCTGGTCGAGACCAAGAGCATCCCCAACGCCAGCAAGATCTGGTGGGATGTGCGGCCCAGCTGGAGCTATCCCACCCTCGAGTTCCGGATCTGCGACGTCTGCACCCGGGTGGACGAGGCGGTGTGCATCGCCGCCATCTTCCAGGCGATCGTCGCCAAGCTCTGGAAGCTCCGGCGCGACAACCTCTCCTTCCGGCAGTACCCGGTCGCCTTCATCGAGGAGAACAAATGGCGCGCCTGCCGCTACGGCCTCGACGGCAAGCTGATCGACTTCGGCAAGTCGCAGGAGCTGCCGGCCCGGGAGCTGATCGAGGAGATGATCCGGTGGTTCCTCGACGACGTGCTCGACGAGCTCGGCACCCGCAAGGAAGTGGAGTACGCCTTCCGGATCCTGCGGGAGGGCACCAGCGCCGACCGTCAGCTGGCGGTGTTCAAGCAGACCGGCGACCTCAAGGCGGTGGTGGACAACCTGGCGAGGGAGACGGCGGAGGGCGTCCTCTAGGTTCGGCTTCGGGAGATCGTTCCGCGTTCCTCGCCGGTGTCGTGCGGGGCCAACGGTGGGGAGCTGGCCCGAAGAGGGAACCTTTTTGTCCCCCAACGACTTAGCAACTCCCGGGAGATCGAGCGGCCTGCTAGGTTGATAGCATGACACTTGCACTGCTGGAGGGCGACCTCGAAGTCACGAGGAACGAGGAACGAGGAACGAGGAACGCATGAGTTATCGCCCAGTCATCGGATTGACCACCCAGACCCTCCACTCCATCGACGGCATCCCCGCCGGTCTCCCGGAGTCGTGGGTGATGAACCAGCGGTACTTCCTGGCCGCGACCATCGTCGGCGCGGTGCCGTGGATGATCCCGCTCCTCGACGACGACCTCTTCACCCTGCGTGAGATCTACGAACGACTCGACGGGATCCTGATCCCCGGCGGCGTCGACATGGATCCCGCCACCTTCGGCGAGGACCGGCACCCGAAGCTCGGCGCCGTCGACCCCGCCCGCGACCGGGTGGAGCTGCAGCTGACCCGCTGGGCGGTCGAGGACAAGAAGCCGGTGCTCGGGCTCTGCCGCGGCATCCAGGTGATCAACGTCTCGCTGGGCGGCACGCTCTACCAGGATATCGCCGACCAGGTGCCCAGTGCCATCAAGCACGACTACTTCCCCAACGCCGGCTTCGAGCGCGATCACATCGCCCACGAGGTGACGCTGACGCCGGGCACCCGGCTGCGCGAGGCGATGGAGCGGAGCACGATCAAGGTCAACAGCATGCACCACCAGGCCATCAAGGACCTCGCCCCGGCGCTGGTGCCGTCGGCGGTGGCGCCCGATGGCCTGGTCGAGGCGGTGGAGCATGCCTCCGACCATTTCATGGTCGGGGTGCAGTGGCATCCCGAGGTGTTCGAGATGACCGACCCGCACACCCGGCACCTGTTTTCGGAGTTTGTGAGGCAGGCGGTGAAGTACCGGAAGGGCTGAGTCGCCGCTATCTGGAGGGGATGATCTGTTGTCATCCCGAGCGAAGCGAGGGATCTAGCCGGGGCAGACTAGATCCCTCGGTCGTTTTCACTTCCTCGGGATGACAGCGTTGCCGCTTTGCCGCTTTGCCGCCTACTCCACCCAGAATCCCATCTTTCTCGCCAGCTCGTTGAGTTCCGGTCGCGACTGCCAGATCCGGTAGAACGTCGTCTGGGCGTCGAACGGCACGGTCACCCCCATCCCCTCCAGCAGCATCAGCACCTGCAGCACCGCCCGGCGGTGGTGCCCCGAGCCGTCGGTGGCGAGGCCGGCGACTTCCCGGATCAGCACCCGCCGGAGCAGGGAATCGAAGGGGCCGCCACTCAGCAGGAAGGCGCGCTCCTCCCGGTCGAGCAGCTGGGCCAGCGCCTCGGTGCGGAAGCTCGCCGCGATGGCGCTGCGCTGGCGCTCCGGGAGGTCGCCGAGCTTGAGGGAGAGGGGTTCCGGTGTGCCCGCGGGCAGCACCAGGACCCGCACCCCGAATTCCAGCCGGTCGCAGGTGAAGGTCATCGGCCAGCTGCGGCCGGTGCGGCGGTTCACCAGCTCCGCCTGCTCGTCGGGACCCACCAGCGCCCACGCCGGGCTGGTGGCCGCGGCCGGCGCCCAGGCCCTGGCCGCCGCCAGCCCCGCGCCGATCCGGACCATGGGCGGCAGGACCGGGCGCGCCCCGTGGAGGTAGACGTCCCTGCCGGTGCCCACGCTCCGCAGGTTGCTCTGGGCCTCCGCCAGGAGCGCCAGCAGCTCCGCTTCGATCGTCGGGCCGGCCGCGCCCGCCAGCTGCACCGCCCACGCGGCGTAGCGCAGCACCTGGAGCGGCTCCAGCCCGCCGATGTCGTCGAAGAACCAGGCGCAGGAGGTCAGGGTCCGGAGCGCGCCCCGCTCGAGCTCCAGCAGTTCGATGGCGCGGGTGACGCCGGCGGGGCCGGCCTCGCTCCGCGCCACCGACACGCCGTAGTGGCGCACCGCCTCGGCCCCGGCCCCGATGACCGCCCCGTAGCCCGCCAGCGCCGTCACCGGGTCGTGCAGCACCGCCGGCGCCTCCGCGGCGTACACCGCGTGGCAGGCGTCGACCAGCCGGTTGAGCCCCACCCGCAGCGGGGTGCGCCACTCCTGGCTCGACGGCTCCCCCGACATGCGGCAGCCGCAGTTGCTCCGCCACCGCTCGACACCGTGGGAGCAGCTCCACGCGCTGGGCGAGACCAGCTTCACCGGGTGGGTCGCGGGATGCCGCGCCAGGAACGAGGCGAAGTTCTCGACCGTGACCCCGCCCTGGTCCTCGAGCAGCGCCAGGCAGCCGGCCAGCGCCATCTCGCCGAAGTGGTGGTGGTGCCCGTAGGTCTCGCCGTCGGTCGCGACCGAGACCAGCGTGGGGCCGGGGCCGTTGTCGCCCGCGGCGAGCAGCCGGGCGGCGAAGGCCGCGCCGTCCCGCACCAGCGGCCCGAACGCGACGTCATGGGCGATGCCGCCGTCGTAGGGGAAGACCGCGATCGAGTGCCCCACGCTGGTCTCCACCAGGCCCGGGTGGCCCCCCGGCGGGGCCCCCTCGACCTGGGAGGGCGCGAGCACCGTGAAGCGGATCCCCGCCCGCGCCAGCACGTCGAGGGTCTCCTCGTCCACCGCCGTCTCCGGCAGCCACATCCCCTCGGGGCGGCGGCCGAAGCGGCGCTCGAAGTCGGCGATACCCCAGCGGACTTCGGTGACCTTGTCGCGATGGCTGGAGAGGGGGAGGATCGCGTGATGGTACGGCATCGCGATGGCGTTGCCGTGGCCCAGCCGGGCGGCGCTGGTGCGGTCCGCCTCGAGGACGGCGTGGTAGGTCGCCGGCGCCGCCTGCTCCATCCACTCGAGGAGCGTGGCGCCGAAGTTGAAGCTCAGCGATTCGTAGAGATTGACGATCCGGGCGATCCGCTGCTCCGGGCCGGCGATCCGCGCCGCGGCGACGGCGCGGTAGCACTCCTGCTCGATCCGCTCGTTCCAGTCATGCGCGGGGCGGGCGGAATGCTCCGCCTCCACCTCGTCGAGCCAGGGATTTTCGCGGGGAGGCTGGTAGAAGTGGCCGTGGATGACGACGGAACGGTTGGGATTCACGGCGAGACGGCCGTTCCTCGTTCCTCGTTCCGCGTTCCTCGTTGCTCAGGCCGTCGTGGGTGCCGGCCGCGGGCACGCCACCCGGCACCACTCCACGAGGAACGAGGAACGCGGAACGAGGAACGTTTCATCGCGCCGGAGCGGCCACGCCTGAGTTGAGGACGTCGCGGATGGTGGCGAGCACATCGGGAAACACATGATCCCGCTCCCACAGCTCCGCCGCCCGCGAATGGGCCGCGGCCCGGTGGGTCGCCTCCGGCTCGAGGGCCGAGATCAGGAACTCGGCGTCGACGCAGTGCTCGGTGAAGCGCTTCACGGCGTAGTCGGTCACCGCCCCGGTCGAGATGATGAACTGCCAGTCGCTCGACATCGCCAGCAGCATCTCGCGGGCCGCCTGCGCCAGGATCAGGTGCAGCCCGGGGTCGGCCAGCGCGACGCGGGCCGCGTCCCAGAAGGCGGCCTCGATGGCCCAGAGGCGCGGCCAGGTCCAGTCGGTGCCCTGGTTGAGCCACATGCTGAAGTCGCCGTTCGCGCCCCAGCTGCCGGTGGTGAGGTGCACCGCCCGGTCGGCCGGCGCCTCGCCCAGGTGCTCGCTCCCGGTCACCGGGCGCACCGTCCGCTGCCGCCCCAGCTCGCGATACACCGCGCCGAGGAAGTCCACCCCCTCGTGCCACCAGTGGCCGAAGAGCTCGGTGTCGAACGGCACCGCGATCACCTGGCTCGCCGGGTTGCCCGCCGGACGCGGCTGGCTCCCGGCGATCCGCTCCAGCAATCCCACGAAGTGCCGGGCATGTTCCGCGGCCCGCTCCAGGGCCCGGGACGGCACGTACTGCTCCTTGGCGCCCAGGTCGGAGCCGGGCGCGCTGACCCGCCAGTACTTGAGACCACCGGGCCAGCGGATCTTGTGGAACTCGAGATACCACTCGTCGCCGGGATAGCCTTCCTGCCGGCTCCACACCTGCCGGGAGCTGGCGGGGTCGCGGATGAAGGCATTCACCGGCGTCGGGCCGTTGCTCCCAGCCACCCGGTAGGCGCGGTAGGGCGAGTTCACCACCTCGCCATCCTCGGTCTGCCCCCCCTCGGCGCCGTAGAGCCTGAAGGCGTGCCCCGCCGCGGCGAGGTGGCTGTCGACGAAGAAGAACTTGTAGCCCGCGGCGGCGACGAACTCCTCGATCCCGGCGCGGTCCTCGATCCGGGGCGCGCCCGGCATCGGCGCCCACGGTCCCCGCGGCCGGTAGGCGCACTCGGGGAGCCAGAGCCCCTGGGGGTCCTTGCCGAAGATCCGGCGGTGCTCCGCCCGCCCCAGAGCGAGCTGCAGCCGGATGCTCTCGTCACGGGAGAGCAGCGGGAGGAAGCCGTGGGTGGCGGCGCAGCTGATCAGCTCGATCCGTCCCGCCGCCTCGTGCTTGCGGAACGCCTCGGCGAGGTTGCCGTCATGCCGGCGGAACTGCTTCTGCAGCTCCAGCAGGTGCTGCTCCCAGTAGCGCGCCAGCGGCAGCAGCTGCAGGTCGCCGGTTTCCTCGAGCGACTCGGCCGCCTCGGCGCAGGTCTTGAGCCGCTGCGCGAAGTAGGCCTCCTGCTCGTCCCGGTACACCGGGCTCGCCAGCTGGTTCGCCAGGATCGGGGTGATCCCGATGGTGAGGGGCGAGGCCACCCGGTCGTGCGCCAGCCGCTCCAGCTGCCCCAGCAGCGGGAGGTAGGTGTCGATGGTCGCCTCGCAGATCCAGTCGCTGCCGTGGGGCCAGCGCCCGTGATTCAGCACGTAGGGGAGGTGGCTGTGCAGCGCGAGGACGAAATCCATGGGCCGGCTCACATGACCGCCGCGGTCGAGAGGATGCGCCGGTAGACGGCGTGGTACTTCTCCGCCGACCCGGCCCAGCTGAAGTCCTTCGCCATCGCGTTGCGCATCATCGTCTCCCACCGGGGCGTGTCGTGGTAGCGGTCCATCACGTGGCGCGAGACCCGGAGCAGGTCCTCCGAGCTGTACTCGTCGAAGAGGAACCCGGTGTGCCCGTCCTCGATGGTGTCGGCCAGCCCGCCCACCCGCCGGCCGATCGGCACCACCCCGTAGCGCTCGGCCCGCAGCTGCGCGATCCCGCAGGGTTCGTAGAGCGACGGCATCAGGTAGATGTCGGCCCCGGCCATCAGCCGGTGCTCCAGCCGCTCGGAGAAGCCCAGGTGCACGCTGATCCGGTCGGGCCAGCGCGACTCGTACATCTTGAGCATCGCCTCGTACTTCGAGTCGCCGGTGCCGAGGAAGATGAACTGCGCCTCGAGCATGAAGAGGGTGTACTCGCCGGTGATGAGCTCCAGCCCCTTCTGGTGCGTCAGCCGCGCGGTCATGGCGAAGAGCGGGATCCGCCGCCGCTGGGGCAGCCCGAAGCTCCGCTGCAGCGCCGCCTTGCAGCGCGCCTTCCCGCTCAGGTCGGTGATCGAGTAGTTGGCGGTGATGTGCTCGTCGCTCGCCGGGTTCCACTCCTCCATGTCGATCCCGTTCACGATGCCGGTGAAGCGGTCGCCCAGCCAGAGGAAGACATCGTGGAGGCCGAAGCCTCCCACCGGGGTGCGCAGCTCGTGCGCGTGGGTGGGGCTCACCGTGGTCACGGCGTCGGCGAACTTGAGCCCGCCCTTGAGCAGGTTCAGCTTGTCATGCCACTCGAGGTACTGCCATGTGAAAAGGTTCCACGGCAGCCCGATTTCCTCCATCCCTCCGGGGGCGTAGTGCCCCTGGAAGCCGGCGTTGTGCACCGTGAGGACGGTGCGGATCTGGTCGGCGAACGCCTGGCCCTTGTGATAGGTGCGGAGGTAGACCGGCGCGAGGGCGGTGTGCCAGTCGTGGCAGTGCAGCACGCAGGGGGAGCGGGTCACCCGGGGCAGCACTTCCAGCGCCGCGCGGCAGAAGAAGGCCCAGCGCTGGAGGTTGTCGGGATAGTCCATCCCCGACTCGCCGTAGAGCCCGGCGCGGTCGAAGTAGGGCGACTCGATGCAGTAGATCCGCGGCTTCCCCGCCTCGGTGGGAATCCGGAAGAGCCGGGCTTCCTCCAGCCGGGGCCCGACCTGCACCTGGAACGGCCCGTACACCCGCTCGAGCGCCGGGGCGCTGCTCCGCACCGACCGGTGCAGCGGGATGATCACCGCCGAGGGGATCCCCTGCGCCGCCTGGGTCGAGGCGATCCCGGCGACCGCCTCGGCCAGCCCGCCGGTGCGCGCCAGCCAGCCGTACTCGGCCGCGAGGTGCACCACGCTGAAGGGCGCGCCTTCGCTGCCCGGTTCGGGAACCGGGAACTCGCCGGAGACGCGGACCTCAGGCCGGGCGGACACTCTGCTGGTTCTCTCCCCGGATCGCGGGGGCGTAGTAGTGGGTGGCGTACTCCTGCACCATCCGCCGGGCGGTGAACCGCTCGCCGGAGATGCGGAGCGCGTGCTTCATCCGCTGGATCCAGTCGATCGGCAGGCCGCGGGCGTCGCGCTTGTAGTACATCGGCACGACCTCCTGCTCCAGCAGGTCGAAGAGATGGTCGACGTCGCTGCGGTCGGCGTCCTGGCCCGGCTGGGCCAGCGGCACCGCCCAGCCGTTCTGCCCCATGAAGCCCTCGGCCCACCACCCGTCGAGGGTGGAGAGCTGGGGCACGCCGTTGAGCCCCGCCTTCATCCCGCTGGTGCCGCTCGCCTCGTAGGGCACCCGGGGGAGGTTGAGCCAGAGATCGACGCCCTGCACCAGCCGGTGGGCCAGGTGGATCTCGTAGTCCTCGATGAACGCCACCCGCCCCTGGAGCCGCGGGTCGCGGGTGTAGGCGTACACCTGCTGCAGCACTTCCTTGCCCGGCCCGTCCTCGGGATGCGCCTTGCCGGCGAAGATGATCTGCACCGGGCGCCACGGGTTCACCAGCAGGTCGTGCAGCCGGTCGAAGTCGCTGAACAGCAGCGCGGCCCGCTTGTAGGTCGCGAACCGGCGGGCGAACCCGATCACCAACGCGTCGGGGCTCACCAGGGTTCCCGCGCCCACCACGTGGGCGGCTTCCTTCCAGCGCTCGGCCCAGCGGCGCCGGGCCTCCTCGCGGGCGTAGGTCAGGAGCCCGAGCTTGTCCTCGCTGTGCGCCGCCCACAGCTCGGCGTCGTCCAGCGTCAGCACCGCGTCCCAGAAGCCGGGCTGCTCGCTCCGCTCGATCCACCCCTCGCCCAGGTGCCGGTCGAGGAGCCGGTACATCCGGCTCGACATCCAGGTCGGCAGGTGGACCCCGTTGGTCACGTGCCCGATCGGCACCTCCTCGACCTTGAGCTGGGGCCAGAGCTGGTGCCACAGCTCCCGCGACACCTCGCCGTGCTTCCGCGCCACGCCGTTGACCCGGGACGACAGCCGGATCGCGGTGGCGGTCATGTGGAAGAGATCGTCGTTGGGCTGGCGCCCGATGGCGAGGAACTCCTCCGGGCTGATCCCGAGCTCCTCCCACATCGGCTCGGCGCAGGCGAGGACCTGGTCCTTGCCGAAGCGGTCGTGGCCCGCGGGCACCGGCGTGTGGGTGGTGAAGATGCTGTGGGTGCGCACCTCCTCCCACGCCTCGTTGTAGGGCTTGCCCGCCACGATCAGTTCGCGGAGCCGCTCCACCAGCATGAAGGCGGCGTGGCCCTCGTTGGCGTGCCAGGCGGCGGGATCGACACCGGCGGCGCGGAGCACCCGCACCCCGCCGACGCCGAGGATCCACTCCTGCCGGAGCCGCATGTCGGGGCCGCCGGCGTAGAGCTTGGCGGAGAGATCGCGGTCGGCGGGATCGTTCTGCTCGAGGTTGGTGTCGAGCAGGTAGACCGGCACCCGGCCCACCAGCATCCGCCAGGCGGCGATGTGGAGCGGCCGCCCGAAGGTGCGGAGCACCGCCAGCCACGGGTCGCCGTTGGCGGCGGTCATCCGCTCGAGCGGGGTGTTCTCGATGTCGAACCGGACATCGCTGTCTTCCTGCCACCCGTCGAGCCGGAGCTGCTGGTCGAAATACCCCTTGGTGTAGAACAGCCCCACGCCCACCAGCGGGACGCCGAGGTCCGAGGCGCTCTTCAGGTGGTCGCCGGCGAGCACGCCGAGGCCGCCGGAGTAGATCGGCACCGAGTTGTGCAGTCCGAACTCGGCGCAGAAGTAGGCCACCGGCCGGGTCAGGTCGGGGAAGCGGTCCTGGAACCAGGTGTTCCGGGTGGTGAACGCCCGGTGAAAGGCGTCCATCACCCGGTCATAGAGCGACAGGAACCCCGGGTCGGAGGCGCAGGCGGCGAGCCGCGCCGGGTCGACCCGGCGGAGGAGTTCCAGCGGGTTGTGCTTGGTCAGGTGCCAGAGCGGCTGGTCGACGCGGCGGAACACCTGCCGGGCATCGAGACTCCAGCTCCACCAGAGATTGGTGGCCAGCGACGCGAGACCTTCGATCCGGGGAGGAAGGTAGGGGATCCGCACGCGCGAGATTGCCATGAATTCCGGGTTACGTTCGGGGGGCGGACTGGCGAACGGAAAGTAGCTGATTCGGGGGGGTGGGGGAAGCGAAGTCCGGCGGGCGGTGCCTGTCATCCCGAGCACCCCCGCGGAGGCGGGGTGCGAAGGATCCAGCCTCGCCCGTTCATGACAGCCGCAGAGTCCATGAACGGCGCGGTAGATCCCGCGCTTCGCTCGGGAACAGCGCCCGCGAACTAGTGGTGCAGCGGCTTGTACTTGATCCGGTGCGGCTGGTTCGCGTCCACACCCTTCCGCTTCTTGTAGTCGGCCGCGTACTCCTGGTAGTTCCCCTCGTACCACACCACTTCGCTCTCCCCCTCGAACGCCAGGATGTGGGTCGCGATGCGGTCGAGGAACCAGCGGTCGTGGCTGATGACCACCGCGCACCCCGCGAAGGAGAGCAGGGCATCCTCCAGCGCGCGGAGCGTGTCGACGTCGAGGTCGTTGGTCGGCTCGTCCAGCAGCAGCAGGTTGCCCCCGCTCTTGAGCAGCTTGGCGAGGTGCACCCGGTTCCGCTCGCCGCCGGAGAGGTCCTTCACCCGCTTCTGCTGGTCGCTGCCCCGGAAGTTGAACCCGGCGCAGTAGGCCCGCGCGTTCACCTTGCGGGTGCCGAAGAGGAGCTCGTCCTCCCCGCCGGAGATCTCCTCGTACACCGTCTTGCTGCCGTCGAGCGACTCCCGGCTCTGGTCCACGTAGGCGGTTTTCACGGTGCTCCCCACCGTGAGGGTGCCGCCGTCGGGCTTCTCGGTGCCCTGGATCATCCGGAAGAGCGTGGTCTTGCCGGCGCCGTTCGGGCCGATCACGCCGACGATGCCGCCCCGCGGCAGCGAGAAGTTGAGCTTCTCGAAGAGGAGCCGGTCGCCGAACCCCTTCTCGAGGTCCTGCGCGATCACCACCTCGTTGCCCAGCCGCTCCGGCACCGGGATGATGATTTCGGCGCTGCCCTCGTTCTGCTTCTCGCTCTCCGCCCGCAACTCCTCGAACCGCTGGATACGGGCCTTGCTCTTGGCGTGGCGCGCCTTGGGCGCCATCCGCACCCACTCGAGCTCGCGCTCCAGGGTCTTCTGCCGGGCGCTCGCCTGCTTCTCCTCCACCGCCAGCCGCTTCTGCTTCTGGTCCAGCCAGCTGGAGTAGTTCCCCTCCCACGGGATGCCGGCCCCGCGGTCGAGCTCGAGGATCCACTTGGCCACGTTGTCGAGGAAGTAGCGGTCGTGGGTGATGGCCACGACGGTGCCGGGGAAGTTCTCCAGGTACTTCTCCAGCCACGCCACGCTCTCGGCGTCGAGGTGGTTGGTCGGCTCGTCCAGCAGCAGCATGTCGGGCTGCTCCAGCAGCAGCCGGCAGAGCGCCACCCGGCGCTTCTCGCCGCCGGAGAGCTTCGTCACGTCGGCGTCGGCCGGCGGGAGCCGGAGCGCGTCCATGGCGAGGTCGAGCTTGTGGTCCAGCTCCCAGAGGCCGAGATGATCGATCTGGTCCTGCAGCCGCCCCTGCTTCTCGAGCAGCTTGTTCATCTCGTCGTCGCTCATCGGCTCGGCGAACTTCGCCGAGATCGCGTTGAAGTCGTCGAGCAGCTTGCGGAGCTCGCGGACGCCGTCCTCGACGTTGCCGCGCACGTCCTTGGCGGGGTCCAGCACCGGCTCCTGCGGGAGGTAGCCGATCTTGGTCCCCGCGAGCGGCTTCGCCTCGCCGAGGAAGTCCTTGTCGACCCCGGCCATGATGCGCAGCAGGGTCGACTTGCCGGCACCGTTGCTGCCGAGCACGCCGATCTTGGCGCCGGGGTAGAACGAGAGGTAGATCCCCTTGAGGATCTCGCGGGAGGGGGGCACGACCTTTCGCAGGTCGCGCATCGTGAAGATGTATTCGCCGGCCATAGGGCGGGGAATATAGGGGGAGCGGTGAGGGAGAGAAGGTCTGCCGGCGTGAGAGGACTTCTGTCATTCCGAGCGGCGCAGCCGCGAGGAATCCCTGCTCTTGTCTCCGGAAGATCAGGGATCCCTCGCTGCGCTCGGGATGACAGAAGTCCTTGGCCCCCAAACGCGAAGGGCGCCCCGACGGGAGCGCCCTTGAGCCTGCGTGGTGGCGGGAGACCGCCGCCGGGTTACTTCACGTGCTTGTTCACCAGCTTGGTCATCTCGAACATCGACACGGTCTTCTTGCCGTTGAACACGGCCATGAGGGCGGCGTCGGCGTTGATGTTCCGCTTGTTCTTCTTGTCCTGCAGGCCGTTCTTCTTGATGTAGGCCCAGAGCTTCTTGGTGAGCTCGGTGCGCGGGATCGCCTTGCTGCCGACCACTTCCGCCAGCTTCGCGTCGGGCTGCACGGGCTTCATAAACGCCGCGTTCGGCTTCCGCTTGCTGGCCTTCTTCGCCGCCTTCTTCTTGGTGGCCATCGAGTGCCTCCGTTATAGGGACTGGATCCGGCGCTCGAGCCGCCGCGCCGTGCGAGAGCAAAACTAAAGGGTTGCCTCCGGGGTGCAAGAGGGAAAATCGTGTTTTTCCCTCTGGAGAACCCCGGTTTTCCCTCGGAACGGACCCGAGTTCCCCTCGGAACGCCGCCTTCGTCCCCTCGGGCGGGGCCGCCATTCCCCTCTGGCGCCGGCGGTCGCGATTACCTTCCGGGCACCTTTCACCCCCCGGATTTCCGCATGCTGCCCGTGTCCCGCGCGCTCCTCCTGTCCGCCCTGCTCCTGCTCCCCTCCGGCCCGCGGCCCTCGCCCGTCCCGCCGCCCGCCACCTGCACCCGGAGCAACGGCCTCGAGCTCCCGCCCGGCTTCTGCGCCATCGTCGTCGCCACCGGGGTGCCTCACGTCCGCCACATCACGGTGCTCTCCAACGGCGACGTGCTCGCCGCGAGCGGGAGTGGCGTGGTGGCGCTCCGCGACACCAGCGGCGACGGCGTGGCCGACCTGCGCGAGAGCTTCGGCGCCGGCCCCGCCACCGGGATCCTCTGGCACAACGGGGCGCTCTGGCTGGGGGAGAACACCCGGGTGGTGCGGTGGGACTTCCCCCTCGGCCGCCTGAAGCCCGCCGGCGAAGGCACGGTGATCGTGCAGGACCTGCCGGTCGGCGGCCACGCGACCAAGCCGCTGGTCCACCTCGGGGGCGACTCGCTCATCGTCGGGATCGGCTCCCTCACGAACAGCTGCCAGGTGGCCGACCGCTCGGCCCGCTCCCCCGGCCGCGACCCGTGCACCGAGCTGGAGACCCGCGCCGGGCTCTGGCTCTTCCGGGACAACCGGCCCGGGCAGCGCCAGGCCGATGGCACCCGCTTCGCCACCGGGCTCCGCGACGCGATCGCCATCGGCCGCTCGCCCGAGGGCAAGGTGCTGGCGCTGCCCCACGGCCGGGACCAGCTGAGCGCCAACTGGGGCTACAGTGACTCCGCCAATGCCGAACTCCCCGCCGAGGAACTGGTGCAGCTCGGGGCGGGCGGCGACGCCGGCTGGCCCTACTGCTACTTCGACCACCTGCAGGGCCGGAAGGTCCTGGCGCCGGAATACGGCGGTGACGGCAGGGAGGTCGGGCGCTGCGCCAGCGCCCTCGCCCCGGTCCTCGCCTTCCCCGGCCACTGGGCGCCGATGGCGTTCGCCTTCGCGAAGGGCACCCAGTACCCCGCCCGGTACCGCAACGGGCTCTTCGTGGCCTTCCACGGCTCCTGGAACCGGGCGCCGCTGCCCCAGGCCGGCTACCGGATCGAGTTCGCGCCCTACGCCGGCGGGAAGCCCACCGGGGCGCACGAGGTCTTCGCCACCGCCACCGAGGGACCGACCGGCCTGCGCGCGTCGGGCGTCGCTGTCGGGCCGGATGGTTCGGTATACATTGCGGGAGAGAACAGCGGGACGGTGTGGCGGGTGATGGCGCAGTGAGAGGCGGTCAGGCGGGCAGGTGGCAAGGCGGTCAGTGGATCACCCCACTCGAAAGGATCGGCGTGAGACGCATCTTCCTCGCAGTCGCGCTCGCGGCGGCGGCCCCGGCGGCCCTCGCGGCGCAGGACACGATTCCCCTCAAGGTCGGCATGGCCGCGCCCGAGTTCGCGCTCAAGGCCGCCACCCTGAATGGGGTCGAGTCCACCCCGGTCAAGCTGAGCGACTTCCGGGACCAGACCGTGGTCATCGCGTTCTTCTACAAGGCGCGGACCAAGGGCTGAACCATCCAAATGGACGCGTACCGTGATCAGTACGCGACGGTGTTTCGCAGCGGGAAGAAGGTCGTGCTCCTCGCCGTGAGCGTGGATCCCGACACCGCGCTGGCCTCCTGGGCCCGCGACAAGCAGTACCCCTTCCGCTTCCTCTCCGACCCTGACGGGAAGGTGGGCAAGGCGTTCGGGGCGTGGATGCCGAAGTACCAGCTGGACAACCGGACCCTCTTCGTGGTGGGTCGCGACGGGAAGATCGCCTACGTCGCCGACCCGTTCCGGGAAATCGATCCCACCGCCTATGCCGAGCTCAAGGCGGCGATCGACCGGGCCGCGGGGACGTGATGCCGGTCACCGGTTAACAACCGGGCGGGGGTCGCGTCTTCCGGGTGAACCCACACCTGAGGTGACCGATGCGGATGTACCAGCTGCTTGGATCTGTGGCGCTCCTGGGCCTCGCGGCCGCGGCCCCTGTCGCGGCCCAGGCGCCCCGGCAGGGCCCCGGCCACGAGGTGCGGCACGACCGCCGGGAGGTCCGCCGCGACAAGCGGGAGATCCGGGGCGATGGCCGCGAGCTCCGGCAGGACCGGCGGGAGTATCGCCGGGAACGGCGCGACGGCGACGTGCGCGGGATGCGGCACGAGCGGCGCGAGCTGCGCCAGGATCACCGTGAACTGCGCCGCGACGGCCGCGAGCTCCGGGGCGACCGCCGGGAACTCCGCCGGGACCGGCGCGGGAACATCTGACCCCGCCTGACATGACCAGCGACCCTCCACGTCCGTCCCCGAGTGGAGGGTCGTTGGCGTTCCTCCCCCCCGCGATCTGGGTCGTTCCGGCGTTCCTGCTCCTGCTCCACCTCCTGCCGCAACCGGGGTATGGCGTCCACCGCGACGAACTCTTCTACCTCGCGATGGGCGATCATCTCGCCCTCTTCGGGATGGGTTTCCCGCCGCTGATCGCGCTCCTCGCCCAGCTGGCGCGGCTCCTCCCGCTGCCGCTGCTCGTCGCCCTCCGCCTCCTCCCGGCGCTCGCCGCCGCGGCGCTCCCCCTGGTGGCCGCCCTGATCGCGCGCGAGCTGGGTGGCACCCGGCGGGCGCAGCTCCTGGCCGCCGTGTCGGTGGCGGTCGCCCCGCTCTTTCTCCGGGCCGGGACGCTCTTCCAGCCGGTGGTCTTCGAGCAGCTCTGGTGGTCCCTGGCGCTCTTCGCGCTGGCGGTGCTCCTTTGCCGCCCTGACCCCCGCTGGTGGCTGCTCCTCGGGGCGGCCCTCGGGCTCGCCGCGCTCACCAAGTTCAGCGTCGCCTTCCTCGGCGCCGGCGTACTGGTGGCGATCATGTTCTCGCCCCTCCGGCGGGACCTCGCCACCCGCTGGCCCTGGCTCGGCGCCCTCGTGGCGCTGCTGCTCGCCCTCCCGAGCCTCCTGGGCCAGGTGCACTACGGCTGGCCCTTCCTGGCCCAGATGACCGCGCTCAAGGCCCACCAGCTGGGGCATTTCTCCCCCAAGGACTTCGTGCTGGGCCAGTTCCTGATGCTGGGGCCGGGGATGCTGCTCTGGCTGGTCGGCCTGGGCGGGCTACTCCTCGCGCCCCGCCTCCGGACCTGGCGCCCTCTGGGGCTCCTCGCGCTCACCGTCTTCCTCCTGCTGCTGGTGGGCGGAGGGAAGGACTATTACTTCGGCCCGGTGCACCCGCTCCTGATCGCCGCTGCCGCGGTGCTCCTCGGCGCGTGGTTCGAGCGGGGGAAGCGCACCGTGGCCTTTGCCGCGCTGCTCTTGTTCCTCGTCGCCGGTGGAGCGGCACTGCTGCCGCTGGGGATCCCGCTGCTCCGCTACGAGGCGATGGCCCGCTACGCGGCGGCGCTCGGCCTCGGCCGCACCACCCGCACCAACTACGGCACCACCCTCGCTCTGCCGCAGGATTTCGCCGACATGACCGGGTGGCGCGAGCAGGTCGAGGTGGTCGCCCGGGTCTTCCACGCGCTGCCGCCGGAGGAGCAGGCGGTCGCGGCGATCCTGGGCAACAACTACGGCCGCACCGCCGCGGTGGCGCTCTACGGCCGGGAGTTCGGCCTGCCGTACCCGGTGAGCCGGCACGGCGACTTCTTCTTCTGGGGCGCGGGGGGGAAGAGCGGGGAGGTGACGATCGTCATCGGCGGCTCGGCCGAGGAGTGGCGCGAGTGGTTCGGCGAGGTGACCGAGGCGGCGCGCAGCAGCAACCGCTGGGGGGTCGACGAGGAGCAGGATGTCCCCGTCTTCGTCTGCCGCCGGCCGAGGGTGGGCCTGGAGGAGTATCTGCGGCGCCGGGGTCCCTATTGGGGCTGACGTGATTCCAGTCATGCCTTAACATCCCCGCAGCCGTTGTCATCCCGAGGGAGTGAAACGACCGAGGGATCTACTCGCCCTGAATAGATCCCTCGTTTCGCTCCGGATGACAGCGTGCCGGCTCTTCCCGCTCACCGCTCACGCTGTTTCAGTGCCCGCTCACGCTCTTAGTACCCTCGCCACCTCTCGCACGTCCGCCTCGATTTCGACCGGCCGATTGGCCCGGGCCGGCGGTGGCGTGGTTTCCTGGTGATAGGTGAGCAGCGCGCCGGGATCCTTGAGCACGTGGCCGGTCAGGACCGCCACCACCCGCTCGTCCCGCCCGATCACGCCCCGCGCCACCAGCTGCTTCACCCCCGCCACGCTCGCGGCACTCGCCGGTTCGCACCCCACCCCCGCCGCGTCGATCACCGCCTTGGCGTCGAGAATCTCGGCGTCGCTCACGGCGGTCACCACGCCGTTCGTCTCCTGAATGGTGCGCACCGCCCGGTCCCACGAGGCCGGATCGCCGATCTTGATCGCGGTGGCGATCGTCTCGGCCTTCACCGTGAGCCGCCGGGCGAACCGCTCGGTGAAGGCAGTGGCGAACGGCCCCGCCCCCGCCGCCTGCACCGCGGCGATCCGCGGGATCCGGTCGATCAGCCCCCAGGCGTGCGCCTCACGGAGCGCCTTCCCGAACGCCGCGGTGTTGCCGAGGTTGCCCGCCGGGAGGGCGATCCAGTCGGGGCTCTGCCACCCGAGCTGGTGCAGCAGCTCCAGCACGATGGTCTTCTGCCCCTCGAGCCGGAACGGGTTGATGCTGTTGACCAGGTAGACGCCGAGGCTCGCCGAGGCCTCCTGCACCAGCCGGAGGCAGTCGTCGAAGTCGCCCCGCACCAGCAGGGTCCTCGCGCCGTAGGCCAGCGACTGGGAGAGCTTGCCGAGCGCCACTTGGCCCGCGGGCACAAAGACCAGCGCGGTGAGCCCTGCCTGGGCCGCGTAGGCCGCGAGCGCCGCCGAGGTGTTGCCGGTCGAGGCGCAGGCGACGGCGCTGGCGGCGATCCGCTTCGCCTGGGTCACCGCCACGGTCATCCCCCGGTCCTTGAAGCTGCCGGTGGGATTGTGGCCCTCGTGCTTGACCTGGAGGCCGGGGAGGCCGGCGTACTCGGCGATCGCGCCGCGGCGGAGCAGGGGGGTGTTTCCCTCCGGATGGCTCACGGCGTGCTCCGCGCCCAGCGGGAGCACCAGCTCCCGGTAGCGCCACACCCCGGAGAGATCGAGCTCGGTGCCGCGGCCGCGCCGCTCGTCGAAGAGCCGGCGGAGTGAGACGCCGTCCTCCAGCGGGCGGTCGTGCTGGATCTCGAGGAGTCCGCCGCAGGGGCAGCGGGTCGCCGGGTCGAGTTCGCTGCGCCGCTCGCCGCAGCGCTCGCACACCTGCCAGCTCGCCATCACCCCTCCTCGATCACGCGGGCGCCCTCGGGACTCACCTCGCAGATCCGGGTGCTGCAGGCGATCCCCTCGGCTTCGTACGCCGCTTCCATGGCGGCGGCGACGTCGAGGGCGTCGGTCTGGTCGGCGGCGAAGGCGAAGGCGGTCGGGCCACTCCCGCTGATGGAGCAGCCCAGCGCCCCCGCCTCCAGCGCGGCCTGCTTTGCCTTCGCAAAGCCGGGGAGGAGCGGGGACCGCGCCGGCTCGGCGATGCGGTCGTCGATCGCGCGGCGGAGCAGGGGGAGGTCGTTGGTGGTGAACGCGAGGATCATCGCCGCGCACTGGGCCGCCTGGTACAGCGCCACCTCGCGGGAGATCTCGGTCGGCAGGACCGCGCGTCCCTCGGCGGTGCGGAGCCGCTGGTCCGGCTGCGCCAGCACGATCTTGAGCCCGCGGGGCGACTCGAGCCGGGTGTAGTCGTACCGGGCCGCGTCGCGGATCAGCACGATGCCGCCCACCAGCGACGGGACGATGTTGTCGAGATGCCGCCCGGCGACCCGCGCCTCGGCGGCGAGCGCGCATTCGACCAGCTGGTGCTCGGTGAGCCCCAGCTCCAGCAGCGCGTTGGTCGCGACCGCACCGGCCACCGCGGACGCCGCGCTTCCGCCCTGGCCGCCGGAGAGCGGCAGCCCCTTGGTGATCGAGAGCGACAGGCCGGTCGACGACTTGCCCCCGATGCTGAGGGCAGCGGCGGCCGCGACCGCGGCGGTGTTGCTCGCCGCGTCCTTCGGGAGGTCGGGATGGCCGGCGTCGAGCACCTCGATCCCGCTGCCGTCGCGGAGCGCCACCTCCACCACGTCGCCCCGGCCGGTCACGGCCAGGCCCATGATGTCGAGCCCCGGCCCGATGTTGCCGACGGAGCCGGGCGCGAAAGCGCGGAGGCGGGGCGCGTCAGTCATGCGCAACAACCAGTTCTGTCATCCCGAGCATGGCATGGACCTCTGTCATCCCGAGCGTTGCATGGACCTCTGTCATCCCGAGCGTAGCGAGGGATCCCTGCTTTTGTCTCAGGAAAATCAGGGATCCCTCGCTGCGCTCGGGATGACAGAATTCCCAGGCGCGCTCGGGATGACAGAATTCCCTGCTGCGCTCGGGATGACAGAGCTCGTTGTCGCGCCCGGGATGACGGAATTCCGTGTTCATCCGACTAGCGCCGCGCCAGCGCGAGAATGTCATTGAGCACCCCCGCCGCCGTCACCAGCGGTCCCGCGCCCGGGCCCCGGATCACCAGCGGGTGCTCCCGATACCGGGTGGTGGTGAAGACGATCTGGTTGTCGGTCCCCTGCAGCGAGGCGAAGGGGCTCGACGCGGGGAGGACCGAGAGCCCCACCCGGAGGCGCCGCGGCGTCACCGTGGCGACATAGCGGAGCACCTGGCCCTTCGCCTTCGCCGCCCGGATCCGCTCGGCCCACTCGAAATCCCAGGTCGAGAGCCTCGCGAGGAAGGCCTTGAGCGGCAGCGGCTTCGCGTCGGCCGGCACCAGCGACTCGGTCACCACCGAGGCCGGTTCCCCCTTGAAGCCCATCAGCCGCCCGAGAATGAGCGCCTTCCGCGCCACGTCGGCCCCGGAGAGGTCGTCCCGCGGGTCGGGCTCGGTGTAGCCGGCCTCCATCGCCGCGGTGAGCGCCTGGGAAAACTTCCTCCCCGCCTCCAGCTGCGACATCAGGAAGCCGAGGGTGCCGGAGACGCACCCCTCGATGCTCACGATCTCGTCGCCGGTCTCCACCAGCTTGGCGAAGGTGTCCATCACCGGGAGGCCGGCGCCCACCGTCGCCTCGTAGCGGATCCGCCGGTGCTGCTGCTCGGCCAGCTGCAACAGCCCCTCGGACGCGGAGGCCGGCCCCGCGAGCGGCTTCTTGTTGGCCAGCACCACGTCCATCCCGTGGGTCAGCGCGGCGCGGAGCACCTCGGTGGTCTCGTCGGCGGTCACGTCGACCAGCACCGGATGGGAGAGCGCATGCTTCACCGCCCGGCGCACGCCATCCTCGGCCTTCTCGGCGCGGCCCCCCTCGAGGTGCTTGAGCGAATGCCCCTTGGCCTTCTCCCGCGCGATCGTCGTCAGGCGGTGCGCGGAGAGGCCGCCCGGGTCGAACACCACCCCGCTCCGGTCGGCGACGCCCACGATCCGCACCTTGGGGCCGGTCGCCGGCAGTTCGGCCACCAGGTCCGTGAGGCCCCGCCCGATCCGCCCGAAGCCGAGAAGGAAGAGGTCCATCCGGTCGCGCGGGGCCACGGTCCCCCCGCCGAACTTCCCCAGCTGGAAGGCGGCGTGAATCGCCTGCTGGGCCTCCTTCGCCGCGGCCTCCTCCACCACCACCGAGATGTTGAGCTCGCTCGAGCCCTGGGCGATCGCGATGACGTTGATCCCCTGGGTCGCGAGGGCCGAGAAGAGCCGCTGCGCCACCCCGGGCGTCCCCGCCATGCCGAGCCCCACCACCGCGAGCGTCGCGACCCCGGTCTTGATCGAGACCCCGTCGATGTCGTGACTCGCGATCTCCTCGCGGAACACCTCGCTCAGGCAGGCCCGCGCCGCCTCGGCACTCTCCGCCGGCACGCAGAAGCAGATCGAGTGCTCCGACGACGCCTGGCTGATGAGCGAGACCGAGATCCCCTCCTGCTTGAGCGCGGCGAAGGTCCGCGCCGCCACGCCGGGAACCCCCAGCATCCCGTTCCCCTCGACGGTGAGCAGCGCCTGGCTCGAGGCGGCGCTCAGCGCCTTCACCGGAATGGTGAGCTCGGTCTCCCGCTCCGACACCTCGGTGCCTTCCCGCGCCGGCTCGGCGAAGGGGCGCACGAAGATCGGGACCTTCTTCCCGATGACGGGGATCAGCGCGCGGGGATGGAGCACCTTGGCGCCGTAGTAGGCCAGCTCCGCCGCCTCGCGCACGTTGAGCTGGGTGAGGACCCGGGCGTCGGGCACCACCCGCGGGTCGGCGGTCAGCAGCCCGGGCACGTCCTTCCAGAGGTTCACCCGAGCGGCCTGCATCGCCCGGCCCGCCAGCGCGGCGGTGAGGTCGGACCCGCCCCGGCCCAGCGTGGTCACCTCCCCCGCGGGACTCGAGCCGATGAAGCCGGTGATGATCGGGGTGATGCCCTGGGCCAGCATCGGCTTGAGCGCCTTCCGGAGCGCCTGGTCGGTCTGCTCCAGGTCGGGCGAGGCGTTGCCGAAGTGCGCGTCGGTGCGGATGACCAGCGGGGCGTCGAGGTACTTCGCCTTGACCCCGCCCGCCACCAGCGCCGCCGTCACCAGCCGGGCCGAGAGCCGCTCCCCGCGCGCGACCAGGAAGTCACTGGTGCGGGGGGTGAGCTCCTTGAGGATGCTGAGCCCGTGCGCCAGGGTCTCGAGCTCCTTCACCTGCGCATCGATGAACTCGAGCAGCTCGGTGCGTGCGGCCCCGGCAGGGACCAGCGCCTTGGCCGCCGCGTAGTGCCGGTCGCGCAGGGTCTTCGCCGCCTGGGCCGCCGCGGCCAGGTCGCCACCACGCGCCGCGCCGGCGACCCCCAGGAGGAGGTCGGTCACCCCCGCCATGGCGGAGACGACGATCACCCTCGGGAAGGACCGGTCCTTGATGATGGCGACGGCATGCCGGATGGCGGCGGCGTCGGCCAGCGAGGCACCGCCGAACTTGTGTACTTCCAGGGCTGTACCGGAGCGGGGAGGCATAGGGCGGGAAGATTACTACCCCCCAAGACTGTCGGGAAGAACGGTGGGAGCCGGGTGTCATCCCGAGGGAGCGGAGCGACCGAGGGATCTACTTGCCCGGACTGGATTCCTCGCTGCGCTCGGGATGACCGTCTGCAAGATGACCTGGCACTCTACCCGACCCCGCTGCTCCCCAAATATGTTGGTTCCATGCTCACGCTCCTCAAGCTCATCCAGTCCCTCTTCTCGACCCTCCACAGCGAAGGCACCCCCGGCCAGGTGGCCGCCGGGATCATGCTCGGCGCCGGGATCGGGCTCACGCCCCTGATGTCGGCCCACAACCTCGTGCTCTTCGCCGCGATCGTCCTGCTCAACGTCTCCTTCGGCGGCGGGATGCTCGGCATGGCGCTCTTCACGCCGGTGGGGTTCCTGCTCGACCCGCTCTTCGACAAGGTCGGGCTCGCGCTGCTCAACGCACCGGGGCTGCAAGCGCTCTGGACCGGGTGGTACAACATTCCGCTGGTGCCGTACACCAACTTCAACAACAGCGTCACCCTCGGGAGCTTCGTGGTCTGGCTGGTGACGGCGGTGCCGATCTACGTCGGCGCGAAGCTCGCCATCGCGCGCTATCGAGCGACCTATGGGCAGCGGGTGATGAACTCGCGCTTCATGAAGGGCCTCAAGGCCTCGAAGGCCTACAACGTCTACTCCTGGTTCCGGCCCCAATGAGCGCCCGCTTCCGGATTTTCCGCTGGAAGGCGATCGGGCCGCTGCTCTTCTTCCTGCTGCTCCTCGTCATCGCCTGGATCGTCTTTGCCGACCGCATCGTCCGGAGACAGGCGGAGGACGAGCTCTCCGCCACGCTCGGCACCGAGGTGGACATCGGCAGCCTCCGCATCCGCGAGAGCGACGCCGCCGTCGACATCGGGGACCTGGCGATCGCCGATCCGCGCGACCCGATGAAGAATCTCTTCGAGGCCGGCGCCATCACGGTGGATGTCGATCCCCTGCCGCTGGCCGAGAAGAAGATCGTCATCGATCAGGTGAAGCTCTCGGGACTCCGGTTCCTCCAGCCGCGGAAGTCCCCCGCCCGCCCCGCCGATCCCAACAGCCCCGCGGGCCGGCTCCTCGCCCAGACCCAGGCCTGGGCGAAGGAGAAGTTCCAGTTCCCGAAGCTGGTGGCCGGCCGGATCGACACTGTGAAGAACCTGGTGCTGAACCCGGAGCAGCTCGGCACGGTGCAGGCCGCGAAGACGCTGCTCGGCACCGTGGACAGTACCAGGTCGGATTTCGAGCGCCGCCTCGGCGACCTCGAGCTCGCGGCGCTGGTCGACTCCTCCACCGCGCTGGTGAACCAGCTCGCGAAGACCGACCCGAAGACGCTGGGCATCACCGGGGCGAAGCAGACCATCGACCAGGTGCAGCAGGCGATCAACCGGATCAAGCGGGCCCGGAAGCAGGTCGACACCCTGGAGCAGGTCGCGAAAGGCTCGCTCGGGAACATCCGGCGGGGCCTCGATGACGTGAACGCGGCCCGCCTCAAGGACTACGCCTTCGCGAAGGGACTGCTCCAGCTTCCCGGGCTCGATGCCCCCGAGATCGGCGGCGCGCTCTTCGGCCCGCAGAGCATCGACTACTTCCAGCAGGCGCTCTACTACGCGAAGATCGCCGAGAAGTACATCCCACCCGGGCTGCAGCCGTGGAACCGCCCGGGACCGGTGCGCACCCGCCGGGCGGGGACCACGGTCGAGTTCCCGAAGATGAAGGAGTATCCCCGCTTCCTCCTGCGTCAGGGCGACATCGACCTCGCGGCGGGCAGCGCCGACCAGAACAGCTTCAAGGCGAGCCTCGCCAACGTCACCTCGCAGCCGGCACTCCTTGGCCTGCCGGCGACGCTCTCCGCCAGCGGGCGCCTTGGCGGGGCCACGCCGATGTCGGTGAATGTCGGTGCCCTCGCGCGGCACTTCGGGAACAACCCCAAGGATTCGCTGCTCGCCCGGGTCTCCGGCGTGCCGCTGCCGTCGTTCGAGCTGCCCGGTCTCCCCTTCGCCGTGAAGCCTGGCACCGGCACCCTGGGCCTCGGCTTCACCCTCGCGGGGGACCGCATCGCCGGGGTCTGGGAGATCGCCTCCGACAAGGTCCAGTGGCAGGGGGACTCCACCAGGCTCCAGGGCGCTTCGCTGGTGGAGGGCACGGTCTGGCGGGTGATCTCCGGCCTCTCCCAGCTCCAGGTGCGGGCAGAGCTGAGCGGCACGATCGCGAACCCCACGGTGAAGGTCAGTTCCAACCTGGATGACGCGATTGCCGCCCGGCTCCGGGCGCTGGTGGGCGAGGAGGTGGCCCGGGCGGAGGCAAAGGCGAAGGCCGCGGTCGACAAAATCGTGGACCAGCAGGTGGCGACGCTGCACACGAAGGTGGACGCGCTGGAGAGCCAGGCGCTCGCGAAGCTGCCGGTGGAGAAGGGCCAGCTCGACCAGGTGCAGCAGCAGCTCGAGGCGCAGGTGAAGCGGATCGCGGGCGGCGCGACCGGCGGTCTCAAGCTCCCGAAGTTCTGAGCGAGGAAAAGCAGGGATCTCTTCTGTCATTCCGAGGGAGCGCAGCGACCGAGGAATCCCTGATCTTCTTCAGAAAGAGCAGCGATCCGTCGTTGCGCTCGGGATGACAGAACGATTAATCACACGCCGGACCCCTCCCGCTCTCTGCCGATTTCAGTAGATTGGCGCATCCCTCCTCCCATGCCGGGAGATTCCATGCGAATTGCTGTACCGAAAGAGACCGCGCCGCGTGAGCGCCGGGTGGCGCTGGTGCCGGAGTCGGTCAAGAAGCTGGCCGCGGCCGGCTACACCATCGCCGTCGAGGCCGGGGCCGGGGTGGCCGCCGGGTTCGACGACAAGGCTTACGCCGATGCCGGCGCCACCATCGAGAACGACGCCGGCGCGCTGGTCGCCGGGGCCGACCTCCTCCTCAAGGTCGGCGCGCCGACCGAGGCGGAGGTCGGGCGCCTCAAGGAAGGGGCGATCTATCTCGGCTCGCTGATGCCGCTCCGGAACCTGGGCGTCGTCCCGGCGCTGGTGGCGAAGAAGATCACCGCCTTCGCGACCGACGCGATTCCGCGGACCACCCGCGCCCAGGCGATGGACACCCTCTCGTCCCAGGCGAACATCGCCGGGTACAAGGGCGTCCTGCTCGCGGCGGCGGAACTCAACCGCTACTTCCCGATGCTCACCACCGCGGCGGGCATGGTCTTCCCCGCCAAGGTGTTCGTGATCGGGGCCGGGGTCGCGGGCCTCCAGGCCATCGCGACCGCGCGGCGCCTCGGCGCCAACGTGCTCGCGACCGACGTGCGGCCCGAGGTGAAGGAGCAGATCGAGTCGGTCGGCGCCAAGTACGTCGGCATCGAGCTCAAGCAGGAGGCCCAGGCCGGCGGCGGCTACGCCAAGGAGCTCTCGGCCGAGGACCAGGCCCGCCAGCGGCAGATGCTGGTGGACCAGTGCGCCCAGTCGGACGTGGTGGTCACCACCGCGCTCATCGGCGGGGTCTTCGCGCCCAAGCTCCTCAGCGCCGACACGGTGAAGGGCATGAAGCCGGGCTCGGTGATCATGGACCTCGGCGCCGACGGCGGCGGGAACTGCGAGCTCTCGAAGCTGGGCGAGACCACGGTGGTCAACGGCGTCACGATCGCGGCACCGCTCAACCTCCCCTCGAGCGTGCCCTACCACGCGAGTCTGCTCTTCTCCCGCAACCTGGTGGCGTTCCTCCAGGCGTTCACCAAGGACAAGGCCTTCCAGCTCGATTTCAACGACGACATCCAGCAGGGCGCGATCATCACCCACGGGGGCGAGATCAAGCATGCCCGCACCCGGGATGCCGTCCAGAAAGGGAACGCATGAGCCCGACCACCGCGCTCGTCCAGCAGGCGGACTCCACGATGGGGGAAAGCCACGCGCCCCCGGCGGTGGACTTCTGGGGCCTGCTCTTCGTGTTCGTGCTGGCCTCGTTCATCGGCCTCGGCGTGATCCGCCGGGTCTCCCGGCTCCTGCACACCCCGCTGATGTCGATCACCAACGCCATCTCCGCCATCGCGGTGGTGGGCTCGATCATCGTGACCGGCGGGGACTACCCGACCCACATCCGCATCATGGGCGCGATCGCGCTCTTCGCCTCGATGACCAACATCGTGAGCGGGTTCCTGATCACCAACCGGATGCTCAAGATGTTCAAGGAGGAGAAGCGCGGTGGTGAGGGAGGGCACGCATGACCATCGCCCAGGCCCTCGCGCCGCTGGCGTACATCATCGCCACCGCGCTCTTCATCTTCGCGCTGCACTGGATGAACGCGCCCGCCACGGCGCGGAAGGGTGTGTACGCCGGCGTCGCCGGCATGACGATCGCGATCCTCGTCACCTGGGCCCAGCCCACGGTGGTGAATCACCTCTGGATCGTCCTCGCCCTTATCGCCGGCGCGGCGGTGGGCATCCCGCTCGCCAACGTGCCGCTCACCGCGGTGCCCCAGCGGACCGCCCTGTCCCACGCCTTCGGCGGCCTCGCGGCCGGCCTGGTGGGCACCGCCAAGTTCTTCCTCTGGTACGGCACCGAGCAGGAGTACCTCACCGCCTTCCGCATGGCGGCGATCATGCTGGAGATCCTGCTCGGCTTCCTGACCTTCACCGGCAGCATCATGGCCGCCGGGAAGCTCCAGGAAGTGAAGTGGATTCCCCAGCGGCCGGTCACCTACCCGGGCCAGAACCTGGTCAACCTCGCGCTCTTCGCGCTGGCGATCGGGCTGGGCGTCGCCCTGGCGATGCATCCCACCGCCGAGTGGGCGCCGATGGCGTTCCTCGGCGTGGTGGGGCTCTCGCTCCTCTTCGGCGTGCTGCTGATCATCCCGATCGGCGGTGCCGACATGCCCACCGTCATCGCGATCCTCAACGCCTACGCCGGCCTCTCGGCGGTGGCGATGGGCTTCGTGCTCGACAACAAGCTGCTGATCACCGCCGGCGCGCTGGACGGCTCCAGCGGCCTGATCCTCGCCATCATCATGTGCAAGGCGATGAACCGGTCGTTCAGCAACGTGCTCTTCGGCGCCTTCGGCCAGGTGCAGCAGGCGGGGAAGGGCGGGGAGCAGAAGCAGTACAAGGCCGAGACCTTCGAGGGTGCGGCCCAGGTGCTGGAGCAGGCGAGCACCGTGGTGATCATCCCCGGGTACGGCATGGCGGTGGCCCAGGCCCAGCACAAGGTTCGCGAGCTCTACGATGCGCTCAAGAAGCGCGGGATCACGGTCAAGTTCGCGATTCACCCGGTGGCGGGGCGCATGCCCGGGCACATGAACGTGCTGCTCGCCGAGGCCGACATCCCGTATACCGACCTGGTCGAGATGGACGAGATCAACCCCGACATGCCCCAGTGCGACGTCGCGCTGGTGGTGGGCGCCAACGACGTGGTGAACCCGGCGGCCCGCTCCGACAAGTCCAGCCCGATCTACGGCATGCCGATCATCGATGCCGACAAGGCCCGCACGATCTTCGCGATCAAGCGGAGCAAGAACCCCGGCTTCGCGGGCATCGACAACGAGCTCTACTTCTCCGACCGCACCTGGATGCTCTTCGGCGACGCCAAGAACGTGATCGGCGAGCTGGTGAAGGCGCTGTCGGGGGGAAGTGGAATGCATTGACGGCCGCTGCGCGGCCGTGGCCATTAGCCATTAGCCGTTAGCTTGGTCCATGTGAAACGACCCTCCTTGCTCGTGGCAAGGAGGGTCGTTTTGCATCGCCCGGCTAACGGCTAACGGCTAACGGCTAACGGCTAACGGCTAACGGCTAACGGCTAATTCCGCGGCGGCCCACCCATGCCACCCATGCCGGCCGGCATGTCCATCTTGTGGTAGTCCGAGGGGATCGCGAAGGCCGAGGCGTCGATGCTCTTCGGCTCGATCTTGGTCACCAGCATGATGTTCCGGGAGCCGTCCTTGAGCGAGGTCACGCGGAGCGGGAAGAACCCGTCCTTGTACGCCTTGGCGAACTCCGGGTTGGCCATCGCGGTGGTCATGTAGGCCACGTCGCTGCCCGGGCCGTTGCCGCCCCGACCGCCACCCATGGGGCCCCGGCGGCCGCCCATGTAGAAGCCCATCCCCTTCGCGGCACAGACTTCCATGTTGTCGGGCTGCCCTTCTTCCTTCGCGAAGCGGTAGATCTCGCAGCTCTTGCCGGCGATCGTCTCGCTCTTTCCGGTGGCGGTGATCTTGGGCATCTTGGCCGGGCCATTCTCCTTCTCCGCCCGGTCGGCCGCCGCCTTCAGGTCGGCCACCATGTACATCTTCTGCTCCGGCATCACCATCGACATGGTCTGGGCGGCGAGGTCCATGATCATGTAGCCCTGGCCCATGTCGGTCTTCATCTGCTCGCCCTTCATCGTCTGCACCACCGTCCGGTCGCCTCCCATCTGCCAGGTGATGACGCCCTCGAAGCTCTGGGCGGCGGCCGGCAGAGTACAGAGGGCGGTCAGCGCCAGGGGCGCGGCCAGGCGGGTGACGTGCGGCATTCGCATACGTATGTCCTCGGGATGGGGGAGTGTCAGCCCTTCGCGGGCCCGGTCCAGTGGCGATCCTGGATCGCCGTGTTGGCTTCAATTACGTCCTGCGCCTTCCGGTAGTTGGCCAGCCATTCGGTGTGCCAGGCCGCCGGGATGTTGGCCCGGAACCAGGGGGCGGTAAGCAGCTCGGTGCCGGGGCCCCGGTGACTCGCCTCGACATGGCCGAGGAAGTGGGTGGCGTACCCGGCGTCCATGGTGTTGATCACCCGCAGCTCGAAGGCGGCGAAGCAGTCCTGGAGCACCGGCACCCCGGTGTCCCCGACGCGATGGGGAATCTCGGCCAGCTTGTCCTTGTCCCGCCCGCTCACGAAGCCGAGCTGGTAGATCAGGTCGAGCTGCCCGGTGTGCAGCAGGTGGATGCCGAAGCGGCCGCTGTTCCAGATCAGGTCGTGGCTGTGGTGCCACTTGTGGATGTACACCGAGAGCCGGGGCACGTTCGGGGAAATCGAGGCCCGGACGGCGCTGTCCGAGATCATGCCGTTGGTCCGGCCCTGCCAGGCGCTGGTGACCGCGATGACGGGCGAGGCGAACTGGCGGAGCAACTCGTAGGTCGCGTCGGTTTTCATGGCGACGAAGTGTAATGCCGCATGGTAAGCGCCGTGTGAGTGCCGGGCGGTGCAAACGCTCACACTGGGTGCGTCCCCGGGAGGCGAGACGACGGTGAGGATTCCGGTGGCTCACCGAATTTTAACCGAAGTATGAATTCGCTGTCGAGTTGTCGCGTCGGTGTTTGTTCGGGATTTTCAGTGTATGTCGTTTGGAATAAGCGACTTAAGAAATTGATTTCTTTTCGGGGTGTCACAACATATATTTCGCGGTTGTTTACCGCCCTCTGACGCTTCATCCCAAGCCCAAGGAGGGGCGCGAGTGACCATGCAGCCACGCCGCAAGCGGCGCACGGTACGACCGGCCCAGATCGCCAAGGCAATCGACGAAGGCCGCGAAAGTCTGGATCTGTACCTCGACGAGATCAGCAAGGTTCCGCTGCTCACGCGCGAGGAAGAAATGGAATTGGCCCGACGGGCGTTCCGCGGCAACGTGGCCGCCCAGGAACGGCTCGCACGCCACAACGTGCGGTTCGTCGTGTCGGTGGCTAAGAAGTTCCAGAATCGCGGGGTCCCGCTGGTCGACCTGATCGGCGAGGGGAACCTGGGCCTGATGACGGCGGCCCGGAAGTTCGACCCCGACCGCGGCGTCAAGTTCATCAGCTATGCGGTATGGTGGATCCGGCAGGCGGTGCAGGCCGCGATTGCGCGGCACGGCCGGCCGGTACGGGTGCCGCTCAACCGGACGGCCGACCTGAGCCGGCTGGGCCGCACCACCACGCTCCTCAAGGACAAGCTCGGGCGCATGCCCACCACCGAGGAGCTGGCCCGCGCCACCGGCCTCACCGTGGAAGCGGTCCGCAGTCTCGGCGCGCTCAACACCGAGGCGGTCCGGCTCGACCACCCGACCCGCGACGGCGACAACAGCGAGCGGATGGAGCGCTTCGCGGCGCTCGACCAGGAGGGGACCGACGCGCCGGCCATCGCCAACAGCCAGACCTCGGATATCGAGGCGGCCCTGGCGACGCTGCCGCCCCGCGACGCGAAGGTGCTCCGGCTCTACTTCGGTCTCGATGACGGCAACAGCCGGACGCTGGAAGAGATCGGCCGGATGATGGGCGTCACCCGCGAGCGCATCCGCCAGCTTCGCGACCGGGCCCTCTCCCGGCTCCGCGAAGGCGACCAGGGGCAGAAGCTGAAGGACCTGGTAGCGTAAGGCGGACGGGCGGTCAGGCGGTCGGTAACACGATGAAGGGCGGGTTCCCTTGAGGAGCTCGCCCTTCTCCGTTTCGCATCTGTTCCTGACCGCCTGACCGCCTGACCGCCTATCTCCCCTTCACCGCATAACTCCTGAGCACCCGCATGTAGTTCGCCCGCTCGAACGCCGCCGGCTCCGCGCAGCTCCGCTGGCTCATGCTCCCCCGCATCTGCGCCACCGACTCGTACTCGTGGGTCACCAGCCACTCGCGCAGCTCGGTCAGGAGCCCCTGCACCTTGGCGGGGCCGTGCTTGAGCACCGCCGAGGCCACCATCGCGATGTTGGCGCCGGCCATCATGCACTTCACCACGTCGTGGCCGCTGTGCACCCCGCCGGTGATCCCGATGTCCGCCGTGGTGTGCCCATAGATGACCGCGGCCCAGCGGAGCCGGAGCCGGAGCGTCACCGGGCCGCTCAGGTCGAGCGCCGGGATGACCTCCAGCTTCTCCAGGTCGAAGTCGGGCTGGTAGAACCGGTTGAACAGCACCAGCCCCTTCGCCCCCGCCGCGCCCAGCCGCTGGGCCATGTGCACCGGCGCGCTCAGGAACGGGGTGAGCTTGACCGCCACCGGGATCCGCACGCTCGCCACCACCTCGGCGACGAGGTCGGTGTACATCGCCTCGACCGCCACGCCATCCTGCTCCGGGTCGGTCGGGACGTGATAGACGTTGAGCTCGATCGCGTCGGCCCCGGCCTCCTGCATGCGCTTGGCATAGCGGGTCCATCCCCCGCGCGAGACGCCGTTGAGGCTGGCGATCACCGGGATGTGGAGCGCCTTCTTCGCCTCGGTGAGCCGCTCGAGGTAGCCGGTCGGGCCCCGGTTGTAGCCCAGCATGTCCGGGAAATAGGTGGTCGCCTCGGCGTAGCTCTCGGCCCCGTGGGTCAGGTAGGTGTCGAGGTCGTGGCTCTCGATACTGATCTGCTCCTCGAAGAGCGAGGGGAGGACCACGGCGGCGACCCCGGCGGCCTCGAGCCGGAGCAGGTCGTCCACCTTCTCGGTGAGGGGCGACGACGACGCGACGATCGGGTGCGTGAGCGGCAGCCCGAGCCAGGTGGTTGAGAGATCAGGCATGAGAACCCTCCGGCGCTGGCGCCGCGGGTGGGGTGGGGGAGGCGGCGAGCGCGGCATAGCGCTGCCACCGCTCGGCCAGGTCCTGCTCCGCCTGGACGAGCAGGGCCGCCGCGGTCTCCGGGTGCCCGTGCGCCAGCATGGTGTAGCGGGTTTCGTTATAGGCGTACGCCTTGAGGGACACCGAGGGCGGTTTGCAGTCGAGCTGGAACGGGTTCTTCCCGGTGCCGGCCAGCGCGGGGTTGAACCGGAAAAGGGGCCAGTGCCCGCTCTTCACCGCCAGCTTCTGCTGGTCGAGCCCGTGCACCAGGTCGTAGCCGTGGGCGATGCAGTGGCTGTAGGCGATGATGATCGACGGGCCGTCGAAGGCCTCCGCCTCGCGGAAGACCTTCACCGTGTGGGCGTCGTCCTCGCCCATCGCCACCTGGCCCACGTACACGTGCCCGTACGACATCGCGAAGAGGCCGAGGTCCTTCTTGGGCATCCGCTTGCCGCCGGCGGCGAACTTGGCCACCGCGGCGCGCGGCGTCGACTTCGACATCTGCCCGCCGGTGTTGGAATAGACCTCGGTGTCGAGCACGAGGAGGTTCACGTCCCGTCCGCTCGCGAGAACGTGATCGAGCCCGCCGAAGCCGATGTCGTAGGCCCAGCCGTCGCCGCCCACGATCCAGACGCTGCGCCGCACCAGGGTGTCGGCCAGGGTCGCGAGGTCGGTCGCGCCGGGCAGGCTGGCCGCCGCCAGACGGCGGCGGAGCTCGACCACCCGGGCGCGCTGGGCGGCAATCCCCTCGTCGCTGTGCTGGTCGGCGGAGAGGATCGCGGTGACCAGTTCCTCGCCGATGGCAGGCGCGAGCTGGGCCAGCAACTGTACCGCCCGGAGCCGCTGCTGGTCGAGCGCCACCCGCATCCCCATCCCGAACTCGGCGTTGTCCTCGAAGAGCGAGTTGGCCCAGGCGGGGCCGCGGCCGTCGCGGTTGGTGGCCCAGGGCGTGGTGGGGAGGTTGCCGCCGTAGATCGAGGAGCAGCCGGTGGCGTTGGCGATGACCGCCCGGTCGCCGAAGAGCTGGCTCAGCAGCTTGAGGTAGGGGGTCTCGCCGCACCCGGCGCAGGCGCCGGAGAACTCGAAGAGCGGCTGGAGCAGCTGCACGTCCTTCACATGGTCGAGCGAGAGCCGCTCCCGCCCGATCTCGGGGATCGCCCGGAAGAAGTTCCAGCTCGCCTGCTCCCGTTCCCGGATCGGGGCGACGGGCGCCATGTTGATCGCCTTCTTCCGCACCTCCCGCTTGTTCTTCACCGGGCAGGCCTCGACACAGAGCTTGCAGCCGGTGCAGTCCTCGGGCGAGACCTGCAGGGTGTAGCGCATCTCGCCGAACGCGCGCCAGCGCGCCGTGGCCGACTTGAAGCCGTCGGGCGCGCCTTCGAGCCGCTCCGGTTCGTAGACCGCCCCCCGGATGACGGCATGGGGGCAGACCAGCACGCACTTGCCGCACTGGATGCAGATATCGGGATCCCACTCGGGGATCTCGGCGGCGAGGCTCCGCTTCTCCCACTGGGCCGTCGCCGCGGGCCAGGTGCCGTCGACCGGAATCGCGCTCACGGGCAGGGCGTCGCCCTTGCCGGCGAGGAGCGGGGCGGTCACTTCCTGGACGAAGGCTGGCGCTTCGGGAAGCACGACGAGCCGCCGGGTCCGGGTCCCGCTTCCCAGCGGCCCGAGGGGGACCTCGTGCAGCTCGGCCAGCGCGGCGTCGACCGCGGCGTAGTTCTTCTCCACGATGACTTCGCCGCGCTTGCCGTAGGTCTTGGCGATGCGCCGCTTGATCGCGGCGGTCGCCTCTTCGAGCGGCAGCAGCTTCGTCAGGGCAAAGAAGCAGGTCTGCATCACGGTGTTGATCCGCCCGCCGAGCCCCACCTGGCGGGTGACCTTCTGGGCATCGACGACGTAGAGCCGGAGCCGTTTCTCCACCAGCTGGGCCCGGGTCCCCTCGGGGAGCTGGGCCCACACGCTGTCCGGACCCCACGGGCTGTTCAGCAGCACGATGGCGCCGGGCGCGGCGTGCTCCAGCACGTCCATCCGGTCGAGCAGGTGGAACTGGTGGCAGGCGACGAAGCTGGCCTGGTGAATCAGGTAGCTCGACCGGATCGGCAGCTTGCCGAAGCGCAGGTGGGAGACCGTCACCGAGCCGGACTTTTTCGAGTCGTACACGAAGTAGCCCTGCGCGTGCAGCCCCGCTTCCTGCCCGATGATCTTGATCGCTTCCTTGTTGCCCCCCACCGTCCCGTCCGACCCCAGCCCGTAGAACACCGCCCGCACCGTCTCCGGCGATTCGCTGGAGAACTCCGGGTCCCAGGCGAGGCTGGTGTGGGTCACATCATCCTGGATCCCGATGGTGAAATGGTTGCGCGGGCTCTTCGCGGCGAGTTCGTCGAAGACCGCGCGGACCATCGCGGGGGTGAACTCCTTGGAGGCGAGGCCGTACCGCCCGCCGACCACCCGCGGGAACGCGGTCAGCTGGTCCCGGCCTTCCATCAGCGCGGTGATCACGTCCTGGTAGAGCGGTTCGCCGGCGGCGCCAGGTTCCTTGGTGCGGTCCAGCACCGCGATGCTGCGCACGCTCGCGGGAAGGGCGGCGAGGAACTGGGCGACCGGGAAGGGGCGGAAGAGCCGGATCTTGAGGATGCCGACCTTCTCCCCCATGGCCGTGAGCGCCTCGACGGTCTCGTGCGCGACCTCCGCCCCCGAGCCCATCAGCACGATCACCCGTTCCGCGTCAGGTGCGCCGATGTAGTCGACCAGGTTGTAATGCCGGCCGGTGCGGGCGCCGACGGTGTCCATCGCCTCCTGCACCAGAGCGGGGCAGGCGAGGTAGTAGGGGTTACTCGCCTCGCGGGCCTGGAAGAAGACGTCGGGGTTCTGGGCGGTGCCGCGGATGACTGGGTGTTCCGGCGAGAGCGCCCGCGCGCGATGGGCCTGGCGCGCCGTTTCCGGGAGCAGCGCCTGCACGTCCTCCGGCGTGAGCGGCACCACCCGGGCGATCTCGTGGGAGGTGCGGAAGCCGTCGAAGAAGTGGAGGAAGGGGACCCGGGAGGTGAGCGTGGCGGCGTGGGCGACGAGTGCCAGGTCCATCGCCTCCTGCGGCGAGCCCGACGCCAGCATCGCGAAGCCGGTGCTCCGCGCCGCCATGACGTCGCTGTGATCGCCGAAGATCGAGAGGCCCTGGGTGGCGAGGGCGCGGGCCGCGACATGCAGGACCATCGGGGTGAGTTCCCCGGCGATCTTGTACATGTTCGGCAGCATGAGCAGGAGACCCTGCGAGGCGGTGAAGCTGGTGGTCAGGGCGCCGACCTGCAGCGCGCCGTGCACCGCTCCCGCCGCTCCTCCTTCGCTCTGCATCTCGACCACGACCGGGGTGGCGCCCCAGGCGTTGGGCTGATCGTCCGCCGCCCACTGGTCCGAATACTCCCCCATCGGTGAGGCGGGGGTGATCGGGTAGATGGCGATGACCTCGCTGGCCGCATAGGCGACCCGCGCGGCAGCTTCGTTGCCGTCCAGCATCAGGTGTGTCGACACGGTAACCTCCGGTCCAAGAGTCGCTTGGCCGGGGGCACGGAAGGCTGAAGTGATAGTGAAGGAAGTCTCAGGCGCCGGCCTGACCTACCGTCCTTTGCGGGCGCGGACGGCGGGGGCCAGTGCCGCGACGTCCCGCGGGATCCGCGCGGGGGTCGCCGCCACGTAGCTGAGCAGGAGGCCCCGGCGCCGGGACGGCGTGGCGTGGTAGCGGGAGAGGGGGATCACGCCGAGGCAGTGCACCGGGGCGGCCTGGGCGATGGCCGCGTCGGGCGCGCCATCGGGGAGGTGGGCCATGAGGTGAAGCCCGGTGTCGCTCGGGCCAAGGGTGACCAGCGGATCCCAGTGGGACGCGATGCTGTCCACCAGCGCGTCGCGGCAGGCGGCATAGTGCAGCCGCGCCTGCCGGAGCCAGGCGGCGAAGTGTCCCCCGCTGATGAAGTCGGCGAGCACCGCCTGGCTGAGCGGCGGGGAGAAGCCGTCGCTGATCCGGCGCGCGGCGGCGAAGGACTCGACCAGGCCCGCGGGGACGATGAGGTAGCCCAGCCGGAGTCCCGGGAAGAGCACCTTGTTGCAGGTGCCCACGTAGATCACCCGCCCGTGCGGATCGAGGCCCTGGAGCGAGGCCAGCGGCCGGCCGTCGTAGCGGAACTCGCTGTCGTAGTCGTCCTCCACGATCCATGCTTCGTTGGCGGCGGCCCAGCGAAGCAGGGCGAGCCGCCGGGCGAGGGTCAGGGTGACGCCGAGGGGATACTGGTGCGAGGGCGTGACGTAGAGGAGCCGGGCCCCGGCCTGCGCGGCGACCGCTTCCGGGTCGACGCCGGCGTCGTCGACCGGAACACCCCGCACCTCCGCCCCCGCGGCGAGGAGCGCCGCCCGGGTGCCGCGATAGCCCGGTTCCTCCATCAGGGCGAGCGCGCCGGGATCGAGGAGCAGGCGGCCGCAGAGATCGAGCGCCTGCTGGGTGCTGCTCACCACGATCACCTGCCGCCATTCGCAGCGCACCCCGCGGGTCACCCGCACATGATCGGCGATGGCCTCGCGGAGCGCCGGCAATCCCGCGGGGTCGCACGCCTGGAAGGGGGCGATGCCGGCCCGCCGCCCGCGCCGGGCGAGGAGCCGGTTCCAGGTGCGCACCGGAAAGCCGGCGACCTCGGTGGCGCAGGAGCCGGTGGGGTGGTCGCCCTCGATCTCGGCGAGGCCGCACTCGGTGATGAGCGCCCCCCGGGTGGAGAGACGGATCGCCGCCGGGCGCGGCGGCTCGCTGCGGGAGGGGCGGGCGCGCCGGGCGCGCGGGCTGAACGGCGCGGTCTCCGCCATCGAGTCGGCCACGGTCGTCCCCGCGCCGACCCGCCGGGTGATGAACCCTTCGGCATCAAGCTGCAGGAACGCCGCCTCGATGGTGTTGCGGGAGACCCCGAGGTCGGCGGCGAGGGTGCGGGCCGACGGAAGGCGTGCCCCCGGCCGGAGGGCACCGGAGAGGATGTGCTCCCGGATCTCGCGGTACACCTGGGTATAGAGGGGCGCCTGCTCCGGGCCGGTAGTGACCGGGACCTGGAGCGGCGCTCCCCGGCGGGACGCGCGGGGACGGCGGCCGGACATGACACCTCGATCGGGAGACTCAAGGTGGATGAATGGCGTACCCGGCCCCGGCGTCAAGCCGTCACGGTCCGGCCTGCGGGAGTCCGGCTTCGTATCCGCCGATCGCGGCGAGGGCATTGGGGTCATCCTTGTAGCGCGCCTTGAGCAGGTCGATCGCCACGCGGGTGCGGGGGTCGCCGGTGTCGGCCAGCATCATCAGGCTGTTGAACTGGTCGAGGACGTCGTCCTCCTCGAGCGCCCGGGTGAGGCGCGCGCTGGCGATGCGCCAGGCGTCGTCGGCCCGGCCCAGCGCCACCAGCGTCTGGCTGGCGGCGATCCGGAAGTCCCACACCGGGGTGCCCAGGGTCCAGCGGTGGCTGGTGGTGTCGTTGAGCGCGGCGAGCGCGAGGTCGGCGCCCCGCGGGTCGCCCAGTTCCTTGAGGCCCAGCAGGGCGCTGAGGATGTTCTCCCCCTTCCACGACGGCACCTTCGCGATAGCAGTCAGGGCGTCGTAGGCCCTCGGGCTCCGGCTCTTGCCCAGCGCCGCCGCGGCGGCATAGATGACCTGGTGGCTGTCTTCCTGCATCGCGTCGAGGTACAGCTCCGCGTACCGGGGATCGCGGGTGGCGCCGAGGAAGGTCAGGGCCCCGCTCCGGACCCAGGAACGTTCGGTCCGGATCAGCTCGACCAGCATCGTGGTGGTGGCGCTGTCGAGGCGCACAGGTTCACCGCTCCCCGCCGGCACCACGAGCCCCTGCAGCCAGGTGAGCGCGCCGAGCCGGAGGCGCCACCATCCGTCGCCCTGCGCCACGTCGCGGAGCCCCGCCTCGATCCGCTGCCGTTCACCGACCTCAATCCCGTCGCGGCGATAGAGCCGGGCGAGCTCGCTCATCGCCCATCGGCGGCCGAGGACGTCCCGGTCGCGGGCCAGCTGGTAGAGCAGCTCGTCGGTCGTCTTGCTGAAGCGGATTTCCTTGATCCAGGCATCGCCGACGTCGACCCGCACGAGCCTCGGTTCCTCCCGCGCGGCGAGCCGGAACTGGTTCACCGCCTTCGGGGCGAGCGTGACGGTCTCGAGCCGGTCGTCGATCTCGACGGTCATCCGCCCGCGGAACCACGTGGCCTTGGGATGCGTGGTGGTGGTGTCGGGCTGCTGCACCTGCCGGAGGGTGAGGGTGAGCGTGCCGCTCGCGCGGTCCCAGCGGCGCTCCACCTCGAACACCGGGTGACCGATGCGGTAGACCCACTGCTCGAAGAACCAGCCGAGGGCGCGGCCGCTGGCCTGCTCCATGGCGCGCTGGTAGTCGGCGGTCGACGCGGGCTGGCCGCCGTGGGTGGCGATGAACCGGCGGAGGCCCGCGCGCCACACCGAGTCGCCCAGTTCCTCCCGCAGGAGGTTGTGGACCAGCGCGCCGCGGAAGTAGGGATAGTTGTCGGCGGCGAAGCTGACGCCTTCCTCGATCGTGCGGGGGACGATCGGGTGGCGGGTACCCCCGCGCCAGTCGCCGAGCGTGGTGGCCTGGTCGATGTTGTGGGGATAGAGCAGGAATTCGTCGCGGCCGTTCTTGTGCTCGTTGTAGAGCCCATCCAGCATCCGGGAGAGCCCCCGCGCCAGCCAGGCGTCGCGCCAGTCACGCGGGACGATCCACCCGCCGGCCCACTGGTGCGCCAGGGCCTCGGCCTCGAGCCCGTCCCAGAGGTAGCGCCACTCCGCGTGGGTGCGGAAGTCGTCGACCATGTTCTCGGTCAGGGTCGCGGTGCCGAAGTTGCCCCAGCCCCAGGGGAGGTCCTGCACGAAGACCTGGCGATACACCGGGTGGGGGAAGGCCTTGCCGGTGAGTTCGCTGAACCAGCGGAGCATGTCGGGGAGCCGCTCGACGGTGGCGGCCACCGCGTCGCGCTCGTCGGGGTAGCCATAGCTCTCGATCTCGACGTCCCCGGCGCGCTGCGGCACCAGGGTCCACTCCCCGGCGGCGAAGGCGGTCAGGTAGTTGGCGTACGGCGTGCCGACCCGCCAGTGGAAGGTGCGGGTGCCGTCGGGATTGGCGCGGGTCTCCACCAGCGCCCCGCTGCTGACGACGGTGAGCGGGTGGTCGACGGTGATGCGAAGGTCGGTGGTGCGCAGGTCCTCCGGCGAGTCGTTACCCGGAAACCAGTAGCGGTTGCCGGCGGGATAGCCGACGCTCCAGGCCTGCCGCCGCCGCACCGGCTCCCCCGTCGAGGGCTGGAGAAACCGGATGCCCTTGCCATCGCTGCCGGAGAGGGAATTCGGGTCGGAGATGTTCCGCCAGCCGGTGTGATACGCGATCGTGAGGCGCACTGTCTCCCCGGGGCGGCGCACCCGTCCCAGCTCGATGGCGAGTCCCTGGTCGCGATCGCCGCCGTCGTAGCGCCAGGCGAGGGTGCTGCCGTCCTCGCCGGTGATGGACTCGATGGCGAGGTTGCCGGCGTCGAGGGTGATGGACGCGGTGGCGCGAAGGGGCGAGCAGGTGACCACGGTGCTGCCCCTCGCCTGCCGCGCGGCCCAGTCGAGCCGGAGGTCGATATCGAGGTGGGTGACGTCGACGGTGCGACCGGCGCGGCGGGCGCCGCCGTCGGCGGCGAGCGGGGCGGCCGCGGTGACGAGGGCGAGGAGGAGCGGCGCGAAGCGGGGGAATGGTACCGTGCACAGCATGGAAAGCGCCCGGGTGAAGGTTCCAGCGCGGAACGGCCGGACATCGATGTCCGGCCGTTCGCGTACCTGATCACCCTAGCGAGAGACTGATCCCACCAACAGCACCATTTCGGGTCACCGCATGGTGCCAATTCTTCTAGGTCGCCTCGATCCGCCGGACCGCGATGGTGCCGCCATGCCGCAGGTGCGGGCAGCTCCGCGCGATGGCGATGGCGGCGTCGAGCGTCGGCGCCCGCACGACGAAATAGCCGCCGAAGACTCCCCGCGGTCCGGCCGCCTCCACCTGCACCACCTGCGCCGTGCCGGGCAGGAGCACTTCCTCGGCCGCGAGTTTCTCGCCCCCGTCGAGCTGCGCGCCCAGTGACTCCGCCCAGCGCCGGTACTCTTCCACCAGCTGCCGTTCGGGGATGCTGGTGTCGAAGGTGACCGGATCGTAGAGGAGCAGCGCGTAGCGTGTCTCCGCGGAGGCGGCCGCGGGGCGCCGCGATTGCCGGCCGAGCAGCAGGCCGAACGCCACGAGGGCGAGGGCGGCGGCGCCGGCCAGCAGGGGGAACCAGCGCGGCCGGGGTGGCCGGGGCGTGCGGGCGAACCCGGCCGCGAGCAGGCGCCGGCCCAGGGCGGTCTCGAGTGCCGGGGGTGGCGCGACCTCCTGCCGGAGGTGGCCCAGTGGAGCCTGTCGTTCGTCATCGTGCATCGTGCACCGTTCCCTGTTCGAGCGCCTCGCGCACCGCGCTGCGGGCGCGGGCCAGCTGACTCTTCGATGTTCCCGCCACGATCCCGAGCACAGAGCCGATCTCGTCGTGGGTGTAGCCCTCGATGTCGTGCAGGACCAGCACGGCCCGGAAGCCGTCGGGGAGCGCGGCGATCGCGCGCTCCAGGTCGACCCGGTCGGCGGCCATGAGGAGCGGGAGGTCGTCTCCCGCCCGGGTCTCCTCGAGCGGCACCGGCTCGCGCCGGTCGGCGCGCCAGCGCTGCCGCACCTGGTTGATCACGAAGCCGCTGAGCCAGCTCCGGAACGAGGACTCCCAGCGGAAGGCGCCGAGCCGGTCGGCCGCGGCCAGCCAGGCGTCGTGCACCGCATCCTCGGCCCGTGGCTGGTCGCCGCCCGTAAGGCGGAGCGCGAGCCCGTAGAGCGCGGGGGTGTGCCGGCGGTAGAGGGTGGCGAAGGCCTCCGGGTCCCGGCTCCGCTCGAGCCGTGCGGCCAGCGCCTGATCGGTGGGCTCGGGCGGGCTCAGGACGCGCCCCGCTTTCCCGTCGCGGCGCGGACCGGAACGATGGCGTCGGGGACCACGATCATGAAACTCGACCTCGGCGTGCCGGGACTCACCACGAGGCCCGCCGCGAGGTCGTCATTGGATCCGGTTCCGACGGCGTCAGGGGTGAGGTACGGGTAGTAGATCATGATGTGCGGCTTCCATGCTCCCGCGGGCGACCCATCGTCGTCGTACAGCTCCTGCGCCGCCGAGAGCATCCAGGTCATGGCAGGACGCCGGGGCAGCTGGAAGGTGCCGGCTGCGAGGCCGGCGGCCACATGACGCTCGACCGAGTCACGGCTGGCGCCGCTGTGCAGCAGCTCCGAGATCCGGCGCTCGAGCGGGAGGATGGTGCGGGCGCCTTCGGCGTCGAAGCACTGCGGCTCGAGCGCGCGGGGCCAGCTTCGGCCGACATAGCACTCGACGGTGCTGGTCCCGGAGTCGCCTATGGTGTAGCGCCCGGCCGCGAAGATCCAGATCCGGGCCGTGGCGCTGACGGAGGGGGGCGCGGCCGACCGCGCGAGCGCGATCTCCTCGGCCGGCGGCAGCAGGCGGCGGGGGCCCGGGGCCCCGGTGACCTCCTGGCCGGCCAGCGGCACGGGTGCCGCGAGGAAGGGGAGCAGCGAGAGAACGGCGAGCATGCGCATGGAAACGCCTCGGGGGCGGAGTTGCCTTGAGTGGCACTCCGCCCCCGAAGGGTTGCATGGCGTTGTTTCGCGCCGGTCCGCGCGGTTGGGTACGCGGGGTTCGGCGGGCTCCGCGCGATATTCCCGGCGGGGGGGCCCCCCCCGAGCCTACGCCTCCCCGCGCGCGAACATCCGGAGCACCCGCTGCAGGATCCCGCCATTGCGGTAGTAATCCAGCTCCACCGTGGAATTGAGCCGGACGATCGCGGGGAACACCGTCTTCTTCCCGTCCTCCGCCACCGCGGTCACCGTCACCTTGCCGCCCGGCGTCAGCCCGCTCGCGATCCCGCTGATGCTGATCTGCTCCCGCCCGGTCAGCCCGAGCGACTGGCGGGTGGTGCCGGGTTCGTACGCCAGCGGCAGGACGCCCATGCCGACCAGGTTGCTCCGGTGAATCCGCTCGTAGCTCTCGGCGATCACCGCCTTCACTCCCTGGAGCGCCGGCCCCTTGGCGGCCCAGTCGCGGCTCGAGCCGGTGCCGTACTCCTTGCCGGTCAGGATCACGAGCGGCGTGCCCTCGGACTGGTACTTCATCGCCGCGTCAAAGATCGACATCACCTCGCCCGAGGGGATGTGGACGGTCCAGTTGCCTTCCTTGTCCGGCGTCAGCGCATTCTTGATCCGCACGTTGCCGAAGGTGCCGCGCATCATCACTTCGTGGTGGCCGCGGCGGGCGCCGAAGGTGTTCCAGTCGACCTGCTGCACGCCGTGGGCGAGGAGGTACTTCGCCGCGGGCCCGTTCTTGGGAATCGAGCCGGCCGGCGAGATGTGGTCGGTGGTCACCGAGTCACCCAGGGCGGCGAGGACCCGGGCATTGCCGATGTCCATGAGCGGCCCCGGCTCGGCGGAGAGGTTCTGGAAGAAGGGCGGCTCGGCCACGTAGGTGCTCTTCGGGTCCCAGGCGTAGCGGCTCCCCTCGGGCACCGGGAGGTGCTGCCACACCTCGTCGCCGTCGAAGACCGAGGCGTAGCGCTCGCGGAAGAGCGACGGCTTGAGCGAGGCCGCCATCGCGTCGGCCACTTCCTTCGGGGTGGGGAAGATGTCCTTGAGGTAGACCGGCTTCCCGTCCTTGCCGGTGCCGATCGGGTCGGTCTCGAGGTTCAGGTCGACCCGGCCGGCCAGCGCAAAGGCGACGACCAGCACCGGGGACGCGAGGTAGTTCGCCCGCACCAGCGGGTGGACCCGGGCCTCGAAGTTCCGGTTGCCGGACAGTACCGCGGCGGTGACCAGGGCATGATCTTCGATCGCCTTGGTGATCTCGTCGTCGAGCGGGCCGCTGTTGCCGATGCAGGTGGTGCAGCCGTAGCCCACCACGTTGAAGCGGAGCTGCTCGAGGTAGGGGAGGAGCCCCGAGCCCTTGAGGTACTCGGTCACCACCCGCGAGCCCGGCGCGAGCGAGGTCTTGACCCAGGGCTTGGTCATCAGCCCCTTCTCGACCGCCTTCTTCGCGAGGAGGCCCGCCCCGATCATCACCGACGGGTTGGAGGTGTTGGTGCAGCTGGTGATCGCGGCGATGACGACCGAGCCGTCGCGCAGCTCGCAGGCCTGGCCGTTCACCACCGGGGAGGCCACCGGGGGATGCTCGGTCACGGCGGTCTGGGAGCCGCCCTCGTTCACCCAGCGGGAGTAGTTGGTCTGCGCCACCTCGCGCCGCGCGGCGGGGACCGCCGGGGTCATGAGGTCGGGGAGCGCCACCTGGAAGTTCTTCTTGAGGGTCTTGAGCGGGACCAGGTCCTGCGGCCGCTTGGGGCCGGCGAGGCTCGGCACCACGCTCGAGAGGTCGAGCGTGAGGGTGCTGGTGAACTCGGGGTCGGGCGTCGCGTCGGTGCGGAAGAGCCCCTGTTCCTTGGTGTAGCGCTCCACCCGCTCGACGACGTCCTTGTCCCGGCCGGTCCGTTCCAGGAAGCGGATCGTCTCGGCGTCGATCGGGAAGAAGCCCATGGTCGCGCCGTACTCCGGCGCCATGTTCGCGATGGTGGCGCGGTCGGCAAGGCCGAGGCTCGAGAGGCCCGGGCCGTAGAACTCGACGAACTTGTCGACCACGCCCTTCTTCCGGAGCATCTGGGTGGCAGTGAGCACCAGGTCGGTGGCAGTGGTGCCGAGGGGCAGCTCGCCCACCAGCTTCATGCCGATGACCTCGGGGATCAGCATGAAGTAGGGCTGGCCCAGCATGACCGCTTCCGCCTCGATGCCGCCCACCCCCCAGCCGAGCACGCCGAGGCCGTTGATCATGGTGGTGTGGGAATCGGTGCCGACGCAGGTGTCGGGGTAGGCGGTGAGCAGGCCGTGCTGCTCCCGGAGCTGCACCACCGGGGCGAGGTACTCGAGGTTCACCTGGTGCACGATGCCGGTGCCGGGCGGGACCGCGCGGAAGTTCCGGAAGGCGCGCTGGGCAAACTTGAGGAGCTGGTAGCGTTCCCGGTTGCGCTCGTACTCGAGGTCGACGTTCTGCTGGTAGGCGCCGGCGGTGCCGGCGTAGTCGACCTGGACCGAGTGGTCGATGACCAGGTCGCAGGGGACGATCGGATTGATCCGGTCGGGGTTACCCTTCATCCGCGCCATCGCGTCGCGCATGGCGGCGAGGTCGACGACGCAGGGCACGCCGGTGAAATCCTGGAGGACGACGCGGGCCGGCATGAAGGGGATCTCCCCCTGGCCGCCGCCCTGGGCCGACCAGTGGCCGAGCTGCTGGACGTGTTCTTCGGTGACCACGCCCCGGCCGGTGAAGCGCAGGGCGTTCTCCAGCAGGACGCGGATGGAGAAGGGGAGCCGGTCGAGCTTCGCCACGCCCTGGCGTTCGAGCTCGGGGAGACGGTAGATCGCGGCCTTGTCCTTGCCGAGGGCGAGTTCGCCGCGGGCACCGAAGGGGTTGTTCGTCGTCGCAGTCATGATGGCGTCGGGTCGGGGAGTGTGAGTGGTCCAAGTATAAATCACGGAGAGCCTTACCGCATGGCTGCGAGACCGGTAGCACCCTATGCCATCACCCGCGAGGATGGCGGCGTCCGGATCGAGTGGGACCAGGCCGGGCACACCGCCTTCTACCCGGCGCGCGCGCTGCGGCTGGCGTGTCCCTGCGCCGGCTGCGTGGAGGAGATGACCGGCCGCCCGCTCCTCGATCCCGCCACCGTTCCCGCCGACGTGAAGCCGCTGGCGCTGTCGCTGGTGGGGGCGTACGGGCTCAAGGTGCACTGGAGCGATGGGCACGCGACCGGGATCTACACCTTCGCGCACTTGTTCGACGTCTGTCCCTGTCCGGGCTGTCTCTCCCGCCGGGGAGAGACCGGGGGGTAGGCGCTGCACGGTTTTCCGCCCGCTCTTGCCGGCCCCGGTACCGGGTCCAACTATGGGGCGTCGGTCAACCGGAGCAGACAATGGAACGGCGACACACGATCCTGACGGAAGCCACCGACGCCGGCCTCCTCGGCGCCCTGGCGGTGGCGGTCTGGTTCCTGATTCACGACAGCCTGCGGGGACGGCCGCTGCTCACGCCGAGCGTCCTCGGGCAACTCTTCCTGCTGGGCAATCCCCATCCGGTCACGAGCAGCATCGACTTCGGTGCGATGATCCTCTACACCGTCGTGCACTTCCTGCTGTTCCTCGCGTTCGGGTTCGCGCTCGCGGCGCTGATCCGGGTCTCGGTGGAGCAGCCGGTGGCGCGCTTCGGGGTGCTGGTGCTCTTCGCGGTCTTCGAGTTGCTGTTCTACGTGGCGCTGCGGGTGGTGTCGAGCGAAGTCAGCGCGCTCTTCCCGGTCTGGACGGTGGCGGGGGCGAATCTCCTGGCCACGGCGGTGATGGGCGGCTACTTCTGGTTCCGCTATCCGGAGCTCAAGCAGGTGTTGCGGGAGGAACCGCTGGGCGCCTGATCCCGGGCCGCAGTTGCCCCGCGGGCCTCCGGGTGCGATTGTAAGGCCGTGATCCGGTCCCGTCTCCTCCGCCTGCCCGGCCTGCTGCACGCGGTCATCTTCGCGATGACCGCGTCGTTGCCGGGTCTGCCCCATGGGTGCGAGATGGGGCGGGCTGGCGGCGCCATGGCGATGTCCCAGGCCATGGAGCACGAGCACTCGCACCATCACGACTCCCCCGGCTCGAACCGGCAGAAGAAGTGTCACTGCCTCGGGGATTCGTGCCGGGCCCTCGGTGCGACAGCGCTGCCCCCGGCCGCCGGCTTCCAGCTCGCGTCCGCCCGGACCGCCGCCGTACCGGCGGCGGTGGAGGTCGCTTCCTTCGTTGCAACCCGCCCCCGCTTTCTCCAGCCGCCCGCGCTCGGCCCGCCGCTCTCCTCCTGACTGACACACCCTGATACCCGGGGAGTCGCTGTGACTCGCCGGCCGGCGCTCGCCCGTTTCCGGGTGAGGGCCGGAGCCATCCACGTCATGTCTGGAGCTGCCGTCCATGCACCTGTTCCGCCCTTCGGCCCGAGCCCTGGTGGCGCTGGCCGCCGTCACCGGTGTTCTCACCGGCTGCAGTGATTCGAACGATCCGGTCGATCTCGATCCCTTCACCCTCAACTTCGCCGCGGTCCATCGCGGGCAGGTCGTGGGGTGCGGGGATGTTCTCGACAGCCTGGGCCCGACCGGGTCGGTGTCGGCGCAGCTCAACGACCTCCGGTTCTACGTGAGCAACCTCAAGTTCTTCGACGATGCCGGGAAGGAACTGCCGGTCGAGCTGGCGAAGAACGAGTTCCAGTACGGCGACGCCTCCGGCAGTGTCGCCCTGATCGACCTGACCTCGGCGACGGGCGGGGCCTGCTCGGGGGCGGGGCTGGCCTTTCCCGAGGGGACGGCGCGGACCAACAGCGTGATCACCGGGACCTCGGTGCCGGCCGCGGTGCACAGCCTCAGTTTCGATGTGGGCATCCCCCAGCCGTTGATGAAGCACATCCTGGCGACCCACACCGACGCCGATGCGCCCTCGCCGCTGGCGGAGATGCACTGGTCCTGGGCCTACGCCTACCGGCACTTCGTCATGAACTTCACCCTCTCGGACAACGGCACCGCGGGCGAGGGGTACGTGCATGTCGGGAGCACGGGATGCGGCGGGGACGGAACCCGGGCGATGACCGATCGCAGCGTCTGCGACAACGTCAACACGCCCAGGGTGAGCTTCGGGCACTTTCACCTGACCGATACCGTTGGCGTGGACATCGGGGCGCTGCTGCACGGACTCGACTACCGGGTGGAGCAGGCGCCGGGCGGCCCGATGATCCCCGGGGTTGCCTCGCACTCGAGCCCGGCACAGCCGCACACCGCGACCGTGTTCGGCAACCTGGGCGTCGATGTCGCGACCGGGGTGGCGACCCCGGCGAATGACGCCGTTTTCGTGGTGCACTAGGCGGCATGCCACGCCGCCTCCGTTCGTCCGTCCGGGCTGGTGCCGTCGCTCTCGCAGCGGCGGCGCTCGCCTGCGGCGATGGCTCGACCGCACCGGGCGCGGGTCGCGATCTCCGCGCCCTGCTCCAGCTCCCGCCTCACTTCGCGGTTCCCGCGGTGCCGGAGTACAACCCGGTGACGCCGGAGAAGATCGCGCTGGGCCGCCGGCTCTTCTACGATCGCCGGCTCTCCGCCAACCAGACCCAGTCGTGCGGGTCCTGTCACTTGCAGTCGCTGGGATTCAGTGACGGGCGGGCGGTGGCGGTCGGGTCCACCGGGCAGGTTCATCCCCGGAACAGCCAGGGCCTCGCCAACGTGGCGTACTTCAGTTCGCTCACCTGGGGCAACAACGTCCTGCTCGAACTGGAAGACCAGATCCGGGTACCGATTCTCTCGGACAATCCGGTCGAACTCGGGGTCAGTGACGGAGTCCGGCCCGCGGTGCTGGCCCGCTTCGACGCCGACAGTACCTATCGCGCGCTTTTCGCCGCCGCGTTCCCCGGGAGTCCACCCGGCGCAACCCTGAATCAGGTGGTGTATGCCCTCGCGACGTTCAGCCGGACACTGATCTCGGGCGACAGTCCCTATGACCGGTACTACCGGGGCGACACCACCGCGCTCACCGCCCAGCAGATCCGTGGACTGCGGCTGTTCAACTCCGAGCGGCTGGAGTGCTTCCACTGCCACAGCGGAATCAACCTGTCGATCTCGTATCACGACCAGCGGACCACCCCGGGCACCATCACCTATCCCTTCTTCAACAACGGGCTCTACAACGTCGGCGGCGATGGCAGTTACCCGGCGGGAAACCAGGGTATCTACGAGCTGACCCTCAATCCCGCCGATCGCGGCCGCTTCCGTCCGGCGGGGCTCCGCAACGTGGCGCTCACCGCGCCATACATGCACGACGGCAGCATCGCCACGCTCAGGGCGGTGGTGCAGCACTATGCCCGGGGCGGGCGGTCGGTGGTCTCCGGTCCCTACGCGGGCGACGGGCGGTTGAGCCCGCTCAAGTCGGGGCTGGTGCGGGGATTCTCCATCGCCGACAGCGAGATCGACGACGTGGTGGCGTTCCTGGAGTCGCTTACCGACTCGGCCTTCATCCGCGACCCGCGGCTCAGCGATCCCTTCGCGGCCGAGGGGCAGGGAAGCCGGCGGTGATCGGGCCGCGCTTGCCAGTGGTGCGCCGAGTGCCGCATATTCGGTCCGTCATGCGCTCCCGCCTGCGTTTCCTCCTCGGCCTCCTGGCCGGCGGGCTGTTCACCACGAACAGCGTTGCGCCGGGCCTGCTGCACCAGTGCGGTGCGGAGGCCGCGGCGCAGGCGGCGGTCAGCGGACCGCACGCCGCGCATCACCAGATGGACATGGGCGACATGGCCGGGATGCCGGGCATGTCCCATGGCTCCGGCGGAGGCCAGTCGGCGCCTGCCGATGGTCACTCGCTCCCCCAGGGTGACTGCCACTGTGTCGGCCACTCCTGCTGCAGCGTGCTGGCCGCGGCGCCGCCGGTCGCCCTCGCGATCGCCTCCTCCGTCATTGCCGTCCCGGTGGCGAGCCCCGCGAGCCAGGCGGTCGCACCGCTCACCCGTCCCGCGTTTCTCCTTCCGCAGGCCCAGGCGCCTCCCGTCGCCTGATCTCGTCCCGCTGCCGCTTCTGCGCGCGGCGGGAATCCCTGACTGACAACTCGCTGCATCGGTAGCGGCCCCCGGGCCGCCCGAATGCTCACCCCTTTCCAGGGGACCTCATGTCGTTTTGTCCGCGCACCCGCGCCGGACGGGAGGCCGTTGCCTGGCTCCCGGCGCTGGGGGTGATGACGCTGGTGCTGGCCTGCGCCCCGAGTGGCGCGGGCGTGACGGAGCGCGTGGCCGATCCGCCCAGGCTCGCAGCGCGGCCCGACGGACTGCGGCTCGATGATGCGTGGGTGGAACCCGGCCAGGCCGGCGAGTCCACGCGGGCGTTCCTGTGGATCACCTCGCTCGCCTCGATGCCGATTGCGGTGGGCGCCTCGACGACGCCAGCCGCCGAGGCCGTGACCCTCGCCGGCAGGATCACCACGCCTCCCCTGCTCGCCGACCGCGGCGGTTTTGTCATTCCCGCTGGCGCGGTGCTCCAGATGCGTCCCGGCGGCCAGTGGCTCACGCTCACCGGCCTCACGACCTCGATTGTTCCCGGCGACAGCGTGCGGATCGCGCTCGCGTTCCCCGACCGGCTCACCATCTGGGTGAGCGCGGAGGTGCGGGCACCCGCCGTCGCCGTGCAACCCAACTCTACGTGGAGATCAACCCTGTGACTCGCCTCCTCCGTACCCGTATCCTGTTCGCGTCGCTCGCCTGCTCATCGATGCTGGCAGCCTGCAGCGGTGGGAAGCCGGCCGACCAGGCCGCCACTTCCGCGGCCACCGATACCGCCAATCCACACGCCGGGATGGCGATGCCGGCCGAGTCCGGCGCGGCCGCCGTGCCGGCCGCCGCAACCCCCAGTACCGCGCCAGGGGTCGACGCCTACGCCGTCTGCCAGACCTGCCACCAGGCCAATGGCGAGGGCCTGCCCAACGCGTTCCCTCCACTCGCCGGTTCCGCGATCGTGAACGGGCCGGTGGGTCCCCACGTCGCGATCGTGCTCAAGGGGATGTCGGGCCCGATCACGGTCAAGGGGGCGACCTACAACAACATCATGGCGCCGTGGGAGAGCCTCTCCGACGAGCAGATCGTCTCGGCGATCAACTACGAGCGGGCCTCGTGGGGCAACACCGGCACGCCCGTCACGGCGGCCGACGTGGCGCGGGTGCGTGCGGCCGTGAAGGGCCGCAGCACGCCGTGGACCGTCGCCGAGCTGGAGAAGGCGGCGATCAAATGAAGCTCTGGTTCTACGACCGGATGGTGACGCTCGGAGCCGCGTTCGTGCGGAGCTTCGAGCGGGGGATCGCGCGCGCCTCGCTCATCCCGACCACGCCCTTCCTCGACAAGAACCAGTTCGCCTGGACCCGGGTGCTCGAGGAGAGCACCCCGGTGTTCCGGCGCGAGCTGGAGGCGCTGCTCCCCCGCCGGGCGGAGCTCCCGAACTTCCAGGACATCTCGCGGGACCAGCGGCACCTGAGCCAGGACGACGGGTGGAAGACGGTCTTCTTCTACGCCTATGGCCTCCGGGCCGAGGGGAACTGCGAGCGCTGCCCCGAGACCGTCAGGATCGTCGAGAGCATCCCGGGGATGAAGACCGCGTTCTTCTCGATTCTCTCCCCCGGCAAGCACATCCCCCTCCACCGCGGTCCCTACCGCGGGGTGATCCGCGCGCACCTCGGCCTCATCGTCCCGGAGCCGCGGGAGAAGGTGCGGATCCAGGTGGGCGACGAGTTCGCGAACTGGGAAGAGGGGAAGGTGATGGTGTTCGACGACTGCTATCCGCACCAGGTGTGGAACGACACCGATGGCGTGCGGGTGGTGCTCTTCCTCGACATCGTGCGCCCGCTCCGCTCGCCGATGAAGCAGCTCAACGCGTTCATCCTCAAGCTGATCGCCTGGTCGCCGTTCATCCGGGATGCCGAGACCAACTACCGGCGCTGGGAGAAGGAGTTCGACCGGCCGGTCGAGGCGCCCAGGTCCCCCGCGAAGGTCGCGTGAGGCCGGGCGTCGTGGCGCTGGCCCTGGCCCTGCTTGCCGGTGCGCTCGTGGGCCAGTCTCCTGCGCCCGAGGCGGACCTGCTGGCCGGGCGGGAGCGCGCGGCGTGGAGACTCATCGCCTCGCTCCAGAGCCCCTACTGCCCGGGCCTCACCCTGGAGAGCTGCCCCAGCTGGTACGCCGATTCGCTGCGCGGGGTGATCCGGCAACGCATGGCGGCGGGGGAATCGCCCGGGCGCATCCGTTCGGAACTCGCGGCGGAGTTCGGCCAGGCGATCCTGGGGGAGCCGAGCTGGCAAGGCTTCGACGTGCTGGGCTGGGTGGGGCCGGCGGCGCTGATCCTGGGCACCATGGCGGGGCTCACGCTGCTGCTGCGGCGGCGGCATCGCGAGATGCGCCTGGCCGTTCCTGGGGCCGCGCCGTCGCCGGCGATCGCCTCGATCGACGCCGTGGAACGGGCGAGGCTCGAGGCGGTGCTCGCGCGGGCGCTGCATGAGGGCGAACGGCAGTGAATTGGACCTGGGAGGGGGTAAGGGCGGCCCGGAGAGGGACACGTGCGCGCATTCACGTGGCAGTCGCCGGGTCGTACCTGCCCTCTCTTTTCTCACATGGTATGTCGACTCTCCCCCATTTACCGGTGGACCGATGACGCTGCGTCCCGTGTTCCGAGTCCTGCTGCTCCTGGCCCTCCTGGGCGGCGGGCTCGTCCCGCTGCACGCGCAGGGCACCGGCGCCATCCGCGGCCGGGTGGTGGCCGCTCCGGACCGCGGGATCGCGGGCGCCGCAGTCTCGCTGGTTGGCCTCTCGACCCCCACGGCGACCAGCGACAGCCTGGGCGCCTTCCTCCTCACCGGGGTGCCTGCCGGCCAGCGCCTTCGGGTGATGGCTACCTCGGCTGACTATTCGCCCGGGTATGCCACGGCCCAGGTGGCGGCCGGTGATACGGTCACCGTTACCGTACGGCTCAACCCGCCGGTGGACCTCCCCGGGCTGGTCGCCACCGCGAGGGGCGAGCGGCGCTACACCGCCGACAGCGCCAGCACCGGGGCGAAGATCGATGTGCCGCTCCGCGACCTGCCCCAGACCGTCACCACGATCACCAACGCGGTGATCAAGGACCGGAACATCACCGAGACCGCCCGGCTTGCCGACAACGTGAGCGGCGTGACTCCGCTGGTGGGCTACACCGGCTACGGCCTCAACGAGCAGGGCTACATCATCCGCGGCTTCGCCACCAGCTACACCTCGACGACGCTGCGGGATGGCTTCCGCGACTTTGCCGGTGTGGGCCCGCGCGATCTCGCCAATGTCGAGCGGGTCGACTTCCTCAAGGGTCCGTCGTCGGTTCTCTACGGGGCGACCGGTGCCCTGGGCGGCATCCCCAACACCGTCACCAAGCGGCCCGGGCGAGATCTCCGGCTCACCTCCATCAGCGCGAGCGGCGACGAGGACGGGCTGGGCCGCGGCGAGCTCGACCTGGCGGGGCCGCTCTCCGCCGACCATGCGGTGCGCTACCGGCTGGTGGCATCGGGCGAACGCTACCGGAACTTCCGGCCCTTCAACGGCGGGGCCTACACCCTGTCGGTGAGTCCTTCGCTCGAGGCGGAGCTGGGAAGCCAGACCACGCTGCTGCTGCGGGGCGAGTACACCCGGCGGGCCTATCGCCCCGACCCGTACCTGCCGCTCGATCCGCTCTCGTTCCATCTCCCCGCCGACCGCTACTACGGGGAGCCGGGCTTCCCCCTGGCCCGGGCCCAGGGGTTCGTGGCCCAGGCCGAGCTGGTGCACCAGTTCGGGCCCGGGGTGCGGCTCCGCCAGGGACTCTCGGTGCTGGGGGGGCGGCTCCGCGACGAGGCCGCGGGGATTGCCGGACTCGACACACTCCCCGACCTGCTCGACCGCTACGCCGGTGTCGGGTACGAGCGTTCCACCGACCTCTCCTCCCAGACCGAGCTCGCGCTCGAGGGGCGGCGCTTCGGGGTGCGGCATCGGGCGCTCATCGGCGTCGAACTCACCCGTGAGGTCTACGCGATCCGCTTCACCAACGACGGGCTCGCCCCGATCTCCATCTCCCGTCCGGTCTACGGCGCGACGCGGATCATCGGCGATACCGCCCGTGCCAGCCACCCGGAGAACGAGTTCGGCGCCTACGTCCAGGACCTGGTCGACCTCGGCGCCCATGTGAAGGTGATGGCGGGGGCGCGGCTCGACGTGAATCGCACGAAGCAGAACGCCGAGTGGCCCGCGCTGGGCCTGACCGGGACGATCGCGAAGCAGAACACGACCCACCTCTCGCCCCGGGCCGGCCTGGTCTACCAGCCGAACGGCCAGCTCTCGCTCTACGCCGGCTGGTCGCGGTCGTTCTTTCCGAACCTGAGCACGCCGGGGCTCGACCCGACATTCCCTCCGGAGTACGGCGAGCAGTTCGAGGGCGGGGTGCGCGAGGAACTGGCGGGGGGCCGCTTCGCCGCCAACCTCGCGGTGTACCAGATCACCAAGCGCAACAAGCTCGAGGCGATCCCCAACGATTCGCTGGGACGGAGTGTGCTGAGCGGGCGGCAGCGGAGCCGGGGCGTCGAGGTCGACCTCCAGGGGAACCCCGTGGCCGGCTGGACGCTCGTCGCCGCCTACAGCTACACCCACGCGGTGCAGACGAAGTCGGTCGACCCCTCGCTGCCCAACAACCAGCAGCTGAGCGGGGTGCCGCGCCACAGCGCGAGTCTCTGGACCAGCCTCGCGCCGCAGCGCGGGGCGCTCCATGGGCTCGAGGTGGGGGGCGGGCTCTATCTCTGGAGCAGCCACGAGGCCACCTTCCCGCACACGGTGCGGGTCCCGGCCTGGCAGCGGCTCGACCTGATGGCGGCGTGGGACTGGGCCCGCTACCGGGTGCAGGTCAACGTCGACAACGTCACCGATACCCGCTATTTCCTCGGCAACTACGCCGGCCTGGCCCGGCAGGCGCCGCGCACGGTGTCGGCGGCGGTCAGTGCCCACCTCTAGCCCCGGAGCGACCACGATGCGACACCCGCACCGCATGGCCCTGGCCGGCGTGACGCTGCTGGCCGCCTGCCACCGGGGCCCCTCGTTCGGGCCGGTGGAATCGGTGGTGACGGGGCCCGCCGAGAATCCCACGATGGCGCTCGACAGCGCGACGGGGACGCTGATCCTCGGCTGGGCCGCGACGGCGGCGGACAGTTCCACCGGCGCGTGGGTGCTGCGCCGCGCCGCCGACGGGACCCTGTCGGCGCCGGTCCGGGTGAGCCAGCCCGGCGAGAAGGTGATGCTCGCGACCCAGAACCCGGTGCAGGTAGTGACGGCGCCGGGCGGGGTGGTCTACGCCGCGTGGGTGGTGACCCGGAGCGCCGACACGGCGCCGGAGGCGAACATCACCCTGCGGCTGGCCCGGTCCGCCGATGGCGGGGCCAGCTTCGGCGAGCCCGTCAGCTTCACGCCCGACAGCGGCCGGGCCTTTCCCGCCAACCTCTACGCCGACCTCGCGGTGGCGCCGGACGGCGCGCTGCTCCTGAGCTGGCTCGACCTCCACGCCTGGACCGACTCGGTGGCGGCACACCAGCGGGCGCACCGGCCCGACTCGGTGCCGGTGGTGGAGTCCTGGGTGGGGACCCGGGTGGCCCGCTCCTCCGACGGGGGCCGCACCTTCCTGGAGCAGGCGCTGCTCGACAGCAGCAGCTGCATCTGCTGCCGTACCGCGGTGGCGGTGGGGGCGGACGCGCGGGCGCACGTGGTCTGGCGCCACGTCTTTCCCGGGAGCGTGCGGGATTTCCAGAGCGCCTCCAGCGCCTCCGGGAGCGCGACCTTCGCCCCGCCCACCCGGGTGCACGAGGACAAGTGGGTGCTCGATGGCTGTCCCGATATCGGGCCCGACCTGGCGGTGGACGGGAGCGGCGCGGTGCACGTCGCCTGGTATACCGGGGCGCCGGGACGGCGCGGCCTCTGGTACGCGGCGTCGCGCGATGGCGGCGCGAGCTATGGCGCGCCAGTGCCGGTGCTCACCGAGGGCGCCATTCCGCCGTCGGAGGTACGGGTGGCGACCGTGGCGCGGGGAGCGTGGCTCGCGTGGGAGGACAGGCGCACCTCACCCGGGGTGATCCGGGTGGGCCGGCCGGGCGAGGCGGGGGTGGTGGTGGGTCCGGGTCGCTTCCCCGCGATCGTCGCGGGGGCGAACCTCGTCGCGGTGGCGTGGGAGACCGAGGGCGGGCTCAGGCTCCGGGTGGCGCCGCGCTGAGGGCTACGGCGTGCGGGTGAGCCGGACGATCATGGGGCGTCCGTCGGCGTCTTCGGTGACCGTGTAGATGGAGCGGCGCCCGAAGAATCGCGGCCCCCACTCCGGGACTGCCACCGGCACCGTGATGGTGCCGAGCCAGGCGCCGGCGGGGGAGAAGACATCGTAGCGGGTGCGGGTCGAGTCGCTTCCCAGCAGCTGGCGGGCGAAGATGTTGCCGTCGACGTCCACCGAGAGAGTCTGGAAGGCCGGCGCGGTCACCGGGATCTCGCCGAGCCTCGCGGTCTTGAGGGCCTGGGCCTCCCCGACCGACCGCTTCGCGTTCGCCACGGTCGAGTCGAGGCGGGCCGACCGGATCGAATCGGGGATCCGCTCCGGCGTCCAGCTCCGGACGAAGATCGCCGTGGAATCCTCGCCCTTGGGGCTCCGCAGCAGGCGGTACTCTCCACTCCATCCTCTGATGAATCCCCCGTCGGGATGCAGCGCCTGGAAGACCCGCGGGCTCAATGGCACCGGCGTGGACATCACGGCCCGGCTGCTCGCGCCACTCCCGCTGGTGAAGGTCCAGCGCGGGGAGTCGGCGTCGCGCCGCGGCACGAAGAGGGTGTCCACCAGGGTGCCATCGATCCGGTAACGGAGCCAGGCGTCACCCCGGTCGGCGCCGCCAATCGCCCTGGTCACCATCGCGGGGAGGGTGACCAGGGTGTCGGCATCGATGGCAATGTCGCTGTAGTAGCAGCAGGAGGAGGTCCAGCTCCTGACGTAGGTGCCGGAGGTGTCGAAGAGCGAGGTGCGGGACTGGGCGGGATCGTGCACCACGAGGTGCGGCCCCCGGATGGCGATGTAGGCGGCGACGAACTCACCCGGGCCGGCCCCCTCCCGTCCGATCGCCCGAATGAAGCTGCCGGTCGAGTCGTAGACCTTGATGACGGGCGGCTTCGATTCCACCACGTAGATCCGTCCCCAGCCGTCGACCGCAATGCCGTTCGGGTCCAGCAGCTCCGCCGGGGTCTGCTCCGCCGGCTGGAGCCGCAGGGTCACGCGGTAGTGCCACGCGCCGGCGCTGTCGCTCCACCCGGTGGGCGAGGGGCTGGTGACCTGGATCAGGCCGGGTCGCAGCGTGTCGATCCGCGCGTCGACGCGGGGCGCATCGGTCCGGCCGCAGGCCGGCAGGAGCAGGGCGCAGGCCAGCACGACGTGCAGGCGGGCGGGAGCGGGCATCGGGCTGGTCCGGGCGAGGGGGAGGTGAGTCGGGCCATCCTCTGAGACGCGCCAGCGGGCCGGAGCGTTGCGCCGGTCAGCGGTCGCGCGACAGCCGGACGATCGACGGACGGCCATCCGCGCCCCTGGCCACGTAGTAGATGGCACGCCGGCCGAAGAAGTGGACGCCGTGATCCGGTATCGCCGCCGGGAGGGTGAGCGGGCCGAGCCATGCGCCGGCGGGGGAGAAGACGTCGAGGCGGGTGCGGGTGGAATCGCTGCCGGCGGGCTGGAAGGTGAAGAGGTTGCCGTCGACATCGATGGCCAGCGAGGTGTACGCCAGCTCCTCGACCGGAACCTCCTCGAGCTTGGCCCCCTCCCGGGCGTTCGACTCGCCGACCAGGCCCTGGAGGTCCTTCACCACGGCCTCGACCGACTCGCGGCGCTCCGCCTCGGGGATGCGACGGGGCGTCCAGGTTCGCACGTAGATGGCGGTGGTGTCCTCGCCGCGCGCGCTCCGCAGGATCCGGTACTCCCCGGTCCACCCCACCAGGAACCCTCCGTCAGGGTGGAAGCGCAGCACCGGGCGGGGCGCGAAGGGAATCCACCGGCTGGCAAAGGCCTTGGCGCCGTCGTGGCCGCCGGAGAACGACCAGCTGTTGTTGCCGTCGCGCAGGGGCACGAAGAGGGTGTCGACCGGGGTCCCATCCATGCGGAAGCGGCCGATGGCCAGGCCGAATCGTTTCCCGTACCGCTCCGGCGTGGTGGGCAGCGCCATGATGATGAGCCCCGCCGAGTCGATCCCGATCCGCTCCCAGCTGCCGGGCGTGGCCCAGCTCCGGAGGAAGGTCCCCGACGTATCGAAGACGCTGGTCCGGTTCATCTGCGGGTCGTGGGCCACCAGGTGCCCGCCGCGGACCGCCAGGAACAGCGCCCCGTACTCCCCCGGCCCCCAGCCGTGCTGCCCGATGGTCCGCACGAATTGCCCGGTTGAATCGAAGAGCTTGATGCTGACGGGATTCTTGTCGGCCACGTAGATCCGGCCCCACTCGTCCACCAGGATCTGCTCAGGCTGCGACAGGGCACCGGGGGAGCCAGGGGCCGGCTGGATGGTGAGGGTCGTCCGGTACTGCCATGCCGTCGAAGAATCGCTCCACCCGGTCGGAACGGGGCTCGTGACCTGCACCAGTCCCGGGTGGAGGGTGTCGATCGTGAGCGTCGTCGGGGGCGGGTGCGGCGGGTTTCCGCATCCGGCGAGCAGGAGCGCGAGCAGCAGGGCGGCGCGAGTGGGCACGATCGGCATGGGACTCCACGAAGGATCGGTGAACTGGCCCGAAAGTATGCCGCGCGGAGGTGCCGTGGGAGGCTCCCCCCCGCGCCAGAAGTCAGGGCCCGGTGTCTTCCGGCATTGACACAGCTCGCGACTGTCCGCCAATTCAAGGACATCTCCCCCGACTGGCACAATTTATGGTTCGCGCGCTGAATCGCCCTCGCGCCCTGCTTCGCGGTCTGCTCGCGGCTGCCGGCGCCCTGCTGCTCGTGACCTGCAGCGAAAGCCCGATGGCTCCCCGGGGGAATGCCGCGCTGTCGGTGCGGCCCCAGTGGGGCCCCTCGGTCCGGTTCGCGCCCCTGCTGCTCGACCAGGCGCGGCTGGTGGTCGCCGACCAGGCCACCGGCAAGGTGCTGCTCGACGTCACCCGGCCCTTCGATCCCGCCAGCAACCAGCTCACCCTGGACGAAACGGTTCCTCTCGGCGCCGCCACCCTCGACGTGGTGGTGACGCTGGAGCTCTACGCCGGACAGACACTGCTCTTCAGCGGCCAGTCGAATATCACGCTGACCCGGGGCGCCTCCACCCGGCCCGCCACGCCGGTGCTCACCTATGTCGGCCCAGGGGCCAACGCGGCGGCCGTCGTGGTCGCACCGCGCGACTCGGTGGTCCGGACCGGGGCGACGGTCCTGATGCGGGCCACCGCCAGCGACAATGCCCAGCAGCCGGTCGCCGATTTCTACGCCCACTGGAGCGTGATCGGCGCCACCTCCGCCACGATCGACGCGGGCGGGACTCTCTCGACCGGTGCGTCCCGCGACACCTTCTTCGTGAAGGCGCTGCTGCCCAATGGCGTGAACGATTCCGCCCGGGTCTTCGTGCTGCCGGCGCCGGCGGCGCTGGTCAAGCAGGGGGGCGACAACCAGACCGGGACCACCGGGTCGCGGCTGGCGCAGCTGCTCGCGGTCCAGGTGAACGGCGCCGACGGCTTCCCGGTGCCGGGCGCGAGCGTCACCTTCGCCGCGGCCACCGGCGGCGGCAGCGTGGACAGCGCCAGCACCACGACCGATGCGCAGGGGATCGCGCGGACCGGCGCCACCCTGGGCGCCGCCGCGGGCACCCAGACCTATACCGCGAGCGCCACCGGGCTCACCGCGGTCACCTTCACCGCGACCGCCACCGCCCTCACCACCACCCGCACCTGGAACGGGACCACGAGCAGCGACTGGAGCGTCGCGGCGAACTGGACTCCGGCGGCGGTCCCCACCAACGCCAATGATGTGGTGATCCCCGCCGGCACGCCCAACAGCCCGGCCATCACCGCCAGCTGCTCGGCGCTGTCGCTCACGGTGAACGCCACCGCCACGCTCGGCCTCGGCGCCTTCAACTGCCAGGTGGGCGGGAACGTGTTTGCCGACGGGCAGATCACCGGCGCGGGCGCGGTGCAGCTGGCCGCGACGTCGCAGGTGCGGGGCCGGATCTCGAACCTGCAGGTCAGCGGCGCGGTGACCGCGGTCGGCCAGCTGAGCGTCAGCGGGAATGTCACCACCACCGGTGCCACCGGTGACCTCATCATGAATGGCCACAAGGCGAACATCAGCGGCAACCTGACCACCCAGGGTGGCGCGCTGTTCACCATGACCAACATCCTCGACACCGTGCAGGTGCTGGGGAACGCCCTCTTCAGTGGCGGCTCGACCGCGGGGCACCTCACCCAGGGGGCCCTGATCGTGGGCGGCGGCTTCACCCAGAGCACCACCGCCTCGAGCTTCAGCGCCGGCGGCAATCACCGGGTGGTCATCCTGGGTGCGGTGAACCACGCGATCGCCTTCAGCGACCCGGTCAACTCCCGCTTCCAGGGGCTCGATCTCGGCTCCAACGCGGCGACCTACACGCTGGCGAGCAACGTCACGGTGCTGGGCCAGCTGATCTCCAAGCCGCCGGGCATCACCCCGCCGGTGGTCACGACCGCCAGCGGCGCGGTGCTCACCGCCGGCGGCGCGGACATCACCCTGCTCACCTTCAACGGCGTCCCGCTGGTGCTGAGCGGCGGGTCGATCGGGGCGTTCAGCAGCGTGGTCTTCTCCAGCCAGCCGACCAACCGGGCGCAGCTGACGGTGAACAACACCGGGTCGGGGGGACCGTTCACCTTCACCGGTGTCAGCTTCAGCCCCACCCCGGTGGCCCCGAACGGCTTCTACATGGATGTGACCGACCTCGATGGCGCGACCAGCGGGGTGCTCACGATCACGATGGCCACGCCGACGCCGGCGACGCCGGGCGCGTTCCTCCGGACCACCGGCGGTGCGGTGGTCAACTGGCCCAGCACCACGACGCTCACCTGGACCGGGGTGGCGGACGCGAACTTCGCCAACGCCGCCAACTGGAGCCCGGCGGTGGCGCCGGCGCCCACCAGCGACATCGTGATTCCGCCCACTACGACCTCACCGGTGCTGGGCAGCAACCTGACGGTGAAGAGCCTGACGGTGAACCCCGGCGCCACGTTCAACATCGGGGCCAACACCCTCAACGTGAACGGCTCGGTGCTCATCGATGGGGCCCTGGCCGGGATCGGCACGGTGCAGCAGGTCGGCAACGGCCAGTTGCACGGCAGCTTCCCGGCACTCGTCGTGGGGGCGACCGCGACCGTCAACGGCCCGCTCGCGACCACCGCGGGGAACCTCAACATCAGCGTGGGCAACCTGATCCTGAACGGGCACACGGTCACGACCAACGCCAGCATCAACACGGTGAACGGCGGTGTGCTGACGATGACGAACGCTCTCGATACCGTCATCGCGGTCAATGCCGGCTTCGGCGGTGGCGACCAGGCGGGGCTGCTCACCGCCGGTGCGATCAGGCTCTCGGGGAGCCTCTCCACCACCGGCAGCACCCCGGCGTCCCGCGGCCCGCTCAACGCCACCGGCACGCACGCTTTCATCTTCACCGGCGCGGGCTCCCACCTGATGCAGGCGCTGGCCGGGGCGACGACGCTGTCGCTGGCCAACCTCGACATCTCCGGGACCACCGGGGATATCGCGGTCACCACTCTCACGCCCACCGCGGCGTCCCTGCAGATCACCGGCACGCTCACCGCGAAGCCGACCGGCGCGCCGGTGGTCTTCCATGGGGTCCCGACGGCGACGGTGCAGGCGCGGAGCGTCAATATCTCGCGGCTCGGCGTCGACACGATGCGGTTCATCCTGGGGCAGACCGGGGTGACCATCACCCAGTTCGACAGCGTGGCCTTCACCCACCAGGACCCGGCCCAGACCCAGCTCACCGTCTCGCACCCGGGCGCGGCGACGCCGTTCACCTTCACCGCGCTCTCCTTCGGCGCGACGCCGTCGACGGGCCGCTACCTCGCGGCGGTGGACGAGGCCCCGGCCGATGGCCAGGTGCTCACCCTCAACCTCGTGGGCGCCACGCCGGCCACCCCGGGTGCCTTCACCTCGGTGGTGGGGGGCGCGGTGATCAACTGGCCTCCGGCCGCGCCGGCGGTGACCTGGACCGGCAACGTGAGCGGCGACTGGAGCGTGGCGGGCAACTGGAGCACCAACGCGGTGCCCGGGACGACCGACAGCGTGGTCATCCCGGTGACGGCGGTGACGCCGTTCCTGAGTGCCGTCACCACGGTGGGCGCCGTGAACGTGAGCGGAGGTACCCTGGCCATCGGGGCGCAGACTCTCATCGTGGCCCGGAGCTTCAGCACCAACGGCAACGGGAAGCTGGACATGACCGACCCGGGCGCCGCGATGGTGGTCGGCGGGGATGCGGTCTTCGCGGGGGGGAACGAGACCGGGCTCCTGACTGACGGTGGCATCACCTTCGGGGGGAACTTCACCCAGCTCTCCGGGACCAGCACGAGCAGCTACGCCGCCTCGGGCAATCACCTGTCGGTGATCACCGGGGACAACCCGACGGTCAGCTTCGCCTCACCGGCGGCGGCCCAGTCGCACTTCCAGAACTTTGCCTGGAGCGGCACCGGCAGCCTGACCCTGCTCTCCAACCTGCTCGTCGCCGGCACGGCGGTGGCCTCGAACGGCACCAGCACGATCAGCAGCGCCGGCGGCTTCCGGTTCACCGCCGGGGCGTTCGCCAACGGCAATCCGGTCACCTTCAACAACGTCCCGCTGACGATCGACAACGCCGCCGGTGACAACATCGCCCTCGTCAACCTGACCTTCCAGAACATGGCCACGAACGTGAGCCAGCTGGCGATCCGGCACCCGGGGCTGGGGAACAGCTACACCCTCACCGGCCTGGTCTTCGGCACGACCCCGGTGGCGCCCAACGGGTTCTACCTCGACGTGAACGACGTCACCGGCGCGGCCGATGGCGGGCTCACGATCCAGGTCAGCGCCACGCCTTCGTCGCCCGGTGGGTTCGTGACGACCGCCGGCGGCGCGGTGGTGCAGTGGCCCGGGCCGCAGAGCATCACCTGGACGGGGCAGGTGAATGGGGACTGGGCCGTCGCTGGCAACTGGTCGAGCAACGCTGTGCCCTCGGCCATCGACCAGGTCACGATTCCCCCGGTCGCCAACCAGCCGACCCTCCTGGGCGATGTCGTCGTAGGGAGTGTGCGGGTGTCGGGCGCGGGGGCCCGGCTCCGGCTCAACGGGCATACCCTCACGGCCAACGGTCTCATCACCGACACCGACGGGCTCCTGGTGATGACCAGCACGACCGACCTCGCCATCCTCGGCAGCGCCGCGTTCCAGGGCGGAGACGAGACGGGGTTCCTGAGCGCCGGCGAGATCCGGGTGTCCGGCGACTTCACCGTGGGCCAGCAGACCTCGACCTTCGCCTTCCGGCCGACCGGCAGCCACCGCGTCGTGATGACCAACCCCAGCCAGCTGCAGACCATCAGCATCTGCTGCGCCGCGGGGGCATCAGGCTTCCAGAACCTGGATATCTCCCAGTCGTTCGGGATCAACATCCAGTTCTCGAACAACGGCGTCTTCGTGGCGGACACCTTCATCGTGCAGCCCGCCGCGGGCCTCACGCCGTGGTTGTACATGCTGGGCTCTCCCCTCACCGCCCGGCGGTTCAAGGTCAGCCGGCTCACGGTGGATCGCGGCACCATCACGCTGAACGAGAACGGGGTTCTGGCGAATCAGCAGTTCGACAACGTGACGTTCCAGGGCTACCTGCCCTCGCAGACCCAGCTGCAGGTGATCGCCGTGGGGGCATCGCTGGCGCCGCGGCCCCTCACATTCAATGGCCTGCAGTTCCAGACACTGGCGGGCGGAAGCACCGGGAAGTACATCAACGTCACCTCCACGACCGGCACCCTGAATTTCCTCCTGCCGGGGAACAACCAGGGACCCACCAACGGGCCGCTGTTCCAGACCATCGTCGGAAACGTGATCGTGGGCTGGTAAACCCGAGGGGCGGAAGCAGGTTAACTTCCGCCCCACCCTTTTCCGGCCGGCTGCCGTGCACTGTACTCCCCAGGTGCGGGTCCCGCGGTTCCTTCTCCTCCTCGCCGTCCTGATCGCGCTGCCGCTCGCCCGTGCCGCCGCCCAGCTCGAGCCTCCCTCCACCGGCGGTGTCGGCGCCCTCGACCAGGATCTTCGCCTCCTCGGCGCCCACAAGCGGGTGCTGATGATCGCCGCCCATCCCGATGACGAGGACACCGAGCTCCTCACCGTGCTGGTGCGCGGTCTCGGCGCGGAGGCGGCGTACCTCTCGCTCAACCGGGGGGAAGGGGGACAGAACCTGATCGGCGAGGAGCTGGGCGAGGGGCTCGGCCTGGTGCGCACCGAGGAGCTGCTGGCCGCGCGGCGGCTCGACGGCGCGCGGCAGTTCTTCACCCGGGCCTACGATTTCGGCTTCTCCAAGAACCTGGACGACACCTGGGCCCACTGGCCCCGCGACTCGGTGCTCAAGGACGTGGTCCGCATCGTCCGGCGCTTCCGCCCGCAGGTGATCGTGTCGGTCTTCAGCGGCACCCCCCGCGACGGCCACGGCCAGCACCAGGCGGCGGGATGGGCGGCGCAGGAGGCGTTCCGGATTGCCGGGGACAGCACCCGCTTCCCCGAGCTGCTCCGCGAGGAGGGGCTTCCCGCCTGGGCGCCCGCCAAGCTCTATCGCAGCACCCGCTTCGATACCGCCGCCACGACCCTGGCCCTCGACGGCGGGAAGCTCGACCCCGCGGTGGGCCAGTCGTACCACCAGGTGGCGATGCGGGGACGGAGCCTCCATCGCTCGCAGGACATGGGGCAGATCCAGGGGATCGGTCCGTCGCTGGTGCGGCTGCAGCTCCTCGACGACCGCACCGGGAAGGGCGGGAGCGGGCTCTTTGCCGGGATCGACACCACCCTCGCGGGCCTGGTGCCGACGGAGGCGGCGGTGCTCCGGCACTACGCCGCCCTCGCCGACAGTGCCCGCGCCACCGACCTGACCTCGCGCGCGACGGTGCCGACGCTGCTGGCGATGCGGCAGGCGCTGATGGACGCGATTGGGCCGGCGCCTGGTCGTGCGGCGAATCCGATGGCGGAGCAGCTCGAGCGGATCGAGCCGATGATCCAGCGGGCCGCGGGCCTGGTGTTCGACGCGGTGAGCGACGAGGAGCGGGTGAACCCCGGCGAGCCGGTGACGATCACGGTCACGGCGTGGAACGCGGGGCCGGACACCTTCGACGTGCGCGGGAATGTCGGCCAGCGGCTCGCGGCCCTGCGGGGGCCGCTCGACAGTACGGTGCGGCTGGCGCCCGGCGGCGTGGCGCGCTGGGTCTACCAGGGACGGGTCACGGCCGACCCGGCGACCAGCGCTCCCTACTTCCTGCGGGCGCCGCGCGCAGGGGACCTGTACACCTGGCCCGCCGGCGCGACCCAGCCGCCGGTCGTGGCGGGAACTCCGTTCGAGTCACCCGAGCGGGCGTCGCTCGCCTTCCGTCCCGCGGGCCGGCTCGACATCCCCTGGATGAGCGCCTCCCGGGAGATCGCCTGGCGCACCAACGACCAGGCCCGGGGCGAGGTGCGCCGGCCGGTGCTGGTGGTGCCGACGATCGATGTGCGGCTCGATCCCACCAATGAAGTCTGGCGGGCGGGGAGCACCGCCCCGCAGCATTTCACCGTGACGATCACCCATGGCGGACGCGACACCACGATGGGCACCGTGGTGCTCGAGCTGCCGGCGGCGTGGCGGCCGGTCCCGGCGCAGAAGTTCACCCTGACGAAGGAGAACGAGCGCCGGGAGTTCGACTTTGCGGTGACGCCGGGCCCGCTCGAGGGCGGGACCTTCACCGTGCGGGCGATCGCGACCGACCTCCGGCGGCAGCGCTACGACCTTGGCGTCCTCCAGGTCGATTATCCGCATATCCATCCGCGGAGCTTCACCCGCACCGCGACCGCGACGGTACACGTCGCGCCGGTGACCTTCCCGGTGCTGGCGCGGATCGGCTATGTCCGTGGTGCCGCCGACAAGGTGCCGGAGGCGCTCGAGAGCGTGGGCCTGCCGATCGAGATGCTGACCGGGAAGGACCTCGCGACCCGGCCACTGGCCCGCTACGGCGCGATCGTGATCGGGCCGCGGGCCTGGGAGACCGATCCCGATCTCCCCGCGGCCAACGACCGGCTGCTGGCGTACGCCCGCGCGGGGGGCACGGTGCTGGTACAGTATCAGCAGTATGCGTACTTCCTCGGCAACTTCGCGCCCTATGACCTGACGGTGGGCAGCCGGCAGCCGGGGAGCACCACGGCCACGGTCACCTCGCGCGGGTCGACCACCGGCCCCGCCGGCACCGCCCTCCTCGGCGGGCACGACCGGGTGACCGACGAGAACGCGCCGGTGACCATTCTCGATCCGAAGAGCCCGGTGGTCCTCACCCCCAACCGGATCGGGCCGGAGGACTGGAAGGGGTGGATCCAGGAGCGGGGACTCTACTTCGCGCACAGCTGGGCCCCCGCGTGGAAGACGGTGCTGGAGATGCACGATCCGGGTGAGACGCCACTCGAGGGAGGGCTGGTGATCGCGAAGGTGGGGAAGGGGACCTACGTCTATACCGGGATCGCCTTCTTCCGGCAGCTGCCGGCGGGGGTGCCCGGGGCGTACCGGTTGTTCGCGAACCTCCTCGCGCTCGGCGCACGGGCCGGCGCGCGTTGATTGGCGTGAAGCTGCCTGGGTCTCTTCGGTTTGCCGTTGCGGTCGCACTGCTCGCCGCATCGGGCTGCCGTGACGGGCGCACGCCGCTGACGATCTATTCTCCCCACGGCCGCGATCATCTCACGCTCCTCGAGAAGGACTTCGAGCGGCTCCACCCCGACATCGACGTCCGCTGGCTCGACCTCGGCAGCCAGGAGGTGCTGGACCGCATCCGCCTGGAGCAGGTGAACCCCCAGGCCGACCTCTGGTTCGGCGGGCCGACGACGATCTTCCAGCGCGGGGTCGCCGAGTCGCTGCTGGCGCCGTACCGGCCGAGCTGGGCCGACAAGGTCGACTCCGGCGGCATGGGCCCGAACGATCTCTTCTATCCCGCGTACCGCACGCCGGCGATCATCGCCTACAACAGCGATGCCGTCCCCGACTCCCTCGCGCCGAAGGACTGGGACGACGTGCTCGAGCCGCGGTGGCGCGACAAGGTGCTGATCCGCGACCCGGTCGCGAGCGGGACGATGCGGGCGATCTGGGGGCTGATCATCGAGCGGGGCCTGCGCCAGACCGGTGACACCGCCTGGGGCATGGCCTGGCTCCGCCGGCTCGACGGCCAGACCCGGACCTACACCCTCTCCCCGGCGCTCCTCGACGCCAAGCTGGCCCGGCGGGAGGGACTGGTGACGCTCTGGGATCTCCCCGACATTCTCATCAGCCAGAGCAAGGGGATGCCCTTCGGGTACACCTTCCCGAAGAGCGGGACCGCGGTGATCGACGACGCGATCGCGCTTGTGAGGAACGCGCCCCATCCGGAGGCGGCGAAGCTCTTCTACGAGTACGTGGGCAGCGTCGAGGGCCAGCTCCTCGCCGCCGAGAAGGTCTTCCGTCTCCCGGCGCGGCACGACCTGCCCCCCGACCGGGTCCCCGCGTGGGTGGCCGAGGTAGAGCGGGAGATGGTGGTGGAGCCGATGAACTGGCCGCTGCTGGTGCAGGACGGGGCGAAGTGGATGGGGTACTGGGATCAGCACGTGCGTAATACAGGTAAGACCCGATGAATCGTTCCTCGTTCCTCGTTCCTCGTTCCTCGTGGTCGCCGGCGGGCCGGGGACGTGGATCTTGCCGTTCGGTTGTCGTCACTGACCTTGAACTTCGCGCCAGTGCCACGAGGAACGAGGAACGAGGAACGAGGAACGTCCCATGACTTACCTCGCCCTCGACCACCTCACCCGCGTCTACGGCGGCAGTGCCGGGGTCTTCGACGTCTCCCTGACTCTGGGGAAAGGGAAGATCCTCGCCCTCCTCGGCCCGAGCGGCAGCGGCAAGACCACCACGCTCCGCCTCCTCGGCGGGTTCGAGACTCCCGACAGCGGCCGCATCGTGGTCGAGGGCGAAGATGTCACCCCGCTCCGTCCCGAGCACCGGCGCTTCGGGATGGTCTTCCAGCACTACGCCCTCTTTCCCCATCTCGACGTCGGCCAGAACGTCGCCTTCGGGCTCGAGACCCGGCGGGTACCTGCCGCCGAGATCGCCACGCGGGTGCAGGATGCCCTGGCGCTGGTCGACCTCGCCGGCTTCGAGCGGCGCGCGGTCGGCGCGCTCTCCGGAGGGCAGCAGCAGCGGGTGGCGCTCGCGCGGGCTCTCGCCCCGGCGCCGCGGGTGCTGCTCCTCGATGAGCCGCTCTCGAATCTCGATCCCGCGCTCCGGGAGCGGACCCGCCGGGAGCTGCGGGCCCTGATTCACCGCGTCGGGATCACCACCGTCATCGTCACCCACGAGCAGGAAGACGCCTTCGACCTCGGGGACGTGGTGGCGGTGCTGCGTGACGGCCGGCTCCAGCAGGTGGGCACTCCCGAGGAACTCTATCGGGCGCCGGCCAATCCCTTCGTCGGCGGATTCATAGGCCGGTCGAGCTGGCTCGAGGGCACCGTGGTGGCGGCGGGCTCCGACGGCACTCGCATCACGGTGGAGAGCGCCGAGTGGCGGCTGGCGGAAACCGCGCACCTGCCGGTGGGCGCCAAGGTGCGGGTGATGCTTCGTCCCGAGGCCCTCGGCATCCGGCGGGACGGGGAACCGGGGATCGCCGGACGGGTCACCGACCGGCGCTTCACCGGGCGGAGTGCCTACTTCACGGTGGAGACCGCCGGGGGCGCGGTGCTCGAGGTGAGCGGTCCTCCCGACATCGCCCGGACCGGCGACGCCGTGCGGCTCGCGCCCCGGCACGATCCCGCCGACCAGGACTACGTCATGCGCTGTTTTCCGGGGGAGGCACGATGAGCCGCAGGAGCCGGGGACTCGGCGCGCTGGTCCTGAGCCTGCTCCTCATCTGGCTCGTCGCCTACCCGCTGCTGCTGGTCGGCCTCGAGAGCGTGCACACCCGCGACGGGTGGACGCTGGAGTTCGTGCGCCGTTTCCTCAGTGAGCCGAAGGAGTGGCGGGCGCTCTGGGCCAGCCTCTGGACCTCGGTCGCGAGCGTGGTGCTCGCCGCCATCCTCGGCGTGCCGCTCGCCTTCCTCTTCGAGCGGTTCGACTTTCCCGGCCGCCGGCTGCTGGGCGCCTTCGTGGCGCTGCCGGTGGTACTCCCGCCGCTGGTCGGGGTGCTCGCCTTTCTCTTCCTGTACGGCGAGACCGGCTTCATCGCCCGGATGGTGCAGGCGGTCCTCGGCCTCGAGGACCCGCCCTGGCGGCTCGAGGGGGCGTGGGCCATCCTGCTGGTGCATGCCTACTCGATGTACGTCTACTTCTACCTGTTCACCCGGGCGGGGCTCGCCGCGATGGACCCGGCGGCGCACGAGGCGGCCGCGTCGCTCGGGGCCGACCGCTGGACCACGCTGCGCCGGGTGACCCTGCCGCTGCTGGCGCCGTCGCTCCGGGGCGCGGCGCTGCTCACCTTCATGACCGCGCTGGCCTCGTTCAGCGCGCCGTACATCTTCGGCGGCGGCTTCCGGGTCATGACCACCCAGATCGTCTTCACCCGCCTCAACGGGGACTACGGCATGGCGATGGTGCAGACCGTGGTGCTGAGCGTGGTGGCGCTCGCGGGGCTCTGGCTCACCGGTGGTGGCGGCGCGGCGGCGGGCAACAGCGGCAAGGGGATCGCGCCGGTGCGGAGCGTCATCCAGAGTCCCGGCCTCCGCCTGACGGCGACCCTCTTCGGGTGGGGACTCGCGCTGCTCCTCCTGCTCCCGCACCTCACGCTGATCCTGCTCTCCTTCGTGAAGCCGGGCACCTGGACGGTCGAGACGCTGCCCCCGGCGTACACCACCGGGAATTACGTCGCGCTCGCCACCGATCCGGAGCGGCTCCGGCCCCTGGTCAACAGTCTCTGGATGGCGACCCTCGCCACGGTTGCGGCCCTGGCCATCGCGCTCTACGCCGGGTTCGTCACGGTGCGCCGCCGCGCGCCGGGCGCCGCGCTGGTGGAGGGACTCCTGGGTGTGCCCTGGCTGGTGCCGGGCACGGTGTTCGCGATCGCGCTGGCCACCGCGTTCAGCGTGCACCAGCCGCTGGTGGGGCGGATCGTGCTGATCGGCACGCTCTGGATCCTCCCGCTCGCCTACCTGATCCGGAACCTGCCGATCGCGAGCCGCGCGATCCTGGCCGGCTTCCGCGGCCTCGATCCCGCGCTGGAGGATGCCTCGGCCTCGCTGGGCGGCGGCCGCTGGCATACCATCCGCCGGGTGACGCTGCCGCTGCTCCGGCCGGCCCTCGCCGCCGGCGCGACCCTCGCCTTCGTCACCGCCCTCGGGGACTTCGTCACCTCGATCATTCTCTACACGTACGACACCCGGCCGCTCTCCCTCGAGATCCTCTCCAGCCTCCGGCAGGGAGATGTGGGCGTGGCGGCGGCGTACGGTGTGCTTCTCATGCTGCTCGCCGGGGCGGTCTTTGCCCTGGGGAGCGAACGACGGGTGCTCTCTCGATGACTGGCAAGCTTCCCCCGGAGCTCAAGCAGCTCTCGGTACTGATCGCGACCTGCTGTATCGACATGATCGGCTTCGCGATGGTGCTGCCGCTGCTGCCGTACTACGCGAAGCACCTGAACGCGACGCCGATCATGATCGGCTTCCTCACGGCGGCGTTCTCGGTGGCCCAGCTCATCGCGGCGCCCTACTGGGGCCGCTTCTCCGACCGGGTCGGCCGGCGCCCCGCGCTCCTGATCGGGCTGTTCGCCTCCGCCATCGCCTACATCATCTTCGGGCTGGCCAACGCCCTCTGGCTCCTCTTCCTCTCCCGGCTGGTGCAGGGGGCCGGGGGCGGCACCACCGGCGTGGCCCAGGCCTACGTCGCCGATACCGTGAAGGCCTCCCAGCGCGCCAAGGCGCTCGGCTGGCTCTCTGCCGCCACCAGCGCCGGTGTCGCGATCGGGCCCACCATCGGCTCGCTGAGCCACGCCTGGTGGGGGCCCGAGGCGCCCGGCATCGTGGCCGCGGTGCTCTGCCTGGTCAACGTCGGGTTCGCGTGGAAGTGGCTTCCGGAATCGCGGAAGGCGGGCACGAAGGGCGCGGAGCGGAAGCCGGTGCTGCACGCCGCCGCGGAGGTCGTCGAACACCCGGGGCGGCCGGTGTCGCGGCTCATCTGGATCTACTCGGTGGGGATGCTCGCCTTTGCCGCGCTCACCTCGGTGCTGGCGCTCTTCCTCGACGCCGAGCACGGCGTCACCGAGGAGACCATCGGGTACTTCTACAGCTATGTCGGGATCCTCTCGTTCGTGATGCGGTCGGTCTTCCTCGGGCCCATCGTCGAGCGGCTGGGCGAGGCGCGGACGGTGCGGACCGGGACCGTGATCCTGGTCATCGGCCTCCTCGCCTACACCGTGGCCCCCAATCTCTGGGTGCTGGCGCTGATCATTCCGCTGGTGCCGATCGGGACGGCGCTCCTCTTCCCCTCGACCACCGCCCTCATGTCGCGCGCCTCCGCCAAGGAAGAGCTGGGGACGACCATGGGCGTGGCGCAGTTCTTCGCCGGGCTCGCCCGGGTGATCGCGCCGATCCTCTCCACCACCGCCTTCCAGAAGGTGGGCCACTCGGCGCCGTTCTTCTTTGCCGCCGCGACCGTGGGCCTCGTGGGACTGATGTCGCTCAAGATCGAGCAGCTCTCGATGCACACCACCGAGACGCCGCCGCCGGTGGCGAGGTAGCCGTTAGCCGTTAGCCATTAGCCGTTAGGTCGTACGATGCTAAACGACCCTCCTTGCTCTGCGCAGGGAGGGTCGCTTCACGTCGGCCGGCTAACGGCTAACGGCTACTTACAGCTTGAAGTTGATGCCCCCGCCGAACTCCACCCGGTCCGCGTCGCCGATCACCACCCGGATCTGCGCGTGGGGCAGGAGGTTCGGGATCGACTTGAACATCCAGCCGCCGGTGAGGCTCAGGCCCACCGACCCGTCGGAGGCACTGCCCAGCGGAGCCGGGAGGTCCACGCTCACGTGGCTGTAGTTGATGCCCGCGCCGGCATAGAGGCCCGGGTTCTTCATGTTGAGCTTGGGCCAGTACCGCACGGTGCCGTCGAGCGACCACGCCTTCACGTCGTTGCCGGGGAAGTAGTAGTCGAAGGTCGGCACGATGTCGATGCGGTTCACGATCGGGTACGACAGGTGGGCCCCGATGCCGAAATCGATGTCGTTCGTTGCGTACTGCACATGCGGGCCGATCAGGATCTTATCCCCCTGCTCCTTCTTGGCCTGCGCGGAGGCCGCGGTGGCGGTCAGCGCGGTGGCGACGGCAGCGAGCATGAGTCGACGGATCAGAACGGACACGAGACCTCTCCTTGTGGGAAGTGAAATACGGACCCCACGCATGGGTCCGGGTGAAGCGGCGGTTGCCCGGTGCGCTTGCCTTGCGCAGGGGACCGCAAAAATCCGTCACGTCTAACGGGCCGACCCTCCCCGGTGTCTCAGAACTCCGCGCCCAGCCCCAGGTTCAGGTGGCCGGCCCTGGCATTGCCGGGACCATACGTCGTGGTGATGTGCCGGTATTCGATCCCCAGCACCAGCGGGGCGGGGCGCCAGGTGATCTGCCCCACCACCGTCTGGTTCTTGAGCCGGGCGGTGGCCGGGTCGAGGTCGGCGTCCTTCGGGTCGTCGATGCCGTAGCTCCCGCCGATCTCCCACCGCGGCGTCGGCCGGATCAGCAGCTGGCCCCAGCCGCCCCGGGTCCGCACCGGCACGCCGCCCCGTCCAAGGTTCTGGCCGATCGCGCCGCCCCCCAGGCCCGCAATCGCCTGGCCGGCAAAGGCCTCCCCCCGGATCTCGATCACCTTCCCGAGCGGGAGCTGCACCATCACCGCCGCGGCTTTCGAATCGATGAGGCTGTCCCCGGTCGTCGAGAGCCAGCCGAGGTGCCCGCCGACCGAGATCTCACCCGGGGCACCCCCCTGGGTCCACCGCACGCCCACCCGGCCCTGCAGGTTGGGGCGCTTGCTCTGTTCCGCCCGGTCCGGCTGGGTCAGGAAGGGGCCCTGCGCCACATACCCGGTGGGGGCCAGCACGGTTCCCTCGATATACCCACGCGCATTCTGCCCGCCGGTCAGGTCACCCTGCACCCGGAGCTGCGGGATCCAGAGCCAGAGATTGCCCGAGCTCGAGAGGGAGGAGAGTCCGATGCTCGCCAGCGACGACGGATTGAGCTCGACGATCGGGGGCGCCTCCTGCCCGGCCAGCACCCGTACCCGGTCCCAGCTCATCCTTGCCCAGGCCCGCCGGATCCGGAGGAGCGGGAAGGTGCGCCCGCCATTCGAGGGCTGCTGCCCGCCCCAGAAGTCGACATCAACCAGGGCCGAGAATTCCCCGCCCAGGGTGTTCGCGGCGAAGGCCCGGGCCTGGACCCGCGTCTGCCGGAGGGTGGCGCCGGTGCCCCCGGTCGGGAAACTGTCGCCGGCGTCCCGCCGGACCGCGAACTGGGGCAGGTCGCTGTTGTTGGTCTTGGCCGAGGTGTAGAACCCGTTCATGAGGACGCTGACCGAGACGCTCACCTCGGGGGCGGGAGCATCCTGGGCGCGGAGCATCCCCGGAACGAGGACCAGCACGAGGGCGGAGACGAGGGTGCGCGACATGTGAGATCCGGGTGGCGGAAGACCCTGTTTGACGCCCCTCGGGTCCGGGGGCTAAACTACGAGTAATGCTCAAGATACGACGTCTGTGCAGGTTCGGGGTACTGGCGGGGGTCGGCCTCGGTCTGGCCCCCGTCAGCTCGCTGGCTGCCCAGGCGCCGGGAACGGTGAGCGGCCGGATCACCATCGCCGAGCGGGACAATCGTTCAGCCCAGGACCTCGATCAGGCGGTGGTCTGGCTCACCGGGAGCCACGCGCCCGCCGGCCAGCCGGTCTCGGCCGAAATGGCGACGGAGAACAAGCAATTCGTCCCCCGGCTCCTGGTCCTGCCGGCAGGGTCCACCTTGAGCTTCCCCAATCACGATCCCTTCAATCACAACGTCTTCTCCCTGTCGCCGGAGCAGCCCTTCGATCTCGGGCTCTACGGGCGGGGCGGGGCGAAGAGCGTGGTGTTCGAGACACCGGGGATCATCCGGGTCTTCTGCAACGTGCACGCGCAGATGCGGGCGATCGTGGTGGTCCGGGAGTCCGGCCTGGTGACCCAGCCCGGAGCCGATGGATCGTTCAGCTTCGCCGAGGTGCCCGCCGGCGAGTACCAGCTGCACGTCTGGCACGAGCGGGCCCAGGAAGTCACCCAGCCGCTGCGGGTGACCGCGGGGGCCGGTGCGCCGCTGGTCATCGCGCTCGATGCCCGGGGCTATCGCTTCGTGCAGCACAAGGACAAGAACGGCAGGTCGTACGGCGACCGGAGCCGGCGCTATTAGGTCGCGCGCGCTGTCGGGCCTCGGCCTCAAGTTCTTCCTCGCCATCCTCCTGGTGGTCGCCGCCAGCCTGGGCGGCGCCCTCGCGCTCATCCGGCTCCGCGCCAGCGGCGCCGCCGACGCCGCGATCTCCCGCGGGCTCGAAGCCACGCAGTCGTCCATCGACGACGCCCTCGCGGCCCGCAGCCGGACCCTGGTCCAGACCGGCACCCTGCTGAGTCACGTCCCCACCTACATCGCCTACATCGACCAGTCGCTCCGCTCCGGCGACCGCTCCAGCCTCCTGGCGCAGGCGAGCGAGATGCGGGACCAGGCCGGTGCCAGCTGGGCGTTGATCACCGGCCCCGATGGCGTGCTCCAGGCGTCCACCCGCAGTCCCGAGGCCTTTGGCGACTCGCTCGGCGAGGGCGCGCTGGTGGGCAATGCCCTCGGCGGCGACGCCAGCGAGGGGATCTGGGTCGAGGCGACCGCCGCCGGCGACTCGCTCTTCCAGGCCGTGGCGGTGCCGCTCACCTCCGGCGGCGCGCTTTCGGGTACGCTGGTGCTGGCGCTCGCGGTCGACAGCGCCTTCGTCGACCAGCTCAAGCGGCACACCGCGTCCGAAGTCGTGTTCATCACCTTCGACACCCTCGGTGCCCCGCGGGTGACTACCTCGACCCTCGCCTCGGGGATGCTCGACGATGCGCTCCGGGGCCGCTACCCCGCCACCGGGAAGGAACCGGACTCGATTCCGAGCCGCCTGAGTGTCGAGGCGGGCGGGCTCACCTGGGTGGGGGCGGCGGGCCCGCTCACCACGGCGTCGGGCAGGATCGTGGGCGAGTATGCCGGCCTGCGGGCCCGGCAGGCGGAGCTGGCGCCGTTCACCGCCCTGCAGCGCTCGATCCTGGTCGCCTTTCTCGGCGCGCTCGCCATCGCGCTGCTGATCTCGCTGGTTCTGGCCCGGCAGATCACCCGGCCCCTCTCCCGCCTCGTGGCGATGACCCGCGATGTCGCCGAGGGGCGCTACACCGGTGAGCTGAGCATCACGTCGAAGGACGAGATCGGGGAGCTGGCGGAGTCGTTCCAGCGGATGCAGGCGGAACTCCGGGAGCAGCGCCGGCTGGTCGACTTCCTCGGCGGCACCGGGGCCATCACCATGCAGATGCCGGCCACCGGGGGGGCGTCGCCCACGGCGCCGAGCATGCCGGTGGCGAGCGGTCTCCTCCGGCCGGGGAGCGTGCTCTCCGGGCGCTACGAGATCCAGAAGCAGCTGGGGGCCGGCGGGATGGGCGTGGTCTACCGCGCCTTCGACAAGGAGCTGCAGGAGACGGTCGCGATCAAGATCCTCAAGCCCGACCTGATCGGCGACGCCAATCTCCTCGAGCGCTTCAAGCAGGAGATCCGGCTGGCGCGGCGGATTTCCCATCCCAACGTCGTGCGCACCCACGACCTCGGCGAATCCGAGGGGCTCTACTACATCACCATGGAGTTCGTGGAGGGGACCGCGCTGGACGAGGTGCTCCGGCGGCGGGGCTCGCTCCCGCTCGACGTGACCCTCACCGTGGGGCGGCAGCTCTGCCGCGCGCTCGAGGTGGCCCACAGCCAGGGCGTGGTGCACCGCGACATCAAGCCGCAGAACCTGGTGGTGGACGCCAAGGGCTTCCTCAAGGTGATGGACTTCGGCATCGCGCGGCTGGTGGAAGGGCGCCAGGCGCCGGGGAAGGGGCTCACCGCGGAGGGGAGCATCATCGGCACGCCGGAGTACATGGCCCCCGAGCAGCTGATGGGCGAAGCGGTGGATGGCCGCGCCGATCTCTACGCCACCGGCGTGGTGCTCTACGAGTGCGCCACCGGGAAGCGGGTCTTCGAGGGCAGCTCCTTCCCGACGCTGCTCCTCAAGGCGGTGCAGGACGTCCCGGCCGACCCGCGGACGCTCATGCCGACGCTGCCGGAGGGCTTCGCGAAGGTGGTGCTGCGGGCCCTGGCCAAGAAGCCGGCGGAGCGGTGGCAGACGGCGACGGACCTGCACCAGGCGCTCGAGGGGGTGCGGGCATGAGCGACGAACGGCTTGCCCGGCTCGAGCATCGACTCGAGATCCTGGAACGTCTCGTCCGTCAGCTGACGGAAGAGCGTTCCTCGTTCCGCGTTCCTCGTTCCTCGTTGGAGAAGGAAGAGCCTGATCTCGCTGCTGCGGTTTCCTCGCTCGGTACGGTACCGCCCCCTTCTCCCCCATCGGACCCACGCGGAACGCGGAACGAGGAACGAGGAACGGCTGTTCCACGAGGAACGCGGAACGCGGAACGCGGAACCTCTGTTCCTCGCGGAACGCTCATCAACGAAGAATGGCTCGGCACCCGCGGCCTTCTCGCCGTCGGCGTCATCTTCCTCGTCCTCGCCGCCGGCTACCTCCTCAAGCTCTCCTTCGACCGCGGCTGGGTCTCGCCCCTGGTCCGCTGTGTCACCGGTGCCATCACCGGGGCCGGTATCGGGCTCCTCGGGTGGCGGCTGCACGGCAAGGGGTATCGCACCTACGGCGCGGCGCTGATCGGCGCGGGTGGGGCCATCACCTACCTCGCGGCCTGGGCGGCGGGGCGGCTCTACCAGTTCCTCCCCACCACGCCCGCCATCGCGAGTCTCGCCCTCATCTCCCTCGCCCTCGCCGGCGTGGCGTGGGCCATCAACGTGCAGGCGCTCGCCTCGGCGGCGGCCCTGGGCGCCTTCTTCGCCCCCATCGTGATCGGCAAGGAGGCGGGGAGCGTCAACCTCCTCCTCATCTATCTCGGCGCGATGGGGCTGGGGCTCGGCACGGTGGCCGCGCTCAAGCGCTGGCGGGTCACCACCTTCATCGTCGCGCTGGCCTACTTCGGCATCGTCGCCACGGGCGTACTCTCCCGCGCGCATCCGGCGGGCCTCTATCTCTACGCCATTCTCGGTGGCGCGGCCGGGCTCTACATCGGGCTCCGGGAAGGGTGGATCGAGACTCGCTTCCTCGCCTTCTTCGGCGGCTGGGGCGTGCTCACCGTCGCCAACCACGAGGCCGATTCGCACTGGGCCACGCTCCTCGGTGGCATCGTGCTCGCGGCCCCGGTGTGGTGGCGCGCGCTCCAGGGGGACGCGGTGCTCCCCGACCGGAGCGCCGAGGGGCGGATCCGTTTCGGCGAGACGTTCTACTTCTATCTCACGCCCCTCTTCCTGGGCTGGGCGCTCGACACCGCGCTGCCTCACGAGCTGACCCGCAACGAGGGGCTGGTCCCGCTGCTGGTGGCAATTCCCTATCTCGCCGCGGGGGTATCGGGAGTCCGTCGCCCCTTTGCGCTGGTAGCGTGCCTGGCCCTGGTGTCTGCATCATTCCTCCAGTGGAGCGACCTGCGGGCGGTGTGGGCCTGCTTCCTCCTGGCTCCGGCCTGGGCCGCGCTCGATCATCCCACCCGTCGCAGCGATGGACGCTGGTACGCGATCCTCACCTTCGCGGTGGGGCTGTTCCAGCTGGTCTACCTCGAAGACCGCCGCCCGTGGGAGGAAGCCTCCTTCACCGGCGAGTGGGCGCTGACGCTCTGGTGGTCGGTGGCGACGCTGGTCTGGTTCGCCGCCGGGCTGGTCCGGCGGGCGGAGTCTGACGCGCCCCGCTGGCTCCGGCCGGCGCTGTGGGCGTGGGCCGGGCTGGTGCTCCTCGTCGGGGTGACCGAGGAGCTGCTCCGCACCTTCACCGGGCAGCGGCTGGCCGCGGGACTCTCGGTCAGCGCCTGGTGGATCCTCTTCGCGGCGGGCTGCTTCGTCCTCGGCTTCCTCCGCTCCCAGAAGGCGCTTCGCTACGCCGGCTTCGCGGTGGCGGGGCTGGCTCTGACCAAGGTGCTGCTGGTGGATCTCTCGACGCTGGATGCGTTCTACCGGATCGGCTCGGTGCTGATCCTTGGCCTCGTCTCCCTGGGCGTGGCGTACACCTACCATCGGCGGGCCCGGCGGGCGCGCGGAGGTTCGGCCGCATGACGCTCGCCCCGCTCCCGGCTCTCACCCCCGCCGACCTGCAGCAGGCCGACTGGGATGCCCTCCTCCCGCTCTATCGCGAGCTGGTCGACCGGCCCCTGTCGCTCGCCAGCGTCGAGAGCTGGCTGGCCGACTGGTCGCGGCTGGAGGAGCTGGTCACCGAGGCCGCCGCGGTCGCGATGATCGCTTACACCTGCGACACCGCCGATCCCGACAAGGAAGCGGCCCATCTCCGCTTCTCCGCCGAGATCCTGCCCCGGGTGGAGGAGCAGGAGGTGCTGCTGGCCAAGCGCCTGCTGGCGCTGGGCTACACCCGCGAGGACCTGGGCGTCACGATCGCGCGCTTCCGCACCGCGAGCGAGATCTTCCGGGAGGAGAACATTCCCCTCTCGCAGGAGATCGAGGAGCACAGCGCCCGCTACCAGAAGATCACCGGCGGGCTCACGGTCGACTGGGATGGGGTGGAGAAGACCCTTCCCGAACTGCAGCCCTTCCTGCAGAGCCCCGACCGCGCCATCCGGGAGCGGGCCTTCCGGCTCAACTGTGCCGCGTACGCCGCCCGCCGCGACGAGCTGGCTGACATCTTCGATACCCTCTTCGACCTGCGGGTGAAGACCGCGCGGAACGCCGGCTTCGCCGATTTCGAGGCCTACGCCTTTCGGGCGAAGTGCCGGTTCGACTATACCCCGGCCGACTGCCGCCGCTTCCACGAGGCGTGCGAAGAAGTCGTGGCGCCGGCGGTGGAGCGGATCATGGCCCGGCGGCGCGCCTCGCTCGGCGTGGACCGGCTCCGGCCCTGGGATGTCGGGCCCGACCCCCGCGGCCGCCAGCCGCTCCGGCCCTTCGCGAAGGTCAATGAGCTGATCGGGACCTCGCGCCGGGTGTTCGAGCAGGTCTCGGGGCACTTCGGCCGGCAGTTCCAGGTGATGATGGACGAGGGGCTGCTCGACCTCGATGTGCGGAAGGGAAAGGCGCCGGGCGGCTACTGCGAGACGCTGCACTTCCGCGGGCGGCCCTTCATCTTCATGAACTCGGTCGGGGTCTTCGACGACGTCTCCACGCTGCTGCACGAGGCAGGGCACAGCTTCCACGCCTTCGAGGCCCATCGCGAGCCGTACATCTGGCAGCGGCACCCCGGCCTCGAGATGTGCGAGCTCGCCTCGATGTCGATGGAGCTGCTGGCCTTCCCCTATCTCGACCAGGGCCACGACGGGTTCTTCGCGCCGGAGGAATTCGCCCGGGCGCGGGTGGAACACCTCGAGGATGTGCTCGTCACGCTGTCCCACGTCTCCTCGGTCGACGCCTTCCAGAGCTGGATCTACACCAGCGGCGAGGGGCGGGATCGCGATGCGCGGGATGCGGCGTGGCTCCGGATCCGGAGCCGCTTCGAGCGGGGCATCGACTGGAGCGGGCTCGAGCGCGAGCGGGTCACCCGCTGGTACCGCCAGCTCCACATCTTCCTCTACCCGTTCTACTACATCGAGTACGGGATCGCGCAGGTGGGGGCGCTCCAGGTGTGGCGGAACAGCCTCCGCGACCAGGCCGGTGCCGTCGAGCAGTACCGTCAGGCGCTCGCCCTCGGCAACACCCGGTCGCTGCCGGAGCTGTACCGGGCGGCGGGGGTGCAGTTCACCTTCGACGCGAAGGTGATCGGGGAGCTGGTGACGCTGGTGGAGGAGGAGATGGAGAAGTGGCGGCCGCTGGCGGGGCTGGGATGACCGCAGGGGTGCGCTGCGCCTGTCATCCCGAGCGTCCTCGCCCGTCATCCTGAGCGCCCTCGCCTGTCATCCCGAGCGCCCTCGCCTGTCATCCCGAGCGCCCTCGCCTGTCATCCCGAGCGAAGCGAGGGATCCACCGTCCTGTCCCGGAACGCTGCTGCGGTCATGGCAGGTTGAGTAGATCCCTCGGACCCCGCTCCGCGGGTGTCCTCGGGATGACAGCGTGAATGGGCTGGCGGGGGTCCTCGGGATGACAGTTCGGGACTGAGTTGCGCCCGACCGGCCCCCGGGAGAGATTCCTCCCCGTCAGAAGCCGTCCCAATACCCTTGTGGAGAGCGTGAATGGCGAAGGAAGAAGGCATCGAGATGGAAGGGGTCGTGAGCGAGGTCCTGCCCGACCGGAACTACCGCGTCATGCTGGAGAACGGGCATTCCATCCTGGCCTATGCCGCCGGCAAGATGAGCAAGTTCAAGATCCGGGTCCTCGAGGGCGACCGGGTGACCGTGGTGCTCTCGCCCTACGACCTGACCCGCGGCCGGGTCATCTACCGCCACAAGTAAGACGCGCGCTCCTGGGGAAATGAAAAGGGCCGGCAGAGATGCCGGCCCTTTTGCATCGGTGCGCCTCTGGGGCGCGCCGGGCGGGAGTTACTTCACCTTCGTGACGTTCTCCGCCGCGGGCCCCTTCGCCCCATCGACGATGTCGAACTCGACCCGCTCACCTTCGGCCAGGCTGCGGAAGCCGTCGGCCTTGATGGCGGTGTGATGGACGAAGCAGTCCTTGGATCCGTTTTCAGGGGTGATGAAGCCGTAACCCTTGGCATCATTGAACCACTTCACGGTGCCGGTGACGCGAGCCATACTGCACTACCTCATGCGGAGGGGAACATCGTCAATGCCCGGCCTCTCCCGTTGCATTGACAGGGACATGGGTCGGGAAATCCCGGCCCACAAAAAAGACCCGGAGCGAGGTGCCCGGGTCGCGCAGTTCCTGGAGGGGAAGATGCCACGATTCAAACCCGGCCAAGCCTTCTGGCCTCAAAAGCCGGAACAAAGATGTGACAAATGGCCAATTCGTCAAGGGGTCGGCCGCCAGAACGTCCCCTAGGGTTTCCACCAGCGCAGCGCCGCCTTGGTCCACTCCCCGCTCTTGCGCCGGAGTCCCTTCCCGGTGGCCCGGTTGAGCGCCAGCAGGAACTCCGCCGCCGAGGGGTAGCGCTGCTCCACCTCCGCATTCAGCGCCCGCTCCAGCACGCTGGCCAGGTCTTCGGTGATGTCGCCGCGCTTCCCGCGCAGCTCGGGCCACTGGTTGGTGGTCTGCCGGGTCAGGACCTGCTCCACCGTGGAGCCGAAGAACGGGGGCTCGCCCAGCAGGGCGAAATAGGCCACCGCCGCAAGGCTGTAGAGGTCGCTCCGCTGGTCCACCCGCTCCCCCAGCAGCTGCTCCGGGCTCGCGAACATCGGCGTCCCGCTCTGGCTGGTGGCCCCACCGAAGCGCCCCGGGGCCCGGAGCGCCAGTGCCAGGCCGAAGTCGGTGATCCGGAGGCTCCCGTCCGGCTCGAGCAGCATGTTCTCCGGCTTGAGGTCGCGGTGCACCAGGCCGGCCGCGTGGGCCTGGGCCAGTGCGCTGAGCGACTCGCGGAGCAGCCGCACCACCTTCTCGATCGGGAGCGGGCCTTCCTTCTCCACCAGCTGGGCGAGGTTGGGGCCCTGCACCAGCTCCATGGTGTACCAGAGGAGCCCGGAGCGCCCGCCGATGTCGTAGATGTTGACCAGGTTCGGGTGGTTGAGCCGCGCGGCGAGCTGCGCCTCCCGGCGGAACCGCTCGACCACCGCCGGGTCGGCGGTGAGGTGCGGATGCAGGACCTTGAGCGCCACCTCCCGCTCGAGGTGCAGGTCGCGCACCCGGTAGACCCGCCCGTAGCCGCCGCTCCCCAGCAGCGAGAGGAGCTCGTAATCGTCGCCCAGCGCCCGGCGGAGCCGCTTCTCCCAGTGCCGCCCGTCGTCGCTCTCGCTCGGCAGGATCCGCGGGCTCAGCTGCACCACCGCCGGGCTCTCGAAGGTGCCCGCGTCGCTGGCGAAATCCTCCAGCATCTCGGCCGCCGTGAGATAGCGGTCGTCGGGCGCGGGCCGGAGCGAGCGGAGCAGGATCCGCTCGATGGCGCGGGGGCAGTTGGGGCGGAGCGCCGAGGGGGGCTTGAGCTGGGCGCTGTCGAGCGGCGGCTCCACCCCGGTGACGGCGACGTAGAGAATCGCGCCGGCGGTGTAGATGTCGCTGGTCGGGTCGCCCGGGGCGCCGCCCCGGATCTCCGGCGCCATGTAGGCCTGCGCCCCGGGAATATCGGTCGGGGGAATCGCCGGCAGGGTCCAGTTGCAGAACCGCAGGTCGGTCACGGTGCCGCGCCCGGCGAGGTTCACCAGCAGCGAGGTCGGCGCGATCCGGCGCACCACGATCCCGTGGGCGTGGGCGTGCTCCAGGCCGCTCAGCATGTCGCGCGCGAGGATGTGCACCGCGGGGAATGGGCGGGGCCCGCGCTGCACCGCCTCCTGGAGGCTCTCGCCATCGATCCAGTTGCCCACCCGGTAGGCCAGGTCGCCCACGATCCCGGCATCATACACGTGCCGGATCGCCGGGTGGTCGAGCTGCGCCAGCGCCTCCGCCTCGCGGAGGAACCAGGCCCGGGTCTGGTCGTTGGGATAGAGGTTCACCCGGAGGGAAACCCGCCGCGAGAGCAGCTTGTCCTGCGCGGTGAACAGCACCCGCTCGCGGGAGGCCGCCACCATCGTCTCCAGCCGGTAGCGCTGGCCCAGGGCCGTCTCCACCCGCTCGAAGATCGTGAGCGGCGGAGGGGTGCTGGTGGAGGGATCAGGCATCGGAGACGAGCGGCGTGAGGCGGGAGCGGCGGCGGCGTTCGGGACGCTGGGTGGTGCCGCAGCGCGCCGGACTGCACCAGTGGCGGCCCTGGCCGGTGCTCGCGTCCAGCAGGTAGAGCCCGCAGTCGGGATTGGCGCAGGCCCGCACCAGCGCCGACGGGGTCGCCAGCGTCTCCGCGGCGGAGCGGGCGATGGCCTCGAGCGCGGTCGGCGGACGGCTGGAGACCGCCCGCAGCTGCCAGGCGCCGCCCACCCGGACCAGCTGCTCGTGCGCCGGGTGCGCCGCCAGCTCGGCGTTCACCGCCTCGACACCCGAGGGGGACGGACCCCGCCGCCCCGCGAGCGACTCCGCCAGCCGGGCCAGCTTTTCCCGGAAGCGGTGCGCCGCCTCGAGGTCGGCGGCGTGGCGGGGCGCTTCCAGGCGCAGGGCCGTGGTCCAGCGAAGCCAGGCTGGCGGGTCGGGAATGGCGTCGGCCCGCCCGGGCCCGGCCTGGGTGTTCACGAACTCGAGCCAGAGGGCGTCGCCGAGGAGGAGGAACTCCGGGTCGCTCACGGCGCCGGATCCTCGGCGATGGTCACCGCGTCGCGCCCGCCGCGCTTGGCCCGGTAGAGTGCCGCGTCGGCCGCGCCGATCACCTGCTCGGGACCCTTCCCGTGGCGGGGCGCCTCGGCGATCCCCATGCTGAGCGAGGGCGAGCCGAACTCGGGGAACTGCGCCGCCAGCCGTCCCACTGCCCCCTGCACCCGGTCCACGAAGCTCATCGCCTCGTCGGCCGAGGTCATCGGCAGGATCACCAGGAACTCGTCGCCGCCCATCCGGCCGACCGCGTCGAGCGAGCGGCACTGCTGCCGCAGGATCCGCCCCAGCTCCACCAGCAGGCGGTCGCCCACCGCGTGACCCTGGGTGTCGTTCACCAGCTTGAAGCGGTCGACGTCGATCATCACCACGCTGGTGCGGATCGAGTGCCGGTGGGTGCGAGAGAGCTCGGCCGCGAGCCGGTCCTCCATCGCCCGCCGGTTGCTGAGCCCGGTGAGGGGATCGGTGGTCGCGGCGCTCTGGAGCTGCTCCACCAGCTGGGCATTCTTGAGCGCGATCGCGGCGGCGTACGCCAGCGTGCCCGCCAGCTCCGACTCGGCCTGCCCGAAGACCTGGTCGTGGAGCCGCGGGCCCAGCGTCAGCACCGCGAGCCGCTCCGTCCCGACATCGAGCGAGACCACCAGCTGGGCGGTGGGCGGGAGGATCCGCGCCAGGAGCGCGTCGTCGGTGGTCGCGACCGGGGTGTCCGATGGCAGGGCCCGGTCGAGCGCGTCCCGCGGAATGGTCTCGAGGCTCATCGAGCCGCGCAGCGAGCGCACCACCTTCGGGAGATAGTCCGCCCCGGCCGGCCGGTAGAGGCAGGCCCACCAGCAGAAGAACACCTCGGCCATGAAGTCGAGGACCAGGTTCTCGGTCTCGCTGCTCGAGTGCACCGAGGAGAGGAGCCGGGCCACCTGCCGCAGCGCGCGCAGCTGGAAGACGGCGTCGTCCAGCTGGCCCTGCCGCTCCCGCAGCACGCTGTGCAGCTCCAGCATCACCGAGAGGCCCAGGGCGATCGGGGTGGCGTGGCCGCGGAGCTGCGACGCCACCCCCGGTTCGGCCACGATGGCGACATCGGTGGCACCGCTGGAGAGGCGCACCACTTCCACCCCGGTGGCGATCCAATCCGGGGGAACGACGGGGTTGAGCAGGGTGGTGGGACTGGAGACCTGGAACCAGATCCGCTCGCTGTTGAAGCGGCGGGTCAGCGCCTCACGGCAGCGCTCGAAGAGCTCGCTGTCGGAGCGAGCGTGCCGGCACGCCGAGGCAAAGGCGTTCGGAAGCGAGGTCAGGAGCGAGGTGGAGGACTCCATCTCATTGAAGAATATAGCGATAGCACTTCCCTCAAGCACTCCCCCCACCCCCCCGATACTCAGGGATGGCTGGTTATCCGCCTACTGACATCCGAGGCAAGTATGGACAAGAAGGGGCTGGTCATGGCGCTGGTCGGCGGGCTGGTGGGATCGCTCGTGGTCGGCACGCTGGTGGTGGTCGGGATCGCGTCGACGCAGTCCTCCCACGAAGTGGTGGCGCTGCGGCAGGAGGTCGAGGAACTCAAGGCGGGGCTCGCCGCCTTCGGGCCCCAGGACGGCCACGGGCACGGGCGGCCCAACGTCCTCACCACCTTCAACACCGACGTGAATTCGCCCCAGGTCTCGGCCGAGGCCTTCGTCGACCCGCTGGCGAGCGTGATCGGCGACGTGATCCTCGGGCACGAGGTCTACGTCGCCCCCTTCGCCTCGATCCGCGGCGATGAAGGCCAGCCGATCGCGCTGGGCGACGAGACCAACGTGCAGGACGGCGTCGTGATCCACGCCCTCGAGACCATCGATGGCGGGGTGCCGGTGCCCAACCGCACCTTCGAGGTGAACGGCCGCGACTACGCCGTCTACATCGGCAGGAAGGTGTCGCTGGCCCACCAGTCCCAGGTGCACGGCCCGGCCCGGATCGACGACAACGTCTTCATCGGGATGCAGGCGCTGGTGTTCAAGTCGGCGGTGGGCGCCGGTGCGGTGGTGGAACCGGGGGCGAAGCTGATCGGGGTGAGCGTCGCGGCGGGGCACTACGTCCCGGCGGGAAGCGTCATCACCGACCAGGCGGTGGCCGACAAGCTCCCGCTGATCACGCCGGACTATCCGTTCCGCACCCTCAACGATGCGGTGGTGCACGTGAACTCGAGCTTTGCGAAGGGGTACGCCGCGCAGGCCGAGTCGGTGCTGGTGGCCCGGAGCAAGGAAGGCGCGGGGGAGGCGGAGCCGGCGAAGGAGGAGAAGGTCGCCGTGGCCGAGAAGAAGAAGCCCGAGGCCAAGGGCGAGCACTAGCCCGCCGCTACTCCCCGGCCAGGACCAGGTCGGAGAGGCGGTTCGACAGCTCGCGCAGTTCGGCGAGCATCCCCGGGCGGGGGCCGGTGGCGTGGCCAGCGTAGGCCTGGATCACCTGGGTGAACCAGTAGACCACGGTGGGCCCGCCGCCAGGTGCGTGGGTGGAGAGATATTCGCTGCCGAGGCGGCGCACGTCGGTGATGAGCGCGCCGCACTGGTGGATCTCGTTGGCGCAGGAGACCTCGAGCGCCCGCTGGTCGCAGAGGCCGAGGTTGGCCAGGTAGTCGAGCTTGCACGCTTCCCACCCGCGCTCCCGTCCCCGGGAGTCGTAGCGCGGCTCCAGCACCTGCTGGACGATCTTGAGCGCCATGTCCCCGAACTTCACCCCGATGCGCCGCGCCAGCTCCTGCTGCTGGCTGTGTTCCGCCTCGCTCAGGAGGGCGAGGAGAATTCCCGAGACGATCGTATGCTCGTCGCACCCGTAGCGCGCCAGGATGACGGCGACATTGGCGGGGCGGGTGGGCCAGGTGATCCGCCCGCCGCGCGCGGACGGGGTGGCCCCATGCTTGGCGGCGTAGCTGAGCGCGTGGGCAATCCGGTCGGAGAAGCCGGGCGAATGGGTCATGCGCCGATTGTCAGGGTGAACCAGCCGTCAGGGAATCCCCAGCATCTTATGCGTCTGGAGACTGAGGCGCCACTCGGGATGCTCCAGGCAATAGCGCACCGCCCGCTCGGTGTTGGCCCGCTGCTCCGGGCCATCCATGGGCTGCAGGTAGCGGTGGCGGAAGTCGAGGTCGCCGAACCGCTCGGGCTCGGCTCCCGCCTGGGGGAAGACCAGCTTGAGCTCGTGTCCGGCGCGCTGGACCAGCTCCGCGCCGGCCTTGGGACTCACGCAGATCCAGTCGATGTTGGCTGGCGCGGCGAGGGTGCCGTTGGTCTCGATCGCGATCTCGAATCCCTCGTGGTGGAGGGCGTCGATCAGGGGCGGGTCGAGCTGGAGGAGCGGCTCGCCGCCGGTGCAGACCACCAGGCGCCGGCCACCGGCCCCCGCGGGCCAGGTCTGCGCTACCGCACGTGCCAGGGCGTCGGCGGTGGTAAACTTGCCGCCGCCCGGGCCATCGGTGCCGACGAAATCGGTATCACAGAAGCGGCAGGTGGCGGTGGCGCGATCGGCCTCCCGGCCGGTCCACAGGTTGCAGCCGGCAAAGCGGAGAAACACCGCGGGCCGCCCGGTGTTCGCCCCTTCGCCCTGGAGGGTGTAGAAGATTTCCTTGACGGCGTACGCCATGTGCGAAGGCCCGTTTGAACTGCGTGAGCGGTGAGCAGTGAGCGGTGAGCGGTGGCCTGAGGTCAGTTCCCGCTCACCGCATACCGCTCACGTTGTTCTGCTTCCGGTAGGGCGCCGGGTCCGCAATTTCATTGTCCCGGAAGCCCTTCAACCGTAGCAGGCAGGAGTCGCATGCCCCGCAGGCCGCACCGTCGGGCGCGGGATCGTAGCAGCTCCGCGTCAGACTGTAGTCGACACCGAGTGCCAGGCCGGTGGCGATGATCTCCCGCTTGCTGAGCTGGATGAGCGGGGCGTGGATCGTGAGGCGGGTGCTGTCCTCGACCCCGGCCCTGGTCGCCAGGTTGGCCATCCGCTCGAAGGCGGCGATGTACTCGGGGCGGCAGTCGGGATAGCCGCTGTAGTCGAGCGCGTTGACCCCGATGAAGATGTCGTGCGCGCCGAGGACTTCGGCCCAGGCCAGGGCGTACGAGAGGAAGATGGTATTGCGCGCCGGGACGTAGGTGACCGGGATCGACCCGCTCATCTCCTCGGTGCTGCGGCCCTTGGGAACGGGGATGTCGGCGGTGAGGGCGGAGCCGCCGAAGCGCCGGAGGTCGATGTCGATGACCGCATGGGCGGCGGCACCGAGCTGGCGGGCGACGTTCGCCGCGGCTTCGAGCTCGACGGCGTGGCGCTGGCCGTACCGGAAGGAGAGCGCGTGCGGGGTGAATCCGTCGCGCCGGGCGATGGCCAGCGTGGTGGCGGAGTCGAGGCCTCCGCTCAGCAGGACGACGGCGTTGGGCATGGTGCGGAGGAAGATAAGCGCACCCGGTTCTGTCATTCCGAGGAGCGCAGCGACGAGGAATCCCTGCTCTTCTGGCGCGGCACCGCCTCACCTGTTCGTACCTTCGTGCCGCCTGACCGCCTGACCGCCTGACCGCCTGACCGCCTAGCCGCCTGCCCGCCCCAGCACATGCCGCAGCGCCCCCTCGAGATCGGGATAGCGGAACCCGTACCCGCTCTCCCGCAGCCGCTCCGGGATCACCCGCGCGCCCGACAGCAGCAGCTCGTCCGCCATCTGGCCCACCAGCAGCCGTACCGCCGCCTCGGGCACCGGGAAGAACGCCGGGCGATGGAGCACCCGCGCGAGGGTGTCGGTGAAGGCGGCGTTGGTGACCGGAGTGGGCGCCGTGAGGTTGACCGGACCCGAGAGCGCATCGGTGACGAGCGCGTGGTAGAGCCCGCCCACTACGTCGTCGATCGCGATCCAGCTGAGGTACTGCCGGCCGCTGCCCATCCTCCCGCCGACGCCCATCTGGATCGGGAGCATCATCGGCGGGAGCGCGCCCCCGGCCGGCGTGAGCACGATGCCGATCCGCGCCCGCACCACCCGGATCCCGGCCCGCTCCGCCGGCTCGGTCGCCGCCTCCCACGCGTGCGCCACCTGCTCCACGAAGAAGGTGTCGGGGCCGGTGCGCACCCCGGCGCGCTCGGTGAGCACCTCGTCGCCGCGATTCCCGTAGATCCCCACCGCGCTGGCCGAGACCAGCACTCCCGGCTTCCGCTGGAGCCGCGCCAGGGTCTCGGCCAGGAGCGTGGTGCCCTGGGTGCGGCTCTCGAGGATGCGCCGCTTCTGCGCCTCGGTCCAGCGTGAGCCGGCGATCGATTCTCCCGCGAGGTGCAGGACCGCGTCCACGCCTTCGAGGGCGGCGGGGTCGAGCGTGCCGGCGGCGGGATCCCAGTGGATGTCGTCGCCGCTCGCGGGGCGGCGGGTGACGATCCGCACCCGGTGGCCCTGGGTCGTCAGGAACGGGACCAGGGCCTGGCCCAGCGACCCGGTCGCGCCGGTGATGGCGATGGTGCGCGGGCGGAGCGAGCCGTACCGCGCCGCGGCGGCAAAGTCGTCGGCGAGCACCCGGTGCCGGTAGGCGAAGGTCCGCCGCAGCCGGTGTTCGACTGCGCCGCCGGCCAGGGCGCCCGCCGCGCCGAACGGCAGGTCGTACACCACCCGGTCGATCATCCGGCACCCGGCGGTGCCCGCCGGCTCGAAGCGATGCGCGTGGACCCAGCTCGCGAACGGGCCCTCGACCTGCCGGTCGACGAACTCGACCCCGGGCGTGCCACCCTGGTGCTCCGAGACCCAGCGCTGCGTCGCCGGGCCGATCGGCACCTCGAGCACCACCCGTCCCTGCTGCACGTCGCCGGAGCGCTCGACCACCCGGGTCGTGTCCCAGGGCGGGAGCAGGCGCTCGAAGGCGCCAGGCCGGGTGTGCCACTCGTACGCGGCGCCCGCCGGCACCGGGAGCTCGCTCTGGTACTCGAAGGTTCGGCTCATGCTGACATAATAGGCGCCCGGCCCGCCGAGGGGGAAAGCTGTTCAACCCTTCACACGATCGGAGGCCCGTCCAGAACACTGGACAGCCTCCAGCGGGCGAATACCTTCTCCTCCGTGAGACACAAACTCCTCCTCGCCCTGGCGCTCGCGGCCGCCGCGCCCGCGGCCGCGCAGTCCTCGCCCTCGGTGGCGGACAGCTCTCCCTTCCGGCCCCTCGACCTCCCCGCTCCCAACACCATCCGCACCGGCAGCGGCCGGCCCGGGCGGGACTACTGGCAGCAGCGGGCCGACTACCGGATCAGCGCCACCCTGACTCCTGACAACCAGGAGCTGGTGGGCCGGGAGACGATCCACTACGTCAACCACTCGCCCGACCGGCTGCCGTATCTCTGGCTCCACATGGAGCAGAACATCTGCGAGCCGGGGAGCGTCACCAACCAGCTCGACCAGCCGCCGCTGGTCTTTCTCGGCAGCGCCTTCGATTTCTCCTGCAAGGGCGGGCGAGGCGGCATCACGCTCGAGAAGCTCACCCACCTGGGGAAGCCGCTCTCGCATACCGTCTACGGCACCACGATGCGGGTGGACCTTCCGACCCCGCTGGCCGCCGGCGCCTCGATCGATCTCGATCTCGCGTGGCGCTTCGTGGTGCCGGAGCAGGGCGCCGGGCGGATGGGACGCGACGGCACCCTCTACGAGCTGGGACAGTGGTATCCGCGGGTGGCGGTATACGACGACGTGAAGGGGTGGAACCACGAGCCCTACATCGGCGCGGGGGAGTTCTATCTCGAGTACGGCTCCTTCGACGTGAGCGTGACGCTGCCGGCGGCGTACACCGTCGCCGCCACCGGGCGGCTGCTCAACCCGCTCGAGGTGCTCACCGCAAAGCAGCGCGCCCGCCTGCTCAAGGCCAAAGTGTCCGACACCGCTGTGGCGATCATCACAGCCGATGAGGCGGGCAACCCCGCACTCTCGAGGCCGAAGCAGAGTGGGACCCTCACCTGGCGGTTCCACGCGGACAGTGTCCGGGATTTCGCCTTTGCGGCGGCGCCCAACTTCCGCTGGGACGCGTCCGCCTGGGACGGCATCCTGGTGCACACCTACTACCGGCCCAGCGCGACGCTCTGGACCGAGGCCAACCGGATCGTGCGGGAGGCGGTGAAGTACTACAGCACCCAGTGGTATCACTACCCCTATCCGCACATGTCGAGCATCGAAGGGCCCATCGAGGGGATGGAATACCCGATGATGACCTTCGACCCGGCCGGGCCGACGCGGATCGACCTCCAGTGGGTGCTGGCGCACGAGCTGGGACACCAGTGGACCCCGATGGTCGTCGGGAGCAACGAGCGGCTGTATCCCTGGATGGACGAGGGGTTCAATACCTTCATCGACCTCGGCAACGCGGCGCTCTACTTCCAGGGCACGCCCTACGGCGACAGCATCGAGGTGCACCCGCTGCATCTCTACAAGGACCACGCGATCCCCGGGCTCGAGCAGCCGCTGATCAACCGCCCGGTGGAAGTGCACGACCTCTTCTGGGGTGGCTACCAGAAGCCCGCGCTCATGATGCAGCTGCTCCGCTACAAGGTGCTCGGCAAGCCGCGCTTCGACGCCGCCTACCGCGAGTACCTGCGGACCTGGGCGTTCAAGCATCCCACCCCCGCCGACTTCTTCCGGCTGATGCGGGACCAGTCGGGCCAGGAGCTCGACTGGTACTGGCGGGCCTGGGTGTTCACCACCGCGCGGCTCGACCAGGCGGTCGATTCGGTGGTGGCGAAGGACGGGGTCACCGAGATCCATCTCTCGAGCCGCGGCGCGATGGTGATGCCCGCCGACCTCGCGATCACCATCGTTGACGCCGCCGGGAAGGTGGAGCTCCGCACCGTGGCGCTCCCGGTCGACATGTGGAACCTCGGGCCCAGATTCACCTACCGGATCCGCACCGACGGCACGGTGAAGCAGGTGGAGGTCGACCCCGACCAGGACCTGCCGGACATCGCCCGCGGCAACAATCGCTGGAGCCACTGATGGACCGCCGGCGGGTCATCCGGATCGTCCTGGTCCTCCTTGTCGCCGCGGCGGTCCGCCTTACGCAGCAGTACCGGGGAGGATCTGGTCCCGCGCCCAGCGCGCCGGCCACCGTCCCGGCACCGCAGGGAGGCACCGGTGCCGGTGCGGCGCCGGCGCCCGAGGCGGCCCCGGTCAACACCGCCATCGGCTTTCGCGACGCCGAGCACCTGCACGAGCACTACCAGAAGCATGGCGCGGAGTTCGGCCGGATCAGCGAGGCGGAGTACCTGCGGCTGGCGCAGGAGCTTCGGGACCGGCCGGCGGGCGGGGACATTCTCGAGGCGGTGCGCACCGATGGCGTGGTGACCCGCTTCGACCGCGCCCAGGGGGCGTTCCTGGCCTTCGACCGCGACCGGACCATCAGGACCTTTTTCCACCCCAACGACGGCGAGCGCTACTTCCAGCGGCAGCTCGCGCGGGGCCGGAGCGAATCATGAGCCAGAATCGCACCCCCGGACAGGAAGACCCGGTCCGCGACTACCTGCGGCGGAGTGGCGCGCCGTACAGCGTCGTCGCCCAGGGATTGCGGGGGCTGGTGGAGAACTGGGAGCGGGTGGTCGACCAGGTGGTGGCGGGATACCACCTCGGCCTCGACGATTATCTCAACGACATGGACGGCCGCCAGCTGCTCCAGAACGCGCTCGACCTGGCGCCGGACGAAGTGCGGGAGGCGTTCCTCCCCCGGGTCCACACCGCCGACCAGCGGGTCCGCCCGGCGCTGGTCCCGGCGGGTCGCTGCCTCTGGGGCAGCATCGTCGCCGAAGATGAGCAGTGGCTGGACGAGGTGAACTGGTGGTACTTCCAGAAACCCAGGCACCCCGGGCCCCGCCTCAAGCAGGAACTCGACACCTGAACTGAGCCCGACTTCGCCCCATGCGCCCCACCCTCGTTCTCCGTCACGGCAACCGCTCCCTCCCCCTGACCGAGCGGGCGGTGGCGATCGGGCGGCTCGAGGAGTGCGAGGTGCTCCTCGATGGCGCGCAGATTTCCCGCCGGCACGCCCGCATCGTCCCCACCCCCGAAGGCCCGCTGCTGGTCGACCGGAGCCGCTTCGGCACCTGGCTCAACGGCGCGCAGGTCGTCGCCCCGTCGCTGCTCCGCACCGGGGACGTGATCCTCATCGGCTCCCATGAGTTCGTGGTCGAGATGGGAAATGCCGAGCCGCTCGGCCGGCCGGAGCGGGGCCTTCGTCCCGCGCTGGCGACCTGGCGGCGGCGCTATGGGATTGCCGAAGCGCTTGGCACGGTGGCGCTGGTCCTGGCGGCGCTCGCGGTGGCGCGCCTCTCGGGCAGCCTGGTGCTGGCGGCGCTGGCGGGAAGCCTGGCGGAGGCGGGGTGGTTCTACGGGGTGCTGCTGCTGCGGGACTGGCGGCAGGAGCGGGCCCATGCCCGCGAGGGAGGGTGTGCGCCCCGGCCGGTACGCGAACTGGCGCACGACCTGCTGCTCGAGTTCGGCGCGGCGGAGCGGGTGGATGGATTCCTGCTCCGGCCCGGCTGCCTCTGGCTCGGGCTGACGCTGGTGGGCGGGTGGCCCGGGCTGCTCGCCGGGAAGCTCGCCGCCGACCTCCTCTTCTACGGTCCGCTGCTCTCGTTCCTCCACTGGCGCAACGCCAACCCGCCCGCCGCGGCCCTCCCGCCGATCGATCCGCGCCGGCGCGAAACCACCGCGAGCACGCTCCCCCTCATTCCGGAGTAGGGCTCAGCGGGTCCCGACCGCCTGCCGCAGCATGATCAGGTCGGTGATGTTGTCGCTGGTCAGCAGTCCCACCATGCGGCCGCCGCCATCGACCACCGGCAGGGCAGGGTAGCCGCTCGCGCGGAGCCGCTGCACCGCGTCGTCGAAGCTGAGTCCCAGCGGCAGCAGCGGCACCGGGCGGGCCATCGCCTCGGCCACGCTCGAATCGGGTCCGCGCGCCGCCAGGCCACGCACCAGGTGGTCGCGGGTCAGCAGGCCTTCCACGTTCCCCAGGTTGTCCACCACCGGAAGCTCGCGCTGCTCGGTATCGAGCAGGGTGTCGGCCGCCACCCGCAGGGTGGCGTGGACCGGGACGGTCACGAAGCGGGTGACCATCATCTGGTCGACGATGATGCCGCGCCCCGCCGCCCGGGTGGCGACGAAGGTCGCTTCCTGCCCGGCGGTGAAGAAGATGAACAGGGCGATGAGCCCCCACTCCCACCGGTACATCGTGATCGCCGCAACCGCGCCGAGGATCGCGGCGGCCTGGCCCAGTGTGGCGGCGATGCGGGTGGCGCGGACGTAGTCGATCCGCATGGCGAGGAGGGCACGGAGCACCCGCCCGCCGTCCATCGGGAAGGCGGGAATCAGGTTGAAGGCCAGCAGCATGACATTCATGCTGAAGAGCCGCACGACCACCGCCGGGCTGTCCATGTCCAGCTGGATCCAGTTGGGCGGGTCGCCGGTGAGGGTGAGCACGAGGCTCAGCACCGCGGCGATGGCGAGGGTGACGGCCGGCCCGGCCAGGGCGATGAGCAGCTCCTGGCGCGGCTCCTCCGGCATCCGCTCGAGCATCGCCACCCCGCCGATCGGCAGGAGGAGGACACTGGGGGTGCGGATCCCGAAGCGCCGGGCCATCAGGATGTGCCCGAACTCATGCAGCAGGACGCAGAGGAAGAGGCCGAGGAAGAGCCCCGCCGTGGCAAAGGCGGCGGCGGCCCCGGCCTGGGCCTGGGCGTGGAAGAAGAAGGCCGCCAGGACCAGCAGGAAGGTGACGTGCACCTTCACGTCGGTGCCGAGGACCCGGACGAGTCGGAAGGACCAGGACATGGCTGGAATGTAGCGGGGGTGAAACACGAAACCCGGCGCGCGCAAAGGCGGCCGGGCCTGGTGCCGATTTCATTACCCAGTCCGGCTACTGGGGCCCTTGCGGGCTATGCTGCGCGTTAAGGGAGAGTATCGGCGGGGGTGGGGGAAACTTGAGCCGGCGCGGCGGACCGGGGGTCCCCTCCGCGGAACTGAGTCGGCGCGGCGTCCCGGGAGATTCCCTCCGCGGAACTGATGCGCTCGGCGTGGGGGCTGGCGTCGGTGTGAAGAGTGGGCGCATACGTTCCGCTCCGGGAATCCCCCGGTCCGCCGCGCCTCACCTTCGCCTAGCCGCCTAGCCGCCTAGCCGCTTTGCCGCCTTGCCGCTCTGCCGCCTTGTCCACTAAAATTTCCCCCCTTCACATCGCACCTCGGAGGCCCGCAATCGCCACCAACAGCTGGTCCCTCAAGGACTCGGAAAAGCTCTACAACGTCCAGGGCTGGGGCCTGGGCTTCTTCCGCGTGAACGCGGACGGCCACGTCTCGGTGCACCCGGACGGCAATCCCAAGCGTGGGCTCGATCTCTTCCAGCTGGCCATGGACCTCAACGCCCAGGGCGCCGGCTTCCCCCTCCTCCTCCGCTTCTCGGACATCCTGCGCGCCCGGATCCAGATGCTGGCGACGCAGTTCCAGAACGCCATCACCGAGTTCGGCTACGAGGGGAGCTACACCACGGTTTACCCGATCAAGGTGAACCAGCAGCGGCACGTGGTGCAGGAGATCGTCGAGTTCGGCTCGCCCCATGGCGTCGGGCTCGAGTGCGGCTCCAAGCCCGAGCTCCAGGCGGTCCTCGGGATTACCGAGAGCACCCAGCCGATCATCGTCTGCAACGGGTACAAGGACGAGGAGTACATGCGCCTCGCCCTGACCGGGCAGAAGCTGGGGCACACCGTCTTCGTGGTGGTGGAACAGCTCTCCGAGGTGGACACTTTCCTCAAGGTGGCCGACGAGCTGGGGATCAACCCCACCATGGGGGTGCGGATCAAGCTGGCCACCGAGGGCTCCGGCCGCTGGGCCAAGAGCGGCGGCGAGAAGTCCAAGTTCGGGCTCTCGGCGATGGAGCTGATGAAGGTGCTCGACAAGCTCACCGCCCTCGGCCGCAAGGACGTGCTCCGGCTGGTGCACTTCCACCTCGGCAGCCAGATCACCGACATCCAGTACATCAAGGCGGGCCTCGAGGAGATCGGCCGGTTCTACGTCGAGCTCCGCAACATGGGCTTCGGCCTGACCCACGTGGACGTGGGGGGCGGGCTGGGGGTGGACTACGACGGGTCGCGCTCCACCCGCCCGGCCAGCATGAACTACTCGATGCGGGAGTACGCCAACGACGTGGTCTATACCCTCGGCTCGATGTGCAAGTCCGAGGGGGTCCCGATGCCGCACATCATCTCGGAGTCGGGCCGGGCCATCACGGCGCACCACTCGCTGCTCCTGATCAACGTCACCGATGTCGAGTCCCAGGCCGACCCGAGCGTCCCCGACCTCGGGCCGGAGCCGCACGGGCTCCTGGTGGAGCTCAAGGACAACCTCGAGTCGATCGCCATCGAGCGGGTGGAGGAAGTCCACCACGACGCCACCTTCGGGAAGGAGCGGGCCCAGGAGCTCTTCGCCTCGGGCGTCATCACCCTCCGCGACCGGGCCAACGCCGAGATGCTCTACCTCTCGACCATGAACGCGCTGGCGCGGCTGGTGGAGCCGGAGAAGTCGGAGCATCCCGAGATCTGGGCCGACATCGAGGGCACCCTGGTCGACCGGTACTTCTGCAACTTCTCGGTCTTCCAGTCGCTCCCCGACAACTGGGCGATCGACCAGCTCTTCCCCATCATGCCGATTCACCGGCTGCTGGAGCAGCCCAGCCGGCGGGGGACGATCCAGGACATCACCTGCGACTCGGATGGTGTCATCGACCGGTTCGTGGGGGGGCGGAAGGGGAAGCCGTCGCTCGAGCTGCACCCGATCAAGGACGACGAGCCCTACATCCTGGGCATCTTCCTCACTGGCGCGTACCAGGAGATCCTGGGCGACCTGCACAACCTCTTCGGCGACACCAACGCGGTGCACGTGCGCCTGACCGAGGCGGGGTACGAGGTCACCGACCTGGTCCACGGCGACACCGTGACCGAGGTGCTCAACTACGTGCAGTTCCAGCCCAGCGAGCTGCTGATGACCTTCCGCCGCAAGGTCACCGCGGCGAAGGACCTGCAGCGCGCCGAGGCGAACCAGTTCATCGCGGACTATGTGGCGGGGCTCGAGGGATACACCTATCTCGAGGGCGAGGAGCTGCCGGTGCAGACCGGGGCGACGGCGAAGAACGGCGGGAACGGGGTTCCTGGCGCCACGATCTGACTGCAACAGCAAGTCACGAAGGACACGAAGAACACGAAGCCACGAAGCGTAGCAAGCTTCGTGGCTTCGGCGTGTCAGGTGTTTTTCTTCGTGTGTCCTTCGTGCTCTTCGTGTCTTCGTGGTGGCAGTTCGAGCTGTCTTAGCTCTACTCCCCACGACCGGATGACAGCTGGGCCAGTTCCTTCCGCACCTCCTCTACCTCCGCTGCAACCGACGGCTCGGGCGACGTCCTGAGCGCGAGGTAGTGGCGATACGCCTCGATCGCTTCCTCCTTCTCGCCCGAAAGCGCCGCCAGCCGGCCCTCCTCCCGCAGCTGCGCCGCCAGGTACGGCATCTCGTTGGTCCACCAGGTCGAGCGCCGGCGCACCGCGGCCAGACCCGCCGCCGGCCCGCGGTATTTCTCCAGCAACCGGCCGGCGGTCAGCGACGCAAAGGCGAGCCGGCCGGCGCTGAAGTCGGTGTAGTCGGCCTGGAGCAGGAGGGAGTCGAGCGCACCGGCGAGCGCCGCGGCCGAGCTCTCTCCCCGGCGATCTGCCGCCAGCGCTTCCAGCGCGGTCAGGGAAATCAGGTCGATCGGCGGGGCAACGCCCGCCGGAACCGTGAGTCCCGGGCCGGCCCGAAGCCGGGCGAGCAGCTCCCGCGACCCGGTGGTGTCGCCGCGGGTCAGCCGCCAGCTGAGGAGAATGCGGACCGCGCTGCGCTGCTCCGCCGCTCTGCCGGCGTCTGCCGGCACCGGGGCGCGGATGACCCCCTCGATCCGCGGCAGAAATCCCGCGATCGCGCCGGTGTCCCCCGCGCCGACGATCGCGTCCATCACTTCCCGGCCCATCAGCGCGACGTCGACCGTGCCGGCCGCACCCCGCTCGAGCGCGGCACGCGCCGCCTGCGGCCGCCCCGCCACGAGCTGCAGCGAGGACTGCACCGACCGCAGCGACCGCAGGTTCTCCGTCGGGGAGGCCCGGGCCACCAGGGTGTCGTACGCCGCGATCGCGAGCTCGATCGGCGAGCCCGCCACGAAGAGCGGCATCCGGCCGATCAGGTAGAGGATGCTGGCATCGCTGCCGGGGGTGCTGCGCACCATCGAGCGCATCGTCGCGGTGTCACCCCGGGCGACGGCGCGATACCACGCCTGCTGCGGCACCCATGCTCTCGAGGTGTCGATGCCGCGCCGGAGCCGTTCCAGCCGCTGGTCGAGCACGGTATCGCCCAGTTCCACCGCCAGCTGCTGAAGGTGGATATAGCCGGGCACGTAGGTCGAGTCGATCGCCAGCGCCTTGCTGAACCCCTCCGCCGCGCGCTCGGCCCGGTCGGCAATGCCCAGGGCGTCTCCGAGGTGGTAGACCTTGTCGGCGGCGAGATACCAGGCCTCGGCCCGGTCCGGCGCGAGCTGCAGGTACCGCTGGGCCGCGGCGTACATCTCGACGCTCGAGGTCGGTGCGGGATAGCGCGGCCCCACCGTGGCCAGCAGCAGCGCCCGGTCACGGGCGGAAAGCTGGTCGCGATACCGCCACGCCAGTTCGATGCCCCGGGAGGAGAGCGCCTGGTTGTTCCACCACCCGGTGGCCTGCACCAGCCCGAGGGCGGCCAGCACGAAGGTCGAGTCCCGCTCGACCGCCTGGTGAAACGACTCGACCGACGAGGGCAGCCCGCGGCGGAAGCGGGAGACGCCGTCGAGGTAGGCGCGAAGCGCGGGGAGCGAGGTGTTGGTGAGCTGGCTCGCGCCGCTGGCGCTCGGCGCGGTGGTCGCGGTGAGCAGCCGCGCCACGAGCTGGTCGACCAGGCTGCCGAGACTGTCGGGGGGCCCGTCCACCGAGACCCGGGTGCCCGCCTCGCCTCCGCCCGCCGGCAGCAGGGCGGCGTTGAGGGTGACACGGGTCGGCGTCCCCACCACGTCCCCCAGCAGCAACCACCCGGCGCCGAGCCGCACCGCCAGCCGGTCGGCATCTTGGGTGGAGAGGTCCCGGTCCTCGTTGCCGCCCGCCTCCCGCCAGGCGTCCAGCAGGAGGCGCGGCTCGGTGGCGCGGAGGCCACCTTCACCGGGAAGCTTCGCCGCCAGCAGGTCGAGCATCCCCTCCCGGAGGTAGTGGAGGGCGGGATCGGCGCTGGCCACGCGGAATGGAACCACGGTGACGAGCTCCGGGTGATGCGGCGCCCGGGCTGCGGCCTTCCGCCACGCCAGCGCCGCACCCAGCAGGAGTACGAGTCCCACGCCCGCGCCGGAAAGGAGCGCCGGCCGGAGGCGGCGCCGAACCGGGGCGGCGGCCCGCCGCTCCCCGGACCAGTCGACATCGTCCAGCCGGCTCAGGATCTCGTCCGCGGTGGCGGGACGGCGGGCAGGGTCTTTCTCCAGGCACTGCATCACCAGGTCGGCCAGCGGGCCCGGCAGCGCGGGCAGCCGCTCCCGGAGGTGCACCGGTGCTTCCACGAGGTGCGCGGTGAGCAGCGCCTGCGGCGTCCGGCCGTGGAAGGGGGGCTGGCCGGTGAGCATCTCGTAGGCCATGACCCCGAACGCGTAGAGGTCGACCCGGTGGTCGGCGGACGGGTCGGCCACCGCCTGCTCCGGAGCCATGTAGGTCGGCGTGCCGAGCGAGCTCCCCGCCTGGGTCAGGGCCGCGTCACCGGTGCTGCTGCGGGATGAGGAGAGCGCCTTGGCGATGCCGAAGTCGCTCACCATGGCGGCGCCGCTCGCGAGCAGCACGTTGCCGGGCTTGATGTCGCGGTGGACGACTCCCTCGTGGTGGGCAAACGCCATGGCGCGGACCACGTCCCGGAGGATCGCGACCGCGTTGCGGGCGGGGAGCGGACCCTCCAGCAGCCGTTCCCGGAGCGATTCTCCCGAGACGAACGGCATCACGAACCAGGGGGCGCCGTCCGCCTCACCCGCCTGCAGGACTGGAACGATGTGGGGGTGCTGCAGGTGGGCGGCGAGGAGAATTTCGCGCCGGAACCGCTCGGTACTCAGGCCCTCGGCCAGGTCGCGCGGCAGGATCTTGAGGACGACCTTCCGGCCCAGTGTCGCATCTTCGGCCAGGAACACGCGTGACATCCCGCCGCCCGCAAGCTCGCGTTCGAGGCGAATGCCCGGAGGCAGGTGGGCCGCCAGCGGCGGATCGGAGGTGTGCTCGTTCAGGGGGGCCGCCTCCCGGCGTCTCAGTGCTTCTGGTTGAGACGGCTGAAGCGGCCGAAGGGTTGCAGCGGCGGGCGTTCAGGGCTTGAAGGTGCGCACCAGCCAGTCCGCGAGGGTGTCGAGCACCGACGCCGGAAGCGCGGCGTCCTTGATCTCGGTGTATTCGCTGGGCGAGCCGTCCTTCGGCGCCACCAGGAAGAGGTGGTTGAGCCCGGGGAAGACCTTCACCGTCACCCGGCGATTCCCGCCGCTCCTGATCGCGCGGCCGAGCGAGTCGGCCTGGCCGGCGGAGACCTGCCGGTCGAGCGCGCCCTGGAGGATGAGCACCGGCTGCTTCACCTTCCGCGCCGTCGGGAGCGGGTCGTAGTGGTAGAACCACTGGAACCACGCGCCGGCGGCGGCGGAGTCCGCAGTCACCGAGGAATCGGCGCTCACCAGCGCCCTGGCCCGCGCATCGGCCGAGAGCGAGGTATCGGTCAGCACCTGCCAGCGCGCCTGGTCCTTGAGCACCAGGCTTCCCACCTTCGCCGGCCCCGCCATCACCACCACACCCTGAATTCTCGGATCCTCGGCCGCGACCATCGGGCCGATCATGCCGCCTTCGCTGTGCCCCACCAGCAGGATGCGCGCGGCATTGATGCCGGTCTGGGTGCGGAGCCACGCCACCTGCGCCTTCGTGTCGTTTGCCAGGTCGACGGTGGTCGCGATCTTCGGATCGCCGCCGCTCTCGTCCTTGCCGCGGTCATCGCAGCGGAGTGTCGCGTAGCCGATCGTGGCGAGCCGTTCCGCCACCTGGCGGAAGGGACGGTACCCGGGCACCAGCGGCCAGAGTTCCTCGTCCCGGCTCTGGAGCCCGGAGCCGGTGATCGTGATTGCGGCGGGGAAGGGGCGCTTCCCCGCCTTCGGCTCGGTGAGGGTGCAGCCGAGGGAGAAGGTGTCGCCGACCGCGGGGGTCACCGGGACGCGCACGTCACGGGCGGTGTAGTTGGCCCCGGCGGGGGCGCTGTAGTCCGGCCGCGGCCGCGCCATCCCGGTCAGGGCGGGAAGATTCTGCCCCGCGGGCGTGAAGACCGCGCGGGCCTTCTGCGCCGGGATCTCGAGCCAGCTGACCCGTCCCGCGCTGTCGTGCACGATGATCTCGATTGCGCCGAGGCGGATGCGGGCGGTGTCGCCACTGAACGTGACCGGCGCGGGGAGGATCGTGTCGGCGCCCGCCATCAGGAGCCGCCAGGTGGTGTCCTTCCCGGCGGCGCGGGTCACCAGCCAGGCCAGGCTCGCCACCGACTGCGGGGGCATCACCAGGTCGAAGGCGCCGGGCCGCACCCGGCCCGGTGGCGCCTTGGGGAGGTCGCTGGCGATGTCGACCGAATCGCCCCGGCTCGTCGCCTTGTAGCCGCCGAGGAGGGTGTCGCCGGCGGCGTTGTGGAGCGACAGGGTAAACCCGGTGAAGCGGCCCGATGGATCCCGCCGGTTGGCGCTCTCCACGTTCAGGTTGATCAGCGGGATCACCACCGACTGGCGCACCAGCGTGTCGGACCAGCTGAACCACTCCCGGCCGATCTCGCTTTTCGCCTGGTAGATGCGGAAGGTGCCCTCGAGCGCGGGAACCTGCGCGGCGAGGGCACCGGGGATGAGGCAGAGCGCTGCGACGAGGGGACGCATGACGAATGGTACTCCGCCCGCGGGGCGCGTACCAGCGCTCATCGCGCGCCCGCGGCGTTGGCGTAGAGGGCGAGGTAGCCGCAGCGGGAACAGCGGTGGGCCGAGACCGGGAGCTGCTGCCGCCCCCGGATGGCGAGGCCCATCCAGAAGGATTTCTCCGGCGCACCCTCGACCCACTTGGTGGTGCCGCGGGCGTGGTGGTCCATCTCGAGGAGAAATCCCTCCTGGAGGCCGATGCTGCACTGGGGACAGGTCGGGGCTGCCATGCGCACTCCTATTCCACGGTATCGGCCGGGCCACCCTGGGCCGGGAGCCGGCCGGCGTCCTTCAGGGCGCGGCGGAGCGCGAACTCGATCTGCCCGTTGAGCGAGCGGAGCTCGTCCGACGCCCAGCGCTGCAGGGCGTCGTAGAGCTCCGGGTCGATCCTGAGCAGGAAAGCCTTGCGCTCCGCCACGGTCGGCTCAGTAGATGGTGCCGGCGTTGACCACGGGCTGGGTCGACTGCTCGGAACAGAGCACCACCATCAGGTTGCTGACCATCGTCGCCTTGCGCTCCTCGTCGAGGTTGACGATCTGCTTTTTCGAGAGGTGCTCGAGGGCGAGCTCGACCATCCCCACCGCGCCCTCCACGATCTTCTGCCGCGCCGCGATGACGGCGGTGGCCTGCTGGCGGCGGAGCATGACGCCCGCGATCTCCGGGGCGTAGGCCAGGTGGCTGACACGGGCCTCCAGCACCTTCACGCCCGCCTTGGCCAGCCGCTCCTGGATCTCCTGCCCGAGCTTCTCCGCCACTTCCTGGGTGTTCACCGAGAGGGACTTCTGGCCCTCTTCATGGGCGTCGTAGGGATACTGGTTGGCCAGTCCCCGGAGCGCCGACTCCGACTGGACCCGCACGTACTCCTCGTAGTTGTCCACCTCGAAGAGCGCTTCGGCGGTGTCGGTCACCTGCCAGACCACGACCGCGGCGATCTCGATCGGGTTGGAGTTGTGGTCATTCACCTTGAGCTTGGTGGTCTCGAAGTTCCGCACCCGGAGGGAGACCGCCTTCTTGGTGAGGAAGGGGTTGGCCCACCAGAGCCCCTGCTCCTTGATGGTGCCCTTGTACTCGCCGAAGAGCAGCAGCGCCTTGGCCTGGTTGGGCTGCACGGTGATCAGGCCGGCCCAGAGGATGGCGAGCACCATCAGCCCGGCCACCGAGACGGCGACCTGCTGCGGATTGTCGGTCCTCCCGCCGTTGACGATGCTCAGGAGCGCCACGACCGTGAGGACGAGGAGAATGGTGAGCATCAGACCGCCAGAGGTCGCCTTGCGCTGGATTTCCCGGATCACTGCTTTACCCTCAGGGTAAGTGGTATCGCAATGATATCACTTTGCAATCCCATGTCAAGGAGATGGCGGCCTCGCCCCGGGGTCGGGGGCCGGTGGATAGACGTAAGTTGATTTCTGGCAGTGGATTAGCTGGGAAGGACCTGGGGGTGAAGCGTTGCCGGAGAGGCCTCCGAACCCATACGGGGGAATATCAGCGCTCGGGGTGGTGAGGGAGGCATCGTTCCTACACCGGCGTGGGATACACCGCGAAGGCGTGGGCGCTCCTCGCCGAGAGCGCCGCGAAAATGATGCGGGTCTTCCTCGAGGCGGGTGATCAGCCGAAGCGGCCGGCCACCTGAACCCTTCCCAGCAGCGCGGCGCGTTTTCCTGGAGCCGCGCTGCGCTGGGGGGACGAGTCTCTGAGCCGTGGGTGGCCGGGCGGGGGCCCCCCCGATCTCAATCTCCGGGCTGCGGCGGCAGGGCTGTCATCCTCTGAACGCGAACCGGTGCGCTAGAGTGCGACCTTCCGCCGCACCATCTCGATGTCCCGCACCGGCCGCACCTCGATACTTCCGGTCTCGGCCCACGGGAACCCCTTCGCAATCTCCAGCGCCTCCTCCATGCTGTCGGCCTCGATCAGGTTGAAGCCGCCCAGGACTTCCTTCGCTTCGGAGAAGGGCCCGTCGGTGATCACCGTGCGGCCGGCACGCACCCGGATCGTCTTCGCCGTCGGCGCGTCCTCCAGCATCTGGGAGCCGTGCAGCGCCCCCTCCGCCTTCAACGCATCGGCCTTGGCGAGGCAGTCACGCATCTGGCTGTTGAACTCTTCCGCGGGAAGCGCGCCGAGGAGGGCGGGGTCGTTGTAGATCAGGGTGATGAACTTCACGGTGGGTTCTCGGGTGCAGTGTGACGGATCGATCGGTGATGCTGCGCGTGGCAAGCTAAGCGGGGACGCCAGGAAGGGGGCAAGCGGCACAGCCGCGCCGGCGTTCGCTAGCGGAGCCAGGTGTCCAGGTTCTCCTTCACGAACGCATCGTCGGTCAGGTCGGGGTAGGCGGCCAGCACCCGGTCGATCTCCTCGCGCTGTCCCGGCGACAGCCCCTCCTCCGGATCGAGGCACCAGGTCCCCTCCAGGAGCCCCTGGCGCCGGAGCACCTCGTGGATCCCCGCGATGCATCCCCGGAAGCCGTGGGCTGCGTCGAAGAGTGCGGCGTTCGCGTCGGTGAGCGCGCCGGCGTGCCGGAACCAGGCGGGATCGACCGGCGCATCGGGGAGCCGGCGGATCGCGTGCAGCATCTCCACCGCCCGGCGGGTCCACACCGCCCACTGGCCCAGCAGTCCCCCCACCATCCGCCGCTCACCACCGGGAAAGCGAAAGCGGGAGAGGAGGTCCATCACGATGTTGTCATCGTTGCCGGTATAGAGCGCGATGTCGTGCCGGCCGCTGTCGGCGACGGCGCGGATGACGTCGAGGGTCTGGTAGCGATTGAAGGGCGCGATCTTGATTCCGATGACGTCGGGGATCTCGGCGAAGGCGCGCCAGAAGCTGTAGGGGAGGGGCCGGCCGCCGACCGCGGGCTGGAGGTAGAAGCCGAAGACCGGGAGGGTATTCGCCACCTCCCGGCAGTGGCTCAGGATCTCGGACTCCGGGGCATCGTGCCAGGCGCCGAGGGACAGCAGCACCGCGTCGTAGCCGAGCCGGGCGGCGAGCTCGGTTTCCTGCACCGCCTGCGGGGTGCGGCCCAGGGCTCCGGCAATACGCACGAAGGGCCGGGGCCGGGCCTTGAGCTCGGCGGCCACGGTGTCGGCGGCGAGGGCGAGCACCGGCTCGAGCAGCCCCCGCTCCCGGATGCCGAACTGGGTGGTGTGCACCCCGACCGCGATGCCCCCGGCGCCGGCGGCGAGGTAGTAGCGCGTGAGCGCACGCTGCCGCCGCTCGTCGAGCCGGCGTTCCTCGGTGAGCGCCAGCGGATGCGCGGGGATGACCTGGCCGGCCAGGAGATGGCTGCGAAGGGGGCTCATGCGGACCGGGTCCGGAACGCGGGGGCTTGCGTGCGACTGCTGTTAGGCATCATTCAAGGTACACCAGACCCGGGAAGATGGTCCGACCCGCGCCCGTTCGGCGCGGTGCTTCCGGGTGAGCGGGCAGGGCCGCCTTCCTGGTGCACTACCATTCCGATCCACGGAGACATGCGATGCGGTCCAGGTCACGCTGGTGGTCGATTCGCCTCACGGGCGCCGTTGCCGGCGCGCTCCTCCTCGTCGCCGCGCGCCGCGCCGATGATCCCGCGCTGCTCGGCTACTCCGCCGCCGCCGCCCGGCAGGAGCTCGACTGGGAGCGCCGGATGCGGGACCTCCCCAGCACCGACACCCTGCGGGAGACGATGCGCCGGCTCTCGGCCCGGCCGCACCACGTCGGGTCGGCCTACGACAAGGATAATGCGGAGTGGATCCGGGCCCGTTTCGAGGCCTGGGGCTGGGACGCGAAGATCGAGCGATTCGACGTCCTCTTTCCCACCCCGAAGGAGCGGGTGGTGGAGCTGGTGGGACCGACCAGGTATCGCGCGAAGCTGGCGGAGCCCCCGGTGCCGGGCGACCCGACCTCCAGCCAGCAGGCGGAGCAGCTGCCGACCTACAACGCCTACTCGATCGACGGCGACGTGACCGCCCCGCTGGTCTTCGTGAACTACGGCATCCCCGCCGACTACGAGGAGCTGGAGCGGCTCGGCGTGTCGGTGAAGGGCGCCATCGTCATTGCGAAGTACGGCCAGTCGTGGCGCGGCATCAAACCCAAGGTCGCGGCGGAGCACGGCGCGGTGGGGTGTATCATCTACTCCGATCCGGCGGACGACGGGTACCACGCGGGCGAGGTGTTTCCCGACGGGCCCTACCGCCCCGCCGACGGGGTCCAGCGCGGCAGCGTGATGGACATGCCGCTCCATCCCGGCGATCCGCTCACGCCCGGCGAAGGCGCCACGCCGGGCACGGCCCGCCTGGCCCGCGACGCGGCGAAGACGCTCACCAGGATCCCGGTGCTGCCGATCAGCTACCGCGACGCTCAGCCCCTCCTCGCCGCCATCACCGGCCGGGTCGCGCCGGGTTCGTGGACCGGCGGCCTGCCGATCACCTATCACGTCGGTCCCGGCGCCGCGAAGGTGCACCTCAAGCTCGCCTTCAATTGGGACACGAAGCCGGTCTACGACGTGATCGCGACGCTCACGGGCTCGGCGGCGCCCGACGAGTGGATCGTGCGGGGGAATCATCACGACGGGTGGGTGAACGGGGCGGAGGACCCGATTTCGGGCCAGATCGCCCTGCTCGAGGAGGCGCGGGCGCTGGGCCAGCTCGCCCGCCAGGGGTGGAAGCCGCGGCGCACGATCGTCTACGCTGCGTGGGACGGCGAAGAGGAGGGGCTGCTCGGCTCCACCGAGTGGGCCGAGGCACATGCGAAGGAGCTGGGGCAGAAGGCGGTCGTCTACATCAACACCGACGGGAACGGGCGCGGGTATCTCGGGATGGGCGGCTCGCACACGCTCGAGCGGTTCATGAACGATGTGGCGCGTGACATCCCCGATCCCGAGACCGGACTCAGTGCGTGGAAGCGTGCCCAGCTCGCCGCGATCCGGAACGGTGGGCCGGACGATCGCCAACGCGCCCGGCAGTCGCTCCTCCGCCTCGATCCGCTCGGCTCTGGCTCCGACTTCTCCCCCTTCCTGCAGCACCTCGGCGTGGCCTCGCTCAATCTCGGGTACGGCGGGGAGGACGACGGCGGGATCTACCACTCCATCTACGACGACTTCTTCTGGTACACCCACTTCAGCGATACCAGTTTCGTCTACGGCAAGGTGCTGTCCCAGACGGTGGGGACGGCGGTGATGCGGCTCGCCGGCGCGGAGGTGCTGCCGCTCCACTTCACCGGGCTGGCGCAGAACCTCTCGACCTACGCCACCGAGGTGCAGAAGCTGCTCGACGACCGGCGCAGCGCGTTCGAGGAGCGGAACCGCCAGCTCGACGAAGGGGTCTTCGCGGCGACCAGCGATCCGCGCCGGCCGACCCAGGCGCCGCCCCGCGAAGTGGTGCCGCCCCACCTCAACTGGGCGCCGCTCCAGAATGCGATCGATTCGCTGACGCGGAGCGCGGCCCGGTACGATTCCCTCGCGAGTGCGGTCACCCGCACGGGCGGCGGCGCCTTTGCCCGGGCCGCTGAGGCGGGACTCAACGCCCGGCTGATCGCGAGCGAGCGGCGGCTGACAAATCCGGAGGGGCTGCCGGGGCGGTCGTGGTACCAGCACCTGGTGTACGCGCCGGGGTTCTACACCGGCTATGGGGTGAAGACGCTGCCGGGGGTGCGCGAGGCGATCGAGCAGAAGGACTACGCGCTGGCGGACAAGGAGATCGGGCGGCTGGCGGTGGTGCTGACGACCGAGGCCGCGCTGGTGGGCGACGCGGCGGGGCTGCTGGAGCAGGCGTCGAAGTAAGGTCGGCGCGGCGTCCCGGGGGATCCCCTCCGGGGCGCGTCGCCCGCCGCGCCTCACCTCACCTTCGCCAAGCCCACTAGCCCACTAGCCCACTAGCCCACTCGCCCACTCGCCCACTTCTAATACCTCCCCTCCCGTTCCTCGAACTTCGTCGGCTTGCCCAGCAGCCGCCCGCCGCGCTCCAGCCATGCCGCGGTCCAGTCGATCAGGGTGGCGAGAGGAACGGTCGCCGGACCGAACCAATCCATGGACCGGGCGGCATTGCTGAGCAGCGCATCCGCGGCCTCGCTGCCGGTGAAGACCGGCGTCTTTCCGAAGCGCTGCCCGAACGCCTCCGCGATGGACCGGATCGAGAGCGTCTCGCTCCCGGTGACATTCAGGATCTCCGCCGGCGCGGCGGTGCGGGCCAGGCACTGGAGCGCCCGCGCATTCGCATCGCCCTGCCAGATGACGTTGGCGTGTCCCATCGCGAGCGGCACCGGCTCGCCGGCCAGGACCCGCCGGCCGGTGTCGACCAGTACGCCATAGCGCATCTCGACGGCGTAGTTGAGCCGGAAGAGGAGGGCGGGGGTGCCACGGGTGAGGGCGTAGTGCTGGAAGATCCGCTCGCGTGCGAGGCAGCTCATGGCGTACTCGCCGATCGGCGCGACGGCCGTGGATTCGGTGGCGCCGCCGCTCGTGACCGGTGTGAGCGGATAGACGTTCCCGGTCGAGAACACCACCGTCCGCCGCCCGGCCCAGCGCTCCGCCACGAAGGCGGGGAGCGCCGCATTCATGGCCCACGTGGTGGCAGGATCGCCGTGGGTGCCGAACTTCTGCCCCGCCATGAAGACGAGGTTCGGCGCGTCCGGCAGCCGCGCGAGCTCGGCGGGATTCACGAGGTCGGCCCGGATCGCCTCGATGCCCGCGGCCTGGAGCCGCTCCGCCACGCCCGGCTCCCCGAAACGGGAGACGGCGATGACGCGGTCCTTCCGCCCCAGCTGGTCCAGCGCCCGCCGGGCCATGCGGGCGAGCGTCGGGCCCATCTTCCCGCCGGCGCCGAGGACCAGGATGTCGCCCGGCGTCCTCGCGAGGTCGTCGAGGAGGGCCGGGGTGGGGCGGGAGAGGAGCTCGTCGAGCTCGGCTTCGGTGGTTGGGGCGTGCATGTCTGTCATCCGCGCGTCCTCTCAAGAAAATCAGGGATCCCTCGCGTCGCTCGGGATGACAGAACCGGCTGCTGGCGGCAACCATGTCTGTCATCCCGAGGGAGCGAAAGCGACCGAGGGATCCCTGCTTTCTCGAAAGAAAATCAGGGATCCCTCGCTTTGCTCGGACGACAGACCTTCGTCGAGGCCTATCCCCGCATCGCCATCGGCACGAACTCCCGCTCCGGCGAGCCGATGTAGACCTGCCGCGGCCGGGAGATCTTCTGGTCCTTGTCGCGCAGCATCTCCTCCCACTGCGCCACCCAGCCGGGCAGGCGGCCCAGCGCGAAGAGGACGGTGAAGTAGTCGGTCGGGTACCCCATCGCCTGGTAGATCAGCCCGGAGTAGAAGTCCACGTTGGGGTAGAGCTTCCGCTTGATGAAGTACTCGTCCTGGAGCGCGATCCGCTCCAGCTCCAGCGCGATCTCGAGCTTGGGGTTGAGCCCGGTCTGCTCGAAGACGTCGTAGGCCACCTTCTTGATCAGCTTGGCGCGCGGGTCGTACGACTTGTAGACCCGGTGGCCGAAGCCCATCAGCCGGTCGCCCCCCTCCTTCACTTCCTTGATGAAGCCCGGGATCTGCGACTTGTCGCCGATCTGGTCGAGCATCTGGAGCACCGCCTCATTGGCGCCCCCGTGGAGCGGGCCGTACAGGGCCGCGATCCCGGCGGAGACCGCCGAGAACGGATCGACGTGCGAGGAGCCGACGCTCCGGACCGCGCTGGTGGAGCAGTTCTGCTCGTGGTCGGCGTGCAGGATCAGCAGGATCTCGAGCGCCCGCTGGAGCACCGGGTTGGGCTCGTGCTTCCCGCCGATCTCGAAGGTCATGTTCACGTAGTTCCCGATGTAGCTCAGGTCGTTCCGCGGGAACACGTAGGGGAGGCCGCGCGAGTGCCGGAAGGCGAACGCCGCGATGGTCGGGATCTTGGCGATGAGCCGCACCCGCTGGAGGTGCCGGCTCTTCGCGTCCTCGATGTGCTTGGCGTCGGGATAGAAGGTCGAGAGGGCCCCGACCGCGCCGAGCAGCATGCCCATGGGGTGCGCGTCGTAGCGGAAGCCCTCGAGGAACTTGATGACGTTGGTGTGGACGTAGGTGTGGTACTTCACCTCCTCCTCCCAGGTGTCGAGCTGGGCCCGGGTGGGGAGCTCGCCCTCGAACAGGAGGTAGGCGGTCTCGAGGAAGCTGGCCTTTTCGGCCAGCTGTTCGATCGGGTATCCCCGGTAGCGCAGGATGCCCTTGTCGCCGTCGATGAAGGTGATGGCGCTCCGGCAGCTCGCGGTGTTCAGGAAGGCCGGGTCGTAGGTCATGAGGCCGAAATCGTCCTCGGCCGTCTTGATCTGGCGGAGATCCACCGCCTTGATGGTGCCGTCGGCCACCGGGATTTCGTAGGACTTCCCGGTGCGATTGTCGGTAATGGTCAGGGTATCCTTGGACACTGAGCGCTCCTCGGAGGCAGGCCGGACGTGGGAGCGCAAAGATAGCCGCCGACCGGCGGAGGGGGGAAGCCACTCCGCCGGCCGGCGTGAATTCTCCTGAACGTCAATTCACGTGGTCGATCACCAGCCGGGCGAGCCCCGCGAAGTCCCCGTCGAAGTGGTGTCCGCCCTGCAGTTGCACCGTCTGCGCCAGCCCCGCGGGGAGGTCGGGGCAGAGGGTGTCGCCTTCCTTTGTCCCCCAGACACAGAGCATCGGGCGTCCCGCCAGCTTCTTCACCTCCGCGCCGAGGTCGTAGGCGGCGCCCCGCCGGGAGTTGATCCAGTCGGTGACCCGGAATTCGAGGTCGGCCCGGTGCTCGATGCCGAGGAACGCCATCAGCTTCACCTGGTCGAGCAGCGCGGGGGAAAGCCGCGTGGCCATGATGGGGAGGACATCGGCGCCGCGGGAATACCCGACCAGGACCACCCCGCTCCGGTGGAACGCCTCCTGGTAGTGCTGGATGATGCGGGCGAGGTCGGCGGCGCTCTGCTCCGGGGTGCGCTTCTGCCAGAAGTACTGGAGCGAGTTGAACCCGACGGTCGGCACGCCCGCCTTCACCAGTTCCTGGCCGATCTGCTTGTCGATGCTCGCCCAGCCCCCGTCGCCCGAGAGTACCAGGGCAAACCAGTCCTTCGTCGGTCCCGCCGGCATCGGCAACTCCACCAGCGGGAGATCGGCCACCGCCTCCGCCGGCATCGGTCCGGGCGCGATGGTGTCGGTCATGCTGGCGACGGCGTGGGTGAACTGCGGGGCCCAGTTGGCGGTTTCGGAGAAGCCGTGCCCCACGTGGGCCAGCTGCACGAACTGCGCGCCGGGCACCTGTCCGGTGAACGCCGAGGCGGAGTCGACCGGCCAGACCTGGTCGAGCACGCCATGGAGGACGATGAACTTCCCCGGCAGGTGGGGCACCGGGCGCACCCTGCGCCCCGCGCCTTTCGCCGCCGGCACCGTGGTCAGCCCGTTCCGGTCGCAGAGCGCGGTACGGGTCGGAATCGTGGGATCCCAGCCCAGCGCCACCGCCCCCAGGAAGGTGTTCTCCGGGGCCTGTGCCAGTGTCGCGTACGCCGCGCCCGCTCCCGAGGAGTAGCCCACCAGGAAGGGGACCTGGTAGTGCGCCAGGCCGAGGGTCTTCTGGGCGTACTGGCTCAGCGACTCGAGGTCTGCCGCGAGATAGGTGCAGCTGGCGGAGCCGGCATCGACCGCCTTGAAGTACGCCGGCGTGTCGACGCCGAGGACCAGCGTCCCCGCGTTCGCCAGCAGGCGGGCCATGTCGACCACCCCCTGGTTCCACCCCCCGTCGCCGGAAAAGAAGAGCGCGGTGCGGGTGGGTGGCGCGGCCGGTCGGTAGACCGCGACCGTGCCGAACTTCGCGAAGTGGAGCGCGGTGTCGGTCGGTACTGGTGCCAGGCCGGTGACGGCGGCAAGCAGCAGGGCGGTGATCATTTCGCGAACACTCCGGTGAAGCCGCCGGCGATCAGGGCGGCGATGTCGGTGAGGATGAACGGCAGGGCGAGCCCGCCGGGCGAGGCGAGGTAGCGGGGCTCCCAGACCGGGTCGAAACGCGCCTTGTATTCCCGGAGCCCGCGGAAGTGGTAGAAGTTCTCGCCGTGGTGAAAGACGAAGGCGCCGAGCCGGTGCCAGAGCGGCGCCAGCGTGCGGGTCCCCAGTCCCGAGAGCGGCGCCATGCCGAGGTTGAACCAGCGATAGCCCTCCGCCCGGCCCCAGAGCATCAGCTGCACGAAGAGGTAGGTCATCACGTTGGCGGGCGCGGCGGCGGTGTAGCGCATGAGGTCGACCGTCAGCTCTTCCCGGGCGCCGGTGGTCCACAGCGTCGCGAACGCGACCACCTCGCCGTCGAGCCACACCAGGGCGAGCGGAAAACGGCGGAGGTAGTCGGCAGAGAAGCGGCCCAGCGAGAAGCCCTTCTCCCGGGTGCGCCGGCTGGCCAGCCAGTCGTTGGAGACCCGCTCCAGCTCGGCGAGGTACTGGTCGCTGGCGCCGGCCGGCAGGATCTCCACCCGGCACCCGGCCTTCTCGCAGGCGTTCTTCCAGCGTCGCAGGCTCGCGCGCGCCTTGCCCTCGAGATTGAAGGTCGTGAGCGGGACCCGGGCCTCCTCGCCCAGCTTGAGGAGCGTGAGGCCCTGCTCCAGGTAGAGCGGCAGCCGGTGGCGGCTCACCTCGTAGAACACCGGCCACCCGCCATGCTGGTCGCAGAGCTCGCGGAAGCGCCAGCCGAGGTCGGCAAACTCCCGCTCGTCGCCCACCGGGTCACCCAGCGCCACCCAGCTCCGCCCCCGCACCGCGTACATGAGGAAGGAGCGGCCCGAGTCGCTGAACAGGATCTGCTTGTCGCCGAGGAGGGCGAGGTTGGCCTGGCTCTGGGTGGTGCCGGCGATGACCGGCAGGGTGCGCTCGAGCGCCGGGGCGTCGGGCGCGGTGCCCCGGTGCGGGGCAGGGCGGAGGAGCCGCACCAGCGCCAGGGCGAGTGCGACTGCCGCCGCGCCGACGGTGGCGCGCAGGAAGCGGGGCGCGTCGGCGCCGAACTCGAACTGCCACCAGAGTTCGTCCGAATACTCCACGTGCCGGTAGGCGAAGAACCCGAGCCAGATGCTCGCCCCCAGCGCCACCGCCACCGCCGCGATCCACCCGGCGGTCCACCGCTCCGCCCAGAGCGACGCGCGGCGGTAGAACCGCTGCCGCGCGGGGAGGAGGCAGCCGAGGGTCACGAGCGCGAGCGTCGCTTCTTCGTAGTCGAGGCCCTTGAGGAGCGAGGTCGCGACCGCCACGACCAGCAGGATCGCGGTGAGCTGCCAGGCATCGCGGAGCCGGCGGACCAGCCCGTACGCGAGGAGCAGGAGCGCCATGCCGATGACGCTCGCCGCGAAGTGCGACGCCTCCAGCACCGGGAGCGGGACGAACTCGGCCAGCAGCCGGAGCCGCCACCCGACGGTCGGGGTGGCGCCGCTCACCAGCAGCACCGCGCCGGTGGTGAAGACCGCGACCGCGATGAGCGGTGCGGTAAACGCCGCCACCAGCCGGCGGGCGGCCCGCGACACGGTGCCGATCCGCTCGCGGTGGCGCAGCGCCTCGTGGCCCGCGAGCAGCGCCGTCGCCAGGAGGAGCGGGCCGAAATAGTAGAACAGCCGGAACGCCACCAGCGCCCCGGCCAGCGCCGCGGTCGGCACCCTGCCGTGGGTGAGGAGCAGCAGTGCGCCCTCGAAGACGCCCAGCCCGCCGGGGACGTGACTTGCCAGCCCGAGCGCCTGGGCCACGACGAAGATCCCGGCAAAGGCGGGGAAGGAGGGCGCGGTCCCCGCGGGCAGCAGGACGTAGAGCACCGCCGCCGCCGCCAGCCAGTCGAGCGCGCTGGCCCCGAGCTGCCCGAGCGCCAGCGCCGGGGCGGGCGGTTCGAAGCGCCAGCCGCGGACCCGGAGCGGCGGGCCCTGGCGCACGCACCAGCCGAGATACGCCCCCACCAGCACCAGCGCGGTGACCCCGGAGCCGAACGCCGCCGCCGGCGGAAGGTGGAGGAGCGGCGCGATGGCCGACGGCTCGAGCACCAGCGCGAGGCCCGCGACCGTGAGGACACCCAGCCAGAGCGTCGTGGCGGTGAAGCCGATGATCCGCGCGATCAGCGTCGTGGGCAGCCCCCACGCGGTGTAGAGCCGGCTGCGGACCGACGCGCCGGTGAGCATCGCGAGGCCCACGCTGTTGCTGAGCGCAAAGGCGATGAACGAAGCGAGCCCGGTCCGCCGGTAGCGGAGTGGGTGCCGCACATAGTGGAGTGCGAGGACGTCGTAGCCGGTCAGGGCGACATAGGCCACCCCCGTGAACCCGGCTGCGAGCGCCAGCTGCCCGGGAGACAACGACAGAATGGCGCGCCACAGTGTCCCGTAGCTCTCCTGGGCCAGCGCCCGATGCACCGCCCCGAGGGCCGCGACGAACACCAGCGCCCCCAGCACCGGGGCCAGGCGGGCGAACCGTCCCCCCCGCGTGGTGGCGGCCGGCGAGCCGGGGCCTTCTTGCGCAGCGGCAAGAGGTTGCGCCTCCACCTCCGGGCCCCTGGGCTGCACCGTGGCCGGCATGACCACCTCCCGCTCGGGTTTCCTCCGGCGTTCTCCCCTGCGGAACGCGCCGTCGCCGGACAACGCACCCGGTGTGCCAGCGGCCGGGGAGGTGAGTCACGGCACCAATCCCGACGTTCTACGGGGTGTATTGCGGGTGAACCGTCAACTTCTCGGAGCCGGATACTGGCGGGAGGTCGGAATGCGGCGTGGACAGGTGCTCTGCTTGGGTGTGGCCCTCGGCGTGGTGGCGGCGTGCGGGGGAGACGACAGTGCGGGGCCGCCGAAGGGGGGCAACGTCTCGCTGGATGCCGGGGCAGCGGTTCACGACTCGGTGACCGTCGCGGGCAAGGTCCTGACGGCGACCTCCCACGGCGTCACCTACACCCTCACCATCCCTGCCGGGGCGGTGAAGGTGCCCACCCTGATCACCATGACGCCGGTGACCGGGATCGGTTCGATCCATGTGACCGAACTGGTGGGGGCGGTCGACCTCCAGCCGCAGGGCCTGGTCCTGGGCCGGCCGGCGCAACTCCGCATCGCCTCGCCCCTCGCCGCTCCCCCCGGCGGCAACGTCGGTGTGGCCTTCAACTATGAGGGGGATGCCGACACCCTGGCCCTGCTCCTCCCGGCCGACTCCGGCGGGGTGGTGACGCTTGCCGTGCCGCACTTCAGTGGCGCGGGGTACGCCTTCGGCACGATCGGGATGATCGACCAGTTTCTTCCTGCTCCCGGAACGACCACCCAGCCCAACGAGCCGTTCGTCGACTCGATGTACGAGCTGTCACTGCGAAGTCCCCGGGACTTTCTCGCGGAGCAGAACCTCATGCGGTCCTGGTTCACCACCCTGATCCTGCCGGAGCTCCAGGGTGCGATCACCGAGACCAAGCTGCTCGAGGCGATCAGTGAGTTCGACTACTGGCGGCAGGTGGTGACGCCGGGTCACCTCATCCCCGACGATCCGCTCTTCGCCGCGGAGCGGGCGCAATTCTCGACGGCCGCGCTGCCCCGGCTGCAGGAGGCGATCTCGGCTGACAACACGACCTGCCGTAACCAGCGGGACATCGAGTTTGCCAACAACGTCCTCTACTGGCAGACCGTCGCGGAGGACCTGGGACTCGCCACCGAGGCGAATGCCCTCGACCGGGCGACCGTTCTCGGCGACCTCTGCATCCACGTGCTGATCACCGATTCGACCTACCCGAACCCGGTGCAGCCACAGCAGAACGCCTCGCTCGACCTGCTCGCCGGACTCAAGTATGGCTCCGACCCCAGCCTGGACAACATGCGCTTCATCTGGCGGCTGGACATCGCCGGCTCCACCGCCGACGGGACGGTCCAGGGGCCGAGCGCGGCGGATGGCAGCTTCACGCACGTGATCACCCCGAGCGGCCAGGGTGCGCTGGTGGTGACGGTCTCGGCCTGCCTCTTCGCCGCCGAGGTGCCGTACGCGGATGTGTGCGCCCGGGGGGACCTGGTGCGGAATTTCGAATGCGCGATCGTGCATGCCGGCGACATCACCATCCACGACAGTATCGACGTTGCCCAGGCGCGGAATATCAGGGAGATCCAGGGGCGCCTCGTCATCCAGAACAGCGCCGACCTGGTGATGAACTTCCCCTGTCTCCGGAACGTCGTGCAGGTTACGGCTCTCGGGTCGGGCCCGGGCATCCTGAACCTCTCGGCGCTCGACGCGGTGCAGGGGATTCCGGCGCAGGGGCTCTGCTGCGGCTCGATCGATCTCCAGGGCACCGGGCTCCGGCTGGTCAGTCTCCCGGTCCTGACCGCGGTGGGCCAAAACCTCGGCATCCGGAACAGCCCGCAGCTGACCACGATCCTGCTCGGGGCCCCCCACGTGGTGGAGACCATGGCGATCACCGGAAACGCGGCCCTGACCAGCCTCACGATCGGTGCGGCCCACATCGACCAGACCCTGAGCCTCAGCAACAACGACGCGCTGACCTCGCTGGGGGGGATCTCGTCGACCGTCGTGGTGGGTCAGATCCTGGCGATCGAGGGCAACGCCGGCTTCACCGACGCGGATGCGACCGCGTTTGCCGACCGGATCGGCTTCCACGGGACCAGGTTCATCGACACCAACGGCCCCTGAGACCCCGGGTGGCCGCCAGACGGTCCGGCGTGATACCTTCTGGCGGCCATGTCCTCCCTCCCGCTTCTCGATCGCGCACGCGGCGCGCTGCTCGGCCATGCCGTCGGCAATGCACTCGGTGTGCCAACCGAATTCCTGGGGACACCCGCCGCGATTCGGGACCGCTTCGGCGGCGAGGTTCATGACATCATCCGGCAGGATTCGGCCGAGTCGCCCTATGACGACGATCTTGCCCTCACGCTGATTCTTGCCGAGGAACTGCTCGAACCCGAAGTCGATCTCCGCCGCCTGGCACTGCGCTGGGCCGAGTGGGGAGAAAAGGATGGACGGGGGATCGGGCTCTGGACCCGCCGGGCACTGCAGCACATCAAGCAGCACGACGCGCCACCCTCGAGCACCGGCGGCCAGGCGGGGAATGGCACCGTCTCACGCTGCCTGCCGATCGCGCTCCGCTCCCTCGGGTCGACCCAGAACCTGGTGAGCGGGTCGTATCACACCGCCATCCTCACCCATCCCGATGAGCGCTGCGCCTGGGGAGCGGTGGCGGTGAACGTTGCGGCGGCGGCCTTCCTGTCAGGGCGGCGCGATTTCGTCGGGGACGTGCTGGAGATTCTCCGGAACAACAATGCCCCCGAGGAACTCCGGGAGGCGGTGGGCCGGGTGCCGCTTGAGAAGCGGGAGGACCTCCCGATCAACGGACCGTCGGCGGGGTACGTAATACATGCAGTCGAGATCGGGCTCTGGTTCGCCTACCACGAACCCGACCTCGAGCGCGGCCTCATCTGGCTGGCGAATGCCGGCGGCGATACCGATACCAACGCGGCGGTGGCGGGCGGCCTCATGGGCGCCCGCGACGGCGAGAAGGCGATCCCTGCCCGCTGGCTCCATGCGATCCCCGACGTGACCCGGATCCGCCGCCTTGCCGAGCGGCTGGTCGGAGGGTAACTCAGACCCGGTGGTGCGCCGTCGCCCTGCTCACGTCTCGCGTCGTACTTCTCACTCCTCACTTCTCACCCTGACTCTCATGCGCCGACCCCTCGTCCTCCTCAGCCTCCTCGCCGCCACCCCGCTCGCGGCCCAGCAGTACGCCGTCGACACCGCGGGCAGCGGCGCGATCATCGCCCAGGCGACGCAGCACTCGGAGGTGATGAAGAACCTCCAGTACCTCGCCGACATGATCGGGCCCCGGCTCACCGGGTCGCCCGCCATGAAGAAGTCCAACGACTGGACCGCCGAGCGCTTCAAGGCGTACGGGCTCGCCGCGCACCTCGAGTCGTGGAACTTCGGGGTCACCTGGGAGCGGGGACCCGCCTCCTTCCGCATCACCGCGCCCTTCGAGCGCGGCCTGGTGGGGCACAGCTGGGCGTGGACCGCCGGCACCGGCAAGGTGGTGAGCGGCCCGGTGGTGCGGGTGGACGTCAGCAACGCCGACAGCATCGCCGCCTACGCCGGCCGGATCAAAGGCGCCTGGCTCATCACCCGGCCCGGGGCCCAGATCTGGAATCCCGACGGACCGGCGATGACCGCCGCCGATTCGCAGGCCATGCAGGAGAACCGCCGGCGCGCCTTTGCCGGTGGCCCGCCGCAGGACACCTCGGAAGCGGCCCGGAAGGCGCGCCAGCAGTTCAACGTCGACCGGCCCTACCTGCTCAAGAAGGCCGGCGCCCTGGGGCTCCTCACCGACGGCGGCAAAGAGCAGGGCCTCATGAACATGAGCGGCTCGCCCAACAGCGTGTCGCCGCTGCCGAACGTGGTCATCGCCCACGAGGACTATGCGATGTTCGAGCGGCTCATCGCCAGCGGCGTCACCCCGCGCCTCGAGGGCCGGGTCGACAACAAGCTGGGCAAGACCCCGGTCGACCAGTGGAACACCGTCGCCGAGATCAAGGGCACCGACCTCCCCGGTCAGGTGGTGATCCTGGGCGCGCACCTCGACAGCTGGGACCTCGGCACCGGCGTGACCGACAACGGCACCGGCTCGATGGTGGTGCTCGAGGCGGCCCGCGCGATCATCCAGTCGGGCCTCAAGCCCCGCCGCACCATCCGGTTCATCCTCTTCAGCGGTGAGGAAGAGGGGCTGCTCGGGTCCCGGGCCTACGCCGCCCAGCACGCCGCCGAGGCCGACAGCATCCAGGCGGTCCTGGTGCTCGACAATGGCACCGGCATGATCAAGGGACAGGCGCTGCAGGGACGGAACGAGTTCGAGCAGCTCTGGAAGGACCTGCTGGCGCCCGTCAACAAGCTGGGTGCCACCGACGTGCGGCAGGCGAACAAGGGGGGCACCGACCACCTCTCGTTCATCCCCTACGGCGTGCCCGGGTTCAACTTCGACCAGGAATCCCGCGGCTACAATCACACCCACCACTCGCAGGTGGATACCTACGACCACGCCGTTCCCGCCGACCTGGTCCAGGCGTCCGCGGTGATGGCGGTGACCGCCTGGGAGCTGGCCAACCTCCCGGTCCTCCTCCCGCGGGGGAACCGGACGCCGGTCACGCCGCCCGCCGTGGGACGGCCGTCGCCGGGGGTGGCGCGCTGAGCGGGAAGTTGCGAAGGGGAGTACGCCGGAAGTGAGAAGACTCGGGTGGGCGGATCGTACATAGTGGTGCGTGGTTCATGCGATCCTCTCACCCTCTTCCGAGCGTCATCTCATGTCTGCACGCAGAACCTGGCGATCCCTCACCACCGGGGTCATGCTGGCCGGGGCAGTGCCCGGCCTCTTGAATTGCAGCGACAGTAACACCGGCAGCGGCCCCTCCGCGCCGGACATCCAGGACTTAATCCTCGGCATCACCGATAGCAGCGGGACGGTGACCGCCGTGCATCACACCGGCACCCCGCCGGCTGTACCCTCGATCACGTCAAGAACGAGAACATCACCTACGCCGCGCCGCCCTCCGGGAACTACAAGGTGCGGGTCGACTACTACGACGCCTGCGGGGTGCCGGCCACCAACTACGTGGTGACGGTGCGGCGGAAGGGCCATCGGGGGTGGACATCACCACCTTCGCCTATCCGTAACGGCGCGAGTCTGGTGTGTGGGCCGCTCGCCACGTTCACTGTGAAGGTGGCGGGCGGCGGGGCGAGGGCGGGTACCTAAGTGCATGGATCGCAGGGCCTTGATGGGGCGTCGCAATTCCGACTCACTGGCCCCGCTCTTGCTCATGACCCTGCGATCCCGCCATCGGGTTCGCGACTGACTGCTGGCGCGCTTCGAAGAAAAACCGATACGGAGCGCGAGCGTTGTCCTGCGCCCGGCGAATGATTAGATAAGGGCTCGCATTTGAATACAATTTTGCGGCCACGGCGATTTGCCCCCAACAGCCGATTGGATAATGAGCGAACCGACCGCTGACCTCCCGCTTGTAAGCATCATCATCCCCGCCTACAACGCGGCGGCGACCCTGGGTGAGGCGATCGACAGCGCCCTCGCCCAGCGCTACCCCCGGGTGGAAGTCCTGGTGGTGGACGACGGCTCGTCCGACCGCACTCCCGAGGTCCTGCGGAGCTACGGCGACCGGATCCGCTGGGTCCGGAAGGACAACGGGGGGCTCCCCGCCGCGCGGAACACCGGGCATCTCCATACCCAGGGCGAGCTGATTGCCTGGCTCGATGCCGACGACCGGGCCCATCCCGACCGCATCGCCCTCCAGGTCGAGCTGCTCCGGCAGCAGCCCGAGCTGGTTCTGGTCTGCTCCGACTTCTCCGCCTTCCGCGATTCCGGCCCCGTCGCCGACAGGTTTGCCGCCACCTACTACGGCCAGATCGCGGAACGGGCTGACGGGATCAACGAGATCTACCCGACCCGGGGCTACTTCACCCCGGCGCATGCCGAGTGGCTGCAGGAACGCTGGGTGGGGGTGTCGTACGTGCGGGGGCGGGTCGAGAAGGACATGGTGTGGGGGAATTTCGTGCATCCGCCCACGGTCCTCTTCCGGCGGACGCTGCTCGAACATGTCGGCGAGCTCGACCGCAGCGCTGCCCCGGAGTCCGACTGGGAGTTCTTCATCCGGGTGAGCCGCCAGGGCGAGATCGCCCACATCGACCAGCCGCTGCTCGAGTACCGGCTCTCGCCGGGCCAGATGTCGGCGGCCCGGAACGTCAAGGCGTCACTGCTGAGTCACGCCTACGTGCTCCGCAAGCATGTGCCCCAGGATCCCCACCGGCTGCCGCCGTCGGTCCGCCAGCTCTGGCGTAAGCACCACGGGTTTCTCTATGCCCGGCTGGCGCGCGTCGAGGCGGAGACGAACAGCCTGACGGCCCTCGGCTACCTCTTCCTGGCCGCGGCCCATCGTCATCCGCCCCACTCGCTGGCGGCGGTGCTGGTGCTGATCGTGTTGCCGGTGTGGGCGGCCCGCGCGATGCTGGCCGGGCGCCGCAGGGTCAAGCGGTGGCTGGGACAGGCCGGGCCGGCGCACGCGCCGCTGCTGGTGCTCTGGTGCCTGTTCCAGCCGGCGGAGTGGTTGCCCGCGCTGTTCTAACGAGGTCCTACCGGCTGCCGGATCCCTCCACCGGCAGCCGCACCACGCAGGTCGTCAGGAACCCGCCTCGCACGTTGTAGACCGTCTTCACCTCGATCCATTTTGGCGACAGCACCCGCGCCAGGTCCTCGGCCATCTTCCCGGTGGCGTGCTCCTGGAAAATCCCCACGTTGCGGTAGCTGGTGACGTAGTACTTGAGGCTCTTGAGTTCGATGCACTTGCCCGCCGGCACGTAGCGGATGACCAGCTTCGCGAAATCGGGGAGCCCGCTGTAGGGACAGACCGCGCTGAATTCGTCGGTCTCGGTCACGATCTCCTGTTCCGGGCCGGCGTACTCGAAGGTCTCCAGTACCGCGATGTCGACCTGCTCCGGGCCGACAAACGCCAGGGTCCGTCCTTCCGCGATTGCCACGTTCCGCTCCTTTCACCTGCAGCTTCATTCCTGTGGTACTTCAGTCGCCCGGCATTCTAGCACCGTTGCCGGCATTTATGAACGGCGGGGCTGGGGAAACTGACTAACACAGATGAACACACAGATGAGTCTGGATGGATTCCGTGGACGGGTGGGGGGCGATGTTCTCCTCGGCTCGCTGAGTTCGTGAATGAGATTTGTTGTCACAAACTCTGCAAGCAACTACCCGCATACTGATAGACGGCGCGCAGATTCGATGGCCTGTCCCTGACGGGGAATCCATCCAGCCCCATCTGTGTCCATCTGTGTTAGTCAGTTACGGGCTTAGCGTCAGTCACGGACTCCGTGGCCCAAGAGCGGCGAGCCGGGCCCGCGCCTCCTCGAGCCCGGGACGAAGCTCCGGATCGGCGTTACCCCACAGCCGCACCACCCGACGGTAGGCCCGCACCGCGGCGGCGGTGTCGCCCAGCCGCTCCCGGAGCCGGCCCTCGCGCAGCGCCCCCGGCGCGACGTAGGGCAGGGTGGTGAGCGAGAGGGAGCCGGCATTCTGGTAGAGGTTGGCGGCGAACTCCGGCCGGCGCCCCTCCAGCGCCTCGGCCCGCACGAAGTGATCCCACGGCCGCGACCAGAAGGCGGAGAGCTGCTGGTTGCCCGCTTCCGCCCCTTCCCAGCTCGTCTCCAGGATCGCGAGCGCGCCCGCGGTGTCGCGGGGGAGGAGCGCCCATGCCGCGAGGCTCGCCGAGAGCGAGGGCATGATGCGGGTCAGCGAATCGGGCTGGGTCCGCCAGCTCGCCCCGAAGCCGGGGGCGACTGGCTGGCCCGACTCGAGCCCGAGCAGCCGCGCGAGGTAGTCGCGCAGCAGCGGCTCGCGGGCTCGCTCGAGATCGAACCAGAAGAGGAAGGTCCGCTTGACCGGCCCGAGCGGCGCGCTCCGGAGCCGGACGCGCATCGCCTGCCGCCCGCTGTCCGCCACGCTGGCCGGGAGCCACGGCGCCAGCCAGAGCATCGCCTCGCTCGTCGCCGCCGACACCGGCTCCAGCTGCCGGGCGAGCGCCAGCGACTGCAGCGCCTCGCGCAGCCGTCCCTGGGCCAGGGCCACGTGCGCGAGCTGCTCCCGCGCGAAGGCCTGCACCTCGGTCGGGTGGCCCGGCTCGGTCAGGCGGGCCAGGCAGAGCGCCGCGACATCCAGCCGCCCGAGTGCCACGGCCTCGGTCTCCGCCAGCTGCATCATCCCCCACTCGTTGTCGGCGGGGAGCGCCGCGACCCGGGCGGCGAGGCCGGCGGTATCGCCCCGGAGCTGCGCCAGCATCAGCCGCGTCGCGGCGGTGGTGTCCCGCTGGTAGACCGCGGAGCGGGTGAGGAGGTCGAGCGCCTCGTCCCACCGCTCCTCGCTGGCCGGAAGTTCCCAGAGATGCGCGTGCGGCCGCCAGTCGGTCGGGTCGGCGCGCATCGCCTGTTCCCAGAGCGCCGTCGCCTCCAGCGGCGAGCGTCCCCGGGTGCGATTGTGATGCTGCAGCACCTCCGCCAGGCCGATCGTCGCCTCCACGTTCCCCGGCGAGATCGCCAGCACCTGCCGGAAGCGTCCCTCGGCGTCATCGGCCCGGCCGTTGGCAAAGGCGGCCCACCCCTGCAGCAGGAGCAGCTCGTGCGGGAGCAGGGACCGCGCCCGCCCCACCGCGGTGTCGGCCATCGGGCCGGAGCGGTCGGCCAGGAAGTACCAGGCGTTGATCCGCGAGAGCGCGTGCCACGTCGCGGCGAGGGAACGGTCGCGCCGCCCCGCCTGCCAGAAGGCCTGCGCCGCCGGCTCCATGTCGGCGTGCCGCGCCAGCCGGAGGCCGGTGAAGTACGACTGCAGCGCCGGCACCGAGGTGCTCTGTGCCGCCGAGAGCTCGAAGGGGACGGTGCCGAGCTGGTTGGGGAAGAGCCGGGCCGCGAGCCGGGCGGAGAGCTCGGGGAGCGTTTCGGGGAGGCCGTCGACCATCGCGGTCGACACCGGCGCGCGATCGCCCGCGGCGCGGCGCACCGCCCCGCGGATCCGGAGCCCGCCGCTGCTCACCTCGACCCGCGTCTCCAGCACCAGCGTCGGCCCGCGCTTCGCCGCCGGCGCCGCTTCGTCCAGCACCTGCGGCTCGATCACGACGAGGCCGGGCGCGTGGATCAGTGCCAGGGCCAGGGCGTCCACCGCCAGCCGGTCCCACTCCCGCGAGGCGCTGTCGGCCTGGCCCGCCCAGGGTACGATGGCGAGCCGCTCGCGCCCGTCGCCGGTCGCCCCGCGCCGGCTCCACCACACCAGGGCGACGGCCAGCAGCACCACTGCCGTGAGCGCCGCCAGCAGCGGCGAGCGTCCCGGGCGCGCCGGGCTCATCCGCTCCTGGTGATAGCTGAGCGCCGCCGTTGCCGCCGAGCTGCGCGGGGCGCGCCGCTTGAGCGCGGTGAGCGCCACGGCATGCAGTTCCCCCCGCCGCACCGGCGAGAGCCCCTCGTACACCGTGCGGCGGAGCGCCTCGTGGGTGAACTCCACCCGGTCGGCCGCCTCGGGGCTGGTTCGCAGCAGCCGCCGGGCCAGCAGCGCGCTCAGCGCCGTGTCGAGCTGGTCGCTGTCGAACCCGGTGAGCTCCAGCAGCAGGGCCACGTCGGCGTTGCGCGCCAGCACCGCCGCCGCCTGCAGGGTCCGCAGGGCGTCGGGAGGCAGTTCCCGGAGCCGGGAGGCCATCGTCTCGGTGAACGAGGTCGGCAGCGGCAGGGGCACGCCCGGCGGGGGGAGTGTCGCGGTCCAGGTGCCGTCGGGTGCGGGCGCGATGATGCCCCGGTCGGCCAGCGTCGTGGCGAGCTCCACCGCCGCCATCGGGTTGCCGCCGGTTTCCGCCAGGATTCGCCGCGCCAGCGCGGTGCGATCCTCCGGCCGGAACTCCGCCATCGAGGCCAGCGCCCGCTCGAGATCGTCCTGGTCGAGCGAGCCGAGCCGCACCCGGTAGAGCTGGCCCACCGCCGAGGGGCGCCGCTCCAGCTCCCGGAGCCCGATCACCTCGGGTGACGCCGTGAGCACCACCAGCACCCCGCCCACCGGCCGGCGGAGCAGCGACTCCAGCAGCTCGCGGCTCGGCTTGTCGGCGAGGTGCACATCATCCGCCGCCACCACGATCCGCGTCTCGGCCGCGGCCTCGGCCAGCACCCGCGCGACCGACTCCTGCAGGTCGTCGGCCTTGCCCGGTGGCAGCTGGGGGAAGCGCTCCGCGAACTCGGGAACCGCCTGGGCAAGCGCCCGGAGCGTGGCGGCGGGTGCCGCGGCCACGCCGGCTGCCCCGGCGAGTGGCGCCAGCAGGTGGCGCGCGAGGAGCAGCGGGCGATCCCGCTCGGCGTCGAAGGCGCGGCCCCGGAGCACCAGGAGCCGCTCGTCCCGCCGCTTGGTCCAGCGGAGGAACTCCTCCAGCAGCCGGCTCTTCCCGCTGCCGTCCTCGCCCTCGATGAGCGCGAGCCCCGGGCTGCCCCGCTGCACCCGTTCCCACAGCCCGGTGAGGATCGCGAAATCGGCCTCGCGCGCCACCATGTCGGGGGTGAGGAGCGCCATGCCGCCGGGGTGCGCCGCGGATTTTGGCGTGCCGATCTGCTTGAGCCCCTCGACACGGGCCCGCGCGGCTTCGTCCAGCGGCAGGTGGCCGGCCCAGGCTTCCGCATGCGCGAGCGCCTCGGCCCACGCGCCCCGCGACTCCGCCTCCCGGACCAGCGCCTCCCCCACCCAGGCCCGCCGCCGGCGCAGCTGGGCCCGCTCCCCCTCGATCCAGCTCCGCAGCTCCTCGCCCGCGGTGAGCTCCGCGCCGTCCAGGAAATCGCCCCCCCAGGCCGCGACGGCCGGTCCCAGCTCGCCGTCCTCGACCCGCCGCTCGAATGCGGTCGCATCCAGCTCCACGCTGCCGGGCAGCAGCCGAACGTCCCGGTCGCTCACCTCGAGCGCATCGCCCAGCACCGTCCGGAGCTCCACCAGCGCCTGCCGAAGGGATTGCCGTCCCCGCGATTCATCGGCCTCGGGCCAGAACAGCGTCGCCAGCTCTCCCCGCGACGCGCTCCGCCCTCTCCCGGCGGGCCAGCCAGGTGAGAAGGGTGAGGAGCTTTCGGCGTCCCAGAAGAACCGGCTGTTCATCCTGGAGGCACGAAAGCGGTCCCAGCGCGGTGAGCCGGAAGGTCGGTGTCAAATGCTTTGTGAAAAGAGTTTGACGAGGCCGCTTGACGGAGGCTTGCTACCCCTCAGGCCAGCACCATCTCCGTATGAGCTCACCCGCAACAGCGGCCAGACAGCACGCCCCCGGGTCGGCCAGGTGGGTCAGGGTACTTCATCGTCCGGGTTCGGCGGATCTCGGGGCGCACCCGGGGGAGATCTCCCGGGGTGGTTGAACGCCTGGGGACGGGAGAGAAGCGGGAATTCGGAGCAGCGCAGAACTCGCCCAGGTGGTCTCGGACTGGGCGGAGTGGCTCCTCGGGTCAGGGACCAGGAGGAGATACCGATGCAGACCCGATCAGCTCTGCAGGATCTGGAACGGACCTTGCTGGGCCGCTTTGGCGTGATGGTGCGCCGTGGGACGGCGGAGCGGACTCGATGACGATCTCGATGAGCTGATGCAGGCTGTCCGGGTGCGGCTGTGGCGCGCCCTGGGGCGGGAGGGGGCCCTGCCGGTGGTGACCTCGTCCTACGTCTACCAGACCGCCACGAGCGCGGTGGTCGACATCATCCGCTCGCGCCGGGCGGCCCGCTACGTCAACAGCGACAACCTGCGGGTACTGGAGAATCACACCGACCCGGCCCGGCCCGATGCGGCGCTCGAGGAGCACGAGGCCACCAGCCGGATCTTCCGGGTCATCGACCAGCTGCCCGCCGACCGCCGGACGCGGTCGGCTCCACCTCCGCGGCTACCGGCGGGAGGAAGTTGCGCGGATGCTCGGTAGACGGCGCACGCGCAATCCTCACCTACGTGGGCTGCAGGACACCCGCCGCCGCCTCACCCAGCTGGGCCTCGCCCCGGGCTCTCGCCGGTGCGCGACGCGGTGCGGCAGCGGACCGTCGCCTGAGCGCGCTTGATGGCGGTGGTGGTGCCGAGATACATCGCCGGGACGGCGATGGCCCCCGCGCCACCCCGCCGGTCGTAGCGGCGCACCGTCCTCGAGGTCCTCACTGAGCCGGCGCTGGCCTGTACCAGTCCATCGCGGCGTAGGCCTTGAGCGTCGGGCCGTAGTACGGAAGAACTCCACGTACTCCGCCGGCGAGCCGGAACCGGAGGTGTAGGTGCGCGGCTGCACCAGCAGCGCGCTTGCCCCGGTGCCGAACGCTCGCGGAGCCGGGCCTCGGTGCCCCACTCCATCAGCGAGCGCAGCCGGCCGGGCGGCGCCACGGTGGCGCGACATCGCCCGGAACATCTCCCCGATGAAGCCGTCCGGGGTCCAGGAGGCGAGCGCGATCGTCCCGGCCGCGTCACCCGCCAGCAGCCCGCGCGGCGGCCGCCTGGTCCGGCGCGAACATCCTCGAACACCGACAACACCGCGTCGAAGGTCTCGTCCCCGAAGGGCAGCGCCTCGAGCGTCGCCCTCCTCGGGTGAAGGACCGGCAGCCCCTCCGCGGTCGCGCGGATGCGGCCCCGGTCGAGCAGGGCGGGGACGTAGTCGACCCGATCGCCTCGGCGCCGGAGCGCGCGGCGGCGAGGGTCGCGTTGCCAGTACCGCAGGCATCGTCCAGCACCCGGCTCCCGGCCTGGAGGTCGGCCGCGTGCGCAGCCGCTCGGCGACGATGGGGTCGGTACGGCGACCGCGGCGTAATCGCCACTCGCTGGTGGGCTGCTGGCGGCGCTTGATGGCGCCGAGATCGATCGGGGGAGCGCTGATGGCGGTCATGGAACAATCCTCGTCAGGAGTAGGGCTCTCCCAGGATGCGCGGGCCCCGGCCCGGTCCCGCCATCGGGCAGGTAGGGTGCGGGCCGGTCGGGCAGGGTGCCGGTGAGGTGTCACACCCCGGCTGTGGCGGGGACGTTGCGGGGCGGCAGGTTGGAGGCGGCCGGCAGGGGGCGGTACGGGCGTTGCCGGATAGGGGGCATTCCCTGCGTCAGCGGAGTGCCCCATGCGTGTCTGGCTCCGCACCCTCATGCTGGTCGCGCTGTCGGCCGCTCCGGTCGCGGCGCAGGCCCCCGGGCCCCGAAACCGGCGGCGGCATCGGCGAGATCAAGGACGGTGGCGGCGCCTCCGGGCTGGTGCTGGGGCAGACGACCCTCACCGAGGTCCGTCAGCTCTACGCGAGCCGCCGGCTCCGTGAGCCGGGCCACGCCCGCGCCGCCCGGCCGCTCACCCCGGCGCTGCGCTGACCATGGGAGCGCCACCATCTCACCGCGTTACCGGGTCGACGGCGCCACGGCTACTACACCCTTACTTCGACGCCGCCGAGCGGCTGGTGCTGGCGGCAGCAGCATCCGAGCAGCCGAAGGAGCAGCTCTCCCGGGAGGACTTCCAGCGTCGCTATCCCCAGCGAAGCCTTCGCCCGGCATGCGGCCCGTGCGTTCATCCCGGAAGTGCCCCTCTCCGAGTGCGTCACGCTGAGCGCGAGGTCGCCGCCGGCAGCGGCCACACCCTGCTCCGTGCCGGCTACGGCTACACCTGCGACACCGCCCGGCGCGTGGCGGCCCGGGTGCCCTGGACGGAACCCCGCTTGCGAGTGCTCCGACGGGACGCGCAGATTCTCCCGCAGGCCGCTGCGAGCGGCCTACGGTCTGCGTGAAGGGCCCCGTGCCCACTCGCCTCGTGGTGCACAACTCGACCTTCTTCCTGCCCGTCTGACCGCGGACCTCGGGCGCTGTCCGGCGAAGGAAGGTTCCCTCATGGCCACGCCGCTCCCGGCGCGACCGAGCCTCGACTGGCTCCGCCGCCGCGCCAAGCCCTCCTCAAAGATCTCCGCCGCACTCCGTCCTCGGCCACGCTCGCCGAGGCGCAACTCGCGCTCGCCCGTGAGCACGGGCAGCCAAGCTGGCGCGCGCTCGTCGCCGAAGTCGAGGCCTGCTCGCCGCCGGCGCTGTCCGCGCCAGCTCGGCGAAGTCCCTTCTCCGAAGAGGCTGTCGCCGCGTTTCTCAGGACCGTCGGCTCAGGCAATCTCGCCGCCTCACGGGCGCTCCTCACGGATGAGCCGGCGCTGGTGAACGCCGTCGGCCCCCATCCGTTCTGGGGCGGCCGCTGCCGTGCACTGCACGTCGCCGCCGAGACCGGACGCAAGCCGATGGTCGAACTTCTTCTTCGCGCCGGCGCCGATCCAAATGGGACCAACGATGACTACATGCACTGGTCTCCGCTGATGGCGAAGCCCTCGGCGACAAGAAGGCCCCCATTCGACGCCCGCTCCTCCGGCGGGGGCTCCGCATCGGGCTGGTCGAGTCGCTCATGCTGCTGGGGATGATCGCACTGCCCTCCGGCTCCTCGCCGGGACGGCGGCCTTCCCGAAGCAGGTGCCCAACGATGGCTCGCCCTGATGCCGTCGGCTCCGACGCCGCGAGTCATCGACCGGCTGCTCCAGCTGCTTCGAGCAGCGGGATCGCTGGGGAGCATCGCCCATCGAGGCGCTGAGCCGTCTGGGCAAGGCTGGCCGGGACCTCGTGCGACATCTCGCCGCGCGGGGAGTCGAGGCATCGCCGGCCGAGTACGCCCGCATGGGCGACCGCGCCACGCTGGCCCGGTTGCCAAGGCCGATCCCGCCGTGCTCCGGATGAGGCGGTGATGATGGGCGCGGTCGACTTCCGCCACCACGCCCTCGGGGTGCGCTGGCTCCTCTCGCAGGGAGCCAATCCCGACGCCTGCCACCGCAGTTCGTGACATTGCGCCCACCCGGCGGCCTGGAACGGCGACCTCGCGATGGTCAAGCTGCTCGCTGCTGGCGGTGCCGACCTCGCCAGCCGCGACCGGCAATACGACGCCACCCCGAGGTTGCCGAGACCATCGAGGTGACCGGCAATGCGAAGTGCCGGGCGGTGGCGGAGTGGCTGGCGCGAAAGGCGAGAGGCCGTGGGGACCCGCATGGGGACGGCCTGCACCGAGAAGGTGTGGATGCCGATCATGGAGGCGGCGTTCAACGGCGACTCCCCCCGTGGTGAGGACGCTGCTGGCGAAGGGGCCGATCCCAACGTCCTCCAACTCCACCTTTCCGCCACTGCCCGCTGCACCGGGGCCATCGAGCACAAGAAGACCGCACCGAAGCATCGGGGACACGAGGAAGTGGTGCGCGAGCTGCGCGCGCCGCCGGCGCCGACCCGATGAAGCGGGCGCTGCTGACCGCCTCACCGCGCTCGCCCTCGCCGCCTGTGACGGCCGCGCTTCGTTCCGCTGCTCCTGCCGAAGGTGGGGGAGCCTTGACCTTCCACGCCGCTGCTGCGCGCCGATCTCGGCGCGAGTCCGCGAAGGCCTGTGCCGGCGGCGCCGATGTCCGCGCCACCGATATCGCCACCATGGCGCTGATCCATTACCCGCGGCGTCGCGGATGTTCACCTCTCATCGGATCACCGGATTGCCCAGCTGCGGATCGCCGAGATGCTCCTCGCGCCGCTGGTGCCGATGAACGCGAAGCACGCCTACTACAGCGAGGAGCCTGACCCCGCTGTATCACGCCTGCGGCTACCAGGACAATCCCGGGCTGGCGGAGTGGCTGTGGACCACGGTGCCAGCGCCGTTGATGGCGAGTCGGTAAACACGCGGCGGACGAAGGGCACGAGGGAGCGCTGGCGGCGCTGGGCGGGAAGGTTCCGAAGGGCACCCTCTCCGCGAGGCCTGCTCCTACGCCCTCACCGGCCTCCTCATGGGGACGGACCCGCGCCGTACCGTGGCCCTCGCGCACGGTGCCGATCCCAACGCGCTGCATCCCACCGGCGACGCCGCGCTCCACGCCGCCGCCCGCGCCGGTACCGGCGCAGCCACCATTCAGCTCCTGCTCGAGCGCGGTGCCGTGAAGGATCTCAAGAACAAGGAGGGCAGGACTCCGTGTGCCGAAGTCGCCGTGGACGCGGGCAACGCCGTGATTCCGCCACCTGCTCTTGAAGCCTTCAGTTGAAGAACAAACGCCGGCGGGCAACTCGCCGGCGGCAACGAGGAACGCGGAACGAGGAACGAGGAACGAACACCTGCCTGCTCGGACGATCCCATCCTCCAGCCAGAGCAGCTTGCCGTCGAGCACCTGACGTGCCGTCGCGTAGGTCGCATCGTCCGCGTTGGGTCCGCAAGCTGCTCGGCGAACCTCTGGGCCACCCCAGCTCCGCCTGCCGCGAGCAGGCCTGGCCAGCACCTCGGGCCAGGCCTGACGGGTTCTTCAGCACCGCGGGCCCGGGAGCACGCCGCCGAGATCGCCAGCAGTTCCGCCCCGATCTCCACCAGCCGCCCCAGCACCGCCTGCTTCTTCTCCAGTTTCGGCCCGAAGCGGATCGATACAGGAACAGCGTCCGCCCCAGCTTCCGGCTCGACCGCTCCACGAACCGTACGTGCTCTGCCAGCCGGCCGACCTTCGCCGGCCCAGCCACCCCTTGAAGGGGAGCCAGAGCTTCAGATACTGTGTGCCATAGAACAGCGCCGACTTCATCAGCGCGTTCATCTTCTGCGACCCGGTCGACTTCGGGTCGATCAGCGCCTCCGCCACCTCGGCGGGTGTCCGCCTCGCGGGCGATGAAGAGCTGCATGACCTTGAGCCGCCTCGAAGATCAGGTTGATCTCGAAGTTCGCGGATATCCGTTCATCGCTCGGCCGCCTTCGCCCCGGGACCGGAGCGAGTCGGCGTCCGCGAAGCCGCGGCCGCCCTTGATCTGGCGGCGTCGTCGACGATCCGCCACCTTGATCTCGGTGTTGCAGGTCTTGGCGATCGCCGCTTCGAGCCGGATGTCCCGGGTTCCCCGCGTCGGCCATGAGGCTGGCCAGGCCGTTGATCGCCTCCATCGCGCAGGTCTCGGCCGCCATCCCGCTCGATCTTCTGGGCGATGCGGCAAGTCGTGCTTCCCGACTGCTGGCCCACCGGACCCGCCTGCCGCCCCACCGCCGCACGATCTCGAGGCACTTCTTGGCCCCGGCCACGCAGGACGCCGGCAGCGTACGCTCCGGCATTGAGCGTCACCAGCGCGAGCTTCGAGGCCCCTTCCCCTCGCCCCAGATCACGTTCTCGACCGGGACCTTCACGTTGGTGTTGATGATGCCGCGCTCGATCCCCTTGAGTCCGCGAAGTGGAGCCGCTGCACCACCTCGACCCCCGGGCTGGGTCAGTTCGTCTCCACCACGAACGCCGTGATCTTCTTCCCGGTGGTCCGCGCCATCACCACCAGCAGCTCCGCCACGGTGCCGTTGGTGCGCACCAGAGCTTCCTGCCATTCAGGATGTAATGGCTGCCGTCGGCCGAGAGCTCGGCGTGGGTCGAGAGGCTGGCGGGGTCGGAGCCGACGTTCGGCTCGGTGAGTGCGAAGGCGCTGATCGCGCCCTTGGCGAGCCGGGGGAGGTACTTCTTCTTCTGCTCCGGGGTGCCGAACATCTTGAGCGGCCCCGGCACGCCGATCGACTGGGCCGCGGAGAGGAGCGCCGTCATGCTCCTGTCCTTACTCGGTCACCAGCCTGACTCCGCCTTGGTGTACATCAGCTGGGACAGTCCTTATAGCCGCCGTACTCGCTCGCGATCTTGATCCCGAACGCCCCCATCTCGCGGAGCCCCTGCACCACGTCGGCGGGGATCTTCCCTCCCGGTCGATCTTGTCGCTGTCGACCTGGTCCGCATGAACTGCTCCAGCTTCTCCATGAACGGGCCGGGCCCGTTCCACGTCCGGCCGAGGGCTCGGGGAAGGATGGATCAGGGCTCAGGTCGAAGTTCCCTTCGAAGAGTTTCACGGACGAAGCTCGGCGCTTCCCACGTGGTCTCGCGGGCGGCTCTCGGCGACTTCGCGCGCCTCCTTCCTCGGTGGCGAGCGGCGTCTGCGGCTTCGTCTCGGGGCATTACTCAGTCATAGCATCCTCTCAGATGTCGTACGCGAGCTTGTCATTCCGGGCGCACAAGGACTTCGTCATTCCGAGCGCGACAAGGACTTCTGTCATTCCGAGCGTAGCGAGGAATCCCTGCTTTTCCCCGCGGATTCCCTGTCCTCTCAACCGTCCCCGCACACCCTGCACCACCATATTCACCACGTGACGCCGGCGCTCCTCCCGGTATTCCAGTCGCGGGGCGCGGATACCAAGCCCGCGGAACACCGTCGGCCCGTGCACCACGTGGAACCACGACAGCGCGAGCATGCTCACCAGCAGCTGCTCCGCCCGGCCCGGTCGGCGGGGTCGAGCGCCAGTCAAGCCACGATGGCGCCGAGCGCCTCCTGGTTGCTTCCATATGCGGTGGCAAAGGCCTTCTGCGGGTGCGCACCGCGCCGGAGAGGGCTTCCCGCTCCAGCAGCCGGACGAAGTGCGGGTTGTCGCTGATGAAGTCGAAGTACTCGCCCACCGCACCCGCCAGCACCACGTCCGGCGACTCTACTTCGCGAGCGCCCGCTCCCGTCCACTCCGCACCGCCACCCGCCCGCTCGAGGCAGCGCTCCAGCACCGCCCAGGTAGAGCTGTTCCTTCGAGCCGAAGAAGTAGCCCGGGGTGCCCCGGCTGACCCCGGCTGCCGCCCCTGACCTCGGTCAGGCTGGTCGACTCCATGATCCCGGTCGGCGAAGAGGCGTTCCGCCGGGGCGTCCAGCACCGCTTCCCGGGTCCGGCCGCGTTGCGCTCCTTTTCGTGAGCCGGGGCAGGGGCGTGATCGCGGGACAGGGCGCTCCCTATGCGATCTGCCGGAAGGAAATTCAGTCTTGCTTGATGTTCAGCAAGTTATGAAGCGGTACCGGGGTGGTCGGCAGGTTCCCTGAGGGTCGGGTTTACCGCCCTGCCCAGGCGGAACCGCCTACTCCGGGAACTCGGTCGAGGGATCGATCCCCCTTGTCCGCCAGCGAACTTGGCGATCCGTTGTGGTGAGGGAGCGGTGCAGTGCGAGGACCCCGGAAGGGAGCCACGCGGCGGTGCCCATCCAGGCCGAGCAGCAGGGTCGACCCACACCAGCGTCCGAGCAGGGCCACCCCCAGCGGGCGTAGAGCCGGGCCGAGGGACAGCTCCACGGAGCCGGAGAGCGAGTAGGTCGGACTCTTGGGGCCGATCACCCCGGTCGGGGCCAAGGGCGTGCGCCCGGCTCGGACGGTGTCCGCACGGGCTTGGCGTGTAGTCGGTGGCGGAGACGAAGCCGAGACCCGCGAACACGGCCCCGATGGCGAGATGATGCTGAGGAAGAAGCGGCTCGACTGGCAGGATTCGATCGCGTCAGGCAGTCCATGGTAAAGCGCTTTCCCGGGTGACGCCAACAACATGCGACAGGCTGGCGAACGGTTGACGGTGGTGCTTGTGGGATGCCCGCGCGACGCTCCGTCCTGGCCGCATTCCTCCTCCTCACCTGCCGCCCCCTGCTGGCACGAAGGCGTCCGCTGCCGCCGCCGCCGGCACAGCGGAGCCCACGCGGGGACCGTCGCGGCCGCCGCCGGCCTGGTGGTGAACTCCTGCCTCTACCGCCCGCCGGCGTGCCGCGAGACTCGACGACCCGGCTTCCGCTTTCCTGGTCTTTCTGCACGGCATCGGGGAACGCGGCAGCAGGACCACCGAACTCAGCCGGATCCTCAAGTTCGGCCCGCCGAAGCTGATCGAGCAGGGGCGCGGCCTATCCGTTCTCGTTCTCTCGCCCCAGCTTCCCACGCGCTGATCATTGACCCGTCGGTACCGGTGCCTGACCTGATCGCGAGGCCCTTTCATCACGCTCCCGGTCGATACCGGCCGCATCTACATCACCGGGCTCAGCGACGGCGGGGATGCGGCGTGGAACTACGCGATTACCCCGAGGTGCCGCCGCGATCGTCCCGATCGCCGCCGAGCCGCCACCGCCGGGATCTGCGCCATGCGCGATGCTCGGCGATCTGGGCGCTGCTGGTGAACTCGACAAGGACACGAAGGTGGGCGCGGAGCAGAAACTGGTGAACGCGGTGAACGCCTGCGCTCCCTCCCCCAGTGAACCTGCCCGGCTCACGGTCACCGGAGCCGGGCATCTGGTCTGGACCCGCACCTATGCGGGGAGCGACAGCGTCGACGCTCCACCTTCTGGCTGCTGGCCCATCATCGTTGAACGGACTGGACGGTGGTGAAGCCATTCCCTGCCTGTTCCTTCTTCAATCCCACGTGGCCGCCACCACGGCGCCGGACTGAACCGCTCTGGGCGTTCGGGCTCGGCGGTTCGTGTGGTCGCTCGGCACAGGGAGGTCCGGTGACCGACGGCCGCACCGAACTGAACCGCCATCTGGCGGGTCGCTACACCGTCGAGCGCGAGCTCGGCCGTGGCGGCAGCGGTTGCCGTCTACCTCGCCACCGATCTCCGCCACGGCCGCAAGGTCGCCCTCAAGCTGCTGCACGACCACGTCGGTGCGGTGCTCGGCCCGAGCGGTTTCTCCGCGAGGTGTGGGTCGCGGCCCAGCTCTCCTATCGGCATCCTCACCGTGCTCGACTCCGGGCAGATCGACGGCGAGGGGCAGGGGCGGACGCGCTGGTGGTACACCATGCCCTTTGTTGCGGGAGAATCGCTGCGGGACCGACTGCTGCCGGGAACAGCAGCTCCCCCTCGGCGGACGGCGGCGGCTGGGCCGCGAGGCTGAGGCGCTCGACTTCGCCCATCGGCAGGGGGTCATTCACCGCGACGTGAAGCCGGAGAACATTCTCCTGAGCGAGGGCCATGCGCTCCTCGCCGACTTCGGCATCGCCAAGGCGGTGGAGCCGGAAGGGGTCGGCTCACCGAGACCGGCCCCGTGCTCGGGACCGCGGCCTACACGAGTCCGAGCAGGGGACGGGCGACAAGAACATCGATGGACGCACCGACATCTACGCCCCGGGGTGTGCTGTACGAGGCGCTCGCGGGGAGCCTCCCTTCACGGGGCCGACGGCGCAGGCGATTCTCGCGCGCTCCCGACCGAGCGGCCCCGCTCCCTCACCCAGGTGCGCGAGCCTGCCGGGGCATTCGACAGCGTCACCCGGGCCATGGCCATGGCGCCAGCCGATCGGTATCCGACCGCCGGAGCCATGGCGCGCGCGCTCGACGAACTGCCGCTGGTGACACCGCCCGCTCCGGCTGCCGCGCGCACGCTGCGGCCCGCAGGTTCCGGAAAGCTCGTCGACTTGGTGGGGAGACTCGCACTGCTCGCCGCACTCGGCTGGTGGGGCTGGAGGTCAGCCCGGGGCACGCCGACGCGTCGCCCGGTGCCCAGAATGCCGCGGCGCCACTCCGGGTCGCGGTGCTGCCGCCCGAGCCTCGGCAAGGCCGAGACCCACTGCGGATGGGGTGACAGCAGCACTCCGCAACGCGCTCGCGACGGTGCAGGGCGTCGAGGTCATCGCGGGGACGAGTGCCGATCCGTGACTGGGCGATTCCCTCCCGAACGCGGCACGCGGCGCTGGGCGCCGACTATCTCCTCCGCGGCACGGTGCAGGAGCGGGGAACTGGTGAGCGGGGCGCGGGTGCAGGTCATCCCCGAGCTGCTCGACCTGCGCGACGGCGCCAACGCGCTCCGGGCGCAGGCGCCCGTCGATGTTGCCCTCGGGGACCTCTTTGCCGCCCAGGGTGAGATCGCGAGGCGACTGGTCGATTCGCTCGGCGTCCGGCTCGGGGCCGAGGCGGCCACCTGCCTCGCTGATGCGCCGACCCGCAACCTCGAAGCGCACGCATACCTTCAGGACGATCAGCGGGCCGTGGCGCTCGATTCCACTTTCGGAGTGGCCTCGGGCGCTGCTCAGCATGGACCTGACATCCCAGTACTTCAGCGAGCAGCGCGCCGCGACCAAGGAGGCGTCGCGGACGGCCCTGGCCCACGCGGTGCAATATGCCCCCACGGCCTGGCAGACGCTCCGCCTCGAGGGCTTTTACCGGCGCAATGTCGCACGCGATTACGATGGTGCGATCGAGCGGATGACCTCCGCCAAGGCCCGCTCTCCCGGCAATGCTTCGGGTAGCCCACCACCCTCGCGGCGACGCCCCCTGATCGGCGGGCGGTTCCCCGAGGCCCTGGCCGAGGCAGAGCGCGCTGCCGCGCTCGATCCCCGCAACGAGAATGCGCTCGCGCGCGGCTTGGCCGTCTGGAGATGGCTGCGTGACCACTCCTCTGCCAGCCGCGACATCGGCCGCGCGCTCGCACTGACCGGGGCGGCAGGTCCCTCGCAAGCTCGGGCGATACAGTCTGGCCTGGCCGTGGCGTCGGGAAACACCGCCGACATGTACCGGCGATCCTCGCGCCACTCCGTCCTGGACGCCATCGACTACTACATCATCGAGATCCAGCGGGATCGCGGGGGTCGGATGGGCGCTGGATGGCGCCCAGCGGCGCATGGCCATCAACGCGCTCCGGAAGGGCGGCCTGCCGGGTGAACAGGTGCTGCTTGCCGAGGCCATGGATGCGTGGCTGGCGGGGCAGCTCAAGCCCGCGGCCCGCCGAGCGTCCGACTCGGCCACGGCCCTGCTGGTCCTCCGCCTCGAGGAGCAGCCCCGCGAACCGGCGCCTGGCCAAGTATGCACTCGCCACCGCGCTCGGCAGCCACCCGGAACGCGTGAAGGCCCGGGTCGACTCGGCCTGGGCCTTCGGACGTTTCCGGGTAAATCACTTCGAGGGCGCCTACTGGACCATCTGGCTCGCCGAAGCCGCAGCCATGTCGGCGAAAAGGAGCAGGCTCGGGCTCATTCGCCGGCTGCTCGAGACTCCCGGCCTGCTCACCCCGGCCTGGCTCGCATCGATCCCCGTTCGCGTCACTTCGCCGATCCCGCATTCCGGAAGCTCGCCGGGCTCTAGGTCCAGCCTCTTCCGCCCGGCCTCCTCTTTCCCTTCTACCTCACGCCTGCCGGCTCCGGCTCCGGTGCTGGCATCGTCGGCTTCGCCTCGGCGACCGGCGCGCTCGGCGTCGTGTTCGGCACCACCTTCTTGAAGAGCCGGGCGGAACCGCTCCCACCCGGCGATCAGCTGCCGCGCCCGGGCGCTGCCGGTGCGCCCTCGTGTCGCACCAGCTTGAGGAGCATCGCCCCTCCTATGTACCTGTCCACCCGGACCATGTCCATGTTCACGTGGCTTGCTGCGGAACTCCCTCGCTCTCGTCGAGGACGAAGGCGGTGCCGTTCGACATCCCCGCCGCGAAGTTCCGGCCCACCGCCCCGAGCACCACCACCAGTCCGCCGGTCATGTACTCGCAGCAGCGGTTGCCCGCGCCTTCGATGACCGCCGTCGCCCCCGAGTTCCGGACCGCGAACCGGCTCGCCGCCCGCCTGCCGCGAAGAGCCGGCTGCCCGTGGCACCGTAGAGGCAGGTGTTGCCGAGGATGGTGTTCTCGTGGGTGTTGTTGCCGTACCCCGCCTGGCGGAACGGCCGGATGCTGATCTCGCCGCCCGAGAGACCCTTGCCGACGTAGTCGTTGGCTTCGCCCTCGAGCTCGAGGTGCATCCCGCACCGCGAAGGCGCCGAGCCCCCTGGCCTGCGCTCCCCCGGAAACGGAGGCGCAGGTGCCCGTCGGGGAGGCCGGCATCGCCGTGCTTGAGCGCGATCGCCCCCGCCACCCGGGCTCCCACCGTGAGGTGATGGGTGCGGATATCGTAGAGCCCGGAGAAGGGGAGGCCCTGCTCGATGTGGCCGGTGCACTCCTCCAGGATCTCGTCGTCGAGGTAGACGACGCCGGGCCGGTCGTTCCGCGCGATGGTCCGCTTGAGTGCGGTGCCCGGCCCCGGCTCGGCCGGCGTGAGCAGCATCGAGAGGTCGAGCATCTGGGCCCGCGGCACCTCGGGGCGCTCCACCCGCTCCAGCAGGTCGGTCCGGCCGATGATCTCGTCGAGACTCCGTGCCCCGATCGAGGCGAGGATCTCGCGCACCTGCTCCGCCACGAAGCTGAAGTAGGTGACCACCTGTTCCGGTGTCCCCTTGAACTTGGCCCGGAGATCGGGGCGCTGGGTCGCCACCCCGGTGGGACAGGTATTCAGGTGACACTGCCGCGCCATGGCGCACCCGATGGCCACCAGCGGCGCGGTGCCGAAGCCGTACGACTCGGCGCCGAGCATCGCCGCGATCACGACGTCGCGCCCGGTGCGGAACCCGCCGTCGGTGCGCACCTCGATCCGGTGCCGCAGGCCGTTGGCCACCAGCGTCGCCTGCGATTCGGCCAGGCCCAGTTCCCACGGCCCGCCCGCGTGCTTGATGGAACTCATCGGCGACGCGCCGGTGCCGCCGCTGTGCCCCGCGATGAGCACGTAGTCGGCATACGCCTTGGCGACGCCCGCCGCGACCGTGCCCACCCCCGCTTCCGCGACCAGCTTCACGCCCACCCGGGCGCGCGGGTTGATGGTCTTGAGGTCGAGGATCAGCTGGGCCAGGTCCTCGATCGAGTAGATGTCGTGGTGCGGCGGCGGCGAGATGAGCGGGATGCCCGGCACCGAGTGGCGCAGCCGCGCGATCAGCTCCGTCACCTTGTGGCCGGGGAGCTGGCCCCCTTCACCCGGCTTGGCGCCCTGGACCACCTTGATCTCGAGCTCTTCGGCCCGGATCAGGTACTCGGCGGTCACGCCGAAGCGGCCGCTCGCCACCTGCTTGATGCGGTTGTCGACCCGGTCGCCGTTGGGAAGTGGCGCGTAGTTGAACGGATCCTCGCCCCCTTCGCCCGAGTTCGACCGTGCGCCGATCCGGTTCATCGCGATCGACACCGTGGCATGCGCTTCGGGTGAGAGCGCGCCCAGCGACATGGCGGCGGAGATGAACCGCTTCATGATCGCCTCGACCGGCTCGACCTCCGCGAGCGGCACCGGGGTGCCCGCCTTGAAGCCGAGGAGGTCGCGGGGCGTGGCCGGCCGGCGCTCCTCCACCCGGGCCACGAACTGCTTGAACCTGCTGTAGCCGTCTTCGGCGGACTCGCCTTCCTTCGCCTTCCCGGCCTTGCCGGTCCCCACCGCCTTCTGGAGTGCCACGACCACCGGCGGGGCCCAGGCGTGTTCCTCGCCTTCCTTGCGGAAGCGGACCCGGCCGTAGTCCGGCACCGAGACCTCATTGCCGGGCTGCACGCCGTACGCGAGCCGGTGCTTGGCGAGCATGTCTTCCGCCAGCTCCTCGAAGCCCAGCCCGCCGATCGCCGACTCGGTCGCGCGGAAGCAGCGCTGCACGACTTCTTCGCCGAGGCCGAGGCACTCGAAGATCTGGGCGCCGCAGTACGACGGCAGCACCGAGATCCCCATCTTCGACATGATCTTGAGGATCCCCTTCTCAGCGGCGGCGCGGAACTTCTTCCGGGCCTGCTCCGGGGTGGGACGCGTTCCGGCGGTGTCGTAGCGGCTCGCCTTGGTCGCCTTCTCGCTCTTCGGCGCGTCGTCCTCCCCCTCGGCCGGGGCGGCGAAGAGCGCCGACACCGACTGGAGCGCCAGCCAGGGATACACCGCCTCGCAGCCGTAGCCGATCAGGGTGGCGAAGTGATGGATGTCCCAGGCGTCGCCGGTCTCCGCCACGATGCCGAGCCGCATGCGGAGCCCGTTGTCCATCAGGAACCGGCGCACCGCGCCGACGGCGAGGAGCATCGGGATCGGGACGTAGTCCTTGTCGGCGGAGCGGTCGGAGAGCACCAGCAGGCGGGCGCCGTTGCGGGCGGCATGCTCGGCGCTGGCGCAGAGCCGGTCGAGTCCGTGCCTGAGCCCCTCGGTGCCCTCGGCCACCGGCCAGGTGCACTGGAGGGTGACACAGGAAAAGCCCGGGGTGTTCCGCAGCGACGCCATCTCCTCGTCCAGCAGCACCGGGTGATCCACCCGGAGCACCTGGGCGAGCTGGGGATGCTCCACCAGGAAGGAGCCGTGCTTCCCCATGTGCATGCGGAGCGACATCACCACCGACTCGCGCAGCGGATCGATCGGCGGATTGGTCACCTGGGCAAAGCGCTGGCGGAAGAAGCTGTATACCGACTGCGGCATCTTCGAGAGCGGCGGGATCGGGGCATCATCGCCCATGCTCCACACCGGGTCGATCCCGCTCCCGCCCATGCTCTCGAGCACGAAGCGGAGATCCTCGTTGCCGTAGCCGAACGCCACCTGCTGTTCGGTCAGCTCCGGCGCCTCGAGCTGGCTGTAGCGGTAGGTGGGATCGGCGTCGAGCACCTGCATGTTCTCGCGGCACCACTGCCCGTAGGGCTGGCGCGAGGCCACCCGGCGCTTCACGTCCATGTTGCGGAGCACGGTGCCGTTGGCGAGGTCCACCGCGATGTACTCGCAGGGGCCGAGCCGGCCGCTCTCGACCACCTCGCGCGGGTCGAGGTCCACCATGCCGACCTCGGAGCCGGCCACCACCAGCTGGTCGCGGGTGACCTTGTAGCGGCAGGGCCGGAGGCCGTTCCGGTCGGTCGCGGCCCCGGCGATGATCCCGTCGCTGAAGGCGAGGGCGGCCGGCCCGTCCCACGGCTCGGTCAGGTGGGCGTGGAAGCGGTAGAAGTCGCGGATCGCCGGTTCGACGTCGTTGTACGACTCCCACGCCTGCGGCACCAGCATCATCACGGTGTGGAGCGGGTCGCGGCCCGACCGGACCAGCAGCTCCATGGTATTGTCGAAGCCGGTGGAGTCGCTGCCGCGGGCCCAGATCACCGGCTTGAGCCGCTCGATGTCGTTGCCCCAGATCGGCGAGGCGAGGTCGGCCTCCCGTCCCGCCATGGCGTTCCGGTTGCCCCAGAGGGTGTTGATCTCGCCGTTGTGGGCGATCATCCGGAACGGCTGCGCCAGCGGCCAGCTCGGGAGGGTGTTGGTCGAGTAGCGCTGGTGGAAGACCGCGACCGCGCTCTCGTACTCGGGGTAGCGGAGGTCGGGGTAGAACGCGGGGAGCTGGGTGCCGGTGAGCAGCGCCTTGTAGACGATGGTGCGGCAGGAGAGCGAGCAGACGAAGAACGTCAGGTCTCCCTCGGCTTCCGCTTCCCGTTCCATGTCCCGGCGGGCGAGGTAGAGCTGCCGCTCCCAGGCGTCGTCGTCGTCGATGGTGGCGGGCCGGCCCACGAACACCTGGCGGATGGCGGGACAGCTCTGCCGGGCCTGGGGGCCCAGGGCCGCGAGATCATGCGGCACGTCGCGCCAGCCGAGGAGCGGAAGACCGCACTGCTCCAGGATCCGCTCCACCCGGCCGATAGCATGGGCGAGGGCGTCGGGCTCGGGGGGGAGGAAGAGGAAGCCCACCCCGAACGGCTGGCCCGGCTCGAGCTTGATCTGGAGGCGATAGGCCTCGCGGTGGAAGAGCCGGGTGGGGATCTGGGTCAGGATCCCGGCGCCGTCCCCGGAGTTGTCGGTCGAGGCCGCGCCGCGGTGGGCCACCCGGGCCACCGCCTGGAGGGCCATCCGGACGATCTCGTGGGAGCGTTCGCCGGTGGCCCGGGCCACGAAGCCCACGCCACAGGCATCGTGCTCACGCAGGGCCTGGTCGTTCCGGGTGCGACGGTGGCGCATGGCGGTCTCCTCAGGGGCTCAAAACGAAACCGGCCCGCTCGCCTTGTTCGGGAGCGGGCCGGGCAGGGTCAAGCGCGTTCGCGCGTCACCACCCAGGACCGCTCCCCGTGGGGAGGGTCTTGGTAATAAGGACGGCGGCGAGATTGCGGTGGCGCATATGCATAAACATACGGAGGGGTGAGTTGGGGTCAAGGTCGAATGACCCGCTCCCCCTTCGGAAGCCCGGTCCTTGACAGATCCGGCCCCGGGGCGTAATCTGCCTATCCCTTCGGGCGCATAAAGTTACCGGCCCGGACGGAGAAACTCGACTGGAACACTCGATACCGATGCTGACCTCGCTCGCCCTGCTTCTCGTCCTTATTAGCCTCGTGCTCGTCCTTGCGGACGTTCACGGGGACCGCGGCGCGTACGGGCAAGCAACGTAATCGAGACAGATTCGAGCCCTCACTGCCGCGGACCCCGTGAAGGTCCGCGGTTTTCGTTTCTGTGCCCCTGGTCTCCCAAGGAACCCTGTATGGCGCGCCAGCTGATCATCTTCGACACCACCCTGCGCGATGGCGAGCAGGCTCCCGGCAATACCATGACCCCGGAGGAGAAGCTCCGGCTGGCCAGGCAGCTCGAGCAGCTCGGGGTGGACGTGATGGAGGCCGGGTTCCCCGCTGCCAGCGAGGGCGACTACCGGAGCGTCCGCGAAATCGCCGCGGAGGTCCGCGGTCCCGTCATCGCCGCGCTGGCCCGCTGTCACGAGCGGGACATCGACCTGGCCGGCGAGGCGATCCAGGGCGCCGCCCGGGGCCGGATCCACGTCTTCATCTCCACCTCCGATCTCCACCTCGAACACAAGCTCAAGATCTCGCGGCAGGATGCCCTGGAGCTGGCGCGGCGCTCCATCCGCCAGGCCCGGCGCTACACCGACGACATCGAGTTCTCGGCCGAGGACGCCAGCCGCACCGACATCGACTACCTCTGCGAGGTGGCGGCGATGGCGGTGGCCGAGGGGGCCACGACCATCAACCTCCCCGATACCGTCGGCTATGCCCTCCCCGCCGAGTACGCCCAGATGTTCCGCACCGTCATTGCCCGGGTGCCGGGCAGTGACAAGGTGATCTGGAGCGCCCACTGCCACGACGACCTGGGGCTCGCGGTCGCCAACTCCCTGGCCGCGGTGGAAGCGGGCGTGGGGCAGGTGGAGTGCACCATCAACGGCATCGGCGAGCGGGCCGGGAATGCGGCGCTGGAGGAGATCGTCATGGCGAGCAAGGTGCGCCCGACGCTCGCCACCTTCAGCACCAACATCAACAGCCGCGAGATCTACCGCACCAGCCAGCTGCTCTCCTACCTCACCGGCAGCTTCCCCCAGCCCAACAAGGCGATCGTGGGCCGGAACGCCTTTGCGCACGAGGCCGGGATTCACCAGCACGGCGTGCTCCAGAACGGCCTGACCTACGAGATCATCCGTCCCGAGACGGTGGGGATCTCCCGCTCGACCCTGGTCCTGGGCAAGCACTCCGGGCGGCATGCCCTGGAGCAGCGCTACCGCGAGCTGGGCTACGAGCTGCCGGAAGAGAAGATCGCCGAGCTCTACAAGGAGTTCACCACCCTCGCCGACCGGAAGCGGGAGATTCTCGACGAGGATCTCCTGGCCCTGCTGCACGGGAGCTTCCACGACGCCCCCGAGGAATACCAGCTCCACAAGCTCCGGGTGGTCTGCGGCAGCATCCCCGCCGAGGCCGAGGTGAAGATGTCGGGCCCGTGGGGCGGCGAGCGGACCGCGAAGGGGAAGGGGGACGGCCCGATCGCGGCTGCCTTCAGCGCCATCAGCGAGATCCTCGAGCGCCCGGTGGAGGTGATCAACCTCTCGCTCCGCTCGGTGACCCCGGGCCGTGACTCGGTGGGCCAGGTCTTCCTCCAGTGCCGGATCGGCGGGAAGTCGCTTTCCGGCCAGGGGGCGTCGACCGACATCGTCGAGGCGAGCGCCCGCGCCCTGGTGCACGCGCTCAACAAGGAGCGGCACGCGGAGCGGCTCGAGGCGACGGCGTACGACGCGACGCATTTGTGGGGGGTGTGAGGATGGGTGCCCGACGACCAGTTTTGTCCTGTCGAACGCCGCGAGGGATCGGCGACCAGCTCTGTCATCCCGAGCGCAGCGAGGGATCCCTGCTCTTGTCTTCGGAGAATCAGGGATTCCTCGCCGCGCTGCGGCTCGGAATGACAGACGTCCCTGCAACGCGGAGTTCAGCCCGATGACGGAACTCCTCTCCGGGGCCCAGATCCTCTGCCGCCTGCTCGAAGAGCAGGGCGTCGACGTGCTCTTCGGCTACCCCGGCGGCGCGATCATGCCGTTCTATCATGCGCTGCCGGAGTCGAGTCAGCTCCGCCACATCCTGGTGCGGCACGAGCAGGCTGCCGCCCACGCCGCCGACGGCTACGCCCGCGCCTCCGGCCGCCCCGGCGTCTGTGTCGCGACCTCGGGCCCCGGCGCCACCAACCTGGTGACCGGGCTCGCGACCGCGCAGATGGACTCGTCCCCGGTGGTGGCGCTGACCGGGCAGGTGGCCCGCTCGATGATCGGCCGGGACGCCTTCCAGGAGACCGACGTCATCGGCATCACCCTGCCCATCACCAAGCACTCGGTGATGGTGGATGACATCACCGAGCTCCCCGAGAAGGTGCGCGAGGCGTTCCACATCGCCACCGAGGGGCGGCCCGGCCCGGTGCTCATCGACGTGCCGAAGGATGTGCAGAACCAGAAGGCGGAATGGCGGTCAGGCGGTCAGGCGGTCAGGCGGTCGGAGCCCGCCCGCTCCCCCGCGCTCCCGCTCTCCCGCGGTGACGCCTTTCCCGCTGCGGTTCGTCTCATCAACGAGGCCCAGCGCCCGCTGATCATGGCGGGCCACGGCGTGATCCTGGGCGACGCCTACGCCGAGGTGCGCGCCCTCGCCGAGAAGACCGGGATCCCGGTCATCACCACCCTGCTCGGCATCAGCGCCTTCCCGGAACAGCACCCGCTCCACCTCGGCATGCCGGGGATGCACGGCGAGGTGCACGTCAACCGCGCCATCCAGCACGCCGACGTGATCATCGGGATCGGTCTCCGCTTCGACGACCGGGTCACCGGCAACACCTCCGCGTTCGCCCCCCAGGCGAAGATCATCCACGTCGACCTCGACGCGACCGAGATCGGCAAGAACGTGCCGGTGGCGGTGGGACTGGTGGGCCATGCGAAGGAGATCGCCTGCCGCCTCGCCGATGCCGTCGAGGCGCGGGACTGCCAGGGATGGAAGGCCGAGATCCGGAGCTTCGCGCGGAACCGGCGCGAGGCCTACCGGGGTGACATGGCGCCGGAGACGATTCTCCAGGGCATTCACGACGTGACCGGCGGCCGCTGCACCGTCGTCTCCGACGTGGGCCAGCACCAGATGTGGGTGGCCAAGCTCTATCCCTACAACAGCCCCAACAGCCACATTACCTCGGGCGGCCTCGGCACCATGGGCTTCGCCGTGCCCGCGGCGATGGGGGTGCACTTCGCCCGGCCGGACCAGCCGGTCTGGGCCATCTCGGGGGATGGCGGCTTCCAGATGAACATGCAGGAGATCGCCACGATGGTGCAGGAGGGGATCCCGGTGAAGATGGGGATCTTCAACAACGGCTATCTCGGCATGGTGCGGCAGTGGCAGCAGTTTTTCCATGGCCGCCGCTACTCCGCCACCCCGATCTGGAGCCCCGACTTCGTGAAGCTGGCGGAGGCGTACGGCATCGTCGGGTACCGGGTCGAGCGGGCCGGGCAGATCGAGGAGGCCGTTGCGCGGGCCACCCGCGAGCCGGGCCCCGCGCTGGTCGAGTTCATGATCGAGCAGGAGGCCAACGTCTTCCCGATGATTCCCCCGGGCGGATCGCTGTCGGAGCCGATCGAGACGGCGCCCGCGGGAGCGGAGTCCGCATGACCCTGCCGCTTCCCTCCTGGGTGGTCGCCGTGCTGATGTCCGACGACCTCCTGGCCCTCAACCGCGCCGTCGGGATCATCCGGCGGCGGAACCTCGCGCTCTCCAGCGTGTCCCTCGGCCCCACCACGCGGAGCGGGGTGAGCAAGCTGACCGCGGTGGTGGCCACCGACGAGGCCTCGGCGGTGCGGATGGCGAACGCGCTCCGCAAGATGGTGGGGGCGCTCGAGGTCAGTGTGACGCCCGAGGCCGACTGCGTCACCCGCGAGCACACCCTGGTGCGGGTCGGTGTCACGCCCCAGGAGCTGGCCGCCGTGCTCGACATCGTGGAGCTGTACCAGGCCCGGGTGGTGGAGGAAGCGGCGACCGAGCTGCTGGTCGAGGCGACCGGCACCCCGGCCTCGCTGGTGTCCCTCCTCCGCGCGCTGGAGCCGTTCGGCGTGCTGGATGTGGTGCGCGGCGGCGCGATCGCGCTGCCCCGGTCGGCGGCCCCGGACGGGTCCGGCGCCGGGCGCCAGGCCCTGCCGCTGGTCCGGCCCCCGCGGGCGATTCCCGCCTGATCCCTCGTCTTCGTTCTCGTTCTTTCTCTTTTCTCTTCGGAGTTTCTGATGACTGCCACCAGCGACCGCACCCCCGGCCCCAGGATCTACTACGACCGGGATGCCGACCCGAGCCGTCTCACGGGCCGGACGATCGCGATCATCGGCTACGGGAGCCAGGGCCATGCCCACGCCCTGAACCTTCGTGACAGCGGCGCCCGCGTCATCGTCGGGCTCCGGCCCGGGGGCAACTCCTGGAAGAAGGCCGAGGCGGCCGGGCTCCAGGTGATGGCGGTGGCGGATGCGGCGAAGGCGGCCGACGTGATCATGATGCTGGTGCCGGACCAGGACGGCCGCACCATCTACGATGAGTCGGTCGCGCCGGCGCTGCACAAGGGGAAGACCCTGATGTTCGCCCACGGGTTCAACATCCACTTCAAGGAGATCGCGCCGCCCGCCGACGTCGACGTGTCGATGATCGCGCCCAAGTCGCCGGGCCACCTGGTGCGGAGCGAGTTCGAGGGGGGGCGGGGTGTGCCCGGCCTCGTCGCCATTCACCAGGATGCCAGTGGCAACGCGATGGCGAACGCGCTGGCCTACGCCGCCGGGATCGGCTGCACCCGCGCCGGCGTCATCGAGACCTCCTTCCGGGAAGAGACCGAGACCGACCTCTTCGGCGAGCAGGCGGTGCTCTGCGGCGGAACCGCGGCGCTCATCAAGGCCGGCTTCGAGACCCTCGTGGCCGCCGGCTACCGCCCGGAGATGGCCTACTTCGAGTGTCTCCACGAGCTCAAGCTGATCGTCGACCTGATCTACCGCGGCGGCCTCGGCTTCATGCGCTACTCGATCAGCGACACCGCCGAGTACGGCGACTACACCCGCGGTCCCCGGATCGTCACCGAGGAGACCCGCGCCGAGATGAAGAAGATCCTGACCGAGATCCAGAGCGGGGCCTTTGCCAAGGAGTGGCTGGCCGAGCACCGGAGCGGGGGGAAGAACTTCGCCCGGATGCGCTCCGCCGACGCGACCCACCAGATCGAGATCGTCGGCAGGCAGCTGCGTGCGATGATGCCCTGGTCGGAAGAGGGGAAGGCGAAGGCGGCCGAGAAGAAGCCCGCGCTCGTCAGCTGACCATGCCCGGCCGCACGCTCTTCGACAAGCTGTGGGATGCCCACCTCGTTCACCAGAACGAGGGGGGACCCGGGCTCTTGTACATCGACCTGCACCTGGTGCACGAGGTCACCTCTCCGCAGGCCTTCGAGGGGCTTCGGCTCGCGGGGCGGCGGGTGCGCCGGCCTGACCTCACGCTGGCGACGGTCGACCACAACGTGCCCACCGGCGACCGGAGCCTGCCGATCGCCGACGCGATCTCCCGCCGACAGGTGGAGCTCCTCATCGAGAACGCGAAGGCGTACGGGATCGAGCTGTACGATCTCTCCTCCTCCCGCCAGGGCATCGTGCACGTGATCGGGCCGGAACTGGGCGCGACCCAGCCGGGGATGACGATCGTCTGCGGGGACAGTCACACCAGCACCCACGGCGCCTTCGGCGCGCTGGCGTTCGGCATCGGCACCAGCGACGTGGAGCACGTGCTGGCGACCCAGACGGTGAACTTCCCCCGTCCCAGGACGATGGAAGCCCGTTTCAATGGAACCCTCGCCCCGGGCGTCGGGGCCAAGGACCTGATTCTCGCCCTCATCGGGAAAATCGGGACTGACGGCGCTACGGGGCACGTCGTGGAGTACACCGGACCGGCCATTCGCGCCCTCTCGATGGAAGGGCGGATGACGGTCTGCAACATGTCGATCGAGGCCGGCGCCCGGGCGGGCATGATCGCGCCGGACGAGACCACCTTCGCCTACCTGATGGGACGGCCCAAGGCGCCCCGGGGACCGGCGTGGGAGCATGCGGTGGATCGGTGGAGCCTGCTGGTCAGCGACCCCGAGGCCCGCTTCGACAAATTGGTGGAGATCGATGCCGCGAGCCTGGCGCCGATGGTGACCTGGGGAACCAATCCCGGCATGGTCGCCCCGATCACCTCGCGGGTTCCCGAGCCCGCCGCGGCCGGCACGGCGGCCGAGCGGGAGGCCACCGCCCGGGCGCTGGAGTACATGGGCCTCGAGCCGGGGGCCTCGCTCGAAGGCATTCCGGTCGACCGGGTCTTTCTCGGCAGCTGCACCAATGCCCGGATCGACGACCTGCGCCAGGCGGCGAAGGTGGTGAAGGGCCGCCGGGTGGCGTCGTCGGTGCGGGCGATGGTGGTGCCCGGCTCGATGCAGGTGAAGGCGCAGGCCGAGCGCGAGGGGCTCGACCGGATCTTCCTGGAGGCCGGCTTCGAGTGGCGCAACGCCGGCTGCTCGATGTGCCTCGGCATGAACCCGGATATTCTCTCGCCGGGGGAGCGCTGCGCCGCGACCAGCAACCGCAACTTCGAGGGGCGCCAGGGGAAGGGCGGCCGCACCCACCTGATGAGCCCCGCCATGGCGGCCGCCGCGGCGATTACGGGGTGTCTGACGGATGTGCGTAACTGGGAATACGTCGAAGAGCCGGCACTAGTGTAGATCGTTCCTCGTTCCTCGTTCCTCGTTAGTTCGCGCCGGGTCAGGTCATGCGATTCCTGTCCGGGTGGGTGCGGTGAGGATTGAACGACGGTCGAGCACGAGGAACGAGGAACGCGGAACGAGGAACGATTAGAAGATGCAGGCATTCACGAAGCACTCCGGCATCGTCGCCGCGCTCGACCGCGCCAACGTCGATACCGACCAGATCATCCCCAAGCAGTTCCTCAAGCGGGTGGAGCGCACCGGCTTCGGGTCGGCGCTCTTCTTCGACTGGCGCTACCTGCCCGATGGCTCGCCCAACCCGGCGTTCGAGCTCAACCAGCCGCGGGTGGCAGGGGCCTCGATTCTCCTGGCCGGCGCCAACTTCGGCTGTGGCTCCTCCCGGGAGCACGCCCCCTGGGCACTGGGCGAATACGGCTTCCGCGCTGTCATCGCCGAGTCGTTCGCCGACATCTTCTTCGGCAACTGCTGCCAGAACGGGATCCTTCCCGTGCGGCTGGGCGCCAACGAGATCCGGGAGCTGTTCCGCCGTGCCATGGCCGGGCCCGAGCCGTACCGTCTCACCATCGACCTGGAAGCGAACCTCGTGATCGATCCCGCCGGATTCTCCGCCCGGTTCTCGCTCGACCCCTACCGCCGGGAGTCGCTCCTGGAAGGGCTCGACGAGATCGGCCGCACCCTCCAGCACGAACCCGAGATCGCCGCCTTCGAGCAGCGCCGCGCCGCCCGCCTCGCCCAGCTCGACGCATGAGCCGCCATCGGATCGCGGTGCTTCCGGGCGACGGCATCGGCCCCGAAGTCACCGCCGCCGGCCTCGCCGTCCTCGCCGCCGTCGCCAGCCGGCACGGGCTCGAGTTCCAGCTGAGCGAGTATCCCATCGGGGGCGCCGCGGTTGCGTCGCACCAGGATCCCTTTCCCGCCCCGACCCGCGCCGCCGTCACCCAGGCCGATGCGGTGCTCCTCGGCGCGGTGGGCGATCCCTCGCTCGACAGCGCGCCGCGGCACCTCAAGCCGGAGACCGGCCTCCTCGCCCTCCGCGCGGCGCTCGGGGTCTACTCCAACCTGCGTCCGGTGGCGCTGCACCCGGCGCTGGCCGACGCCTCGCCCCTGCGGCCCGAGCGGCTCGCCGGGGTCGACCTCGTGATCGTGCGGGAGCTCACCGGCGGCCTCTATTACGGCGAGCCGCGGAGCAACGACGGCAGGGTCGCCATCAACACGCTGCGCTACACCCGCGAGGAGGTCGAGCGGATCGCGCGGCTCGGCTTCGAGCTGGCGCGGGGCCGGCGGAAGAAGGTGCTCTCGGTCGACAAGGCCAACGTGCTGGAGACCTCCCAGCTCTGGCGGGCCGTGGTGACCGAGGTGGCGAAGGGCTATCCCGATGTGGGGCTGGAGCACATCTATGTCGACTATGCCGCGATGCGGCTGGTGAGCGACCCCGCCTCCATCGACGTGCTGCTCACCGAGAACATGTTCGGCGACATCCTGAGCGACGAGGCGGCGGTGCTGGCCGGCTCGCTCGGGCTCCTGCCGTCGGCGTCACTCGGCAACGGGCCGGGACTCTTCGAGCCGATTCACGGCTCGGCCCCGCCGCTGGCGGGGAAGGACCTCGCCAACCCGATCGGCACCATCGCCAGCGTGGCGATGCTGCTCCGCTACGGGCTCAAGCAGCCCGAGCCGGCCCGCGCCATCGAGCAGGCGATTCACCGGGTGCTCAACGACGGCGCCCGGACTCGCGATATCGCGCGTCCGGGCGAACAGAGTCTGGGGACCAGGGAGATGACGGCGAGAATCATCGCCGCGCTGTGACCGCTGGGAGTTCTGTCATTCCGAGGGCGCGAAGCGCCCGAGGAATCCCTGCTTCTCCCTGAGAACGGTCAGGGATTCCTCGCTTCGCTCGGAATGACCGGCTGTCCGGGAATCGGCAGGCAGAGCGTGAACTTCAGCATCTGGTCGGGCACCGCCTCGATATCGGCCTCGGGTGCCCGCTCGGCGATCGAGTTCCGGAGCTCCCGCTCATACGGTTGCTGCAGTTCGATCACGCATTCGGGACAGAAGTACCCGCGAATCTCTCCGAAGAGGTGGCAGAGCACGGGTTCACCATCCCGGCGCACCGGCTCGCGAATGCCACAGCGCTGACACAGCATCGGGCCTCCGTTGGTCAGGGTTCCCAACACGGGAACACCAGACGCAGCGGAGGCCCGATTGTTTCGCCTCGAACCGTCAGGGTGCGCGGCCGTACTTCTTCTGGTGCGCTTCCCGGGCACGCTCGACCCACTGCTCGTCGCGAATCCGCTCCACCGGCTGGTAGAGCCGCTTCGCCATCCGCTCCACGTCCTTGTCCTTCCAGCGCGCCACCTGCTTGAAGGAGGTGATTCCCACCAGGTGGAGTGCCTGCTCCAGCGAGTCATCGATCCCGGTGATCTGCTTGAGGTCGTCGTGGCTCTTCCGGCGGTTGCGGCGGGAGCGGGAGGGGGCGGGAGCGGGGGCCGCGGCCTCCGGCGTGCTGCCATTGGTCGGGGTGGCGGGCACCGCCGCGGGCGCGGCCTCCGGAGCCGGGTCGGCGATCACCGGCACCGCCTGGCTGGCCCGGACCGCGCGCAGCCGCTCGATCTCGGCATCCTTCGACTGCACCAGCATCAGGTAGCGCGCCTCGAGCTCGGCGAGGTCGTTCTCGTGCGCCGCCATGAGTGCGGCCATCTCCCGCTCCGCCCCGGTCAGCCGCTGCCCCGGCGCGCGGGGCGCGCTCTGCTCCAGCAGCTCGTGAATCCGCTCGGTCAGCGCCCGCTCCAGCTCCCGGGCGCCGCTCTCGGTCATCTCCAGCCGCTGGGCCAGCTCTTCCCGCGCCCGGGCCAGCTGGATCGCCTCGTCGCGGAAGGCGATCGCCTGGGTTTCGCGGTGGGTCAGCTCCTTCTCCAGCTCGGCCACCTTCGAGGCCAGCGACTGGTCGCCGCTGGCGAGCTGCTGCCGGAGCCCCCGCTCCTTCTCGAGCAGGCTGTCGCGCTCCCGCATGAGTCCCGCGATCAGCTGCTCGAGACTGCTGGCGAAGTTGGCGGCCCGGGTCAGCGCGTCCTGGCGGATGAACCACGCCGCCCCGAACCCGAGGAGGGCGCCGGCCACCAGGGCGATGAGCAGTCCGAAGGAGCCCATGTCAGGCGAGGTCGGTCACGGCGCCGAGGCTGGCGCTGGAAACCAGCCGGGCATACTTGGCGAGCACGCCGCGCGGGTAGCGCACCGCGCGCGGTTGCCAGGCGGAGCGGCGGCGCTCCAGCTCCGCCGGGGGCACCTCGAGCTGCAGCAGGCGGGCCGGGGCGTCGATGGTGATCCGGTCGCCCTCCTGCACCAGCGCGATGGTGCCGCCTACCGCCGCCTCGGGGGCCACATGGCCCACGACCATCCCGTAGGTGCCACCGGAGAAGCGGCCATCGGTGATCAGCCCGACCGAGTCGCCCAGGCCGGCGCCGATGATCGCCGAGGTGGGGGAGAGCATCTCCCGCATCCCGGGTCCGCCGCGGGGGCCCTCGTAGCGGATGACCAGGATGTCGCCCGGCTTGATCGTGCCGGCCAGGATCGCCTGGAGAGAAGCCTCCTCCGACTCGAAGACCCGGGCGGGGCCGGTCATCTTCGGGGTCTTCACCCCGGTGATCTTCGCGACCGCCCCCTCGGTGGCGAGGTTCCCCCGCAGGATGGCGAGGTGCCCCTGGGCGTACATCGGGCTGGACCAGGGACGGATCACGTCCTGGCCCGCGGGTGGCTCGCCGGGAACGTTGCGCAGGAGCTCGGCCACGGTCTGGCCGGTGATGGTCAGGCAGTCGCCGTGGAGCAGCCCGTGGTCGAGGAGCATCCGCATCACCAGCGGGATCCCGCCGACCTGGTGGAGGTCGGTGATCACGTAGCGGCCCGAGGGCTTGAGGTCGCAGAGCACCGGGACCCGGGCGCGGATCGTCTCGAAGTCGTCGAGGGTGAGCGGCACCTCGGCGGCGTGCGCGATGGCGAGGAGGTGGAGCACCGCGTTGGTGGAGCCGCCGGTCGCCATGACCACGGCGATGGCGTTCTCGAAGGCCTTCCGGGTCATGATCTGGCGGGGGAGCCGCTGGGCCTTCACCGCCTCGACCAGCACCTCACCCGAGCGGGCCGCGCTCTCGGCCTTCTCAGCGTCTTCGGCGGCCATGCTGGCGGAGCCCGTCAGGCTCATCCCCATCGCCTCGATGACCGACGACATCGTGTTGGCGGTGTACATCCCGCCGCAGGAGCCGGCGCCGGGGCAGGCGTGGCACTCGACGGCGTGGAGCCGCTCGGCGTCGATCTTCCCGGCGCTGAACTGGCCCACCGCCTCGAAGGCGCTCACGATGGTCAGGTCCTCACCCTCGAGATGGCCCGGCCGGATGGTGCCGCCGTAGACGAAGATCGCGGGGATGTTCATCCGTGCGATGGCGATCATCGCCCCCGGCATGTTCTTGTCGCACCCGCCGATGGCCAGGACCCCGTCCATGCTCTCACCGCCGCAGGCGGTCTCGATCGAGTCCGCAATCACCTCGCGGGACACGAGCGAGTACTTCATCCCCTCGGTCCCCATCGAGATCCCGTCGCTCACCGTCACCACGCCGAAGAGCTGGGGCATCCCGCCCGCGCCCTTGATGGCGGCCTCCGCCCGGCGGGCCAGGACGTCGAGCCCGGCGTTGCAGGGGGTGATGGTGCTGAAGCCGTTGGCCACGCCGATGATCGGCTTGTCGAAATCCCCCTCGCCAAAGCCGACGGCGCGCAGCATCGCCCGGTTGGGGGCCCGCTGCACGCCGTGCGTGACCGTCTGACTGCGGAGGTTGTGCGGCATCGGGCCGGGTTGGGCGTGAGTCGCGCGGGAGAGCTCGGAACGCGGAATCTAACGGCCCGCGAGCACCTCCGCAGCAGGGGCCGGGGTGCGGCGCCGGTTGAGGCTCCACTTGAGGGCGGGGGGTGTGACCACCGTCGTCACCAGCACCATGAGGACCACGGTGGAGAACATCGCCGGGTCCACGATCCGCTCCCCGTTGATGGTCATCCCCAGGCCCATGTTGGCGAAGATCAGGCCCACCTCCCCCCGGGGGATCATCCCGATTCCGATGGAGAGCTTGTCGAGCGAGGAGCGCAGCCCCCCCAGCGCGCAGGCCTGCTTCCCGACGATCGCCGCCACAATGACCAGCGCGGTCAGGCCGAGGTGGCCCAGGTCGAAGAGGCCCGCCAGCTCCACCTTGAGCCCCATCAGCACGAAGAAGACCGGGACCAGGAATCCCGACACCGGTTTCACCAGTTCCTCCAGGGGGCGCTCTCCCCGGTCGGAGAACTCCTGGTAGTGCACCCGCTCGAGGATGAGCCCGGCGGCGTAGGCCCCGACGATCGGGGCCAGCCCGATCGCCGCGGCGCCCGCCGCGAGCAGGAAGCAGAACACCAGCGCCGTCACCAGCAGCAGGCTCGAGCCCTTGAGCCGGGCGGTGAGCCCGAAGAGGCGGGGCGAGACCAGTGTGCCGAGCCAGAGCGAGCCGAAGAGGAAGACCGTGGCCTTGAGGCAGACCAGCGCGATGGCGAGCACCGAGAGTTCGGTGCCGGCATTGGCCGACGCGATCAGCGCGCCGACCACGGCCAGGATCACGAGGCCCAGCACATCGTCGATCACCGCCGCTCCCAGGATGATCCGCGCCTCGGCGGTCTGGGAGCGGCCCAGGTCGCGCAGCACCCGGGCGGTGATGCCCACGCTGGTGGCGGTGAGGGTCGCGCCCAGGAAGAGGTAGACGTAGGGGCTGTGGTTGGGGAGCAGCGCCACGCCCGCGAAGTAGCCGAGGAGCCACGGGGTGACCACCCCCAGCACTGCCACGATCAGCGAACGCCACCCCACCCGCTTCATGTCCTGGATGGTCGACTCGAGCCCCACCTCGAAGAGAAGCAGGACCACGCCCACGAGGGCGAGGCCCTCGATGGCACCGTCGGTGGCCAGGCCCCGGAACCACCCGATCCCCGCCAGGTCGAGGTTGCCGAGCAGCACGCCGGCGAGGAGCTCGCCGAGGACGGCGGGCTGGCCCAGGCGCTCCGAGAGGTCGCCCCCCAGCTTGGCGGCGGTCAGGATGACCGCGAGGGCCAGCACGAGATGGGCGCCGGCATCGGCGGGGGCGGTGACCACAGCGGCATCGAGCAGGAGCATGATGGACGATCTGCCGTTCTGAGGGGGGTACCACAGCAAAACAGGGGGCCTCAGGCCCCCTGTTCGCCAGCAGGAAACCGCGGGGGCGTTACTTGCCCGACCCGACCGTCTCGCGGATGGCGTTGCGCTGCACTTCGTCGGCGGTGACCGGGGTGAGGGCGGCGTTGTCGGCCTCGCCGGTACGGATCCGGATCACCCGCTCGATCGGCTGGACGAAGATCTTGCCGTCGCCCACCTCGCCGGTGCGGGCGGACGAGAGGATCGCCTTGATGGTCGGCTCGACGAACGGCTCGGAGACCGCCATCTCGATCTTGACCTTCTCGCGGAACTCGAGGACCACGCTCGCGGCGCGATAGACCTCGACCAGTTCCTTCTCGCCGCCGTGGCCGCTGACACGGGAGATGGTGATGCCGGTGACACCGGCGCGGAACAGGGCCGCCTTGACCTCCGGCAGCTTCTCCGGCCGGATGACGGTGCTGATGAGCTTCATGAGAGTCCTCCAGAGTAGGTGGAGTCCGCCCCGTCGACGCTGTCGGAGGCCGACTGCCAGCCGCCACCAGAAGGTCCACAGTCGTCCTGGCCAGTCCGCACCCCAGGGAGGAGGCGGCAGGACTTCCATTCGCCAACCGATACCGACTGACAGCCGACAACCGACAGCAGGGACATGGGCAGCTCCTCAGGCGTTCGGGATCAGGCCGCGGCCTTCTTGTCGGTGGAGCCGTGGGCCGAAGCCGAGGCCAGCACCACCGCCGACGAGATGTCCTGCGTGTCGGGATAGGCGAGGGCGCCCATCTCCGGCAGGTCGAGACCCAGCTCTTCCGCTTCGGCCGAGACCCGGTGACCCCCGGTGATCGCGCCGATGATCTTCCAGCAGACCAGGGTCAGGAGGCCCACCGCCACGAGGTTGGCGGTGATGCCGATCAGCTGCGCCACCAGCTGGCTCGCGTCGCCATAGAAGAGGCCCCGCACGCCACCCGCCACGCCGTTCCACCCCTCGCCATAGGTGCCGTCGGCGAAGAGGCCGAGGGCCACGATGCCCCAGGCGCCGTTTACGCCGTGCACCGAGATGGCGCCGACCGGGTCGTCGATCTTGAGGTTCCGGTCGACGAAGTACACCGACCAGCAGACCAGCACGCCGGCGATCGCGCCGATGAGGCAGGCGACCGGGGCGGTGACGAAGGCGCAGGGCGCCGTGATGGCGACGAGGCCCGCGAGCACGCCGTTGGCGAGCATGGAAGGATCAGGCTTGCCGTACCGCAGCACCATGTACGCCATCGCCGTCAGACTGCCGAACGCCCCAGCCAGCATCGTGTTGGTAGCGATGACCCCGATGCGCAGGTCGCCGCCGGCAAGGGTGCTGCCGGCGTTGAAGCCGAACCAGCCGAAGCAGAGGATGAAGGTGCCGAACATCGCCATCGGGATGTTGTGCCCCGGGATGGCGTTCACCCGGCCATCGGGACCGTACTTGCCGCGCCGCGCGCCGAGGAGCTTGGCGGTGACGAAGGCGATGACGCCGCCGGTCAGGTGCACCACCGAGGAGCCGGCGAAGTCGACGTGCCCATGACCCAGGCCGACGTTGCTGCCGAGCTGGGAGAGCCAGCCGCCGCCCCAGACCCAGTTGGCGTACACCGGATAGATCAGGCCGCCGATCGCGAGGCTCAGCCCGACGAAGCTCCACCACTTCCACCGCTCGGCCAGGGCGCCGGTCGGGATGGTGGCGGTGGTGTCCATGAACACCATCTGGAACAGGAAGTAGGCGAAGACCGGCGTGGTGTAGTTGACGCCGGTGAGGAAGAACCCGGTCAGGCCCAGGAAGTTCCAGCTGTGTCCGCCGATCGTGAGGCTGAGCGCCTTGGTCAGGGTCGCGGTTTCCGCGGTCTGGCCGAGCGGGAGGATCGGGCCGAGGCCGCCGGCCTGGAAGGCGAAGCCGCAGACCCAATAGGCGGCCATCGCGATGCCGTAGACCATGAAGTTCATGGTGGCGGTGTGGGCCGCGTTCTTGGCCCGGGTGAACCCGGTCTCGACCGCGGCGAACCCGAACTGCATCAGCATGACGAGGAACCCGCAGACCAGCGTCCAGACGAAGTTGATCGCGGTGCTATTTGCGAGGGCGGTGGTATTCGCGGCGTTCGCGAGCGAATCAGCAGCGGAGGTGACGGCCGGAGCCGCGGTGGTCGCGGCGGCGGCCGCCGAGTCTGGTGCTGCCTGGGCGAGCAGCACCGCCGGAGCGGTACACGCCGCCAGGACCGCCAGGCCAAGCAAATGCCGGGATCGGGGTGTCATGGGCCAGGGGTTCCGAGTGAGGTAATGGGACATTGAGCCGGCGGACGCCGGGGTGACTTCCCACCGTAGCCATCTGGCGAGGCTGGGCGGGCTGACGGCGAGGAGTATACCATGCGGGCGCATGAGTGTCAAGCAAAAAGTGCAAATCATGCAATAAATGCAATGCATTAATGCCAAATGAATCTGTAAAATGACGACCTGTATGTGAAAAAATGCGAAAGCCGCACCATTTGTGCTGGCGCGGCTCTCTTCGAAAATCCCGACAGAAACCTTTGGCAGGCATCCAGTTACAGCAGTTACATCCCCACATCCTCCAGGCTCGGGTCGTTCCGGTCCCAGTGGTATTCCATATAGGCGGCGGCTTCCTCCGCCAGCTCGATGCCGAGCAGCCGCTCCACCACGTGCAGCGACATGTCGATCCCCGCCGAGATCCCCGCCGAGACGATCACCCGACCGTTATCGAGGAATCGGACCCCTTCCTTCACATGCGCCGTGGGTTCGGTGCTCTTGAGCAGGTCGACCGCCCCATGGTGGGTGGTCACGTCGAGGCCGCCGAGCAGCCCCGCGTTCGCCAGCACCAGCGCGCCGGTGCAGACCGAGAGGGTGAGCTCCGCGGTGGCGGCGGTCCGGCGCACCCAGTCGAGCACCGCGGGATTGTGCATCTCCCGCCGGGTGCCCTGGCCGCCGGGGACGATGATGAGGTCGGGGCGGGGACACTCCGCGAGGGTGGCGTGCGCCTCGAGCCGGAAGTTGTTCCGCAGGGTGACCAGGCCGGCGCGCTCGGCGACCAGCGAGACGCTGAACGGCGCGAGCCCGTGCCGGCGCCCCGCCACCGAGAAAACCTCGTAGGGTCCGGCGACGTCCATCACTTCGGCGTCGTCGAAGACGAAGAGGGCCACGTTCCGGGTGGTCATGTCAGTTCCGCTCGATGACGTCGGGAGGTTGCTGGTCGAGCCACTTGAGCCGGGCTTCGATCTCCCGGTCGAGGCTCTTGCGGACTTCGCTGAGCCGGGCGGCGTACTCCTCCAGGGCCTTGTCCACCTCGGAGACCGGCTCCCACTTCGGCACCGGCTTGGGCCGGCCGTTCCCGTCGATCGCGACGAAGACCATGACGCAGTGACAGGAACGCCGCTGGGTCCTCGACTTGGGATCCCCGGCGTAGATGTCGATGGCGATGTCCATGCTGGTGGTGCCGGTACGGATGATCCGGGCCCGGACCTCCACGATCTCGCCGACGTTGATCGGCTGGAGGAACCGGATCCCGCCGACGTAGGCGGTGACGCAGTAGTCCCCGGTCCAGCTCGCCGCGGCGGTGTACCCTGCCTGGTCGATCCACTTCATCACGGCGCCGCCGTGGACCTTCCCGCCGAAATTCACGTGCCCCGGTTCCGCGAGGAACCGGAGGGTGACGCCATGCGCCTGGGACATGAGGGGGCTGGTTGAGGTGCTTGAGTATGGAGATCAGCGGGCTGGTGGGCTAGTAGCCCACTCACCCACCGTTTCTGCGTAGATTGCTGGCCTACGATGACAACCATTCCCTGCCCCACCTGCCAGGCTCAGGTGATCGAGTCGGCCCTCTTCTGCCCCCAGTGCGGCACCCGCACCGGCCGGGGTGACTCACGGGTGGAGGCGGGCGCGGGCGACGACGTGCCGGGCCGCCTCGCCCGCGCGCTCGGGCCCAAGTACGAGGTCCGCCGGCTGCTGGGCGAGGGCGGCTTTGCCCACGTCTATGAGGTGTGGGACACCGATCTCCAGCGCCGCCTCGCGGTGAAGGTGCTGAAGCCCGACATCGCCTGGTCGGCGGGGATGCTGGAACGCTTCCGGCAGGAGTGCCGCTCCCTCGCACGGCTCACCCATCCGAACATCCTCGCCATCCACTTCGTGGGCGAAGGCGAGGGGCTGGTCTACTACGCCATGCCCTTCGTGGAGGGGGAGACCCTCACGAGCCTCCTCCGGCAGGGGGCGCTCCCGGTCGATCGCGCCATCGGCATCGTCCGGCCGCTGCTGGATGCGCTCGCCCATGCGCACGGCCAGGGGCTGATCCACCGCGACATCAAGCCCGACAACATCATGCTCGAGGCGAGCACCGGCCGGCCGCTCCTGGTCGACTTCGGGATCGCCAAGCGGCTCGATGGGGCGGGGCACCAGACCCAGGCGGGCTTCGTGGTCGGCACCCCGCAGTACATGAGTCCGGAGCAGGCGCTGGGGCAGGGGGACCTCGATGCCCGTTCCGACCTCTACGCCGTCGGGGCGGTGCTCTACCAGATGGTGACCGGCACGCCGCCCTTCGAGGGCGAGAGCTCGCAGGAGATCGTCGGGAAGCACCTGAGCGAGCCGGCCCCGATCGCGACCGCGGTGAACGCCCGGATCCCGATGTGGCTCTCCGAGGTGATCGTGCGCTGCCTCGAGAAACGCCCGGCGGAACGCTACCAGTCGGCGGCGATGCTGCTCGATGCCATCAACGTCGGGCGGGAATCGGGGGCCACCGAGGCGGTGAGCGCCGAGCGGGTGGCCCAGCGGGTGAAGTCCGAAATGCGGACCGAGCTGATGTCGACCGCGGAGCGGGCCCGCACCTTGAGCGGCGCCGCTCCGGTGGTGAGCGGGCCCCGGGCCAGCGGCCGGGCGCCGGCGCCGCGGACCTCGGGCGCGAGTCCGTCGGCCCCGACCGAGATCACCACCGCGGCCGCGCGGCCGCGCCGCTGGCTGCTTCCGCTGGTCCTCCTCCTCGTCCTCGGGGGAGCGGGTGGGGCCTGGTTTGCGCTCCAGGGCTCCCCGGTCCTCATCATTACCAATCGGCTGGTCGAGCCGATCAGGCTGGTGGTGGAGAACCAGACGGTGGAGGTGCCAGCCAACGGCGAGAGCCGCATCCCGGTGGGACGGAAGGGGCCGCTGGTGGTGCACTGGTACCTGGTGCGGCCGGTGGGTCCTGGGAATGCGCCGCTGGGTGTGGAGGTGCAGGGGAGCATCACCGAGCAGGAGCCCGGTGGCGAGATGCCCCACCTGGTCGATGCCGGCAGCAGCGAAACGGCGGTCTTCGCCCCGCTCATCACCAACGCCACCGCGGAGCCGCTGGGCGTGATCGTCAACGCCGGCCTGGTGAACGCGGTGCCCTGCAACTGCCGCGTGAACCCCGGCGCGACCCGCGCCCGGATCGGGTACTACCCGCTCTTCAAGAACAGCACCGTGCAGGCGAGCTCACCGGTGGGCACCGTGGCCACCTTCCGTGACCTCGGCGAGCAGGTGGACCGGTCGACCGGCTCCGTGGGGCTGCGCTTCGAGGCGAAGGACTTCGGGGTGCAGTGATTCCTGGGTCGTGGGCTGGGCGGCAGGCGGCATTGGGCAAACTGACTAACACAGATGAACACCGATGGATCGGGATGTGCGCCCGTGGACTCGACGGGACCCCATCACGTCTCCTCGCTGGTCGATGGATGCTGTTGTTGTGCTGTTCTCCTCGCCGGCCCGCCCTTGGTGTTTGATCAAAGCACACACACAAATTCAGAAGAGTCGGCGTGCAAATGGGAAGCTGATCGTCCTCACGGACGGGCATCCAGCCCCATCTGTGTGCATCTGTGTCAGTCAGTTTGCCCAGCTCTGCTACCAAGACTGACTACGGGACCACAATGACCCGGTCGCCAACCACGAGCGGCAGCCGGCACGCCGCGTTGTTGCCGACGTCGCACGCCCGGCGGTAGAGCGCCCGGGCCCGTTCCTCGTCGCGCGACACGCCCCGTCCCTCCTCGTACATGCTCCCCAGCCGGACACAGGCGTTGGCATCGTTGGCCTCACAGCCCCGGAGATAGATCTGGGCGGCGCGGGGCTGGTCGGTCCGGACACCCTGGCCCAGCTCGTACATCTGGCCCAGCCGGAAGCAGCTCTGCCGGTCGACCCCATCGCAGCCGCGGGTGTAGAACTGCGCCGCCGTCCCGCTGTTGGGGACCACGCCGGTGCCCGCCTCGTAGATGATGCCGAGCGCGCGGCAGGCCTCGGGGTCGCCCAGGTCGCAGCCGCGGCGGTAGAGCCCGTTCGACCGGGTAATGTCGGTGCCCACCGGCACGCCGCCCTGGAGCCAGCCCGCGAGCGTGGTGCAGCCGGGGGCCCACTCGTAGTCGCAGGCGGCCTGGTAGAGCCGGGCCGCTCGGCTGGGGTCGGGATTGTTGAACGTCCCGGGACGGGTGCCGCGGGCCACCAGCCGCGCGAGGTTGGCGCACGCGACGCCCTGGCGGGCATCGCAGGCGCGGGTGTAGTACCCGGCCGCGCGCTCGTATTCGGCGCGGAGCTCGAACTGCGCCCCGGCATCCCGGCAGGCGCCGCCGTCGCCCTTGTCGCAGGCGGCGATACGGTCATCGAGCGTGGCACTCTGGGCGTGGAGCGAGCCGCTGGTGGCGAAGAGAATGGCGGTGAGCAGGACGAGGCGTCGCATGCGGCCTCCAGGCTTGTGAGGCGGGGGTCACTGTCAATTATAGCCGACTGATCACCCGGGAGGGTTCAGGAGAGTCGCAGAAGGGAACAGGCCTACTCGTCCTTCTCCTCCCGCTGCTTGAGCCGGATCGCCGACCCCGGCGCAAGCACGTCGAAGCCATACTTCTTCCGCGCCCGGTCGATCGCCGAGGTCAGCTCCCGCATCCGGGTCCGCTCGGCGGGTTCGAACAGGTCCGCCGGCGCGGCCTGTGCCAGGTTGGTTGCGGCGACCCCGATCAGCCGGACGCCCTGTCGGCGGCGCTTCACCTCGTCGAACGCGGGCCGGAAGAGCGCGCGGGCCGGCGCCAGCAGTTCGGCATCGAGGTCGGTGGCCTCGCGGAGCGTGTGCCGGCGGGTGACGGTGTGGAAGTCACCGTGCCGCAGCTTGAGCACCACCGTGCGTGCCACCAGCCCCTCCTCCCGGAGCTGGCCCGCGACGTGACCGACGAAGCGCACCAGCAGGCCGTCGAGATACTCCGGGTCGCTGGTATCCTGGCCCAGGGTGGTCTCCCGGCTTACCGAGCGCGCCAGCCGCTCGGCATGGAGCGCGGCGGATCCGTTCCCATGCGCCCGCCACTTGAGCTCACGGGAATAGTCGCCCACCAGCCGCGCCAGTTCCGGCTCGCTCAGCCGCTGCACCTGCACCACCTCGGTGAGCCCCACCTGCGCCAGCTTCGCCGCGGTCTTGGGCCCGACGCCCGGCAGCGCGCGCAGCTCGAGCCCGGCGACGAACCCCTCCTCCCATCCCGAGCGCACTTCGCAGATCCCCCGCGGCTTGGCGTAGTCGCTCGCCAGCTTCGCGATCATCCGGTTGGGGCCGATGCCGATGCTCGAGTCGAGTCCGGTCTCGGCGCTGACCTCGCGCCGGAGCCGCTCGGCCACCGGAAGGAGCGAGACCGGGTAGAGCCGCTCGGTGCCGCTGAAGTCGAGGTAGGCCTCGTCGAGCGACGCCATCACCGCCTCCGGGCTGTGCCGCGCGAGGATCGCCCGGACCGCGCGGGATGCCGCCCGGTAATGGGCGAACTCGCCCTTGAAGAAGGTGGCCCCGGGACAGAGCCGCGCCGCCTGCGCGATCGGCATCCCGGAGCGCACCCCGAACTTGCGGGCCCCGTACGAGGCCGACTGCACCACGCCCCGCGATTCCCGCCGCCCTCCCACCACCAGGAGCTCCACGTCCCGCAGCTCCGGGTTGTGGCGCCGGCAGACTTCAACGAAGAAGGCGTCGAGGTCGACGTGGAGAATGCGGGGAGGCATACGATGCGAATGATAGCGGCCTCGACTCCGGCCCCGGCCCTCACTACCCTTAACGCGTCTTCATCCACACGAGCCCCGTATGACGCCGAGCAAGAACCTCCAGAAGGCCATGAACGACCAGATCCGCAAGGAATTCGAGTCGGCCTACATCTATCTCTCGATGGCGGCGTGGATGGAGGACCAGAACCTCCCCGGGTTCGCCGGCTGGCTCCGGTTCCAGGCCCGTGAGGAAGCCACCCACGCGATGAAGATCTTCGACCACCTGATCGATCGCGGCTGCCGGGTGAAGCTCCAGCCGCTCTCCGGTCCCACCACCGACTTCAAGACTCCGCTCGATGTCTTCGAGCAGGTCAAGAAGCACGAGCAGGGCGTCACCAAGAGCATCGACGACCTGTACGGCCTGGCCCAGAACGATCGCGACTTCGCCAGCCAGGTCTTCCTCGAGTGGTTCATCACCGAGCAGGTCGAGGAGGAGAAGAGCTCCACCCAGGTGCTGGAGAGCGTCCGCCGGGTCGGCGCCGACCAGGCCGCCCTGGTCATGCTCGACCGGGAACTCGGCCAGCGCGGCCCCGCGAAGGACTAGGCCGCTCCCGTGAACATCGCCTTCCTCGGGCTCGGCGCCATCGGCCAGCCGATGGCGGTCCACCTGGCCCGCCAGCACACCCTCGCGGTGTGGAACCGGACCCAGCGGGTCGCGGACGACTTCGCCCGGGCGCACCAGTGCCGCGCCGGGACCACGCCGGCCGAGACGGTGCGCGGCGCCGAGGTGGTCATCACCTGCCTGCCGACCTCCCGGGAAGTCGAGGCGGTGCTGCTCGGGGCCGGCGGCGCCCTGCCGGGCATCGCCCGCGGGAGCCTGGTGCTCGACTGCACCTCCGGCGACTCGGCCTCGGTGCAGCGGATCGGCGCCGAGCTCGCCGCCGCCGGCATCGCCTTCGCCGACTGTCCGGTGAGCGGCGGGACCAACGGCGCGGCGGCCGGCACCCTCACCGTCATGGTGGGGGGCGATGCCGACACCTTCGAGCGCGCCCGCCCGATCCTGGCCTGCTTCGGCAAGCGGATCGAACATCTCGGCCCGCTCGGTGCCGGCAGCGCCATGAAGGCCATCAACAACGCGCTCCTCGCCACCAACATCCTCGCCTTCGGCGAAGGCTTCAGCGCCCTGGTCAAGGCGGGCGTGCCGGCGCGGAAGGCGCTGGAAGTGCTCAATGCCTCGTCGGGCCGCTCCTTCGTGAGCGAGGGGCTGGTGCCCGACCGGGTGCTCACCGGGGCGTGGCCCAACACCTTCCGCCTTGCCCTGCTCGACAAGGACGTGGGTATCGCGGCGCAGTTCCTCGAGAGCCAGGAGATCGACGCGCCCGTGCTGCACCTCGTGCTCGAGCGCCTGCACCAGGCCCGGCAGGCGCTGGGCGAAGGCGCCGACTACCTCGAACCCATCCGGCTCGCCGAAGAGCGCGCCGGGGTGAAGATCCGCGGCTGATGAGCGACTGGGCCCAGACCACCCGCCTCTCCACCAGGGTCACGCTCGCCGAAGGGCTGGTGATCCAGGGGGAAGTGCACCTCCAGCCGGTCGTGGCGTGGCGCGACGGCCCGGAGAGTCTCCTCGAGATGCTCAACCGTCCCGAGGCCTTTTTCGTCATGAACCTCCCCAGCGGCGAGGTGGTGTTCGTGGGCAAGGCCCAGGTGGCGAGCGTCGTCACCCAGGTCGAGCGCCACGCCGAGCCGGAGCGGGAGACCGCGGCCCGCCACATCCCGCTCGAGGTCATGATGCGCGGCGGCGCCGAATTCCGGGGCGAGGCCGTGACCGAGCTCCCTCCCGATCACGCCCGCGCGCTCGATTTCCTGAACGCGCCCGGCAAGTTCCTCGAGTTGCACACGGCCGAAGGCTCCTGCTGCCTGAATCGCAGCTGGGTGCGCGCCGTCCGACCCCTGGGTGTCCGCTGATGGCTCGTCTCGATCGATTCTTGCAGGCGATGGTCGACAACAAGGCCCAGGGACTGCTGCTGGCTCCCGGCAAGCCGGTGAGCCTGCTCTTCGAGGCCGGTCCGCGCCCGGTCACCAAGGATCCCATCGCCGCCGCGCAGGTGCTGGCGCTGGCCGGCGAGCTGCTGCCCCCCGGCGACCAGGCCCGCCTGAGCGGCGGCGCGCCGACCACGTTCAGCTACGCCGCGCCCACCGGTCCCGTCGCGGTCGAAGTGATCCCGGAGGATGACGGCACCCGGGTGATCATCCGCCCCGACGGCGCCGCCCCGGCTCCCGCGCGACCCGCGGCCCCGCCGGCGGCGGCCGCCCCGGCCCCGGCCGCCACGGTCTCCCGTGACCTGAGCGGGGCCCGCGCGATGATCGAGACGCTGCTCCGCAAGACCGTGGAGCTCAAGGGCTCGGACCTGCACCTCCGCACCGGCGAGCAGCCGATCATCCGCCGCGACGGCGAGCTGGTGCGGCAGGAGGGCCAGGTGCTCGACGCCGAGACCATCGACAACATGATGGTCAGCATCATGTCGACGCCGGACCAGAGCCTCTTCCGCGAGACCGGGGACGCCGACTGGGCCCACGAGGTCGCCGACGTGGCGCGCTTCCGCTGCAATGCCGCCCAGGAGCGCCGCGGGCCGATGGGCGTGTTCCGGGTGATTCCCTCCCAGATCCGCACCGCCGAAGAGCTCGGGCTCTCCTCCGAGATCCAGAAGCTCTGCTACCTGACCAAGGGCCTGGTGCTGGTGACCGGCCCCACCGGCTCGGGCAAGTCGACCACGCTCGCGGGGATGATCGACCTGGTGAACCGGACCCGGACCGATCACATCCTCACCATCGAGGACCCGATCGAGTTCGTGCACCCGCCCCGCAAGTGCGTGGTGACTCAGCGCCAGGTGGGCCAGCACAGCCGCTCGTTCAAGACCGCGCTCCGCGCGGCGCTCAGGGAAGATCCCGACATCATCATGGTGGGCGAGATGCGCGACCTGGAGACCGTCTCCATCGCCATCGAGACCGCCGAGACCGGCCACCTGGTCTTCGGGACGCTGCACACCACCACCGCCGCCTCGACCATCGACCGGATCATCGACCAGTTCCCGGTGGACCGGCAGTCGCAGGTGCGGGTGATGCTGGCCGAGTCGCTGAAGGGCGTCATTGCCCAGGTGCTCTGCCGCAGGATCGGGGGCGGGCGGGTGGCGGCGAAGGAAGTGCTGCTCTCGATTCCGGCGGTGAGCAACCTGATCCGCGAGGGGAAGACCTTCCAGATTCCCTCGATCATGCAGACCAACCGCAAGACCGGGATGGTGCTCCTCAACGATGCCCTGCTCGAGCTGGTGGAGCAGAAGCTGGTGGAGCCCAAGGAGGCCTACATGCGCGCGGTGGAGAAGTCGACCTTCGCCGCGGCGCTCAAGGCCAAGCGCTTCGACACCTCCTTCCTGGGAGAGAGCTCGGCCTGAAACCCCTTGAGCGCAAAGGGGTTGTTAGCCTAGATTATGACCCGGCGCGCTCCCCCCGGCGCAGCCGACTGGACCGGAGCACTCTCCCGGTCCCCGGAGTTTATGGCCGGACCTCAGGTCGCCAAGACCGACGCACTACGTCATGGGGAACCCCTCCCGGGGGTTGCCGCTCCCGATGAACCGGGGGGCCTCCTCGACCTCGCCCTCGCCGCCACCTCCGCGACCGGCGCCGCGTTCCTGATCCTCACTGACAACCAGCTGCGGGTGCTCGAGGCTCGCGGGGCCAATGCCCCGGCGCCGGGCTCGGCTATTCCGCTCGAGGAAACCGTACCCGGCGAGGCGTATTATCGCGGCCGCCTGGTCACCGGGCCCGAGCTCCAGCCCCGCGGGCGGCAGACCGCCCTCTGGCAGGACGAGCGCACCATCGACGTGATGGCGGCGCCGGTCATGGCCGACGGCCGCGCCATCGCGGTGCTGGTCCTCTATCACCGTCACCTCGGGCACTTCCGCCGGAGCGATGCGGCCGGCCTGGTCCGCATTGCCGGGCTGGCCGGCCGGCTCTGGGGCGGCGGCTCCGCGCCGCCCGCGACCGAGTCGCGCACCCAACTCGAGCTGCGCGCGACCGAGCGGATGGCGCTGCTTGCCGCCGGGCACCTGCCCGACGCCGACCGCTGGTCCGAGGTGGCGCGCACCGCCGCGGTGATGCTCGAGGCGCGCTCGGCCCGGGTCTCGCTGCTCGAGGGCGAGGAGCTGGTCTGCGTCGCCGGCACCGGGCGTTTCCATGCCGACCTCGGCCGTCGCCGTTCCCGCGACTTCGGCTTCGAAGGCGTGGCACTCGAGTCGCTCGAGGGCGTGCTCGCCACCGACTGGACCGCCGAAGGGGGGCCGGCCGCGGCGTCGGCCTGGATCCGTTCTCTCGTGACGGTGCCGCTCCGGCGGCTCGAGCAGGTGGTCGGCGTCGTCACCATCGCCGATGACACCCCGGGCCGGTTCTGCGAATCGGACCGTGCCGCGCTGCTCCGCTTCTCGGTGCATGCCACGGCGGCCCTCACCGAGTCCGGACTGGCCGCCGCGGTCCAGGCCCACAAGGCCGAGAGCCAGCTCGTCACCCAGGTGGCCGCGGGGCTCGCCGCGGCGGAAGACACCCCCAACCTCCGCCGCGCGATCGTCGCCCAGCTCACCCTCGCGCTTCACGCGGATGGCGCCAGGCTCAGCGAGATCGTCCAGCGGCATCTCGCCGTCACCGCGGTCGAGGGCGACCTCCCGGTGCTCACCCGCCCGCCGGAGACGGGGAATCGGCTCCTCTGCGGGCACGACCTCGAGCCCGGCGCGGCCACCCATCGCTGCGTCCTCCCCGCGGGCGAGGGCTACCTGCTGGCGGCGCAGCTGGGCCAGGTCACCGAGCATCCCGGCTGTCTCCAGCTGGTGCGGCTGCAGGCGCCGTTCGACGTGCACGCGGAGCACCTCCTCCGCCGCCTCACCGAGATCACCGAACTCGCCCTCTTCTCCCGCCTCTCCCACGTCCGCCTCAGCCAGTACGCCGACCGCATCCGCTCCGTGGCGGAGGTCTCGGCGTCGCTGCACCAGTCGCTCCGGCCCACCGACGCGATGAGCCAGGCGGCGGAGATGCTGCGTCGCGCGCTCAACGTGAACACGGTCCGGATCGGGGTGGTGGACGAGGTCTGGCAGGAGCTGGTCTTCCCGGTCTACCGCCGCGGGGACGAGGTGCAGGACGGGCTCCGCCGCCCGCTGGGCCGGGGACTGCTGGAGGAGGTCTGGCGCACCGGGAAGACGTGGTTCTTCCCCAGCAACGCCAGCGAGGAAGGCATGGCGATGAACCTGCCGCTCGACCGGGAGGCGCGCTGCTTCGCCGCCGTCCCGCTCCGCACCCGCGGCACGGTGACCGGCTTCCTCGCCATCGAGGACGACCAGCACGACCACGCCTTCGAGGCGGAGGACGTGCGCATCATGGAAATCGTGGCGCAACAGCTCGGCGTCACGCTGGAGAACCTCGAGAGCCTCGAGGAGGAGCGGCGCCAGCGGATCACCGCCGAGTGGCTCCGGCAGATGGCCCGCACCGCGACCGACCCGGCGGCCCGCCCCGGGCAGGTCTTCGAGCTCGCCGCCGACGCCGCCTGGCAGGGGATCGGCGGGCTCGGCACCAGCGTCACGCTTCTCCCCGGCGACGGCACCCGCAGCGTGGTCGCGAGCCGCGGGGCGGAGGCGCCGGCGGTGCGGGAGGGCCTGCCGCTTCCCGGCACCGTCGCGGCCTGGATGCAGGAAGAACTCGGGGCGGTGTTCATCAGCGCCCGGCTCGACCGCGATCCCCGCATCGCCGCCGACACCCTGCGGCCCACCAGCGCGGTCGCGGTGGCGGCGGTGCCGGTCTGGACCGACAACCGGATCGTGGCGGTGCTGGAGCTGGTCCGGCCACCGGGGGTCTCGTTCGCGGTCGGCGAGGTCGAGCGGCTGGCGCAGATCGCCGATCACGCCGGCGCCGGCTACCAGACCGCCCGCGCCGGGGCGGCGCTCCGGGAGTCGGAAGAGCGCTACCGCCGGCTCTTCTCCGCCGCGACCGACGCGATCGTCACCCTCGACCGGCAGGGCACCGTCACGTCGTTCAACGAGGCGGCGGAAGGGCTCTGGAACGTGCGGGCGGCGACGGTGGTGGGACTCCGGTGGGACCAGGCCCTCGCCTTCGACGCGCCGGCCGCGGTGGCGGAGCAGATCGCCCGGGCCATGGATGGCGCCTCCTGCTCCCTCGAGGCCTGGATCCGGCGGCACGATGGCGAGCGCAGCGTGGTGGCCATCAGCTTCTCCCCCCTGGTCGAGGACGGCCGCACCACCGCGGTGCTCGGCATCGTGCGGGACGTGAGCGAGCAGCGGCGGGTGCAGTCACAGCTGCTCCAGGCCGAGAAGATGTCGGCCATCGGCCAGCTGGTGGGCGGCATGGCCCACGAGATCAACAATCCGCTCGCCAGCATCCTGGTCAACATGGAGCTCCTGCTGGGCGAGGCGAAGGATCCCTCCCAGCTCGAGATCCTCACCGCCATCAAGACCGAGACCGACCGCGCCGCGCAGATCGTGCGGAACCTGCTCACCTACGTGCGGGGCCAGGGGTCGGCCCGCACCGTGCTCGACCTGCGCGACGCCGTCCGGGGCGCGGTGGCCCTGCGGCGGAACCAGCTGGTCAGCAGCCAGATCCAGGTCGAGGTGCAGCTCCCCGCCGAGCCGGTGATGGTCGACGGGAACAAGGTGAACCTGCAGCAGGTGCTGATGAACCTGCTGATCAACGCCGAGCACGCGATCCGCTCCCACCGCGGCAAGGGCTCGGTGTGGATCCGCCTCGCCGCGCACGAAGGACTCGGCACCATCACGGTGGACGACGACGGCCCGGGCATCCCCCCTGAGTTCCTCACCCGGATCTTCGACCCGTTCTATACCACCAAGCCGGAAGGAGAGGGCACCGGCCTGGGTCTCTCGGTGAGCGCCGGGATCGTGGCCGATCATCACGGCCGGATCTCCGCCGCCGAGCGTCCCGGGGGCGGGGCCCGCTTCACGGTGGAGCTTCCGCTCCACGAAGGGGGGCAGCGCGTGACGCCCGAGGAACCCATCCGCCCGATCGCCGCAGCCCCCGACGTCGCGAAGCGGGGCCGCATCCTGCTGCTGGACGACGAGCTCGACATCCGGCGCAGTATTTCGCGATTCCTGATCAAGACCGGGTGGCAGGTGGACCTCGCCGACTCGGGCGAGGAGGGGCTCCGGCTGCTGGGCGAGGGGGAGTACTCGGTGGTGCTCTGCGACCTCCGGATGCCGGGGATGAGCGGGCACGAGTTCTACCGGCGGCTGCAGGCGGCGGCATCGCCGGCGGTGGACACGCTGGTGTTCATGACCGGCGATGTGCTGTCGCCCGAGGCCTCGCGGTTCCTCCAGGAAGCGGCCCGGCCGGTGCTGTCGAAGCCCTTCACGCTCCACGACCTGACGGAGGTGCTGGGGCAGGTGGTCAAATAGCCTTCCTCGTGCACTCGTGCACTCGTTCCTCGCGGCTCCGGTGTGCTGCGCCGTCACGGTGCGCTTCGCGGACCCAACGAGGAACGAGGAACGAGTGCACGAGGAACGAATTATCTTGCCCCCATGGCTCCCCCGATTCTCGTCCTCGTCGCCCCCCAGGACATCGTCAACATTGGCAGCGCCGTCCGGATCGCGAAGAACTTCGGGCTGGCCCAGGTGCGGCTGGTGGCGCCGGAGGTCTTCGACGCCTGGCGGATCGAGGGGATTGCGCACAACACCGCCGACATGATCGAGCGGATCACGATCCATGACACCCTCGCCGACGCGGTGAAGGACTGCGTCTGGACCGTGGCCCTCACCGCCCGCGAGCGCACCGCCAAGCGGACGGTCTATCGCCCCGGGCCGGCCGCCGCGGAGCTGGTCCAGAAGAGCGAGCTCGGGCCGGTGGCCTTCGTGGCGGGGCGGGAGGACAAGGGGCTCTCCAACGACGAGCTCGACCAGTGCCACGCCCTGGTCACCATCCCCACCAACCCCGAGTACAAGTCGCTCAACCTGGCCCAGGCCGTGGCCATCATGTGCTACGAGACGATGCTGGCGCGGGGCGGGGAGCGGCGGCCCATCAAGCCCCCCCGGAAGCCGGCCGAGCCGGCGACCAAGGAGCTGCTCGAGCGGCTCTTCGCCGACTGGCAGCGGGCGCTCTGGGCGATCGAGTTCTTCAAGACCCGCCAGGCCGACCACGTGATGCGCTCGTGGCGCGAGCTGCTCTTCCGGGCGGAGCTGGACGGGCGGGAGGCGTCGCTGGTCCGGGCGATGGGCATCGAGGTGGTGCGGTTCCTCGAGCGGAACGGATTGCCGCTTCCCCCCGAGGCGAGCGGGGTAGGAACCCCGACGACCGATTTTGAAGCGTCAAACGGCTTGGAAGAAGGGCCGGGTTCGAGTTAATTTGTAGCGCCTGTTAACACCACCTGCCGAGGGAGTTCTCGTGGGGCGATCCGCCGCGTTCTGGGCTACCAATCTGTACCCCAACTCCCGTCAGGAACCCAAGCCATCCGCGCCCTACAAAGATCTTCCGGCCCCCGCCGCCGCCCGCTTTCGCCGGCTGCGTGAGGGGCTGCTGAAGCTGCCTGGCGTCTCCGAGCACGTGAAGTACATGGGGACCTCCTGGCACTGGACCTGGGAGTTCGCGGTCGGCCACCGGAAGCTCTGCTGGGTACACGTGATGCAGAGCGGCCCGGCCATCACCTTCACCATCGCCGACCAGGAAGAGCCCAAGGCGCTGGCCGTGCCCCGGCTTCCCGCGGCGATCGGCGCGGCGATCCGGAGTGCCCAGCGGACCGGCCCGGTGCGCTGGTGCGCGCTGGAGGTGGGCGACCAGAAGGCGGCGGACGCTTTCCTCAGTTTTGTGCGCCGGAAGCTGGCCTGGGTGGTGGCGGAGACCCCCGGGGCGGCGACGGGGAAGCGTTCGCTGGCGAGCTGAAATAACGATCTTTTTTATCGGATATCGTCTGTTCTACGTTTGGCCCAAGGCGAGTCCGCTAGTATACTTGTCGCCCAACGGTTTGCCGCTCGTGAAACAATTCACAATCCGGGATTCCTCCCTGAACCCCCCGCGGGTGGGCACCGCCGCGGTCGTGAGAACTCATGCGTAAGCTGGCACTCCTCGGCGTCGGATCGCTCGCGCTGGTCCTGAGCGCCGCAGCCTTCATCAAGCGACCGGCGGCGGCAGTGCAGACGCCCGCACCGGCCAAGCCCGATTCCCTGGCCGCGTGGGTGCTCAGCAAGAGCGACTCCGCGAACCTCAAGGGCCCCCGCCAGCCGGTCTTCTTCCGGCACGACATTCACGCCGGCGTCAACAAGATCCCCTGCCAGTACTGCCACTCCTCCGTGGGCGAGAGCCCGGAGCCGGGCATCCCGAGCATGGGGACCTGCATGGGCTGTCACCTGGTGATCGGCGGCTCGGACTCGAGCCACAAGGCCGAGATCAAGAAGGTCCGCGACAGCTACAACAACAAGCAGCCGATCGAGTGGGTCCGGATCCACAGCGTTGCCCGGCACGTGCACTTCCCCCACATGCGGCACATCAAGGTCCTGGGGCCGAACGCCTGCCAGACCTGCCACGGCGACGTCGCCCGCATGCCGCAGGTCTTCAAGGTCCAGAACATCAACAACATGGGCTTCTGCATCACGTGTCACCTGCAGCGCAAGGTGAATCGGGATTGCACGGCGTGCCATTACTAGCTGTTAGCCGTTAGCTGTTAGCTGGTGCGATGCAACGCAACGCTGGTCGGTGGAAGCCGGGACTGGGTAGGAACACTTCACGAGCTAACAGCTAACAGCTAACAGCTAATAGCTAACAGCTCTCAAGGTCCGACGATGTCCGACGAAACAAAGACTGAAGCCATCAACCGCCGCGGGTTCCTCAAGGTGCTGGGTGTCACCGGCGCCGGGGCCGCGGTCGTCTCCGGCTGCTCCACCAGCAAGGTGGAGAAGCTGATCCCCTACCTGGTGCAGAGCGAAGACCAGGTGCCGGGGATCCCGACCTACTACGCCAGCACCTGCACCGAGTGCGCCGCCGGCTGCGGTCTCCATGTGAAGACCCGCGAAGGCCGGGCGATCAAGCTCGACGGCAACCCGAATCACCCGGTCAACGCCGGGCGGCTCTGCTCCCACGGCCAGTCGGCGCTCCAGGGGCTCTACAACCCCGGCCGCATCAAGGGGCCGATGGCGCGGCAGGCCGACGGGTCGCTCAAGGAGATCACCTGGGACGAGGCCATCGCGCTGCTCGCCGGGAAGCTCCAGGCGGCCGGCGGCAAGGTGGCGGTGCTGAGCGGCGCGGGCCGCGGCACCTTCACCGACCTGCTCACCGCGTGGACCGCGGCGCAGGGCGGCACGCTGGTGCGCTACCAGCCCTTCGCCTTCGAGGCGGTGCGGGCCGGCAGCCAGCAGGCCTTCGGCCTCAACGAAGTGCCGGCCTACGACTTCGCCGCGGCGAAGTACATCGTCTCCTTCGGTGCCGACTTCCTGGAGAGCTGGCTCTCCCCGGTCGAGCACCAGCGCGCCTTCGCGGAGTCGCACGGGTACAGCAACGGCGAGATGGCGAAGCATGTCTGGTTCGCCCCCCGGATGTCGCTCACTGGCCTCAACGCCGACGAGTGGCACGCGCCCAAGCCGGGCAGCGAGGCGGCCATCGCCCTCGCCATGGCGAACGTGATCCTGGGTGAGCGGAGCCAGGCCCCGGCGGACGCCAACGGGCTCCGGGGCGCGCTCGGCGCCTGGACCCCGGAGAAGGCGCAGGAAGCCACCGGCGTCGGCGCCGAGATCATCCGCCGCATCGCCCGCGAATTCGCCTCGGCCCAGCCGAGCCTCGCGGTGGCGGGCGGGGTGGGGAACCAGCACCGCGGCGCGGCCGAACTCTGCGCGGCGGTGAACATCCTGAACTACGTGGCGGGGAACGTCGGCAGGACGGTGAAGTACGGCGCCGACCAGGACACCGGCGACGGCTACGCGGCCGCGCTCGCGCTGGTCGACGGGATCGACAAGGGCGAGGCCCAGGTCGTGATCGTCCACGAGGCGAACCCGGCGTACAGCTTCCCGAAGGCGGCGGGCTTCGACGCCAAGTTCAAGAAGGCGGCCTTCAAGGTCTCCACCGCGCTGCACCACGATGAGACGACCGCTCTCTGCGACCTGCTGATCCCGAACCACCATGCCCTCGAGCGCTGGGACGATGCCCGTCCCCGCAAGGGCGTGAACAGCCTGCTCCAGCCGGTGATGGAGCCGGTCTTCAAGACGATGGCCACCGGCGATGTCCTGCTCAAGGTGTCGCAGAAGGCGGGCGGCGCGCTGGCGCAGTTCAACGCCCCGAGCTACGAGGCCCACCTCAAGGCCCAGTGGTCGAAGGTGGTGGCGGGTGAGGCGGCCTGGCGGGAGGCGCTGGCCCGGGGCGGCGTCTTCGGCGATGTGCCGGCCGCGCCGGTCAAGCTGGCGGCGGGCGCCGGGCAGGTGAGCTACAAGGCGGCGGCGTTCGACGGCGAGCAGGGGGCGGACGGCTTCTGGCTCGCCCCGGCCGCATCGGTCATGGGCGACGGACGCTTCGCCAACCGGCCGATCCTGCTCGAGCTCTCCGATCCGGTCACCAAGATCACCTGGCACTCCTGGGTGGAACTCAACCCCGAGACCGCCAAGCGGCTCGACGTGCGGGAGGGCGAGATCATCATCCTGACCTCGCCCAAGGGCTCGATCGAGGCGCCGGTCTACATCTATCCCGGAATCCATCCTGAAGTGCTGGGCGTGCCGCTCGGATGGGGCCACACCAGCTACGGCGACTTCGCCACCGGCCGCGGCGCCAACGCGCTCGACCTGCTGGACGCGGCGCCGGCGAACGGCTTCCTGGCGTACTTCGGCACCCGGGTGACGGTCACCCGCACCCGGAAGTACCACCAGCTCGGCAAGACCGAGGGCACCACCCGCCAGCTGGGCCGCGGCATCGCCGACGCGATGACGCTGGAGCAGGCGAAGAAGGGGCTGACCCCGGCGCTCGCGGCCAAGGAAGAGGGCCACGAGGAACACGAGGTCAACACCGAGCGCGAGGTCGAGGCCATCAAGGGCTTCCGCGAGAGCCAGCTGGAGAAGCGCCAGCGGGGCGCCTACGCGGCGGCCGACCTGCCGATGTGGGGGATGACGATCGACCTCTCCCGCTGCACCGGCTGCTCGGCGTGCATCACCGCCTGCTACACCGAGAACAACATCCCCACGGTCGGTTACGACGACATCCTCCGCGGCCGGGAGATGACCTGGATGCGGATCGAGCGGTACTGGGAGGGCGGGGAGGGCGGCGACCCGATCGAGGCCCGCTTCGTCCCGATGCTCTGCCAGCACTGCGACAACGCCCCCTGCGAGCCGGTCTGCCCGGTGTACGCGGCGTATCACACGCCCGACGGGCTCAACGGCCAGGTCTACAACCGCTGCGTGGGCACCCGCTACTGCGCCAACAACTGCCCGTACAAGGTGCGGTACTTCAACTGGTACGCCTACAACCAGAAGGCGTTCCCGGAGCCGCTCAACCTGGCGCTCAACCCGGATGTCACGGTGCGGGCCCGCGGCGTGATGGAGAAGTGCACCTTCTGCGTCCAGCGGATCCGCGGTGCGCAGCACAAGGCGCGGCTGGAAGACCGGAAGCTGCAGGACGGCGATGTCATCACCGCCTGCGCCCAGGCCTGCCCGTCGAACGCTATCACCTTCGGTGACACCAAGGACCCGTCGAGCAAGGTCAGCCAGACGGCCCAGGATCACCGCGGCTATCACATTCTCGAGGACCTGAACGTGCGCCCGGCCGTTACCTACCTGGCCAAGGTCCTGCACCACTCGGAGGCCTGATCGATGGCGGCCATCGCGCACGACCCGAGCACGCCGACCCAGACCCACCACGAGGTCACCCGGGATGTGGTCAACACCCTGGGGACCGCGGAGCGGGGCTACTACCTCCTGACCGGCGGGGCGGTCGCCCTGTTCCTGGTGGGGCTGGTGACCTTCGTCCTGCTGCTCAAGGACGGGCTGGGGCTCGCGGGGTACAACCCGCCGGCCTTCTGGTCGGTGTACATCACGACCTTCGTCTTCTGGGTCGGTATCGGCCACGCGGGGACGCTGATCTCGGCGATCCTCTTCCTCTTCCGCTCGCCCTGGCGGACGGCGGTGTACCGCGCCACCGAGGCGATGACGGTGTTCGCGGTCATGACCGCGGCGCTCTTCCCGATCATCCACATCGGGCGCCAGTGGTTCTTCTACTGGCTGCTGCCGTACCCGAACCAGCGCTGGCTCTGGCCCAACTTCAAGTCGCCGCTGGTGTGGGACGTCTTCGCGATCAGCACCTACTTCACGGTGTCCGCGACCTTCCTCGTGGTCGGCCTGGTCCCCGACATCGCGGCGGCCCGTGACATCGTGACCGGGTGGCGCCAGAAGGTGTATGCGGCGTTCGCCCTGGGGTGGAAGGGCACCGACAACCAGTGGCGCCACTACAGCCGGGCCTATCTCTATCTCGCGGCCCTGGCCACCCCGCTGGTGCTCTCGGTGCACTCGGTGGTGTCCTGGGACTTCGCCATGTCGATCGTGCCCGGCTGGCACGGGACGATCTTCGCCCCGTACTTCGTGGCGGGCGCCATCTACTCCGGCGTCGGCATGGTGCTCACCCTGATGATCCCGCTCCGCAAGACGCTCAAGCTGGAGCACATGATCACCGAGTACCACTTCGACAACCTGGCCAAGCTCACCCTGCTCACCGGCACCATCCTGTTCTACGCCTACGGGATGGAGTACTTCATCGGCTGGTACAGCGGGAACACCTTCGAGCAGACCACCTTCTTCCGCCGGCTCTTCGGGCCGCTCTGGTGGGGTGGCTGGACGATGGTGATCTGCAACGCCTTCGTGTCGCAGCTCTTCTGGTTCAAGAAGATCCGCACCAACCTCACCGCGCTCTTCGTCATCTCGATCTTCATCAACATCGGGATGTGGTTCGAGCGCTGGGTGATCATCAGCTCGTCGCTCGCCAACGACTTCCTCCCGTACGCCTGGGGCACGATGAACCCCACCTGGGCGGACTGGGGAATCCTGGCCGGCTCGTTCGGCTGGTTCGGCATGTGGTTCCTGCTCTTCGCCCGCAGCTTCCCGGTCGTGGCGATCCAGGAAATCAAGGAGATGATCCCGATGCCGCGGCTCCGCAAGGGAGGTCACTGATGGCCAGGATGGTGCCTGGCGTCCTCGCCGCGTTCCAGCACATCGACGCGGCCTGTGACGCAATCACCGCGCTCCGCACCCAGGGCCGGAAGAACATCACGGTCTACTCGGCGGCGCCCAATCACGAGCTGGAGCACGCGCTCGGGATCACCAGCAGCCCGGTGCGGCTCTTCACCCTGATCGGCGGCATCACCGGCGTGCTCGCCGGGATCGGGATGACCTTCTGGATGTCGCTCGACTGGCCCCTCCTGGTGGGTGGCAAGCCGATCGCGACCTTCCCGCCCTACGTCGTGTTCATGTTCGAGCTGATGGTGCTGCTCGGGTCGCTCAGCACGGTGGCGGGGATCATCATCCTTTCGCTCACCAAGCCGACCACGGGGCTGGCCTACGATCCCAGTTTCTCGGACGACCGGATCGGGATCTTCATTCCCTGCGGCGCCGGCGAGGCGCCGGGGGTGGAGAAGCTGATGCGCGAGAGCGGTTCGGTGGAGGTGCGCCATGCGGCGTAACCGCCTGGGCACCCTCCTCACCGCGGTGGCCCTGCTGGGCACCGCGGCGTGCGACGCCTGGTACAACGACATCCCGAGCCCGGATGACCTGATGCACATCATCCCGTGGTTCGACTCGATGATCAAGCAGGCGGCGGTCTATCCGTACCAGCGGGCCGACGTGCCGCGCAACACCGTCCCCGGGACGGTGCCGATCACCGGCGGCGAGGCGGACTGGAGCGCGGAGTGGTCGGTGCTCAACACCACCAACGTCGACAAGCTGGTGAACCCGATCAAGGATCGCGGGGCGTCGGTGGTGGGAGACTCCCTCTACCACACCTACTGCGCGGTCTGCCACGGCCAGAGCGGCGCGGGCGATGCGCGGGTGGGCATGCAGCTCGGCGCGCTGCCCCTGACCTCCGACCGGGCCAAGGCCTTCTCCGACGGCTATCTCTACTCGATCATCCGCTACGGCCGCGGCGTGATGCCCAAGTACGGCGACAAGGTCCACGTCATCGAGAAGCGGTGGGAGATCGTGAACTACGTCCGCATGCTGCAGGCGGGCGGGAGCCTCACCCCGGCGGCGCCGGCGGCGACTCCCGCCGCGGAACCCGCGGCGGCGCCCGGAGGAAAGAACTGATGGCGACGAGCCACCTGCGTGAACAGATCGCGTCCCGCGCGGTCGCGCCGCGCTACAACGCCTTCTTCGGCGTCGGGCTGGCCCTCGCCGTGGCGGGGCTCATCCTCTTCGCGATGAGCCTCACCGGCGAGAACGCCGACCGGGCCTGGCACCTCTTCCACGTGAACTGGGTGGTCTTCACCGGCCTCACCGCCGGCAGCTTCGCCTTCGTGGCGGTGCAGAAGATCACCAACGCGAAGTGGTCCGGGTTCATCATCCGCTTCGCCGAGGCGGTGCCGTTCTTCTTCTTCCCGGTGTCGCTGATCGGCTTCCTGATCATCTTCACCGTGGGCTACCACCACATCTTCCCCGAATTCCACGGGCTGGGCCACGGCAAGGAAATCTGGCTCTCCCATGGCTTCATGTTCGGGCGGCTGGCGGTGGGGCTCTCGCTGCTCTTCTACCTCGGGTTCCGGCTGGTCCGCGCCGACCTGATCCCCGACATGTTCGAGACCGCCGGCCTGGTCTCGGGCGGCCGGCAGAAGCTGTTCCAGTCCTGGTCGCGCGATTTCGATCCCAGCCCCGCGGGCCGGGCGAAGCACGACGCCACCATCCGGACGCTGGCCCCGATGTACGCCATCACCTACGCGATCGTCATGACCCTGATCGCGTTCGACTGCATGATGGCGCTCCAGCCGCACTGGTTCAGCAACCTGTTCGGCGGGTGGTACTTCATGGGCTCCTTCCTGGGCGCCCACACCCTCCTCGCGCTGCTGATGATCTACGGGCGGCACGAGGTCAAGATCGAGGAGTACGTCTCGCCCAAGCAGCGGCACGACCTGGGCAAGCTGATCTTCGGCTTCTCGGTGTTCTGGACCTACCTGATGTGGGCCCAGTTCCTGGTGATCTGGTACGGCAACATGCCGGAAGAGACCGGGTTCGTCTTCGCCCGGCTGTGGGGCCCCTGGCGTCCGATCGGGAGCGCGGTGTTCCTCGGCATGTTCGTGATCCCGTTCATCGGCCTCCTCGGCGTCGCGCCCAAGAAGAACACCCTCACCCTCGGGCTCTTCTCGCTCATCAGCCTCTGCTCCCTCTGGCTGGAGCGCTACCTGATGGTCCTGCCGTCGGTGACCAAGCTCGAGGGCCCCACCTTCGGGCTCCCGGAACTCGGCCCCACGGCGCTCTTCCTGGGGCTCTTCCTGTTCCTCTACGCGATGTTCGCCCGGACCTTCCCGATGGTCTCGCCGCGGCTGGCAGAGATCACGCATGAGAAGGAGCACGGGGGGCACTAGGAAGGCGGTCAGGCGGTAAGGCGGTCAGTGGGAACGATGAAGGGCGGGCATCCGTTGAGGAGCCCGCCCTTCGTGTTTGTGCTGACCGCCTGTCCGCCCGACCGCCTTCTTAGTACCGCCGCTTCTGGTTCTTGATGCTCACCCGCGAAAGCAGGCTGCCGAGGGCGTTGGCCGGGCCGGTCACCGCCACCATGCGGTCGGCCTGGCGGATCGTCACGGTCATGTTCCCCGGCCGGCTCTCCAGATGGGTGGTATCCGGCGTGGCGGCGTCCTCGTTCACCAGGGCCAGCACCCGGGGCGCGGGGCCGGAGATGGTGCGGATCAGTTCCCCCGACTCGAGGGTCTGGTCCACCGCGGTCACGTCATCACCCCGGTTGCCGGGCTGGACCCGCATCTGCACCACCGGGAGCCCCGGCACCAGCGCGATGTTGTCGCGCCGGTCGGCGGCGTTGTCCGGTTCGATGGTCCGCCAGAGTCCGTTGAGGCCGGGGTCGTCGGCCACCGGCTGGGCCACCAGGTCGCTCAGCTCGAAGGTGGGCGTCTCCTCGGCGGAGACGGTCTGGCTCGGGGTGGTCGCGGCCGACTTCGCGGCCGAGGCCGGATCCACTTCGGATGCCAGAGCGAAATCGCTTGCGTCCGGGGCTTCGTCTCCCACCGGGCGGGAGGCGCGGACCAGCTGCACCTCGCGGGGAGTCGTGGCCGGTTCGGGACGCGCCCTGGCAGCAGCGGTCCGGGTTGCCGCCCTGGGCCGCTCGGGCGCCGGGGCAGTGGTCGTCACCGCCACGGTGGCGGGGACGTCGCGGGACGGGGTCGTTGCCGGGACAACCGCGACCGCGGGGAGCTCCGCCGGCCGGAAGAGCCGGCCGCTGCTCCACCACCCGAGCAGGAGGACGCCACCGATGGCCGCCGCCATTCCGCCCCGGCGGACCCACCGGGTCCGCTCCGCCTTCCGCGCCTCGGCCCGGGCCACCAGGGTCTCGAAGGCCGGCGGAATGATCGGCGGCGGGCCGACCCGGGCGAGAATGGCCGTGGTCCGGTCCCGAAGGGCGGCAATGCTGTCCCGCTCCATCTGGCAGCGGGGGCAGCGGGCGAGGTGCCGTTCGATCTCCACGCACTGCGACCGGCTCAGGGCCTGGTCGAGGTAGGCGTGGAGTTCTTCTTCAGGAATGTGCCGCACGATTCTCCTGCTCGGTCCGGTCATACGCGTCCACCAGCCGCTTGCGGGCGCGGGCGAGGGTCGTTCCGACCGCTCCGACCGCGAGCCCGGTCTGCTGGGCAATTTCGGGGTAACTCATGCCAGCGTCCCAGAGGAGAAGCACCTCCCGGTCCCGCTTGGTGAGGGTGGCGAGAGCCTCGTCCACCTTGGCGCGCCGCTCATCCTCTTCCACCATCTCGTCCGCGGGGGGCGGGGCCGACGGCATCGTGCCCGGGTCGTCCTTGAGCAGGGTGAGATGCCGCTTCCGGCGGACCGCTGCCCGGGCTTCGTCTCGCGCCAGGTTGGCGGCCACCGCGAAGATCCAGGCCCGCGGTTTCTCCGGCCGGTGCGCCATGGCCCGGATGAAGACTTCCTGGGCAAGGTCATGCGCCCGGTCGGCGTCCCATACCTTCCGGTACAGGAACCGCACCACCGTGGCGTATGTCGTCCGGTACAGCTCTTCGAGCTCGTCGCCCATGTGGGCCCCTGAGACAGGTTTATAGAGCTACGACGCCGGGGCTCCCGTTGGTTGCACAGCAGTGTTTTCTGGTGTCGCGTTGGTGGCGTTTTTCTGGCGCTTTGGTGCCGGCGGGGTGTAGAAAATACACCCCGGGTGCAGGCCCTTACCGTTGGCAGGCCACTCGGAACAGAGGTCCGGCTTGGCGGTCCGCCCGTCAGGCCGGAAGCGGCCATGGAGGGAGCATCCCTCCACCTCATCGTCCAGGTAGCCGCAGGCGGAGATCATCTCCGCCTCGATGGCGTCATCCGCCTCCCGGGACACCTTGCAGAGATACGGCGACTGCCGGCTGAACACCAGCGCTTCCAGCTCCCGGCCGACTCTCGGGCACATGATCTCGACCTGGAGGTCCCGGCAGCAGGCGTTTCCGCGGCGGTGGTCGGCGGTGGCGCAGGGAGCGATCGAGCAGGGATTCTCCTCCGGCTCGACCACCGGAAGGCTCCGGGGCGGGAAGGGGAGGGCGAGTTCGGTCAGGCCCTGGCTGGCTACGACCATGAAGCGGTCGCCGCCGAGCTTTCGCGGCTGGTCGGCCCCGCGGGTCTTCGGCGGCATTGGGCCGGCGTGGCCGAGGGCGGTGCAGCGGGCGCTCCCCGGCGCCTCCCCGGGCTTGAGGTGGCGGCAGCGCACGTGGATCACGGCGTCGACCAGCAGGTCGCCCTTGGCGGGGTAGGGCTGGCCGAAAGAGATCTGGGCGGTATGTCCCAGCAGCCAGGTCGCCTCGTGGTCGAGCGACTCGGCCGACTCATCCAGGGACCCGATCCGCAGGGCCACGGGCAATTCCTGGCATTGAGACCCGAGGTTGCGGCAGGAGGGAAGTGATGGCATGATGCTAATCTAAGGGCTGGATGGCCTCTCCCGGATTTGGGGGAGAGGGTGTATGTTTGTGAACCTTTTCACAAGGCTGTTTGTCCCTCTAGTGGAGGCTGGTTTAAATGCGCGCGATGACGATGGTGGCGGGTATGGCACTGGCCCTCGCGGCCTGTGGCGGGAAGGGTGAGGAGAAGCCGGCGGATCAGGCGGCTCCGGCGGCGGCTCCGGCCGAGACCCCGGCGGCTCCGGCGGCGACCGGCGCGAAGCACGAAGTCGACATGGAGTTCGACGGCAAGACTGCGAAGTTCGTTCCGGCTGAGCTGACGATCAAGTCGGGCGACGTGGTGGAGTTCAAAGTCGTGAGCGGCCCCCCGCACAACGTGGCGTTCTATCCGGACAGCATCCCGGGCGGCGCGGCTGACGCGCTCGGCAAGGGGATGCCCGAGACCATGGCTCCGCTCACCGGCCCGATGAAGGTCGGCGTGGGCGAGACCTATGATGTGTCGTTTGCTGGCGCCCCGGCGGGTGACTACAAGTTCTTCTGCACCCCGCACCTTCCGTTCGGCATGAAGGGCAAGATCACGGTTCAGTAAGCCGTTCCGAGAACTGCAGTTCCGAGTTCCGAGTTCCGGGTTCCGAGTCAAGGAACCCGGAACTTTTTTGTGCCAGGGCACGCCTCATTTCACTCGGAACTCGGAACTCGGAACTTCTTCTTCTCCAGTACGTGCCCCACCACCACAACGATCGCCGCGACTACGACGCCGGCGGCTGCATCGACCGCGTAGTGCATCTGGCAGTAGACCACGCCGATGGTGAGCAGGATTGCGGGGAGCGTCAGGATTGCGCCGAGGGTGCGGGAGCCGAGCCAGGCGGCGACGACGGCGACGAGCGTTGCCGCCACGTGGGACGAGGGAAAGGCGGCACCGTAGGCGCTGCCCTTCGCGAGGGTCGCGTACACCAGCCGCGCGGCCGGGTTGTCGAGGAACCACGCCGCCGGCCGGGGATACTCATAGTAGGGGCCCGCAACCGGGAACGTCACGAACACCAGGTAGCAGAGCAGGAAGGTCGCGAAGATCCAGGTGACGGCGCGCTCCGCCTCGGGTCGCCGCCCCTGGATGAGCAGCGTGATCGGGGTGGCGGCGATGATCGGGTAGAAGGCGAAGTAGGCGGCGTGGTACACCGTCGACCAGAACGGGCTGTGCGAGGCCTGCCACCATTCCCGGCTCACCTCCCTCCCGAAGAGCGCGACTTCCCACCCCCGGATCGCGAGGTCGTGGGTGGGGGCAGCGCCGAAATTGTTGAGGATGTCGATGGCGGGGTAGAGCGCCCCCAGCAGGAAGAGCGGGAAGAGATTGCGGAGCACCAGGCCCGCCCGGCTGAGCGGCACCCGCGCCAGCAGCAGCACCGCGGCCGCCATCAGCAGGTTCGACAGGAGGACCCAGCGGTTGGCCGGCTGTTCAGCGAGCCGCCACGCGGCGAGCGCGGCGGTGATCGCCAGGTAGACGAGGAGGAGCCATTCCCGGGTGCGGAGCCCCCGGTTCACAACCACCCGGCGGTCCGGTACCAGGCCGCGGTGGCCGCGAGTCCCCGCTCGAGGTCGTGTTCCGGCTGCCAGCCGCTGTCGGCGATAAGGCGCGAGGGGTCGCCGGTCCAGGCGGCCTGGAGAAACTCGTTCGCCTTGTCGGGGGTGAGGATCGTGGCCTGGCCCGCGATCCGGGCGGCGAGACCGGTGAGGCTCAGGGCCCCGCGTGCCACCCAGTCGGGGAGCGGCAGGATCCGGACGTTCCTTCCCAGCGTCGTGCCCACCCGCCGCACCAGCTCCCCGCTCTCGAAGATCTCCGGGTGGCAGGCGTAGTAGATCCCGCCCGCTGTGCGCGCGCTGGTGCCGGCGGCGATGAGCGCCTGGGCGAGGTCGGGACCGAAGATGGCGGAGAGTTCCTGCGACCCGTCGCCGAAGACCGGCGCAATGCCGCTCCGGGCGATCTTGAAGACCTTGAGGACCTCGGCGTCACGGGGGCCGTACACCATCGGCGGGCGCACGATGGTCCAGGGCAGGGGACCGGCCCGTACCACGGCTTCGCCGGCGAGCTTGCTCCGCCCGTACTGGGTGACCGGCGCCGGGGGCTCATCGCCCTGGAGCGGCGCGCCTCGGGGAGCGGGCCCGCCCGCCGCCATCGAGGAGACCAGCACGACGCGGGGCCGGGCACCGCCGGCCGCGGCGGCCTCGAGCAGGCCGGCGGTGGCGTCACGATTGGCGCGGAGAAACTCGGCCTCGTCCCGCGCCGCCACCAGCCCGGCGACGTGGTAGATGACGTCCTGGCCCTCGGACGCTTCGCGGAGCGCGCTGGCGTTGAAGAGGTCCCCCGCCACCTGCCGGACGCCGAGCTGCTGGAGGAGGGTCGCCTTGCGGGGGGAACGGACCAGGGCGGTTACGGTATCGCCCCGGGCCACCAGCGCTTCGGCGAGATGGCTGCCGACGAAGCCGGTGGCACCGGTGACCAGCGCCTTCATAGGGGGCGATCGTACAGGCGGTAGGTCTTGTAGACGGTGAACTCCATCTTCTCGAGCCCCGCGTTCATCGCCGGGTTGTCCTCGAGGATCCAGCCCGCCTCACCCCAGGTGAAGCCGTGCTCCCGCCCCTTGGTCCAGATCCAGTGGTAGAGCATCGCGTCGACACCCTTGCCGCGCCATTCGGGCACGATGCCCAGGAGCAGGATGCGGAGTCGTGGGATCTTCTCGAACTTGAGGTGGTAGAGCAGGTCGGCGAGGAGGGCGGGAGTGAGCCGCCCCGAGCGATGCCGCTGGAAGACGGTGTTGAGGTCCGGCAGGCAGAGCCCGAAGCCGATGATCTGGCCATCCTTCTCGGCGAAGGGAATGAGGTCGGGCACCGCGACCGGCTTGAACTGCTCGGCGAGGAAGTCGAGCTCCTTGTCGGTCATGGGGATGAAGCCCCAGTTCTTCTCCCACGCCTTGTTGTAGAGCTCCTTGACCTTCGCGACCTCGTTGTCGAAGTCCTTCATGTTGAAGGCGCGCAGGGTCACCCCCTGGCGCTTCTGGATCAGCTCGGTGCCGCGGGCGAGCCGCTCGGGGACCGGGATGTAGCGCGACATGTAACCGCCGCGGTAGACCCAGAGATCCTTCGCCTTCTTGAAGTTTGCCGCGTCCATGAGCCGCAGGTAGTACGGCGGATTGTGCGGCATCATGAGGGTGGGCGGCGTGTCGAAGCCGTCCACCAGCATGCCGCATTCGTCGTTCACCGAGAACGACGCGGGCCCGCGCATGACGTCGTGGCCCTTCGCCTTGAGCCACGCGGCGCTGGCGGCAAAGAGCTGGTCGGCGGCTTCCTGGTCGTAGTCGCACTCGAACCAGCCGAAGAAGCCCACCTTGTCGCCGTGGACCTCGTTGTGGAGCCGGTTGGAGATCGCGGCGATCCGGCCCACCGTCTTGCCGTCGCGGGTGGCGAGGAAGTACTGGGCCTCGGCGTGCTCGAAGAAGGGGTTCTTCCTGCGGTCGAGGAGCTTCGCCACGTCCATACGCAACGGCGGGACCCAGTGAGGGTCCCGCGCGTGGAGTCGATAGGGGAAGGCGATGAACTCGGCGAGGTCGGCCCGGCCCTCGACGGGCCGGACCGCAAGCGTGCTGCTCAGATAACCCCCAGCTCCCGCCCGATCTTGCCGAACTGCTCGAGGCAGAAGTCGATCTGGTCGAAGGTATGGGTCGCCATGAGGCTGGTGCGCAGCCGGCACTGCGAGGCCGGGACCGCGGGCGGCATCACGGGATTGGTGAACACGCCGGCGTCGAACAGCTTGCGCCAGAAGATGAACGTGGTCTCCATCGGGCCGATGAGCACCGGGACGATCGGGGTCTCGGTCTCGCCGATGTTGTAGCCGAGGGAGCGCATCCCCTCCTGGAGCCGGCGGGTGTTGGCCCACAGGCTGGTGCGGCGCTCGGGCTCACGCTTCATCACCTCGAGGGCCGCGATCACGCCCGCGGTGTTGGCCGGCGGGAGCGAGGCGGTGAAGATGAGCGGGCGCGAGTGGTGCCGCAGGAAGTGGATCACGTTCTCGGAGCCGGCCACGAAGCCGCCGATGGAGGCGAGCGACTTGGAGAAGGTGCCGGCGATGAGGTCCACCTCGTCCGACATGCCGAAGTGGGCCGCGGTGCCCTCGCCGTTGGGGCCGAGGACGCCGATCGAGTGCGCGTCGTCGAGGGCCAGGGCGATGCCGTGCTTCTTGGCGATCTTCACCAGCTCGGGGACGTTGGCGATGTCGCCTTCCATCGAGTACACGCCGTCGACCACGATCATGGAGCCACGATCTTTCCGGGTGCGCTCGATCATGCGGTCGAGGCCCGGGAGGTCGCCGTGCTGGAAGCGCAGGGTGTCGCCGTACGACATCTTGGCGCCGTCGACGATCGAGGCGTGGTCGAGCTTGTCGAGATAGACGAGCTCACCGCGGCCGATGAGGCCGGAGATCAGCCCGAGATTCGCCTGGTAGCCGGTGGAGAAGACGAGGCAGTCTTCCTTGCCGAGGAACTCCGCGATGGCGTTCTCCAGCTGGCCATGCAGGTCGAGCGTGCCATTGAGGAAGCGGCTGCCGGTGCAGCCGGAGCCATACCGGGAAAGGGCGCGCGCCGCGGCTTCCAGCACGAGCGGATGATGGGTCAGGCCGAGGTAGTTGTTCGACCCCAGCATGATCCGCTTCTGGCCCTCGATCACGACGGTGGTGTCTTCGGAGTCCGAGATCGGCTTGAAGTACGGGTACAGGCCCGCCGCCTGAATCTCCTTCGCCTTCGTGAACTGGCGGCACTTCTCGAACAGCTGAACACCCTGCAGAGTCTGCGTATCCACGGGACCTCTGTATCACTGTAGGTGCGAAGGAACTAACCCGTTATAAACTAAAGGCTTGGACAGGCAAGCACAAGTTACTGCCCATGGGGCGTACGCGCGTCACCCAGCCGGGGTTCCGGAGCGCAAAAAGGGGGTAACTTGAGTCACATGCCTTCTTCTCTTTCGGTCCGCCCTGCCGGGGCGCTCCTGCTGGCCTTTCTCGGGTTGGGCGGCCTGGCTGTCCTCGGCCGGGCGATGTCCGCTCCCGGATCTCCCAGGGGCGTCGTCGGCGTGTTCGAGGTGCCGGGCTTCGACTTCCGGGCGAACGGAGCCTGGCGCCCGCGGGTGGCGCGGATCCGGGCGGCGCGGCAGCAGGCACTGCGGGCGAAGAACCTCGCGGCCCTCAATGCGGGGGGCGCGCTCACCGTCGGTGGGACGATCACCGTGCCGGTGGTGCCGGTCGGATTTGCCAACGTGGCGGCGCCGTATCCCACCTCCAGCTATCAGACGACCCTCTTCGCGTCACCGGCACAGACCTGGGCCTACAGCCTCGGGACATTCTATGCCGAGGCGTCGCGCGGGGGCCTGACCCTCGACGGCGTGGTGCTCCCCTGGGTCACGGCCGACAGCACCGACACCTACTACGAAGATGGCTGCAACGGGGTCGGGGTGCTGAACGCCTGTCCGCACTGGGGAGTCCGGCTGGGGGAGTTCCTGTTCGAGGGACTGCGGAAGAGCGATGACGGGTCGGTCGACTGGGGAGCGTTCGACAACGACGGTCCGGACGGCCTGCCTAACTCGGGCGACGACGATGGGGTGGTGGATTTCGTCGCGTTCCTTCACCCGGAAGTGGACGGGGCCTGCGGGACGACCAACCTCTGGGCTCACCGCTACGATGTGGCGGGGTGGAATGGCGGCTCCCCCTACGTGACGAAGAGCCCGAGGCGCGGACCGGGCGGTGCGCCGATTCCGGGATCGTTCATCGTGGTGCGGGACTACACGCTCCAGAGCGCGGTGGGCGGGGCGGGGGCCTGCGCCGCCGGGCCGATCATGCCGATCGGCACGCTGGCGCACGAGGTGGGTCACGCCTTCGGGCTTCCCGACCTGTACGACACCAATCTCCGCTCCAGCGCCGTCACGCAGGGGACGGGAGAGTGGAGCCTGATGGGAAGCGGGAACTACACCCAGCCGTACAGCCCGGGGCGGTTCGATGCCTGGTCGCTCACCGAACTCGGCTGGGTGACGGTCGACACCCTGGCGCAGTCGGGCGCGGTGGCGCTCGGGCCGGTGGCGAGCAGTGACACGGTGCTGCTCCGGACGGTCGCGGGGACCGACGAGTACTTCCTCTTCGAGAACCGCCAGGCGATCGGGACCGACTCGGCCCAGCTCAACCCCGGCTGCGTCTTCGGTACCCGCTCCTGCGCCAAGGGGCCCGGGCTCCTCATCTGGCACATCGACCAGGGGCAGATCGACGCCCACGGCTTCCTGCAGGACAACGCGGTGAACAGCGGCACGGTGCAGGGGGTGGCGCTGGTGCAGGCCGACGGACTCAACCAGCTGCGCACCCCCGGATCGAAGAACCGGGGTGACGCCGGCGATCCCTGGCCGGGGAGCAGCGGGGCCACGACGTTCGGGTTCACCACCAACCCGGCGGCGGTCGACAACACCGGGCGCTTCTCCGGAATCACCCTCGATTCGATCCGCCAGCTGGTGAGCGGCGGCGCGATCGGCTTCCACCTCACGCTCTCGCCCTCCGGCGCGGTCAGCGTGACCTTCCCGGCGGCGACCGACGCGATGCTCGGCCGGACGGTGCTGGGCAGCGCCCAGGTGAGCTATCTCGACTCGCTGGGGAACGGCAACGGCGGGTACGATGTGGGCGACTTCCTGGCCTACTACCGCCGGCAGCAGTCATCGGCGGTGCGGGGAGGTCCGCGATGAGGCGCGCGCTCTGGCTCCTGCTGGGAGCGGCGCTCATCTCCTGCGGCGGGGACGATTCGCTCAAGACCACCGACCCCGACCCGGGGCCGCTCGAGATCCGGCTCAGCGGACCCACCGGTGCCGGTGCGGTACTGCTGCTGGTGGAGGGAGGGCCGATCGACGCGGTGGTGCCGACCACCTATTTCACGGCCAGCACAGCCTTCTCCGGCGTGGCGTGGCGGGTGCTGGTGGCGGGGGATACACTGCGCGGGGTGCTGGCGCGGGTGATGGTGCAGGACCGGCGCCTGCCCTGGAAGGCGACGATCGTCCAGGTCGCCGACGGCGCGACCTTCCAGCTGCGGGACTCGACCGCCTACGCGCTGACGGTCAGGAAGCCCTGATCAGGGCTTCTTCGGCTCCGGCGCAGCGGGCGTGCGGCCGGCGAGGGTGCGGGTCTGGCAGGTCCAGGCGTAGCCGAACTGGATGACGTGGTCCTTCTCCCGGTCGATGAGCGCGGTGAGCGTGACGCAGGGCTGCACGTCGACCTGGAACTGGTCGAAGCTGTCGGACTGCTGGATCCGCATGGCCCGGGGGTAACGGGCCAGGAGGTCGATGCGGGTCAGGTCCGGATGCGCGGTCCGATCGAGCGCGAAGATGAGCCGCTCGTTCGCGTCGAAGAAGAGATCGTAGTACCCCTTCCCGGGATTCAGCTCATAGCGAGGGCGGAGCACCGCGCCGCCCACTTCCCACGCCCGGTGCTCCGGGAGCTTCCGGGTCTCGCGGGTCGACGTTCCTCCCTTGCCATTCAGGAGCATCAGCCGGGCGCCGGCCAGGGTGGTCTTGCCGAGCACCAGCTCGCCGTCCTTCCAGGACCCGCCACGAATCGGTTCACCGAGAGGCACCGGCCGGGCGGGCAGAGTCTGCGCATGCAGCGCCGAGACCACAGTGGCGGCGGCAGCACAGGTGGCGAGCAGGATGGTGAGGCGGACCATGGAGCGGCTCCCAGCGGAGTGACGCCACGCAGTGTGGCAAGCTTCACGCCTCCTCGGTTTGTGGCTGTAAGTCATTCCCCGGCAAGCGGGTTGCGAGGGGTGGTGGGGCGGGGGCGGGGAAATTTGCCGGAGGGGTTTGCCGGTTGCGGGAGCGGTGGCGGGAACCTTTCACTTGACTAATCAATTTTTCTTGATACAATGCATTCCCATGAGCACTGCTGCCACGACCGCCCGCAACCTGACCCGGATCGCCCGGGTGTTCCACGCGCTCTCCGATGAGACGCGGCTCTGCATCGTCGCGATGCTGCAGCCGGGGGAGCGCTGCGTGTGCGAGTTGACCGAGGCGCTGGGGGTGGCGCAGTCGCGGCTCTCCTTCCACCTCAAGACCCTCAAGGATGCCGGCCTGGTGCAGGACCGGCGGGAGGGGCGGTGGGTGCACTACTCGCTGATGCCGGGGGCCTTCGATGGCCTGGAGGAGGCGGTACGGGAGATCAGCCCGGCCGCGGCGCAGCGGGTGAGCCGGATCAAGTGTTGCGAGTGACGTTCTCTCAACGGAACTGCTGAATCACGAAGGACACGAAGGCACGAAGAACACGAAGGTGCCTGCGACTCGAATGCTGTGTACTTCGTGCCCTTCGTGGCTTCGTGCCCTTCGTGAAAGGCTGTTTGCGGTTTGATTCATCAACTTTTCCTGATTGGTGGTGACCTGTGAGCGACATCAGCGCGGTGGTGCGGGAGCGGTACGGGAAGGCGGCGTTGCAGGTGATGGAAGGTGCGCCCAAGGCGAGCTGTTGCGGGACCGGTGCGTCGTGCAGCCCCGACCCGATCACCAGCAACCTCTACAGTGACGCGGAAGCCGAGGGGATCCCGATCCAGGCGCTGCTCGCTTCGCTCGGGTGCGGCAATCCCACCGCGCTGGCGGAGCTGCGCGAAGGGGAAACGGTGCTCGATCTCGGGAGCGGCGGCGGCATCGACGTGCTGCTCTCGGCCCGCCGGGTGGGCCCCACCGGCAAGGCGTACGGGCTCGACATGACCGACGAGATGCTGGCGCTCGCCCGGGCCAACCAGGCCAAGGCGGGGGTGACCAACGTCGAGTTCCTGAAGGGGCAGATCGAGTCGATCCCGCTCCCCGACAACAGCGTCGACGTGATCATCTCCAACTGCGTCATCAACCTCTCGGGCGACAAGGACCGGGTGATCCGGGAGGCGTTCCGGGTCCTCAAGCCGGGGGGGCGCTTCGCGGTGTCCGATGTCGTGACCCGGGGCGGGGCGATGCCGGAGCCGGTGCGGAAGAGCCTGGCGCTCTGGACCGGCTGCGTGGCCGGCGCGCTGGACGAGGCCGAGTATGTCGCCAAGCTCGAGACCGCCGGCTTCGAGGCCGCGGGGGTCGAGCCGACGCGCATCTATACCGCCGAGGATGCGAAGAGCTTCCTGGAGGAGGCGGGGCTCGAGGGAGAGCGGATGGCGGCGGAACTCGATGGCAAGGTCATGGGGGCGTTCATCCGGGCTACCAAGCCCGCGAGGGCCGGCCTGCCGGTGAAGGAGTCGGGGTGCTGCGGCCCGGACTGCTGCGGGGGCTCGAAGTGACGATCGAGCCGCTCGGGTTCGACTGCCGCGAGGAGGTCAAACGGCTGCTGCGCGACGCCGCCCTTCCGACGGCCGACCTCAGCGACCGGATCACCTTCCTCGGCATGTGGCGCGAGGGGCGCCTCATCGGTGTGATCGGACTGGAGGCCTACGGTGACGTGGGCCTCCTGCGGTCCCTCGCCGTGGATGCGGGCCAGCGGGGAACGGGGCTTGGAGGGTGGCTGGTCGACCAGCTCGAAGCGGCGGCGGCCGGGGAAGGGATCGAGACGCTCTACCTGCTCACGACCACGGCGGAAGGGTTCTTTGCGCGGCGGGGGTACCAGCGGGTGCCGCGGGAGTCGGCTCCGCCCGCGCTCCAGGCGACCAGCGAGTTCAGCACGATCTGTCCCGCCTCCTCGGCGTGCATGTGCAAGGTGGTGGCGTGAGCCGCGGCATCCTGGGGCGCCTCGGCCTGCTCGACCGATTCCTTCCGCTCTGGATCTTCCTCGCGATGGCGGCGGGCCTGCTGCTGGGTCGGGCGATGCCGGGCGTAGGGGTGGCGCTGGACCGGGTCCAGATCGCGGGGGTGTCTCTGCCCATCGGCCTGGGCCTGCTGGCCATGATGTACCCGGTGCTCGCGCGGGTGAAGTACGAGGCCATCGGGCAGCGTGCCGCGAACCCGCGGCTGCTCCTGACCTCGCTGCTGCTCAACTGGGCCATCGGGCCGGTGGTCATGTTCGCGCTCGCGTGGCTGCTCCTCCCCGACCTGCCGGCGTACCGGAACGGGCTCATCATCGTGGGCCTGGCGCGGTGCATCGCCATGGTACTGATCTGGAATACCCTGGCATGCGGTTCAGGCGAGCTTGCCGCGGTGCTGGTCGCGCTCAACTCCCTTTTTCAGATTCTGACGTATTCCGCGCTGGGCTACTTCTTCCTCGCGGTGGTGCCGCAGTGGCTCGGCGATGCCGGGGCGACCCTCGACATTTCCATGCGGGCGATCGCGACGAGCGTCGCGATCTTCCTCGGCATTCCCCTGGTGGCGGGCTACCTCACCCGCCGAGTGCTGGTCGCACGCCGGGGGAGGGAGTGGTACGAGTCCCGCTTCCTCCCGCGGATCGGGCCGGTGGCGCTTCTCGGCCTGCTCTACACCATCGTGCTGATGTTCGCCATGCAGGGCGATCGCATTCTTCGGCAACCGCTGGACGTCTTCCGGATCGCCTTGCCGATGCTGGCCTATTTCGCCCTGATGTTCACCCTGGCATTCCTGCTCGCCCGCCGGCTGGGCTTCTCGTACGAAGACACCGCCGCCATATCGTTCACCGCCGCCGGCAACAACTTCGAGCTCGCGATCGCGGTGGCGATCGGGACGTTCGGCCTGGCCTCGGGGGAGGCGCTGGCCGCGGTGGTCGGGCCGCTGGTCGAGGTTCCCGCTCTCGTCGGCCTGGTGTACCTCTCGCTGTGGGGCAGGCGGTTCTTCCCCTCGGACATCTCAGCCCCGCCAGTTCAGGAGACTTCGTCATGACCGTGTCGTCTCACCAGGGAAAACGCCGCATCCTCATCCTGTGCACCGGGAACTCCGCCCGGAGCCAGATCGCGGAGGCGTTGCTGACCAGGAAGGGGGGCGGCCGGTTCGAGGTGGTCTCGGCGGGGTCGCGGCCGGCGGGACAGGTGAATCCGTACGCGGTCCGGGTTCTGGCGGAGGCGGGGATCGACTGGAGCGGCCGGCAGCCGAAGGGGCTGGACGGGCTGGACCAGCAGCGGTGGGACTTCGTGATCACGGTCTGCGACCGCGCGAAGGAAGCCTGCCCGATCTTTCCGGGGCAGCCGCTCCTGGCTCACTGGGGAATGCCTGATCCGGCGGAGGTGGAGGGGAGCGATGAGGCGAAGCTCCGGGCCTTCCGCGAGACCTTCACCGTGCTGAGCCGCCGGATCGACCTCCTGCTGGCGCTGCCGGTGGAGAAACTGGACCGGCTGCGGCTGGAGGAGCAGGTCCGGGCGATCGGGGGGGCGTGACCGAGTTCCTCTACGGAAAAAGCAGGGATCCCTCGTCGCTGCGCTCCTCGGGATGACAGACTTGGTCGGCCCATCGGGATGACAGACCTGGTCGGCCCATCGGGATGACAGACTTGGTCGGCCCATCAGGAGGACAGATCTGGTCGCCGGGGGGCAGAACCCGGTGTGCTTGACGGCTGGTTTCCCCACCCCCAGCTTCAATTGAGACGACTTCGCCGAGGGTACTGATGTCCGAACCGATTGAACGCCGCCACTTCCTCCGGGCGCTGGGCCTGCTGGGTGCGGTTGCCGCCGTGGAAGGCGCCTCCGGCGCCGGGCGGCAGCTGCCGGCGATGCTCCGCACCGTGCGTCCCGGGCCGGACGATCCGCCGGTGCCGAACGAGGTGGTCCAGAAGATCTACGACGAGCGTTTCCAGGGCCGCCCGATCACCCGCGGCAAGGTGACGCTCGACATGCCGACGATGGCCGAAGACGGTCGCTACGTGCCGGTGATCATCGAGTCGGACCTTCCGATGACGGCCGACGAGTACGTGAAGCACCTCTACCTCATCGTCGACCACAATCCCGACCCGCTGGTGACGGCGTTCCACTTCACGCCGGCGCTGGGCCCGGTGAACCTGCAGACCCGGATCAAGATGAAGCGCACGAGCTGGATCCGGGCGATCGCCGACACCAGCACGGGCGCGCTCTGGGCGGACTATCTCAAGGTCGAAACCACCCTCAACGGGTGCGGGTGAGCCATGCCAGAAACCGGGAAGACCAGGATCGTGGTCCCTGAGCGGATCCAGAAGGGCGATACCATCCGGGTGCAGGTGCTGGTGCAGCACCCGATGGACACCGGCTTCTTCCGTGACGCCAACGCCAACATCATCCCGCCCTGGTTCATCAAGGACGTGGTGGTGCGCTACGGCGACCAGGAGGTGGCGACCTTCGAGTGGACCAGCGGGATCAGCCGGGACCCGATGGTGAGCTTCCAGCTCAAGGCGGAGAAGGAAGCCTCGCTGACGTTCGTGACACGGGACAACCGGGGAAGCGAGTTCTCCGGGTCGGCGGAGATCAAGTTCGCGACGACATGAGAAGCGGCAAGGCGGCAAAGCGGCAAGGCGGTCAGGCGCTCCGGCGGCTGGCCGCCTTTCTCGTCGGTGGAGTGCTGCTCTCGGGCCCGTCCGGCCGGCTGGTTGCGCAGGATTCCGCGGTGGCGCCGGTGCGGGTGCGGGCGTTCTCCGTCACCACCGAGAAGACCCGGTACCCGCTCCAGCGGCTTGCGCCCGGGGTCTACGCGGTGCTGGGCGACTCCGGCAAGGGCGCCGAGGGGCGGCCGAACGCCGGATTCGTGGTGACGAAGCGGGGGATCGTGGCGGTGGGCGGGGTGGCGAGTCCGGCACAGGCGCGGGCGGTGATCCGCACGATCCGCACGGTCTCCAGGCTGCCGATCCGGTACCTGGTGCTCTACGCCCATCATCCCGACATGATGTTCGGGGCGATCGAGTTCAAGCGGGCCGGCGCGAAGATCGTGGCCCATCCGGACACCCGGGTGCTCGCGGCCGAAGGCGGTCCGGACGCGATGCTGGCCGAATGGGACCGGGTGGTGGGGCTCCAGGAACTGCTCGGCTTCGAGTACGCCAACGCGCCCGACCGGCCGGTGAGCGCGAGTGACACGCTGCGCCTGGGGGGGCGGACCGTCGCCATCATCCACCCGGGCAACGCCCACTCGGCGGGCGACCTCGTGATCTGGCTGCCGCGCGAGGGCGTGCTGTTCGCGGGGGACATCCTGCTCGAGGATGGCGGGACGATGGTGGTCGACGGGAACTCGACCGCGCTCCTCCGGGCGCTGACGTTCATCGACTCGCTGGCGCCGCGGGTGATCGTCCCGGGGCATGGGCGCATTCCCGCCGACCCGCGGACGATGACGGCGACAACGCGGGAGTACATCACCGCGCTCCGTGACTCGATGCGGGCGGAGGTGGGACGGGGAGTGTCGCAGCGGAAGGCGCTGGCGCCGTATCCGTCGGCCGACGAAGGCCGGCCGGTCACGTGGAACTCGCGGCTCCGCCGCAACGCGGCGCGGATCTACCAGGAGATGGAACGGGAGCAGATGGGGGTGAGCAGTGAGGACTAGGGTCATCGGCTGGTCGCTGGCCATCACGGTGCTGGCGGGTGCGACGGGTCTGGCGGGGCAGGTGCCGACGCTGATCACGCCGGCGGCGCTGCAGGCGCTGGCGGACACGGCCCCGGTGCGGATTCTCGACGTGCGGCAGCCGTGGGTGAACTACCTGCAGAATCACCTGCCCAACGCGGCGTGGCTCAACATCGAGACCCTCCGGGCGCAGCAGTACGAACTGCCCTTCCAGCTGCTCCCGGCGGAGCACTACGCCGAGCTCTTCCGGCGGCTCTCGCTCGACCCGACGCGCCCGATTGCGGTCTACAGTGCGGGAGACCAGCTCGACATCGACGCGACCTTCGTCTGCTGGCTGCTGGCGAGTGCCGGGGCGCGCCGGGTGTACCTGCTGGACGGCGGGTATGCGCGGTGGGAGGTGGAGAACCGGCCGCTGACGCAGGCGTATCCGCGCTGGACGGCGGTGGGCCCGGCGTTCCGGCCCGGCGACTTCCGCCCCGCGGTGGCGTCGCTCGAGGATGTCCGCTCGGCGGCGCTGGGGTTGTCGGGGGCGATGCTGGTCGACGCCCGTCCACCGGAGCAGTACGCCGGCAGCGCCGGGGCCCAGGCGCGGCGGGGGCACATTCCGTCCGCGGTGAATCACCCGTGGAAGGACGACCTCGAGAAGACGAACCTGGTGCTGGCCTGGAAGCCGCTCGCGGCGCTCCGGGCGAGCTACGAGGCGCAGGGGATCTTGCCGGCGCGGGACATCATCATCTACTGCAACAGCGGCACCGAGGCGAGTCACGTGTACTTCGCGCTCCGGTACCTCCTGGGATATCCGCGGGTGAGGATCTACACCGGGTCGTGGACCCAGTGGGCGGAGCGGACAGAACTCCCCGTGGAGCAGTAGGTCGCTCCAACTCCGAAGTACTCAACAGCAACTGCAAATCACGAAGAACACGAAGTCACGAAGAACACGAAGAAGACCGGTAAGTCGGTTCTTCGTGTGCCTTCGTGCTCTTCGTGTCTTCGTGGTGGCAGTTTTTCAGGGGCTGGGCGCTCGGCCGATCGCCCTCAGGTCCTCCGGCCTGTATACCACGCCCTCTTTCATCACCCACTCCACCTTGGTCAGGCTGCGGATGTCGGCCAAGGGATCGGCGCTGAAGAGGACGAGGTCGGCGTAGTTCCCGGCCTTCACCGTGCCTAGGCTGTCGCCCGACTTGCCGAGGGCGATGGCCGCGTCGCGGGTGGCGGCGAGGAGCGCCTGCGCCGGGGCCATGCCGAGCGAGTCGACGAAGAGGGCCAACTCGTCCGCGAGCTGGGGCCGCTCGTCGGCGGGGCCATAGGCGACGTGGTCGGTGCCGGCGGTGAGGCGGACTCCGTGGCGGATGGCCTCACGGGTCGCCGCGATCCCGAAGCCGCTGCCGGCGAGGGCATAGCGCTGGGCCAGGGTGAGGCGCCGCTGAGTGGCGCGGGCCCGCTCGGCCCCGAGCAGTTCCGCCTGCAGCGTGGGCTCGAGGAAGGTGCCCCGCGCGTGCATGGTGTCGAGCGCCGCGAGCACCTGGGGGCGGGAGGCGCTTTCCGGGGTGGCGGAGTCGGCGGTGATCTCCAGGAGCGAGCTGCTCCCCCGGGCGGTATCGCGGGTGGCGACACCGATCAGCTCCCCCACGAGGCCGGCCGCGTGCACCACCCCATCCTGGCCGGCGCGGGCCTGCTCCCCCACACTCGAGGGCTGGACCCAGGCGTGGCCCCACACCGGCATGCCCGCCGCGTGAGCGGCCGCCACCAGGCGCGCGATCTGGATGGTGTCGAGGTCCTGGTAGAGCTTGAGCCCGATGGCCCCGGCCTTCCGGGCTTCGTCGACGACCTGCTGGGCGTCGCCCTGGAGGGTGAACATGATCGGCCACCAGCCCAGCTGCCGCATCCCGGTCGACGCGGGGGCATGATTGCGGATATGCCCGTCCTCGGTGCGCTCGGTCTCGGGGCGGAAGAAGTTGATGCCCGCCACCAGCTGCATGGCAAAGACCCGCGGGGCGGGACCGGCCGAATCGACGGCGATGCGCAGCTGGGGGGGATTGTTCCCCATGTCGCGCACGGCGGTGACGCCGCGCGCCAGCAGGTCGTGCAGGTCGGCTTTGATGGTGGTGTCGGTGACGCCGTTCTGCCGGAGCAGCAGGTGGACGTGGGTGTCGATGAGCCCGGGAAGCAGGAACCTGCCGGTGCCGTCGATCCGGGTCGCCCCGCGTGGCGCGGGGCAGGCCTTCGCCGTGCCGACGCACCGGATCCTGCCGCCTTCTACCACCACGGTGGTAGAGGGGCGCGCCGGCGCACCGGAGCCGTCCCAGAGGGTCGTGCCGGTGATGACCAGGGCGGGTGACTGGGCCCAAGCCGCCGTCACCGCCAGGTGCCCGAGGAGCAGCCAGGAGCCAGTCCACCTGCCGAGGTGTCTCACGCGATGCTCCTGTCCAAGGTTCTGCGAGCGAGGAAGCTGCTTCGGTACCATAGCAGCGCGGACGAGCGAGGTCACGGGCCTGTCACCGCGCGACGAACCGGCTTGACGGAGCCGCTCCAGGTTCCGCATGTTGCCTGCGAAGGCCGGCATCCTCTCCTCTTCCTCCAGCACAGGTACGCGACGTGATCTCTCTCTCGGTCAACGGGAAGGCCCAGTCCGTGGACGTGGCCCCCGATACGCCACTGCTCTGGGTGCTTCGGGACACGCTGGGACTTACCGGCACCAAGTTCGGCTGCGGGATGGCCCAGTGCGGCGCCTGCACCGTGCACCTCGACGGCGAGGCCATCCGTTCCTGCATCACGCCGGTCGCGGCGGTGGCAGGGAAGAAGATCACCACCATCGAAGGGCTCTCCGCCGACGGGAGTCACCCGGTGCAGCAGGCATGGGTGGCGGAGTCGGTGCCCCAGTGCGGCTACTGCCAGTCGGGCCAGATCATGTCGGCGGCGGCGCTGCTCGCGAAGAACGCGCACCCGAGCGATGGCGACATCGACGCGGCGATGCAGGGGAACATCTGCCGCTGCGGGACCTACCAGCGGATCCGGAGCGCGATTCATCGCGCCGCCGGCCAGGAGGCCTGAGCCATGAGCACGATGCTGACGCGGCGGGACTTCGTGAAGGCGGGGGCGGCGGCGGGTGGGCTGGTCATCGCGGTGGAGATCAGCGGGTGTGGCCCGCGGGGGGCGGAGCCGGCGCAGGCGGCGGCGCCGTTCAAGCCGGCCTTCGCGCCCAACGCCTTCGTGCGGGTCGGCGAGGACGGGCGGGTGAGCGTGGTCGCCAAGCACCTCGAGATGGGGCAGGGGACGTACACCGGCCTCGCGACGATCGTCGCCGAGGAACTGGACGCCGACTGGGCCAAGGTCCAGGTCGAGGGCGCCCCGGCCGACGCCTCGAAATACAACAACCTCTTCTTCGGCCCGATGCAGGGCACCGGCGGCAGCACCGCGATCGCGAACAGCTATGCCCAGCTCCGGCAGGCGGGCGCCACCGCGCGGGCGATGCTGGTCGCGGCGGCGGCGAAGGAGTGGGGGGTGGATGCGGCCGGGCTGACCACCGATGCGGGTGTCGTCACCAACCCGGCGACCGGGAAGCGGCTCGACTACGGCTCGCTGGCGGTGAAGGCGGCGGCCCTCCCGGTGCCGGAGAACGTGCCGCTCAAGGATCCCGCCAGCTTCAAGCTGATCGGCAAGCACTCGGCGCGCGTGGACAGCAAGGCGAAGTCGATGGGCAAGGCGCAGTTCACCCAGGACGTGCAGCTGCCGGGGATGCTGGTGGCGGTGGTGGCGCACCCGCCCCGCTTCGGCGCCACGGTCAAGCGCTTCGACGCCACCGCCGCGAAGGCGGTGCCGGGGGTCAAGGACGTGGTGCAGATCCCGACCGGCGTGGCGGTGCTGGCTGACGGGACCTGGCCGGCCAAGAAGGGGCGTGACGCGCTCACGATCGAGTGGGACGAGAGCAAGGCGTTCACGAAGAGCACTTCGCAGATCTCGGCGGAGTACCGCGACCTGGCGACGAAGCCGGGGAAGGTGGCGCGGAAGGACGGCAACGCCGCCGCGGCGCTGGCGAAGGGCGGGACGGTGGTCGAGGGGGTCTACGAGGTGCCCTTCCTGGCCCACGCCTGCATGGAGCCGATGAACTGCGTGGTGCAGCTCTCGCCCGGGAAGCTCGAGGTCTGGAACGGGGAACAGCTGCACACCGCCGACCAGATGACCCTGGCGCAGGCGGCGGGGCTCAAGCCGGAGCAGGTGGAGATTCACATGCTCTACGCTGGCGGGAGCTTCGGCCGGCGGGCGAATCCCCAGTCGGACTACCTGCTCGAGGCGCTGTCGGTCGCACAGGCGGCCAAGGCGACGGCGCCGGTCAAGCTGGTCTGGACCCGCGAGGACGACATGCGGGCGGGAATGTTCCGGCCGCTCACGGTGCACGCGCTCCGGGGCGCGGTGGACGCCTCGGGGAGGGCGGTGGCGTGGCAGCAGCGGGTGGTGGGACAGTCGATCGTGGCGGGCTCGGTGTTCCAGGGGATGATCAAGGACGGGATCGACCCGACCACCGTCGAGGGCGCGGCGACGACGAAGTACGCCATTCCCAACCTGCAGGTGGAACTCACGTCGCCCGTACTCCCGGTGACGGTACAGTGGTGGCGCTCGGTGGGGAATACCCACACCGCCTTCGCGGTGGAGTCGTTCATCGACGAGCTGGCGGCGGCGGCGAAGCGGGACCCGGTGGAGTTCCGCCGGGAGCTGCTGGCGAACGCGCCCCGGCACCTCGGGGTGCTCAACCTGGCGGCGGAGAAGGCCGGCTGGGGCACGCCGCTGCCGGCGGGCCGGGCCCGGGGTATCGCGGTGCACGAGTCGTTCAGCTCCTATGTCGCCGAAGTGGCCGAGGTCTCGATCGAGAACGGGGCGCCGCGGGTGCACCGGGTGGTGTGCGCGGTCGACTGCGGCGTGGTCATCAACCCCGATATTGTGCGCATGCAGATGGAGAGCGGGATCGCCTACGGGCTCTCGGCCGCGCTCTACGGCGAGATCACGCTCAAGGACGGGCAGGTGGAGCAGGGGAACTTCGACCGCTACCGGGTGCTCCGGATCAACGAGATGCCGACGGTCGAGGTGCACATGGTGCCGTCGGCGGAGGCTCCGACCGGGGTGGGTGAGCCGGGGACGCCGCCGATCGCGCCGGCGGTCGCAAATGCCATCTTTGCGCTCAATGGCAAGCGACTGAGGGCGCTCCCCCTCAGGGTCTAAGGCGGCGTCCGGCAACAACAACCTCAACTGCCACCACGAAGACACGAAGAGCACGAAGGTGTCACGAAGAACAGCAGTTCTTCGTGCCTTCTTCGTGTCCTTCGTGGCTTCGTGGTGGCGGTTGTTGTCTGGCGCGTGTCAGGAGGTCAAGGCTTCCTTGAGGCGCCGGTTCTGCCACAGCACCGTGATCCCCAGCAGCACCAGGCTCGCCAGCAGGATCACCGTGGCCAGCACGTTGATCTGGGGCGGGAAGGCGGCGCGGCGGGCGCCGTAGACGTACAGCGGGTAGGTGACCTGGTTGCCGGCGTTGAAGAGCGTGATGATGAAGTCGTCGAGCGAGAGGGCGAACGAGAGCATGGCCGCCGCGGCGATGCCGGGGGCGATGAGCGGCAGGGTCACCTTGAAGATGACCCGGAGCGGCGAGGCGTAGAGGTCCATCGCCGCCTCTTCCAGGGTCCAGTCGAACCCCCGGATTCTCGCCTTGACCGTCAGCGCCACGTAGCTCACCGAGAACATGATGTGGGCGATGACGATGGTCCAGAACCCGGTCTGGATGTTGGCCTGGAGGAAGAGCGACAGGAGCGAGCTGCCGAGCACCACTTCCGGGGTGGTGAGGGGCAGCACCAGCAGGAAGTTGACCGGCCCGGCGCCCTTCCAGTCGTAGCGGCAGAGCGCCAGCGCGATCATCGCCCCGAAGATCGTCGCCACGGTGGTGGAGACCGCCGCCACCTTGAGCGAGAGCTTCATCGCCTCGACCAGCGCCGGGAAGAGGAAGGGGTCCTTCCAGGCGTCGAGCGAGAAGGCCTTCCAGACGAAATTGAACTTGCCGTCGGGCTTGTTGAAGCTGTACGCCACGATCACGAAGATCGGGAGGAAGAGGTACAGCAGCACCAGGCCGGCGTAGAGGTCGAGGAGCGGCCCGGTCCAGCGGGAGCCGACGGATCCGGTTTTCTCGCGGGCCATCAGGCGAGGTCCTCGGTGCCGAGTGCCCGGGCGTAGAGCAGCACCAGGACGGTGATCAGCGCCATCAGGGCGAAGGAGAGGGACGCCGCGAGCGGGTAGTCGCGGACGGTGAGGAACTGCCCCTGGATCACCGAGCCCAGCATCTTCTGGTTCGGGCTGCCGAGGAGCTCGGCGTTGAGGAAGTCGCCCGACGCCGGGATGAAGGTGAGGAGGCTGCCCGCGAGCACGCCCGGGAGCGAGAGCGGGAGCACCACCTTCCGGAACGAGGTGAACTGGTTGCAGTAGAGGTCCTGCGCCGCCTCGGTGAGCCGCCGGTCGATCTTCTCCAGGCTCACGTAGATCGGCAGGATCATGAACGGCAGGAAGTTGTAGGTGATCCCGCCGATCACCGCCCAGATGGTGTTGAGGAGCCGGCCGTCGCTCGGCAGCAGGTGCAGGGTGGCGAGCAGCGCCACCACCGGCCCGTTGTCATTGAGGATCGTCTTCCAGGCGAAGGTGCGCACCAGGAAGGTGGTGAAGAACGGCAGGATGACGAGGCCGAGCAGGAAGTTCTTGAGCCGGTTGGCCCGGAACGCCATCACGTAGGCCAGCGGGTAGCCCAGCAGGATGGCGAGCACCGTCGCGGTCAGGGCGTAGCCGAACGACCGCAGCATGTGCTCGCCGTAATCGGTGAAGGCACGGCGGTAGCCGTCGTAGAACGGCAGGTCGCCGGTCTGGAACGAGGTCCGCGCCAGGGCCAGCGTGGGGATCAGGTAGAAGAAGATGAGCCAGAGCACCCCTGGCGCCACGAGGAGCCAGGGGGCCACGGCACTCCGGCGGGAACCGCCGGCGGCGATGCCAGCCATCTACCTCACGCTCCGATCGCGTCCTGGAACAGCCGGTTGATCTCGGTGTCCTCGGCTTCCTCGAGCCACTTGAAGACGTGGAGCCGGGAGCGGACTTCATCGGGCGGATTCACCAGCGGGCTCTTGGCGAGATCGGCGTTGATCTTGGCCAGCTCGTCGCCGGTGCCCTTCACCGGCGAGAGGTAGGGCGCGGCGGCCACGATCTTGGCCGAGTGGGCCGGGTCGTAGCAGTAGTTCATGAAGGCGCTGGCGCCCTCGGCGCGGTCGCTGGTCTTCGGAATCATCATGTTGTCCGAATAGAGCATCGCCCCTTCCTTCGGCGCGATCCACTGCAGGTCGGGGTTGTCGGCCTTGAGGCCCTGGATGTCGCCCGACCAGGCGATGCAGATGGCCAGGTTGCCGGCGGCGAGATCTTCGGCGTAGTCGTTGCCGGTGAACGAGCGGATGTGCCCGTTCTGGCGGTACTTCTTGATCTTGGCGCAGGCGGCCTTGGCGTCGTCGAGCGTGCAGTTGGCGGGGTCCTTGCCGTCGCCCAGCATGACGAGGCCCACCGAGTCGCGCATCTCGGTGAGCATGGTGACCTGGCCCTTGTACTTCGGGTTGAAGATCTCGTTGAAGCTGGTGATCTCCTTGCCGGTCTTCTTGGGGTTGTAGCCGATGCCGGTCATGCCCGACATCCACGGCACGCTGTGGGCGCGGCCGGGATCGAAGCCGACGTTCTTGAGCCCATCGACCAGGTTGGCCTTGTTGGGGAAGGCGCTGTCCACCAGCGGCTGGGTGTAGCCCATCTTGATGAGCCGGCCGGCCATCCAGTCGGTGAGGACGATGATGTCGCGATCGATGCTCTGGCCCCGCTTGAGGGGCTCGTCGATCTTGGCGAAGAACTCGTTGTTGTCGTTGACGTCCTCGGTGTAGACCGCGCCGTAGCCGGTCGCCTTCTTGAAGTCCTCGACCGTCTCCTTGTCGATGTACAGCGGCCAGTTGGAGATCCGCACCGTGGCCTTGGCACCCCCGGCGGCCATGGCCTTGGTGGTGTCGGCGCCGGCGGCGACCCCTTCCTTCTTGGCGCAGGCCTGCAGGAGGGCGCTGCCGAGCGCGAAGGTGCCGGCGGCGGCAGCGGACCGGCCCAGGAAGGCTCGGCGGGAGAGGGCGCGGCGGAGCAGGGCCTGGAGCTCCTGGTCGTCGTATTCGTGCTTGCTCATGCAGTCACCTCAGGGGCGGTGGGGGTTACTGGGTGGCGAGGTCGAGTGTGGGACGCAGGTCCATGTCGATCGGCGACGCGGTGGCCTTGGGGGGCAGCAGCCGGGCACCGTCGGCGTCCCACCGGACGACGTACTGGCGGCCCGGTTCCAGCGGGGGACGGGGGCCGTCGGAGGGCACGTGGGCGATCATCTCGAGGCCGCTGCCGGTGCGGAGGGCCAGCCGGATCACCGGGCCGCTGAAGGCGGCGGCGGCGAGGGTGACGGGGAGGCCCTTGCCGTTCTCGCTGAAATGGAGGCGCTCGGGCCGGATCATCAGCATCCCCTGGGTGCCGGGCTTCCGGGCCCAGTCGGCAGTGGCGGCTTCCATCCGGGTGTCGCCCTCGAGCGCGACCACCAGCTGGCCATTCATCCCGACGACGGTGGCGGGAATGAGGTTCGCCACCCCGATGAAGTTGGCCACGAAGACGGTGGCGGGGGCGTGGTAGATCTCCTCCGGCGTCCCGATCTGCTCGACCCGGCCCTCGTTCATGACCGCGATCCGGTCCGACATGGTCAGGGCTTCTTCCTGGTCGTGCGTCACGTAGATGAACGTGATGTTGACGTCGCGCTGGATCCGCTTGAGCTCGAACTGCATCGCCTGCCGCAGCTTGAGGTCGAGGGCGCCGAGGGGCTCGTCGAGGAGGAGGGCGCTGGGGTAGTTCACCAGGGCCCGGGCCAGGGCGACGCGCTGCTGCTGGCCGCCGGAGAGCTGGGCCGGCTTCCGGCTCGCAAACTGGGTGAGCCGGGTGACGGTGAGCAGTTCCTCGACCCGCCGGGTCACTTCCGACTCCGCCAGCTTCCGGCTCCGGGGACCGAAGGCGACGTTGTCGCGGACGGTCATGTGGGGGAAGAGCGCGTAGTGCTGGAAGACGGTGTTGACGTTGCGGCGGTAGGGCGGGACGGTGGAGACGTCCTGACCTTCGAGGAGGATCCGCCCGGAGGTGGGCTGCTCGAAGCCGGCGATCATGCGGAGGGTCGTGGTCTTCCCGCACCCGGAGGGCCCGAGCATGGAGAAGAACTCACCCTTGCCGATCTCGAAATTGGCTTCATGCACCGCGACGAAGGTGTCGAAGCGCTTGGCGACGTGCTCGAGCTTGATGACCGGTTCCATGCCGCGCGGGGTAGGAGAAGAGGTGAAGATGCAGGTCGCGGGCGGAGTTGACAACCCGTGCACCGGACCGCACCTTGGGTCGAGGCCCGGCTCCCAATCCCCCGGACCGCCGGTATTCCCCGCAGCAGGCGATAGCACCAGCTACCCGTACCTCCAACAACAATTCTGTCCTATGACCGCCACTGTGCCTTCCCAGGGCTCGGCGGGACTCGGCCGTCTCCTGTCCCGCGCCCAAGAGATCGCGGACCGGGAGATGGGCGCCCTCCTCGCCCGGACCCCCAAGTCGGCCGCCCTGTTCCAGCGGGCCCGGACCATCCTCCCGTACGGGGTGGTCTCGTCGTTCCAGAAGATGCAACCCTATCCCCTCTACGTGGCCCGGGGCGCCGGAAGCCATGTCTGGGACCAGGATGGGCACGACTACCTGGATTTCCATAACGGGTTCGGGGCGATGGTCGTGGGCCACGCCCATCCCCGGATCGTGGAGGCGTGCCGGGAAGCGGCGAGCCAGGGGACCCACTTCGCCGCGACCACCGAGAAAGCGGTGGAGTTCGGGGAGGTGATCTGCCGCCGGTTCAACCTCGAGGCGATCCGGTTCACCAACTCCGGCACCGAGGCCACGATGGACGCCATCCGGGTGGCGCGGGCCGCCACCGGGCGGGACATCGTCTGCAAGATCGAGGGGTCGTATCACGGACATCACGACTCGGTGATGTTCTCGATCGTCCCCAATGCCGACGTGATGGGTGGCCGGGAGCGCCCCGCCAAGGCGCCGGTCTCCCGGGGCATGGTCAAGGACGCCGCGAAGTATGTCGAGGTCGTGCCCTTCAACGACGCCGACCACCTCGAGCGGCTGTTCGCCGAGCGGGGGCACGAGATCGCCTGCCTGATCATGGAGCCGGCGATGATGAACATCGGGATCGTGCTGCCGCAGCCGGGCTACCTCCAGCGGGTGCGGGAGCTGTGCACGAAGTACGGCGTGATCTTCATCTACGACGAGATCAAGACCGGGTTCACCATTGCGGCGGGGGGCGCCACCGAGCGGTTCGGGGTGCAGCCCGACCTGGTCTGCCTCGCCAAGGCGATCGCCGGGGGGCTGCCGGCGGCGGCCTTCGGGGGGCGGAAGGACCTGATGTTCCTGATCGAGCAGGGGGTGTCGCAGCAGGGGACCTACAACGGGAACCCGCTGATCGCGCATGTGGGGCTGGTGACAATGCGCGAGATCCTGACGCCCGAGGCGTACGCCTACCTCGCGACGCTGGCCCGGCGGCTCATCGACGGGTGCGAGGCGGCCATCCGGAAGTACGGGATCCCGGCGCACACGGTGAATCTCGACGCGAAGGGCTGCGTCTCCTACCGGGCGACGCCGATGAAGAGCTACCGTGACTTCCTCGATACCCGGCCGGAGCTCTTCTCGGCGTCGTATCCGTGGCTGCTGAACCGGGGGATCTTCATGACCCCGGGCGACGAGGAGCAGTGGACGCTGTCGGTGCAGCACACGCCGGAGGACATCGACCGGTATGTGGGGGTTTTCTCGGAGTTCTGCCACGAGCTGACGAAGTAGAGTTTCGAGTTCCGAGTAAACAGCAACTGCGAATCACGAAGATCACGAAGGCACGAAGAGCACGAAGATGCCTCTTCGTGCCCTTCGTGGCTTCGTGTTCTTCGTGATTCGCTGTCAGGGAATCGGAGCCCGAAACTCAGCGCTGCTCACCCGTGCCCCGGTATCGGTCGATCGCGATAGGGATACCAGTAGTTCTTCCGCTCCATCACGTAGTCCATGTGCACGTGCTTGGGCTCGCGGAAGGCGTCGAGTCCCTCCTCGCCCAGCTCCCGGCCCACCCCGCTCCAGCGCATCCCGCCGAACGGTCCGGCGTCATTGTCGGTGAGGGGGTCGTTGATCCAGAAGGTGCCCGCCTTGATGTTCTCCATCGCCCGCATCGCGAGTTCCAGGTCCTTCGTGTAGATCGACGCGCCCAGGCCGTAGCGTGAGTCGTTGGCCATCGCGATCGCCTCATCGGGGGTCTTCGCCACGATGATCGAGAGCACCGGGCCGAAGATCTCCTCGGTGGTGGGCAGCGAGCCGTGCTTCACGTTCGTGAGCACCGTCGGCTCGAAGAAGTGCCCGGGCAGGCCGTTGGGCTGCACCCGCTTCCCGCCCCGGTGCAGGGTCGCGCCTTCCTTGACCGCCCGCTCCACCTGCTGCTCCACCAGTTCCAGTGCCTCGGCGGAAATCAGGGGGCCGATGTCGGTCGCGGCGTCGAGCGGATCGCCCAGCGTCAGGGTGGGGAGGTGGGCGTCGAGCCGGCGCAGGAACTCCTCCGCGATCGGTTCCAGCAGGTAGATCCGCTTGGATGAGGTGCAGACCTGGCCGGCATTGAGGAGCCGGGCCCAGGCCACGCCCGGGACCGCCACGTCGAGGTCGGCGTCGGCGAAGACGATGAACGGGTCGATGCTGCCGAGCTCGAGGTTCACCTTCTTGAGCTCCTGGCCGGCGATCGATGCGATCCGGCGCCCGGCCGCGACCGACCCGGTGAAGGCGATCATGTCGACCCGCGGGTGACGCACCAGCGCCTCGCCGGTGGTGGGGCCGCCGGTGACGATGTTGACGACGCCGGGCGGGAGGACGTCGTAGCACTCCGCCAGGAGCAGGTTGGACAGCGGGTTCTGGTGGGGCGGCTTGCAGACCAGGGTGTTTCCCGCGGCCAGCGCCGGGGCCACCTTCCAGGCCATCAGGAGCAGGGGGAAGTTGAACGGCACGATCGCCGCCACCACGCCGAACGGCTCCTTGATGGTGAAGTTGACCTGGTGCGGCGCCACCGGCGGGATCGAATTGCCGTAGCTCCGCCGTCCCACCTCGGCGTAGTACTCGAACGCCGCCGCCACCCAGTCGATGCAGTCGATCGCCTCGATCAGCGGCTTGCCGGTCTCCCGCGTCATCAGCGTCGCCAGCTCCCGCTCCTTCTTCCGGATCCGGGCTCCCACCTCCCGCAGCAGCTTCGCCTTCTCGACGCCGGGCGTCTTCCACCAGCCATACTGGGCGGTGGCGGCGGCATCGACCGCGGCGTCGACATCGTCGGCGTTGCACTCGGGGACCGTGCCGACCAGCTCGAGCGTGGCGGGATTCCTGATGAAGCGGGTGTCACGGCTTCGCGCGGCGGTCCACTGGCCGTTCCTCAGGATGCGGGAGACCTGGCTCATGCGGGGAGACTCGTTGGGCGGGGGAATCGTCGCTGGGTCGAGGGGAGAGTATGCAGCGTCACGGGCAGGTCGGGAAGAGCGCTGGCCGCACTTCTGCTACCCCCCGTGGGCGCGTGCGCCACCGACATGGCGCGTCCACATTGAGCAGGCGATCGCCATCGGGCTCTCGGAAACCCGGAAGGGCGCGAAGGTTCCGCTCCGGAGGCGCGGCTCCTGCCGGCGGAAACTCCCATCACCTTGCGCGACCTGGGACTTTTCGGCACCGTCGATATCGTGCCGAGCGATCCCCGCTACCGTATCCCGCTGGAGCACGACGCGCTGGTGCTGGGCGCCAACGCCGACACCGACTTCGTGCCGCTCGGCAGCGTGGCGAGCGACAGGTATGCCGACGTGCTCCTGGGCGCCCTGGGCGACCGGCCTCTGTGTCCCTCCGGCTTCGTGGGCCGGGGCGACATGAGCCGCGGGGCACTCATGCTCCGGGCGGCGCAGTCGGGAAACGCGCTGTCCTGCACGAAGCTGGCCGGGAGCATCCGCCACGGGCCGCGCGCCCCCCGGGTGACCTCATGAGTCCCGCCGCGGCGGCTCCCGCGCTCTCGGCCGCCGACGCCGCCGATGCCGCCCGCGTGCGGGTGGGACGCCGCGTCGTCGAGCTCACCAACCTCAGCAAGGTCTTCTTCCCCGAGCTGGGGCTCACCAAGCGCGACCTGCTGGCGTACTACTCGGCCGTGGCGCCGTGGCTCCTGCCGCACCTGAAGGACCGCGCGATGGTGATGAAGCGCTATCCCGACGGCATCCGGGGCGACTTCTTCTTCATGAAGCGGGTGCCTGCCGGTCACCCGGAGTGGATCGAGACCTGCGAGATCGAGCATCCCCGCGCGGGCCTGGTGCCGTTCCCGATGGTGCAGGACCTCGCCTCGCTGCTCTGGATGGTGAACCTCGGCTGCATCGACCTGAATCCCTGGTACTCCCGCTGCGACGACACCGACCGCCCCGATTGCCTCAACTTCGACCTCGACCCGGGCGATGCGCCGTTTGGCCGGGTGATCGACGTCGCGCTGCTCCTGCGGGAGACGCTCGAGCAGCTGGGGATGCAGCCGCTGGTGAAGACCAGCGGTTCGAAGGGGATCCATGTCTACATCCCGATCCAGCGGGGGCCGACGCAGAAGCAGGTGTGGAGCGTGGCGAAGCGCCTCGCCTGGCGGCTGGCGGAGGAGCACCCGAAGCTGATCACGGCGGAGTACCGGAAGGCGAAGCGGCCGGCGGGACGGGTGCTGGTCGACTACAACCAGAATGCCTGGGGCCGCACCCTCGCCAGCATCTACTCGGTGCGCCCGACCGCGGCCGCGAGTGTGTCGACGCCGCTCCGCTGGCGGGAGGTGGAGAAGGGAATCGCGATTGCGGACTTCACAGTGAAGAACGTCCCGGCGCGCCTCAAGCGCTGCGGCGATCTCTGGCAGCCGCTGCTGGCGCGGACGGGGCGGTTCCGGCTGGACGCGCTGGAGTGACGCTCCCGATCCGGTCGCCCTACCCGCCGATGGAGGCCGGGACGGCGGAGGAGCTCACCACTGGTCGGGGGGGCAGTACGAGCCCAAGTGGGACGGATTCCGGGCCCTGGTGTTCCGGGATGGCGGCCGGGTCCGGCTGCAGTCGATCATCTTCGACCTGCTGGTGGACGAGAGGGCGCGGAGGCCGCGCCGCACCGGCAGGAGAGCTAGCGGAGACCTGACCTCGCAGTCTGCAACCGTACCCGGGCGGGTAGCGTAAGGGGGAGCCACGCACTCCGCCCGCCACTGGTCCGGTCGGAACGTCGTCTCCCTCTACAGCGATCCGATCCATGCTCTACTGGCAGGATGTACGGTACGCCCTGCGGCTTCTCGCGCGGCAACCCGGGTTCACACTGCTCACCGTGCTGGTGCTGGCGGGTGGACTGGGGCTCTCGATCTTCACTTTCTCCTTCCTCTACAGCGCGATGCTCAAACCCATCCCGGTCCGGGAGGGAGAGCGAATCGTGCGCGTGGGCGCCCAGGCGGGCAGCCGGGTCATTCCGATCCAGGCCCGGGACCTCAACCAGATGCGAGGCCGGGTCACGCGGCTGAGCGACATCGGGGTGTACAGCGGGCAGGAGCTGGTGATCGGGACGGGGGAGGGGAGCCGGGCCATCGGCGCTACCGCAAGCGAGTGGAACATCTTCGAGGTCACCGGCACGCGACCGCTGCTGGGCCGGGGACTCCGGCCGGATGACCAGCAGCCGGGCGCGGAGCCGGTCGTGGTATTGAGCTACTACGCCTGGCGAGTGCTGTTCGCACGGGACAGCGCGGTGATCGGGCGTACCGTCGCCATGAACGGCACGCCGACACGAGTGATCGGTGTCATGCCGGACGGCTATGGATTTCCGGTGGCGAGCGAGGCATGGATACCGCTCGACCCCACGGTGCTGCGGCCGGACGCGCCGCTCGACGCGCTGGTGCAGGCCTACGGCCGGCTGGCGCCGGGTGCCTCCACGGCGGGCGCGGCTTCCGAGCTCACCGCGCTCCTGCGCCAGGCCCGGGCGGAGCGCCCGCCGGTGGAGGGGGAGCAATTCGCGCCGACCAGCTTCTGGGTATCGACCTTCCCACTCGCGCAGATCGGGGAGGAAGCGCCGCTGATTCTCGTCGTCCTCAATCTTCTCGCCGGTCTCATCCTCCTCCTCGCCTGCATCAACGTGACCAACCTGCTGCTGGCCCGGGCCAACGAGAGGGCCCGCGAGTCGGCGGTGCGGCTGGCGCTGGGTGCGCCGCGGGCGCGGCTGATCATGCAGGGGCTATGGGAGAGCCTGCTCCTCTGCCTCGCGGGCGGGGTGCTGGCCACCGGGCTGGCGGGGTGGGGACTCGGCTCCCTCGATGCCTGGTGCCGGTCGCACCTCGAAGGCAACCTCGCCTTCTGGTGGGCCTGGGGGTTCGACCGCACCGTGCTCGTCGCCGCGGGGGGATTCGTGACGCTGGCCACGATGGTCCTCGGAGGCGTCATGGCCCGGCGGGCGGGGAAGGTCGAGATCGCCGGGATACTCAAGGACGGTGGCACGTCGGCCGGGGGGCGCGCGGCGGGACGGGTGGCGCGCCTGCTGGTGATCACCCAGGTGGCGGTCGTGACCGTGTTGCTCTTCTTTGGCAGCATGGCCGGGATCATCGCGTACCGGGTGGCAACCCTGGACCTCGGGTATGACAGCCACGGCGTACTGGCCAGCGGCGTGGACCTGCCCGCCGATCGGTACCCGGACGGGGCGTCGCGTGGACGCATCTTCCGGCTGCTGCAGGAGCAGCTGTCGGCCCGGCCGGAACTGTCCGGGGTGGTGTTCCGCAGCGGCCTGGCCGGCATCACCGACGACGAAGGGGCGTTCGAGATCGCCGGCGGCGCGCCGGCACCGGTCCACCCGCGCAGCTACATCTATGGCATTCTCGGCTCGCTCGAGGTGATCGGATCGCGGGTGTCGGAAGGGCGGGCGTTCGACTCCCGCGACGACCGCGACGCACCGCCGGTAGCGATCGTGAGCGCGGCCTTTGCGGCGCGGCACTTCCCGCCCGGCCGGGCACTGGGTGCGCAGATCCTGCTGAGCGGCCTGGCAGAAACCGCACCGCGGACGATCGTCGGGGTGACCGGCGATCTCCTGCTGGGGAATCCCTTCAGCCGGGAGCGGAGCGCCGAGGCGGTGTATCTCCCGCTGCGCCAGAGCGCCGCCGTGGGAACCACCGCGATGTTCCGCTATCGCGGGAGCGAGGGCAACGGCCGGAACGCGTTCTACCGGGCCATCGGCGAGGTCGATCCGCGACTGGTGCCTGCTGGCGTGACCAGCCTGGACGAGGTCCTCAGCAAGTCGTCGATGCTGGCGCGGTCGGTGAGCCTGCTGTTCGGAGGCTGCTTCGGTTTCGCGCTGCTGCTGGCGCTGAGTGGAACCTACGGGCTCATGGCCCGCGCGATCGGCCGGCAGACCCGCGAGATCGGCGTTCGCCGGGCGCTCGGCGCCACCGATCCGATGATCACCCGGATGCTCCTGTCGCAGGGAGGGCGCCAGCTGGGAATCGGCGCGCTCGCGGCGCTGCCGCTCACCCTGCTCGTGGCCTGGGGCTTCGCCCGGCATTTTCCAATCAGTATCGGCCTGTCGGCACTCACGGCCGTGCTGGTTTCGGCCACGATCACGCTGCTGGTGCTGTTCGCGACCTGGGTGCCTGCCCGTCGGGCCATCGCCATCGAGGTCCGGGACGCGCTCTGGCGGGAATAGGGCCGGGCCATCCGATGAAACCGACCGGCGGGGCGGTCCGTCCTCGCCGGAGGTGTCAACCACCCTCCCGTCGCAGAGAGTCCCCGATGCTCCGTTCGCTTTCCGCGGTCCTCCTGGCTGCCACGTTCACCCTTCCCGCCGCCCCGGTCACGGCTCAGCAGGCACCGAAGACCGGCCGTGACGTCGTCGAGAAGATGTACCGCAAGTACAAGGACAGCTGGTACAAGACCCTCACCTTCGTGCAGACCACCACAGTCGATCGCGGCAGCGGGCCGACCCGGCAGACCTGGTACGAGACGGTGGCGTCGCCCTCGATTCTCCGGATCGACATCGGTCCCCCCGACAGCGGCAACGGGGTGATCTACACGGTGGACTCGATCATGGTGGTGCGGGGCGGGAAGGTGGCGGCGAGGCGCGCGGGCGGGAATCCGTTCCTCCCGCTGATCCAGGGGGTCTATGTCCAGCCGGTGGAGCGGACCCTCGCCGATCTCGCGAAGTTCAAGTTCGACGTGAGCAGGACGATGACCGTCGGCAGCGGCGATTCGCTCGCCTGGGTCGTGGGGACCAGCACCCCGGGTGACACCCTCTCGCCCCAGTTCTGGGTCGAGCCGAAGCGACTGATCGTCACCCGCTTCATCGGCGATGCCGGGCCCAATTTCCGGGTCGATGCCTGGCTCGGGGGGTATCAGCCGGTGGGGAAGGCGTGGCTTGCCACCAAGGTGAAAATCGTCCTGCCCAACGGCACCCAGGAGGAGGAGTATCAGGACTGGAAGGCGAACCGGGCGCTTCCGAGTGGCTTCTTCGACCCGGAACGCTGGATGGAGGGTCCGCACTGGGCCAGGGAAGGGTTGTAAGGCCCTCGGCCGGCTCGGGGGCACTCCGTTCGCCTGACCGTCACCCGGCCGGCGCCCTGCCGTCCGGACAAGCAGGGCCCTATTCTTCCGCCCGATGCCCACACCCGCGGACCAGGAGTCGAGGCGTCTGCTGCAGGACCTGCTGCAGATGGGCGCCGTGCGTGATGCGGCCATCACCCGGCTGCATGCGCTCTTGCTCCGCGTGACGCGGGCCGAGGCGAGCCGCCGGCGGGCGCGGCTCCCCGACCGGGCCCTCGAGGAAGTGGACGACCTCTGTGTCCAGGCGGCCAACGACGCGGTCATGAACATCCTGCGGAAGCTCGGCGAGTTCCGGGGTGAGGCCCGGTTCACCACCTGGGCCTGCAAGTTTGCCATCTTCGAAGTCTCGACCCGCCTGCGCCGGCACGCCTGGCGGCATCGTCCGGTCGAGACCGATGACACGGTCTGGGAGCGGCTGCCCGATGCCACACCGTCCACGCTGCGCCGCATGGTGAGCGGCGAGCTGACCGCGGCCCTCGAGCGCGCCGTCCGGGAGCATCTCACCGAGCGCCAGCGGACGGTCTTCCAGGCGGCGGCGATCGACGAGGTGCCCATCGACGTGCTGGCGGAGCGCTACGGCAGCTCGCGCGGGGCGATCTACAAGACCCTGCACGATGCCCGCCGCAAGCTCCGCCACGTGCTCACCGCCGCGGGCTACGCGGAGCACCTGGCATGAACCGTCCCCCCATCGAACAGCTGCTCGGCGGCGACGACCGCGACCCGGGGTGCGATGGCGCCTTCGAGGTCCTGGATCAGTACGTCGAGGCGGTCCGCCGGGGCGAGGACCCCCGGGTCCGCTACGCCGAGTTCCTGGCCCACATCCGCAGCTGCGCCGCCTGCCGGGAGGACACCGAAGGGCTCCTCGCCGCGCTCGACCTGCTGCACCAGTCCCCGCCTCCAACCCCGGGTCCCGAGCCCGGGACGTAAGATCCCTCCCCCTGCCGCCACTAACGGGATGAACTCGATCCCGAGGGGCGGCCGCGGCCGACTGGAGTCCCCTCCGTTTTTCCGCCGGGGGACCGCGGTCCCCTCCCGTTGTCCCCGTTCCGGGAGGATCTCATGCTGCACCTGCTGCTTACCGCGGCCGCGATCGCCGCGGCATCACCCGCCAGCACCCCTCCATCCGCGCCTGATTCGGCCATGGCCGCTGGCGGCATCCGCTACCGCTCCGCGGTCGTCGAGGGCCTGAACGTCTTCTACCGAGAAGCGGGCGATCCGGCCCGGCCCACCGTGGTCCTGCTGGGCGGCTTCCCGTCGTCGTCCCACATGTTCCGGGACCTGATCCCCGAGCTGTCGACGACCTTCCACGTCATCGCGCCGGATTACCCCGGGTTCGGCAACACCGATCTCCCGGACCCCGCGACGTTCGAGTACTCGTTCGACCACCTCGCCTCGATCACCGAGCAGCTGCTGGTGCAGCTCCATGTCACCCGCGCGGGCTTCTACCTCCAGGACTACGGCGGCCCGATCGGCAACCGCATCCTGGGCCGGCACCCGGACTGGCTGCAGTGGCTCATCATCCAGAACGGAAACACCTACGAGGAGGGCTTTACCGGGGTGTGGGACGCCCTGCGGGGAGCGCTGTGGAAGAACCGCAGTCCCGAGACCGAGAAGCCGCTGGAGGGATTCCTGGAGCTGGACGGCGTGAAGCAGATCTACCTTGCCGGGTCGCCCGACCCCGCGAAGATCAGCCCGGACGCGTGGAACTCGGACCTCTTCTTCCTGGCCCGGCCGGGCGCCCACCGCGCCAACCTCGACCTCCTGTACGACTACCGGAAGAATGTCCCGCTCTACCCGGCGTGGCAGAAGTTCCTCCGGGACCATCGCCCGCCCACGCTGATCGTCTGGGGCAAGGGCGACATCTTCTTCACCCAGGCCGGGGCCACCGCGTATCTGCGTGACCTGCCCGGGGCCGAGCTGCACTTCCTCGACGGCGGCCACTTCGTGCTGGAGGATCACGCGGCGGAGGTCGGCGCCCTGATGCAGCGGTTCTACCGCCGGAAGGTCGCGAAGTAGGCGCACCCCGGAGCCGGCGCCTGGCGGGCGGGTCCCCGTTCAGGCGCCGCGCCACCCGGGGCTGGTGACATCCCGCGGATCGAAATGGTTCTCCTGCTCCACGATCATGCCGTCGGCATCGACCGTGAACCGGTCGGCGACCCGGAGCGTGGCGCGGGGGTTCCGGGTGTGAATGTCCGCCTCGGTGACGATGGCCGTGAGGTCATCGTTGTAGTAATGGGCGATGATCCTCGCCTCCCAGAGGAGCGGTTCGAGCGGCGGCCACCAGATCGTGCGCAGCGCGGCGCGGCCCAGCAGGGGAAAGTGCCGCCCGCCGGGAGCGATCGGGGCACGGAAGACGACCTGTTCGTGATAGGGGATCGCCTCGAAGTTTCGGGAATTGAGGGCCGCAAAGAAGGCCTCCGACGCGGCCCGGAGCCGCTCCTTCCGCCCCGCTGTGGCTGCTCGGTCCGGCTCCGCCATCCGTTCCTCCCCGCTCGAGGTAAGATCCCGCCGTGTCGCGCCACTCACAGGATAACAGGAGACGGACCGGGCGCTCGGCCCCTCCGCCTCGTCAGAGCAGTCCCATTCGCCCGCCCTTTACCCTGGAGAGCGCCCTCGCCAAGGTGCAGGTTGCGGAGGAGAGCTGGAACAGCCGGGATCCCGAGCGGGTGGCCCTCGCCTATACCGAGGACTCGGAGTGGCGCAACCGCACCGAGTTCCTCCGAAGGCGGCCGGCCATCCGCGACTTCCTGCGGCGGAAGTGGGAGCAGGAACTGGGGTATCGTCTCCGGAAGGAGCTGTGGGGGTTCCGGGAGAACCGGATGGCCGTCCGCTTCGAGTACGAGTGGCATGACGCGGCCGGCCAGTGGTACCGCTCCTACGGGAACGAGCTGTGGGAGTTCAACGAGGCGGGGCTGATGGCCCGCCGGTTTGCGAGCATCAACGATGCCCCGATCGCGGCCGAGGAGCGGCGGATTGCGCTGCCCGCCGGACTGATGGACGGGGTATAAGCGAGGCAGGGATGCTGCAGGTTGCCGGATTGTGGCGCTACCCGGTGAAGTCGCTGGCCGGCGAGTCGATCGCACGTGCGATGCTCACGGCCAGCGGTATTCCCGGCGATCGCATCGTGCATGTGCGCGGGCCCGAGGGGGTCCGCACCTCCCGGCGGCAGTACCGGCTGCTGGGCCTGCGGGGCACGCTGGGCGCGGACGGGCAGCCGCTGGTCGACGGCCACCCCTGGGACAGCCCGGCGGCGCTGGAACTGGTGCAGCGCGCGGCCGGCGAGGACGCCTGGCTGGCCGCTTACGACGGGGTGGAGCGCTTCGATATCCTGCCGCTCCTGGTTGCCACCGACGGCGCGGTCGCCGCCTTCGGGCGGGATATGCGCCGCCTCCGGCCCAACATCCTGATCGGCGGCGTCCATGGAATGGAGGAGACCGGGTGGGAAGGCGCCGAGCTGCACATCGGTGACGCGGTGATCCGGCTCGATTCGCTGCGCGGGCGCTGTCCCATGACCACGGTCGACCCCGATACGCTGGAGCGAGACCCGGAGGTGCTGCGGGATATTGGGCGGAGATTCGGGGGACGGCTGGCGCTCAACGCCGAGGTCGTGCGCCCTGGGGCGATCGGGGTGGGAGATGCGGTGCGGCTGGTGCGTCCTGAGGAGTGAGGGCTTCGCCGTTGTCGGGCGAAGCCCTCCGCCGGGCACCTGCGAGATCAGGCCGGTGCCTGCCTGACCGATGCGGCTCCACCCTGCCGCAGGAGGAGTAACGCGCCGAGCAGGGCGAACAGGAGATTTCCTCCCCACATGGCGAGCACCGGCGAGAGCTGCCGCTGGTTGGCCAGGCTTTCTCCCAGGACCAGGCCGACATAGTAGAGGCCGAAGAGGGCCACGCCGGCACCGAGTGGCAACCACCAGCGCCGGCCCCGCAACTGCATTCCCACGCCAGCGCCGGCCAGCGCAAACACCAGGCACGCCGCCGCGATCGCCCCCTTCTTCTGGATTTCCACCCGGTACTGCGCCACCCGGTCCGCCGCCGCCGTGCTCGCCTCGAGATCCCCGCTCGCGGTCGCCTGCACCAGCTGCACCTCGGCGTCACGGACCACCGCCGACATCTCCGCCGTGGTCATCTCGCGGTCGCCCTTGCTGGCGTCGGCCGGAGCGGCCTCGGGTGTCCTGCGTGAGAGCGCGATGAGGACCCGCCGCAGCTCGAAATTGGTCCGCGGCAGCACCTGGTCGACGAGGACCCAGGCCGCCAGGGAGAGCCCCAGCGCCACGAGCAGGGTCGGCGCCAGCTGGCCGGCGAGGCTTCGCGCCGGGGAAAGGCGCACACCGGGTCGGCTGAAGACGTACGCGGCCGACAGCAATACGGCGGCGGGCAGCGTCATCGCCACGATGAACGGGAGGCAGAGCAGCACCACCTTCACCGCCTGGTCCAGCGCGAAGCGGTCCGACGCCAGCTGCCCAAACCGGCGCCAGACCTGGTTCCCCAGCATCAGCAGGGTGAGACCGGTGAATGCGAGCAGGAAGGGACGGGCCCACGCGCGAAGCGGGGCGGTGCCAGGCAGGGCGGGGGCTTCCTGGGCGAGTGCGTGCATGGCTGATCCTCGGGCAGGGGAGGGGTGCCTGACAAGATGCCCGGGGAGGTTCCGGCGTTGCAATGGCGGGGGGAGTCCCCCCGCGGGTCAGGTCACGCTTTCGAGGAAGGTCACGCGGGGGTTGGTCTCCTTCGCGTGGCGATAGGCCCAGCCGTCGTTGAAGAGCAGCAGGGAGCGGGACTTGTTGTCGTACACCCGGGTGCAGCCGATCCGCCCGGCGAGGGTGGCGATCTCCGCCTCCGGCCCCTCCACCCAGCGGGCCACCTTGGAGGGCATCGGGTCCAGCTTCGCCGGCACGCCGTATTCGTGCTCCAGCCGGTGCAGCAGCACGTCGAACTGCAGCAGGCCGACGGCGCCGACGATCGGCGTGGGCGAGACCAGGTCGGGATAGAACACCTGGGCGGCGCCCTCCTCGCTGAGCTGGCGGAGGCCGGTGTCGAGGTGCTTGCGGCGGAGCGGGTCGGAGACGCTGATGCGGGCGAAGTGTTCCGGGACGAATCGGGGAAGGTCGCCGAAGGCGAGCCCGGGGATTTCACTCAGGGTGTCGCCGATGTGCAGAGTGCCGCGGTCCTGGATGCCGATGACATCGCCGGTCCAGGCCTCGTCGATCATGATCCGCTCCTGGGCCATGAAGCGCTGCGCCGCGGAGAGCTTGAGCGGGCGGCCGGTGCGGACGTGCTGCACCGTCAGGCCCGGCTGGTAGTGTCCGGAGCAGATCCGCACGAAGGCGATCCGGTCGCGGTGCCGCGGATCCATGTTCGCCTGGATCTTGAACACGAAGCCGCTGAAGCGGGGATCGGCGGGGTCGACGGTGATGTCGCCGGCGCGGCGCGGCACCGGCGGGGGGGCCAGTTCGAGGAAGCGGTGCAGCAGGAGCTCGACGCCGGCGTTGGTGAGCGCGCTGCCGAAGAACACCGGGGTCATCTTCTCGGCCAGGACCGCCTCGGGGGAGAAGGAGACGCCGGCGCCATCGAGCAGGGCCAGTTCGTCGGTGAGCTGCGCCAGTGCGGCCGGGCCGAGTGCGGCGAGCGCCTCGGGATCGTCGAGCGGCACCGTCCGGGTGACGGCCCGCTCGGCGCCGTGCGACTCGTCCCGCGCGAACAGCACCAGCTGGCCGGCCAGGCGGTCGTAGATCGCGGCCAGCCGGCCCTCGACGAACACCGGCCAGGTGGCGGGCCAGCAGGCGATCCCGAGCTCCGCCTCGACATCGTCGAGCAGCTGCAGCGGCTCGGTGCCGGGCCGGTCGCACTTGTTGACGAAGGTGACGATGGGGATCCGCCGGCGGCGGCAGACCTCGAAGAGCTGGCGGGTGCGGTCTTCCACGCCCTTGCGGTTGTCGAGCAGCATGATGGCGCTGTCGGCCGCGATCAGGGTGCGGAGGGTGTCCTCGGAAAAGTCTTCGTGGCCGGGGGTGTCGAGCAGGTTGAGCCGGCGGCCCTCGAAATCGAACTGCAGCACGCTGGAGGTGACCGAGATGCCGCGCTCCTGCTCCAGCGCCATCCAGTCGGAGGTCGCGTGCCGGTCGGCCCGGCGCGACTTCACGCTGCCGGCCAGGTGAATCGCCCCGCCGTAGAGCAGCAGCTTCTCGGTGAGGGTGGTCTTGCCGGCGTCGGGGTGGCTGATGATCGCGAAGGTGCGTCGGCGGGCGATCTCGGTCGCGGCCGGGCCCGCGGGGTCCATCACTGCCATGTCCACTCCGCCACGCGTCCCTCCGCTCGCCCGGGTGAATTGCGAGGAGAGGATAGCGGCCTCCGACGGCGGGCTCAAGCCCGGGTGCGCGCCGGCGCGCGCAGTTTGGAAACCGGTGGCCAGTCGTTACATTGCGGGTCCTTCGGGGCGGTAGCTCAGCTGGGAGAGCACCTGCTTTGCAATAAGGCGACCAAAAACGCTGAAAAAGCCCAGTAAATGCCACGCGCGGCGCCAGTTAGGCGCCGCGCTTCGTTCGTACGTCCCCAGACTTCTTCGCCCGTGGGGACGTATGGGGACGTACGGGGGGCTTCGCGAGGCCCCGGCGGACCTTGCGCCGGACCTTGGCAATCTCCGCCTTGACCTCGGGAGAATCGTGATCGAGGTAGTCCTCCCGCATGCGCGAGCCGGTCCACCCACCGGTCCCAGTGCGCACGGCTTCATCCAGGGTCAGCCGTTGGACAATGTCGCTTCCTATCCGGCGCAGGCCATACCAGCCACGGCCCTCAACGCTCTTCACCTTGGCGATCCGCTCCAGCTTGCGGAACAGCGCCAGGGCGCGACGCCGACCCAGCGGCCGGAGCTCCGCCAGCTTCCGCACGGGGGCCACGCCTTTGGCGTTGATGTTGCGCCCCGGCACCAGATAGTAGTCCGGCAGCTTTCCGCACAGGAACGCCTTCTCGAGCTCGCGAAGGTAGGTGCTGAGGGCCCAATCGATCGCCTGCCGATCCTCCGGCGTCAGGTCGAGGGTCACCCCCTTCTTCTTGCCCGACCCAACGACGCTGACGGTGCCTTTGCCATAGGCGCCGATTGGGTCCAGCGTGAGTCCGCTCCGGCGCATGCGCAGGACCTGCCCTGCGCGAAGTTCAAGCCCGAGGCGCATGACCAGGCGGACACGCGGATCGCACGCATTGGACAGGTCGAGGGCGGCGCGGTAGAGCTTCCCCGCTTCTTCCTTGTTGTGGCGAGGGCGTGCCGGCCCCAAGCCTAGATTCGTCACGGCCGTGAAGTGTGACCGCAGAGCCGCACGCCACCGAGGTGCAGGCTGGGTGACGGAGGTGAGATAACCTTCCCGGACCAGCCACCGGGCGGCCGCCGCCAGCTCGGCGAGCGCGAGCTCGGCGCTCCGCACACCCGGGGACTTGGGCAACGCTTCGGCCAGCGGTCCTTTGCGCTCGAGAAGCCGCAGGCCCAGATCGCGCCAAGTCGAGGGCTTCAGGACATTCCAGCCGCAGCCCTTGGGGAACATCTCCTCAAGCATCTCGCGGGCCTTGTCCGCTGCGGCGCGGGCCTCTCGCGCGTGTCTGGTAGCGGCCGAGTAGAGGCCGCCACCGGTCAGTTTTCCATCTCCATCAACCGGGAACGCGAGGGCGAGGCCCTGACCGATCGAGAGAACGGGCGCCGGCGTCGGGGAGGGAGGTGTATCGGCGGCCCGGGGCGCTTCATCCTTCGTTGGTAATGCCTCGGTGACCACGGCAAGGGCGGCCGTGGTGGCAGGTGGGGCCTTCGCCTGCGGCCGAGCAAACGGGCTCACGATGGGCATCGGGTCCCGTCCCTGCCGCAGCGCCAGGTAGACCTCGATCGCGAGGCCCTTGGTCTTGGCCTCGCTCGTCGGCTCCAGCGCGCCGGCCGAGTCACGGACCGTGCGCGGGTGGGGGGAGTCCAAGAACACCTTCTGCCACCGGCCCGGCGACGGCGGTGAATCGGTCTGGCCTTCCACCGGCACCGGCGCGATCCACCACCGGATCACCAGCCGGTTGTTGCGGTCCTGCCGCTCCTCGACGATCACCTGGTGGGGTCGGCCACCCTCGACGTACTTCCACGGGCCCAGATCCAGGATCTCGTCGGGGTCCTTGCCCTTCTTCACCGTCCGTGGACGGTCCTGCGAAGTCGAGCGGCTCATGCGGCCCGCCCGTCTACCCAGGTCACCGGGATCAGCCACTCGCCCGCGACCTTGCGGGCCCCGGGGATCCGGCCGAGGCGGGCCTCGCGCCGCACGGTGGCGGGCTGCCGTTTCACCAGTGGGGCGGCTTCCTCGCAGCACAGGTACACGCCCTGGGCCCCGGCCTCCTTGATCGCCTGGCTCAGCTCCCCGATCACCCGCCGGAGCGTGCTCGTGGTATCCGCGCCCGGGACGTTGGCCTCGAGCACCCGGAGCTGCTCTCGCAGGTGCTTGAGGTGGCGCTCGATCGGGGCCGAGCGAATCAGGGCTGGCGTGGAATCGGACACAGGGGCCTCGGGGCATTGGGCCGGTGAGCTCCGGCCTCAGCGCCACCATACTGGGCCTCGGGGTCCGGCCCCCAGCGGTGGCCAGACTGTCTACCCGTACTCCGGGGTCCGGCTGGAAAGGCAGTGAAGAGGGAAGATTGAGGAGGACTTCAGGAAGTCTTTTGGCAGTCCTAACAAACACCAGAGCAGATGGGATGGTCAGGGCAGACTCGTTCAGGATGCCGCCGGCGGGGGGGCCTTCTGCGCTGACTTGGGTTTGCGACCCACCGGGGGCGGGCTCGCCTTCGCCCGACCGGATCCCTTCAGGTTGGCCGAGCGCTGGGCGGGATCAGTGGCGAGACGACCGGCCCGGTCCCGGGCGAAGTCGCGGGCGGCCGCCTCGGAGAGAGTGAGATTGCCAGTCAGCGTGTCTTCGCGCATGTCCCAGGCCCCGATCCAGGACTTCACCCAGCGGAAGTCACGGTAGAAGCGGCTCTTGCTGAGGCCGGTAATCCGGCAGAAGCCGCGAACCGATACGCGACCGGGGGGAAGGAGTGGAGCAGGCATGGCAGGGAGGGGATGGGGGGATGGGCTGATGGGCCGCTGGGCTGACGGGCCCAGTGTGCGGGTGGGGCGACACCCCCGTCAAGCGGTAAGCCCTCCCCGACTACGCGGCAGGCGACAGGTCATCGAACCACACCACGCTGCCGTTCTTGACGATGTCGTCAAGGACTGCGTCAAAAAAGTGCGGGTTCTCGCGCCCCTTGATGGCGCCAGCCGCAACCAGCGTCGCGTTCGGCTTGGCGTATGCCTTGCCCAGCATCTTGAGTGTGTCGTCGGTCAGGACCATCGTAAGGGACCAATCCTGGCGCACACTGCCCCAGTAAGTGGCAATCAGGAGCCGTGAGCCGTGAGCACCGAAGAGCCCCCGCCACTCCGGCATGCCCTGGATCTCCTTCCACGACGGCAGCTCCCGCTTGAGGACGTGCTTGCAGACCCAGTACAACGCCTGCCCGTACTTCGTGGACACGGTGTCGGTGCTGTATCGCATCTCGGGGTTCCGGGCGTCAACCGAGTAGAACAGCGCGTAGGTGTCATTCTTCAGCTTGTACTTCGCGACGCTCGACAGCTTTCCGGTCTCGACCATCTCGCACGGGCGGATCACCGTGACGAACTCCCAGAGAAGCTCGTGATCCACGATGCCTTTCGAGAGGCGGCGAACGCGAGTACGCTCTCCGCCGTTCTCGTCCCGGTCCACCTTGAGCTTGACGTGGCCTTCGTCGTAGCCGCGCCAGCAGGTCTCGACATAGTCCAGCTTGCCCTTGGAGTCCACAACGAACTTGAAGTGGGTCCCGACGATGCCCCCGGTGTAGTTCCGCAGGCGAAGGCCGTCATCGATGATGATGGCCAGGATGAGGTAGTTGCGGAGCCACTCGGCGTAGGAGCGCCGCGCTTTGATCACCGCCTCGCAGTCGTGCTTCCCTGCACGGTTCATCAGGATCTGCTGGTAGCGACGCCGCATCTTCAGCACCTCACGGCGAAGCGCCGGGAGCCCCACGCAGACAACCAGGGGGTACGTGATAGTCCGGAGCAGCAGGTGCTTGTCCTTATGACCCGTCAGCTTCTTGCCCTTGTTGTGCTCCTTGATGGCGTTGTGAAGGGCCGCGAAGGTCGAGACGATGGAAATCCACGCCCGCGGGTGGGCGGCTTCCCACGGGGCGTAGACCGTCCGCACAAGGGTCTCGAGGCAGCCAAGGTCATCCTGGACCGTTTCGCTATAGAAGTCGACGCGACCGGGCTCCGTCGAGGAGAGAGCTGGCGAAGCGGGTTGGCTGGACGGGTGCTCAACGCGCGTCGGGCAGAAAACGCGGAGTGGGGAGTGTGCGGCTGAGGCACGAGCCGCGTTATCCGTCAGCACCGACAACAGTGGGGACGTCGAGTTGCTCCGGGGCAAGGGCATGCCGAGGCGCTCGAGTTCGCGAAGCGCAAGAGAGGAGATTTCTGGTGTGTCACCGTCGGCCTCGACCTGCTGAGACACCAGGTCGTAGGGCGTCATCGAAGACGGGTCATAGCCAAGGCGAAGGAGCTCGGCCAGGTATCGACTCACGGCGCCCCGCATATCGCGCTTCCATTCTTCGCCCTTCTGCTCGAACCGCGAGTGGTTCAGGGTCTCGGCCAGCGCTTCGCTGAAATGGGGCGCGATCACGGCGATCAGCTCGGCGGAGTCCATGTCGAACGCGCTTTTGGCCGCCCCACGGCTGGCGACGAGCTTCGCGATGTCCTTGAAGCCATGGAGGCCGCGCTCGTGTCCATAGGCCGACCGAACATCCGGGAGCCGGCGCCCGAGTTTCGCCAGGTCTTCACGCGCGGTGCAGTAGGCCTCGAGCATTCGCCGAATCTGGCCCCGGCCCCACTGCTGCGCCTGGGCCCAAGTGGTGACCACGTCCCACGAGGGGAGGTCTTCGGGGCGCTGGATGCCGGCGGCAAGCAACGCCACGTTCTGGAGTCGCAGGATGTCCGACGCTCGTCCGTGGCGCGCCTTGCCGTACTTGGCCACCGCCTCATGCAGAGCCCGCCAATCGGGGAGGGCGCACACGGCACCGGCACGGGCGCGCTTATAGGTCCGACCCTCGATGGTGGCCAGAAAGCGCCGTACCCGATCAGCGGCATTGCCGGGACGGGACTGCCCGGCCGCCTCGACGTACTGCCGTGCCAGCTCCGGAAGGGTCTGCATGAAGGGGGTGATGTCCACCTGGTCCACGTCCTGGAGCCCCGTTCCCCGGCGGAGGGCGGAGCGAACCGAGGAGAGGATAGGTGCCTGATCCGCGGCGGAGAGGGTGGTCGTTCCACCCTTCTTGCGGTTAGGGACCTTGCCTCTCATGCAGGCGTCCTTGAACTGGGCGATGGCTTCGACGAGGCGCAGCATGGTTTGCTCCGGGCACAGGTTGGAGGTTCACTCCCGATACCCTACCCGGTCGCCGGGCCCCCGCCGAATCGAGGGTTGTGCGTTCTAGATGGCTAGAAACTGGGCATTCTTGGTGGTCCCAAGTGGTCCCAAGCGGCTTTTCGTGTCCGGATTTATGGCGCTGGGATCAGAGGTCAGAACCCCGAACCCGTGATGTTCCGCCATAAGGTCCTCACGTACCAGCCGGTCCCAGATGGTCCAACACGGTGCAGAAGAAGGGCTTAGTTGAGGTAGTCTTCGACGGGCTGAGCAGGGGACCTGATGAGGGGTGTGAATAAGGTCAGGAGCAGGCTGTCCGGGGTAGCGGAGAGTCCTATCCGGGATGGGAACGGACCGATCGGCTCATACAGCCAGCTGGGTCGAGTCGAGGGCTCTGGATCGGCCTGGCGGAACTGCGAGGCGGCCGAGGGCAGGCCAGACGGGCCCCGGCCTCGGCAAGGTTGATTGAGTGTGCAGGGCCCGCCCGGGCGGGCGCCCCGACAGGGTACTGGCCTCGCTCAGGAAACGGCAAGCTGCATTCAACGCGCCCAAAGTCCCCGTCGCGTGCTCACCGGCGGCATCACTCCACTCGAGGGCCTCTGGCGATGCTCACACCAGCAACCGGCACCCCGGGCCGGCGCTCGCGGTACAGGAAGGGGGGCTCGATGTAGGCTCAGATGAACCAGGGCGTGCGCTCCAGTACGGGATGGAGCCGAAAGGGCTCCCCTCGTTGACGCATGAACGCGGCTGTCAGGTAGGCGATGTCGCCCGCGTACTTCGTGCTGATGGGCTCAGCGCAGAGCGAGTCTGACGAGGCCCAGTTGAGCTTGGTGAGGCTGAGCACCTGCGCGGCAATGCCACGGAGGTCGGGGACGGCTCGTCCACTCGACCCGGGAGGCGCTTCTACGTGAGCGTTGAGCTCGAGGGCGTGCGGCGTGCCGAGGACCTGACGGTACGCATTGTGCCCCGTGGTCGAGAGATAGACCTGGCCACGACCCCCAACGACATAGCTGCCCCGGGCAAGACTGCCATCGCCTTCCGGCCGCGAATCGTACAGCCGCACTGGATGGTGAACATTCACCCAGACGAAGGTATAGGTACCGCGTGGGCGAACCGCTCTCGCGCCGCGGAGTATCGCGTCGCGATCCATTCTGCTGAACCTTGCGGAGTAGTGGAAGCAAACGCGCGGCGTCTCGTTCAGCCGTGACTCGAGTCGCACGAGTGTCTCGCGCACTAGCCGCTCGTAGCGCTGCTCGCGGTCCTCATAGCGGAACGCCTCTCCGCTCCCCGAGTAGAACTCCCACCTCCCGTACTCGTTGAAGACGTTCGCGAAGCCCATGAGCCGCTCCTGCTCCCCCCGGGCATGCTTGGTGTACGACAGGCCGACGAAGAAGTCCGCATCCGGGATGGAGTTCGGGAGAACCCAAGGGGCCACCCCCACCTTCGCTATGATGTTCAGCGTCAGGTTCAGGTCCTTGTAGTCGGGGTTGGCAAGAGTCGGCGTGTCGACCATCTGGCACGGCACTCCCCGCTCCAAGGCCAGGCGCTTGACGCGGTAGTAGGGTGAGTTCTCGTCGTCGAGGGAGTGCCCATGTTCTGGGGTGTGAACGAGGAAGAGCCGCGGAAGCCCATCCGCTCCAGTCCATTCCGGGTGCTGCGCGAGCAACCGCTCAACCTCCGCCGTCACGACCTCGGTAGGTGTCGCGACGATTGTCCTGTAGGTCAGCCGAGTGCTGAATGTCCGCTCTGCGCCCTGGTACCGCATCTTCCCGGCTCTCAGCCTCTCGATCAGCGCGGCCATGCGCTCGCTGTGAGGGATCGCGCATATCGGAATCAGCTCGATGTCGCGCGGTTCGTGTGTGTAGGCGCCGAACTTGGTAATCCCCTCACGGATGTTCTGCTGGGTGCGTCCGCGGCTGAACTCCACCATGGGTTCCGGTAGGCTGGCCAGCGAGAGCGGCTCGTCGGCGTCCGCACGGCGGATCAACGCCACAGGCCCGGATTCGAGTGCGACGGTGGCTCCGGCAACCGTCAGCGGGAATACCGTGCCGGCGAGGTGCTCGACCAATTTCAGTGTCCGCTCGGACCGGAGACGAGCGGCCTTCGCCTGGAGGGCGAGGCTGACCTTCTTGATTTCCCCGGCGAGGTCGTAGGCGATACCGGTCGTGGCCAGCGCCCGGTCCAGCACGTGACGCCATAGCTTCGGGATCACCTTGGTACTCTCGACTGTGACCTCAGATTCGGGGCCGAAGAGGTGCACGCGGCAGAACTCTCGATCGACCTCGATCAGGCGTCCAGGCATCCACGAGCCGCTATACTGGGCAACGACGCGCGCCCCAACCAGCTCGGAGGTGGAGACGATGGTCATCCGGAGCAGGCGATCCACCGGCACCACTGGCTGAACCTCGGCGGTGTAGTCGACGCACAGGTAACTGTGGTTCCCGTAGTCGCGCACATGGAATTCATAGGCAGGATACAGGCGGACGATTCGTGCCACCTTCTCCGGGGCATCCACATGATCATGGCGGCGGTGTGCAATCACACGCCCCTTCCGGCCGGGCTCGGCGTACCAGTTGGCTCCGAGCAGCCGCAGTCGTAGTGCCTCCAGCAATTCCCTACGCCATGCATGGCGGCTCTCCAGGGCGGCCTCAGCGCTACTTGTCCATGTGAGCCGAAAGAGGTTGGCGTACTCGGAGGTGGCGACTTGCGCGGGTCCAGCACGAAGTGCGGCTTCCCGAGCTGGGGCATTGCTGTGGAGTATGACCGTCGTCAGCCCGTCGCCCAGGACGAATTCCGGAGCGGGGAGGCCCAGCTCGGCCATCGCCAGCTGCATTGTTCGCGTGCCCTCGCTCAACGCCTGCACGAACGGCCGGCCTCGAGAGTCACGGATCTCACGCAGCCAACGCATCAGGAAGGGGTTCGGTGGCAGGTGCTCAAGCTGAACATCGGCCAGCGTGAAGGCCGAGGGAACGTCTGCGGCCCTCTGGCGAAGGAGGCCGGGGCTCCGGACGACGAAGGCGTCGGTGTACTTCTCGCAGAGGATAGGCAGGCGCACGGCGTAGTCGCGGTGCGCCACCGCGTTGACGACGGCCTCGTCAAGGGCGACTGTCGGCAGCTCCGGCTCATCGACGAAGCCACCATTCGGCCGGCGCCGCTGATAGGTCTTGAAGAAGCCAGCCTCATGCACCAGAGCCCGGAAGGCGAGCAGCTGGCCGGTGACCGACCCGCCCAGCTCGCGGTCGAAATCGGGCAGGCCTCGGCGCTCGCGATCCGCGTATGCCACGCCGTAGCGGAGCAGGCGGATCGTCGCGTACGGCATCACCCGCTGCGGGTTGGCATGGAAGAAGAGGGCTCCGGCATTGGTCAGGACATCCTGACCGTGGCCTTCGGCCTCGAGAGCCCCTGCTGCCTGGAGCACTCCCTCGTCCGTTCGCTTCAGTGTTGAGTCGGCCAGGGCGCTGGAGCGGAATTCCCCCAGAACGCCTGAGTCAATGTCGCGCATGTCCAGGGCGCATGCGGGGAGACGCTCGAAGTCCAGAATGCGCTTCTCGCGTCGGAGTGCGTCCCGCCGGTCTGGTGAGACCGGGATGTTCTGTGGACCGCGTCGCTCCCATGCTCGCTGGTCCCCTGGCGTCTCGCAGACTTGCCGCTCCGAGTACGGAACGTAGATCAGGCAGATCGCGTCGGAGCGCCCGTTGGAGTTGGTGCAATCGTGAAAGCGGACGGTCGCTGCATGCCCTGTCAGGATGTCGTGCACGTTAGCGAGCGTGTTGCGCTGGTCCTCAAAAAGATGAGCGGTGCCGGCAACCGCGCCACCAGATGAGATCCCCAGCGCCAGCAGGCCACCGTCCCGGTTGGTGTTGGCGAATGCCGATATGGTCGAAGCGATTTCATCTCGCCTGAAGCGTCGAAGATCCGCGTGCGAGACGGCGCCTGAGACTCCCGCCCGGCACACTTCCTTACGGTCAAAGTGTTGGCCCTCAAAGTCCTCGTCCCTGGGGGTAGTCAGGAACTGCCAGTGGGAATCAGGGTCGTCGAAGACTGCGCGCGGCTTGGCCATACTCGCTCGGTGTATGAGCACCAACGGTTGTCGGACGCCTTCGTAGAGGGGACTATCGATTCAGCGGGCTGAGGGGCAGGCGATTACTCCCAGGTCAGGGGGTAACGGCTACGCCGCCCAGCCCTCGGACAGCAGCGATGCCTGCTCCAGCACCGTCTGGGTCGCCTTCTCCGCCTTGTCCGGCGGGTACCCGTATTTCCGCAGGATGCGCTTGACCAGGACCCGGAGCTGGGCCCGGACGTCCTCCCGGACGGTCCAGTCAATTTTCACGTTGGCCCGCACGGTGGCGACCAGCTCACGGGCGATGCCGCGGAGCGTGTCGTCGCCCAGCACCTTCACGGCCGAGTCGTTGGTCTCCAGGGCGTCGTAGAAGGCGAGCTCGTCCTCGGACAGCCCCAAGTTCTCCCCCCGGGCGCTGGCCTCCCGCATCTCCTTCGCCAGCTGGATGAGCTCCTCGATGACCTGGGCGGCCTCGATGGCCCGGTTCTGGTAGCGGCGGAGGGTCTGCTCGAGCATGTCGGCGAACGACCGGGACTGGACCAGGTTCTTCCGCCTGCGGGTGGCGAGCTCGCCCTTGAGCAGCTTCTGCAGCAGCTCGACCGCGAGGTTCCGCTGGGGCATGCCGCGGACCTCGGCCAGGAACTGGTCCGAGAGGATGGAGATGTCCGGCTTCTGGAGGCCGGCCGCGGCGAAAATGTCGATCACGCCCTCCGGCGCCACGGCCCGGGAGATGATCTGCCGGACGGCGTGATCGAGGTCCTCCTCGGCCCGGGCCTCCCCTGGTGACCGCTTCGCCAGCACCGCCTGGAGCTGCTGGAAGAAGGCCACGTCGTCCCGGATCTTCATGGCGGAGTCGTGCGGCACCGCCAGCGCGAACGCCTGTGATAGCTCCCGCACCGCGGCCAGGTACCGGTCCTTCCCGTTCTCCTGCCCGAGGATGTGCTCCTGGGCGGCGGGGAGCAGGGCGAGGCGTTGGGTGGCCGAGCCCGTGACCCAGACCGTCCAGTCGAAGCCGTGGAGCAGACCGGTGCACACCTCGTGCTTCTCCAGCATGAGGGCCACGGCCTCTTCCTGCGATACCGCCGTACGGCCAGTGCCGCCGCTCTCGGTGTAGATCGCGAGCGCATCGCGGAGCTCGTGGGCCAGGCCCAGGTAGTCCACCACGAGGCCGCCGGGCTTGTCCTTGAAGACGCGGTTCACCCGGGCAATCGCCTGCATGAGCCCGTGGCCCCGCATCGGCTTGTCGATGTACATGGTGTGCAGGCTGGGCGCGTCGAAGCCGGTCAGCCACATGTCCCGTACCAGGACCAGGCGAAGCGGGTCGGCGGGGTTCCGGAACCGCTTGGCGAGGTCTTCCCGCCGGGGCTTGTTCCGGATGTGGGGCTGCCAGTCGAGCGGGTCGGAGGCCGAGCCGGTCATCACCACCTTGATGGTGCCGCGGGCGTCGTCATCGTCGTGCCAGGCTGGCCGGAGGCGGGTGAGTTCGCGATAGAGCTCGACGCAGATCCGGCGGCTCATGCAGACCACCATGGCCTTGCCGTCCATCGCCTCGAGGCGTTGCTCCAGGTGCTGGATGATGTCTTGGGCAATGAGGCCGACGCGCTTGTCCGCCCCGACCACCGCCTCGAGCTGGGCCCACTTCGACTTGAGCTTCTCCTTGCGGGCCACCTCCTCGCCTTCGGTGGCCTCCTCAAAGTCGGTGTCGATCTTCGGCCGCTCCCGCTCGTTGAGGCCGAGACGGGCCAGTCGGCTCTCGTAGTAGATCGGCACGGTGGCGCCGTCCTCCACCGCACGCTGGATGTCGTAGATGCTGATGTAGTCGCCGAAGACGGCCCGGGTGCTGGCGTCGGCCAGCTCGATGGGCGTCCCGGTGAAGCCGATGAAGGAGGCGAAGGGCAGGGCATCCCGCATGTGGCGGGCGAACCCGTCCACGAAGTCGTACTGGCTCCGGTGAGCCTCGTCGGCGATGACCACGATGTTCCGCCGGTCGGACAGTACCGAATGCCGATCGCCCTTCTCCTCCGGGTAGAACTTGTGGATCGTGGTGAAGACCACGCCGCCCGCCGCGACGTCGAGGAGCCGGCGGAGGTCGGCCCGGCTCTCTGCCTGGGCCGGGGGCTGGCGGAGCAGCTCCTTGCAGCGGGAGAAGGTGCCGAAGAGCTGGTCGTCGAGGTCGTTCCGGTCGGTGAGGACCACGACTGTGGGGTTCTCCATCGCCGGCTCGCGGATGATCCGACCGGCATAGAAGGCCATGGTGAGGCTCTTCCCCGAGCCCTGGGTGTGCCACACCACGCCCACACGCCGATCTCCCCGCTCGCCCCCGGGTTTCAGTCCGGTTTCGTACCGACCCTCCGGTCCCGCCACCTTCTGGCTACGGATCAACTCGGCGGCGCGTAGCGTCTCGCCCACAGCGACCTGCACGGCGTGGTACTGGTGATAACCGGCCATCTTCTTGATCACGCGCGAGCCGTCGTCCTCGAATACGATGAAGTCCCGTACCAGGTCCAGCAGGCGCTTGGGCGCGAGAAGTCCCTCGATCATCACCTGGAGTTGGGGAAGGTGACTGTCGGCGGGCGTCTGGCCGGAGATAGTGCGCCAGGGCTTGAACCACTCCCTCCCGGCCGAGATCGTGCCTACTCGTGCCTCAACGCCGTCCGAGATGACCATGATGGCATTGCTCGCGAAGAGGGATGGGATCTCGGCCTTGTAGGTCTGCAACTGGTGGAATGCGGTCCAGATGGTGGCGTCCTCGTCTACCGCGTTCTTGAGCTCGAGTACCGCGAGCGACAGCCCGTTGATGAATAGGACCACGTCCGGCCGGCGACTGTGCTTGTTCTCCTGCACCGCGAACTGGTTGACGGCGAGGAAATCGTTGCAGCTCGGGTCATCGAAGTCGATCACACGAACCTGGGTGCCACGGATGTCCCCGGACGAGGTACGGTATTCGACGGAAACCCCGCTGACGAGGAGCCGGTGGAGCGCCCGGTTGCGCTGGAGTAGGTCCACGCCTTCAGGATGGGTCAGTTTGCGGGCGGCGTCCTCGAGTGCCTCGCGGGGGAGCGCAGGATTGAGCCGGCCGAGCGCTTTGCGGAGGCGGTCGGCGAGGACAACCTCCCCGTAGCTCCGCCGCTCCGCACCCAGCACATCGGGTGCGATGTCGGGGCCATGAGCGATTGGCCAGCCACTGGCCTTGAGCCAATCGAGGGCGGCCTCTTCAACCACCGACTCGGTGACCCCGCCCAGCCTGGCCATCAGGTCGCGGCTCCGACCAGCTTCTCGGCGTCCCTCACTCGCAGCTCCCCGGAGATGAGCTTGGGGAGGAGCGCGTCTCGAAGAGCTCTGACGTGCAGGCTCTCTCTCGCAGCCAAGTGAGAGCGGTCCAAGATGGGCCCGACCATCGCATCCCACGCCCGCAGCACGGCGTCGTCGGGTCGAACGATCGGTAGCCGTTTCATGTCGCCGGCGGTTACATGCCCGAGGCCTGTTGTTTGTCGGTTCCTGGCGGCCTCTGCAAGGACGGGCCTCAGGAACCGAAGCAGCAGGAGTATGAAGGAGCGCTCGTGATCACTGCGAGGGACAACTCGAAAGACGTGCTGATTGAGCCATGCCTCGTCCCCGGTCCACACAAAGGTTCCAATGGACGTGTCAGGATTGCCTGACCAGGAGAAAAGAATGTCGCCACGTTTGATGCGATACTTCGCCGGCATACGGACCTGAGAGAACCTTGTCTGGCTCGTTATTCCCGCCTTCAACTCGGCGATCTTGACGATCGGTAGGCCGAGCCCTTCTGCGTTCGGCTCGAAGGCGCTATAGGCGGCCCCATTGATGTACTCAGCTGTCTCATAGAGGGTGGTGAGCGTCCATCCTGCGGGGACCTCACCGACGTCTGATTCCAGCAGCTTGGTAGGGAAGAGGTCGGTAAGATGCCTCGGGAGCTTCGAGGCAAGGCCGCCCGCCCGTGCTCGCACCGGCTCGAAGTCTACAAACCAAGATTGGAACATGGCCACTGCCATCGAGTCCAGCGTTTGGCTCATCCGCTGGTTCAGTTCGATCTTGTCGTCGAGCGTGCCGAGAATGTGGGCAATGGCGCGCTGTTCCGTCACCTCGACTGGGATGACGACTTGAGCTTGGTGTAGGTGATTTCGATTTAGCCCCGGAACGGCCGCCTTGTCCGAATAGGCGAGGAAGTCTAGCCCACGCAGAAAGTAGCTTATGAAACGCGGGCTATTGCCCTTGAAATCATGGACATAGAGGGTCGTATTGAGGGGCCAGAAGTCCTCCTCGATGTAGAACACCTGGCCAAGGGTTCCATATCGGCCGGTAACCACTCCTGGTCCTCTTGCGATTGCTTCCGCGTGATGATCCGTCACTCCAGAGGATGAGACCAGTGGCACCGCCCCAGGTCGCCGGTGTTGCTGAGGGAGGTCGTGCCCGCGTTTGAGCTCGACTACGTCGCCAAGAGCGCATTGTCGCCATTCACCCGCCATACCCAAGCTCCTTCAGGTTGACCGCGATCGCTGCATCGAGTTTCGCGGCCTCGGCCTGTTCCAGTCGCAGGGTCGCGACCAGCCGCTTCATCTTCTCGTCGAAGGGCTCGCCATCCTCCTCTTGCTCCCCCGCGCCGACGTAGCGGCCGGGCGTCAGCACGTGATCGTGCTTGCGAACCTCCTCCAGCGTCGCACTCTTGCAGTATCCCGGTACATCGCTTTACTTACCCGCCTCCTTCTCCCCCCGCCACGCATGGTAGGTCGCGGCAATCCGTGCGACCTCCTCGTCCGTCAGCTCTCGGTGGGTCCGGTCGACCAAGCGGCCGAGCTTGCGGGCGTCGATGAAGAGCACTTGACCACGGCGGTCGCGGAACTTCCCATTCTTCCGGTCGCGGGCGAGGAACCAGAGGCAGGCTGGGATCTGCGTCGAGTAGAACAGCTGGCCGGGGAGCGCGACCATGCAGTCGACCAGGTCGGCCTCCAGCAGCGACTGCCGAATCTCTCCTTCGCCTGACTGGCTCGACGACATCGAACCGTTGGCGAGCACGAAGCCGGCGACCCCGGTTGGCGCCAAGTGGTGGACGATGTGCTGCACCCAGGCGAAGTTCGCGTTACCTGCGGGTGGTACCCCATACTTCCACCGCTGGTCCTCGCGAAGGCGCTCACCGCCCCAGTCGGACACGTTGAAGGGCGGGTTGGCCAGGATGTAGTCGGCCTTGAGGTCGGGGTGCCGGTCGGTGTGGAAGGTGTCGCCGTGCCCGATCTGGCCGTCGATCCCGCGGATCGCCAGGTTCATCTTGGCCAGGCGCCAAGTGGTGTAGTTCGACTCCTGCCCGTAGATGGAGATGTCGGCCTTCGCCTTCCCGCCGTTTCCGTTGCCCTTCGCGTGGGCCCGGATGAACTCCACCGACTGGACGAACATCCCTGAGGAGCCGCAGCAGGGGTCGTACACCCGGCCCCGGTAGGGTTCGAGCATCTCGACCAGCAGCTTGACCACGCACCGGGGCGTGTAGAACTCGCCGCCCTTCTTCCCCTCAGCGCTGGCGAACTGGGACAGGAAATACTCGTACACCCTGCCCAGCACGTCCTTCGCCCGGCTCGCCTCGTCCCCGATCTTGATGTTGCTGATCATGTCGATGAGCTGGCCGAGGCGGGTCTTGTCGAGGGCGGGCCGGGCGTAGTCCTTCGGCAGCACCCCCTTGAGCGCCGGGTTGTCGCGCTCGATCCCGGTCATGGCGTCGTCCACCAGCTGGCCGATCGTGGCCTGGCGGGCCTGGGCCTTGAGGTGAGCCCACCGGGCCTCGGGAGGCACCCAGAAGATTCCCTGGGCCCGGTACTCGTCCTGGTCCTCCGCGTCGGCGCCGCTCTTCTTGTCGGCGACGAGCCGTGCGTGGTGCTCCTCGAAGGCGTCGCTGATGTACTTGAGGAAGATGAGGCCCAGGACGACGTGCTTGTACTCGGCCGCGTCCATGGAGCCGCGGAGCGCGTCCGCCATCTGCCAGAGCTCGGCCTCATAGCCGATGTTGGCGGCGGTCTGCGCCTTAGGGGACTTTGCCTTCTTCGGTTTTGCGGACTTGGCCAACGACTCCTCCGGTCGGCATGCCCCCGCAGGCCGTCGGAACGGGCAGGGGATGGGCCGCGGTGATACGACCGCGTATGTGTCGGGAAACCTGCGGGTTACACCTCCTCGCCCGCTCCCGAATTCTGCTTGCCCTCGGCTCGGTCCGCCAGAGCGCGTCCAGTCATGCGTCGCCTGGCCCTTGCTAGCCGGAGCATCGCGGGCCTATGTCAGGGAGGCCCATCCAGCCCCACCAGCCGGCCTAGGCCCGACCGTGCCTCACCCACCCTGACACGTTCACTATGCGCTTCTACTACTCCCCCTCCGCGGATGCCCTCCTGGTCGAACTCCCCCCGGTGGTGAAGTGGACCGGGGGGTACAGCTTGCACCTGGCGTCGTGGCCGACCTCGACAAGAACGGTCGCCTCCTTTCGGTCGAGGTGCTCAACGCGAGCATGTTCTACCCGAGGATCGACCTCGAGCAGTGCATGTCGCCGGTTGAGTGGCTGACGCTGGATGAGGCTGAGGCGGAAAGCGGCCTGCCCGCGTCCGGTTTGCGCAAAGAGCTCGTGGCGGGCCGTCTGTCGGGGAAGCGGGAGGGCGGGGACTGGGTCATTGCCCGGCATGACCTGCTGAACCTGCTGGAGGACCTCGAGAAGCACAACACGCTCGACGGTGACAGCGACTTTCCGCCAGACTACGGGCTTTTGGGTCGCCGATTCGACGACGACCCTAAGTAGTCTCCCGCCGGAAGCAGCAAGCGCTCCTCGCAGGACCCTCATCCGAGGTCCCTGACAGGAAGCCGGTATTCGTCGCGGAGCTCCGCCAGCAGATCCCGGACCGGTGCCGAGGCCTGCTTCATCAACCACTGCACGTTCGCCAGCACGATCACCCGGTACCGCGCCCGGCTCAGGGCCACGTTCAGGAGCCTGGCGCATTCCCCCCTGTTCGTCCCCTGAAAGAACGGCGACACGCGGTGGGGCGGGCCATCCGGCAGGTCCAGAATGATGACATCCACCTCGCCGCCCTGCGTGGCGTGGACCGTCGCCGGCACGGCCCAGGTGTAGGCCTCGCCCCACGTCGCCCGGTGCAGCTTCACCTGATCGCGATACGGTGCCAGCACGGCCACGCTACCAGGCGCAGGCATGTCCTCGGCCATATGGTGGAGGATCCTCGCCACCAGCCGCGCATGCTCGGGATTGGCGAGACGAAACGCCTGCCGGCCCTTGCCGTCCCCCGAGCCGGAAGGCTGAGAGGGCGTCGTGCCGCTCGTGTCCACCAGGACCAGCGTGTTGTCATCGGTCAGGGCGCAGGGCAGGGGTCTTCGCTGCAGTACGCTGACAGCATACTCGAGCCGCTCGTCGTAGTAGAGCCGGCTCACCAGCCCGCTGATCTCCGGAGCCATCCGGTACTGGGTCCGGAGCATGCCGAGATACACCGGGTTCTCCTCCGCAGCGATCAGCCCCCACACTCCACTCGCGGCGAACACGTCCCGCTTCAGCCAGTGCTGCGCCGCCGCGGTCGACGCCCTGACCACTGGGCCCAGCTGGCAGTGGTCCCCGATGAACGTGACCTGCTTGCGCCCGAGCCCAGCGACCCAGAACGCCAGAGGCAGGATCATGGCCGCCGCCTCATCGACGATGACCGCGTCAAAGCCAGCGACCAGGTCGGGATTGAGGTAGGCCATGTGCACCGTCGCCGCGAGCACCCGGCAGGTCTGCACCGACTGGGGCGGCAGCAGCTCCCGCTCTAGCGGGACGGGGCAGCGGTCCCGCTGACGGGCCGCCATGTCTCCAAGCCGGACTACGGTGCCGACATCAAGCGCCGAGCGCTGCTGGAGCCGCTGGGCAAGGCGGACGACGGCTTCGTCGAGCGTCCGGTTGGTCGGGCAGAGCAGGAGGACCCGCCGGTTCGCCGCGACGTGCGCGTCGCCGAGGGCCGCGAGCGTCGCGGTCTTACCCGTACCGGGCGGGCCCCAGATAAAACCGAGTGGCGCGCGCAGCCCCACCCGGAGCGCATCGAGCTGCCCGTCGTTGAGTTCCCAGCTTATGCCCGGCAGCAGGGCGTCCACGTCGATGTCGGGGGCGACGCGCGGGACCGGAGCCTCACCAACAGCCGCCAGTGCCAGCGGCACATTGAAGCCCCCCGGGAGCTGGCCGAGGGCGGTCTTGAGTGCGCGCAGCAGCCAGATCGTGTCCTCCTCGAGCTCCGCATGCTCGATGGTGGGGCCCAGGTGTTCGGGGACGCCAAGGACCAGCCTGTGATCCTGCCGCCTGGACATCACGTAGGCGTTCAGCGTGCGCTTCCCGACCACCAGATTCGTCCAGGATCCAGCTCGGTGCCCCACTGGGGCTTCCGCGAAGCGGTAGGCATATAGAGGAAGGGGGGCCTGGCTCTGGCCGATGAGCGCGCCCTGCGTCAGCGGGACCCGTCGCTGGTTCTCCCCCTTCGTGGCCGCGATCTCGTCGGCGAGAGCGGCCTGCATCTGGGTCGTCACCGCGGTCAGGCCGGTGACCGGACTCGGCTCCGGGCGGGGAGCCTGTGGCGGGATCGAGGTTTCGGTCCACGGCCACAAGGGGGACGCTTCCATCGGGGGCTCCGGGTGAAGGAGCCCCACCGTACCGGGCCCTAACGACCTGACCCGAAACCCGCCGTCGTGGGTGGACACGGCTTTTCCGCCCGCGTCGTCAGGCCCCGTATGCTGGGCCATGACGACCTCCGACGACCTCCCGACCTGGCCCCCGACGCCCCGTCCCGGGCCGGACCCCTATCAGCTCAGCCTCTTCGATACGGCGCCGCTGTCACTGCGCTGGCCAGATGGAATGCCGCCCGCAGTGGCACGGGCACTGGTACCGCCCGGATGGTGGCCCGCGCTGCGCTTGCTCTGGTCCCCGCTGGCGAAGGTCCGGGTGTTCCGCTGCGAGGAGCAGAATGGGTTTCTCACGCTTGAGTCCGATCCGGTGGATGGCGCGCTGGGGGACCGGCTCAACGCCGGGGATCTCCGGCGCCGGATCGAGGCGACGTGTGCTGCCTGTGGGCAGCCCGGCACGCTCGGCTGGCTCAAGCCGGGCGCTCCGCCGGTCGTCGCGTGTGTCTCCTGCCGAGCGCGTCTGCTGGAAGGCGAAACCGTGGCCAGCATTGCCGACGACTACTTCATGATCGACGGGCGGTTCCGGGCGGAGCGGGTGACCCGGGTAAGCCGAGCGTCGTCAGCGCACTCGGGCGGCCAGCATCGGCATCGGCCTCACGACCTCGACCAGCCCATGGCCGCCGCCGAACTCCGGCGGGCATTTGAGGAGATCCACGCTGCGATGGCGGCCGAGGTGGTGGGCCAACGTGAGGCGGTGGGCATGCTGGCGCTCTGCGGCGCCTTACAGGTCGGTGCAGCGCTGCCACGCGGACCACGGGCCCTGTTGGTTGGGCCGACCGGGGCGGGTAAGACCCACCTGGTCGGGGCGTTGGTGCGGGCGCTCGATCCGTGGGGCTTGCCCTCGGTCCAGGTTGACGCGATCGAACTCACGAACCCGGGCTGGGCTGGTGCGAGCAGCATCGGGCAATTGATCGAGGTCGCCCTGAACGGCGACTCGCCACAGTCCGCCCGCGCCCGGCGCATGGTCGTCGTCGTGGACGAGATCCACCACGCGGCGCGCGTTCGCGGCGAGGCCGGCAACATGGCGGCCCGGCGGAACGACGTGCTGGCCTCGCTGCTGGCGCTCACGGGAGGGGGGCCGGTGCAGCTGGAGCAGGCTCACGCGCCGTGGGACAGTACCCAGGCATTCGTGCTCGCCTCAGGCGCGTTCACCGGCCTCGAACTTCGGCATGGTGTCACGGTGGACCGGCTGACCGACTGGGGGTTCCCGGTCGAGTTCGCGAACCGGTTGACCGAGCAGGTGATTGTCCTCGCACGTCCTGATCGGAAGACGACCATCGAGATCCTGCGTACCTGGCCGGCCTACCGCTCGGTCGCCGAGATCTGCCGCTCACTCGGGATCGCGGTCTCGCTGCCGGAAGAAACGCTCGGTCGAGCGGCGCAGGCGACCGTGGACGGGGTCGGCGGGGCAACGATCCGAACGGCCGCGGGCTGGCTGGTGACGGCGCTCCGGGATCGGCTGCTGGCGCGCCTGCTCAGTGGAACCGGGGAGCCGATCGGACTTTCGCCTGACGAGCTGCCGATCCGGTACGCTGAGCCCGCAGAGCCTGACGACGAGGGCGATCTAGGGGACGGATCCGCGGACGGGCTCAACCCCACCGGGAGGACGCGATGACGGCCAGGCTGCGACAGGGGCGGTTCAACAGACCTTCCAGCGCGACCAGGATCTGGGAACTGACCCAGACGGCCCGGACCACACGGCGGCGGTGGCTGGAGCCCAAGGCGCCGACCCACAAGCTGGAACGGGCGCTGTGTGCCGCGCTCGATGCCGGCAATGACACCGCGGCGTGGTGGGTGCTTCGGGCACCGCACCGCCTGGCGGCGCTCCGCTGGGCGGCGCTCGCCGACGCGGCAGGCGCGATCGATCTGTTCGGTGGGCGGCCTTGGCCGGGCCTGATCGCGGCAGCAGCCACGGCCGAGGCCCTGCGCCGGCGCGGAGCCTACCGCTACCCGAAGGGACGCGAGCGACCTGGTCGCGAGCGGTTCAACTGGGTCCTCGAGCCGGCCGGCATCATCTACCGCCGGTTCGCCAGTGAGCGCTCGGAGGCCCGGCTCGCCCGTGCGATCGGACAGGTCGTGGATCAGGAGGGCATGGGGGACTACTGCGCGATTGGTCTGGAGCTGCTCCGGGAGCGGGTTCGCCAGCGGGGGAGGTTGTCGGCGGACGTCCGCAAGGAGCTGGCGCCGGCGTTCGCTGCGAAGGAGGCGATAGCCCGGGCGCTCGCGCTCGAGGTGGTGGCAGCGGCGCGGCGGCCTGGTGGTGCGACGAGGTGATCGTGGCCGCGCCCACTCCGGCCTCCCGGCGGCCGCCCCTCACGGTGGCCTCCTGACCTTACGTCTTCGTCTTTCCGCCCATCACTCGAAGGAACTCCCGAACGGTCCGATTTAGCTCTCGGTTAAGCAGTACCAATCCTAGGATGCTCGTGGGCGCCTTACCGCCGTAAGCGCCGGGATCCTTGCCGAAGGACAACTCTCCTACCCTGACACGCAGCTTGTCTTGCTCAGCACCGGGCAGCTTAGACATAAAGGGTCCGAGAGTGGCCATCTCCATTCCCCGCTGTCGGTACCGTCGTTCTGCTTCCTGGTATCGCTCTGCCTGCGCAGCTGTAAAGCCAGCCAGCACGGCAGTCGCGCCCATGAGAACGAATCTGGCCGCAACGGCCGGCCAGGTCATCTCCTCCAGCTTGATCGGACCAAGGAAAATCGCCCACCCGGTTACGATCAGCAGCAGAAGGGCCAGCACTGTCGCCCGCTGCCACAACCACTTCGATTCCTTTGCCTGCCCTGCCGCGTCGAGGAAATCAGAAGCGATGCCGCGCTGGGCCGTGGCCTCTACTAGCGAGTTAACCTCGTTTCGCTTGCCCTCAATCTCGGTGAGCAGCCCTGCCGCCTTCTCGACGAAGTCCTTTCGGATCTCAGAGATGCTGACTTCCTGGGCGACTGTGTGCCGTTCACGGGATGTCTTAAACTCCTGGAGTTCCTCTTGGAGGTCCTCTCGAATTTCGTCACGCAACTGAGCGAATGCCTTCTGGCGTTCGCTCTGCGCATCTGAAAATTGCCCTTGAAACTGAGCTGTGACCCCCGCCAAAGTCTGACGCTCTGTTTCAAGGCGCGATTCCAAGTCGCCGACTTGGCCTCGAAGCCTTTCGATTTCTCCGATGAACGCGAGGGCTGAGGCATGGGCGTCGCGGGCGCCTCGGCCCATGACTTCCCGAAGGTCGGTCAAAGCCTCTCGAAGGCCCTGGAAGTCCTCCATGCCTGCCGGCGTAACCATCGACGCCAGCGAGGCTAATCCACCGTCTGCATAGGCGTTCGCATTCTGCACATTTGCCGGCTCTCCGGAGTCGGTGAACGCCTTCACCGCCGACAGCGCCTCCCGCATGCTGTTACGCACGGCGTCGACTGTGCCCAGAAGAACGACGTGTGGATCCGCGGCAGAGAGTCGCTTGCCGACGAAGGTTAAGACAGTCTTGAGGCGAGCCAGCCCTTCACGCGTTGTCGGCTCGATTCCGTCTCGCTGGGATGCAACGTCCAGCGCTTGGCCGAGCTCTGTCAGAGTCGGCCATATATCGTGATCCTTCAGCCTCGAGCTCCAGAGATCCATGCGATTTTCCCCCCGGACGATCTCCGGGTCGGCTTGTGTGACTTTTCGCGTGTTAGGGAATCTTTTGGAACTTGTGACACTGCAAGCCGCTACGCTAGGCCGCAATGAAATGGAGTCATGCGCAGCGATGCAGACGCCCGCCCCCTCCCTTCCCTCAGGGCCACATGTGCGTGATCTTGGCGGATGCCTGTAGTTAGCCCCAGCTGGGAGATCGACCCGACCTCGCTCGCCTCCTTCACCGCCGGCCTGGACCACCCCCAGACTGGCGGCGCCTGGCTCCGCCTCCGGCGTGCCGCGGAGGAGCTCGCCCTCCTCCCCGCCTTTGACCGCCTGATCACGCTCGACATGAACCGGATCGAGGAGCTGCCCCACCAGATCCGCGTGGCGCAACAGGCCCTCCAGCCGCCCATGAGCGGTAGGGTGATCCTCGCCGACGAGGTCGGGCTTGGGAAGACGATCGAGGCGGGCATCATTCTCAAGGAGCTCGCGGTCCGGGGGCTCGCGCGCCGCATCCTCATCCTGACCCCGGCCAGTCTCGTGACCCAGTGGGTGGACGAACTGGCCGACAAGTTCTTCGAGAAGTTCTCGCCCATCGAAGGCCCGGACGAGTGGGCCCACACCACCCGGGCGATCGCCTCGTACGACCGGGCCTGCCAGAAGAAGCACGCCGAGCAGCTCCTGCGGCATCGCTGGGACCTCGTGATCATCGACGAGGCCCACAAGTGCAAGAACCACCAGACCGCACGCTACAAGCTGATCTCGGCGATCCGGCGCAACTACCTGCTCCTCCTCACAGCCACGCCGATCCAGAACAACCTGCGTGAGCTGTACAACCTCGTGACCCTCCTACGCCCCGGGCACCTGGGGACCTGGAAAGAGTTCCAGCGGACCTACGTGGTTGGCGGGAACGTGCGCGAGGTGAAACAGGCGGAGGCCCTGCGGGACCTCACCAGCCGGGTCATGATCCGGACACGCCGGGCGAGCGTGGCCCAGATCATGTCGCTGCCGGCCCGGCGGCCTCGGCACCCGGAGCTGAGCCTGTCCCCGGCAGAGGCTGAGGTGTACTCGGGCACCGCCCGGCTGCTGCGGGACCTGTATCGGGAGGGATTTCGAGCCACCAGCGAGGACGAGGAGGAGCAGGACCGCCGCCGGACCCGGGCTCGCACGGGGGCCGGGATCTACTTCCTCGAGTGCCTCCGCCTGGCCCAGCGCCTCTGTTCGTCGGCACCGGCGCTGGCCACCTCGCTGGCGAAGCAGGGGGAGGGCGAGCTGATCCTCCCTGCCTTCCGGACCAGGTTTCGGGAGCTGGCCGACCAAGCCGCGGCGGTTCGCACTCATGCCAAGCTGGAGCAGCTCACCTCACTCCTGGGCAACTCGCCCGATCGCGTGGTGGTGTTCAGCGAGCATCTCCCCACGGTCGATCTGATCGCCAAGCGGGTGGAGGAACTCGGCCGGCAGCCGGTGCGGTTCACCGGCGACCTGAACCGCGAGCAGCGGCACAAGGCGCTCAAGCGCTTCCGGGCCGACCCGAAGGGTGTCCTGGTCAGCACCCGAGCGGGCACGGAGGGTCTCAACCTCCAGTTCTGCCACCAGCTGGTGAACTACGAGCTACCCTGGAATCCGATGATCGTGGAGCAGCGCATCGGCCGCGTGCACCGCTTCGGCCAGACCAGGGAGGTCGAGCTCTTCAACTACGCGGCGAAGGGCACGGTGGAGGCCCACATCCTCCGCCTGCTGCACACCAAGATCCGGCTCTTCGAGCTGGTGGTGGGCGAACTCGACCTCATCCTCGACCGGATGCAGGATGACGACGGCGAGAGCTTCGCCGGCCTGCTCGGGGACCTGTGGCTCAAGGCCGATTCCGATGCGGAGTTCGAGGCCAAGGTGGAAGAACTGGGCGACCGGGTCGCGGCGGCGCGTGCCGAGGCGGCGACCGAGGAGCAGGCCTGCAGTCTGGTCGCTTCGGAGGATGCGGCGGGCCGCCTGACGCGGGAGTTCCCCTCGCTCACCGTGCCCGCCCGGCTGCGCCTGGGATACGGCACTGTGCAGATGCAGCAGGCACCTGGGGTTGAAACCGCCCGACGCCAGATGGGCCTGCACGTAAACGAGGTGCTGGAGGCGCTCGGTGGTGGTCCCCACGTGGAGCGGGGTCCCGTGCACCCCGACTATGGCTCGACCTACCGCATCACCGGGGTGACCGGGCAGGGAAGGGCGGTGACGCTCGTGGCGCAAGCCGATCGCCTGCCGCTGGTGCTGGTGGAAATCGGGGGAGACCCCGCCGCTCCCCTCGTCGCATGACCAGTCCTCAGGCGGAATCCACGCCCGCCACCGAGCCTGTGCCGGCGGTCATCGACCCCCGGCCGCGACAGCTGCTGGAGAAGTACGCCTCCCTGACCGGCATCCTGCTGCTCGAGCTGGGTGACGGGCTCGTGGAATTCGAGCTGCCGCCCGCTGAGCGAGAACACTGGGGCAGAGCCAAGACCGTTCGGGTTGCACTTACCCCCGAGGCGCTCGAGGAGGATCCGGAAGCCGAGTTGCTCGGCATCGGCAGCCCAGTGCTCGAGCGCCTGCTCACCGCGATCCGGGCCCGCGGATTCCTGGATGTGCGCGGACTCGTCGCGCCCACGGCCGATCCCTCGCCCGAGAGCGCACCGCTGCCGGCCTCGCTCGACGGGGTCAGCGCGGGTCCGTGCCGCGTCGAGCTCTCTCTGCTTCCCGTGGGGCGGTTGCTGGCGCGGGTGTCGATCCAGGCCGGCGCTCGGCTGGAAGAGCGGCTGGTCGAGTCAGCCCTGGTGGACCTGTCGACCGGTGCACGGGTCGACCCGAGTCTGGCGCAGTCCTTGGGATCCGCCGCCACCCAGACCCCGGAAGGCGTCCGCGTCGTCCCGCGCCGGGATGCCACGGGGCTGTTGCCCCTCCTGTTCGGTGAACTCGAGCAGCAGATGGCACCGGACATCACCCGCCTCCGAGAGGAGGCGGAGCGTCACGCCAGGACCGAGATCGAACGGCTGGAGCGCTACTACACCGCCAAGCTCGAGGAGGTCGATCCCGAGGACGAGCCGGACGACGTGGCGACCGCCAAGGAGGTCATTCGGGCGGAACTCGCTCGGCGGCGGGACGAGGAGGAAGAGCGCTCCCGCATCCGGGTCATCGTGCACCCGCTGCAGCTCACCGAGTGGCAGGTGCTGGCCCAGCTGGCGACGTGGACCCTCTCCACGGCCAGCAAGGTGACCGGGGAACTGGTGGCCACGCGGTTGCTCTCAGGAAATACCGAGTGGCGGCTGGCGTGCCCGACCTGTGGCGCAGAACCGACAGCGATTCGCCTCTGCCGGGAAGGTCATCCGTCCTGTCCCGCGTGCAGCGAGCATTGTGGGGTCTGCTCGGCGACCGCCTGTCGCGGTCACGGGCTCACCACCTGTACCGCGGAAGGTCACGCCGTCTGCGCCGAGCACGCCCGCACCTGCAAGTCATGTGGAAGCCAGCACTGCTCAGTGCACAGTGGGCACTGCGCCGCGGGCGATCACGACGTCTGTCCTGCCTGCACCGTTCGCTGTGCCCGCTGCGATACCGCCCTCTGCCGGGCCCACGCACACCGGAGCGACGAGGGTGCTCCTCGGGGTGCGCGCTGGCTCTGCGATGGGTGCACGGTTCACTGCGAGGGCGGCAGCAGCGAGCCGATCGGCCTGGACGAGGCAATCCGCTGCACCTCGTGCGATCGGTACGTCTGCGAACGCCACAAGGTTGCCTGCGCGGTCGACGGGAAGCCGCACTGCTCCCGCCACCTCCGCCGCTCCGACCGGGGCGGACGCCTCGTCTGCGAGCAGCATCGGGCAACGTGTGCCGAGGAGCCTGCCTCGATTCTCGCGAGTGACGAAGTCGCGCCGTGCAGCACCTGTGGCAAGGTCATCTGCGAGACCCATGGCGGCACCTGCGACAGCGATGGTGGGCGGCACTGCCAGAGTCACCTCATGCCGCTCAAGGACCTGCCCGGCCGGCACGGATGCGAATCGCACCGGACGATTTGCCATGTCGACGGGGTCACCTTCTCCCTGACGGGCACCAAGCCCTGCCCGGTTTGCGGCAAGGCAGCCTGCGAGGCCCACAGGGTCGCCTGCCGGAACTGCGCGCGCCAGGTGTGCGCCCGAGATTTGGAGGACGGGCGCTGCGTCACCTGTCGTCACCTTGAGGCTGAGGCCGACCCGTCAGACGACCTCATCCAGGCGGTCCTCGCTGCCAATGGGGGCGAGCCACCCAGGGCCAAGGGCTGGAAGGTGGCCCAGGACGCGTCGGATCAGGTTGCCGAAGTGGATCTGGGGTGGACGAGGAGACTGGTGGTGACAGTGCCGCACGGGGAGACACGACCGAGGACGGCGGTGCTGCACTCGATGCTCGGGGCGAAGCGGATACGGTAGGCCAAGGCTGCGGAAGCCACGGATTCGCGATGTCCCCGAGCTCTCGACGGTTACGGTGCAGGTGGTAGCGCCCCTCCCGTCTGATTCAGGTGCTCGAAGAGACTGCTGAAGAATCGATCAATTGCCTCGTGATCATGTCTGGAGAACGCCGCCAACACCTCGGTGATGCTGAGGTCGGTTGTGCTCCCCCGGCGATCGAAGCGTCCGTCCTCGAGAACGACGCCGATCTCGAGGACGTCCTGAAGCCGCACTTGATTCAGTACGACGAACACCCTTCCTCGCCCGGTGCGGTACTGCAGGCCTGCGATCTCAATGCACGGCAGATTGGCGAGTACCAGCAGCGCATGAGCGGGGTTGGCTGCCTCTCTCACCTGGACTCTGCGCCAGAACCAGTTCAGGTATCGACGCAGGCGTCGTTCTTGCCATTCAAGGTGCGGAGCCGGCGGCTCGAATGCCCAGAACGACCGAATCATGAGGTCGATCTGGTCCCTCAAAAAGCTCGTCTTGTCGCGCTCGGATCGGACCAACTGTGGTTGATACCGGTGAGCAAAATCGAGTTGGTGGAGGATGGCGTAGGTGTCGGCCATGTAGTCGATCCGCTCAAGGCAATTGGCGAAGCTGCCGACGTTCTCGGCCGTATACTTGGTCAAGTCCTGCCAGTCGTGAAGGTATTCGTGGAACAGGAAGAGCCGGATCAATTCCTGCATCTTCCCTTCGTTGCCTCCAACGCCCCGGTAGAAGCCGAGCAGCAGGCGGTCGCTGAGGCGCCATGCGCGCTGGTCTTTGTCGAAGGCATAATCCTCGGACCGAGGCTCGGTCGAGACGGTGTCACGTGACTGGACCGTCTCCCAGAGGGGCACCAGCTGGCCGAAGGGTCGTGCAACCTGCGCGGCGTCTTGGTACTCGAGGCACTCGTACCAACTCCCGATCCTGCCGCCGTACTGGTGCTGGAGATCCTCCGCATACTTTGCCACCTCTCCCAGTGCCGCCTGCCAAACAGTGCGCAGCCTGGCGGCGAGCGCAATGTCCGCCTCCGTCAGCGGCGCCGCGAGCTCCTGAACGTCCCCAGTTGTAAGGAGAATTGCGGGCGTGTATGCCCGCTCGCCCGGGACACGGCGGTACCGATAGGTCTGAACGTCGCGCCCATTGCGCAGTCGAAGCTCCTGTCCGATGGCCAGGCAAACCGAAGCGGGGGCAGCGACGAACAAGTGTATCACCTCGGTACCTGGCCGGGCGGTCAGGATGGCCTGGAGGGCGCGCCGAAATTCCACCCGCACGGCCGCAACATCTTCAGGAGAACTCACCAGCGCGGGCGAGGGGGATCTCCCATCGGCTGGACGTACCCGAACGTCAGCCACCCGCTCCGGATCGACGACCGCATTGACTTCCGCTTCATCGATCGGATAGGAGACCTCCACGCGGACCACCGCGGCCCCTGGTTGAGGGACATGCTCTCGTGGAAGATTGTCGATCGTCAGCTCGATCGTCCGTCCGCTTCCTGGCCACTTCCAGTCCCCGATGTCCCGGTTGAAGTCATAGACCTCAACCTGCCGCTCGTCGCCGAGATATGCCCCGAGGGCCAGAAGGTCCGGAACCTCGGCGATCCCGAAGTGGAGCAGACGGGTAGCTCCGGACTGATCGGCGGCGGCTCGAATGGCGGCGGCAGCCGTGCGTGCATTTCTATGGCTGGTCCGCCAGTGCCCGCCTTCGACATCCTCGGCGTAGGGGCGGGTGTCGATCTCGAAGTCGCGGCGTGGCAGTGCCAGGTCCCCGAGGCTGAGCGTGTCGAGAACCTCGGCTTCCGCAACAACTCGGAGGGCCGACTGGTGCCGTATCAGGATCAGTTGCTGTTGCTCAGGCATGAACCTCTCCCTCAGTTAGATCGAGTGGCCTGGCCAGCGGTCGAAATCGACTCGAGCAATCGATCGACGAGGAGGCGAGGCAGCTTCCGACGCAGTTCCAATACCTTGGGCCCGTGACACTTGCGGAGGCGCTTGCCACTCCCGCAAGGACAATCCCAATGCCCCTTCGCGGTCCGCCCGGTGAGCAGAGGCAGGAGTCCAGCGATCTGACGGACGTCCTCGGTGCCGAATTGCTCCCGGTAGAACTGCAGGACCCCAACTTCACCGTGTGCCCATTCGCCGGCCGGCCATGGCTCGCCGAGCTCGACCAGCGCCTGGCCGGCGAGGTGCTGGTGAAGCGGACCAGCGAGAAACTCTGCGAACGAGAGGCCCTCGGGATAGGTGTACCAGTGAGCCTCAGGGAGCACCACGCAGAGTGCCCCATCGGCCTCGTTGACGTGGCGGTCGGGAATTCGGGGTATGCGACCAGCAACCTCCCGGACCACTGGAATGTTCCGTTCCGAGGCCCGGGGTATCTCTACCTCTACCTGGAACGAGTCGAGAACTGTATTCCCCTCTCGGACCTCGAACGTTCCAGTCAGGACTGGTCTGCCGCCAGCCTCCGCAAACCGCAGCCCCGGCTGTCGAGCCAGGGCTTCGCGTAGCGGGGCTGCCGGTTCACCGGAGTCAGAGAGGTACCAGAGTTCAGCTCCCACGGCACCAGGGTCTTGCGGGCGATGGAGAGCTCAACGCGACCCGACGGAGCGCTTCGGCTCTCGCCGCCTTCTTCTCCTCCTCCAGTTCCCCGAAAACGGCCTTCCAGCCATCCTGCTCAATGGTCCTCAGGGTGTCGCGCGCCGCGTCCCGGAGCTGCTGGCGCACGCCGCTGTTCAGCATTTCCGACAGGTCATTGTTGCTGTTCGCGGGGTCCGTGATGGTCCGATTCTGGAGATTGTCCCGGAACTCGGTCCATACCGCCTTGAGTTGGTCGGGCAGGGCGAGCTTCTTCTTGTCGACCAAGATGTCGATGGTGAGTAGCTCGAGCGCGAATGTCTTCACCTCGATGTTCCGCCGCGCCCGCCAGATCTTGAGGAGGCGCACTGCACCCGTTGACCCGCTGTCACGGACATGGCGGACATGAGTCTCGAGGTTGGTCTGGAGGCGCTCCTTGTCGGATGTCGACGGGTAGAGGAAGGCATCCCCGTCGTCGCCGTCGACGTACCGTCCTGGCGCAACATCCACGTGAAAGTCGGTACCCTGCTCGCAGTCGAGTAGTCGGACCGCCACACCCTTGCGCCGGGTACGATAGGACCTCTGCAGCACCGCCTCCACCCGCTCAAAGATCTCCCGAATCGTCTTCCCGGCGTTCTCGTCATCACGGGCGAAGTAGTAGGGCAGGTCGAGGTCGTACGCCTCCTTCACCATGGTGCCCTTTGCCTTCGAGCCACCCTCGCGCAGCTTGGGTCCCGAGCCGAACTCCTTCATCAGGAGCGCCTCGACATCCTTCCGGTGCTGCTCGAGCTTCGCCATCTCGTCGCTGTCCTTCGCCAGCGTCTGCTCCTCCAGAACCTTGTGGAGGTATTCATCATCGGTCATCTGGTGCTCCTCGGCCTCTGGCCATCCTTGCGTGTGCGATCCGCTGGTGACATGCTTCCCTGGTACAGCGGCGCTGTAGAGAAACGCATAGCCGAGTGCCCGAGAAAGCCGCCCTTCGGCGGCTACGGGAAAACTATACGACAGCGTATACCTCCGTCAATGCCAGAGCCTTCACCGTTCGGCCGCCGGGTGCTTGAGGCCCGAAAGCACCGGAACCTCACCCAAGACCAGCTGGCCACAAAGTCTGGAATCCCGCCCGCTGTCATATCTCACTTCGAGACCGGCGTTCGGTCGAATGCTTCGGCCGACAACCTCGTCAAGCTCGCGGATGCGTTACGCGTGACCGTCGATTACCTCCTCGGCCGCACGGAGGAGCTGAATCCCACGCCCGGTGAGCTTGACCGAAAGGCGGCACAACTTCCGGAAGACAAGCTCGAAATCCTGGACACGCTGATGACGACGCTTCTTCGTAGCTCGAAGAAGGACCCCGAGGGAAAACGGAAGTGAGCCTCTCCGGCCCGCGGGAGAAACTGGCCCGTCGGAAGGCGAGGGAGCTTCTCGCGGAACTGGGGATTCAGTCCCTCCCCGTTGATCCTTTCGAGATCGCTCGCAAGAAGCGGCCTGAGGTTCTTGTCGTTGAGCAGGAGCTGCCGGAGGAGATCTACGGCGCCTGCAGCTACCGTAACGGACGATTCGTCATTGCAGTGTCCACTCGATGCCCAACGACGGGGCACCGGCGGTTTACCGCCGGCCATGAGCTCGGCCACTACCACATGCCAGGGCACGTGCAGGTAATGTTTGGAGGTGCTCAGGAGTGGGTTGTGTCCAAGGGCGGGCATTTTCAGCCCAACGCTGATCCGGTCGAACGCGAGGCCGATTTCTTCGCCAGCGAGCTGCTCATGCCCGAACCGCTCTTGAAGCCCTTGATCCGTGGCCGCCCGGGGCTTGCCCTGGTGAAAAGCGTCGCGGGGAAATGCGAAGTATCACTCACCGCGGCGGCTATTACCGTGGCCCGGCTTTCCGGTGACCCGATTGCCGTCCTCGTTTCAAGGGACGGTGTGCTAGAGTGGCCCGCATTTACGCCGGCCCTCAACGCCTATCCTTGGGCACGAGTCCGGGTGAAGGGACAATGGACTCCGCCGCGGTCATGTAGCGCCCGCATGGCCAAGTCCCCCGGCCGAGTAAAGGGGGCGGAACAGATGCAGGGTGAAGGGCTCCTTTGTGAGTGGTTCGAGGGGGCGCCTGACTCGATCAAGGTTACCGAGGAGGTCGTTGGTCTCGGCGAGTACGGTCGGGTACTCACGATTCTTCGGCCAGACTACCTCCCCGACCCTGATCAAGAGCAGGAGAGGGATTGGCGGCAGACCAGGGATCGGTGGACGGAGTGACGAGCGATCACCGTGCGTGGAGAGGTGTTGGGATGGGTCGGACCTAAGCGCCTGTGCCTCGAATGCACTGGGTGGACGTGTGTTACACCTCTCCGGAAGGTCCACAGGTGCTGTGGTACTTCACTCGATGCTGGGGGCGAAAAAGCTCGGATTAGGTCATGAGATCGCCCCGCGTGGGGAGATAGATGGAACGACGGGCTCAGGCCCACTCCAAAAAGAAGATCGCGATGAACCCGGCGAAGAACATCGCGGTCGCCAGGATCGTCTCCGGAACTTCGTGGGCTTCGACGAGAAGCTCCTCGACCGCCAGAAACAGGAGCGCCGAGGCGCCGAACGCGAGGGTCACCGCCAAGGTCCGGGGCCCCGCGGAGCCAAGTGCCAGCCACCCCACCAGGGATCCGATCGGCAGCAGCAGCCCCAAGCCAGCGACCACGAGTACCGCCCTCACCCTGCTCGCCCCGTTGTCCACGATCTCGGCCGCGAGGGCCGAGCCCAGTGCGACCAGCTCGATCGTCAGCGCCACGGTCACGAAGAGTCCCTGCTTGCTCCCGGCCGTGTAGGCGACACCGATGAGAAGCCCGTCGATCGCGAGGTCAATTGCAGTCCCCACGACCATGCCCGTCGATACACCGGCGGCCGGGCCAGCGGTCGCTGCATCTCCCTCGCCATCCCATCGCCGAGCCAGCACGCGGAGCCCGAGCATAAGGACCGTGCCGGCGACGAACCCAAATCCCGCCGGGATCCTGGCCCCCGAATGGATGATGTCCGGCAGGAGTTCCACCGCCACCACGGCGAAGACGACGCCGGCGGCGAAGTGCTGCAAGAGGCTGATCAGTGCGGGTGAAGGCGTCCGACGAACAGCGATCCCAGCTCCGAGCGCTCCGGCGGCGGCCGGCAGCATGGCATATCCCACCGGCGTCATGGACGGTACTCCGTTGCGGTGATTGCCTTCCGGCCCGAAGGGTCATGGCGCGCCATACGCACGAGTTCAGCGGCGCTCCGCATCATGCTCGCATCCCTCATCATGGGTCGCGGCGACTCGAAGTGCATTCAGGGTCACGAGCAACGAGCCACCCAAGTCTCCGACCAGCACGGCGATCGGCAGAGTAACGAACCCGAGGATAGCGCCCACCGCCAGCACACCTTTCAGGCCGAGCGCACCACCAATATTCAGCCGAATCGTTCGTCGCGCTCGGCGGGCGAGGCGGATGGTGTAGGGAATCCGCGTGATGTCATCGGACAGCAGGGCGACATCGGCAGCCTCGATGGCGGCCGGGGAGCCGATGGCCCCCATCGCCATTCCGACGCTTGCCTCTGCCAGGGCCGGGGCATCGTTGACGCCGTCACCCACCATCGCAATCTCACCGTGCCGGGCCCTGAGTTGGCTCACGGCCGCAGCCTTGTCGGCGGGGGAGAGGCTGGCCCGCACTTCGTCAACCCGCGTGCGCTGCGCCATCGCGCCCGCCGCAGCCTCCCCGTCGCCGGTCAGCATCACGACCGGACGGATGCCAATCTGATGCAGGCGCTGCACGACCTGCTGCGCCACCGGCCGGACTTCATCCTCCAACTCGACCATGGCGATCGCGTCGCCCGTCCGCGCGTACGTCCGCATTCGGCCGCTCGGCACGGATCCCCAACGGTCCCCGACTTCCGACCCCAACAGGGCTGCGGTTCCCACCAGGATCATCGCCCCATCGAGGCGAGCAGCCAGACCCTGTCCCGGCACTGCCGCGAAGTGCTCAACGACGCCACCGGCGGTGGCGCCTCGGCTCCGCGCATAGGCGACGACCGCCGCGGCCACCGGGTGCTCGGAGAGTTGCTCCACCGCCAGCAGCTGGGCGAGGACTGCGTGCTGGGCACCAGCCGGCTCAGTCTCGAATCGGGTCACCGTCAGACGGCCATAGGTCAGGGTGCCAGTCTTGTCGATCGCCAGCGCCCGAACCCGCCCCAGCGCCTCCAAGTGCACTCCGCCCTTGATCAGGACCCCGTGACGCGCGGCGCTGGTGATGGCGCTGACGACGGTCACCGGTGTCGCAATGACCAGGGCGCAGGGGCAGGCGATCACGAGCAAGGTGAGACCTCGGACGAACCACTCCAGTCCCCGGCCCAGCCCCAGCATGGGCGGCAGGACCATCACGATCAGGGCCAGGGCGGTGACCGCGGGCGTGTAGTAGCGGGCGAACTGCTTGACGAACGCCTCGATCGGTGCCCGCCGGGTTTCCGCCTCGCGTACCAGCTGCACGATTCGGGCAAGGGCACTGTGCCCGGCATCAGCGGTAGCCTCGATGTCGAGGACTCCCTCGGCATTCAGCGTCCCGGCGAGAACCGAGTCCCCTGGTCCCTTGAACACCGGCAGGGACTCCCCAGTGACCGTTGCCTGATTGACACTTGAAGTCCCTGCCACGACCACGCCATCGGTTGGGATCCTTCCGCCCGGCCGCACCCGCACTCGCTCACCGGCCTGGATGGCCCTCGCCGGTACCATCGTGCCGGTGCCATCCGACGACAAGCGCTCCGCCGATTCCGGCGCCAGCTCGAGGAGCCGTTCGATCGAACGGCGTCCCCGGTCGACCGCGAAACGCTCCAGCAGTTCGGCCACCGAGAAGAGCGCTGCCAGGGAGGCGGCCTCGAAGCTCTCCCCGATCAGGACCGCGGCCACGATAGCCGCCGACATGAGAAAATTCATGTCGAGCCGCAGGGCCCGGATAGCGCGCCAGCCCGCGCCCAGGAAATTGCTGCCACCCGCCATGCAGGCCCCGAGATAGAGCAGCCCGGCCAGGTCGAGCCTGACGCGGAGCCATCCCTCACTGTCGGTTGCCCCGTTGATCAGGCTGACCAGGGCCCCGGCGACCAGGAAGGCGCAGGCCGCGTAGGTCCGCTGTGCGTACGGGGTCCGCCACGGCGATGGGCGGTTCCGTGGTCGTGGTGCGCCTCGCGCCAACGCGTCGGCCGTCATAGCTGACCGCTAAGCTGGAGGCTGGCTTCGACCGGTAGCACCAATACGCCCCCATCGCCGTGTCGTCCGGTCCCACCGGCCTCGTGCACCACCCCCGCCCAGGTTTCGGCCCAGTCATCGGGGGCCGGCACTACCAGCACCGTCATCGGCTCGTACCGTTGCCCCAAGGTCACGGAGAAGCTGTACTCCGGCCCAGTGAGGCCGCCTACAACGCGGCGCACCTCATGCACCAGTACATCCTCGCAGCCCGCGTCAAGGAGGGCGGCGATCACCGGTTGGGCCATGTGGGGGCGCACGTAGGCAATGAGCATCTTCATACGGCCTGCTCCTTGGATGTGCTCGCCGATGCTCGCCGCTCGGTCCGCCCTTCGATCCAGGCATACACCGCGGGGAGGACCAGCAGCGTGAGCAGGGTTGATGTGATGAGGCCTCCGATCACCACCGTGGCCAGCGGCCGCTGGACCTCGGCCCCCGAGCCGCTCGCGATGGCCATGGGCACGTAGCCCAACGCCGCGACGAGACCGGCCATCAGTACCGGCCGGAGTCGCACCTCGGTGGCTTCCCGCGCAGCGGTGAGCACGCTCGCGCCCTCCCGACGCCGCTGCTCCGCATACCCGAGGAGCACCAGGCCGGTGAGCACCGCCACGCCGAAGAGGGCGATGAAGCCAACTCCGGCGGAGATGGAGAGCGGCAGGCCCCGGATCGCCAGGGCGATGATGCCCCCGCTGATTGCGAAGGGGACGTTCAGGAAGATGATCCCCGCGAGCGAAGCCGACCCCTGGCTCAGGAACAACAGCACGAAGATCAGCGCCAGCGCGAGCGGCACGACGATGGTGAGGCGGGCCGTGGCCTCCCGGAGGTTCTGGAACTGGCCGCCCCATTCGGCGAAGTAGCCAGCCGGCAGCACGTCGGCGGCGGCCACCGCGCGCTGCGCATCGGCCACGAAGCCGGCGAGATCCCGCCCTCGGACGTTGAGCTCGACCGTGATACGCCGTCGCCCTGACTCGTGGCTGATTTGCGCCGGCCCATCCTCGACCCCGATCTGCGCGATCTGCGAGAGGGGAATCAGCTGGCCTGCGGGCGAGCGGACGGGAAGCGTGCCGATCTGAGCGGGGTCCCGGCGGGCGGACTCGTCAAAACGCACCTGGACCGCGAAGCGTCGCTGGCCCTCGAGGACCACGCCGGCCTCTCGGCCCCCCAGTGTGGTGATCACATCGAGCGCGTCCGCCGCGTTGATACCGTAGCGGGCCATCGCGCGGCGGTCGAGCCGGATCCGGAGGACCGGAAGGCCCGCGGTCTGCTCCGCCTTCACGTCGGCGGCACCAGGCACCTGTGACAACACCCGCACCGCCGCCGCCGCGGTCCGCTCGAGGGTGGCCAGGTCCTCACCATAGATCTTGAGGGCCACATCCGAGCGCACCCCCGAGATCAGCTCGCTGACCCGGAGCTCGATCGGCTGGGAGTAGCTGAAGACCGTGCCCGGTACCTGAACCCGCAGTACCGAGTCCATCGCGGCGATCAGCTCCTCGCGGGTGCCGGCCGTGCTCCATTCGCCGTGGGGCTTGAGCATGACCAGGATGTCGGAGACTTCGACCCCCATCGGATCGGTCGCGATCTCGGCCCGGCCGGTCTTCGAGACCACCGTGACGACTTCGGGGAATCGCTTGAGGGTTCGCTCGATGTCGCCCGTCTGGCGGACCGACTCCTCCAGGGAGATGCTGGGTAGCCGCCAGGCCTGGACGGCGAGCGCTCCCTCATCGAGCCGCGGCACGAACTCCGCCCCGAGGAACGGCGCGATCAGGAGCGCGACCAGGAAGAGCCCGCCTCCGATCCCAAGCACCGTGCGCGGCCGGGCCATACTCCACTCCAGCGCCGGGCGATAGCGCCTACGGGTCCAGACCAGGAACCCCGGTTCCTTCTCCTCCAGTTTCCCGGGGAGGAACAGCGATGCCAGCACTGGAATGAGTGTGACCGCGAGGATGAGCGAGCCGAGCAAGGCGAACAGCACGGTCAGCGCCATCGGACCGAACATCTTGCCTTCGACGCCGCTGAGGCTGAGGATGGGCAGGTAGACGATCGAAATGATGGTGACCCCGAACACCGTGGATCCGAGCACCTCGCGGCAGCCCTCGAGCACGGCCCCGGTGCGCTCATCGGGGGTGAGCGCTCGTCCCAACCGATGCGAGCGTTCCGCGATCATGCGCACCACGTTCTCCACCACGATCACGGCGCCGTCGACGATCAGGCCGAAGTCGAGCGCGCCGAGCGACATGAGGTTGCCGCTCACGCCCGCCGCGCGCATGCCGATGAAGGCGGCCAGCATGGAGAGCGGGATCACGCTCGCTGTCAGTAATCCGGCCCGGAGGTTCCGGAGCACCAGGAAGAGCACCACGATGACGAGCAGGGCGCCCTCGGCCAGGTTCTTCGCCACCGTCTTGATGGTCTTCTTGACCAGGTCGGTCCGGTCATAGAACGGTTCGACCCGCACGCCCAGCTTGGCGAGGGTCGGGTTCATGTCCGCTACCGTGGCCTTGACCTGGCTGACCACTTGGCGGCTGTTGGCGCCCAGCAGCATCAGCACGATGCCGGTGACAACCTCGCCGTCTCCATCGCGGGTGACCGCTCCCTGCCGGACCATCGGGGCGAAGCGGAGGTCGGCGATCTGCCGCACGTAGACTGGCGTCCCGTCCTTCGGGTCGTTGGTGACCACCACGTCTTCCAGGTCCTGGAGCGTCCCGACCAGGCCTTCGCCCCGGATCAGGTACTGTTCCGAGTTCTTCTCGATGTAGGCCCCGCCCGCATTGGCATTGTTGCGCTCGAGCGCCTCGAAGAGCTGGCTCAGGGAAACCCCGTACGCGGCGAGCCGCTCCGGTCGGACCGCGACTTCATAGGTCCGAAGCTGCCCGCCGAAGGCGTTCACCTCGATGACGCCGGGGACCTGGCGGAGGCGCGGCGCCACGTTCCACTCGAGGATGGTGCGCAGCTCCATCGGAGTTTTCCCGTCACCGCGAACCACGAACTGGTAGATCTCGCCCAGGCCGGTGGTGACCGGCCCCATCTCGGGCGAACCGTACCCCGGCGGGATCTCCTCCCGGGCCGCCTGGACCCGTTCATTCACCAGCTGGCGGGCGAAGTACACATCGGTCCCGTCCTTGAAGACCACGGTCACCGCCGAGAGGCCGAATCGGGAGATGGAGCGCATCTCGGAGAGGCCCGGGAGTCCGCTCATCGCGAGCTCGACCGGGGTCGTGACGAAGCGTTCGACCTCTTCCGGGCCCAGCGCCGGGGCCGTGGTGAGGACCTGGACCTGGACGTTGGTCACATCCGGAACCGCGTCGATCGGCAGCCCCTTGAGGGCCCAGGCCCCGCCCCCGATCAGGAGCGCCGTCAGGATCAGCACCAGGAAGCGGTTGCGGAGCGACCATTCCAGCAGACGTTGGATCATGGTCGGCTCCTATTCATCCCCTTCGCCGAGTGCATCCCGGCGAAGTTCGGACTTGAGTACGAAGGTGCCGCTGGCCACGACGCTGTCGCCTTGATCGAGACCCGCGACGACGCTGATCCAGCCGCTGTCGGCCGCTGGTCCCAGACGGACAGCCTTGGCCGTGAAGGCCCCCGCGCCGGAGGGACGAAAGACGATGCTGGACTCGCCGTCGCGCTGGACGGCGGATTCCGGGATGACGACGACGCCCGAGTCACCCCGGGCCGGCACCCCCGCCAGCCGGGCGGTCGCGAACATGCCCGGGCGGAGGGCGCCATCGGGGTTGGGAAGGTGAACCTGGAGCTTGATGGTGCGCGTCTCCCGTTCCACCACGGCGCCGATCGCCGCCACGTGTCCCGGAAAGACCCGGTCTCCGGTGGAGGTGGTCCGCACCTCGACGCGCTGACCGACGCTGACCCGGGGCAGGGCCTCCTCGTAGATGTCCACCACCAGCCGGACCTCGCGCAGGTCCACCACCTCGTAGAGTGGCTCACCCGGCTCCACCGCCTGGCCGACGTCTGCCTTGCGACTGGCCACCAGCCCGCCAATCGGCGAACGCACCGCCACCGAGCTGTTGTAGTGCCCCACGACCTGCAACTGTGCCAGGTCGGCATCGGTCAAGCCGAGCGAGTGCAGGCGTCCTTCGGCCGATTCCTTGCCGGCTTCCGCGCGGACCGCGCCGGCGTCGGCCTGCCGCCACTCGCGTTCGCTGCTGATCCGTCGCTCGAACAGGGTGCGCTCTCGCTCCGCGATCTCCCGCGCGACCTTCGCCTCGGCCTGCGCCGCGAGGAACTGGGCTGTCGCTTCGGCGAGCTCGGGAGCGTCGATCCAGGCCAGGGCACCACCAGCGGGCACCCGGTCGCCTTCGGAAGCGAGGACCTTCGTGACCCGTCCCGCCACCCGGGCGCCGACTCGTGCCAGGCGACCGGGCGCTGCCTCGATCTGGGCGTTGGCGGTGAAGCCCCCGGCGGCGCTCCGCCGCTCGGCCGCCACGATCGTCAGGCCCGCCGCCTTGGCCTGCTCGGGGGAGAGTCGCACCGCACCCGAGGATGTGGAGTCGGCCACCACGGACTCACCAGCCTTTTCCTTATCACCGCATGCCGTGACGAGCACCAGGGCCAGGACCCATTGCACCGTCCACCCGCCGGTCTTACCGGTCATTCCCGCCTCCATCAGTGGTCCCGACAGACGTGCCAACCGCGAGCTCGAGTGCCGCACTGCGCTCGAGGACCTCGGCGACCGCGTCGAGATAGCTCAGGCGCGCCTCGACCAGGTCGCGCCGTACGTTGTTGAACACCAGGAGCCCGATCTTGCCGGCGCGGAACGACTCTTCCGCGAGGCTGAGGTTTTCACGCAGTCGCTCGATCACGTCGCGGTCGAAGCCCCGTTCCGCTTCGATGGCCGAGGCCAGGCCCTGATAGGCCTCGCGGACCTCTCGGGTCGCAGCGCGTCGGGTGCGTTCTTCTACGATCTGTGCCTGGGCCAGGGCGGCGGTCGCCTGTGCGGTTGCGCCCTGGCCACGATTCCACAGCGGGATCGGCAGGGTGACGCCGAACTCGACGACCTTGAAGTCCTCCGCCTTGCCGGCGCTCACACCCAGGGTCGGATCGGGCCACCAGAGCCGGCGGGCGAGGCGTAACTCGGTTTCGGCCGCCACCCGTTCCCGCTCCGCGGCACGCACGTCGCCCCGGGAGGCAAGGGCGGTGGCGACAAGCTCGGCTTCGCCGGTGGTCGGGGGAGCGATGGGAGGGAGGTCGCCATTTGGCTGGGGGAGCTCGCTCGGGTCGAGACCGATCAACCCACCGAGTTCGAGCAGGGCTGCGCGCTCGTCTCGCTGAGCCGTGAGGCGAGCCCGGCGTGCCTGTGCCGCCGCCGCCGCCGCGACATTGACCTCGAGCTGGGTCCCGGCCCCGAGGGTGAGTCGTTCGTTCGCGGCATCGCGCAGCAGGGTCGCGACCGAATCGCCTTCGGTCGCGGTCGCGAGCCGCCGCTGGGCGATGAGCGCCAGCCCAAAGGCCCGCCGGACGGTGGCCGCAACGACTACCAACGCGCGTGAGCGGCGTGCCTCGGCCGCCTCGATCCGGCGGTTGGCGGCGTTGGAGCGCAGCCCGCGCTTGCCACCGAGCTCGAGAGTCTGGCTCACGCCGACCATGTAGCTGGTCAGGGTGGTGTCACTGTTCCGGGACGGACCGATGCTGAATCCGACCTCGGGATTGTAGAGCGGCGTACCTGCGGCTCGCCGATCCGCTCGAGCGGCGGCGAGGTCCGTCTCGGCCGCGCGCAGCTCGAGGCTCTTCTCGCGGGCCAGGGCGAGCGCGTCGCTCAGGGTGATGGGGTGGGCCTGCGCGAGGAGCGGACCGGGCAGGAGTGCCCGGAACAGCACCAGCGCGCACGCCGACCAGAGGCGTGCAGACATGAGATCTCCGATGAGTTCAGGCTGGCGCGGCACAGCGCCGCGTCAGGTCACACGGAGATCAGGCGATGGGAGGGCGAAGCGCGGGGGAGAGGGAGGCCGACGGCGGTCGCCGCATCACCAGGGTGGGATGCGTTGCGGTCGCTGGCTTCTCCGGGGCGACGACGGAGGCGATTGCGAGGTCCGCCACATGGACGTGGAGGCAGTGGCAGATGTGTGGCGAGGCCGGGTCGTGCTCCGGGGCCGGGGCTGGCGTGTGCGGCTCGACGGCAGCCACGAACGCGGCGGCCCCGGAGCCATCACCGTCATGGACGTCTGGCAGCAGCCGTTCCAGGCTGCCGCTCAACACCCCCGCCATGATAAGAGCCGCGCCAACCAGCCGGCGCCACGAATCACCCAGTCCTCGCATGGCTGGATAATCGTGGAGTGAGGTAGTCGGTGTAAAGGTGGGGGGTGAAAATGGCGGCGCGGCAAGCGCGCGTCGACTATCCTCGGGTGGGGTCGGTGGCTACATTTCTCAGCGCCCCGATGCACCTGCTAGCTGGGGACGTATGGGGACGTATGGGGACGTAGGACGTGTTAAACGGCGAAAATTGCTGTTCGCCGGTGAACGCAGGCAGGCGCTAAGTCGTTGAAAAATATACGTCGGGGCGGTAGCTCAGCTGGGAGAGCACCTGCTTTGCAAGCAGGGGGTCACCGGTTCGATCCCGGTCCGCTCCATGACACGACGACGGCCTCCATCAGGGAGGCCGTTTGCGTTACCCATCCAGCACCCAGACCGAACTCGGCACCTTCGTTTCCGGCCAGCGCGCCCGCCGGGTCAGCAGGGCGCTGAACTCCTGCTGCAGCTTCGCTTCGCCTTCTGCCTGGCGCGAGGCCGGGAGGTGCAGCTCGAGCGCCGCGGCGGTGACCCGCTCGAGCGCCCGGGCGCCGGCGACGATCGCCCACTCCGCGCCCTCGCAGTCGAGCTTGAGGAAGGCGCAGCGCTCGAGCCGCTGCCGGGTGAACAGGTCGTCGAGGGTCAGCGCCGCCACCGTCTCCTGCTGCCATCCCGCCGCGACCCGGGTCGAGCGGCTCGACGCGGAGCAGGTGGTGGAGGCGTTGACCGACTGGGTCGGCGCCCAGACCAGTTCGCAGGTGCCGCTGGTGCCCATGATCGCCGCCTGCACCGGCGTGACGTTCCGCACCCCGTTGGCCTCGAGGTTGGCCAGCAGCATGGCAAAGGTGCGGGAGGCGGGCTCGCAGGCGATGACCCGGATCTCCGGATGCAGCAGCGCCAGGATGATCGACACCGTGCCGATGTGCGCCCCCACGTCCACCACGACATCGCCGGGGGCGAAGCGGCGGGTGCGGAGCTCGTACGGGTCGCGCTCCAGCTCGCGCAGCACCTGGATCGGGGCGGCCGAGCCCTCCACGTCGCGGAGCCGGATGATCTGCCCGGCGAAGGCGAACTCCACCACGCTGAGCGTCGCATCGAGCTTGAGCGCCTGCGCGAAGTACTCGGCGGCGTCGGCGAAGGCTCCCTGCCGGCCGTAGTAGCGCCCCGCTTCCCAGATGGCGGCGGCGTTGACCGGGTCCGCGGTGAGGATGTCGGCGAGGGTCTGGAGGGCCAGCGCGGCGTCGCCGCGCTCGAGGGCCTGGCGGGCGAGGTCGAGCTGGAGGTCGCGGACGGCGTCCGGCGCGGCAGCGGTCAGCATTGGGAGATCACGATCGGCGGAGCGGGGGCGAAGAGGGGCGCACGGGTCGACCGGCAGCCGTGGGCCGTTCAATAGCTTCGGCAGGTGGCCCGGGAATCCTGAGCTGCCTTCCCGGCCCTCGACCCCTGACCCTCGACCCTTAGCTCCCGAATCTCGTCTGGTAGGTCTGCCCGTAGCTGCTGGGAGTGCCGTCGTAGCTGCTGATGAGGTCGTAGGCGCTGCCCCACACGTTCCAGGTCCACGCGAGGTAGCCGCCCTTCCGCGTGTCCATCCAGTTCATCAGCCCGGTCACAAAGCTGCTGCCCCCGTCATCCTGGCCGATTTCGCCGAGCACCAGCGGCACCTGGGCCGCCACCGGCGCGGCGGTGCTGTCCCAGCAGGTCACCGTGTTGCACCAGCCGCCCTTGTAGATGTGCCAGGCGGCGGCGAGGTTGCCGGTGGGATCGCTGGGCTTGTGGCTCAGCCACCCCGAGAGTCCCGCCGAATACTCCACCCCGCCGAGCAGGATCACGTTGGTGGCGCCGGTCGAGCGCACCGCCGTCACCAGTTCCTGCATCCCCGCCGCCTGGTAGCTCATCCCGGCGCAGGTGCCGCCGTCCTTCCAGCAGCGCCAGGCTTCGGGGGTGTCGCTGTTGTTGTCAGGGTAGGGCTCGTTGAAGAGATCGAACAGCACCCGCCCGTTGTCCTTGAAGGTGGTGGCGACCTGGCGCCAGAACTCGGGGAGTGGTCCCGGTCGGCCATCGGCGTCTGCGCCAGCGCGACTGCGCTGCCGGCGGCGGCCCAGTGGAGATCGAGGATGACGTAGAAGCCGGCGATTCAGCCGGCCCACATAGTCGGTGATGGCCTGCTGATAGCTGGCCCCGGCGTAGGTGGCGTTCACCCCGTTGAGGTTGAGCCAGCAGGTCTCGTTGAGGGGAGCCGCACCGCATTGGCGTGCCATGACGCCATCGCCGCGACCGCCGCCGAATCGGATGGCCCATCGAAGATGCCCCACCCCTGGGCACAGGCGTACTCGGTGACCGGAGTGATCAAACCCGCGATGCCGTACCGTAATGCCCAGCGAATCGACCAGGCGATTCCCCGCGACATGCAGCCCGCCGGTACCGGCGGGAGGGGGATTTCGAGGAGTCGGTGGAGCCGGGCCGCCGCCGCAGGCCAGCAGGGCGGCCAGCGCCGGACGCACCATCGCCAGTGCCGCATCGCGACCTCGCAGGTAGGAAACGGCCGGACTGTTTCCGGGTGGTCCGGTGTGGTAAGCCGTCTCGATAATAGCCAGCCCCCTAAAAGGCGCACTGTGACGGAGATCCTGCGAGCCCTCCTGCTCCTCGGCCACCTGACGTTGCCGCACCCTGATACCACGGCTATCCCCGAGGTGCTCACCCGCGACCCCCGGCTCCTCGCCGCCGCGGGTGCCCCCAGGCCACGCCGATCGGCCGCCGGGTGCTGGGCCGCTACGCCGGCGCGGGCTACACCGTGCTGGTGGCCGGCCCAGAGAGCCGGGCGGCGAACCAGTACAGCGCGTTCGCGATCGCCGGGCGTGGCCGGCCGCCCGCGTTCCGCACCGACCACGAGGGCCGCTGGGTCGCCCTGATGGACACGACCCTCCCACCGGCGGCCATCGCCGCCTACCCGACGCACGAGATCGCATGCGTGCTGGCGGGGCCTCGCCGGGGACGCGACGATGGGTGAGGAGGAACTGCGGGCGTGGAATGTCGCCCTCGACTTCTACTACGAACTTCCCGAAGCGCTCCGGGCCGAAGCCGCGCCCCGCTACGAACCCTACGCCCGGTGGCGGCGGGAGCAGTTCCCCGCCGACTTCGCCGCCACCATGCGCTGCATCTACCCCGACACCCCCGGCTGTCAGTCTCGTTAGGCTGCAACAGGATCAGATTGAAAAGCGGATTCGGGGATTGGATCTGATTGAGGGACTTGATCCCCCAACCACCACTCAATCCCCAAGTCCGTTGTTCAATCCCCAAATCCTGTCACTCAATGGAAGTGTGGTGACGATCTGACTTGCTCTGCAGCAGCACGCCGGTGGAATCGAACACCTCGAGCTTCACCTCGAAGTCCGACATCAGGTCGACCGGCCCAAGTCCGGGGTTTGCACGGCCCCCTTGTTGCTGCCGGCGGCAAGGAAGCTCCCCTGCCAGTTGCCGGAGAAGCCGAGCGGGCCCGGGGCGGAGAGCTCGTTCATGGTGAGTACCCCGCGCACGGTGGCGGCGCTGTCGCAGTCACCGAGAAGCTGATCCAGACCGCACCCCACTGCTTGCTCCGCGGGTAGTACCCCGGGCGTCGGGGTGAAGGACCGGATCGGCGCACAGGCCGCAGTGGTCCTGCCCCCGCCTCCGCCTCCGCCACCCCCACCACCGCCGCCTCCACCACCGCCGCCACTGCCACCCGCATTCGCCAGCGTCGGGGCGAACGAGGTCGGCGCATCTCGAGCTTCACCGGCGCAGGCGCCGAGGATGCCGGCGATTGCCATGGCGAGCAGGTAGCGCCTCCGCCACCGCGACGTGGAAACCATCGCCTTCTCCAGAGCTGGGCTTCGCGGCGTCGCCCGGGCCACGATGGCGCGGGCAGGTATTGAAGACGGCGCGCAAGCGAGTCGTCTCGCTCACGCCCACCCCTGGAGGGCAAGGCCGGGACCGGCGCCGGTGTCGTCTCCCAACCTCCTGCTTCAGGCGGTCTTACGCACCTGGGTCATCCGCTCGGAGGTCCTGCGTCCTGTCCTCAACCGGTGGCCCTGTAGCGCCACGCTATGAATCGGCCCTCAGAGGCCGGCGCAGTGATCCCTCGCGCACCGCGGCCGGCGTGATCACCACCACCTGGTAGCGCTGCGCCAGTTTGTCGCCCGGAGTGGCATCCCTGCCGCCCCGCTCGACGAAGCCCACCACCAGTTGCTTCGCCGGCGGCCACCTTCCCGAGGATGCGCGGCACGCCCAGCGTCCATCCGCACATGCCCATCCCCGGCGATGAGCCACGCCGGCCCGCGGCGCCTGCCGCGAGCATCGCATCGGTCATCGCGGCGTCGCGCACCTGCGCGGCCCGCATGCCCGGCACCATCTCCTGGGGAGCTTGCCGCAGTGGCCCTCGAAGAGCCTCCTGGTCGATCCCCGCCTGGGCGGCGCTGTCGAGCGGCACCTGGGTGATGAGGGCCGAGGTCGCGCGGGCGCGGCCCCGGCGCCCTGCCGCACCACCGAGCGCAGCGCCTCGCGCGGGACGTTGCTGCCATAGATCGCGCGCCCGTGCGCCAGCGCCGCGTCGACCACGGCCGGTGCAGCGGCCACTTCCATCCCTTGCGGTCGAAGCCGTGCGCGTCGAGCTGCCTTCTTCGTTCTCGCTGGGCCGCCGGCGCCGGGATCGGGCCGGTGCTCCGGGCCGCCTGCTCGAAGATCACCGCCGGGCGCTTTCTGCGGCGAGCGCGGTCAGCAGCGCGCCCCGGACCTGGTGGTGATAGCTGTTGTCGTGGATCCGCCCAGCAGGACGAAATCGGCGGCCGCGGCGCGGCGGAGCAGCTCGCCTGCCGGGATCGGCGCACCGGTGCGGGCGTCGACGATCGTGACCGAGTCGGGCAGGGGAACGGCGCGGTGGCGACCGCGCGGGCGCGGCGCTGGAGCTGCCACAGGCCACCAGGCGAGGGGAACGAGCACTCGAAGTGGGGTTCGCATCCGCCAAGATTACCACCGGCGGGCACGGCATGGAATTGCCGGGATCCTGCGCCACCGGCACGTGAAGGCGCGTTCCTGAAGGCGCCCCAGGCAGATGCAGCGCGCACCGCGGCCACGAGGGGCTGAAAGCACGAAACGCCCGACTCCGTTTTGGAATCGAGCGCCACGCCACGGCCTTGCATCACCCGGTTGCCGCCTCCGGGGCCCCAAAGGGCTATGTCATTCAACAGTAATAACAATAGTAGGGGGAAGCAGGACAAGGCAAGGGGCGGGAAAAAAAGGTGAGCGGGAATCCCTCGTCGCTGACGCTCCTCGGGATGACACTGCCCCCCGCTCACGCTTCTTCCTTTCCCGCTCCCCGCTCACGCTGTCGCTGTTCCCGCGTACGTTCTTCCTTCGCTACTTGCTCGCCGACGCGCCTGGCCCTGCTCGATCGGCAGGTCCTCCCGTCCCGCCCACTCGGTCCACGACGGCACGTAGACGTGCACCTCGTAGCCGGGCAGGAAGCGGAGCGCGAAGTAGGCGTGGCTCGCCTCGGTGCCGGTGTTGCAGTAGAGGAAGACATCCTTGTCCGGCGTGATCCCCTGCCGCGTGTACCCCGCCTGCAGTTCGTCCTTCGACTTCCACACCTTGAGCCCGTTGCCGGCGTCGCGCAGGTCGTCCTGCCAGAAGTGATTCACCGCACCGGGGATGTGTCCCCGGCGCAGCCCTTGCGCCTCGCCGTGCCGGCATACTGGTCGGCAGGCCGCACGTCGACGATCACCGCGTTGGGCCGATTCACCATGAAGCGCACCCAGCCCAGCTCGGCCGCCTCGAGCCCGTAGGGTGACGGCATACGCCGTGGCCTTCGTGTCCGGATACGCCCGGTGAGCGGGCGTCCTCCGCGCCCACTTGGCGTAGCCGCCATCGAGCAGGTAGATCCGGTGGCGGAACCCGGCGAGGATCCAGGCCAGGAAGGTCGCGTTGAAGTTGCCGGCATCGCCGGTTCCATAGATGACCACCGGCCGCTCCCGCGTATTCCCAGCCGGCCCAGCAGGCCGGCATAGGCCTCGGGGGCGAGCGTGTCCGCCGGGATGCCGGCGCGGAGCGCGGAGCGACTCGAAGCGCAGGTAGGGGGCGCCGGGAATGTGGTTGGCGAAGTACGCCGCGAGATCGCTCCGGGCGTCGATCACCGTCACCGAGTCGTGCGCCAGCAGGGTCGCCAGTTCATCGGTGCTGATCAGCCGACCCTCGCTGAAGGGCACGCCTCCTCGACCGGCAGGTCGGTGCGGCCGCTCCACTCCTGGAACGAGCCACCGCGAGAGCCGCACCGGAGGTTGATGAGTTTCGCGGCGAAGTAGACCGCCGTCGCCTGCTGCCCGATGGCAGTAGGTCACCACCTCCTCGCCGGCTCCGTACCCCGCGGCCGCGAAGATAGCGGCGGAGGGCGCTGTCGGGGAGGAAGCGGGCATCGTCGCCGGCGACGGTGGAGAAGTAGGGAGGTTCTTCGCGCCGGGGATGTGTCCGGGGCGCGGGAAGGATCCGGCGTCGACTCCCTGGTAGAACATCGGGGCGCGGGCATCGATCACCGCCAGCTTCGGGTCGCCCAGGCGCGCCTTGATCCACCCGCGGCGATCACCTCCGGATGGGCCGCGTTGGTGAGCCGCCGCGGCACCGCCGGGGCGGGAGTTCCGCCGTGACCGGCAGCCCTGCCGCCCGCCAGGCGGCGAGCCCGCCGTCGAGCAGCGCGGTGCGGCGTCCCAGCCCGAGGAAATCGAGGGTGAGCCAGACCCGCGTCGCGGGGCTGATCCAATCGCTGCTGAACACGATCACGATCCGGGAGTCGTTGCCCACGCCATAGCTGCCGAAGACCGAGTCGAGCGTGGCGGCGTCGGGCAGCTGCAGGGCGAGCGAATCACCCTACGCTCGACCTGGCGCAGGTTCAGGAAGCGGGCGCCGGCGATGTGCTCCTTCTGGTAGTCGGCCTCCCGGCCCACGTGCAGCAGCACCAGCTTGGGGTCGCTGAGCTGGACGGCCAGCTGCGCCGGGGTGACCAGCATCCCGGTGCGCGGGCGCCGCCGGTGGCGGCCAGGGCGGGGCCGCCGCCAGGCTGGCGGCGAGGAGCATCAGGGCGGAGGGAGCGTCGCCGTTCCTCCGGGGACGGTCGTGACAGGTGGAGACCTGGTCACGATACGCCGGGGGTACGCCGGAAGTTGTGCGGCGGGGGGAGGAAATCTGTGCGAGAAGTGTGGCGCTACGGCCGGAAGCGGTAGCCCGCCTTCCAGACGGTCATCAGGAAGTGCCGCGGCTCGGCACTGTCAGGCTCGAGCTTGCGGCGGAGTTCGGCCATGTGGGAGTCGACGGTCCGGGGTGAGCACCTCGCCGGTGGTGCCCCAGACTTCCTTCAGGAGCCTCGACCCGGTTTCCTCGCCACCGCGCCCTGGCGGCGGACCAGGGCGAGCATGAGGTCGAACGCCTTGGGGGTGAGGGTGACCCCTTGGCCACCGACGGTCACGGTGCGGGTCAGCGGGTCGGCGACGACGTCACCGAAGGCGATCGCCGCTGGCGCCGTCTCGCCCCGTCCCTGGACACTGCGGCGGAGCAGCGCGCGCACCCGGGCGAGGAGTTCCATCAGCCCCACCGGCTTGGTGACGTACTGGTCGGCGTCGAGGCGGAAGCCCTTCACCTTGTCCACCTCCCGCGCGCGCTCAGGATGATCACCGGCATCGCGCCGCCCCTGGGCGGAGCGCGCGCAGGACCTCGTACCCGTCGCAGCCGGGCAGCATCAGGTCGAGGATGATCAGCGCGGGTGCCACGCCGCCGCGGCGGCAATCGCGGCGGGACCGTCGCCGGCGATGCGGACCTCGTAGCCCTCGAGCCGAGGTTGTAGCGGAGTCCGTCGGCGAGATCGGGGTTGTCGTCGACCACCAGGATCCGGCTGGCGCTCATGTCGCGACCGGCACGTGGTGTGGGAGGGACCCGCGCGTGCAGGGCGGGGAGCCCACCACGAACAGCGCGCCCTCCGGGGCGCATCCTCGACCCGCACCTCGCCCGGCCGCCTCGACCGCCTCCTTCACGATGGCCAGCTCGATGCCGCTCCCGCCGACGGCGGCCGCCCCGGCCCGGCTCCCCCGGAAATACGGTTCCCAGATCGCAACCCGTTCGGCGGCGGGAATCCCGTGCCCCTGGTCGCAGACCTCGATCCGGATCCGCCATGCCACCTCACGCACCCCCACCCGGATCACCCGCCCGGCGGCCCGAACTTGACCGCGTTGTCGAGCAGGTTGAGCAGGATCTCGCGCATCCGGGCGGGATCGACCTCCGCCTCGAGGCCCGGGTGAGATCGCACTCGACCCCGGCACGGTGCGAGTGGGCCAGCGGCGCTGAAGCCGTCGACCGTTTCCCGGACCAGCGCGGCCAGATCGGTGCGGGCCAGCGACACAGCGGTGCCGGCGCGCCCCGCTCGAGCCGGGAAAAGTGCAGCACGTTCTCGATCAGGTGCTCGAGGCGGGTCGTCTCCCGTGCGAGATGCCCCACCAGCCATTCCCGCTGGTCGTCGCTGGCGTATCGCTTGAGCCGGAGGGTGTCGAGGAAGAGGCGGATCTGCGCCAGCGGAGTGCGCTCGGCGCGAGACGCTCGCGACGAACCCCGAGCGGAGCCGGGCGAGCCTGTTGCCCCCGGCGGAGCTGCGCCACGCCCACCACCGCCAGCAGCACCGCGAGCACCACCACCGCGGACAGGATCGAGACCTCGTTGCCGGGCAGTCCACCACCAGCGAGGCCGCTGCCGAGGGAGCACGGTGATGCGGACCAGGAGACCGCCTTCCGATCTCGGGCATCCGCCCTTCCGCCACCAGCCCATCGGCTGGCCAGCGGGGATCGCGATAGAGCAAAGTGCCGCGGCCTGGTCGAGCACCTCGACCGCGAGGAGCCTCACATTGCCGGCCCGGCCGCGAGAGACAGCGGCGGGAAGCAGGTCCGGTCCTCCCAGCACCCGGGTGAATGTCGGGGCGAGGGAGGCGCGGTCGACCACCAGCCCGTACAGCACCGTGTCCCTGAAGGTGGTGGGCATGAGCCTGGTAGGCGGTGAGCGAGGGAAGCTCCGGGAATGGTCCCAGGAAAGCAGAGCGGGCGCGCCACACCTCGTCACCGGCGCCGAGGAACTCTCCGGTGCGGTGGCGGATCGTCTCCTGGGCCGCCGCGAGAGTGGTGTGCCCACCACCATCACCGTGTCGCTGCCGAGGATGTAGCTGAAGTAGCTGGCGGGTTGGGTGGTCGAGGTCGCAGCGGCAATCGAGAAGGCTCTTCGCCCGGTAGCCGGCCAGGTTGGCCGCGCTCGGCATACGGGGTTGTCGGGCTGGCGGTGTGCGATGGGGCTGAACACCTGCCAGGCAAATTCCTCGAGATGGATGGTGAGCTCGCCGCTGGAAGGTCCACGCGCCGAAGGCGGCGTAGTCGTGCAGGAGCCTGGTCCGCGTCTGCTTGCGCTGGCGCTGGAGGACATGGGCCTTCCCCAGGCGGTGCCCAGCATGACCACCAGGCTCGCGACCAGCAGCGCGAGCGGCCACGACCACGCCTGACGCGAACGAGCGTCACCAGCGCTCTCTGGTTCGGCCCTACAACGGAAGGCCGGCCCGGGGGCGGAAAGAGGCAGCCGAAGATGTGCGAGAAGCGTGGAGGGCCGCGAGAAAGGCGGCAAAGCGCAGGGCGGCCAGGCGGCCTGGGGCAGGGGGCATCATCGACGCTTTGCCGCTTTGCCGCTTGCCGCTTTGCCGCCTTATCCGCCGTACAGCGCCTGGTACAGCGTCAGGTTCCGTTCGATGATCCTCGACGCACGTAGTCGCGGGTTTCCTGGAAGGTGATCCGCTCGATGAACAGCTCCGGATCGCGCACGCCGTCCGAGCCGTTCCAGGTGACCCGGCTCGGCCCGCGTTGTAGGCGGCGAGGCTCGCGAGAGGTCGCCCTCGAAGCGGCGGAGGATGCCCGCGAGGTGATAGGTCCCGAAGCGGATGTTGGTGGCGGGGTCGAGCAGGGCGTCGGCGTTCCAGCGCGGGATCCGGAGCGCGCGGGCGATGTCTTTCCTGGTGCCCGGCATCACCCGCATCAGGCCCAGCGCGCCACGCGCGACTTGGCCACGGGCTCCCAGATCGACTTGGCGGATCAGCGGCGGCGATCAGCGCCCGGTCGATCCCGGCCGCTTCCGCCTGGGCCTGTTCTCGTCCTCGTGCAGCAGCGGGTAGAGCAGCCGGTAGGTGCGCGCATCGGGGGCGCGCGCCGGCGGCGAGGGCCCGGCGCGCGAGCGTCACCGCCGGCGGCGGGGAGGCCCTGGTGCTTGAGCAGGTCGGCGGCGGCGAGGAGGCGCTCCGGCTGGCGGCGGGTGTCGGCGAGGAGCCACTCCTTCTCCCACTGGAATTCCTCGGTCATCGAGCGTGCTCCGCAGCATCTCCATCCGCACCGCGCGGTGCTTGTCGAGGTCGACGTAGTACTGGAACTTGTCCTCTGCCGGGCGGGCTTCCACGACCAGCCCTGGCCGCCGAAGCTGGCCACCGCATAATAGGAAGCGGAGTCGCGCGCGATCACCGATTGCCAGAGGATCTCCGCCTGGCGCCGCTGGCCTGCCTGGTTTCCAGCGCAAGGCGGCCGGCCCAGCAGCTCGAGGCCTGGGCCTCGGTGCCGAGGAAGACCTGGTGGGCCCGCTCCCACGCTTCCCCGCCTCGAGCAGGTGGCCGTCTTCCCAGAGCGACATCCCCGCGAGGAACGCCGCCGCGCGCGGGGCGTTGTCGTCCCGCGGAAGCGGGCGGCGAGCCCGAGCAGGCGGCGCGGGCGGCATTGTTGTCGCGCTTCCAGCGAAGGTCGCCGGCGGTGAAGAAGCCGCCCTGGCCGCGATCGCCGAATCACCGCTGGTGGCGAGGTGATCGAGGATGGCGAGCGCCTCGGCCGATTGGTCCAGCCGTCCGAGGGCGAAGGCGCGCTGGTAGTCGGCCTGCTCGGTGGCCCCGCTTTCCTGGGCACCAGCTTGAGCGAGGCGATGGCCTCGCGGTACCGTCCCACCTGGGCGAGCACCGTGCCGAAGCCGAGCCGGTCGGCGGGGGTGCCCACCCGCGCGGCAAAGGCGCGGCTGTAGAGGTCACCGCGCGCGCGGCGAGGCGCGATCGGCTCGCCGCCCGGGCGAGGAGCACCGTTCGGCTCCGGCGTGGGCTGCTCCGGCATCGTGGCCAGAAGGTCGAGCACCAGGGCCATTGCCGCCGGTGCCGGCCCGCTGCTCGGCGATGGCCACCGGTGGGGTCGCGGAGCGCGATCCGTTGGGCCCGGGTCTTCGTCTTGAGCCGGAGCCGCGGCGTCGACCGCGCGGCCCAGCGAATCGTACTTCGGAGCGCGGCGCCCAGCAGGTCGCTGCTGAGCTCCCGCGCTGGGCTCGGTCTCGAGCAGCCGGGCCCGCAGCCGATGGGTGAGTGACTTCCGGTAGAGCAGTTGCCGCGCGAGGCTGTCGGAGGTGCCCAGGGGCGGCCCGCCGGATCAGCCACTCGTTGAGCGAGGGGATGACTGAGCGGAGGCGCCGCCGGCGGGCTGGTCGCCAGCCGGCGTGATTCCGGCGAGCAGCGCCAGCAGGGAAAAGAGGGAGAGCAGCAAGGCGTCGCGCGTTCAGGGTGACTGGGTTTTGTGAAAGTAACCTCCTGTCCATCCCGGCACAGGGCCAGCGCGCCCTCGATTATGATGCAGGCGGTTTGGCGCCCTTTTCCGCGAGGCCCGGTGGATCTTCCAGTCTGTTGCCCGTCCCGGGGGGGGGGGGATCGGCCTCCTGGAGGACGCCGTCCCGGCCCCCGCCGGGCGCGGCGCTCGCCGGCGCGATCGTCAGCGCGCCCGCGCTCGCGAGTCTCCAGGTTGCCGGCGGGCCCGGGTGGCTCGATGCCGGGCTCGCGCCGAGCTACTTCTGCGATCAACGCGGCGCGCTGCTGGCGCTGGGGCTGCTGTTCGCGCTCGGTGCCGGGCTGCTCCGGCGGGTGCCGGGCACGACGATCCCTGGGCCCTGGCCCGCGCCGGCGTTGCGCTCCTGGTCCTGGCGCTCGGCGGCTACGCGGTGACGCTGACGGCCCGGGGCCGGCGGCTGGCTGCTCAGTCTCGGTGTGCGCTCATGAGTGTGCTGGCGGTCGTGGCCGGGCTCTGGATGGCGGTGCGCTTCGCGGGGGTGGCGGCGTGGGTCGCGCGGCTTCGCGATCGGCTGGCGGAACGGCGGCCGGTGCGAAAGGAGCGCCTGCCCTCCAGAATGACGTGGCGCTCCTCGGGGTTCCACCTGCTGGCCGTGGCCGGGCGGCGCTCTTCGCGCCTCACCTCCTGTGGCTGGCCGCGCGGGATCCTGTGCGCTGTCAGCGGCCGGCTGCTGGCGCGGCGGCACGGACTCGAACGCCTGCCGTGGGGGCCTGCTCGGGGTGGTGCTGCTGGGGCTCAGCGTCGGCGCCGTGGCGCAGGTGGCGGGGGAGACCTCGCTCCGCCTGCGCGAACTTCCCGACGGGCCGTTCAGTCCCGCCTCTGAACCGTGGCGGTGCTGGGGCTCTTCCTCTCGGCCTGGTTCCTCCTCCGGCTCTGGCCTTCAATAATGAGGAACTGGGGGCGTTCACCTCCCTCGCGGCCGCCATGCTCCTCTTCCGGGCGGCGGCGCCGGTCTTCCCCAGCGGCCTGGGGCACTGGGAGCCGCTCTTCTTCCGCTCCTGGATCCTCGCCGGAGCAGCATCATCTCGGGTGACTGGAGCCAGGCGGTGTGCGCTCGGCGTCGCGGGGTGCTCACGCCGGGCGGCGACGGCGCCCGGGCGGGGGCTCTACTCCTGGCGGGAGAGGGACTGGTGGCACTCGCCGCGGCCACCCTCCCCGCCCAGTTCCGCGGTCCGGCTGCCGCCCTGCTGCTGCTCGGCATGCTGCTCCAGCCGGTGCCGCTCCTCGACGCGGCGCTCGGACTCAAACGTTCTACGCCGTGCTGCTCGCCGTTTCGGTGGCGCTCGCGCTGGTGACGGTCACGCCGCGCGCAGGAGGCGCGTCCGGCGCGTTGACCGGGGGTTGAACTGATCGCCCAGGTTTCCCGCTCTTCCGCCGGACTTTCCGGCCTGTTTCTCTCGCGCTCCGGAGTGCGCCGTAGCCTTCACGCTGCCGCCCTACGACTACACCGCGCTGGAACCGCATCGACGAACAGACGATGCGGATCCACCACGACAAGCATCCGCGCCGCCTACGTCAACAACCTCAACGCCGCGCTGGAGCCGCATGCGGCGTTCCAGTCGAAATCGCTCGACGAGCTGATCAGCAACCTCGACGCGGTGCCCGAGGCGGTCCGCACCGCGGTGCGCAACAACGGCGGCGGGCACCACAACCACACGCTGTTCTGGGAGATCATGACGCCCAACGGCGCGAAGGAGCCCAGGGCAAGCTGCTCGACGGGATCAATGGCACCTTCGGCGGCTGGCCCAGTTCAAGGAGGCCTTCACCAAGGCGTGCACCACCCGCTTCGGCGGCGGAACTGGCTGGCGCAGAAGAAGGATGGCTCGCTCGAGGTCTACAGCACCGCGAACGAGGACAGCCCGGTCATGAGAGCAGAACGCCGCTCCTGGGCTGCGACGTCTGGGAGCATGCCTACTACCTCAAGTACCAGAACCGCCGCCCCGACTACGTGTCGGCGTGGTGGAACGTGGTGAACTGGACCGAGGTCGGTAAGCGCCTCAAGTGACAACCGGCGGCCAGGGCCGCAGTGGTGTCCTGGGCGAAGCGAGGGATCCCTGCCTGTGTCTGCCTGAGCATCAGGGATTCTCCGTCGCTTCGCTCCTCGGAATGACAGATCCTCTCTCTCTCCCAACTATCCATGCCTCTCCCGACCGTCGGCTCCCCCGCGCCCGATTTCACCCTCGCCTCCACCTCGGGCGAGAAGGTCACCCCTCTCGTCGCTCCGCCGGGAAAGAACGTGCTGCTCGCGTTCTTTCCCCCGGCGTTCTACCGGCACCTGCACCAAGGAGCTGTGCGCCTTCAGCGACGACCAGCCGATTCAAGACCGCCAACACCGAGGTGCTCCCGATCTCGGTCGATGCGGGTGCCGAGCCTCAAGGAGTTCCGGAGGGCCAAGGAGAAGATCGGGGTCGACCTGCTGAGCGATTTCAAGCGCGAGGCCAGGCCGGCTCTACAGGACGCTCCTCGGGGAGGCGCCTTCTCCAACCGCGCCTACATCCTGATCGACAAGCAGGGCGTGGTGCGCTGAGTGTACGTCGAGGAAGCCACGGGCCAGCGGCGCGAAACCGAGATCCTGGCGCAGATCAAGCAGCTCTCCTGAGCCGGCCCCGGCAGGAGCCGTGATGTCGGGTGATGCACTGCCGCACGGAGGAGCCCATCCGGCTCCTCCACCTTCTCAGACCCCGGTGTGGGACGACTGGCCCCCGTCCGTGTCTCCCCTCCTCACCGGGTTCCCGGCCGGGCCGAGCATGCGTGGACCCTCACCGGGCGCCGCGCGCGCGTCGGTCTCACGGGGCTTGTCACGACATTGCCGACGTCGAGATCGACGGACGGCTGGTGGCGCGCGAGATGCACCTCGCGGTGAACGGCGCCACCCCGGAGGGCGGTGGCGGTGAAGGTGGCGCCCGACGAGATCGTCGGAGTGCTGCAGGCGGGGGAGCACAGCTCACCGAGCGGATCACCACCGCGCTCGAGCACCCGCTGGTCTTCTGGAGCACAGTGGCCGATGGGCCCGCCGATCTCCGGCTGGCACGGCATCCGGTCATCGGACGTCGACAGGAAGAGCGAGGATCCTCGCTGCGCTCGGGATGACAGAATCGATGCCCGGGACCATCGTCCTGTCCGGGCAGGATGGGAATGAGCCGGTGGCCGTGGTTGCTGCGGCAGGGGCGGTCAGGTCGACGGCAACCGCGTGATGGTCGAGGGCGACCGGATTCTCCGCGTGGTGCTCGCCGCCGGGCCGGAAGCGCATGACCTCGACCGCGCGCTCGATGCGCTCCGGCGCCGGAAGCTCCGCGCCTTCCGGCAGGACCGGATTCTCCACGCCCGCCGCCTGGAGGAGCGCCTGGTCTCGCTCGAGTCGCCCGACCCGGTGCTCGGCCGGCGCTTCCGGCTGGGCCAAGGTGGAGCTCGACGCCCGGCTGGAGGAGCGGCCCGGGCGGGGGCGCTGCATGTCCCGCGAGACGGCCCGCACCGGCCGCGCGCTGCTCGCCGCCGGCGACCGCGAGGTGGTGCGCGACGCCGGTCCGGAGCCTGACCCTCGAGGACGAGCTCGACCCCGCGCTCCCGGCGCTGGCGGCAGCGTGGCTCCGCTGGACCCGGCGACCTCGACGCGGTGAGCCGGAGCTGGGAGCGGCTGGCCGATGTGGTGGAGGCGATGCCCGACCGGGTGGCGACCGCGGTGCGCGACGGCCTCTCTGGCCGGGGCCCACGCCGCCGGCGAGCAGGCCATCGCCGCCCGGCTCGAGGCGGTGCGGGTGAGCGGCGGCGGGCGCCCCATCCCCACATCGAGCTGACGGGCTATGGGGCCGAGCCGGCCAGGCTGGTCCCGGCGGGATCGTGGAAACCCTCTGGGGCGTCGACCCCGACCTGATCCGCGGCGAGGACCGTGTCGGTAGCTGCCGCGCGGGTGGAGCGAGATGGCCCTTCGCCGGCTGCGGGTCGGTCCCACCTTCTTCGACCTGCGGCTCCGCCGCCGCCCCGAGCGGACGGTGCTGGCGGTGCGGCGGGTCTCCGGCCCGCCGCTCCGGCAGGCGTCGCTCGGGACGATGCGGCGCGCGGGCCGGTCTGTCGACAGGTGGAGCTGAGGCGGCCGCAGGCGACCTTCTGGTCGAGGACGTGCACGGTGGCATTCCATGACGGCTGAGCCGGAGATCCACCCGACGGTGGTGGCGGAGCGCGACCCGCACCGGTCGTGACCCTCCCCCTCCTCGCCCTCTGCTGGCTCATGGGGGTCATCACCATTCCCGGTGGCGATGACACCTTCATGCTCGTCTTTTTCACTACGGCGCCAGGACAACGCCGCCATCACCGGTGGCGAGTACTGGCGCCTGCTGACGGTGGCGTTCCTGCGCGGCGGCTATCTCCATCTCGCCGTCAACTCCACGGTCGCTCTTCAGCTCGGCAGCGTGCTCGAGCCCGCCATCGGGCAGGTGCGCTTCCTCGCCACCTATTTCGTGAGCGCGGTGACCGGCGGGCTCGCGAGCTGGGCCTTCAGTCCCGCGCGGCGTCGGCGCCTCGGGCGCCATCTTCGGCCCCGGCGGGGGCGGCGGTATTACCTGAGCTGGCGGGGCAGCACCGCGCGGCTCCCGTCGAGCCTCGCCGGTACGCTGGTGGCACGGGCGGCGGTGAACCTGGTCCTCGGCTTCAGCATTCCCACCATCGACAACGCGGCGCATCTCGGCGGACTGGCCGGGGGACTGCTCTGCGGCGTGCTGCTGGTCTCCGACCTCGTCGCGTGGCCCTTCGTCGTCGCGGGGATCGTCACCCTCGGCTGGGCCGCGCGGGCCATCTCCACCGGCGATGACCACATGGCCGCGGCGGTGGCGTTCCTCGAGGCGGAGCGCGCCGACGCGGCGGACGACACCGTCACCGCCCGGCGGGCCCTCGCCCGGGCACCGGCCTTCGCCCCCGCGCTCGTCTCCGGCGCCTTCTTCCAGCTGCGCGACGGCGACAATACCGGCGCCTCGCCCTGGCCAGCTCCGCCCTCATCCTCGCCGACACCGGGCCGGTCGGCCGGGCCTCACGCGAGGGCGCGAGTGCCATCGGGATCGAGCACCGGCTGCTGGTGGCGCGCGCGGCCCTGCTCCGCGTGGGCGCTGTTCGGGCTCAGCACGGTCGACGAGGGGATCATCAGCGCATCGATCGCCAAGGCGAGTCCGTGCCCTGTCTAACCGATCACGCCAGCCTGCTGCTGGGGCAGGCATGCAGAAAGGCCAGCCGGAAGACGCGCTGGCCCACTTCGATATAGGCCCGATCGGAAACGCTGGGTGTTCGGGGGATGCACGGTCCGGAGCCGCCGAGGCGCTGGCGAAACTGGGGCGCTACCGCGAGGCACGGCAGGCGGTGGACAAGGCGCTGGTGACCGACCAGAAGAACGAGGGCTACCAGGCCCTCGCCGCCGAGATGGACAGCCTCCTTGCCGCCCACCGGCTGTTCACCGCTGATCAGCAGGTGAGGTTGGCCGCGAGCATCCTCGGCTCGCTCATCTCCTCCATCGCGTAACGCACCCCCTCGCGCGGCCGAAGCCGAGTCCTTCACCCCACCGTACGGGTAGTTGTCGACCCGGAGGGTGGAAGTCGTTCGCGATCACGCCGCCCCACCTCGAGGCCGCTGGGGCACGGAAGATCCGGTTGACGTCCCGGGTGAAGACGCCGACACAGGCCGAAGTCGGAATCGTTCACGCGGGTCATCGCATCGGCCCAGTCGGTGTACGGCGCCACGATGCTCACCGGGCCGAAGATCTCCTTGCACGACACCTTGGCGTCCCGCGGTACGTTGGCGAGGAGGCCCGGCGTCAGGACGTTCCCCTGCCGCCTGCTCGCGAGCAGCACGGTCGCTCCCGCGGCCACCACCTCCTGGTCCACGACTCCACCCGGTCGGCGGCGCCGCGGTCGATCATCGGGCCCACCACGGTCTTCGGGTCGAGCGGGTCGCCGCGCACACCAGCGCCGCCGAGGCGGCCACCAGTTTCTCGACGAAGTGATCGTAGATCGGCCGGTGCACGAGATCCGCTGCACCTTGATGCAGACCACGGCCGGCTTGGCGAGCGCCCAGCGCGAGCCGGGTCGCGGTCCAGTCGAGGTCAGGCGCATCCTCGTGCACCACCGCGGCGGCGTTGCCGCCCCAGTTCGAGGCACACCTTCTTCTTGCCCGCCACGTTCTTGAGGTGCCATCCCACCGTCGGGCTGCCGGTGAAGGTGAGCATCGCGAAGCGCGGATCGGTGGCGAGCTGCTCCGCCACCGGAATGGGGAGGTGCAGCACGTTGTAGGCGCCGGCGGGCAGCCCGCATTCGTCATGATGGCGCCGAGCCGAAGGCCAGCTGGGGGCACTGCGGCGGCGGCTTCACCACGAGGGCGCTGCCCACCGCAATCGCCGGCGCCACTTTGTGGGCCAGCAGGTTGAGCGGAAAATTGAACGGGGTGATCGCGCTGATCGGCCGGCCGGGAAGCGGTGCACCATCCCGGTGTAGCCCACGGTGCGGGGGTCGACATCGAGCGGCACCACTTCGCCGCCGAAGCGGGCCTCGTCGGCGGCGAGGGAGAAGGTCATGATGGCGCGGTCGACCTCGCCGAGGGACTGGGTGATCGGCTTGCCGCAGCTCACCGCCAGTTCCTGCGCCAGCGCCTGCCGTTCCCGGGTGAGGGCGTCGGCAATGCGGACCAGGAGGTCGCGCCGCGCGTGGCAGGGCATGGCCCGCATCTTCGCAAAGCCCGCCTGCGCCGACACGATCGCCCGCTCGAGGGTCGGCAGGAAGCTTCGGCGGCGAGCACCGCGGGCTCGCCGGAGAAGGGATTCCGGACCGCGCTGGTGCGCCGCCCATCGAGGGGAGGTGCGCCGTCGATCCGGGCGTGAGTTCGGTCAGGGCAGGCATGAGGTTTCCTTCCGGCGTGGTGCGTTCCGCGAGGCTCGTTCGGCGTTAAACTTAGTCCTTCATGCCCAATCCGGCGTCATGCGCGGCGTAAGGACGCGGCTCCCAGGCTCTCCTCGGGAGCCTCTTCGTGCTAGGCGCCATGGCCGGCGCCTTTGCCGCGGCCCGGCAGGCGGAGACCGAGGCGCGGAGCCGCACCGATGCGGCGCTGGCGCGGAACGCGTCCCTCTTCCTGTCGGTCGTGGTGCCGGCGGGTCCCGCCAACGGCGCTACGATCCTGCCCGGCTCCTCGCCGCGGTCAACACCCTCGCGCGCGCGTCCTTCTGGCCCGGCGGGTTCCAGCTGGCCCTCGGCTCGGTGCCGCTCCTTCCCGATACCATCGGCCTGCTGCCGCTGCCTGATTCGCTCTGGCGCCGCCTCGATCAGGGCGACTCGGTGGTGGTGGCACGCCACGCCGCCCGCCCGGTGGCGCTGGTCCCCTTTCTCGACCGGGACCGCTACGGTATGCTCGGCTGGGCCGCGGCCTGGGACCTGGTGCCGGCGCGAGTACCCTCGGGCAGCTCGAAGCTTGCGGCGGTCATCGTCCTGGTGACGCTCGGGGTCATCGCGGTCGCGCTCCTGCTCGGGCGCGCCCGTGTCTTTCCCCCGCTCGCGGTGGCGCTCGCGGGTGCGATGATGCTGCTGGCGCTCGACCTCCACCGAAGCGTGGGACGCACCCTCGCCGACGGCGCCGAGCTCCGGGTCCTGACCCTCAAGCGGCTCATCGAGGTGGCGGCCACCGCCCCGGGCGTTCGCCAGGCGCTGCTCCCGGAGATCGCGGTCGGGGTGCGGGTGCGGGAGCATGAAGGAAGCGCGGCCGATACGCCCACCGGAACCCGGACCGATCCCAGCACCGGCGAGGTCGTCGCGGTCGCGGCCACCCCCCGGACCGGCGGCGGGCTGGAACTGGCGCTGGCCCCCGAGCGCGAGCGGCTGGGGCGGTTCGACCGGTGGCTGGCGCTCTGCCTCGCCGGCGGGCTGGCCGGGCTCACCCTCCTGGCCCTGACCGTGCGATATTGCAGTTCATCACCCGACGTGACGTCCCCGGACACCGCATGAGCTCCTCCGATTCCCCCGCGACCGACGCCGGCCTCTCGCTCATCGGCGCCGTCGCCAAGCTGCTCAACACCGGCCTCGGCGCGGAAGAAACGCTGTCGCTGGTGGCGGACGCGCTGCGCAAGGGCCTCGGCAGTGCCCAGGTCCAGCTCTGGCTCCGCGAGCCCAACGCCACCACCCTCCGGGCCATCACCGCGCCGAGGGCGGCTGGCGCGCCCCGGACCAGCCGGTCGTTCGCGGTGCTGCCGGACGCGGGCAGCGACACCCACCGGGTGCCGCTGCTGCACGAAGGCGAGCGGCTGGGGATGCTCGAACTCCAGCCGGTGCCGCCTCCCGGGGTGGTCGACCGGATCCTCCCGGTGGTCGCCGACATCATCGCGCCCTTCCTCGCGTCGATCGAGCTCTCCGAAGACCTGGCCTACGAGGTGGCGCTCCGCTCCCGCGAGATCGAGGAGCAGCGGCGGTTCATCACCCTGGTGATCGACTGCCTGCCGGTGGGGCTCTACGTGGTCGACCGGGACTACCGGATCCAGATCTGGAACCGCAAGCGGGAGCTGGGCACCCAGGGTCTCCGCCGCGACGAGGTGGTGGGGCGGCCGGTCTTCGAGGTGCTGACCCGCCAGCCGCCGGGCCGGTTGCGGGAGGAGTTCGACGACGTCTTCCGCACCGGCCAGCCCCGGATGCTGGAGCTCGAGGTCGGCTCGGGCACCGAGCCCAAGTACTACCGGATCACCAAGATCCCGATGCGGCAGGACGGCGAGAGCATCACCCACGTCATCACCATCGGCGAGGACGTGACCGAGGGGCACGTGGCGCAGCAGCGGATCCTGCAGAGCGAGAAGCTCGCGGCGATCGGGCAGCTGGCGGCGGGGATCATGCACGAGATCAACAATCCGCTCGCCACCATCGGCGCCTGCGTGGCCGCGCTGGAGAACCGGATTGCCGACACGGTCCCGGCCTCGCAGCAGGCCTCGGTGCGGGAGTATCTCGAGATCATCGACAAGGAAGTGCAGCGCTGCGAGGGGATCGTCGACGGCCTGCTCGACTTCAGCCGGCCCAAGGGCAAGGCCAAGGGGCCAGTCAACGTCTCGACCATCCTCGAGGATACCCTCTTCCTGCTCAAGCACCACGAGCGCTTCAAGAAGATCGACGTCACCCGCGACCTCGACGACCGGCTCCCGGCGGTTTTCGCCAACGCCGAGCAGCTGATCCAGGTCTTCATGGCGATCATGCTCAACGCGCTCGACGCGATGGAGGAGCGCGGCGCCCTCATCGTCCGCTCCCACGCCAACTCGGCTCGGGCCGACGAGGTGGTGGTGGAGATCGAGGACACCGGGAGCGGCATTCCCCGCTCGGAGCTGAGCAAGATCTTCGAGCCGTTCTACACCACCAAGCCGCCGGGCCGCGGCACCGGGCTCGGGCTGTCGGTCTGCTACGGGATCGTGGCGGAGCACGGCGGGCGGATCGAGGCGGACAGCCAGCCGGGGCGGGGGAGTGTGTTCCGGGTGTACCTGCCGGTGAACGAGAGCCGTTAGCCGTTAGCCATTAGCCGTTAGCCATCAGCAAATTGATGAGGGGTACCGATGATCTCGCCTTGCATGCTGTTCCTAACGGCTAACGGCTAACGGCCAACGGCCCCTCACCATGAAGATTCTCGTCGTCGAAGACGACCGGACCGTCGGGCAATACGTCCTCCGCGGCCTCCAGGAGCAGGGCTTCCAGGCCGACCTCGTCCCCGACGGGAACGAGGCGCTCAGCGCGAGCTCGCACGGGAACTACGACCTCGTGGTGCTCGACCTGCGGCTGCCGGGCATGACCGGGTTCGAGGTCCTGCGGACCCTCCGGGACCGGGGGAACACCACCCCGGTGCTGGTGCTCACCGCCCAGGACGCGGTCGACTTCAAGGTCCAGGCCCTCCGGGCCGGCGCCGACGACTACGTCACCAAGCCCTTCGCCTTCGAGGAACTGCTCGCCCGGGTCGAGGCCCTCGGCCGGCGGCCCAAGCAGATCGCCCCGAAGCACCTGCGCATCGCCGACCTGGAGCTCGACGTCGGGACCCGCGAGGTCACCCGCGGGGGCCGGCGGCTGGAGCTCACGCCCAAGGAGTACGCCGTCCTCGAGTACCTGATGCGGCACGTGGGCCGGGTCATGTCCCGGACGCTCATCACCGAGTACGCCTGGGACTATCACTTCGACCCCGGCACCAACATCGTCGACGTGGTGATCAACCGGCTCCGCAAGAAGGTGGACGCGGGGGCGGAGAAGCGACTGATTCATACGGTGAGAGGGGTAGGGTACGTCATCAAGGCATGAGCTATTAGCTGTTAGCTCTTAGCTAACAGCTAACAGCTAACAGCTGTCTCACGGCCACTATGTCGTCCATCAGATCCCGACTTACCCTCTGGTACGCCATCGCCCTCCTCGTCTCGGTGGGCGCGTTCGGCGGCGCGCTCTATTTCGAGCGGCAGCGCTCCTCGCTCCGGGAGCTGGACGAGCGGCTCAGCCTCGAGGGTACCCTGGCCGCGCAGTACTTCATCACCTTCCAGCAGCAGGTCGGGAAGATCCTCGAGCCGGGGGAGATTCCCACCCTGGCCCTGAGCCAGGTCGGCGGGTACCTGAGCGCGGTGCAGGATCACGTCATCATCTTCGATCCCGATCGCGCCCCGATCTACCGCAACGGCGTCGCCACACGGGTCTTCTCCGGCCCGGCCCTTCCTCCCCTCGGCGCCATCGCCGGCGTCACCGCGCGCTCCGAGGTCACCACCGGCGAGGTCAGCATTCCCGGGGTGGGTGACTTCCGCTTCGCGCTGATTCCCATCCGCGGCATCTGGATGGCCCCGGCGAGCATGGTCATCGCCGCCCCGATCGATGCGGTGCCCTTCGGGGCCAAGCAGCTGCTCCGCGCCATGCTGGTCATCGCCCCCGTCATCCTCGTCGGCTCCATCGGCCTCGGCTATGTCCTGGCCGACACCAGCCTCCGCCCGCTCGAGGGGATGGTCGACGAGCTCGAGACCATCACCGACGGACGCGGCCTCCACCGGCGGGTGGCGCCGGCCAAGGCCGAGGAGCTGGCGCGGCTGGCCCACACGATGAACCGGATGCTGGCGCGGCTGGAGGAGAGCTTCGGGAGCCTGCGCCGCTTCACCGCCGATGCGAGCCACGAGCTCAAGACTCCGCTCATGGTGCTGCGCGCCGGCGTCGAGCGGGCGATGAACACCCCCCGCACTCCCACCGAGGCGCTCCAGCCGCTGGAGGAGGTGCTGGAGGAGATTCACCGCATGAGCGAGATGGTCGAGAACCTCCTCACCCTGGCTCGCGCCGACGAGGGGGTCGCCAACCTGGCGGTGGAGCCGGTCGACCTGCGCGAGCTGCTGGGCGAAGCCTCGGAGACCGCCGGGATCCTGGGCGAGGAGACCAACATCACCGTCCGGAGCGAAGTGCCCGCCGAGCCGGTGATGGTTTCGATCGACCGGAGCCGCATGCGCCAGCTGATGCTCAACCTGGTCACCAATGCCATCAAGTACACCCCGCCGGGGGGCAAGGTGAGCCTCGGCCTGGTGGACCAGGGGGAGGCCGCCGCCATCGTGGTGGGGGACAACGGGATCGGGATTCCCACCGCCGACCTCGCCCACATCTTCGACCGCTTCTACCGGGTGGACCCGGCCCGCTCCCGCACCGGCGAGCGGCCCGGCACCGGACTCGGGCTCGCGATCACCAAGTGGATCGCGGAGGCGCATGGCGGGCAGATCACGGTCCAGAGCCGGCTGGGCCGGGGCACGGTGTTCACGGTGACCCTGCCCAAGCACCCGCACCACATCACCCGCCCGCAGCCCCGGGCCGACCTGGCCTTTGGCATGGATCTCGGCGATGACGAGGAGTCCGGCGAAAAGAGCGTGAGCGGTGAGCCGTGAGCGGTGAGCGGTGGAACGACGAGCAGTTAGCCTGTGTGCTGCTCCCGCCGGATCCGGCCCTCTCAGCGTAACCCCCGCTCACCGCTCACGTTGTTCGCAGTTCCCGCTCACGCTGTTACCCGATCCCTCCCTCTAGCGCAGCAACCCCCCACCGGTATATTGACGACCCTCCCCGCGGCTTCCCGTGTGCGGATGAAACGCGCTGACGCGTTACATACGACGCAGCGCGACCCGGCCCAGCCAGTATCAAGCAGCTAATCGGTCTGTCATCGATTTGTCATGTAGGAGGCGTTGCGCTGCAATCGGCGTGACGTACCTTCACGCCAGCTTCCATCGGAGGAGTGGTCGGTGTTCGAAAACCTGATCGAGTCGGGCCGCAAGCCCAAGGCGTCGATTGGCCAGCAGATCGCCTCCATGGTGATCCACGTCGGCATCATCTTCGGCGCCGTCAAGGCGACCCAGGGTGCCGCCGAGGTCATCAAGGAGATCGCCGTCGACACCACGATGGTCTTCCTGAAGCCGCCGGAAGCGCCGCCCCCGCCGCCCCAGCAGCAGGAGCAGGTGGTGGTGAGCGCCAATCCCCCGCCGCAGGGGTTCCAGGTGGTCACCCCGCCGGACAACATCCCGACGGAAATTCCGCCGGTGAACCTCAACGAGAAGTTCGACCCGAAGGATTTCACCGGGAAGGGCGTCGAGGGGGGCATCGCCGCGGGCGTCGTGGGGGGTACCGGCCCGGTTCCGACCATCGAGGGCGAGGTGTTCCTCGCCGCCGAGGTCGATGAGCAGCCGTCCATCAAGTCGGCCCAGGAGTGCGTGGCCGCGCTGACCGCCGCCTATCCCGGCGTCATGAAGTCGGCCGGCATCCCGGGCAAGGTCAGCATGCAGTTCGTGGTGAACACCGATGGGCGGGTCGATCCCGGCACCATCAAGGTCATGAGCAGCACCCACAAGGCGTTCGAGGAGCCGGCCCGCAGCGTCATCACCAGCCCGGCGTGCACCTTCAAGACCGGCACCTCGCGGGGCCAGCCGGTGCGCGTGCTGGTGCAGCAGGCCGTGTCCTTCAAGCTGGCGCAGTAATCAGAAACCCTGGTCCGGTCCCGTCTCCGCGGGGCCGGGTACTCTTCTCATCACGGAGGTTCGGCGGTCATGCAACACGGTATTGATATCCTGAAGCTGTGGGAGGCGGCTGGTACCTTCGCCCGGGGCGTTATCGTCGTCATGGCGATCATGTCGCTCTGGTCGCTCTCGGTCGCGATCACCAAGTTCATCACGATCAAGAAGAGCCAGAACGCCACCAAGAAGTTTGCCCCCGAGTTCTCCCGCGCCATCCAGGAAGAGAACCTCGAGAAGGCCATCGCCCTCGCCGAGAAGAACCAGAACAGCCACATCGCCAAGGTGCTGGGCGGCGCGCTGGGTGAGGTGAAGCCCCTGATCCAGGACCGGGCCACCATCACCTCCGCCGACATCAACTCGGCCGAGCGCGCGGTGGAGCGGCAGATGCTCATCACCCTCGCCGAGTTCAAGCGCGGCATGGGCGTCATGGCGACGGTCGGCGCGACCGCCCCGTTCGTCGGCCTGCTGGGCACCACGATGGGTATCGTCACCGCCTTCACCGGCATGGCCGCGGCCGGCGCGTCCGGCGGCCTGGCCGGCATCTCGGCCGGTATCGCCGAGGCGCTGATCACCACCGCCTTCGGCCTCATGGTCGCGATCCCGGCGGTGTGGTTCTACAACTACTTCACCACCAAGATCGAGAACCTCACGGTCGAGATGACCTACTCCTCCAAGGAACTGATCGACTACCTGATCAAGTCCGTCGGCAGCGAGTTCGGCCGCTCGATCTTCACGAAGGAATTCCAGGCCCAGAAGGCGGTGACTGGTCATGGCCATATCGGCGGGTAAGGCCGGCCAGAGCTCGGTCAAGGCGGAGCCGAACGTCATTCCGATGATCGACATCATGCTGGTGCTGCTGATCATCTTCATGATCGTGACGCCCCTGATCGCAGCCGGCTTCAAGGCCACGATGCCGAAGGGGAAGAACCTGGACAAGCGGCCCGAGGGCGAGAACGAGATCATCCTCGGGGTCGATGCCGGCGGGCAGTACTTCCTCAATGGCAAGGGACCGGTGGACCCGGGCGTGCTCGAGGAGCAGCTCAAGGCGATGTATGCCGCCCGGACCGAAGACAAAATCCTGTACTTCAAGGCGGACAATCAGCTCAAGTTCGCCCGGATCCAGGAAGCGGTGGAGCTGGCCCGGCGCTCCGGCGCCCGCGTGATGGCCGCGATCACCGAGCCCAAGGTCACTGGCGGCCTGTTCGACGCCGCCGCGACGAAGGAGAACTGACATGGCAGGCGGAAGTTCAGCGGCCCAGGGCGATGTCAGCTTCGGTCCAACGTCATCCCGATGATCGACATCATGCCGGGGATGCTGATCATCTTCATGGTGTCGCCGCTCGCGCGGATGGCCCTCGATGTCCAGGTGCTGCCGCAGGAGCAGGCCTCGAAGTCGAACGCGAACTCGAACCAGATCGTGCTGGAGCTGACCGAGGACGGTGGTACGCCATCAACACCCAGCCGGTGCCGAAGGACCAGCTCGACACCCAGATCCACGCGATCTTCGACACCCGGCCCGCCAAGCTGATGTCTAATCAAGTCGGCCGGCGGACGGACCTACCAGACGTCATCGACGCCATGGACGTGGCCCGGGGTGCGGGAGGCAGGTGATCGGCTCTACCCGGCCCCCGCAGCCGGGACAGCAGGCCCAGTAAGCAGGCCGAACAGCATGACCGGGGGGTCGTCAAAACACAGACGGCCCCCTGGTCGTATTTTGCGGGAAGGAACGTGCGGGGGCGGCGGAGCCGCGTCCCCACCGGTGAGCCTGAGCCCCGAGTGCTGCCGATCTTGTCCCGGTACGCCTTTGAGATCATCCCGTCGGCGGTCCCCCGCCGGCACGGCGCTGTCCATCGTGCTGCATGTGGCGATCGGGATCCTCCTCCTGTGGCGCATCCAGGAGGATTTTGCGCGCGTACTGATGCCGGCAGGCAGGACGACGGACCCCGGGGGGGCGGCGGCGGGGCCGGTCGGGTGGCATATATTACTCCTCCCCGCGCCTGCGGCATCCGCTCCGAAGGCCGTCGTCGAAACACCTGGGTGGAAGCTGGCCTCCAAGCCGGTCCCGGTCACCCCGACGCCCACTCCTCACCGACGGTGGTGCCGCCGCCGGTGCAGGAACAGCCGCCGGTCACCACGATCACCCGCCACCTCCGCCACGCCCTCACCCGACAGCGCAGGGACGCGGCCCGGGGGCAGGGCGGGGCGAAGGGGCGGCGCCGGCGGCGGATCGGGTCCGGGGACCGGGACGGGACGCGGCCCGGCATCGGCACCGGCGGGGGTGAGGGCGGGACGGGGAAAGCGCCCAAGCCCCGCCACGCCGCTGCCGCCCACCGAGGATGCGCCTCCATGAACTGCGTGGCAAGGAAGTGCGGATCGTTCCCGCATCGATGCCGAGGGCAAGGTGCGGCGGGTGACCTTCGTGCCCGAGATCCCCAGCGGCAAGTACGCCAGGCGTCTCAAGGAAACCATGGAAGGGTACCGCTTCTTCCGGCCACCGGACCCGATGGCACCCCGTCCCGGGAATATTCGAGTATACGATCACGATCTTCTAGCAGGTCCGACTCACCCCTCTCCCCCCCCCTCCGCACATGCCCGAATCTTCGTCCGGAAGTCGATCGCCGACTGCGAACGACATTGCCGAACGCGGCGGTCTCAAACGTACGCTCAACAAGTGGCACCTCACCGCCCTCGGCGTGGGCGCCACCATCGGCGCGGGGATCTTCGCCACCACCGGCACCGCCATCGCCGGAAGATCCCGCCTGGCCGTGCGCCGGCCCGGCGATCATCTTCTCCTTCGTCCTGACGGCGGTGGCCTGCGGCTTCGCGGCGCTCTGCTACGCCGAGTTCGCCGCGATGGTCCCCATCAGCGGCTCGGCCTACACCTCTACGCCTATGCGTCCCTGGGCGAGTTCGTCGCCTGGATCATCGGGTGGGACCTGATCGTCGAGTACGCTGTCGGCAACATCGGCGTGGCGATCGGGTGGTCGGGGTACTTCCGGGAATTATTGAGTCACTGGGCTCGACCTTCAGCCTCGCTGCCACCGACTTCCGGAGCGCGCATGACGCGGCGGCGGGCGAGTGCGGCGCCAATTGATGCCACCAGCGTCTACCCCGCCTCCGCCAATACCCACCGCCCCGCACATCGCCGGGTTCCCGGTCATCGCCAACCTCCCCGCCTTCTCCTCGGTGGTCGCGGCGATCACGGTGATCCTGGTGATCGGGTATCAAGGAATCCGGCCAACTCCAACAACGCGATGGTGCTGCTCAAGATCGGCATCATCCTCTTTCTTCCTCGCCGTCGGCGCGTTCTTCGTCAAGGGCGAGAACTGGAACAACCCCGGCCAAGTGGCTTTGCGCCCAACGGCTTTGCCGGCATCAGCGCCGCCGCCGCGATCATCTTCTTCAGCTATATCGGGTTCGACGTGGTGTCCACGGCCGCCGAGGAAGCGGGAGAATCCTGGCGGGCATGCCCTTCGGGATCATCGCCAGTCTCGGCCATCACCACGGTGCTCTACATCGCGCTCTCGGTGGTGATGACCGGCCTCGCGCCCTGGCAGCAGTTGGGCACGCCCGAGCCGATGATCACCAGTACCTCAGTACGCCGACGGGCCGCCCGCGATCCTCAAGATGTCGCGGCTCATCATCGCCATCGGGGCGGTGATCGCGATGGGGAGTGTGCTGCTGGTCTTCCAGCTGGGCCAGCCCCGCATCTTCATGTCGATGTCCCGCGACGGGCTTCTCCCCCGATCTTCGGGAAGGTGCATCCGCGTTCAAGACGCCCTACATCGGCACGATCATCACCGGGGCTCTTCGTGGCGACCTTCGCGGCTTCCTGGCGAACATCGCCGAGGTGGTGGACCTCACCAACATCGGGACCCTCTTCGCGTTCATCCTTGTGTCGGTTGGCGTGATCGTGCTGCGGAAGATCGTGATCCGATCGCCCTGGCCCTTCCGTACCGTGGGTGCCGGTCACGCCGCTGATCTCGGTGGTGGCCTGCTTCTACCTGATGTACAAGCTGCCGGGGATCACCTGGATCCGGTTCGGATCTGGCTGGCGGTGGGTCTGGTGCTGTACTTCCTGTACGGCGCCCGGCACTGCGCCCTCTGGAACGGCCTGACGACCGGGCTCAACATCCCGGAAAGACAAACACACCGGAGATCTTCTCCGGGCGTGTGTTTTCTTTTGCTCGGCATGGAAGCCGCAGCCGTTCCCGCGACCTGGCCCGGTCTCGTCGCGCGTGCAGCGCTCCCGCCGCCGCCTCGAGCGGCGCCTCCCGGAACCGCACCTGCGGGTCCTCCGACAGCTTCGCCTTCACCGCCCGGTAGAGCGGCCCGTTGTGGTAGAGCCCGCCGTTGGTCGCGGGCGCCACCTCCACCGGCACCCGCTCGTCCGCCCCGGAAGTGCGGCAGCAGCTTGAACGCCAGCGCCGCCAGCTCCCGCGCCGCGCAGTCCATGATCCCCGCCGCCACCGTGTCGCCCTGCTGCGCCGCCTCGAAGACCGCCGGCGCCGCTCGCCACCTCGGCCGGCCCCCGCGCCGCCGCCCAGCGGATCAGCGCGTCGGGTAGTTCTCGCTCCGGGTCTGCTTGAGGAGGAGGCCGGTGAGTCGTCCGCGGCCCGGAGCCGTCCGGGCGGCGCGTCCCACCGCGCCCAGCGCCGCCCGGCCCACGGCATACCCGCTTCCTTCGTCCCCCATCTGCCAGCCGTACCCGCCCGCGCGATGATCCGCCCGTAGGGATCCCGCGCGATCCCCATGCTCCCGGTGCCGGCGGTGATCACGATCCCGGGGCTTGTCCCCGAACGCGCGGCCGGCGCCATCTCGGTGTCGGCCTGGACGGTCACCGGCTCCGCGACCGCCTCGCTCCGGCCGCCCCAGCTCGTCCCGCTCCGCTCGCGCCCCGCACCGGCCACACCGGCGATCAGCAGGTCCCCGCGCGTCGCCCCGGCTTGGGCCAGTGCCTTCCCGGATGACTCGCGATCGTCGTGGCGCAGGTGATGCCGCCGCTCCGCATCTTGGCGTCCTCGTGGACGTCGCGCGCGCGCGACGATGTCGCCGTCCTTCGCGACGATGGCCGAGGTGTTCGGTGCCGCCGGCGTCCACGCCGATGAGCCAGCTCATTCCACCTCTGTTGTTCTGCAGGAAAATCAGGGATCCCTCGTCGCTAAAGCTCCTCGGGATGACAGAGGGGTCGCAGCTCGCTCTCCAATCCGAAAGCCGAGCGTCACAGGGAATTCTGTCATTCCGAGCGCAGCGAGGAATCCCTGATCTTCCCACGACCGAGCATGCCCAGCCCCAGCCCCGTCACCACCGTGATCGCCGAGCCCAGCGGGACGTACCAGCGGCCACGCCAGCGTCGCGGCCGGCGCCAGCCAGTCGAGCCCGCCGATCCCGCTCAGCGCCTTGGCGAAGAAGATCACCAGCATCACCGCCACCGCCACCGCGATCCCCGCGATCACCCGCCGGCCCGTCACCTGTGCGGGTCCCCCGCCAGCAGGTACGCCCTCGAGCGCGCCGTAGGTAATCGACGCGATCGAGAGCGCGAAGACCACCACCGGCGTCTGCCCGCCCCCCGCCACCAGGTGGAAGGCGCAGGGCGACCACCGTGATGAGCACGCCCCACACTTAGCGACCCCGGCCGCCTGGCCCACCTTGAGGAGGATGGGCGGATCGGTCTTCCTGGTCCACTCTGGCGTAGAAGCCGCGGTGATCGAGGCCAGGCGAAGCGCGCTGATCGCCGAGCTTGCCGCCAGCGCCATGGAGGCGGCCAGCACGCCGCCACCATGAGGCCGCCGAGCCCGGCGGGGAAGTGGTCGACCACGAACCGGGGGAAGACCTCGTCGGCCGGAATCGTCGTGGGCGCGAACCCCGCCGCCCAGATCGCGAGCCCGATGAAAAGGAACAGGGCAACTGAGCAGCACCACCACCCCCGAGCTGATCAGCGCCACCGGGCCGACTTGAGTCCCCGGCTGGCGAGGAGCCGCTGCACATCAGGTGATCGGTGCCGTGCGACGCCGCCGAGAGCATCCTCGCCGATCACCCCGCCGAGGAAGGTGTAGGTGTGCGGCTGACGGTGAAGTCGAAGAGCTCGGAGTTTCTCCGCCCCGCCCGGGTCAGCGCCGGGTCGAGCCCGCCCGCCGTGGTGCTCGCGAGGCGCAGGGCCACCACCCCGCCGGCGAGGTAGACGAAGAGCTCGATCACGTCCACCCAGACCACCGCCTTGAGCCCGCCATGCCAGGTGTAGAGCAGGGTGATGAGGCTCATGACGGATGATGGCAACGGGAATATTCCAGGCGGGAGCTGGCCGTCGAAGCCCGTACCACCGCGCCAGCAGCGCCAGCGGAATCGCGCCAGCATAGACCCGACCCCGTCGGCGAGGGCGCGGGTGACGAGGAAGATCCCCGGAGGTGACCCGCCGGGTCGCGAGCCCGAAGCGGTGCTCGAGACGGGCATATGCCGTCTCCTGCTCCCCGGTGAAGTACCCCGGCAGGAGCCAGAAGGTGACCACGATGCGCCCCAGCAGGTAGCCGATCGGGAGCTGGAGGAAGGTCAGGTCGCCCCGCGCCGCCACCGCCGGCACCGAGATCACGGTGAGGGCGGAGGTCTCGGTCGCCACGATCGAGAGGAGGATCGCCCAGCCGGGAGGTCGCGCGCGCCGAGGAAGTAGTCGCCCGCGGTCTTCTGTTGCGGGAGACCCACGCGCCGACCCTGAGGGTCAGGGCGAAGTAGACGACGACGACGGCAAGATCGAGAGGAGACAGGGGCGGCCTGGTTCCGGGAGAAGTCGAGTGAAAGAGAGGGGGAGATAGCCCGATGGTCAACAGGATTAGGGATTTGGATGGATTGGGGGATCTGTGCGTGGGAAGCTCCTCAATGCACTGGAACGGGCTCCGCGAGGTGGGTTCGATGGAACTAATCCGTGTCAATCCATCAAAATCCCCAAATCCCGTTCTGCGGTGGCGAGAAATAAAGAGGGGCGAGTCACCTCGCCCCTCAGGTACCGCTCACTACTCACCGCTCACGCAGTTCAGGCGGTGAAGTTTCCGCATCCACACCCGCCCGTCGCGTTCGGGTTGTGGAAGGTGAAGCCCTGAGCCCTGCATCGAGCTGGTGTAGTCGACTGTCACGCCGTTCAGGTACTGCATGCTGAACCCGTCGACGAACACCTGCACCCCGTTGATCTCCAGACCACATCGTCCTCGAGCGAGTTCTCCTCGATGTTCAGGCTGTACTTGAAGCCCGAGCAGCCGCCCGGCAGGACGCTGACCCGAGCCCGCCCACCTCGGCCTGCTGCACCTGCTCGCCGGCCACCATGAACTTCCTGACCTTCCGCCGCGCGGTCGGAGAGCGCTCGCGGACGAAGCCCGGCGTGCCGACCTGCTGTTCCAGTGCTTTCCATATTCATGCCCTTTCCGACTGCGAGGGGTCGAATCACTGATTGAAAGTACGGAGATGCCGGGGCGGCTGTCAATCCAGAGTGCTATCCACTGGATTGATAAGTGCTTCGATATCAACGCTTAATACCCTTCACCGAGCGCCTCGACGACCCGGTCGGCGATCAGGCCGTGGCCGCGCACAGGCCCTCATTTCGGCGTTCTGTCGCGGGATGCACCCGGTTGCTGAGGAGCACCACCGCGAGGCAGCGGTCGGGGTCGATCCAGATGCTGGTGCCGGTGAAGCCGGTGTGGCCGATGCTCCGGCGGGAGAAGCAGGGCTGGCGGAACTGCCGGTCGCCGAGGAGTGTCCCAGCCGAGGGCGCGGTCGGAGCCGGGGATGTTCTGGCGCTTCACGAAGCAGGAGCGCCCGGGGGTCCACACCGCCAGCGCCGCGATACTCTGGGTGCCATGGACGATGGGTGTGGCCTCCGGGTCGATCATGCCCCGGCACTTGGCGGGGGCATCGGGAGTGAGGTTCCATTGGAAGAGGGTGTAGTCGGCGAAGGTCAGCAGGTCCTGCGCCGAACTGGGCAACAGCCCCGCATGCCCCGACACCCTGCCCAGCCGCGCCGCGTTCTCGTCGTGCACCTCGCCTCGATCATGCGTGCCCCCGCCAGGGATCGTTCTCCGTCGGCGCGATGCGGCAGCCACTCCGCGGGCGGGAGGTACCGCGTGTCGGTCATCCCCAGCGGCCTGGAACACCCGCTGCTCCAGCAGTGAGCCGATCCGCCAGGATACACCGGGCTCTCCACCGATCATGGCCAGCAGCATCGCCCCGATATCGGAGGCAGGATGCGCAGCGCCCTCGGCACGGCATCCAGCTGCGGGTCGTATCGGCGAGCGCGAACGCCTCGGCCGCGGTGGCGGTTTCCTTGTAGAGGAGCCGGAAGGCGGGGAGTCCGCCGAATGGGTGAGGAGGTGCCGGAGCGCAGACGGTGCGGCGCACCGGCTGGGTGCTGTCCCGTCCAAAGAGCGGACGCAGCGGCACCACCGGCGAGTCGACCACCAGCTTCCTCTTCCTGCACCCTGATCATCACCGCGGTGGTCATCCCGATCACTTCTTGGTGAGCGAGGCGAGGTCGTAGATCGTGCCGTTGTCGGGGCGGGTGGCGTCGTCGAGGCCGAGCCGGCCGGTGCCGTAGTACCAGTGCCTGCCACGGTACGTCACGCCCACCACCGCACCGGGTGCGCGCTGTCGGCGATGACCGAGTCGAGCGCCCGCGACGACCGGCCAGCCCGGAGTCTTCGCGGGCTGTGACGGCGTGCCGCACGCCGCCAGCGCCAGCAGGCACAGGCCGCGCGCGCGGCCGCGCATCAGCGGGTCCTCTCGGCCAGCGGCCGCATCAGCCCATGTCTGACCGGGTATTTCGGCGGCAGGCTCACCGGGAGGTGGCCGCTGATGGCGGACTGCCCCGACAGCGCCCGCGCCGCCGCCCATTCCATGAGCGGGCTGGCGCTCCATGCTACGAGGTAGGAGCGGACCCTCGGCATCGAGGCCGACGTAGGGCGAGCCGATCGACACCACCGTGGTAGCCGCGTCCCAGACGCCGATGAGCTTCGCGATCGGCTCCGGCACGCTGATCGTGCCCTTGGCGGTCGACTTTCACCGACAGCAGCGATCAGCGTCTTCCGGACCAGCGTCTTCACCGAGTCGAAGCTGGCCGGCCCGCTCGCGGCGAAGAGCCAGCATGCTCATCGTGCCCCGCCTGCCGCAGCTGGCGGAGCATGGTGTTGCCCACGGTGTAGGCGTTCTCCGCGCAGGTCGGCGCCGAACTCCTTGTGGCCGGCGTGGTACGCTGTCGACGGCGCCGCTGGTGTCGCGCACCAGCACGATGGAGCGCTGGGCCATGTCGCGGCCAGCTGGAGGAGCGGAAGTTGCCCACCAGCTCGGGGACGCTGTCGATCGGCACGGTGCGGCGGGCGAAGAGGCCCAGGCGCTGCTTCGACCAGAGGAGCCGTCGCACCGAGAGCGATCCGGCTTGTCGTGATCCGGCCGCTTCCACCGCCGAGCTCACCGCGTCGATGGCCGCGGGCGGGATCGGCCGGCATGAGGAGCAGGTCGGAGCCGACGAGGAAGGCGCGCACCGCCGCTTCCCTCATGCCGAAGGCGTTCACCACCCCCGCCATGTCGAGGGCGTCGGTGACGACCATCCCGTCGAACTTGAGCGAGTCGCGCAGCATCCTCGTGAGGATCGACGGGTCGAGCGTGGCGGGCACCCGCGGGTCGCTCGTTGAGATCCTTCATCGCGAGGTGGCCCGACATCACCAGCGAGACGCCGGCCTGCACCGCGGCGCGGAACGGCACCAGCTCCACCGAGTCGAGCCGGTTCCACGAGGCGTTGATGACCGGGAGCGCCAGGTGCGAGAGTCGGTCTCGGTGTCGCCGTGCCCGGGGAAGTGCTTGGCCGTCGCCAGCATCCTGTTCTCCTGGTGCAGCCCTCTCGATGCTGGCGGCGGCGACCAGCCGCCCCACCATGTCGGGATCCTCGCCGAAGGAGCGGGTGTTGATGACCGGGTTGTTGGGATTGTTGTTGACGTCGGCGTCGGGGGCGAAGGCGAGGTGGATGCCGACCGCGTCCTCGAGCGCGTGATCCTCCCGACATCGTACGCGCATCCTGGTCGCTTCCGGTCGCGGCCACACCCATATTGGTGGGGAAGGGGGCCGCGCTGCTTGAGCCGGAACGAGGCGCCGCCCTCGAGGTCGGCGGAGATGAGCAGCGGGAAGGCGGGGAGCGCTGCTGCAGCCGGTTGAGCTTCACCGCCACATCCACCGGCGAGCCCACCGAGATGATGATGCCGCCCAGCTGGAGCGAATCCACCCAGCGCTGCGCCACCGCGAAGTGCGCTGGGAAGCCGCTGTCGAAGGCGGCGTAACTCCCGCCACCCACGGCATCACCAGCTGCGCCACCTTGGCGCCCCAGGCGGCAGACGGTCGAGCAGGCGCGTTGGCGAGCGGAATCGCGCCGGGTGTCCGCCGGGCCGCCAGCGGCGCGGCGCAAGGGCGCGACGGCGAGGAGCTGAGCGAGGTCTATGGCAGCGAGACAATGGGTGCTCGGTACCTGGTGATTCGGGATTGCTGGCCGGGCGGCGCCGCCGTGCCGGCCGAAGGGTAACGCCCGCGCGGGTCCGTCAGGCTCGAGGTCCTGCTCAGCGACAGCGTGCGCGCCTGGTGCGGGGACGCCAGGTCGGGCTGGTGACCAACCAGACCGGGGTCGACCCCGCAGGGCGGAAGCGGCATCGACCTGCTGCTCGCCGCGGTGTGCGGCTCCTGCGCTCTACAGCCCGGAGCACGGGATCCGCGGCACCGCCGATCCCGGCGCGGCGGTGGCCTCGAGCACTGATCCGAAGACTGGCCTCGAGCTACAGCTGTACGGCCGCAATTCTGCCCCGACCGACTCGATGCTGGCAGATGTCGACCTCCTGCTGGTCGACCTGGGATGCCGGCGCCCGGTACTACTGCTCTGGACCACCGTCAGATCGTACGGGCAGCTGGCGCCGCCAGCTGCCGGTCGTCGTGCTCGACCGGCCCAATCCGATCGGCGGCTGGTGCGGGGGAACGTGCTCGGCACCGCCGGCGCACCCCGTCGGGCTGGTCGGTGTCCCGATGCGCCACGGCATGACCCTGGGCGAGCTTGCGCGGCTCGCACGGCACGACTTCGGGCTCAGCACCGACCTGACGGTCATTCCGCCGCCGGCTGGACCCGCGACCGCTACTTCGACCAGACCGGGCTCCCCCTTCATTCCTCCGTCAGCAACCTCCGCAGTCCTCGAGGCGCTGATCCACTACCCCGGGACCTGTTCGAGGGGACCACCCTCTCGGTCGGGCGCGGCACCGACCACGCCTTCGAGCAGGTGGGCGCCCCACAACCGATACCGCCCGGGTGCTTGCCTCGCTGCGGACGGCAGCGCCGCGGCGTCGCGTTTCAGTCGGTGACTTTCACGCCGGTGAAGGCCGGGCGACGGGAAATTCGCTGACCTCTCCTCGCCGGCATCCGTCTAAGGGTGACGGATCGCTCTTCGCTACGACCATCGCGCACCGCGCTGGTGCTGCTCCAGGCCATCGCCGCGACCGGCGCCCCGGTGTTCACGAGCGACCATCGCCACTTCAACTGGCTTCCGTGGCCGGCGATCGACCGCGCTGTACACCTCGGGGCAGTGGACCGCGCTGGCCACCTGGGATGCGCAGCGGGCGGCGTTCCTGGAGCGGAGAAAGCCGTTTCTGCTCGGCTACTGACCAGGCAAGGATTCCTCGCTGCGCTCGGAATGACAGAACTGGTAGCGGAACCAGGGACGATTCTGTCATTCCGAGGGCAGTCGGCTCCAGACCAGTTCTGTCATTCCGGGGGCGCAGCGCGCCCGAGGAATCCCATCGAACTGTGATTCCCGTGCACTCCCTCTGCTCGCCCTCTGCCCTCCTCGCTCTCCTCCTCCCGACTCACCTCGTGCTTCTCCACGGCCAGTACCTCGATGTCGATGCCGGGGTCGTGGTGGAGAACGGCGCCGCGCAGTCATGCGGGGTGGGCGCATCGCCGAGATGCACCACCCGGGAGGGCGCTTTCCTTCCCCCGGCGGGCGCCACCGTGCGTGACCTCACCGGGCAGACCATTTCTTCCCGGCCTCATCGACGCGCGTCCACCTCACCTTGAGCGGCGACCCTGCGTGCGCCCTGGCCACGCTCGGGCGGGCTTCTGCGACCGTGATCGACCTCGGCTCGGTCGGCGGTGCCGGCGTCCAGCTCCGCGACGCGATCCGTGAGGAAGACCCGTGGGCCGCGCATCATCGCGGCCGGTTCCTGGATCGGGTCGAAGGGCGGGGTCTGCGAATTCGGGAAGGCGACCGTCTCCACGCCGGCCGAGGCCACGGCCGCGCCCGCGCTGACCTCGCGGCCGGCGCTGACCTGCTCAAGGTCTGCGTCACCGGCTGGCCGGCCGATGCAGTGGCCGCGCCCGATTCGGTGGAGTTCGCCGCGCCGCTCCTCGACCCGGTGCTCTCGGTCGCGCGCAGGGCAAAGGCGCCGGTGTACGCGCACGCGATCGGCCAGGCCGGTGCGCTGCTTGCCGCGGGGCGGGGGGCGTGCGCGCCCTCGCGCGCACCCCGATCGTCGATTCCGCAGCGGCCCGGACCCTCGCGCGCTCGCACGTGACCCTGATTTCCACCCTCGCCACCCTCACCGCCGGGCCCAAGAGCAGCCTCGCCCCTTCGGGCCTCGTTCCTTCGCCCTGCGGCAGGCGGTGTGCCGGTTGTCCTTGGTACCGACGCCGGGGTCCTGCCGCACGGCCAAGCCGCGGCCGAGCTCGTCGCCCCTGACCGCGCCGGCCGCCCCCGCTCCCCTGGAGGCGCTCCGGGCGGCGACGGCTGCGCCCGCCCGCCTGCTCGGTCGAAAGGACCTCGGCCGGATCGCGCTTGGCGCCACCGCCGACCTCGTTGCCGTCCCCCGGCGAGCCGCTGCAGGACATCACCCTGACCACCCACCCGAGCCTGGTTGTAAGTGGCGGAAGGATCGTGGATTGACCCACCGTCCCGCGGCCGCTCCGGCCCCCGGACACCGGTCGATGAGATACGAGGAACGAGGAACGAGGAACGGTTCCTCCCCTCATCATTTCTTTCCCCGCCGCGCCCCACGCCCGACTACCGCTAACCCGTTTGGCAGGTTATAGTTTGCCGCCGAGTTTTCCCGGGAGCCGAGAGGGGCCAGATCCGGCCCTTGAACTCCGGGGGCGCCCAGGCCGGTGAAGCTCATTGCAAACCGGTCGAACGGGTCTTCTACAGCCTGACCCGGCGCCGATCGTGGACGGTCTGATCAAGTCGGGGGTTCACCCCAACACGATCACGACCATCGGTACCCTGCTGGTGGTCGCCTCGGCGGTGGCCTTCGGCGCCGGGAGAGCCCCGCTGGGCGGGCTGCTGTACCTGGTGAGCGGGATTGTCGACACCCTGGATGGCGCGGTGGCCCGGGCAAAGGGGCCCGAACCACCAGGTTCGGGGCGTTCTACGACTCGACGCTCGACCGGGGTGGGCGACGGCGCGCCTTCATGGGCATCGCGGTCTACTATCTCCTCGCGGTGCCGGAGACGGTGGCCTTCCGGGAAGTGGCGATCATCATCTGCATGGTCGCGATCATCGCGTCGCTGCTGACTACGCCCGGGCCCGCGCCGAGGGGCTCGGCATCGATTGCAAGGTCGGCCTGGTGCAGCGGGCCGAGCGGATCGTGGGACTGGGAGTCCCCACCGTGGCTCTTCGGGGCGGGACGGGAAGGGCTCCTGCTCTTCTGGATCGTGGCGATTCTCGCGTTGGCGTCGGTCTTCACCGTCATCCAGCGCTTTGTGTACGTCTACCAGGTGACAGAGGGCGCTCGCGCCCGACGCGCCGAAAGGACCCTGAGCGTGGCAACAGGTACTCCCCGGCCGATCGCGCCGGCCAAGGGCAAGCTGGGTGTTCTCACGGTCGGACTGGGTGCGGTCGCGATGCCTTCATCGCGGTGTCGAGCTGATCCGCCAGGGCAAGGCGAAGCCGATCGGCTCCCTCACCAGATGGGCACCATCCGGCTGGGCAAGCGGACCGAGGGGCGCGCGCCCTGATCCAGGAGTTCGTGCCCTCGCCGACCTGAACGACATGGTCTTCGGCGCACGGGACCCGGTTCCCGACAACGCCTACCAGTCCTGCCTCCACTGCGGCGTGCTCGACAAGTACGAGCATGTCGAGCCGATCCCGGGAGTTCCTCGGGGATCACCCCGATGCCGGCCGCCTTCGACCAGCAGTACGTGAAGCGGCTCGAGGAAGAACGTCAAGTAGGCCCCGGACCAAGAAGGAGCTGGCCGAGGAGCGCTCCGGAAGGACATCCGCGACTTCAAGGCGAAGCACAACTGTGACCGCGCTCACGTGATCGTGTGGTGCGCCTCGACCGAGATCTTCATCGCCCCGGGCCCCGCGCACCAGACGCTGGCGGCGTTCGAGAAGGCGATGGAGACCAACGATCCGCCGATCGCCCCCTCCATGCTCTACGCCTGGGCGGCGATGAAGGCGTGCCGTTCGCCAGCGGCGCCCCCAACCTCTGCTGCGACATCCCGGCCATCGAGCAGCTCGCCAGGAACAAGGGCGTGGCCATCGGCGGCAAGGACTTCAAGACCGGCCAGACCATGATCAAGACCCGTGCTCTCGCCGATGTTCAAGGCGCGGATGCTCGGCGTGGCCGGCTGGTACTCGACCAACATCCTCGGCAACCGCGACGGCCGAGGTGCTGGACGACCCGGAGAGCTTCAAGACCAAGGAAGCGAGTCCAAGCTCTACGGCGTGCTCGAGGACATCCTCCAGCCGAAGCTCTACCCCGACCTCTACGGGAACCTCTTCCACAAGGTGCGGATCAACTACTATCCGCGCCCGGTGACAAACAAGGAAGGGTGGGACAACATCGACATCGTCGGGGTGGTGCGGCTACCCGATGCAGATCAAGGTCGATTTCCCGCGCAGACTCGATCCTGACCGCGCCGCTGGTGCTCGACCTCGCGATCTTCTTCGACCTGCCCCAGCGGGCCAAGCTGTCGGGGATCTATGAGTGGCTCTCGTTCTACTTCAAGAGCCCGCAGGTGGCCCCGGGCCTGTACCTGGATGCGACGACCCTCTTCATCCAGCAGACCAAGATGAAGAACACGCTCCGCTGGCTGATGGGCGAGGCGGCGATCACGCACCAGTGTCGAGCATTACGAGTACGGCGAAAAAGTGAGAACTGCGTGAGCGGTAAGTGGTGAGCGGTAAGCGGGAACTCATCACCGCTCACCGCTCACTGCTCACCGCTCACCTTACAAGGCCCCCGACGCGATGAAATACTTCCATCGTTCCCACCTCTCCCCCGACACCGTCATGGCGCGGGCCAACGCCTTTTTCGGCGCCCGGCTCGCGCCGGTCGAGGTGCTCTGCGCCAGCGGCGGCTTCAGGGCGGCGCTGATCGGTCATAATGGGGTGGCGGTAGAAGGCGGAGGGCGGGCACTACACCCTCATCACCGTCGAGACCAACCAGCCGGGGGAGAGCGAGGCCGACAAGATGGCCAAGCGGTTCCTCACCCTGGTGCACTCCCTTGCCGAGCCCTCGCACACGGTGCGGGGCGCGTACTGAGTCGGGAGGCCATCCGGCCCGCCTTTTTCCATACAGGAGAAGCGTTCCCATGATGAAGATGCCGGACGCCGTTCGTACGCTGGTACCGTTGCTCGCGCTCGCGGGGTTGCTGGTCCCCGATGTTGCTGGCGCAGGAAGCCATGGAGCACCGGCCCGGCGGTGAGGTGAACTCGCCTCCCCGACCTGCACCGGTGACCTTCCTCGGCCTCATCGACACGATCCTCTCGGCCTCCCGGCGAGCGCCCTCGGCCTCCTCTTCGGCCTGTGGAGCTACAGCTCGGTCAAGAAGCCGCCGGTGCACCGGTCCATGGCCGAGGTCTCCGAAGGCTGATCTACGAGACCCGCAAGGCTCACCTTGCTGCAGCAGGGCAAGTTCCTGCTGATGCTCTTCGCCTTCATCGGCGCGGTCATCGTCGTCTACTTCCTGCTCACCGGCCTCGAAGCCCCCAAGATCGTCATCCTGATCTTCGGCCTGATCGGCATGGCGGGCAGCTACGGCGTGGCCTTTACATGGCATCCGGATCAACACCTCGCCAACAGCCGGACCGGGTTTCCAGCCTCGCCGGCAAGGGCTACCCGGTCTACGCCATCTCGGCCCGCGCGGCATGAGCGTCGGCATGATGCTGATCTCGGTCGAGCTGCTGTTCATGCTGGCGATCCTGCTCTTCATTCCCAGCACGGTGGCCGGCGCCCGCTTCCTCGGCTTCGCCATCGGTGAGTCGCCTCTCGTGACGCCGCGGCCCTGCGTATCGCGGGCGGTATCTTCACCAAGATCAGCCGACATCGGCTCCGACCTGATGAAGGTCGTGTTCAAGATCAAGGAAGACGACGCCCGAACCCTGGCGTCATCGCCGACTGCGGATGGAGCAATGCCGGCGACTTCGGCTGGCCTGACCGCCGACGGCTTCGAGATCACGGCGTCACCGGCGTGGCGCTGATCTCGTTCATCGCCCCGCGGTGACCCGACGGTCCAGGCCCAGCTGCTGGTCTGATCTTCCTGATGCGCGTGATGATGGTGCTGGCCAGCGCCGGCAGCTACCTCGTCAACGAGGCGGACGCCAAGGGCAAGTACGGCAACGCGGTGAAGTTCGACTGAGCACCCGCTCACCAACCCGAGCCTGGCCTACCTCGATCGTCTCGGTCGTCCTGACCTTCGTGGTGTCGAAGCTGGTGATCCCGACCCTGCCCCACCGGCGATGCCAGCATGTGGTGGAAGCTCTCGCTGGTGATCACCTGCGGCACCCTGGAGGCGCGATCATCCCGGAGATGGTGAAGATCTTCACCTCCACCAACCCCGGCACGTCCGGGAAGTGGTGACCAGCTCCCGCGAGGCGGCGCGTCGCTCAACATCCTCGGCCTCGTCGCCGCAACTTCCTCCGGCTACTGGCTCGGCATCACCATCATGGCGCTGATGGCGATCGCCTTCGGGGTCAGCACCCAGGCCCTCGCCGAGTTCATGAACGCCCCGGCGATCTTCGCCTTCGGCCTCGTGGCCTTCGGCTTCCTCGGCATGGGCCCGGTGACCATCGCGGTCGACGCCAGCTATGGCCCGGTCACCGACAACGCCCAGTCGGTGTACGAGCTGAGCGTCATCGAGACCCTGCCGAACAAGCAGGAGCTCAAGAAGGACTTCAACATCGACGTCAACTTCGAGATGGCCAAGGAGCTGCTCGAGGAGACGGGATGGCGCCGGATAACCACCTTCTATGGCACACCGTTGGTTGGTGGCTTATCGGCGATTGCGGAGAGAAGCGCCGGCGATTCCTCTGGATCACCGCGGCGGTTGACCCGCACGACGCGGCCAGAAGAAGGCGGCGGCCTGCCGCCGTGGTCTGCTGCTGAAGCCTCAGCTGCCGGCGGCGCGGTCATCTACTGGTTCACCGGCGCCTCGATGGCCGTCACCACCGGCGCCTACCGCGCGGTGGAGTACATCAAGGCCAACATCAAGCTCGAAGGCGTCGAGAAGGCGTCGGTCGAGGACAGCCGCAAGGTGGTCGAGATCTGCACCCAGTACGCCCAGAAGGGGATGTTCAACATCTTCCTCGGCGTCTTCTCGATCCTCGCGTTCGCCTTCGTGGAGCCGTTCTTCTTCACTGGCTACCTGATCTCGATCGCGATGTCTGGCCTCTACCAGAAGGATCTTCATGGCCAATGCCGGCGGCGCCTGGGATAACGCCAAGAAGATCGTGGAGACCGAACTCAAGGCGAAGGGCACCGACCTGCATGCCGCCTCGGTCGTGGGCGACACCGTGGGCGACCCGTTCAAGGACACCAGCTCGGTGGCCATGAACCCGGTCATCAAGTTCACCACCCTCTCTGGCCTGCTGGCGGTCGAACTGGTGTACCTGCATCGGGACCTGCGCCGACGCTGCATATCCTGTCGGGCGCTTTCCTGCTGGCCTCGATGGTCTTCGTGTACCGGTCGTTCTACGGGATGCGGATCGAGTCGCAGTGATCCCTCGCGGTTGAGGGAGATAGGGGCGGAGCCGAAAGCTCCGCCCCTATCTTTTCCCACCCTACGACCCGCCTCCTCCGCCTTCTCCTCCCAACAGCGCTCCTCCCGGTGCTTCTGGCCGCCCAGGCCGCTCCCGCCTCTATCGGCGCTGACCCGGCGTCGAGGCCCGGGTCGCCGATCTCCTCCGGCGGATGATCGCCGAGAAGTTCTGGCGCGCCTACCTTCACCCGGCGGACACCACCGTCGCGGCGGGGCAGGGACGGTAATGGGGCGCAGCTGACCGCCACGGGGACCGCCCTCGACGCCGCCTGTCAGCTCAACGCCGTCCAGCGCCGCTTCGTCGACAGCACCTGGCTCGGCATCCCCATCATCCTGGTGGCCGAGGCGCTGCACGGCGTGGTGGCGCCGCCTGTGGCGACCGCCTTCCCCTGCGCTTCATCGGGCTGGCGGCCAGCTGGGATACGGCGCTCATGGAGACGTCGCCGCCGCGACGCGTCGAGGTCAGGGCACGTGATCCGCAGCCTCGCCGGTGCTCAACTCGCGAGCGACGTCCGGTGGGGAAGGTGGGAGGAGACCTACGGGGAGATCCGCCGCTCGCGGGAAGATGGCGAGGAGGGGCGTTCATCCGGGCCTTCTGGAGTCGCGCGCATCGTCATCACGCCCAAGCACTTCGGGGTGGCGAACGTGGGCGACGGGGACGGACAGCTATCCCATCGAGCTGAGCGAGGCCCGCTGCGCGCCTTGAGCTCGGCTCCGTTCGAACGCGCGGGTGCACGCTGCTGGAGCGCGGAGCGATGGCGGCGTACAACCCGCGGGGCGGCGCTCCGCCTCGCCTCCCGCTGGCTTCTCATCGATCTTCCTCAAGAACGAGTGGCGCCTCTTATGCATGTCCGATGCCGGCGGGGTGGGCGGGCCTATCGTCCTGCACGGTATCCGCGCGATTACGGCGACGCTACGGCGCAGGCGCGCTGAACGCCGGTCTCGACGTCACTTCCATGCGGACGCATCGAGCGCCCGCCTTCGAGCTGCCGCCCTACGACGGCCGCATTCCCGCGGCCGTCATCGACAGCGCCGTGGCGCGCGTGCTCCGGCTCAAGTTCGCGCTCGGGCTGTTCTGAGCATGGCATGCGGACGAATCGCGCGCGCGCGCCTCGCTGTCGGACACGGCGGCGCATGCCCTCGCGCGACGGGCTGCCGTCCGCTCCGCCGTGCTGCTCCGGAACCGGGGCGATCTCCCGCCGCTCGACTTCGCCGGATCCGCACCTCGCCCTGATCGGCAACGCCGATGCCGAGGAGGCACGCTGTTGCCCTGGCGGCCATCGCCAGCTCCGGTTGCCATGTCGTCTCCGCCCTCGACGGGTTGCGCGCGCGGCTCGGCGCCACCCGGGTGAGGTTCGCGCTCACTTCAGCTTGATCGTGACCCGCTTCGTCACCGTTCCCAGCGCGGCACTGACCGCAGCCGATGGATCGCGGGGGCTCGCGGAGAGCTTCTCCGCGCGGACCTGGGATTCCTCTCAGGGGCGCCGAGCGCCGGAGCGACCCCACCGTCGACTTCCACTGACCTTCATGCCGCCGGCGGAGGGGCTCGCCCCCGATCAGTTCAGCGCCTCGCTGGACCGGTTCCGTGACGGCCCCGCACACTGGCGTGGTGCACCTCGGCGTGACGGGAACGGACGGCTCGGCCCCATCTCCGCGATTCGCTCGTGATCGACGCATGGGACAATCAGGGCGTACACCGAACGGCTCGTGCCGGTGCGGCTCGTTATGGCCATGGCCCCGGTCGCGCTGAGAGTCGAGGTGTGAGCCGGCGGCGAACGGCCGGATCCGGCTGAAGATCTGGGATATGGGCGGCTCGACCTGTGCGAGGCCCGGATCGAAAAGGAGAAAGACCGCCGGGGAGCGTCGGCGAAGCCGGTGAAGGTGGCCTTGAGGGAGGGAGTTCCGCGATCGCGCCTCGCCTGCGCTCCCGGGCCGCAGGAGGAGCTCATCCGCCGAGTCGCTGCCACGGGTACTCCCACGATCGTGGTACTGGTCGGGGGAGCGCGGTGACTGTGCGGCCGTGGATCGAGCGGTGGCCGCGCTTCGATCTCTGTATCCGGGCGAGGTGCGCGTGCGCTGGCCGCGCTGCTCTTCGGCGACGCTGCGCCGGGCGGGCGCCTGCCGATCTACCTGGCCATGAAGGCTACGCTGCTGGTCTACAACCACCTTCCCACCGGCCGGGGCGATGATTACGACGACCTGACGGGCCTGCCGCAGTTCCTGTTCGGGTTCGCCCGTGGGCCCCGCTTCGCCTGGTCCGCCCTCGAGATCGCACCTGCAACCAGGCAAGAGAGCGTGATCCGCTGCACCGTTGTCGGCGAACAGCGGCGCCCACCCCGGCGATGAGGTGGTGGCCTTCCGGCGTTCGGCGTCCGAATGCGGCGCGATTGCCCAGCCGGTGCTGGCCCTGCGCGGGTTCCAGCGTGACGTTGGCGCCGGGGGCAGGATCGAGGTGGTCTTCCGGGTCGATGACAGCCTTCCTGCCGTGGGACGAAGTGCGGCTCGCTGCATCATCGCGAGACACTCGCCTGGTCGGCTGCGTCCCCTGACCCGAGGCTTCGGCCTGACCGCCTGATCCTGTGCACCACCATCGGACGCTGAACGTCATTCACCTACCGCTGGGCGCGGCCTGTTCCGGACATGGAACCGTTCCTGTCCGGCGCCGTACAACAGGCACTCACCTTCCCGAGCCTTCTATGCGCGTTCGCAGTTCGGTGCTACTCGTCCTCGGCCTTCCTGCCGCTGCCGCCCAGGTGGCCGCCCAGGACAAGGGCGCCTTCCTGGTCCGCCTCGGCAACGACACACCACCGGGGTCGAGCAGTTCGACATCAGCCGTACCTGCCGAGGTGATCGCCGCGTCACGCGCGCCCGCGCCGGCTCCGGCGCGCCACCATCTCGCCTACCGGCGTACCGCAGTTCAGTGGTATCGACATCGCCGCCCTCGATCCCAGCGCCCCTGGCAACCCGCCGCGGATGACCACCAGTGCCAAGCTGCTGGCCGACTCGATCGGCGGCCGTCGAAGGCGGACACCACGACCCGCTCCTTCGGGCTCAAGGTGAAACCCGGCACCGAGACCCCGGCGGTTCGATGTGGGTGATGTACGGCGCCTCGCTCCGTCGCGCGAAATGAAGGGGCCGACTGGCTGCGGCGTCCTGATGTACTTCCTGAGCGACGACGAGCTCAACTGGGCGGCGGTCCGGAAGCTCGGGTCGGACTCGGTGGATATCGAGACCACCTACGAACGCTACCACGCGAAGATCGACAAGGATGGCCGGATCCTGGGTCTGCGCCCATCAGCGGCACCCAGCAGTTCTCCTCGAGCGGCTCCTGTCCGCCGATGTGCAGGCCTGGGCCTCCACGTTCGCCACGCAGGAGAAGGCGAAGGGGCTCCGCCGGCCAGTTCTCCCCCGTGACACCGCCAGGGCCGATGCAGCTGGCGCCCATCTCGTGATCGACTACGGCCGCCCCTCGGTGCGAGGGCGGGTCATCTTCGGCGGGGTGGTCCCTGGAAACGAGTCCGCGCACCGGGGCCAACGCCGCGACCCAGTTCTTCACCGACAAGCCGGTCAAGCTCGGCAACACCGCGGTGCCCGCCGGCAAGTACACTTCTCTGACGGTGCCGACTCCCACCGGCTGGACCCTGATCGTCAACGGCGAGACCGGCCAGTGGGGCACCGCGCACAAGGCCGAGAAGGATCTCTACAAGATCCTGGATGATGGTCCAGACCAAGGATGATGACCGAGAAGTTCTTCATCCATATCGCCGACGAAGGCGGGCACGGTCAGCGGCACTTCGTCTGGGAGAAGACCGTCGCGGCGGTGGATTTCGCAGTGCAGTAACAGCGACAGCACCACGAAGTTCACGAAGGCACGAAGATCACGAAGAACTGCCCCGTGCCTTCGTGCCTTCGTGGTCTTCCGTGATGCGCTGTTGCTGCCCTTCGGTGGCCTTGCGCTTCACCTCCGGCGGTCCAGATTCACCCCGTCCAGTCGATCTTCGTCTCAGATAACTCCGAGGCTCCATGCGCTCTCCTGTTCTGCTCGCGGGGGCGGCTTCTGCCTGCCGCCCAGTCCGATGCCGAGATCCGCGCCGCCGTCGAGAAGGGTCGCGCCGCGGATGATCGAGATCCGGCACGACATCCATCAGCATCCTGAGCTTGGCACCGCGAGACCAGCACTGGCCGGCATCGTCGCGGCCGAGCTCAAGCGCCTGAGCTTCGAGGTCCGCACCGGCGTCGCGCACACCGGCGTGATCGGGGTCCTCAAGGGCGGGTACGGCCGGTGGTGGCGATCCGTGCGGATATGGACGCTCTCCCCGGTCACGGAGCAGGCCGACTATCCTTCAAGTCGCGGTCACGACGAATTACCTGGGCCGTGAGGGCGTCTCCCACGCCTGCGGTCACGACACTCACGTCGCGGCCCAGCTCGGCGTGGCCAACGTGCTCGCCGATGAGGGACAAGCCCGGTATCGTGGTCTTCATTTTCCGACCCGCCGAGGAGGAGCTCCGCCAGGGGAGCATCGGCGGCGCCAAGCAGATGCTTCCTGAAGGCGCTTGCCAATCCGAAACCGTCGATGATCTTTGCCTTCACGCGAACGGCTCGCCTTCCGGTGCAGCGGCGCACGATGAGGAGCTGGGATATGTCTCCTTCTGCCCTGGCCCCGCCATGGCGTCGTCCACCAAGCGGACCGCGAAGATCATCGGCCGCCAGGCCCACGGCGCCACACCGCACCTCGGTATCGACGCGATCGTCACGGCGTCGCAGGTGATTCTCGCCCTCCAGACCATCCGCCCGGAACTCGCCCTTCTCGCCCAACGTGGTGACGGTGGGCATTCTCCGCGCCGGCGATCGGCAGAACATCGTCGCGGGTGAGGCCTACATGGAGGGCACTCATCCGGGCGTTCGATGACAGCGTCTTTGATACCATCGAGCGGCGGATGCGGAGATCTTTGACGGGACTACCTGGCGGGCGGCCGGCGCGAGCTTTACCCTGGATTTCGAGGAGCCCTATCCTGTCGTCATCAATGACACCGGCCTGGTCCGCTGCTTCCAGCCGGTGATGGAGCGGGTGCTCGGGCCGGGCATGATCCGTCAGGCCCCGCCGCTCACCGGTGCCGAGGACTTCTCCTGGGTTTGCGCGCGCGGTGCCCGGTCTGATGATCCACATTGGCGCCGTCCTCCGGGCAAGGTCTCGGGCGGTCACCATACCCGACCTTCTACGCCGACGATGGTACCGTGCCGGTGGCGATGCGGGTGATGACCAGTCTCGTGGTGAGTGCGTTGGGGGGGCGATAGGCAGTGAGCGGAACCGCACGGAGTGGGGACAGGATTGGGGATTTCGATGGATCAGGGATTTGCCAGGTAGTCGACGAACGACCGTTCAGCCGACACCTGGAAGGAATCAATCCGCTGTTATCCAGCGAAATCCCCCAATCGAACCGAACTCCCGGCCCCCGTCCGATCGCCTAGATTCTCCCCCGCCAATGCCGGCCTCCGCCGCTCCACCCGCCCTTGCCGCCGGTCTCACCCCGGGCCCAACTGGTCGAGCTCTACTATTGGATGCGGCTCACCGCTCCCTCGAGGAGCGGCTGGTCAGCCTGCACCGGCAGGGAAGAGGTGGTGGGGGGCTCTTCCGCTCCTCGGCGAGGAGGCGGACGCGGTCGGCAGCGCCTTCGCCCTCGACCGCGGCAAGGACGACATCACCGACCTACGATCCGCAACCTCGGGTCCATGCTGGTGCGGGCGCCGCCCTGGAAGTCTTCCGGCAGTACATGGCCAAGGCCGAAGATCCACCGCCGCCGCGAGCTGAACGCCAGTACTTCAACGATCTCCTCCAGCGCGGCTTCCTGGGCCAGATCTCCCACCTCGGCGACATGGTGCCGGTGATGGCGGGATCGCGCTCAGCTTCAGCTCGGAAGGAGCCGCGGGTCGGGATGGTCTACGTGGGCGACGGGGCGATGAGCACCGGGTCGTTTCCCCGAGGGCCTCAACTTCGCCGCCAGTGCCGCTGGAACGCCGCTGGACGATATCGTCATCTGCGAGAACAACGGGTACGCCTACGACGCCCCGACGCGCCAGCAGACCGCCGCCGAGCGCCTCATGGATCGCGCCGTCGGCTACGAAGTCCCCAGCGTCGAGGCCGATGGCAACGACGTGCTGGCGGTGTACGAGGTGACGAAGGCGGCGGTGGAGCGGGCCGCGCTGGGCGGCGGCGTCACCCTCATCGAGCTGGTCACCTATCGCCGCCGCGAACGTGCCGAGCACGACGAGCCAGTCGTACGTTCCGCCGGCGGAATCGCGCAGTGGGAGGCGAAGGACCCGATCGATGCCTGGGTCCGCCGCCTGACCAGGGCAAGGGGTGGTGACGTCGGGGATCTGCTGCCGCAAGGACGCGCCCGGATCGAGGCGAGCTCGACCGGGCGCTGGCAGCCTGCATCGACGAGCCCTTCCCGGACATCTCCACCGCGCTCACCGGGGTCTACGCCGACCCGCCCTCGGCGCCAGCCGAAAGTGGTATCGGAGCCTTCCTGCTGGTGGAGCAGGCCGCCTGCCGCTTTGCCGCCCGGCCGCCGCTTCCGTGAGCGAGACCACCTACCTCGAAGCCGTCCGCGAGCCGCGCACCCGGAGATGGCCGGAGACGAGCGGGTCTTCCTCCTCGGCGAGGACATCGGGAACTTCGGAGGCGCGTTCAAGGTCACGGAAGGGTTGCAGGCGGAGTTCGGCGCCGACCGCGTCATCGATACGCCCGTCAGCGAGACCGCGATCGTCGGTGCCGCCGCCGGGGCCGCGCACATGGGGATGCGGCCGGTCTGCGAGATGCAGTTCATCGACTTCATCTCCTGCGCCTACAGCATCCTGACCAATTACGTCGCCACCGCCCGCTACCGCGCCGGCCTGGCCACGCCGATGGTGGTCAGGGGCCCGAGCGGTGGCTACGTTCGGGGCGGGCCGTTTCACAGCCAGAACCCCGAGGCGGCGTTCCTGCACACCCCGGGGCTCAAGATCGTCGCCCCGGCCACTGCCCGGGACGCCAAGGGGCTCATCAAGGCGGCCATCCGGGACGAGGATCCGGTGCTCTACTTCGAGCACAAGTATCTTTATCGCCGGGTCAAGGAAACCCTCCCCGAGGGGGAGGTGCTGACCCCCATCGGGCGGGCGCGGGTGGCGCGCGAGGGCCGTGACTGTTCGATTGTCACCTGGTCCGCGATGGTCTGGAAGGCGCTGGAGGCGGCGGAGGAGCTGGCCGCCGAGGGGATCTCGGTCGAGGTCATCGACCTGCGCTCCCTCCTCCCGCTCGATGACGAGGCACTGGTGGCCACCGTCCGGAAGACCAACCGGGTGCTGGTGGCCCATGAGGATACCCGCACGGGGGGAGTCGCCGGGGAGATCATCGCCCGGATCAACGAGCTCGCCTTCGAGTGGCTCGATGCCCCGGTGCGGCGGGTGGCGGCGGCCGATGTGCCGCTGCCCTACGCCCCGACCCTGGAAGATTACGTACTGCCGCAGTCTGGAGACCTGGTCGCGGCCTGCCGATGGTTGATGCAATACTGAGTGGCTCGCGCACAGGACCGTGAGCCGAGTACAAACAGCTAATGGCTAACGGCTAATGGCTAACGGCCCTTCGCCGAAGCACAGCCTCACAAGGAACCCCGCAATGGCCCGGATCGACGTGATCATGCCGCAGATGGGCGAGTCCATCGCCGAAGGCACCCTCTCCCGCTGGATCAAGAAGCTGGGCGATGAGGTGAAGCGCGATGAGCCCATCTTCGAGATTTCGACCGACAAGGTGGACGCCGAGATCCCGGCCCCCGATGCCGGCGTGATCGCCGAAATCCTGGTGCAGGAAGGCCAGACCGTGGCGGTCAACACCGTGGTCGCGAAGATCGAGACCGAGAAGGGCGCCGCGGTGGCCGCGCCCGCCGCCGCCCCGGCCCCTGCCGCAGCGGCTCCTGCCCCGGCCCCGGCTCCCGCTCCGGCCGCAGCGGCCCCGAGCCGTCCCGCCGCGCCGCCGCCCACGCCGGCCCCCGCCGCCAATGGTCCCGAGTCCGCCGAGGATCGGCTTCGCCGCCGCTCCACCCCGCTGGTCCGGAAGATGGCGGCCGAGCATGGCATCGATATCGCCTCGGTGCCGGGAAGCGGCGTCGCCGGCCGCGTGACCAGGAACGATCTCATCGGCTTCATCGAAACCGGCGCGTCCGCGGCGGCGCCTGCCGCGCCCGCCGCGGCTCCGGTTCGTGCTCCCGCTGCGGCGGCACCCGCCGCGCCGGCGCACGGCCCCGCGGTCGAGGCGTGGGAGGGCGACCGGGTGGAGCCCTGGTCCCGGATCCGCCGGCTCACCGCCGAGCACATGGTCATGTCGCGCCGGGTCTCGGCCCACGTGCAGACCCTCTTCGAGATCGACTACACCCGGATCTCCCAGATCCGCGCGAAGAAGAAGAAGGAGTATGCCGACCGGGGCGTGAACCTCACCTATCTCGCCTTCATTGCCCGCGCGATCGCCCAGAATCTCCGCAAGCACCCCGGCCTCAACGCCGCGGTCAGCGGCGACGCGACCATCTTCCGCCGGGACATCAATCTCGGCATCGCGGTCGCGCTCGACTGGGGACTCATCGTGCCGGTGGTGAAGCACGCCGACGAGCTGTCGCTCCAGGGGATTGCCCGGGCCATCAACGATCTCGGTGAGCGGGCCCGCAGCAAGAAGCTGAGCCCCGACGAGGTGCAGCGTGGCACCTTCACCATCACCAATCCCGGGGTGTTCGGGTCCTACGCCGGCCTCCCGATCATCAACCAGCCGCAGGTCGCGATCCTGGGCGTGGGGACCATCGAGAAGCGCCCCGCGGTGGTGACGCTCCCCGATGGTACCGATACCATCGCCCCGCGGCTCAAGGGCATGCTCACGATGTCGTTCGATCACCGGGTGGTGGATGGCTCCGACGCCGACCGCTTCCTGGCCGACGTCAAGAAGTCGCTGGAACAGTTCCCTGACGACGGGGCCTGACCATGACGCGCGTGCTCACGGTGGCGAAGGTGACGGTGCTGCCCGAATACGAGGTGGAGTACATCACCACCGTGCACGCGCTGGCGGAACTGGGCCGGCCGCGGGGCCAGCACATCTGGCTCTTCAAGAGCGGGCACACGCCGCACACCTATCTGGAGTTCAGCGAGAGCCGCTCGGAGATGTCCCACCGGAGCCGCGCCTCCCGCACCGACATGGAGCTCCGCCTCGAGCGGCGGCTCCGCGTGATCGCGCAGTACGGGCCGGGGTCGAGCGAGCTCTGGGAAGAGGTGGAGCCCCCCGAGCCCCGCAGCTCCGGCTGGCAGCCCGATATGGACGACGAGGACTCGTCGGAGAGCTGACCGCTCGGCCGCTCGACCTCGTGACCTTCGACCCTCGACCCCCGACTCTCGACCACATGTCTGCCCGCACCATCCAGATCGACGGCGCCGCCTGGGACGTGTCGCCCACCGGCCGTGTCACCCAGTACACCCGTGACGAGTTCGGCATCCAGTTCCGCCGGCGCGAAGGTGGCGATGTCCGGGTTACCCGCTACGCCCCGATGGGCGTGCGCCGGATCGAGGAATCCATCGCCGAGCTCTCCGAGGCGGAGCTGCGCGAGCTGTGGACCCGCTCCCAGCCGGCCTGGACCGCGCCCGAGACCGGCTACCGGAGCTGAGCCGGTTCCATGACCCTGGTCGACCTCCACCTGCACTCCACCGCCTCCGACGGCGCCTTCCCGCCGGAAGAGGTGGTGGCGCGCGCCGCGGCTGCCGGTCTCGGCGCCATGGCCCTCACCGATCATGACACCCTCGACGGGTTGCCCCGGGCGATCGCCGCGGGCCAGCAGCACGGGATCCGGGTCGTGGCCGGGTGCGAGTTTTCGGTGGCCGCCCCCTGGGGCGAGATGCACGTCCTGGGGTTCTTCCTCCCGGTGGGGTGGGAGCCGCTGGAACAGTTCCTCCGCCGCTGCCGCACCGACCGCGAGCGGCGCGGCAGCGAGATGGTGGAGCGCCTGAACCAGCTGGGCGTGGCGCTCCGTCTCGATGCCGTCCTGGCCGAAGCGCAGGGCGGGGCGGTGGGGCGCCCCCATGTCGCCCGCGCGCTGGCGCGCGCTGGCCTGGTGCGCTCGGTCCAGGATGCCTTCGACCGCTATATCGGCTGGAACCGCCCCGCCTTCGTCGAGAAGCGCCTGCCGACCTTCGTCGAGGTGGCCGAACTGGTCCATGCCGGCGGCGGTGTCCTCTCGGCCGCGCACCTCAAGGACCGGGGAACCCGGCAGGCGCTCGCCGCGTTCAAGGCCCAGGGATTGGATGCCGTCGAGACCCGGCATCCGGTGCACGACGCCGACCAGCGCTCCCGCCTGACCGAGTACGCCAGCCAGCTCGGGCTGCTCCGGAGCGGCGGGTCCGACTGGCACGGCGATGATCCCCACCTGTCCGATGGGGGGCAGATCGGCGGGCAGGAGGTGCCGCTCGAGTGGCTGCATGACCTGGAAGCCGCCCGCCCCACGTCGCCAGCGGCAATGACCACCTGACCTCTCGACCTTCGACCCTCGACCCACGACCACCGATGCCCGCGACCTGGAGTTTTGCTGACAAGACCTTCCTCGTGTCCGGCGTGGGACGCGCCGGGCAGATCGGCCACGCCGTTGCCCAGGCCTTGGGTCAGGCCGGCGCCCGCATCGTGGCGGTCGACCGGAATGCGGTGGGCGTCGCCGACCGGGTGAAGGAGTTCCAGGCGATGGGCATCCAGGCGCGGCCCGCCGCCGGCGACCTGACCGAACCCGACGTGGCGGCCCTCGCGGTGGAAACCGCGCTCCGGCATTTCGGCGGGCTCGATGGCGTGATCAACGTCGCGGGCGGGCTCACCACCTACGGGCCGGTCGAGAAGATCGCGGCGGACGATCTCGACCGTGAGGTCAGCATCAACCTCAAGACCGCGTACCTCATGACCCGGGCCGCGATCCCCCTGCTCGCCAAGACCCGCGGCACCGTGGTGAACTTCGCGTCGGTGGCGTACTACCGGGCCAGCGGCATGATGGCCGCTTACAGCGCCGCCAAGGCCGGTGTCGCCGCGATGTCGCAGAGCCTGGCGATCGAACTCTGGGACCGGGGCATTCGCGTGAACGCGGTGGCCCCCGGCATGGTCCGTACGCCGGAGAACGTCGCCAGCGCCGGCCCCACCGCGCACTATGTCGAGATGGACCAGATCGTGAACGCGGTGCTCTTCCTCTCCAGCGATCTCTCCTCCGGCATCAGCGGTCACATCCTCCCGGTCACCAACGGCGTGAGCTGATGGAGCTGGCGTCCCGCGTCGCACTGGTAACCGGCGGGGGACGCCGCGTCGGCCGGGCACTCGCGCTGGCACTCGCCCGGCGGGGCATGCACCTCGCCATTCACTACAACAGTTCCGCGCAGGGCGCCGAGGAGACCGCCGCCGCTGCCCGTGCGCTCGGGGTCGAGGCCGAGCTCTTCCAGGCCGACCTCGAGGACGCCGCCGCCGCCCGCGACCTTCCCGGTCACGCCGCCCGCCGCTTCGGCCGGCTCGATGTGGTGGTGAACTCCGCCGGCATCATGCCCCAGGCCACGGTGGAGGAGACCACCGTCGAGCTGTGGGACCAGGCGATGTCGCTCAACCTCCGGTCGTACTTCTTCATCGTCCAGGGCGCCCTCTCCCATCTCCGCGCGGCCCGCGGGAAGGTGGTCAACCTCGCCGATGTCGGCGGGCTCGAGCCCTGGCCCCGGTACACCGCCCACTGCGTGAGCAAGGCCGGCGTCGTCATGCTGACGAAGACGCTCGCGCTTGCCCTCGCGCCCGACGTCACCGTGAACGCGATTGCGCCCGGCGCAGTGCTGCCGCCCGATGAGTGGAGTGATATCGCGAAGGAGCACCTGGCGAAGACCACGCCCCTCAAGCGGCTGGGCTCGCCCGAGGATGTGGCGGGAGCGCTGGTGTACCTGCTGGAGGCCGACTACGTGACCGGGGAGGTGCTGGTGGTGGATGGGGGGCGGCTGATCCGCTGAATTGGCGACGCAGCAGGGTAAGCGGCAGTATTACGCGATATTCCCGCTTTGCCGCTTTGCCGCTTTGCCGCTTTGCCGCTTTGCCGCTTTGCCGCTTTGCCGCTTTGCCGCTTTGCCGCTTTGCCGCTGAGGGCTCCGCCCCCCATAGGGGGAATATCAGCGCCCCGAACCGCAGTCCAGCGCACCGAACGACGCAAGCATGGCCGATATAACGCTGGGTGACGTCATCATCGTGGGCGGCGGCTGCTACGGCACCTTCTACGCCCGCCAGCTCCTCCAGGCCCGCGAGCGCGGCAAGGCCTCCTTCACCCGCCTCGTCCTCGTCGACCAGAACCCCGCCTGCCAGTTCTCCCGCGACATCGGCAGTGCACCCGACCACCAGCTCATCGTCGACGATTGGGACCGGTTTTTCGACCGGGACCTCGCGGAGCGCCGCGCCGCCGGACCCGCGCCGCGTCCCGACATGATCGTGCCCTCGCCCCTCATGCCCCACCTCATGTACCACTGGCTCCTCCGCGAAGCCCGCCACCGCTGGCCCGGGCGCGAGGTCGAGACCGGGCCATTCCCCGGTGCCGCCGACACCCCCTACGACCGGGCCGTCCCGGACGGCACCCGCTACCTCTCCTTTGCCGACTGGCTCTGTCCCACCCACTGCATCGAGCCGGCCCTCTGTCCCGTCACCCGCGCTCCCCGGACCTGGGAGATGGCCGACGCCGTGACCGACCTCACCCGCCGCCTCGGGGAGACCCGCCCGGCGGCCGGCCCGGTGCTTTTCCAGTGCCAGCACCTGGTGTTCGGGGTGGGCACCTTCCCGGTGACGCAGGTCCTCGCCGGGTTGGCCCTCCTGTGGCAGGCTGGAGACGCTGGGACGGCCGTGGAGCTGCCCGTCGCCACCCTATCCTCCTGCCATGGGGCCCTGAACCTGCTGCGCCTGGGGCCGGCGTGAGTCGGTGTGCGTCGCGGGACGGGCTATATTTGTCCCGATTGCTGGAACTCCTGGCCCCTAGCCCCAGACCCCATGCACGAGCTTGATACCATCATCATTGGCGCCGGTCCGGCCGGGCTGTGCGCCGGGATGTACGCCGGTCGCGGGATGCTCCGCAACGTCATCCTCGAGAGCAGGGTGCCGGGCGGCGAGTTGCTCAATACCGAGAAGATCGAGGACTATCCCGGCTTCGAGTCGATTCTCGGCCGGGAACTTGCCCAGAAGATGACCGAGCACGCCCAGAAGTTCGGGGCCGAGATCAAGCAGGCGACGGTCGAGGGCGTGCACCGGCTGGAGGATGGGACGTTCGAGGTGAAGACCCTGGAGGGCGACTCCTACCACGCGCCAACGGTCATCCTGACCGCGGGCGGGACCCCCACCAAGCTGGGGGTGCCGGGGGAAGCCGAGTATGCCGGGTTCGGCGTGTCCTACTGCGCGGTCTGTGACGGCGCCTTCTTCCGGAACCAGACCATCGCCGTCATCGGCGGGGGCGATGCCGCGGTCGAGGAGGCGGACTACCTCACCCGCTACGCCGCCAAGGTCTACCTCGTGCACCGGCGCGACGAACTCCGGGCCTCCAGGATTCTCCAGGAGCGGCTCTTCGCCAATCCGAAGATCGAGGTCGTCTGGAACAAGAAGGTCCTCGAGCTCAAGGGGCGGGAGCATCTCGGCATGAAGGAGCTGCAGGTCGCGGTGCTGGAGGACACGGTCACCGGCGCCGTCAGTGAACTCGCGGTGAGCGGCTGCTTCGTCTTCATCGGCTTCAAGCCGAATTCGGGCCTCATCAAGGAGCATTTCCGGCATGACCCGAGTGGCTACATCATCACCGACGATCGCATGATGACCTCGATCCCCGGCCTCTTCGCCGCCGGCGACCTCCGGGTCCAGCTGGTCCGCCAGGTCACCACGGCGGTCGGCGACGCCACCACCGCGGCCATCGCGGTGGAGAAGTATCTCGCCGAGCGACGGAGCAAGGTCGGTGTCTGACCTCGAGATCGTCGCCCTGCCGAACGGCCAGTTCGCCGAGAATTGCTATCTCGTCGCGGACCGGTCGAGCCGGCAGGCCGTCATGATCGATCCGGGTGAGGAGCCGCGGCTCTTCCTGGCCGAACTCGACACCCGGGGCTGGGCCCTCGGCGCGATCTGGCTCACCCACGGCCACATCGACCACATCCTCGGCGTGAAGGCGGTGAAGGATGCCACCGGGGTGCCGGTCTATCTCCATCCGGCCGACCGGGGCCTGTATGACAACCTCCCGCGCCAGGCCGAGCTCTGGCTGGGCGAACAGACCGAGCCGCCGCCGGCCCCCGACGAGGCGCTGAGCGATGGCCAGCGACTGACCCTGGGCAAGTTCGAGTTCCTGGTGCGGCACACCCCGGGGCATTCGCCCGGCTCGGTCAGCTTCATCGGCGAGGGCTGCGTCTTCGGTGGCGACGTCCTGTTCAACGGCTCGGTCGGCCGGACCGATCTTCCCGGTGGCGACCTCGGCACCCTGATGCACAGCCTCCAGTCGGTCTTCCTCGCGCTCCCCGACTCCACCATGGTGTTCAGCGGGCATGGGCCGGAAACCACGATCGGGGTGGAGCGGATGACCAATCCGTTCCTCACCGGGGCGTACCACCATGAGTGAGGCGGCCGGGCGGTCAGGCGGTCAGGCGGTCGGTGCGTCCGAGATGATCTCAGATCGTCTCGGTTCCCACACTGACCGCCTGACCGCCCGTCCGCCGGACCGCCTGCTCTGCAACCGCTGCGGCTTCCCCGTGCTCTCCAAGCCCTGGGGCTGCAAGAACCCCTGCGCCAACTGCGGCACGGTCTATCCGCTCGGTGACTGCTCCGACTGAACCGGCCGTCGCGGCGACGCCCGGCTTCCTCGCTCCACCACGTGCGCCGCTCAACCTCGCCCGCACTTCCTTTCCGCCCCCGCTCCGGGCGCCCGGCACGCTGACGGTCCTCGACATCACCAAGTATTTCGGGGATGCCACCGGCGGGATCCGGACCTATCTCCTGTCCAAGGCGGCGTACGTGCAGGGCCGGGACACCCTGCGCCAGGTGCTGGTCGTGCCCGGAGAGGCCGACGCCCTCGCCGAGGAGCGCGGCGTCCGCTGCTATCGCCTCCGCGGGCCCCGGATTCCGTTCGACAAGTCCTATCGCTTCCTGCTCGCCACCCGGACCACCCGCCGGATCCTCGAGCACGAGCGTCCCGACCTCATCGAGGTCGGCAGTCCCTGGCTGGTCCCCTGGGTCACCCGGCGGGCCAATCGCGTGCTCCAGGCGCCGATGGTCTGGTTCTACCACACCCACTTTCCCGCCATCATCGATCCGGGCATCACGCCGAGCCGCTGGCGCAACGTCGCCGGGCACGCCTCCTGGGGCTACGTGCGGAAGCTGGCCTCGCTCTACCGGGCGGTGCTCGTCGCCAGCGAGTCGGTGGCCCGCTCGCTCGAGCGGGAAGGGGTGGAGCGGGTGCACCGGGTCTCTCTCGGTGTCGACCTCGACCGCTTCCATCCGTCCCGCCGTGCCCGCCTCGCCGACACCCGCAAGCGCTACGGCCTGCCCGACGCGCCGCTGGCGCTCTTCGTGGGGCGCTTCGCGGGGGAAAAGCAGATCGAGACGGTGATCAACGCCTGGCACGAGGTGGCCCGGCGCACCGACGCCTGGCTGGTGCTGGTGGGGGCAGGGCCGGGTGAGGCGCGGCTGCGAGGCCTCGCGGAAGGGAAGCAGGTCCGCTGGATTCCCTATCAGCGCGACCGCGACGCCCTCGCCGACCTGCTCGCCGCGGCCGATCTCTACATCGCGCCGGGCCCGGCGGAGACGTTCGGCCTGAGTGCCCTCGAGGCGATGGCCTCGGGACTGCCGGTGCTCAGCGTCGACGCCGGCGGCGTCGCCGACCGGGTGCGCGCCTCCGGGGCGGGGGCCCTCTACGCCCCCGGCGACGTCGGCGCCTGCGTCGAGGCCGCGACCACCCTCCTCCGGGGCGACCTCGCCGGGCTGGGCCGCACCGCGCGCGCCTACGCCGAGCATCATCACGGCTATCGTCAGGCCTTCGACGGCATCTTCGCGGTGTATCGCGCGGTGCTCGCCGGTCAGGCCTGATGCCGCTCACGACCCTCGAGGCGCACGCCCTCTGCCTCACGATCGTCTCGCTCGACATCGTCGGCCGCGCCATCCGGCTGCGCTGGTACACCCGTGGGCTCGGCGCGGAGCTGAGTCTCGCCGATGCGGTCACGGCCACCGCCTGGGGCGATGCCGCGGCCGGGCTCACGCCGCTCCGCTTCGGCGGCGAGGCGGCGAAGTTCGCCGGGCTTCTCCGCGGCAAGCTCCGCCCCGCCACCGCGCTCCTCGCCCTCGGCCTCGAAGCGCTGGTCACCTACCCGCTGGTCTTCGCCTTCGGGATCTGGCTCGCGTGGCGCTTCGCGCCGTCCTGGTGGGACGAGGTCGCTCCGCTGCTCCGGGAGACCTCGGCGTCGGCCTGGCCCTGGCTGGTGGCGCTCCTGCTCATGGGCGTGCTGGGCGGGTGGGCCTATCTGCGGTGGAAGCGGAGCCGCGATGCCGAAGCGTCACCCCATCCGGGCGTGCGTGAGGCGCTGGGCCAGGTGCCGCGCTGGGTCATCGCCGCCGGGGTCCCGCTCTCGCTCTACAACATCGTCGGCCGCACCCTCGTCCTTCCTCTGCTCGCGAGCACCCTGCCGGGACATCCCGCCTTCGGGGTGATGCTCCTGGGGTCGTTCGCGCTCCTCTACAGTCAGCTGCTCCTGCCGATGCCCGCCGGGGCCGGCGCCGTCGACTTCGGCTTCATGGCCGGCATGGCCGGCAACCTCGGCAGCGGTGCGGGGGGGCTGCTCCTCGCCTGGCGCTTCTATACGGTCGGCCTCGGCGCCGCCCTGGGAGCGGTGCTGGCCCTTCATGCGTTTGGCTGGGCTGCCCTCCGGCGCCTCGTCCGGAATTGACGACGGCGATTCTCGCCTTTCCGCATACGCGTGTATAGACTTTGGTTCCCATTTCATGAAAATGGGGAGTAGTGAAAAAGTCTTTCGGCGGTTCGGTCCCCTCCCTTCACCGTACAAACGACATGTTTATCCACACTTCATCCGACCGCCCCTGCGCATGAGCACCCGTATCGAGAAGGACCCGCTGGGCGAAAAGCCCGTACCGGCGGAAGCCCTCTATGGGATCCAGACGGTCCGGGCGGTCGAGAACTTCCCCATCTCCGGGCTCAAGCCGCTCCCCGCGTTTGTCGACGCGGTCATCTGGATCAAGCGGTCCGCGGCGCTGACCCACAAGGAGACCGGGCGGCTCGAGGCGAAGCTGGCGGACGCGATCGTCGCCGCGGCCGACGAGATCCTGGCGGGGAAGCATCGCGACCAGTTCGTGGTGGATGTGTACCAGGCGGGCGCCGGTACCAGCCACAACATGAACTGCAACGAGGTGCTGGCGAACCGGGCCGCCGAGCTGCTGGGCGGGAAGCGGGGCGAGTACGCGCTGGTGCATCCGAACGATCACGTCAACATGGCGCAGAGCACCAATGACGTGATTCCCACCGCGATGCGGCTCGCGACCCTCGCCACCATGCCGGCGGTGCTCGCGGCGATGGACCGGCTGGCGGCGGCGTTCTTCGAGCGGGGCAAGGCCTTCGACCACGTCATCAAGTCGGGCCGCACCCACCTCCAGGACGCGACGCCCATCCGGCTGGGGCAGGAGTTCGCCGCCTACGGGCACACCGTGGCGCGGCACCGCGACAAGCTCGCGCAGGCGGCCGACTGGCTCCGCGAGCTCGGCATCGGCGGGACCGCGGTGGGCACCGGCATCAACGCCGAGCCGGAGTACCCGGCGCTGATGGTGAAGTACCTGCAGCAGGTCAGCGGCCTCGAGCTCCGGGTGGGCCGGGACCGCGTCCAGTTGATGCAGTCGATGGGCGACATCGCCACGCTGAGCGGCGCCTTCCGTGCCTGGGTGCTCGATCTCGCCAAGATCGGCAACGACATCCGGCTGCTCGCGTCCGGCCCGCGCACCGGGCTCGCCGAGATTCTCCTGCCGGCGGTGCAGCCGGGGTCGAGCATCATGCCGGGCAAGGTGAACCCGTCGATCGCCGAGATGGTGAACCAGGTCTGCTTCCAGGCGCTGGGGCTCGACACGACCGTGGCGCTCGCGGCCGAAGCCGGCCAGCTCGAGCTGAACGTGATGATGCCGGTGATCACCCACAACATCGTCTTCGGCCTCACCATCGTCGCCAACGCGACCCGGGTGTTCGCCGAGCGGTGCGTGACGGGGATCGAAGCGGACGAGAAGCTCTGTGCCTACTGGCTCGAGCGCAGTCCCGCGCTGGTGACCGCGCTGGCGCCCAAGATCGGCTACGCCGAATCGGCGAAGCTCGCGAAGGAGGCGATCGCAACCGGACTGACCGTGAAGGAACTCGTCATCAAGAAGGGGCTGCTCAAGGGGAAGGAGCTGGAAGAGGTGCTGGACCTGCGGGCCATGACCGAACTTGGCGTGCCCGGTGGGAAGGGGATTCCCGGTGGTGGATGAGTCACGTTTTCTTGCCTGCACCATGCCTCGACGGCATATTGGACACGTATGCGGATCACAACCTGGACTGAGTACAGCCTGATCATCGCGCTGCATCTCGCCAAGCGCGGAGCGACCGGCGCCGGCCCCGTGGCCGCACGGGAAATCGCCGAGAACGAACGCCTCCCGGGCGATTATGTCGAACAGATCCTGCTCCGGCTCCGCCGGGCGGGCCTGGTCGAGAGCGTCCGCGGCGCCAAGGGTGGGTACTACCTCGCCAAGGAACCCGCCGAGATCTCGATGCGGGACATCATGACCGCGTCCGAGCACCAGACCTTCGAGATGAACTGCGAATCGCACCCGGTCGATTCCGAGCGCTGCAAGCCCGGCGCCGGCTGCACCATCCGCCCGGTCTGGTTCGCCCTCCAGCAGCGGGTCGATGAACTCCTCGCCGGCATCTCCCTCGCCGACCTGCTGAAGGAAGAGCCCCAGGTGCAGGAACTGGTGTCGATCGCGCCGGCCACCTGAACTCACCCCGCGTTCGTGAATGGCCCAGGGCCCGGCGCGTGCGCCGGGCCTTTGCCGTTGACGGGGGCCCCGCGTCTCGGGTACTTTGTCCCCCCACGCCGAAGTGGTGGAATTGGTAGACGCGCTGCGTTCAGGGCGCAGTGGGCGCAAGCCCGTGGGGGTTCGAGTCCCCCCTTCGGCACTCGAAGCCGGCCAGAGCTTTTCTCTGGTCGGCTTTTTTCTTTGCCGCCCTGCCGCCCTGCCGCCCTGCCGCCTGCCGCCTTGCCGCCCTTTCCCCCCCACCAACCCCCTGTCTATCTTCGAGTTACGATGGCTCAGTCACGCAAACCCGCCTCGGACGAGGAGGGCAGGGAAACCGTCGCCCGCAATCCCAAGGCGACCCATGACTACCACATCCTCGAGACGTGGGAGGCGGGACTGGTCCTGACCGGCACCGAGGTGAAATCCCTCCGCGCCAAGAAGGTCTCCATCAAGGAGGGCTTCGCCCGGCTGGCGAACAACGAGGTCTTCCTCGAGGGGATCAACATCACGCCCTACGAGCAGGGAAATCGCTACAATCATGATCCGGTGCGCACCCGCAAGCTGCTGCTGCACCGCAAGGAAATTCAGCGCCTGATCGGCGCCGTCGAGCAGAAGGGACTGACCCTGGTTCCGCTCGAACTCTACTTCAGGAACGGTGTGGCGAAGGTGAAGCTGGCGCTTGGACGCGGCAAGAAGCAGCACGATCGCCGCGAGGATCTCAAGAAGCGGGACGCCGAGCGCGAAGTCGCCCGGGCGCTCTCCCAGCGGGGGCGTGTGTGAGCCGGCGCGGCCTCGGCGTCACCGCCGGCATGCTCCTCGCCCTCGCGGCCCCGGCCTCGGCCACGGTGCCCTGGCGCGCCCCCACCGTGCTCACCGTCACGACCGCGCGCGGCGAGATGCGTCTCCCCATACGCATCGACCCCGTGGCCGGCCCCGCGATTTCCGGCGAGGGCCTGGTGCGCGCCCTGAGCGGCGGGGTGCTGACCGACGTCCCCTGGGTCGAGGTGACCCTCGCCCGGCAGTCCTTCCGCTTCCTCCTCGGCGCGCCGGTGCTCGCGTTCAACGACCGGCTCCAGCCGCTGGCCGGCTGGGCCTATCGCTCCCGCGACTCGGTCTTCCTGCCGCTCCAGTTCGTCACCGAGATCCTCCCGGACGTGCTGGCCGAGCGCTACGACTACAACCCCGCGACCGGCAACCTCAAGGAGACCGCCCCGCCTCCCGCCCGCGATCCCGTCGCCAGTGCGACGGCGACCCGGCCGGTGCGCGGACCCGGACGCCTCCCCAACGGCCTCCTCCCCGGGCACGTGGTTACCGTCGACGCCGGGCACGGCGGCATCGATCCCGGCAACCCCGGGGTCTACTTCCCCCGCGGCGTCAACGAGAAGCACGTCACCCTCCAGGTGGCGCTCCTCCTCCGCCAGGAACTGAAGCAGCGGGGGGTCCAGGTGGTGATGACCCGCACCACCGACACCCTGATCGGCCTCCTCGACCGGGGTCGCTACTGCACCGAGGACTGCGATCTCTTCGTGAGCCTCCACGTCGATGCGCTCCCCACCTCCGCCCGGCGGAAGTACGGCGACATCGACGGCTTCCATACGATCATCATCGGTGAGCAGAACACCGAGGACGCCGACCGCATCGCCCGGATGGAGAACGACGCCCTGCGCTTCGAGGGCGACACCGGCGCCGCCCAGGGCGACGGCCTCGACTTCATCCTCCGCAACCTCCAGCTCAACGAGTATCTCCGGGAGTCGGCCCGCGCCGCCGAACTGGTGCAGGACGAGATGGGGAAGGTGCACACCGGGACCAATCGCGGGGTGAAGCAGTCCCGCGTTCTGGCGGTGCTCAACACCGCCCGCCGTCCCGCGATCCTGGTCGAGATGGGCTTCTCCACCAATCCCCGCGACGCCCGGTTCATGACCGCCCGGAAGTCGCAGGAGTCGATGGCCAGCGCCATCGCCGATGCCATCGTGCAGTACCTCCTCGAGTACGAGCGGAAGACCGGGCTGGCCGAACCGGGAGGGAAGGGCCGGTGAGGCGCGCCATCCTCCTGCTGACCCTGCTCGCGCTGGGCGGGTGCGCGTACTACAACGGGATGTACAACACCAAGAAGCTCGCCGGCCGCGCCCGGAAGGCCGAGCGCGAGGGCCGCACCTTCGATGCGACCAGCCTCTGGGGCCAGGTCGGCATCCGGGCCGAGTCGGTCCTGGCCCAGCATCCCAACAGCAAGTACGCCGACGAGGCGCGGCTCCTCCAGGCCACCTCGATGGCCCGGCTCCGGAACTGTGCCGCCGCAGTGCAGCCTCTCGAGCTCGTGGCCCTGACCAGCCCCAACGCCACCTTCCGCGAGGAAGCGACCGTGCTGCTGGGCGGGTGCCGCACCCAGCTCGGCGATCCCGCCGGCGCGATGGACGCGTTCAGCCGCCTGACGAACAGCCGGGACCCGGAACGCCGCCGCCTCGCCTTCTTCGCCCACGGCCAGGCCCAGCGGATGCGGGGGAACTACGCCGAGGCGCTCGAAGAACTCTCCGGGACCAGCTACCCGGGTGCGGCCGGCGAACGGGCGGCGGCCCTCGCGGGACTGGGACGCTCGGCGGAGGCCGCCGCGCTCGTCGACACCCTGGTGAGCCGGGGCGACACCCTGGTGCCCTGGCCCGCCATTCTCGAGGGGATCGCCGCGCACGATCCCGAGGTCGCCAGCCGGCTCACCGACCGCCTGGTCGCCGACACCGCGCTCTCCCTGCCGCTCCGCGCCCGGCTGCTCTTCGAGGACGGCGCCCGCTGGCGCCCCACCGACCTCACCCGCAGCGAGGCCCGCCTGGCCCAGCTCGAGCGGCTCTCCTCCGCCAGCGTGCAGGCCGCGGATTCGCGGCTCGACGCGTTCCGTCTCCGGGTTCGCGAGATCGAGACCATTCCCGCGCTGGCTGACTGGACCACCCGCCTGGAAGACATCAGCGAAGGCAATGCTCGCGTCGCCCCGGTCGCGCTCCGCCTCGCCGGCACCGCCCATCGCGTCATCGCCGCCGCCGACTCGGTCGTCCCAGGGTCGCCCGACGGTGACCTGCGCCTCTTCATCGCCGCGGAGCTGGCGCGCGACTCCCTCGATGCCGTGCGCTTTGCCGCCGGCCAGTTCGGCCGGGTGGTGCGGGAGTGGCCCCAGTCCCCCTTCGCCCCCAAGGCCCTGCTCGCCCTGATCGTCCTGGCGCCCGATTCCGCCGACGGGTATCGCGCCCGGCTGCGGGAGAGCTACGCCGCGAGTCCCTATCTCGCCCAGATCGAGCAGGGCGCCTCGCCCGCGTACGAAGTGCTGGAGGATTCGCTCCGCCGCTTTGCCGACAACTTCCGGCCCGGGGCCGCGCGCCGCCCGGTGGTACAGCCGCCGGTCCAGCGGCCCGACCAGCCGGCCCCGGCCCGCACCGCCCCCCGCGAGCCGGTGAACTAGTGGCCCACGACCTCGCCCGGACCGTCTTCGGCCAGGCCTTCCAGAATCCCGTGCTGCTCGCCGCCGGCACCGCCGGCTTCGGGCGCGAGATCGCCGGGACCATCGACCTCGAGCGGCTCGGCGGCATCATCACCAAGGCGGTGTCCCGGGAGCCACGCGCCGGCAACCGCTCGCCCCGGGTCGCCGAGTTCGGCGGCGGGATGCTCAACTCGGTTGGCCTCGCCAATCCCGGGCTCGCCAAGGTGCGCGAGGAGCAGATGCCCTGGCTGGCGCAGAACCTCACGCGTCCCCGCGTGCTGGTGAACGTGGTCGGCTTCGAGGAGCCGCACTTCGCCGAAGTGGTCGAAGGGCTCGCCGATCTTCCCGGCATCACCGCCTTCGAGATCAACCTCTCCTGTCCCAACACCCACGCCGGCGGGATGGAATTCGGCGCCGACCCGAAGACCGCCGCGACCGTGATCGGGCTCTGTCGCGCGAAGACCTCGCTCCCCCTCATCGCGAAGCTCTCGCCGGCCCTCCCCGACATTGCCGGGATGGCCATGGCGGTGCGGGAGGCCGGCGCCGATGGGGTGTCGGTGGTCAACACCATGCCCGGTTACCTCGAGCGTGAGCCGGGAGTGCCCCGGCTGGGCAACGGGAATGGCGGGATGAGCGGGCCGGCGCTGCTGCCGGTGGGTGTGCTCGCCGTCCGGAAGATCATGCAGAAGTCGGGTGGGATGCCGATCATCGGCGTGGGCGGGATCCGGTCAGCCGACGACGCGCGCCAGTACCTGCACGCCGGCGCCGCGCTGGTCGCCATCGGCACGGCGGCGATGGTGCATCCCCGGATCCCCGAGCGGGTCGTGGCCGACCTGGAGGCCCACGGTGTCTGAGATCATCATCGCCCTCGACCTCGGTGCCGACGAGGCGCGCCGCCTGCTCGACCGGATTCCCGAGGCCCGCTGGGTGAAGGTCGGATCGATCCTCTTCGCTGCCGAAGGACCGGGCTTCATTCGCGAACTCACCCGCCGCGGGCTCAAGGTCTTCCTCGATCTCAAGTGGCACGACATCCCCAACACCGTGGCGGGTGCCGTCGAGTCGGCCCGCGGGCTGGGGGTGGCGATGGCCACGGTGCATACCCTCGGCGGCCGCGCCATGATGGAGGCGGCGGCCCGGGCAGCGGGGGGTGACCTCGGCGTGGTCGGGGTGACGGTGCTGACCTCCCACACCCCCGAGGCCTATGGCCGGGCGGTGGGGCGGAGCGGGGTCGTGGTGCTGGACGAGGTCGGCCGGCTGGCCCAGGAGGCGCTGGGATCAGGGCTCCGGGGCATCGTCTGCTCACCCCTGGAGGTCGGCGCTGTCCGGGCGGTGGCCGGGTCCGAAGCCTGGCTGGTGGTGCCCGGGATTCGCCGCCCCGGCGACGCCGCGGGGGACCAGGCCCGGACCGCCGGGCCGGCCGAGGCGACGGCCGCGGGAGCGACCCATCTTGTTGTGGGACGGCCAATTCTGCAGGCGGCCGATCCCCGTCAGGCCTTCCTTGAGATGCAGAGGGCTGCCCGCTGAGCGCCTAAGTACCTGCCCTCCCTTGCATTATCCACACCCCCCCGATACATTCTCGTGCTCCTCCGTAACCCGGTTTCTGGGAGAGGTCCGTGAAGGTTCGCTCGAGCATCAAGCCTATCTGCGAACATTGCAAGGTCGTCCGGCGCCAAGGCGTGCTCCGGATCATCTGCAAGCGCAACCCCAAGCACAAGCAGCGGCAGGGATAACCGATGGCACGTATTGCAGGAGTTGACCTGCCGCGCGAGAAGCGCGTCGAGATCGGCCTGACCTACATCTTCGGTATCGGCCGCCCGACCAGCAATCGCATTCTCAGCGAGACCGGCGTGAGCCCCGATACCCGGGTGCGCGACCTGTCGGACGCGGAAGTCGCGCGCCTCCGGCAGTTCATCGAGCGCTCCCTGCGGGTCGAGGGCGCGCTGCGCACCGAGATCGCGATGAACATCAAGCGGCTCATGGATATCGGGAGCTATCGCGGCGTGCGGCACCGTCGCGGTCTTCCGGTCCGCGGGCAGCGCACTCATACCAACGCTCGCACCAAGAAGGGCCCGCGCCGGGCCATCGCGGGCAAGAAGAAGGTGACGAAGAAGTAAATGACCGCACCCGAGAAGCCTCAGGCCGCGGCCGCTCCGGCGGCAGCCGCCCCGGCAAAGGCGCCGGCCGCAAAGCGTGGCAAGAAGGTGGTGGAGAGCGAGGGCATCGCCCACGTCTCCGCCACGTTCAACAACCTGCTGATCACGATCACCGACCTGAAGGGGAACACCCTGGTCTGGGGCTCCGCCGGCAAGGCGGGCTTCAAGGGATCGAAGAAGTCCACCCCGTTCGCCGCCACCGTCGCCGCCGAGAACTGCGGCCGCGAGGCGATGAACCTCGGGCTTCGGCGGGTGCACGTGCGGGTGCAGGGCCCCGGCAGCGGGCGCGAGTCGGCCATCCAGGCGCTGGCGTCGGTCGGGCTCAAGGTCGTCTCCATCCGGGATGTCACGCGCCGATTCCGCACAACGGCTGCCCGTCCTCCCAAGAGCGGGCAGGAGCCAGGCCATGCGCTACACTGGTCCCAGTTGCCGGCAGTGCCGCCGCGAAGGCACCAAGCTGTTCCTGAAGGGCACCCGCTGCCTGACCGAGAAGTGCGCCGTCGAGCGCCGGGGCTATCCCCCGGGCCAGCACGGCCAGTCGGCCGGCCGCGGCCGCAAGGCGTCCGAGTACGCCAAGCAGCTGCGTGAGAAGCAGAAGGTGAAGCGGATCTACGGGCTCACCGAGCGCCAGTTCCGCAACACCTTCGACCGGATCTCCCGGGAGCAGGGCGTGAAGGGCACCAACCTGGTCGTCGCCCTCGAGACCCGGCTCGACAACATCGTCTACCGGATGGGCTTCGCGCCCAACCGGAAGGCCGCCCGCCAGCTGGTGCTCCACGGGCACGTGGAAGTGAACGGCGGCAAGGTCGATGTCGCGTCGTACATCGTGAAGCCGGGCATGGAAGTGCGGATCACCGAAGCCAGCCGCGACAACGTCGCGGTGCGGGCCTCGCTGGAGTTCGCGTCGCGCGGCCAGCCGGTCTCCTGGATCCAGGTGAACGCCGAGAAGGCGAGCGGCAAGGTCACCGAGCGGCCCACCCGCGAGGCGATCCCGCTCAATGCGCAGGAACAGCTCATCGTCGAGCTCTACTCGAAGTGACCATGACCATTGACCTGACCGGACTGGTTCGCCCGCACCTGGTCGAGATGACCAAGCGGGACGAACACCCGAACATCGCCGAGTTCCGGCTCCAGCCGCTGGAGCGGGGCTTCGGCTACACGCTGGGGAATTCCCTCCGGCGGCTGCTGCTCTCCTCGCTCCGCGGCAGCGCCGTGTGGGCCTTCCGCCTGGACGGCGTGGTGCACGAGCACCAGACCATCCCCGGCGTGCATGAGGACGTGCACCAGATCATCCAGCGCCTCAAGGCCCTGACCCTCGTCGTCGCCGACGACGTGGAAGAGGCCGTGCTCAAGATCAAGAAGGACGGCGCCGGCCCCGTCTACGCCCGGGACATCATCCCGAGCGGCTCGGTCCGGGTCGTGAATCCCGATCACCTGCTCTTCACCGTGCAGGACGATCGCGAAGTGAACGGCGAGCTCTACGTCAACAAGGGCCGCGGCTACGTCGAGGCGGAGCTGCACCCCAAGGACCGCTCGCTGCCGGTCGATCTCATCACCATCGATGCGATCTACAACCCGGTCCGCCGCGCCAACTTCTCGGTCGCCGAGACCCGCGTCGGTCAGCGGACCGACTATGACCGGCTCACCGTCAGCGTCGAGACCAACGGGACCCTGTCGCCGGAAGACGCGATCGCCTACGCCGCGGCACTGGCCCAGGAGCACTTCCGCTACTTCGTCGAGTTCGGCAAGGTCCCGGTCGCCCGCCCCGGTCAGGGTGGGGGCGCGGGTGCCGGCGCCGGCCAGCTGCGCGAGAAGCTCGGCCGCCTGATCGACGACTTCGGGCTCTCGGTCCGCTCGCTCAATTCGCTCAAGAACTCCAACATTCGCACCCTCGGCGACCTCGTGCAGTACACCGAGGACGAGCTGCTCAAGGTGAAGAATGTCGGGGAGAAGGCCCTCAAGGAGATCGCCGATCTTCTCCGGGCCCAGGATCTGAACTTCGGCATGCGGTTCGAAGAGGCCGATGGCGATCTCCGGGTGACCAATCCCGGGACGCCGCCGACCGCCCGCGTGGCCGCTGAAGGTGGGGAGGAAGGCTGATGCGGCACCAGGCCAAGGGACGCCAGCTGTCCCGTACGTCCGAACACCGCCGCGCGCTCATGCGCAACATGGCGACCAGCCTCATCCTGCACGGCGGCATCGAGACCACCGTCGCCAAGGCGAAGGAGCTCCGGCCCTACGCCGAGAAGCTGATCACCCTGGCGCGCCGCGGCGATCTCCACGCCCGCCGCCTGGTGGCCCAGAAGATCCGCGAGCGCGAGGCCCTCTCCCTGCTGTTCAAGGAGATCGGCCCCCGGTTCGCCGCCCGGCCCGGTGGCTACACCCGGATCCTCAAGCTCGGGCATCGCTCCGGCGACGGCGCGGAAGTCGCCCGGATTGAGCTGCTCCCCGAGTGAGCATCCGGTACCGGCCCGAAACGACGAAGGGGACCCCGACAGGGTCCCCTTTTCGTTTGCCTCGAACCGGCCAGGCTGAATCAGGTAGCCTTCTTCACCCGGTTAGACTTGATGCACTGGGTGCAGACAGCCACCCGGCGCGGCGCCCCCTCGACCATCACGCGGACGGTCTGGAGATTCGGATACCACCGGCGCTTCTTCCGGTTGTTGGCGTGGCTGACGTTGTTGCCGGTAATCGGCCCCTTGCCACACACCTTACACGTCCGGGCCATGCGAAACTCTCCGGAATGCTGGGTCGAAAGTACTGCCAAATGAGCCCGGAAGTATAAACCCCCGAACCGTTTGACACAACTCCACCGGACCAACTGACCATGCCGCGGGCCCTCATCACCGGAATCACGGGACAGGACGGATCCTACCTCGCGGAGCTGCTGCTGGCGAAGGGCTACCAGGTCTTCGGCGTCGTGCGCCGGACCAGCCACCACAGCTACGAGCGGATCGACCATCTCCTCGACCGGATCCAGATCCTCCCGGCCGACCTCCTCGACCAGCACTCCCTGACCCAGGTCATCAAGGAGGTCGAGCCCGACGAGGTCTACAACCTCGCGGCCCAGTCCTACGTGCCCACCTCCTGGACCCAGCCGGTGCTGACCGGGGAGTTCACCGCCCTCGGCGTCACCCGCATCCTCGAGGCGATCCGGCTCGCCTGGCCGAAGGCCCGCTTCTACCAGGCCTCCAGCTCGGAGATGTTCGGCAAGGTGGTGGAGACCCCGCAGAAGGAGAGCACCCCCTTCTATCCCCGTTCGCCCTACGGCGTGGCCAAGGTGTACGGGCACTGGATCACGGTGAACTACCGGGAGAGCTACAACCTCTACGCGGTGAGCGGGATTCTCTTCAATCACGAGTCGCCCCGCCGCGGCATCGAGTTCGTCACCCGCAAGGTGACCGACGGCGTCGCCCGCATCAAGGCGGGGAAGGCCACCGAGCTCCCGCTCGGCAACCTGGACGCGCGCCGCGACTGGGGCTTCGCCGGCGACTATGTCGAGGCGATGTGGCGCATGCTCCAGCAGCCGGAGCCGCGCGACTACGTCATCGGCACCGGCCAGATGCACACCGTCCAGTACCTCGTCGAGACCGCCTTCAAGCACGTGGGTCTCGACTGGCGGAAGTACGTGAAGCAGGACCCCCGCTTCATGCGGCCCGCCGAAGTCGACACGTTGCTCGCCGATCCCTCCCTGGCCTACAAGGAGCTCGGCTGGAAGACGACCGTGTCCTTCGAGCAGCTGGTGGGCATGATGGTCGACGCCGATCTCGAGCGGCAGGGCGTCAAGCGGTGAAGATCCTGGTGACCGGCGCCGCCGGGTTCGTCGGCCAGGTGCTGGTGCCCCGGCTCCTCGCCGCGGGGCATGCCGTGACCGGGACGCATCTCCCGGGAGAGACGGTGCCCGCCATGGGCCCCGTCCGCTGGCTGCCGCTCGACCTCCGGAGCAACGACTCGGTCGCCGCCGCGGTAGCCGACCGTCCCGATGCGGTCATGCACCTGGCCGCGGTGGCCTCCGGCGCGGAGGCGCGGAAGGATCCCGGGCTGGCGTGGGAGGTGAATTCCGGCGGCACCGCCCGGATCGCCGAGGCGCTCGGCGGCTTCCGCGCCCGGGGCGATGCCGATCCGCTCTTCCTCGTGGTGTCCACCGCCGAGGTGTACGGCGCCACCACCGAGGCCCGGCTCCGCACCGAGGCCGACCCGGTGGCGCCGGTGTCGCCCTACGCGGCCAGCAAGGCTGGGGCGGAGCTGGCGGCGCTGGAAACGGCGCGCCGCACCGGGCTCCGGGTGATCATCGCGCGGTCGTTCCCCCACACCGGTCCGGGCCAGACCGATCGCTACGTGGTCGCGGCCTTTGCGAAGCGGCTGAAGGCGGCCAAGGCGGTGGGCGCGCCGGTGGTGAAGACCGGCAACCTCGACCCGGTGCGTGACTTCCTGGATGTGCGCGACGTGGTCGAGGCCTATGTCGCGCTGCTCGAGCGGGGCGCGCCCGGCGAGACCTACAACGTGGCGTCAGGCGCCGGCGTGAACCTGCGCGAGCTCTTCGAGCGGCTCGCCCGCATCATCGGCGTCCGCGCGATCCCCGAGCCCGATCCCCAGCTGATCCGCGCCGCCGACGTGCCGCACCTCGTGGGCGATGCCACCCGCATCCGCCTCGCGACCGGCTGGACGCCCCGGATCTCCTTCGACCAGACTCTGCACGACGTGGTGCATGCCCAAACGGACTGACCTCCGCTCCATCCTGCTCCTCGGCAGCGGCCCGATCGTGATCGGGCAGGGTGCCGAGTTCGACTATTCCGGCACCCAGGCGGTCCGCGCCCTGAAGGAAGAGGGGTACCGGGTCATCCTGGTGAATTCCAATCCGGCGACGATCATGACCGACCCGGAGATCGCCGACCGGACCTATGTCGAGCCGGTGACGCCGGAGTGGGTGGCGCGGGTGATCGAGCGGGAGCGCCCCGACGCGCTCCTCCCCACAATGGGCGGGCAGACCGCGCTCAACGTGGCGATGGCCTTGGTGAAGGACGGGACGCTGGCGCGCTTCGGGGTCGAACTGATCGGCGCCAACGAGCGGGCCATCCGGGTGGCGGAGGACCGGCAGGAGTTCGCCGAGGCGATGGTGCGGATCGGGCTCAAGACGCCGCGCGGCCGGACCGTGAAGACCCTGGAGGAGGGGCTCGCGGCGGTGGACCAGACCGGGTATCCCGCGATCATCCGGCCGTCGTTCACGCTGGGCGGGACCGGTGGCGGCATCGCCTACAACCGCGAGGAGTTCGTCGAGATCGTCTCCCGGGGTCTCGAGCTCTCGCCGGTCACCTCGGTGTTGGTGGAACAGAGCATCATCGGGTGGAAGGAGTACGAGCTCGAGGTGATGCGGGACGGGGCCGACAACGTCGTCATCGTCTGCTCCATCGAGAACCTCGACCCGATGGGGGTGCACACCGGGGACTCGATCACGGTCGCCCCGGCCATGACGCTCACCGACCGGGAATACCAGGTGATGCGCGATGCCGCCATCCGGATCATCCGGGAGGTCGGGGTCGCGGCCGGCGGGTGCAACATCCAGTTCGCCGTCAGTCCCACCACCGGTGAGCAGCTGGTCATCGAGATGAACCCGCGGGTCTCCCGCTCGTCGGCGCTGGCCTCCAAGGCCACCGGCTTTCCGATTGCGCGGATCGGGGCAAAGGTCGCGGTGGGCTACCGGCTCGATGAGCTTCCCAACGACATCACCAAGACCACGCCCGCCTCGTTCGAGCCGGTGCTCGACTACGTGGTGGTGAAGGTGCCCCGTTTCGCCTTCGAGAAGTTCCCGGCCGCCGACCCGACCCTCGGCACCCAGATGAAGGCGGTGGGCGAGGCGATGGCCATCGGCCGGACCTTCAAGGAAGCCTTCCAGAAGGGCTTCCGCGCCCTCGAAGTCGATCGATCGGGCTGGGAGCTGGGGAAGACTCCGCTCGACGACCGCCTGAGCGACACCTCGCTCGAGGCGCTCAAGGCCGCGGTCCGCAAGCCCACGCCGGAGCGGATCTTCCAGGTCAAGCGGGCGCTCCAGGTGGGCGTCACCGTCGAGGAGCTGGCCGAGCGCACCGGGATCGATCCCTGGTTCCTGGACCAGATGCTCGAGCTGGTGGAGGCGGAGCGGGAGTGGGCCGGGCACCGCGCCGGAGGGGCGGGCGAGGCCCAGCTGCTCCGCCGGATGAAGCAGATGGGTTTCTCCGACCGGCAGCTCGCCGACCTGGCCGGCCTCAAGGAAGGGGAGATCCGGGCCACCCGCCATCGGCTCGGGATCCGGCCGGCCTACAAGACGGTGGACACCTGCGCCGGCGAGTTTCCCTCCAAGACGCCCTATCTCTACTCCTCCTACGACGAGGAGAACGAGGCGGAGGCGCGGGGCACGAAGACCGTCATCATCCTCGGCAGCGGTCCCAACCGGATCGGGCAGGGGGTGGAGTTCGACTACTGCTGCGTCCGCGCGACCCTCGCCTTCCGGGAGATGGGGTGGCGCACCGTGATGGTGAACTCGAACCCCGAGACGGTTTCCACCGACTACGACGTGTCCGACACGCTCTACTTCGAGCCGCTCACGCTCGAGGATGTGCTCGAGATCGTGCACGTCGAGAAGCCGCTGGGCGTGGTGGTGCAGCTCGGCGGCCAGACCCCGCTCCGGCTGGCGCGCGGGCTCGAGGCCGCCGGGGTCAAGATCCTCGGCACCTCGCCCGACAGCATCGACGCGGCGGAAGACCGGAAGCGGTTCGAGGCGCTGGCCCGCGAGCTGGAGGTGACCCAGCCGCCCGCCGGCACCGCCCTGTCGGCCGACGAAGCGGTGAAGGTGGCGGAGCAGGTGGGCTACCCGGTCCTGGTGCGGCCCTCCTATGTGCTCGGCGGTCGGGGGATGGAGATCGTCTACGACGACGCCTCGCTCCGGGAGTACTTCGCGCGGGCGGTGCGGGTGGCGCCGGGATACCCGGTGCTGATCGATCGCTTCCTCGAGGATGCCTTCGAGGCCGACGTCGACGCCATCTGCGACGGCACCCGCTGCGTGATCGGCGGGGTGATGCAGCACATCGAGGACGCCGGGATTCACTCCGGCGATTCCGCCTGCGTCCTCCCGCCGTACCTGATTTCCGAGGCCCAGGTGGAGCAGATGAAGCGCTACACCCGCGCCTTTGCCCTCAAGCTGGGCGTGGTGGGGCTCATCAACGTTCAGTATGCCATCCGCGATGGCGTGGTCTACGTGCTGGAGGTGAATCCCCGGGCCTCGCGCACGGTGCCGTTCGTGGGGAAGACCACCGGCGTGCCGCTCGCGAGTCTCGCCGCGAAGGTGATGGCGGGAAAGAGCCTCGAGGAGCTGGGACTGGCCGACGAGGTGGCCCAGCCGTACGTGGCGGTGAAGGAGGCGGTCTTCCCCTTCAACAAGCTCCAGGGCGTCGACCTGGTGCTCGGGCCGGAGATGCGCTCCACCGGCGAGGTGATGGGGATCGCCGATTCCTTCGGGATGGCCTTCGCCAAGGCGCAGCACGCCGCCGACGGCGCCCTGCCGATGCAGGGTGGGGTGTTCATCACGGTGAACGACCACGACAAGGTCGCGGTGGTGCCGATCGCGCGGCGGCTGCACGAACTGGGGTTCCGGATCTTCGCCACCGACGGGACCGCCCGGCACCTCCGGGTCCGCGGGATCCCCGCCGACGCGGTCCTCAAGGTGTACGAGGGGCGGCCCAACGTGGTCGACCTGCTTCTCTCGGGGCAGGTGCAGCTGCTGGTGAACACCCCGCTCGGCAAGCTGACCCAGCGGGACGACTACATCATCCGCGCCTCGGCGCTGTCCCACCGGATCCCGTATACCACCACGCTGTCGGCGGCGTCGGCGGCGTGCGATGCGATCATCGCGCTCAAGCACCGCGAGCGCGAGGTGCGCTCGCTCCAGGAGTGGCACCAGCTGGCCCGGTCGCAGGGCGCGAAGGCGGGAGCCGCGGGATGACCAGCGCGCGCGACTCCGGGTTCATCGCCAGCCTCCGCCCGCTCCTCAGGGGCGAGGTGCGGGAGGGCGAGCCGCTCGGACGCTACTCGACCTACCGGATCGGTGGGCCGGCGACGCTGGTCCTTCCCGCCACGCCGGCGGATGTCGCCGCGGCGCTGACCCATGCGGAGGCGCATGGAGTACCGTGGTTCGCCCTCGGGCTCGGCTCCAACCTGCTGCTCCCCGACGAAGGGATGGATGCGCTGGTGATCCGGCTCGGGAAGGGGCTCGACCGCCTCGAGCCGCTCGGCGGCGGGCGCTGGCGGGTGGGCGCCGGGCTTCCCCAGCCCCTCGCCGCGCGGAAGACCTCGGAGGCGGGTTTCTCCGGCCTGCACCGGTTCGTCGGTGTGCCCGGCACCGTGGGCGGCGGGGTCTACATGAACGCCGGCTGTCACGGTGGCGAGTGGGCCGAGGTGATCGAGTCGGTGACCGTGGTCGATGCCCGCGGCCGCGACACGGTGCTCGCCCGGCGGGAGGTGCCTTTCGAGTATCGCCACAGCGGCCTCGAGGGCCGGGTGGTGCTCGAGACCGTCGTGCAGCTCACCGCCACCGATCCCGCGCACATCCAGGCCGAAGTGGCGGAGCTCTTCAAGTGGCGCCAGGAGGGGACGCCGTTCAACCAGCCCTGCTGTGGCAGCGTCTTCAAGAATCCCGGTGGTCCGAGCTGGAAGAAGACCGAGGGTCCGCGCACCGCGGGCCAGCTGATCGAGGCGGCCGGGCTCAAGGGGACGAGGGTTGGCGGCGCCGAGATCTCGCCGATGCACGCCAATTACTTCGTGAACACCGGGACGGCGACGGCGGCGGATGTGCGCGGCCTGATCGCGCTGGCGCGGGGGCGGGTGAAGGAGCGGTACGGCGCGGAGCTCGAGACCGAGGTGAAAATCGTCCGGCCCGACGGGAGCTTCGAGCCGTCGTTGCCGAAATAGAGTTGTCATCCCGAGCGAAGCGAGGGATCTACTGTCTCGAACTCGTTGACCGGGAGAGTAGATCCCTCGTCGCCTTCGGCTCCTCGGGATGACACCGCGGGCGCGTCACTTCCTGTCTCTCCCCGCCGTAGTGCAGCCATGACTAATTCTCCCAGCGCGTTTCGGACGGCAACCCTGGCCGCCGGTCTTGCCCTCCTCCCCGTCCAGCTCGCCGCCCAGGGCTCCGCGACCCCTCCGCCGACGCAGCGCAGCAGTGCGCTGCTCACCCTGACGGATTCACTGCTGCACCCCGAAGGCATCGCCTGGGACCAGGCCCGAAGCCGCTGGCTCGTGTCCAGTGTGCGGCAGCGCAAGGTGGTCGCCATCGATGCCCATGGCGCGGCGACGGACTTTGTCGCCAGCGGCCAGGACGGGCTCGATGCGGTGCTCGCGATCGCGGTGGACCCGTCGCGGAACCTGCTGTGGGTGACCAGCGCCGCCCTGCCGCAGATGCAGGGCTACACCCCGGCCGATGCGGGCCGCTCCCGGCTGCTCGCCTTCGACCTCGCCAGTGGCAGGCTCCGGCGGCGCGTGGAGCTGCCGGGCCCGGGGAAGCACACCGCCGGCGATCTCGCCGTGGCCCCGGACGGTGCCGTGTATGCCAGCGACAATCTCTCCGGCGCGATGTACCGGGCAGACCCGGTGTCCGGCGATACCGCCGCGCTGCTGGTCCCGCCGGGGCAGGGGCTCCGGAGCCCGCAGGGCATCGTGCCCGATGGGGCCCGGCTGCTGGTGGCCGACTACTCGCGCGGCATCCGGGCCGTGGACCTGGTCACCGGCGCTGTCACGCCCCTCGCGGCTTCCGGCGGCGATGATCTCCGGGGCATCGACGGACTGGTGCGGGTCGACGCCCGCACGCTGCTCGGCATCCAGAATGGCGCGGCGCCCCCGCGGCTGGTGCGGCTGACGCTGAGCCCGGACGGCGCGGGGATCGCCGCGGCCGAGGTGGCCGATGTGCCCCGTCCCACCGGGGGCGATCCCACCCAGGGCGTGGTGGTGGATGGCGCGCTCGTCTTTGTCGCCAACAGCCCCTGGAGCAACTATGCCGACGACGGCGCCATCCTGCCGGGTGCCCGCTGGCCGCGCCCCCTCCTCCTTCGCCTCCCGCTCAGGTAGCCCGGCCTTATCTTTGGGCCATGACTGACTACTTCGTGCATGAGTCGAGCTACGTCGATGACGGGGCCCGCATCGGCGCCGGGTCGAAGATCTGGCACTTCTGCCACATCATGCCGGGCGCGGTGATCGGCGAGCGCTGCAACCTGGGGCAGAACGTGGTGGTGATGGGCGGGACGACGCTCGGCAACAACGTGAAGGTGCAGAACAACGTCTCCATCTACGAAGGGGTAACGCTCGAGGACGACGTGTTCTGCGGGCCGAGCTGTGTCTTCACCAACGTCACCAATCCCCGCAGTCATGTCTCCCGCAAGCACGAGTACCGGCCCACGCTGGTCGAGCGGGGCGCGTCGATCGGCGCCAATGCCACGATTGTCTGCGGTGTCACGATCGGCCGGTATGCGCTGATCGGGGCCGGGGCGGTGGTCACCGGCGACGTCCCCGCCTTTGGCCTGATGGTGGGGGTGCCGGCTCGCCGGGTGGGGTGGATCTGCCAGTGCGGCGAGCAGCTCCAGCTCTCTCAGGGGGCAGGGCGATGCGGCTCGTGCGGGGCGTCCTATCACGAAGCGCAGGGCGAACTTAGGATGATTGACCCCCCGGCGACCGGTCGCTAGGTTCCAACCTTCGACCGGCCCGGAAACCGTCCGGCCCGGTCGCACGGATGGGGCCGCCAGGCCCCCCACCTCGAGCCAAGTGAACGTTCCCCTCCTCGACCTAGTCGCGCAGTACCACTCGATCAAAGACGACGTCGTTCAGGCCATTCTCCGCCTCGCGGAACGCCAGCAGTTCATCCTGGGGGACGAGGTCGGGCAGCTGGAGACCGCGCTCGCCACCCTGACGGAGTCCCGGTTCGCGATCGGCTGCGCCAGCGGCACCGATGCGCTGCTGCTCCCGCTCCGTACCCTCGACATGCAGCCGGGTGACGAAGTCATCGTGCCGGCCTTTACCTTCTTCGCCACGGCGGGGACGGTGCACAACACCGGCGGGCGGCCGGTCTTTGCCGACATCGATCCCGTCACCTTCAACCTGCGCCCCGAGGCGATCGAGGCGGCGATCACGCCGCGCACCCGGGCCATCATCGTGGTGCACCTCTTCGGGCAGATGGCGCCGATGGAGCGGATCCTCGCGATCGCGGCGAAGCACAACCTCCCGGTCATCGAGGACGCAGCCCAGGCCATCGGGGCGCGGCGCCAGCTCGGCGGGAGCTGGCGGCAGGCGGGCTCGCTCGGGTACACCGGGACCTTCTCGTTCTTCCCCAGCAAGAACCTGGGCGGCTGGGGCGATGGCGGCCTGATGGTCACCCAGGACGAGGCGCTGGCGGGGCGGCTCAAGCGGCTCCGGACCCACGGCGGGTCAAAGCAGTATCACCACGACGAGGTGGGGTATAACAGCCGGCTGGACACGCTCCAGGCGGCGATTCTCCTCGCCAAGCTCCCCCATCTCGCCGGCTGGACCGCGGCCCGGCAGCGGATCGCCGCGCGCTACACCGCCGCCTTTGCGTCGCACCCGGCGGTCCGGCCGCCGCTGGTCGAGCCGCCGAACGACCACATCTTTCACCAGTACACTATCCGCGCCGAGCGGCGCGACGAGTTGGCGGCCCACCTGAAGGCGAGGGGCATCGGGTCGGCCATCTACTATCCTCTGGGCCTGCACCTGCAGCCCTGCTTCAGCTACCTGGGGTACCGGACCGGGTCCCTCCCCGAGACGGAAGCGGCCTGCCGGACGGTGCTGTCGCTGCCGGTGTATCCGGAGCTGACCGAATCGCAACAGGACGCCGTGATCGCCGCGATCCGTGAGTTCTACGGGTGAGCCGGCGCCGGCGAGACATCGTGTGGAGGTGATATCGTGCGAGTAGCGGTAATCGGGAGCGGGTACGTGGGCCTCGTCACCGGCGCCTGCCTGGCGGAGACCGGCAATGACGTGGTGTGCGCCGACATCGACGCCGGGAAGATCGAACGGCTGCAGCGGAACGACGTGCCGATCTACGAACCCGGCCTGGACGAGATGATCCGCCGGAACCAGGCCGAGGGGCGGCTTACCTTCACGAACGACGTGGGCGCCTCGGTCGAGCGCGCCCGGGTGGTCTTCATCGCGGTCGGGACGCCGGCCAACGAGGACGGGTCGGCCGACCTGCAGCACGTGCTCTCGGTCTCGAAGACGGTCGCCCCCCACCTTCGTCCTGACGCGGTGGTGGTGACCAAGTCGACCGTGCCCGTCGGGACCGCGGAGAAGGTCCGCGCCGCGCTCCAGGAAGGGGGCGTGAAGGTGCCGTTCAGCATCTGCTCCAACCCCGAGTTCCTGAAACAGGGCGCGGCGATCGATGACTTCATGAAGCCCGATCGCATCGTCGTCGGGGTCGAGAACGACATCGCCCGCGACGTGATGGCGGAGCTGTACGCGCCCTTCGTGCGCACCGGGAACCCGGTCCTCTTCATGGACGTGCCCTCGGCCGAGGTGACGAAGTACGCGGCCAACGCGATGCTGGCGACCCGGATCTCGTTCATGAACGCGGTGGCGCTCTTCTGCGAGCGGGTGGGCGCCGACGTGAATCACGTGCGCAAGGGCATCGGCACCGACCGGCGGATCGGGCCGGCGTTCCTCTTCCCCGGCCCGGGCTACGGCGGCTCCTGTTTTCCGAAGGACGTGAAGGCGCTGATCAAGAGCGGCAGCGAGGCGGGGCTCAACTTCGACCTGCTGGAGGCGGTGGAGCGCACCAACGAGCGGCAGAAACTGGTGCTGCTCGACAAGCTCAAGGCCGCTTTCAACGGCGACCTCAAGGGCAAGACCATCGCGGTCTGGGGGCTGGCCTTCAAGGCGGAGACCGACGACATGCGCATGAGCCCGGCGATCCCGCTGGTCGAGGGACTGCTCCAGGCCGGCGCGCGGGTCCAGGCCCACGATCCCAAGGCGATGGACATCGCCCGCGGGCTCTTCGGTGACCGGGTGGTCTACGCCCACGATCCCTACAGCGCGCTGCACGACGCCCACGCGCTCGCGATCGTGACCGAGTGGCTGGTCTACCGCAATCCCGATTTCGAGCGGCTCAAGGGCCTGATGAAGGAGCCCCGCATCGTCGACGCCCGCAATCTCTACGATCCCGCGCGGATGAAGGCCCAGGGCTTCAGCTATACCGGCATCGGCAGGCGTCCCGCGTGAGAGTGCTGATCACCGGCGCCGCCGGCTTTCTCGGGTCCCACCTGACCGACCGGTTCCTCGCCGAGGGCCATGACGTCATCGGGATGGATAACCTGATCACGGGCAGCCGGGCGAACCTCGCGCACCTCGCCGGGAACCGGCGGTTCCTCTTCGTGCTGCACGACGTGAGCCGGTTCATCCAGGTCGACGGACCGCTCGACGGGGTGCTGCACTTCGCCTCGCCGGCCAGCCCGATCGACTACCTCGAGCTGCCGATCCAGACCCTCAAGGTCGGCTCGCTCGGGACCCACAATGCCCTGGGTCTCGCGAAGGCGAAAGGCGCCCGGTTCCTCCTCGCCTCCACCAGCGAGGTCTACGGCGATCCCCAGGTCCATCCCCAGCCGGAGAGTTACTGGGGGCACGTGAACCCGGTCGGGCCCCGTGGGGTGTACGACGAGGCCAAGCGCTTCGCCGAGGCGATGACGATGGCGTATCATCGCTACCACGGACTCGATACCAGGATCGTCCGGATCTTCAACACCTTCGGGCCGCGGATGCGTCCCGGCGATGGCCGGGTGGTCTCCAATTTCGTGGTGCAGGCGCTCCGGCACGAGCCGCTCACCGTCTATGGCAGCGGCCAGCAGACCCGCTCCTTCTGCTATGTCTCCGACCTGATCGAGGGGATCTACCGGCTCTTCCAGAGCCAGGAGTCCGACCCGGTGAACGTCGGGAATCCCAACGAGTTCACGGTGCGCCAGCTGGCGGACCTGGTCGTGCGGCTCACCCGGTCGCGCTCGACCATCGACTTCCGGCCGCTGCCGGTGGACGATCCCAAGGTGCGCCAGCCCGACATCACCCGCGCCCGGAGCCTCCTCGGCTGGGAGCCGCAGGTGCAGCTGGAGGATGGACTGGCCCGGACGATCGAGTTCTTCAGCCAGCAGTCTCCGGCCTGAGCCCCGTCCCCCTATATTGTTGGCGTTCCAAACCGGACATACATCCCTTGCCGGGGAGCCCATGCGGATCAGTGACGAGCCGTTGATCAACCAGGCGCGCGAACGGTTCGCGCTGCAGGATTACTACGGCGCGATCCACCTGCTGCAGGAAATCACCGAGGCGGGGCGGAGCTTCGCCGATTGTCACCACCTCCTCGGTCTCTGCTACGCCATGCTGGGGCAGCCCCACCGGGCGCTGGAGGATTTCGGGAAGGCGCTGGAGCTGAATCCGCGCTACATCGAGGCCCACATTCACCGGGGCATCCTCCTCAACGACCTCGGCCGTACTGAGGAGGCCGCCGAGGCCTTCAAGCACGCCTCGACCCACAACATCCCCCAGACCGGCGGGTTTCCGGCGCACGTGGCGGCGAACCTCGCCAACCACCACGCGCAGCTGGGCGCCGCGTACGCGGAGTCCGGGGCCATCACCGAGGCCATCGAGCAGTATCGCCGGGCGGTGGAGCTGGGGCCGAATTTCGCCGACCTCCGCTACAAGCTCGCCCGGGTGCTGCTGGAGACCGGCGACGTGCTCTCCGCCCGCGAAGAGCTGGAACGGGTGGTGGCCGACCGTCCCAACTTCGTCGACGCGCTGGCCTCCCTGGGACTGGCCCGGTTCCTCTCCGGCGACGCCGCCGGGGCCCAGCAGGTGTGGCACGAATGCCTGCTCACTCGTCCCAAGAATGCCCGGGTCGAGGCCTACCTTTCCATGCTGGAGCGCGCCGCCGAGTGAAGCGCTGGACCCTGCTGCTGCTGCTCGCTGCCGCCTGTGGTGGTGCCTCCGATCATGAGCGGCTGGGGGACAAGGCCTACGTCGACGGCGACTACGTCGTCGCCTTCCAGGAGTACCAGGCGGCCACCCGGAACCACGATGAGGCGGAACTCTGGGCCAAGCTCGGCGCCGCCGCCCTCAAGAGCCAGAAGCTCACCGAGGCGGTGGCGGCCTACCTGAAGCTTGCCGAGGCCGACAAGACCCGGGGGTCCGAGGCGGCCCGCGGGCTGGAGCAGGTGGCGGCCCTGGCGGCGCGCGATGGGGGCGACATTCCCCTCCGCCAGGCGGTCGAGGGACTGCGGCGGCTGGCGCCGGAGCGGGTCAGCCCGCGGCACACCCTGGCGCTGGTCCGGAGCGCGAAGCTCGAGCCGGCCGAGGCGGCCGCGCTCGGGCCCCTGACCCTCGCGGCGGCGAGCGATGCCGCGATGACCGACCAGATGCTGATGCAGTACGCCGGCGCGCTCCAGGCGACGACCGCCTGCGGCGACGCCATCGATCTCTACCAGGTGGCGGTCCGCCGGACCCGCGATCCCGCCCTCCGCACCCGCGCCGTCCGCGGCGTGGCCGACTGCGGGCTGCAGCTGGGGCGCGAGGCGCTGTCGGTCGACCGGCCCGAGATCGCCACCCAGTGGTTCACCCGGGTGCTGGCGGTCGACAGCACCTCCGACCGGGGCCGGCTCGCGCTGGTGGGCCTGGGCGACGCCCGGATGGCCCAGGGCGACCTTCTGGGGGCGACAATCGTCTTTCAGGATGCGATGAAGGGCGACCCGAACGATTCGGTGTCGGCCCTGGCGGGACAACGGCTGACCAAGCTCGGCGCCGCCGCGGGCAGCGCCGATTCACAGTGAGAGGGTGCATGACGAAGGGGCAGCGAACCATCGTGGCGCTGGCCGCCGCGGTCCTGGCGGCCGGCTGCGGCAAGGGCAAGCCGAACACCACGGTGACGCCGATCAACACCGTCGCCAGCCAGAAGGACATCCAGGACCTCTGGGCCCGGGCGGGCCGGCAGTTTTCCCAGGGGAAGTGGAGCAAGGCCGCGACGCTCTACGAGCGGGTGACCCTCGAGGTCCCGGTGGGCGATACCCTGGCCACCGCCGCGCACTTCCGCCTCGCCGAGTGCTACTTCGGCCAGAAGCAGCAGCTCCAGGCCGCGCGCGAGTTCCGGAAGGTGTCGGACGATGCGCCTTCCTCGTCGCTCGCACCCGAGGCGCTGCTCCGCGCCGGTGATGCCTACGCCGATCTCTGGCGCCGCCCCGAGCTCGACCCGACCTACGGGCAGACCGCGCTGGCGACCTACCAGGAACTGCTCAACCGCTATCCCGATGCGTCGGCCGCGCCCCGGGCCCGGCTCCGGATCGCCGACCTGGAGGAGATGTTCGCGCGGAAGGACTACAAGACCGCGTTCTACTACTACCGGCTCAAGGCGTACGACTCGGCCATCCTGTACCTCAAGGACATCGCCGCGTCCTATCCGCGCGCCGCGATCACGCCGCAGGTGCTGGTCACCCTGGTTCATGCCTATCAGAAGGTGAACTACGCCGAGGACGTGAACGAGACCTGCGGCTACATCCGCCGCTATCACCCCAATACCCCCGGGGTGGATGACGTCTGCCGCGCGACCCCGGACAGCACGCCGCCGGCCCCCGCGGGCACCCACTGACCTCCGGTCCGATGACCATCGGACTCTTCGGCGGCTCCTTCGACCCCATCCATCACGGTCACCTGATCGTGGCCCAGGCGGTTGCTGACGTCCTGGGCCTCGACGAACTCCGCTTCGTGCCCGCCCGGCAGCAGCCCTTCAAGACCGGCCAGCACCTGGTGCCGCCCGAGACCCGGGCCCGCATGGTGGAGCTGGCGATTGCCGGGGAGCCACGCTTCCGGCTGGAGCGGGCCGAACTGGAGCGCGCCGGGCCATCCTACACCGTCGACACCCTCCGGGTACTCCAGGCCCGCGAGCCGGGGAAGCGCTTTGCGCTCCTCGTCGGCGCTGACGCGGCGCGGGACCTTCCCAAGTGGCGCGAGGCCGATGCGCTCCCGTCGCTGGCGGACCTGGTGGTGTTCGCGCGGGCCGGCGTGCCGGCCCCGCCGCTCCCCTGGCCGGTGCGCCAGGTGACCGTCCCCGCCATCGAGATCTCGGCGACCGCCATCCGCGCCCGGGTCCGGGAGGGACGCTCCATCCGCTTCCTCGTCCCGGACCCGGTGTGTGAAGCAATCCGGGTCGGGGGGTTATATTTGACGGATGCTTAAGACGCTGCTGACAAAGGTTTTCGGCACCCGGTTCGATCGTGAAGTCAAGAAGATCCAGCCGATCGTGGACGCCATCAAGCGTCACGAGGAGAGCCTCAAGAACCTTTCCGATGATCTCCTGAAGGCGCAGACCCCGAAGCTCCGCGGCATCCTGGCCGAGCGCACGTCCACGGTCCAGACCGAGCTGGTCGAGAAGCGCCAGGCGCGGCACGACTGCGCCGATCCCACCGAGCGCGACAAGCTGGACGAGCGGGTCCACCAGCTGGAAATCGAGTACAAGAAGCAGCTCAAGTCGGCGCTGGACGACATCCTCCCCGAGGCCTTTGCCACGGTCCGGGAGGCCTGCCGCCGCCTGCTCGGCACCAAGGTCATGGTCACGGGGCGGGAACTGACCTGGGACATGGTGCCGTACGACGTGCAGCTCATCGGTGGGATCGTGCTGCACCAGGGGCGCATCGCCGAGATGGCGACCGGCGAGGGGAAGACCCTCGTCGCCACCCTGCCGCTCTACCTGAACGCCCTGGCCGGCCGCGGCGCCCAGCTGGTCACCGTCAACAACTACCTGGCCCGGCGCGATGCCCAGTGGATGGGGCATGTCTACAACTGGCTGGGCCTGACGGTGGCGGTGCTGGACGATACCGAGCCCTCCTCGCCCGAGCGGCGCGCCGCCTACCACGCCGACATCACCTACGGCACCAACAACGAGTTCGGCTTCGACTACCTCCGCGACAACATGGTGTTCGCCCTGGAGCAGCGGGTCCAGCGGGAGCACGCCTTCGCGATCATCGACGAGGTCGACTCGATCCTCATCGACGAGGCCCGGACGCCGCTCATCATCTCGGGCCCGGTGGGCAACGAGAGCGACGAGAAGTACGGCCAGTTCAACCGCCAGGTGGTGGAGCTGGTGCGCAAGCAGTCGGCGGTGGTGAGCAACATGCTGGCCGAGGCCGAGCCGCTGCTGGCCGACCCGAAGACGCTGCCCGACGCCGCGGTGAAGCTGTACATCGCCCAGCTGGGCATGCCCAAGAACAAGAAGCTGCTCAAGCTCCTCAACGAGCCGGGCGTGAAGAGCGCCACCCAGCGGGTCGAGCTCGACCACATCGCCGACCGCAAGCTCCCGATGCGCCAGCAGACCATGCGGCAGCTCGAGGAGGCGCTCTTCTTCGTGCTGGACGAGAAGGGGCACTCGGTGCATCTCACCGACCAGGGCGCGGCGGCGATGTCGCCCGGCGACCCGAGCCTCTTCCTGGTCCCCGACATCTCGGAGGAAGTGCACCGGATCGACCGGGATCCCGGCCTCACCCCCCAGGAGCGGGTGGCGAAGCGCCGCGACGTCGAGGCGGAGTACGCCATCAAGAGCGAGAAGCTCCACATCATCCACAAGCTGCTCCAGGCCCACATCCTCTACGAGAAGGAAGTGGACTACCTGGTGCAGGACGGGCAGGTGGTGATCGTGGACGAGTTCACCGGCCGCGTCATGGCCGGCCGGCGCTGGGCCGACGGGCTCCACCAGGCGGTGGAAGCCAAGGAGGCGGTGCAGGTGAAGGGCGAGACCCAGACGCTCGCCACGATCACCATCCAGAACTACTTCCGCATGTACGACAAGCTGGCCGGGATGACCGGTACGGCGGAGACGGAAGAGCAGGAGTTCTTCACCATCTACCAGCTGGAGGTCTCGGTCATCCCCACCAACCGGCCCATCCGCCGGGTGGACGAGGAAGACCAGATCTACAAGACCCGGCGGGAGAAGAACAACGCGATCATGGACGAGGTGGAGCGGCTCCACAACCTCGGCCTGCCGGTCCTGATCGGCACCGTGACCGTCGAGACCTCGGAGACGCTCTCCCGCCAGCTCAAGCGCCGCGGCCTCAAGCACGAGGTCCTGAACGCCAAGTATCACCAGCGGGAAGCCGAGATCGTGGCCAACGCGGGGCAGCGCGGCTCGATCACCATCGCGACCAACATGGCCGGCCGCGGGACCGACATCAAACTCGGCCCCGACGTCCCCAAGGTCACCGATACCGACGGGCTCCAGATCATCGGCACCGAGCGGCACGAGTCCCGCCGCATCGACCGGCAGCTGCGGGGCCGCTCCGGCCGCCAGGGCGACCCCGGCCGGTCGCTCTTCTTCCTGTCGCTGGAAGACGACCTGATGCGGCTCTTCGGCTCCGACCGCATTGCCCGGTGGATGGACAAGGGCGGGGCGGAGGAGGGCGAGGTGATCAGCCACCCCTGGGTGACCGGCGCCATCGGCCAGGCCCAGAAGCGGGTGGAGCTGCAGAATTTCCAGGCCCGCAAGCGGCTGCTCGAGTACGACGACGTGATGAACCAGCAGCGCGAGGTGATCTACTCGCTCCGGCTCTTCGCGCTGGAGCGGGGGGAGCAGCTCAAGGCCGAGGCCACCAAGATGGTGGACGCCGCGGTCGAGCGGACGGTGCGCCAGGCGCTGGCCGAGGCGGAGAAGCCGGAGGAGTACGACCGGGGCGGCGTCACGTCGCAGCTGCTCCAGAATTTCCTGATCACCGCCGACGACCTCCTCGAGGAGTCCAAGGCGCCGACACTCGAGCGGATGGTCGAGGTCGCCAAGGAGGCGGGACACGCCGCCTTCCGGAAGAAGATCGAGTATCTCCAGGAGTTCGCCGCCCAGGTCGGCGCGGCCGATGTCGACGCCCAGGTGCTGTCGACGGTGATGCTCACCGTGCTGGACGAGAAGTGGAAGGATCACCTCTACGATCTCGACCAGCTCCGCAACGCCATCCAGTACCGGGCGTACGGCCAGCGCGATCCGCTGGTGGAGTACAAGAAAGAGGCCTTCGACATGTTCGAGGACCTCATCCGGGACATGCAGGGGACGTTCACCGAGCGCTTCCTCAAGATCCAGGTGACCGCCGAGCCCCCGCGGCAGCCACCCCCGCCCCCGCGGGCCCGGGCGGAGCAGCCCCGGCCCACCGAGCCGGCCAGCGGCGCCGACGATCTCTTTGCGCCCGAGGCGCGTGAGGTCCCGCCGCTGCCGCCGCCGCCGACACCCCGCGGCCCCGTCACCACCAACATGGGGCCGGTCCGCCAGCCCGGCTCCGACGGGCTGCCGGAGGTCGGGCGCAACGATCCCTGCCCCTGCGGCAGCGGCAAGAAATACAAGAAGTGCCACGGGGTCGGCCGCTAGCGACGTTCGGCGCCGGATCGCGCGAAAATGATGATCGGCTGGGTCACCGGGAGGGCTATCCTCCTGCATGACCCAGCCGATTTCGCTTGTCACCCCGGCGCCCGCCCCGGACCGCCCCCGCGAGCGGCTCTGGGCCCTGGGGCCCGCGGCCCTCACGCAGTCCGAGCTTCTCGCGATCCTGCTCGGCACCGGCGACGCCTCCGCCGATGCCCTGACGCTCGCTGGGGAGCTGCTGGGCCGGGCGGGGGGCTCGCTCCGCGACCTCGCCGCCCGCCCCGCCGCGGAGCTGACCCGTACCCGCGGTGTCGGCAGCGCCAAGGCGGCGCGGCTCCTCGCCGCCTTCGAGCTGGCCACCCGGCTGCTCCAGGAGCAGCGGCCGGCGCTGCCCCGGGTGCGGGCCCCGGAGGACGTGGCGGCGCTGCTGAGCCCCCGGCTGCGTGACCTCCCGGTGGAGGAGTTCCATGTCCTGGCGCTCGACAGCCAGAGCCGGGTCCGGCGGGATGTGCTCGTCACCCGGGGCCTGCTCAACAGCGCGCTGGTGCACCCCCGGGAGGTCTTCCGGGCGGCGATTGCCGAGGCGGCGGCGGGGATCATCGTGGTCCACAACCATCCGAGCGGCGACCCGACCCCCTCACCCGAGGACCGGGCGGTCACCCGCCAGCTCGCCGAGGCGGGGAAGCTGCTCGACCTCCCCCTGTACGACCACGTGATCCTCGCGGGCGACCGGTTTCTGAGCTTCGTCAGCGCCGGCCTGCTATAGGGACCGTCTGACTCGGGGCGCGCCGGCCCCCCCGCACTTGCGGAACTGCCCACCCCGGTGTGGAATTAGGTTCCAGTAGCCCCCGAGACCCCTCCCCCCGGCTTCCGGCCGGGAGGTGGGGGTTGTGCGCTCGCATTGAGGATGGCTGTGACCGGAACGCTGCCCGACATCGCCCCGGAATTCCGCGCCCTGCTCGAACGCCATGCCGACCGGCTGGACCTCGAGCAGATCGATCGCGCCCTCCGGTTCAGCGCCTCGGCCCACCGGGGCCAGAAGCGGGTGTCGGGCGAGGATTTCATCCAGCATTCGATCGCGGTGGCGCGCACCCTGGTGGAGCAGCAGCTCGACACCACCTCGATCGTGGCGGCCCTCCTCCACGACGTGGTGGAGGATTCCTCGATCCGCACCGAGGATATCGCCCGGGAGTTCGGGCCCGAGGTGGCGGGGATCGTCGACGGCCTCACCAAGATCGCCAGCCTGACCTTCCGCTCCTCGGCGGAACAGCAGGTGGAGAATTACCGGAAGCTGCTGCTGTCGATCGCCAAGGATGCCCGCGTCATCATCATCAAGCTGGCCGACCGGCTCCACAACATGCGGACGCTGGATCCGCTCGCGCCCGAGAAGCGCATGCGGATCGCCACCGAGACGCGGGAGATCTACGCCCCGCTGGCGCACCGCTTCGGTATGGCCGGCATCAAGGCGGAACTCGAGGACCTGACCTTCAAGTACCTCGAGCCGGAGGACTACAAGGCGCTGGTGCAGCAGGTCGCCGCCAAGCGGGCGGAGCGGGAGCAGATCATCCTCAAGCTCAAGATCCCGCTGGAGCACGAGCTCAAGACCTCGGGGATCTCCTGGTTCGAGGTCACCGGCCGGCCCAAGCATCTCTGGTCGATCTACCAGAAGATGAAGAAGCGGAACAAGCCGTTCGACGAGATCTACGACCTCATGGCGGTGCGGGTGACGGTGAAGTCGGTCCAGGAGTGCTACCACGTCCTGGGCATCATTCACCACAACTGGACCCCGCTGCAGGAGCGGATCAAGGACTACATCGCGAGCCCCAAGTCGAACGCATACCAGTCGCTGCACACCACCATCTTCGGGCCCGGCGGGCACCTCTTCGAGGTGCAGATCCGCACCCAGGAGATGCACCGCACGGCGGAGTACGGCATCGCGGCGCACTGGCTCTACAAGGCGGACGGCAAGAAGAACGAGATCGAGGCCCACTTCGGGTGGTTCCGCCAGCTGCTCGAGCTGCAGCAGGACGCGCACACCCCCGAGGAATTCCTCGAGTTCCTCAAGGTCGACCTCTACCAGGACGAGATCTTCGTCTTCACGCCGAAGGGCGACGTGAAGCAGCTCCCCAAGGGTGCCACCCCGATCGACTTCGCGTTCATGGTGCACAGCGACGTCGGGATGCGCTGCCAGGGCAGCAAGGTGAACGGCAGGATTGCGCCGCTCCACCGGGAACTCAAGAACGGCGACACGGTGGAAGTGCTGACCGGTCCCACGCCTCGGCCCAGCCGCGACTGGCTGGCGCACGTGAAGACCGCGCGCGCCCGGCACAAGATCAAGGGCTGGATCCGCCACCAGGAGGACCAGGAGGCGCAGGAACTCGGCAGCGAGCTACTGGTGCGGGAGACCCGCCGCCGCCGGCTGGCGACGCCCGAGTCGGAGCAGCTCGACAAGGCCGCCATGTCGCTGGGGCTCGCCGACGGCCGGCTCCTCGAGATTGCGCTGGGCCGGGGCGATGTCACCATCGTGCAGGTGATCCGCGCGATCTACCCCGAGGTGCCCCCCGACGACCTCCAGGAGCCCAAGCCGAGCGTCATCGGCCGGGTGATCGACCGGCTGCGGCTCGGCAGCGGCATCCGGATCCAGGGACTCTCGGGGCTGATGGTCCGGTATGCCCAGTGCTGCCAGCCGGTGCCCGGCGACGCGGTGGTGGGCTACGTGACCCAGGGGCGCGGCATCTCCATTCACCGGGCCGACTGTCCCAACCTCCTCACCCTCTCGGGCGAGGGGCGCCGGGTCGAGATCGACTGGCAGGAGTCGAAGGGCGAGGCCTTTGCCGTGCGCCTGGCGGTGAGCGGCGAGGACCGCCGCGGCCTCTACGCCGACGTGATGCAGGCGATCAGCCAGTCGGGCACCAACGTGAAGGCGGCGGAACTCTCCACCAAGGACGGGACCGTTTTCAGCACGATCGTCGTCGAGGTCGACAACCGGACCCACCTGGCCAAGGTGATCAAGTCGATCCGGAAGGTCCGGGGAATCACCGACGTGGAACGCCGCGAAGGCCCGACCCCCAACAGCTGACGCTTCGCTTTGTAACAACCCCCGCCCGCCGCATTGACTCGGGCCCGGGCGGGGGTATCGTTTCGCCCCTCCCGTGACCCCACCCGGACGATGCCCAGCTACTGGCTGCTCAAGACCGAACCGTCGACCTATTCGTTCGAACGCCTGGTGAAGGAAGGCCAGGCGGTCTGGGACGGCGTGCGCAACAACCTCGCGCTCAAGTATCTCCGCGAGATGAAGGCCGGCGACCAGGTCCTGATCTACCACTCCGGCGACGACAAGGCGGTGGTGGGGCAGGCGAAGGTGGTGAAGCCCGCCTATCCCGATCCCAACGCCGACGATTCCAAGCTGGTGGTGGTCGACCTGGTGCCGGGGGCGGCCCTGGGCAAGCCGGTCCCCCTCTCGGCGATCAAGGCCGAGTCGTCGCTCGGGGACCTGCCGCTGGTGCGGATGCCCCGCCTCTCGGTGATGCCGGTGCCGGCAGAGGCGTGGAAGAAGATCCTGAGCATGGGCAAGTGACCAGGTCTGTCATCCCGAGCGCAGCGAGGGATCCCTGATTTATCTGCAGGAGAAGCAGGGATTCCTCGTCGCTTCGCTCCTCGGAATGACAGAGTTCCTCGTACTCCCGAACAAACACCGATAGTAGTACATTCCCCGCATGCCCAGCCCGTCCTTCGAGGTCCTCGCCCCGTTCCAGCCCGCCGGCGACCAGCCCCGCGCCATCGCGGAGCTCTCGGCCGGGCTCGCCCGGGGCGACAAGTACCAGACCCTCCTCGGCGTCACCGGCTCGGGCAAGACGATGACCCTGGCGCATACCATCGCCAGCTACGGGAAGCCCACCCTGGTCCTCTCCCACAACAAGACCCTCGCGGCCCAGCTGTACGGGGAACTCCGGCAGTTCCTCCCCAACAACGCCGTCGAGTACTTCGTCTCGTACTACGACTACTACCAGCCCGAGGCGTACGTCCCCTCGACCGACGTCTACATCGAGAAGGACGCCTCGATCAACGCCGACATCGAGAGCCTCCGCCTCCGCGCCACCTCCAGCCTGATGGAGCGGGAGGACGTCGTCATCGTGGCGACGGTCAGCGCGATCTACGGCCTGGGTGACCCGGTCGAGTACCGGAAGCTCCTGGTCACCGCGGAGCGGGGCGAGGCCAAGGGGCGCGACAGCCTCCTCGGCGACCTGGTGCGGATCCAGTACGGCCGCAACGACGTCTCCTTCGAGCAGGGGACGTTCCGGGTCCGGGGCGACACGGTGGAGATCTTCCCCGCCTACGCCGAGCAGGCGATCCGGGTGGAGTTCTGGGGCGACACCGTCGAGCGGATCACCAAGATCGACCCGCTCACCGGCCGGGCCATCGCCCAGCTGGAGCGGTGCGCCATCTATCCCGCCAAGCACTTCGTGACCCAGCGCCCCACCATCGAGCGGGCGGTGAAGCTGATCCGCGCGGAGCTGGCGGAGCGGCTCGACGTGCTGCGCAAGGCGGGCAAGCTGCTCGAGGCCCAGCGGCTCGAGTCGCGCACCACCTTCGACATCGAGATGCTGCTCGAGGTGGGGACCTGCGCCGGGATCGAGAACTACTCCCGCCATTTCTCCGGCCGCAATGAAGGGGAGCGCCCCGCCTGTCTCCTCGACTACTTCCCCCCGGAATTCCTGGTGGTGGTCGACGAGTCGCACGTGAGCCTGCCGCAGATCGGCGGGATGTTCAATGGCGACCGGGCCCGCAAGACCACGCTGGTCGAGTACGGCTTCCGGCTCCCCAGTGCCCTCGACAACCGGCCCCTCCGGTTCGAGGAGTTCATGGAGATCGTGCCGCAGATGATCTCGGTCTCGGCGACGCCGGGCGAGCTGGAGCTGGGGCTGACCAACGGCCGGGTGGTGGAGCAGATCATCCGTCCCACCGGCCTGGTCGACCCGGAAGTCGAGATCCGTCCGGTGCGGGGCCAGGTGGACGATCTCCTCGGTGAGATCCGGGACCGGGCGAAGAAGCGGGAGCGGGTCCTGGTCACCACGCTCACCAAGCGGATGGCGGAGGACCTCACCGACTATCTCCAGCAGACCGGGGTACGGGTGCGCTACCTGCACTCCGACATCGACGCGATCGAGCGGATGGAGATCCTGCGCGGCCTCCGGCTGGGCGACTTCGACGTGCTGGTGGGGATCAACCTCCTGCGCGAGGGGCTCGACCTTCCCGAGGTGTCGCTGGTCGCGATCCTCGATGCCGACCAGGAGGGATTCCTCCGCTCCGACCGCTCGCTGATCCAGACGGTGGGCCGCGCGGCCCGGCACCTCAACGGCCGGGCGATTCTCTACGCCGACAAGATCACCGGCTCGATGGAACGGGCGCTCGCCGAGATGAACCGGCGGCGCGAGATCCAGGTGGCGTACAACCTGGAGCACGGGATCACGCCGCGCTCGATCATCAAGTCGCTGGAAGAGGTGAGGCTGAGCACCCGGGTGGCCGACGCGCGCACCGAGAAGAAGCCGGAAAAGAAGAAAGAGGAGACGCTGGTCGAGCTCGATTTCCGGGACCCGGCCAAGCGGGCGCAGACCATCGCGGTGCTGGAGCGCCAGATGCGCGACGCCGCCGCGAATCTCGAGTTCGAGCTCGCCGCGATGCTGCGTGACCAGGTCAATGAGCTCCGCGCGCTCGATGCGCCCGAGGTCGAGCGGGGCCAGGCGTCGACTTCCACGGCCACCCGCACCCCGCTGCGCCGCCGGCGGGCATGATTCGGCCGCTCACCGAACCGGAGCTCATGGCGGAGGGTCAGGCGATGGGCCGTGCCCTGCCACCCCGCAGCCTGGTGGCGCTCGAGGGGGAACTCGGGGCGGGGAAGACCACCTTCGTCCAGGCGCTCGCCCGCGGTCTTGGCGTCGACGCGCCGACCACGTCTCCCACCTACGCGCTGGTGCACCGCTACGAAGGCCGCCGAGGCCCGGTCTTCCACCTCGACTGCTACCGGTTGCGCCGGCCCGAGGAAGCGGAAGACCTCGACTGGGAATCGCTGCTGGCCGAGGGCGACGCGGTGCTCGTGGAGTGGCCCGAAAAGGCCGGCGCGTGGCTACCCCCGCCGTCACACCGGGTGCGCCTGCATCACCTGGCCGATGAATCCCGCCGCGGGCTCGAGGTGCTGGCCTGATGTGGCTCGCCATCGATACCGCCACCGATCGCGCCTCCCTGGCGCTCGGCATGCCGGGACGGGTGCTGGCCCGGGAGACGATCGTCGGGGCCCGCAATCATGCGTCGGCCCTGCTCCCCGCCCTCGATGCCTGCCTGGCGCGGGCCGGCGCCACGCGGGAGCAGATCGAGGGGATTGCGCTCGCCGACGGGCCCGGCAGCTTCACCGGCCTGCGGGTGAGTGCGGCGCTCGCGAAGGCGCTGGTGCGGGTGCGGCCGGTGCCGCTCTGGGTGGCGCCCTCGCTGCTGGTGTGCGCCGCCGCGCTGCCCGCGCCGGCCATGGTGCTCTCGGTGAGCAACGCGCTCCGGGGTGAGTTGTTCGCCGCGGCGTACGCGTTGTACGCTGGACGGATCGAGACGCTGCTCGCGCCGACCGTGATCACGCCGGCGGCGCTGACCACCAGGGTCCCGCCCGCGGTGCGGATCGTAGGGCCGGCGGCGCCGACGCTGGGCGGCGAGCCCACCTGGCCCGATGCCGCCGACCTGCTCGGGCTGGTCGGGGTGGCCGGCGGGGTGCGGATCGTGGCGGAGGTGGAGCGCTGGGAGCCGGAGTACGGCCGCCCGGCGGAGGCGCAGGCGCAGTGGGAAAAGACCCATGGCCGACCCCTGGCGGATCCGGCGCGCGCGGCCGGCTGACGCCCCGGCGCTGGTTCCGCTCGAGCGGCGCTGCTTCACCGATCCGTGGAGCGGGCTTGCTTTCGAGGAGATGCTCCGCTTTCCGCTCACGCTGGCGCTGGTGGCGGAGCGCGATGCCGGGATCGTCGGGTACCTGATCGGGCGGGCGGTGGCGGGCGAGGGCGAGATCCTCAATCTCGCGGTGGCGCCGGAGCTTCGGCGCCACGGGCTGGGCGCGCGGCTGCTGGAGGCGGGGCTCGAGCTCCTGGAGCAGGGCGGCGCCCGCCGGGTCTGGCTGGAGGTGCGGGAGAGCAACGAGGCGGCGCAGGCGCTCTACCTGCGGCGGGGCTTCACCAAGGCGGGCCGGCGCCCGCGCTATTACAAGCACCCGGTCGAGGACGCCCTGGTCTTCCAGCTGGCCCTGCCGGCACCCGCGTGAGTTTGTACCCCGGCGGTTAGATTAGGTGATAGTGGCATCCGGGCTCGGCTGTACTGTGGAGCCGTTGGATCGCCGGCAGTTTCGTTTCCCCCCAGGAGTGGAGGTCCCCGTGAGTCGCAGCCTCAACAAGGTTACCCTGATCGGGAACCTCGGTCAGGATCCCGAAATCCGCAGCACCGCCAACGGCGGCCGTGTCGCCAACTTCAGCCTCGCCACCAGCCGGCAGTGGGGCCAGGGCAGCGAGAAGCAGGAGAAGACCGAGTGGCACAAGGTCGTCGCCTGGAACAACAAGAACACCGGCGGCACCGGCCTCGCCGATATCGTCGAGAAGTACGCCAAGAAGGGTGACAAGGTGTACGTGGAAGGCCGGATCGAGTACCGGCAGTGGCAGGACAAGGAAGGCCAGACCCGCTACACCACCGAGATCGTCGCCAACGAGATCATTCTGCTCGGCGGCCGGGGCGGGGCCTCGGGCGACTTCGCGCCGGCCCGCGCCGGGGCCGCCGCTGCGCCGGCCCGCAAGGAGAAGGAATCGAAGGAGGGCTTCGAGGACTTCCCCGAGGCGCTGGACAACGAGGACGACGACCTTCCGTTCTGAGCCATCTGATTGCTCGCGCGGTCATGATCCGGGCCCCCATGGGGCCCGGATTTGCATTTACGGCGCCGCCTCTGAAGATTGGCAGTCCCTGCCTGTACTCGGGAGTGCCTGACAATGCCGCGTGCCCCTCGAGCCGCCGTCGCCGCCGCGGTCGTCCTCAGCCGCCTCCTGATCGCCGCCCCGCCGCTTCACGCCCAGTCCCCCGCCGAGCGAGCCCAGCTGGAGGAATTCCGCCACGCGCTGGCGGAGGCCAGCACCGCCGAGCAGGTCCAGGCGCTGACCACCGTCACCCCCGCCGGCACGACCGGGCCGCTGGGGGAACTGCGCCGCGCGTTCGCCCTGATCCGCACCGGCGAGGTGACCGGCGAGCGCGCGCCGCTCGACGAGGCGCTCTCCCGCCTCGACGCGGCGGAAGCGCGCCGGCCCGACTGGATCTATCCCTGGCTGGGGCTGGCGCTCGCGAAGCTCGACCTGCACGCGGGGGACGCCCTGGTCAAGAGCACGCCTCGCAACCAGCCTGACGGACTCAACTACTACGAGGGGTACCTCGCCGCCTTCGCGCAGGTCTTCGCACGCGATTCGCTCTTCCCGCCCGCCATCGCAGTGATCCGGCAGGTCATGGCCAGGCAGGGAGAGCGGGGCCAGCCCGCGATGTTCCTGGACGCCATCCGCCGGGTGGCGTTCAGCCGGACGGGGACGGCCACCGATGCACTGCTTCTTGCCCGCGACTATCGCCGGCGTGAGCAGGGCGACACGGCGCTCCGGCTGCTGGATCTCTACCTGCGGCGGGGCGGCGACCGCGGGCTGGCCGGCCTCGAGCGGGGACGGACCCTGGCCGGCCTCGATTCCCTGGATGCGGCGGCGAGCGCCTATCTGGAGGGTCTCCAGTCCGTCTCCCCGGAGTCGCGGGCGGCGCTGCGGGAAGACCTGGGCTGGATCGCCACGCCGGGAGAGCTCGCCGCGTTCGATCGGGCTCCGGACGACTCACTCGCGGACTGGGTCCTCGGCTTCTGGCGCTGGCGGGATGTGCATGAGATGCGGCAGACCGGGGAACGGCTGGAGGAACACCTGCGGCGCTGGGCCTGGGTCGACCGCCACTACCGGGTGGTCAGTCCCGAGCGCCGGATCTACTTCACCCGGATGTGGAACCGGACCGGCGGGGCGTGCGATCGCGGCGATTACTGGCTCGCCGACAACATCCTGGGCGACAGCGTGCAGCGCCCCTGGGATGGGCGCCACCGCGAGCGGCTCTACGACGATCGCGCCTACCTCTACATGCGGCATGGAGCCCCGGTCCGAAGCATCCGGAGCATGGTGCTGGACCAGCACGCGCATGATGTCGCAGGGCCGAATCTGCCTGCGGAAATCCGGAAACCCACGGTGCGGGACCAGGAGGTGCTGGAGTTCGAGGCGGGCAAGGGTGGGCCGACCATGGAGGACCGTCGCGACGACGCCCGGGCCAACGAATCATGGCTCTACTACCTGGATGGCGAGCGGCGGGTCTACAGCTTCGAGGGCTCCAAGGCCCTGGGCACCGCGGCCCCGACCACGCTGGTGTCGGAGCCGCTACCGGACGAGGACTACCTCTGGGCGCGGGGGGAACTCGACCCGGCGTACAATCGGGTGGCGCACGAGCTGGATCGCCATAGCGCAGTCCCGTTCAACTGTCGTCGCGCGGTCCGTGAACTGGCGCTCCAGGAACGGTCCGATGCCCGGCTGGGCCTGACAACCGACAGCTACGTCCGACTCTTCCGGCGGCAGCTCGAACTGGTGGTCCAGACCTATGCCCTCGGCCGGCCCGACCTCGGCACGGGCTACATCCTGGTGGTCTTCGCGCTGCCGGGCCAGCAGCTGGCGGCCCATCACGATTCCGCCGGGCCGTCGGGAGTCTGGTACCCGGTCAGCGCCCGGTTGGGCGCGGCCGACTCGGCCAGCCACTTTGCGGTGTCCCTCGATACGGTGCGGAACTATCTCGCACCCAGTGTCCTGCGCGCCGGCTCGCACCTGATCGGGGCGTACCACCTCGCCGTGCCGTCCGGCCGGTTCGATCTCAGTGCCAGCTTCTTCCAGCCGGAGGACAGTGTCGGCGGTTCGGTGGTGCGGACCGGCATGGACCTGCGCCGCCAGGACGATGGGCTCTATCTCAGCGATGTCGTGCTGGGCCGGGACGGTTCCGGGCTGGTGTGGATCGAGAAGAGCGACACGATCGCGCTCAATCCGCTGGGCGCCTTCACGACCGGGCAGGTGGCGCAGCTGTACTATGAGCTGAGCGGGCTCGAGCCGGGCCGGGAGTACAGCCACCAGATCGAGCTCTATCCGGTCAAGGATCCCAAGTCTCCCCACCGGGTGCGCCTCAGTTTCCGCGAGGCGGCGGCCGACGGATCGATCCGGGTGCACCGGAGCTTGGGCCTCGAGCAACTCGAGCCGGGCCAGTACCAGCTCCGGGTCGCGATCTCCGAGGTGGGCTCCAGCCGCCGCGTCGTTCGGGAGCAATACCTGACCATCCTCAGGGGCTCCCAACCCCAATAGCCAGCGCCCCGGCCGGGCATTCTTCCCCGGTCGGGGCATTCCGCCAACGCGGAAACCCCCATCTGGCAACGCTTTCCCTCGTGTTCCCCGGGCAAGCCGCCGAAAACCTGACTGGTACGGATCTTGGTGAAGAGACCCTTCCCCGGGCCGTTTTCCGTGGAGTGAGCCCGGTCACGAAGCCCAAGAGATTCAATCGATTAGACTTAAGGGTCCCACCCTCATGTAGTATCTGAGTGGCGCGTCCGAGACCCCTGTCATATATTGGTTTACCCCATTTGGCCCATACCTCTGAGAGGGTAGTCTGATGACCACCTCCGCTCGGATCCGCTTGGTCGTCGCCCTGGCGGGCTTGGCTCTCCCCGCAAGCCTCTGGGCGCAGAACGCCAGGCCCGACACCCATACCGTCAACAAGGGCGATACCCTCTGGGATCTCGCCCGCACCTATATGGGCGATCCGTTGCTGTGGCCGGAGATCTACCGGCTGAACACCAACGTGGTCGAAGATCCGCACTGGATCTATCCCGGCGAAGTGCTCCGCCTGGTGCCCGGCGGCGACGTGAGCGCCGTGCCGGCGCAGGACACGCCGCCCCCCGCTGACCAGCAGGCCGTCGCCGCCCAGCCCGAAGCCGCCGCCGCGGCGCCCGGTGATACCGCCGCCGCCGCCGAGGCTGCGCCCGGTGACTCCGAGGCCGAGCCGACGACGCTGACCGAGCCCCAGGTGATGGACCTGACCTCCGGCTCGCGGGATGACCGCCGGGACGATGTCGACCTGACGCCGCTGGTGGGCAGCAGCCGTCGCAACGTCAACGCGGGCCCGAGTCTCGAGCTGCAGCTGCGGCGGAAGTACCGCCCGGTGCGCCGGAGCGAGTTCTACAGTTCCGGCTGGCTCACCGAGGGCAAGTCGCTGCCGCTGGGCGAGATGCTCGGCACCGTGGCCCCGCTCCAGATCAAGGCCGAGGACCGCGGCACCACCGCGCCGCTCTTCTCCAAGGTGGCGGTCACCCCGCCGTCGGGGGGCAAGTACCAGGTCGGTGACACCCTCATGGTCTTCCGCTTCGGGCACGACGTCCCGCAGCATGGCAAGGTGGTGATCCCCACCGGGCTGGTGCGCATCACCGATGCGAGCCGGGCCGAGGTGGTGGGCGAGGTGATCGCCGCGTACGGACAGATCCACGACGGCCAGCAGGTGATCCCGGCCGAGAAGTTCAACGATCCCGGCGCCGTCCGCCCGGTCCCGATCTCCGACGGCGTGAAGGGCCGGCTGCTCTCCAGCCGCGACCGGCAGCCGCTCACCGGCCCGCAGGACGTGGTGTTCATCGACCGCGGCCGCGCCGATGGCGTGGGGCTCGGCGACCTCTTCGAGCTGCGCTCGACGCCGCACGCGCGGGAAAACGCCGCCGGCATCACCGACGAGGTGCTCGCCACCGTGCAGGTGGTCCACGTGGGCGAGAAGACCAGCACGGCGCGGGTGCTCCGGGTGGTCCAGCCCGACATCATCGCCGGCACCGAGGTGCGCCAGATCGCGAAGCTGCCGTCCTGAGCGCGTGGCAATCGCCACGACTCACGCGTCTCCCGCCGGGCCCTCGCAGTGAGGGCCCGGCACTTTTTTGCGGGACCCGCTCCCCTCCGCTCCGGGTGTGCGACTATAGTTCCCTCCGACTCTTGACCTGCGGGAAGCTCCCCCATGCTCCAGGCCGGCGCCGCGCTGCCTTCCAACTCCCTCGATCTCGTTCTCCACTCCAGCGTGGAAACCAAGGTGGTCCTCGGGATCACCGTCGTCTTCTCGCTGATCGCGTGGTTCATCATCGGACTCAAGTGGTGGCAGTTCCGCCGGGCGCGGGGCCAGGCCAATCGCTTCTTCGGGGTGCTCGAGCGGACCACCCGCCTGCGTGATGCGTATCACCAGGTGATGAAGCTCCCCCCTTCGCCGTACACCCGGATCTTCCGCGAGGGCCTGAGCTTCTTCGCCGACCTCCGCCCCGGGATCCTGCGGGATGATGCCAGCCCCAACGCCGCGACCGGGACGCTGACGCCGACCCAGCTGGAGGCGCTCAAGATGGTGCTGGGGAAGGAAGTCGCCGCCGAGCGCGACATCATGGCGCGGTTCATCTCGTGGCTCGCGACCATCGGCTCGGTGGGGCCGCTGCTGGGCCTGCTGGGCACGGTGCTGGGCGTGATGGACGCCTTCATCGGGATCGCCGCGAAGGGCTCAGGCAACATCGGCGCGGTGGCGCCGGGCGTCGCCGAGGCGCTGATCACCACGGTGGGCGGCCTCGCCACCGCGATTCCCGCGATCATGGCCTACAACCTCTTCGCCAACCGGCTGGGCATCTTCACCGGGGAGCTCGAGGGATTCGCCAATGAGATGGTGGGTACCATGGCCCGCGAAGGGATGCTCTGATGGCGTGGGGCGTGGGGCAGGGCGGAGGACTCCGCGGCCACGGTGAGCTGCCGCTCTCGGCGGACATCAACGTCACCTCGCTGGTCGACGTGGCGTTCGTGCTGCTCATCATTTTCATGATCACCGCGCCGATCATGCAGGGCGGCGTGGAAGTCGAGCTGCCCAAGGCGGAGGCCCGCCCCATCGCAGCCAAGGAAGGGATGGTGGTGAGCGTCAACCAGGGCGGGGCCATCTTCATCGATGACACCCGGGTCTCCCTGGGCGACTTCCGGATGACGTTCGGCGCCATGGTGCGGAGCCGGAAACCGAAGTCGGTCTATCTCCGTGCCGACCGCCGGGTCCCCTACGGCAACGTGGTGGAGGTGCTGGCGGTGATCCGCACCAGCGGGATCACCAACGTGGGGCTCGTGGCCGAGGCAGAAGAGCGGCCGTGAAGAGCCGGGCGGCGGTGAGCGGGCGCGAACCGGCCGGCGTGGCGATCGGCCTGACCGGCACGATCGCGGTGCACGCGGCCGCGCTCCTGTTCATCTGGGGCACGGTGAAGGCGGTGGAGGTGGGACCGCCCGCGTACGCGGTGGAGCTGGTCGCCGCACCGGCTCCGCCCCCGGACGAGAAGCCTGCCCCCGAGGCGGTGCAGCGTCCCGCCGCCGAGGAGCCGGCGCCCACCAAGCCGGCGCCCAAGACCGAGAAGCCGGCGCCGCCCAAGCCCAAGCCGACGGCCAAGACGCCGGACAAGGCGGAGCCCACCCCCAAGCAGACCACGCCCACCCGACCGCTCCCCGGCGAGACCCCGAGCACCGGGTCGGACATGGTGACGGTGAGCACGCCCGGCCTCCAGTTCCCCTATCCCGACTACCTCCGCAACATCGTGCAGGAGGTCTACCGCCGCTGGGAGCGCCCCCTGGGGAACCAGGCGCTCCGGGCGGAAGTGAGCTTCCTCATATTGCGGGACGGCACGGTACGGGAGATTCGTCTCACCCGCCCGTCGGGGGTCTTCTCCTTCGACCTCTCGGCCCAGGGCGCCATCGAGGCCGCGGGGAGCTCCGGCGCCTTTGGCGCGCTCCCCGACGGCTGGCCGGCCGACGTGCTGCCGGTGTCGTTCTACTTCACCCCCAGGACGCAATGACCTCTGGCATGACCCGGTGGCTCGTCGCAGGCGCGCTGATGGCCGCCGCGCCGCTCGCCGCGCAGGATACCACCCGGACGCCCGATGGCGTGCGGGTCGGGATCGACTACACCCCCGGCTCCCGCCCCTCGGTGGTGGTGCTGCCGGGGCCTGGGCTCGACTCGGCCCGGGCGATCGTGGGGCGCGACCTCGACTTCAGCGACCGCTTCGAGGTGATCACGCTGGGGCCGCGCGATACCACGGTCGGGGTGAATCCCGGCGGGCGGGCCCTCGATTACAAGCTGTTCCGCACCCTGGGCGCGGCCTACGCGGTCGAACTCGCCCTCGACGGCCCGGGGGTGGCCGTGCGGCTGCACGACATCGCCGCGGGCGCGGTGCGGCGGGAGCAGCGGTTCACCCTGCCACCGCAGTTCGACGTGAACTACCGCTTCGGGGTCCACAAGGTCTCCGATGAAGTGGTACGCTGGATCACCGGAACCCCGGGGTACGCCGCCTCCCGGGTGTTGTACCTGGTGGACCGGCGCCTCTACCGGGTGGACAGCGATGGCGGCGGGAACATCGCGGTCTCGATGCCGGGCGAGGACGTGCTCTCGCCGACCTGGAGTCCCGATGGCCGGCGGTTCGCCTACACCCGGTTCGCGGCGGGGCGGGGAAGCGTGGTGCTGCAGGGGGTGGCGGCGGGGGACAAGACGGTGGTGACGGGGACCACCCAGTTCCTGAATATCACGCCCGCCTTTTCCCCCGACGGGCGGGTGCTGGCGTTCGCGCGCTCGGGCGAGGATGGCACCGACATTTTCACCGCGGATATCGCGCAGAACTGCTGCGTCCAGCGGTTGACCGTGGGTCGCTACTCCGATAATCTTTCCCCCACGTTCGCCCCGGACGGTCGCAGGATTGCGTTTGTCTCGACCCGCGCGGGTGCGCCGCAGATCTACGTCATGGCCGCCGATGGTACCGACCAGGAGTTGCTCGCGCCGTTCGACTATGGCGCGACCGGCAGCTCCAACGCGCCGGAATGGTCGCCGGATGGTGCCAGCGTTGCGTTTCACCGCGAGGTGAATCGCGTCCCGCAGGTGTTCGTCCTCGATGTAGCCAGCCGGCGTGTCCGCCAGTTGACCTCCAGTGGACGGAACGAAGACCCGACGTGGGCGCCCGACGGGCGTCACCTGTCCTTCGTCTCCGATCGCAGTGGCCGCCGTCAGCTCTGGGTCATCGACATCGTCACCGGCCGGATTCGTCAGCTCACGTTCGAAGGTCAGGCGCGGTTGCCGTCGTGGTCCCGGCGGCTGGCCGACCCTGTTCCCACTCAGCCCTAGTCCCGGAGGAATGATGTCTTCCGTTACCCGCCTGATGGTTGCCCCGCTCGCGATCGTGCTGGTCGTGGCCTGTGGTGGCAAGAAGGCCCCGGAGCAGCCGGCGCCGCAGCCCACCAGCCAGCCGACCCAGCCGGCCCCGACGCCGTCCCAGCCGGCGCCCGCGCCGTCCCAGCCGTCCGCCCCGGCCGAGGATCCGGCCGCCGCGGCCGCGAAGATCACCGCCGCCCTGCTCGGCGAAGTGGGCACCATGATCCACTTCGACTTCGACGCGTCCGACATCCGCGCCGAGGACCGGGCCCTGCTCGACCGCAAGGCGGCGATCATGGGCGCCAACGGCGGGCTCAAGGTCCGCATCAGCGGCCACGCCGACGAGCGCGGCTCGGATGAGTACAACCTCGCCCTTGGCTCCCGGCGCGCGGCCGCGGCCAAGACCTACCTCGTGAACAAGGGGATCGACGCCAGCCGGATCGAGACCGTCTCGTTCGGCGAGGAGCGTCCCCTCGACCCCGGGCACGACGACACGTCCTGGGCGGCCAACCGCCGGGACGAGTTCGAGGTCACCGGCGGCGGGCAGACCCTGCGGAACCCGTGACCCGGGGCTTCCGCACCCTCGCGTCCGCGATCACGCTGGTCGCCCTGGGGGCCTGTGCCTCCAAGGGCGACCTGCGTCGCGTCGAGGAGCAGCTCATCCTGCAGCGCACCGAGACGGCCCGGTCCGACTCCGCCCGCGCGGCGCAGCTGGGCGACCTGCTCCAGGTGCAGCGGCGCATCATGGACTCGCTCACCGTCGTCAGCGGCGCGGTGGGCACGGTGGCGCGCCAGGTGGGTGACTTCAAGGGGGATGTCGCCAACGACCTGGTGAGCATCCAGCAGCAGCTGGTCCAGATCCAGGCCCTCACCGGCCAGAGCCAGCAGCGGCTCACCGAACTGCAGACCCGGGTGGAGGCGCGTACCGAGCAGCTCAACGCCCCGCCCGCCCCGGCGCCCGCGGGCGACACCGCCGCGGCCCCGGCCGGCAACCCGCCCACCTCGGCGGCGCCCTCGGGCGGCCCCTCGGCCGAGCAGGTCTACTCCGCCTCGCTCCAGCAGCTCAGGCGGGGCAGCCCGGGCACCGCCCGCATGGGGTTCCGCGAACTGCTGCGGACCTACCCGACCAGTCCCCGGGTTCCGGATGCCACCTACTTCGTGGGCGAGACCTTCGCGGCGGACAACCCCGATTCCGCGGCCGCCTACTACAACAAGGTGGTGGAATCGTTCCCGCAGTCGCCCCGGGCCGCGAGCTCGCTCTACAAGCTCGGGATCCTGGCGGAGCGGAAGAAGGACGCCGACGCGGCCCGCACCTTCTACAACCGCGTGGTGAAGGATTATCCCCGGTCTGACGAGGCGGCCCTCGCCCGCGATCGCCTGAAGTCACTCGGCCGGTAACGCATCTGGCCAGAGGGGAGCAGGACGGAATGACCGGCCCCGGCGCGGAAATGCCCTTCCTCGAGCATCTCGAGGAACTGCGGGTCCGCCTGGTGCGCGTCCTGCTCGCCCTCGTGGCGGGCTTCGGCGCGGGGCTGTACATCGTCCAGCGGTTCGAGGTCGTGAACCTGCTGAAGGCCCCGATCGCCCCCTTCCTGAAGGTCACCGGCGGCAAGCTCGTCGCGACGAGCCCCACCGAGCCGGTGATGATCACCCTCAAGCTGGCGCTGGTGCTGGGCCTGATCCTGGCCTCGCCGGTGCTGATCTACCAGATCTGGGGCTTCTTCTCCCCGGCGCTGTATTCCAAGGAAAAGAAGGTCGTGGTGCCGGCCCTGCTCTTCGGGCTGCTGCTGTTCTGCGCCGGCGCCGCCTTCGCCTTCATCTACCTGCTGCCCCAGTCGCTCCCGATCCTGCTCGGCTTCCAGACCGAGGGGATCGAGATCCTGATCACCTTCGACAACTACTTCAGCTTCGTGGTGCAGCTGGTCGTGGCGATGGGGATCTGTTTCGAGATCCCCCTCATCATGATCATGATGGGGGCGCTCGGCATCCTCTCGCCCGCCACGCTCAACCGGTTCCGCCGCTTCGCGGTGGTGCTTGCGGCGATCGCCGGTGCGGTGCTGAGCCCCGGCACCGACGTGCTCTCGATGATCATGATGATGGTGCCGATCCTGATCCTCTACGAGATCGGCTTCGTCGGCGTGTGGCTGGTGACCCGTCGGCGGAAACAGGCGGTTACGGCGACGATCATCCTGCTGGTGGCGCTGGCGGGCTCGGCGGGGCGGGCCGAGGCGCAGGTGCCGAACCGGCCGATCCCCCGCGATTCGGTGCGCCGGGTCGCGGCGGACAGCGCCCGGGCGGACAGCCTCCGGCGCCCTACCCAGGCGGTGGACACCAACGCCGCCAAGCGGCTGGGGCTCCCGACCGCGCCCCGCTACGAGTTTCTCCCCGACGATTCGGTCATCACCGAGCTGATGGCGCGGCAGGGATACCAGTCGACCCGGTTCCGGTCGGACTCGGCGGTGATCTTCGCCCAGGACCGGCACCTGGTGCTGGTCGACAAGGCGATGACCCGGCGGGGGACCAGCACGCTGGAGGGGGACTCGATCTCCTATGTCGAGTCCAACTGCATGATCGAGTCGCGCGGCGCGCCCGCGCTGTTCGACAAGGAGCAGGTGCTCGCCGGCTTCGGCGGCATCCGCTACAACACCTGCCTGCGCCGCGGGATCGTCACCGACGCCCTGACCAGCTTCAAGCAGGACGGGAAGGACTGGTTCCTGAAGGGGAACCTCGCCCAGGACTCGAGCTCGGCGCGGCTCTTCGCCTCCAAGGGCGAGATCACCAGCTGCGACCTCCCGACCCCGCACTACCACTTCAGCGCCCGGGAGGTGAAGTGGATCTCCCAGACGGTGATGGTGGCGCGGCCGGCGGTGCTCTACATCCGGGACGTGCCGATCCTCTGGCTCCCGTTCGTGTTCCAGGACGCGCGGCCGGGCCGGCGCTCGGGGATCCTGGTCCCGCGCTTCGGGCTCAACGACATCGTCCGGCAGAATCCGGGGTACAACCGGCAGATCACCAACATCGGCTACTACTGGGCGCCCAACGATTATTTCGACATGGTGGCGAAGCTCGACTGGTACTCCAACCGCCTGGTGTCCTACGGGGCATCGGCACAGTACCGGATACTGAGCCGCGACATGTATGGCGGGTTCGGGTACAACCGGCAGGTCGAGAACACCGGGCAACGCGCCACCGTCCTCCAGTGGTCCCACAAGCAGAACTTCGACAACAGCACCTCGCTCAACCTCGCCATCAACTACAGTACCAGCAGCCGGGTGCTCCAGCGCAACTCCACCGACCCCGACCTCTCCACCCAGCAGATCACCAGCTCGGCCAACTTCAACAAGCGCTACAGCTGGGGCTCGGTGGCCATCGGCGGCAACCGCCGGCAGAGCATCACCGACAAGAGCGTCTCGACCCAGTTCCCCTCGCTCTCGATCACGCCCAAGCCGCTCGACCTGGGGAAGAACATCACCTGGTCGCCCGGCTTCTCGCTGACCAACAGCCTCGAGAGCAATTTTGCGGGCACCCCGGTGCCCCTCGCGGCGACCGGCCTGACCGACTCGCTCAAGCCGCTCATCGACCGCCGGAATACCAACATCAACTTCGACACCCCGCTTCGCTTCGGCGGGTTCACCTGGCGGAACAGCTTCGCCTACAATGACCGGAAGGTCGACGGGCGGCAGGTCCTCTCGAGCCAGCGCGTCCCGGACGAGACCACCCCGGACCCGACCGACTCGATCACCGTCGCCGAAGTCACGACCGGTGATTTCTCGAGCGACCTCGACTGGCAGACCGGCATCAACCTGCCCCCGCTGTTCAACAGCTCCTGGAAGCTCCAGCCCAGCGTCAACATCGTGAACTCGACGTCCGGGGCGTTCTTCCTCCGCAACCGGGCGACCGGCGGCGACTGGGTGCGCCAGGGGAAGCGGCTCAACTTCGCGATCAGCTCGTCGCCCACGTTCTTCGGCTTCTTTCCCGGCTTCGGGCCCATCGCACGGATCCGGCACTCGATCCAGCCCACGGTGTCCTACAGCTTCAGTCCCGCCGCGGCGATTCCGGAGGACTACGCCCGGGCGCTGGCGGGGCCCAACGGCAAGCCGGTGCTCCGCAGTATCCAGTCGCAGCTCATCAGCTTCGGGCTGAGCCAGAACTTCGAGGCCAAGGCCAGGCCGCGGCCGGGCGACACTACCTCGGCCGAGAATGGCCGCAAGTTCCGGCTGCTCGGCATCCAGACCACGGCGATCCAGTACGACTTCGAGCGGGCCAAACAGCCGGGGAAGACCGGGTGGCTCACCGACAACGTCCAGAACACCTTCCAGAGCGAGCTGCTCCCGAGCTTCCGCATTACCACCGGCCACGACCTCTTCCGTGGGCCGGTGGGCACCGACAGCGCGAAGTTCGATCCGTTCCTGTCGAACCTCAGCGCCGGGTTCGCCTTCAACGGCCGCACGATCCGCTCGCTGCTCGGCATCTTCGGGCTGGGGCATGGTCCCGACACGACGGCGAGCCGTAGCCAGGAACCGCAGGGCGACCAGATCGAGCTGCGGCAGAATCGATTCGCGCGGCGGCGGAACTCGCTCTACGGATACGACGGGGACAACGCGATCAACAATGGTGGCGGGCGGGCCTTCAATACCACGATCGACTTCAGTATCTCGCGCACCCGGCGCGAGGCGGGGCAGAACCGGACCATCCCGCAGAAGAACGTCCGGTTGCAGGCCGACTTCTCCCCGACCGCGTTCTGGTCGGTCAGTTACTCGACCCAGTACGACCTGACCGATCACCGGTTCGTGTCCCACAACCTGAACCTCGAGCGGGTGCTGCACGAGTGGCGGGCGCGGTTCTCCTTCTCGCGGGAGCCGGCGGGGAATTTCGCCTTCATCTTCTCGGTGTACCTCTCGGACCTGCAGGACATCAAGTTCGACTACAACCAGTCGTCGATCGGGCGGCGGTAGGCGCGGCGGCTCCGGCCCCGTGTGAGGCAGCCTGTCCCAGCCGAAGGACAGGGACCGGTACCCGGCCCTTCTCCGCAAATCCATCAATCACAACGACATAGGCGTGTGCGCGGGAATGGCACCGAGCCTGCTTCCTTCCGCTCCGGTTCCCCTTCCGGAGACAGTGATGCATCGCGCCTGGTCGGTTCTTCCCCTCCTCGGCATCCTGGCGGCCTGCAGTGATGACCGGGTGATCAACCCCGGCGGTGGCCTGGTGTCGCCGCCCTCCAACCTCACCTACCAGGTCGAGCCGAGCGGCACGCCGGGTTCGCCGACGGGCGTGCTGCTGCACTGGGATTTCGACAACAGCCCGGACCTGGCGGTGTGGCACGTGTACTCCCGCGGCTCGACCAGCGAGAGCTATCGCCTGCGCGGGAGCACGACGTCCAACAGCTTCCACGACGAGGGTGTGCCGCACCTGCAGTATTACGTGACCGCCGAGGATGTGAACGGGGTCGAGACCTCGCCGAGCAACGTGGTGACGGTCGACGAGCGGCTGGCGCTCGACCAGCCGGCCACGCTCACCAGCACCTCGCTCAACGGCGCGGTGGCGCTCACCTGGAGCGACAACGCCTTCCAGTCGGACCCCAACGGCTTCCAGCTCTACCGGGTGTACAGCACCTCCTACGACCTCGACGCCAATCTGTGCGGCGCAACCTGGTCGCTCGAGGGGACCACGGTGGCGCCGGAGTTCGTCGCCAGCGCGCTCACCAACGGGGTGCCGCGCTGCTTCGGGGTGTCGGCGGTGAGCGTCGAGGGGTTCGAGAGCCTCTGGTCGCCCGTCAAGAACGATACGCCGCGGCCCGATGCCCGGAACGTGGTGCTGTACGCCCGGCAGGCGCAGGATGCGGGGAGCGGCTTCCGGTTCTGGCGCGACATCGACGGCGACGGCAAGGCTGACGCGAACGAGATCGGCCTGGTGCTCGCGGGCTCGAACGCACAGGCGGACTTCACGGTGGAGCGGGACCAGGCCGGGACCCTCTTCCTGACGCCCCTCCGGGCCGGCACCGGGGTCAGCGCCTACGGGTCGGCGCCGGTCGGCGACCTGACCGGGATCGACTACGCCCCGGACATCACCTATGGCCGGTCGGGGATCGAAGCGCTGCCGGGGTGGGGGTATGTGTTCGAGACCAACGGCGGGGACGGCTTCCTGCGGTATGGGGCGGTGCGGGTGACCCATGTCGGCCAGAGCTTCCTGATCCTGGACTGGGCCTTCCAGCCCGACCCGGGGAACCCGGAGCTGCTGCGGGCGGCGGTGGCCGCGCGGTAGGAGGCGGCAGGGGCGGCAAGGCGGCCAGGGCTGGTGCGGCCGTCGGAGTGAGCGGGGCAGGGAGCAGGGGCGGGGTCATGGGCGTGCCGCGAAGCGATCTCACCGATCCCTAGCGGCCGCCCAGTCCGCGGAAGGTGTGAGGGCGTGGAAGCCGGGGGACCGGTGACGGGCGTGCCGCGAAGCGATCTGACCGATCCCTTGCGGCCGCCCAGTCACCCGTCCCCCGGCTTCCACGCCCCCCGCGCGCCGGGGCCCCGCGCCTTGCCGCCTTGCCACGTTGCCCCGTATCTTCCTAAGTCCAGATGTGTCATAGGCCTCCACCCTCCCACCTGCCGGCTGGATGAACTTCGAGAAGCTGAAGGAAACGGCGCGGAAGTACGAGCAGAAGGAGGAGTGGCGCCGGGCGATCGAGGTCTATCTCCAGGCCATCCGAGAGTTCGAGGCCGGCAACGACCCGGTCCCCGACCTCTCGGTGTACAACCGTATCGGGGACCTGTACCTCAAGGCCAATGAGCCCGGTCCCGCGGTGCAGGCCTACGAGCGGGCCGCCGATCTCTACGGCGAGCAGGGGTTCTACAACAACGCCATCGCGCTCTGCGGGAAGATTCTCCGGGTGAACCCCGGACGGATCGGCACGTACCTCAAGCTGGCCCACCTGCACGCCCGCAAGAACGTCGTCATCGAGGCCAAGAAGAACCTGCTCGAGTACCTCGAGCGGATGAACGCCCTGAGCCAGCTGGACGAGGCGTTCAAGTCGGTCAAGGAATTCGCCGACCAGTTCCCCGGCAACAAGGAGATTCGCCTGATGCTGAGCGAGCTCCTCCGCGCCTCGTCCCGCAATGCGGAAGCGCGCGAGCAGCTCGAGAAGCTGGCGAACGACCTCGAGGCCCGGGGCGACACCATCGGGGCGCGGAAGACCCTGGCGCGGCTCCAGGCGCTCGACGCCGAGGACGGCGGCACGCCGCCCGCCGAGGCCGCCGGCCCCCGGACGCCGCCGGCCCGGGGCAAGGGCGACCTGATCTTCCTCGATACCGGGGCCGAGTTCGCCCCGCCGCCGCCGCGCGCCGCTGGTCCCGCCTCCCGGAAGACCCGCGCGATCCAGATGCCGCCGTCGGGCCAGCGCCCCGCCGCCGGCGCCAAGCCGACGGGTGGCCTCCCGCTGATCGAGGTCGAGAAGACCGGCGAGCGTCCCGCCATTCCGGCGGCGCCCGCGGCCCAGGCCGCGCCGGCCGCCCCCGAGCCGGTGGTGGCGCCGCTCGAGATCGAGCACTCCAGCCTGGTGAACACCCCCCTCGAGCTGGAGAGCGTCCAGGCGATTTCCGACGAGGCCCACCTCGAGGCCGCCGCTTCCGCCGAGGTGGCCAAGACCCTCGGCTTCGAGCCGACGATGGTCGAAGGCCTCGACACCTCCACGGTACAGCCGGTCGATGGCCTCGAGCTGGACGAGCCCGCGCCCGATTCCGTCGAGCTCCACGTCTCCACCGAGGGGCTCGACCTCGAGCGCGCCAGCGTCGATCCGGCGGACCTCGAGCCCGGCGACCGCACCAGTCTCATCATTCCCGAGCCGCTCGAGAGCGAGCCGGAACTGGCCGAGGCGTTCGACCATCTCACCGACGGGATGGAGTCGATCGCCGCCGAGGGCGAGGTGGTCGGCGACCTGGAGCTGCTCGATACCGGCTCCGCCGAGCCCGACTTCGGGAGCGGCGAGGTGCTGCTGGAATACGGCGCGGAAGCGCTGCCGGCGATCGACGAGGAGGAGGTGGAGGGGGGCGAGGTCATGTTCCTCGACAGCCCGCCGCCGGTCCAGGTCACCATCAGCGAGCTGGAAGACCGGGTCCTCGACGATCCCGACGATCCCGACGCGCACCGCGCGCTGGGTGAGGCGCTGCTCGCCGCCGGGGAGCCGCTCCGCGGCCAGGAAGAGCTGGAGCTCGCGCTGGCCGGCTACGAGCAGCGGGAGGACTGGCCCCGGGCGAGCGACATCATCAACGAGCTGATCCGCCTCGATCCCAACGGGGTCCGCTACCACCAGAAGCGGGTGGAGATCGGGTTCCGGAGCGGCGACCGCTCCCGCCTGATCGACTCCTACCTGGAACTCGCCGACGCGCTGCTGCGGGTGGGCGCGATGGACAAGGCGCTCGCGGTGTATCGCCGGGTCTCGGAACACGACCCGGGCAACCAGCGCGCCCTCGCGGCGCTCGACGCCTTCTCCTCACCCGAGGACGAGCTCCCGCCGATTCCGCCGCCGGAGCCGCCGGCCCCGGCCGCGCTGGAGGACATGGCGGACGAGGCCGAGCACGCGGTCGACGTGATGTTCGAGGTGCCCGACGAGCCCGCCGCCCCGGCGCCCGCCGCCAAGCGGATGAGCGGACCGGCCGTGCCGCCGGCGGAGAAGAAGCGGAAGTCCACGCCGGCCAAGAAGATCCCCGAGCCCGCGGGCGATTTCATCGACCTCGGCGCCCTGATCCTCGACGACGAGAAGGCCAAGGACACCCGCATGCGGGTGGACGACGAGGAGCCGACCGGCGACGAGCAGAAGGACTTCAACGAGATGCTCACCGCCTTCCGGCGGGGCATCGACGAGAACATCGACGCTGAGGATTTCCAGGCCCACTACGACCTGGGCGTCGCCTTCAAGGAGATGGGGCTGCTGGACGAGGCGATCGCCGAGTTCCAGAAGGCGCTCCGCTCTCCCGAGGGCCGGCTCAAGACCTCCGAGGCGCTGGGCACCGCCTTCTTCGACAAGGGCCAGTTCGCCATCGCCGAAGCGATCCTCAAGCGCGCGGTCGAGAGTCTCGGCGCCACCGATGACGAACAGATCGGCCTGATCTACTGGCTGGGCCGCTCCCAGGAGGCGCAGGGCAAGACCGATCCGAGCATCGCCAACTACCAGCGGGTCCTGGCGGTCGACATCGCCTTCATGGACGTGACCGCCCGGATGAACCGGCTCGCCTCGGGACGTGCCCAGTGACCTCCCCGACCGCCGGAGTCACGCTCGCCGCCCTGCAGGCCTCGCTGGGGCCGCGGCTCGAGGCCGTGAAGGGCGAGCTCCGGCGCATCATCGAGAGCGACTTCGGTCTCATCGCCGAGGTGAACGGGCACCTGCTGCAGATGCAGGGGAAGATGTTCCGTCCCACGCTGCTGCTGCTGGCCAACGAGGCCGCGGCGGCGCCGGACGAGCGGGTCGAGATCCTCGCCGCGGTGGTGGAGCTGATCCACCTGGCCACCCTGGTGCACGATGACTCGGTCGATCACTCGGTGCTGCGCCGGGGGATGCCGACCATCAACGCGCTCTTCAGCCACCAGGTCTCCGTCATCATGGGAGACTACCTGTACTCCCGCGCGGTGGTGGAGCTGACCCGGCTGGGCGACATCGAGCCTCTCAAGGTGCTGTCGCGGGTGACCAACGACATGACGGTGGGCGAGATGCGCCAGCTGATGGCGCACGAGCCGCTGGCCTTCTCGGAGGCGGAGTACGACCTCCTGATCCGGGCCAAGACCGCGTCGCTCCTCTCCGGCGCCTGCGACCTCGGCGCCCTGCGCGCCCCGGCACGGGCCCGCAACGCCCTGCGCGGCTTCGGGGAGGCGCTCGGCATGGCCTTCCAGATCGTCGACGACCTGCTCGACTACACCGGCGACGAGACCGTGATCGGGAAGCCCTCGGGCAACGACCTGCGCGAGCACAAGGTCACGCTGCCGCTCATCTTCGCGCTGCCGCGCCTGACCGCCGATGCCCGGAAAGAGGTCGGCCAGCTCATGGCCACGGCCGAACCGACCGATGCCCAGATTGCCCGGGTGATCGGCTTCGTGGCCGAGGCGGGCGGGCTCGACTATGCCCGCCGGCGGGCCCACGGGCTGGCCGAGCAGGCGGAGCGGGAACTCGACGCCCTGGCGCCCAGCGCCGCGCGGGAGACGCTGCGCGACAGCATCGCCTACTGCCTGGACCGGCGGCGCTGATGGCCACCGGCCCGCGGCGACCCGGCTTCTACCTCGGTGTGCTGGTCACCGGGTTCATCCTGGGCGGGTTCCTCAACGCCCTCGTCGGCGCGGTCATGCCGGACAGCGTGGCCAAGCAGGTCTTCACCTACACCCAGAGCGGCAGCGTCGGGCCGGTTTCCCTCGACCTGCTGGTGTTCAGTTTGACTTTGGGCCCGTTTGCGGTGCACGTTTCCCCCCTCGCGATCCTGGGCGTCATCATCGCCTACCTGATCGCGCGGTCACTCTTCTAGCTGGGGGTCGGTATGCTTGGCAACCTGGGTCTTCCCGAGATCCTGCTGATCGGGTTCATCGTGCTGATGGTCTTCGGGGCGAAGCGCCTCCCCGAGATCGGGGCCTCCTTCGGGAAGGGCATCCGGGAATTCAAGCGCTCCATCAACGACGCGGGCGATGCGGTGAACAGCAACGAGACGCCGGCCAACCGGCAGATCGACACCCGCACCAACACGCCGTCGACCCCGAGTTCGAGCGGGGATCCGAAGCGGCTGTCGCAGTAAAAGGCGGCAGGGCGGTCGGGCGGGCAGGCGGTCAGTAAGAACAGCGAAGGGCGAGCTCCGCGTGGGGGCTCGCCCTTCAGTGTTTCTGCTGACCGCCTTACCGCCTGACCGCCCTAGCTCTGCCGCTTGTCGGTGCTCGACTGCGCCTCGGTGCGGTAGATCTCCGCCCGGCGGTCGTTCACCTTCGCCGACTGCTTCAGGGCGGTGAGGTAGTTGCGGACCCGGTCCTGGGTCGCGAGCCGGATCTGGCGGGTGCGGAAGTCGTCGATGTTCTTGACGAACTCCGCCGAGTCGGCCGGCTCGTGCTTGGTGACCTTGAGGAAGTAGATCCCCTGGTCGGTCGGGATGGGGCCGCTGGTCTTCCCCGCCTCGGTGCCGAAGGCCGCGCCGACCACGATGGCGTCGGGCAGCGCCGGGTTGATGCGGGTGAAGGGACCCAGGTCACTCTTGGGGAGGCCCAGCGCCGTGGCCACCTGGGCCAGGGTGCTGCCCTCGGCGAGGCGCTTGGACACGTTGTCGGCGACGCCCTTGGCGGCGTCCTTCTTCTTCTCGGTGGCCGCGGCAAGCGCCACGCTCGACTTGATCGACTCGAAGGCGGGCACCCCATCCGCCTGGAGGCTGTCGAGGCGGAAGAGGAAGTAGGCGTAGGTGACCTCGATGATCCGGCCGGTCTCGCCGGGCTTGGCCTGGAAGGCCCAGACGCCGGCGTCGGGGATCACCTGGAGGCCCACCTGCACCCGGCCGCCCTTCTGCAGCGGCAGCGCCTGGCCCACCCGGAGCCCCAGGGCCCTGGCCGCCGTGTCGAGCGCGGCGGCGTCGAGCTTGTCGGCGCCGAGCGCCTCCAGGCTGTCGGCCTTGGCGTCGAGGTCATCGCGGTGCTTCCCGGTGATCTCGATGGGGATGAGGATGTGGTGCGCCTTCACCTTGGCGCCGCTGCGGGAATCGACCTTGATGAGGTGGTAGCCGAACTGGGAGAGCACCGGCTCGCTCAGCTGGCCCAGCGGCAGCGAGAAGGCGGCCTTCTCGAAGGCCGGGTCCATCACGCCCTTGCCGAATTCGCCCAGGTCGCCGCCCTTGTTGCCCGAGGCGGTGTCCGAGGACTCCCGCTTGGCCACTTCCTCGAACGGGGTGCCGGCGACGATCTCCTTGCGGAGCTGCTGCACGTGCTCCAGCGCCGCCGCGGTATCGCTCGCATTGGTGGTGCGGAGCAGGGAGACGTAGCTCAGGTAGGCCGTCTCGGGCCGCTTGAACTCGTCCTTGTGGGCGTCGTAGTAGGCCCGGATCTCGGCGTCGGTGAGGTGCACCGCGCTGTCCGGCACCGCCCGGCGGGGGTCGATGGTCACCAGCTCGACCGACACCTTCTCGTTGGCGTCGCGCCACGCCTGCCAGAGCGCCGGGTCGGAGACGTAGACGTCGGCGGTCACCACCCGGAAGAGCTTGCTCCGGCGGATCTCGTCGCGATACTGCGCTTCCAGTGCGGGGATGATCTGGGCGGCTTCAGCGGAGCGGAGCCAGCGCTGGTACTTGGCCGGGTCGAACTTCCCGTCGGTCTGGAAGGTCGGCTGGTCGAGCACCTCGGTGGGGGGGCTGGTCTGGATGGCGTTGGCGATCTCGTCGGGGGTGGCCGAGAGGTGCCGCTGCTCGAACTGCTTCTCCAGCGCCTGCTGCTGGACCATCTGGTCCCACACCTGGTTGCGGACCTGCTCGATCTCCTCGGCGGAAAGCGACCGGCCGGCCTGGCGCTGCTGGTTCTCGATGGACTGCTGGACGATAGCCTGGTAGGTGCGGAGCTGGACGTTCACGCCCTCGATCGAACCCACCGAGGTGCGGGAGCCGCCGGTCACCTGGCGCCAGTCCACACTGGTGAGCAGGAAGACGATCATCAGCACGGCAAACACCGCGGCGGCCACCTTGCCGGCGATGCTGCGGAAGACCTGCATCATAGGGGGTTGTCCTGCCTCTAGGAGGAACGGTCTGAAAAAGGCGGGCTAAGTGTAAGCCGGATAACCTCTAACCACAAGCCGAGGCTTGATTAACACCGTTGACAGCCCCTACCCGTCTCGCTAATCTTTGTTCAAGCCCCACAACAACTTACGGACAGAAACCCGGGATGCCACCAAACAGCGAAATCGAGAAGCTCGAGCGCCGGTGGAGGGACAATCCCAAGGGGACGGTCTTCGCTCCATACGCCGAGGTTCTCCGGAAGAACGGAGATCACGCCCTGGCGCGGGATGTCCTCAAGCAGGGACTCGAGTTGCACCCCGATCATATCCCGGGGAACATCGTGCTGGGCCGCTGCTGCCTCGACCTGGGTGAGGATGGACCCGCCGAGGCGGCCTTCACGCACGTCCTGGAGCTCGATCCTGAAAACGTGATCGCGCTCAAGGCCCTCGGCGACATCACCGAGCGCCAGGGGCGCCTCGCCGAAGCCGACAACTGGCTCACCCGGCTCGTCTCGGTCGACCCGAGCAACGACGAAGCCCGGGACCAGCATGCCCGGGTGAATGCCGCCCGGGAAGCGGCCGCCGCGGCGCTCACCGCCGAGGTTGTCGCCGTCACCCCGCCGGCCGCCAGCGCCGCCCAACCGGTCAAGACGGCCGAGGTCCGGGTCGAGGACCTGGTGGCCCGCGACAAGGAGGAAGCCCGCGACCGGGCCGAGTCTTCCGCCGGCGTCATCGACGATGTCGGCGATGTGGCGGCCTTCGCGGACGAGGCGCTCGACAACTTCCTGGGCGAGGCCACGATCACCGAGGTGCCGCCCCAGGGCCGGGTGCTGCCCGGGCCCGAAGTCACCGCGGTGACGCCCGCGTACACCCCGCCTCCGCCGGCTCCCCCGATCCCGCTCGAGCCGGCGCCGCTCGCCGGCTTCGAAAGCACCGAGCTCCAGCTCGAGGCCCCGGCGGAGCTGGAGCCGCTGGCCGACCTCAAGGTGGACGAGCCGTTCACGCCCCCCGCGGGCGAGCCGGTGCGCGCCACCAGCGGGTTCGAGCGCCCCAGTGAAGCGGCCGAGATCATCGAGCTGACCCCCTCGGGGAGCGGGGAGTTCCAGTCGCCCGACGACAGCACCGCCCTCCTCGACCTCAAGCCGGGGAAGTCGGAGTTCCAGGTCCCCGACGCGAGCGCCGACCTGGCCTTCAGCGGCAGCACCGCGAGCGAGTTCCAGACCCCCGATGCCTCGGAAGAGCTGCGGGTCTCCGGCAAGGGGTCCTCGGAATACCAGACGCCGAGCGGGGCGGAGGATCTGCTCAAGAGCGCCCGCGAACAGCCCCCGGCCGAGGAGCCGGCGCCGGTCGCCACCCCGTCCTGGGCCGATGCCGGCGTCAGCGGCACGATCGCCACGCTCGCGGCGATGCCGACGGAAGAGATGCCCACCGAGCCGCCGGCCGCCGAGCCGCCGGCCAGCGAGGCACCCACCCAGGCGCCCTCCTGGTTCTTCGAGGAGGAAGAGACCGTGGCGGCGGCCGCCGCGCCGGCCGCCGATCTCCCGCTGATCCAGCCCGAGCCCGAGCCCGAGCCGGAGCCGGAGCAGGAAATGCCGGAGCCGGAGCCCGAGGTGGAACCGGTGGTCGCCGAGGCGGCGCCCGAGCCGGAGTCGGTCACCGAGGTGGGGTCGGGCGTCATCGAGTCGCGCAGCTCGGCCGAGCTCAAGCTGATCTTCCCCGACGACGCGGCGAAGCCCGAGCCGCACCGGGTCCGCCGTATCACCCAGGCCGACCTGACCCCGCCGGACGAAGCGGCCGAGCCGGTCACGGGGGAGCCCGAGCCGGTCCTGACCGAGACGATGGCGGAGTTGTATGCCCGCCAGGGTCACACCGCCGACGCGCTCAAGGTCTACCGGACCCTCGCCGCGCAGCAGCCGGGCGACGCGCGGTTGCGGGAACGGATCCGCGAGCTGGAAGCCCGGAGCGCCAGCGCCGCGCGGCGCCACACCTACGTGGCCGCGGATACCGGTGGCGAATCGGTGGAGTCGTTCTTCCGCTCGCTCAGCGAGGCGCGGCCCGGCAGTGGCCCGGCCCCCGCGAGCTTCCACGTGCCGGCCGAGCCGGCGGACGACAACGGCGGGGCCCCGACCCGGCCGGCGCGCGATCCGCTCTCGCTGAGTGCCATCTTCGGCGAGGAGCCGGCCGCCCAGGCGGCGACCCGCAAGCCCGAGCCGCCGCAGGCGCCCGCGGCGCCGCCGTCCGGTCCCGACGCCTTCTCCTTCGACCAGTTCTTCGGCACGCCCCCGAGCGCCAGCTCGAGCGGGCCCTCCCGCCCCTCGGGCGGCTCGGAGGAGGATCTCGACCAGTTCCAGAACTGGCTCAAGAGCCTCAAGCGCTGATGCGCATCGCTGTTCTCAACGGGCCGAACCTCAACCTCCTCGGCACCCGAGAGCCCGACGTCTACGGCCGGACCACGCTCCCTGAGCTGGAGCAGCTGGTCCGGGCCGAGGCCGGCCGGCTGGGCCTCGAACTCACCTGGTTCCAGACCAATCACGAAGGCGCCTTCGTCGAGGCGGTGCAGGGGCTCAAGGGGACGGCCGATGGCGCGCTGGTGAACGCCGCCGCCTTCACCCACACCAGCCTCGCGATCCGGGATGCCTTCCTGGCCGTGAAGGTGCCGTTCGTCGAGGTCCACCTCTCCAACATCTTCGCGCGCGAGCCGGAGCGGCGGCACTCGCGGCTGGCCGACCTCGCGATCGGGATCCTCGCGGGCTTCGGGCCGCAGGGCTACCTCCTCGGGCTCCAGGCGCTGGCCGGGAAACTCGGTGCACGCTGATCGCCGGGAAGCACGGCAGGCCGCGCTCCGCGAGCGGCTTGCCCAGCACGGGTTCGACCTGCTGGTGGTGCAGTCGCTGCCGAACATCCGGTACCTGACGGGCTTCACCGGGTCGAGCGGGCTGCTGCTGGTGCGGAGCCAGGATGCGGTGCTGGTCACCGACTATCGCTACGCGGCGCAGGCGCCGCGCGAGGTGGGCAACGCCGCCCGGGTCGAGATCGACCAGGTGAACGTGTGGGACCGGCTCAAGCGGGTGGTGCAGGAACGGCCCGCGGGGGTGGGCGCCTTCGAGGGCCACGTCGCCACGGTCAAGGAGCGGGAGCGGCTCGAGCCCTTCGGGGTGCCGCGCTGGGAGCTCACCGGCGACCTGGTCGAGCGGCTCCGGGCGGTGAAGGACCCGGACGAGGTCCGGGCGATCCGGGCGGCGGCGGCGCTCGCGAGCGAGGCCCTGGCGGAGACCCTGCCGACGGTGCGGGTGGGCGAGTCGGAGTTCGCGATCGCGAGCCGGCTGGAAGCGGCGCTGCGGCGGCGGGGCAGCGAATGGCACCCCTTTCCGACGATCGTCGCCTCGGGCCCGCGGTCCGCGCTGCCCCATGCGCGCACCAGTGAGCGGACGGTGGAGCAGGGGGAGTGGCTGCTGCTTGACTTCGGTGCGCAGGTCGACGGATACTGCTCCGATCTCACCCGCACCGTGGTGGTCGGCGCGCGGGCCGATGAGCGCCAGCGCCTGGTCTACGAGACGGTGCGCCAGGCCCAGCGGCGCGCGCTCGAGAATGTCCAGGCGGGGATGAGCGGGCGCGAGGCCGATGCGCTGGCCCGCGACGTCATCGCCCAGCGCGGGTTTGGCGAGGCCTTCGGCCATTCGCTGGGTCACGGTCTCGGTCTCGAGGTGCACGAGGCGCCGCGGCTCTCCGCCACCGCCGAGGCCCCGCTCCCCGCCGGCGCCGTGGTCACGGTGGAGCCCGGGATCTATCTTCCCGGCTGGGGCGGCGTGCGGCTGGAGGACGACCTGCACCTCGCCGCGACCGGCAGCGCCCTCGTCTCGGACAACCAGGTGGACCTGCTGGAACTGCTGTAACCCTAACTTTTCGGGCTCATGAATCCCAAGGACGCAACAGATCTCGCGAAAGTGCTGGCCAAGCAGCCGGGCATCCGGTCGGTCGACCTGAAGGATGTCCGCAAGCTGGCCGAGCTGCTGCACGAGTTTCCCGAGATCGGCTCCATCGAGGTGAAGGGGTGGTTCGAGACCGGGGTGATCATCACCCGCACCGGGAACAGCCACCAGGTCGCGGCGCCGATGCCCATGCCGATGGCGATGCCGGCCCCGGTGATGGCGGCGATGGCCGCCGGACCCGCGACCCAGGCCGGTGGCGGCGGCAGCGCCCCCGCCGCGGCCCCGGCTCCCGCGGCCAGCGCCCTCAAGGACATCAAGTCGCCGATGGTCGGCACCTTCTACAAGTCGCCCGAGCCCGGGGCCGAGGCCTACGTGAAGGTGGGCGGACGGGTGACGATGGGGCAGACGGTCTGCATCATCGAGGCGATGAAGATCATGAACGAGATCGAGGCCGAGGTCACCGGCGTCGTCAAGGAAATCCTGGTCGAAGACGCGCAGCCGGTGGAGTTCGGTACCGTCCTCTTCCGGGTGGATCCCAATGGCTGAGACGACGGCCCCGTCGAACGTCCTTCCCCCGTTCAACTTCAAGCAGGCCATCTCGCTGATGGTCCAGCGGAACGGCTCCGACCTGCACCTCAAGGTCGGCCGGCCGCCCACCATCCGGGTGAACGGCGAGCTGGCCGGGCTGGAGATGCAGCCCCTCAAGCCCGAGGACCTCAAGCTCCTGGCCGAGCAGATCATGACGCCGCGGCAGGTGAAGGAGTTCGCCGAGAAGAAGGAGGCGGACTTCGCCATCGGCGTGCCGGGCGTGGGACGGTTCCGGACCAACATCTACCAGCAGCGCGGCACCCTGGCCTTTGCCTTCCGGGCGATTCCCTACGAGGTGAAGACCATCAAGGAGCTGTTCCTCCCCGAGGTGCTGGAGGAAATCGCCATCCGGCCCCGCGGGCTGGTGCTCGTCACCGGGGTGACCGGATCGGGCAAGTCGACGTCGCTCGCCGCGATGATCAACCACGTGAACCAGAACCGCCGGGTCAACATCATCACGATCGAGGACCCGATCGAGTTCCTGCACCGCGACGTACAGTCAAACATCGCCCAGCGCGAGGTCGGCAGCGACACGCTGGCGTTCGGCACCGCGCTCCGGCACGTGCTGCGGCAGGACCCCGACGTGATCCTGATCGGTGAGATCCGCGACATGGAGACGCTGGACGTCGCCCTCAAGGCGGCGGACACCGGCCACCTGGTGTTCTCCACGCTGCACACCACCGACGCGACCCAGACGATCAACCGGGTCATCTCGTTCTACCCGCCGCACCAGCACCAGGAGATCCGCTCGCTGCTCTCCACCGCGCTGGCCGCGGTCATCTGCCTCCGGCTGGTGCCGCGCAAGGACGGGAAGGGGCGCGTCGCCGCGGCCGAGGTGCTCATCAACACCGCCGCCGTCGCCGACAACATCCGCGACATCGAGAAGGCGCTCAACATCCCCGACCTCATCGCCGAAGGCACCGAGGCGTACGGGATGCAGAGCTTCGACCAGTCCCTGATGAAGTGGTACAAGGACGAGGTGATCTCCTACGAGAGCGCGCTCTTCTACTCCAGCAACCCCAGCGAGTTCGCGCTCCGCGCCTCGGGTATCAGTTCCGCCTCCGACCGCACCTTCAGCGGGGCGGTGAGCGGCGGCAGCAAGGGCGGCGATCTCTCCAACGACCTGACGCCCTGACGTGTTCAAGAAAGTCCTGATCGCCAACCGGGGCGAGATCGCGCTGCGCGTGATCCGCGCCTGCCGGGAGCTCGGCATCGGTACCGTCGCCGTCTACAGCGAGGCCGACCGCGAGTCGCTCCACGTGCGCTTTGCCGATGACGACGTGTGCATCGGCCCCCCGCCCGGCCGCCAGTCGTATCTCCGCATTCCCAACCTGATCGCCGCCGCCGAGATCACCGGGGCCGACGCGATTCATCCCGGCTACGGCTTCCTCGCCGAGAATGCCGAGTTCTCCGACACCTGCAAGGCGTCGAACATCACCTTCATAGGGCCCTCGGGCGAGCAGATCCGCGCGATGGGCGACAAGGCCACCGCCAAGAAGCTGGCCCAGGAGGCGGGCGTCCCCACCGTGCCCGGCACCCCCGGCACGATCCAGGACATCGAGGAGGCGCTGACCCACGTCGAGCGGATCGGCTACCCGGTGATCATCAAGGCGACGGCCGGCGGGGGCGGGAAGGGCATGCGGGTCGCCAACGACGCCGAGCAGTTCGCCCAGGTGTTCTCCCTGGCCCAGAACGAGGCGCTGGCGGCGTTCGGCAACGGCGAGGTGTACGTCGAGAAGTACCTCGCCAAGCCACGGCACGTCGAGATCCAGGTCATGGGCGACACCCACGGCTCCGTGGTGCACTTCGGCGAGCGCGACTGCTCGGTCCAGCGGCGGCACCAGAAGCTGATCGAGGAGAGCCCGAGCCCGGCGCTCACCCCCGACCTCCGCGCTCGCATGGGCGAGGCCGCGGTGCGGCTCGCCGCCGCCATCAACTACGTCGGCGCCGGGACCCTCGAGTTCCTGCTGGACGAGGATGGCAGCTTCTACTTCATGGAGATGAACACCCGCATCCAGGTGGAGCACCCGGTGACCGAGATGGTCACCAGCTTCGACCTGGTGAAGGAGCAGATCCGGGTCGCCGCCGGCGAGCCGATCAGCTTCAAGGGGGAAGGGGGCCGGCTCCGCGGCCACGCCATCGAGTGCCGGATCAACGCCGAGGATCCGTACCGCAACTTCCAGCCGTCGCCCGGCCTCATCACCGCCTACCACCCGCCCGGTGGCCCCGGCGTGCGCCTCGATACCCACGTCTACGCTGGTTATACCGTCCCGCCCTATTACGATTCCCTGCTGGCGAAGGTGATCGTGCACGGCAACACCCGGGCTGAAGCGCTCGCCCGGATGGGACAGGCGCTGGACAGCTTCATCATCGAAGGCGTCACCACGACCATCCCGTTCCTCGCCCGCATCATCCGGCATCCCGAATTTGCCGCCGGCCAGGTCGATACCAAGTTCCTCGAGCGCCATCCGGAGCTGCTCCGCCCCGAAGCATGAAGCTGGATGTCGTCTTCACGGCCACCGGCCTCACCCCGGGTGAGGTCCAGGGCCGCACCGTCTTCGTCATCGATATCCTCCGCGCCGCCACCACGATGTGCGCGGCGCTCACCGGCGGAGCCCGCGCGGTGGTCCCGGTCGCGAGCACCGAGGAAGCACTCCGCCTCGCGCAGACCCTCGGCGCCGACGAGACGGTGCTGGGTGGCGAGCGCAACGCCCTCCCGATTCCCGGCTTCGCCGTCGGCAACTCCCCGCGGGAGATGACCCCCGAAGTGGTGCGCGGCAAGACCGTCATCATGACCACCAGCAACGGCACCGGCGCCCTCCTGACGGTGGCCAGCGCGCCCCAGGTGTATGTCGCCTGTGCCGCCAACTTCTCGGCGGTCAGCATGCGGGCCCACGAGGCCTGGGAAGGCAAGGAAGACATCCTGGTGGTCTGTGCCGGCCGGGAGCATCGCTTCGCCCTCGACGACGCCTACTGTGCCGGCCGGCTGGTGGAGACCGCCATGGGCGGCGGGCGCGGGCGGAAGGGACTCAACGACGCCGCCATCGCCACCCTCGACCTGGTGCGGCGCTACGGGAGGAAGTGGGACCGGCCGCTCGCGACCAGCCGCGCGGGACGGGAACTCGCCGAGCTCGGGTTCAAGGACGATGTCATCGAGGCGGCGCGGGTCGACGCCTACCCTGTGCTGGCCCAGTTCCAGAGCCGGCGGGTGACGGTGGTGGCGCCGCAGGCGGGCCCTCCCGGATGAGCGACGAAGGCCGCCGCCATCTCGGCGCGATCATCGCGCTGGTGCTCGGCAGCTTTGTCGGGCTGACGCTGCTGCCGGTGCATCTGACCGGCGGCCTCGGCGACGTGCTGGGCGGTTTCCTCTGGCGCGCGCTCGGGCTCGGCGCGCTTGGATTTCCCCTGCTCGGTTTCGGGCTCGGACTGGCCGGTTTCGACCGGCTCCCGCGGCTCGACATGAAGCGCACCGCCATCCTGATGGTGGGCCTCGCGGTCCTGGTCCCCTTCCTCATCGGTGTCACCACCGGCTACACCCCGTCGGGGAGTGAGACCCTCGCCAGCCGGCTGACCGGCTGGTTCCCCGGCTTCTTCGCGTTCTACCTGGTCAAGGCGATCGGCGTCGCCGGCGGTGTGCTGCTCGGCTTCGCGCTCCTCTCGGCGCTGACGATCATGACCATCGCATGGCATCCGCTCACCCGCCTGGCCCGGCCGAGCGGGGGCGAGGCCGTGGTCGAGGTGCCCGCGAAGGCGTCGAAGCGGAGTGCGGCGCCCGCGCCGGCGATTGCGGCCGCGGCGACTGCACCGGTGGAGGAAGAGGACGAGAACCCGGTCTTCCCCCCACCGCCCAGGCGGGAGAAGAAGCCGAAGAAGGCGGCCAAGCCCACCGGCGAGGTGGCGATCGGCGATCCGGCCGACGAGACCCAGCTCCCGCCGATCGAGCTGCTGACCCCGCCGCCGGCGCAGGACCGGGATGCCGGCCAGGCCGAGCTCGACCGGCTGGGCCAGGTGCTGCTCGAGACCCTCAAGACCTTCAAGGTCGAGGGGAGCATCGCGGGCCGCACCACCGGCCCGGTGGTGACCCAGTTCGAGGTGGTGCCGGCGCCAGGCGTGAAGGTGGGACGGATCGCCGGGCTCGCCGACGACATGGCGATCACGATGCGGGCGCAGTCGATCCGGGTGGCGCCGATCCCCGGGAAGGGCGCGGTCGGCGTCGAGATCCCCAATCCCAATCCCCGGATGGTGACGCTCCGCGAGCTGATCGAGGCGCAGGAGTGGGATGTCTCCAAGGCAGCACTGCCGATCGCGCTGGGGCGCGACCTCGAGGGCAAGCCGGTCATCGCCGACCTCGCCAAGATGCCGCACCTCCTGATCGCCGGTGCCACTGGCTCGGGCAAGTCGGTCGCGATCAACACCATCATCACGTCGCTGGTCTACCGCTACACCCCGAAGCAGCTCCGCTTCCTGATGGTCGACCCGAAGATGGTCGAGCTGTCGGTGTACAACGCCCTGCCGCACATGCGGCACAAGGTGGTGACCAACAACAACGATGCCGCCACCGTGCTCAAGTGGGGCGTCATCGAGATGAACCGGCGCTACGAGCTGCTCAACGCCAACGGCGCCCGCAACCTCGCCGACTTCAACCGCAAGGCGGATGAAGGGAAGCCGCTCCGGAAGCCGCCCAAGCCCAAGGTCACCCTCGCCACCATCGCCGCGGAGGAGGGCACCACCGCGCCCGAGGCCGAGGACGATGGCGTCTATCGGGACGGGCCCCTGCCGCTCATCGTCATGATCGTCGACGAGCTGGCCGACCTCATGATGACGGTGCAGGGGGAGGTCGAGACCCCGCTGGCCATCCTGGCCCAGAAGGCACGCGCCATCGGGATCCACCTGATCCTCGCCACCCAGCGCCCCTCGGTGAACGTCCTCACCGGCCTCATCAAGGCGAACTTCCCGAGCCGGATCGCCTTCCGGGTGGCCAGCAAGGTCGACAGCCGCACCATCCTGGACCAGAACGGGTCCGAGGCCCTGCTGGGCAACGGGGACATGCTCTTCCTGCCGCCCGGCAAGAGCGAGCCGATGCGGCTCCAGGGAGCGTACATCGCCACCGAGGAAACGGAGCGGCTGATGGACTGGTTCGAGCAGCGGCGGGAGGCGCGGGTCGCCGCGGCCGCCGGGGCGGTGCCGGCCCCGGCGAGCGAGGAGGACATCCTCGCCTACATGCGCGCCCACGAGGCCGAGGAGAGCGGTGGCAGCGCCGGCGGGCTGGACGGGGAGCGCGACCCGCTCTTCCGTGAGGCGGCCGAGGTCTGTGTACAGAACCAGGGGGGCTCGACCTCCCTCCTGCAGCGGCGACTCTCGATTGGCTATGGCCGGGCCGCCCGCATCATCGACCAGCTCCACATGGCAGGCATATTGGGTCCGCAGCCCGCGGGGAGCAGCAAGCCCCGGGAGGTGCTGATCGGGATCGAGCAGATCGACGAATACTGCTCCTGAACCCCCGAATATCTCCCCCGGAACCGACCTCGCCGCGCGGAAGGAGGGCAGGTGAGGGGGCGGTGAGAAGGGTGTGAGAGGACGAAGGATGTTGGGGCAGCACTTCGCGGGATCGATCCCGCCCAGCCAACCCCCAACTCCTGAGGCCCCATGCGCTCCCCGACCCGCCGCAGCATCCTCGGTCTCCTTGCCACCCTGACTCTTGCCGCCTGCTCCGACAGCAACAGCCCGAACAACAACGGCGGCGGGGGCGGGGGCACCGACCTGGTGGTCAGCAACGCCACTCCGACCAGCGGCAACGGGACCCTCTCCGGCTACACCATCACCGTCGATACCGCCTCAGCGGTCGTGCAGGGCCCGGCGATCTACGTCGTCATCAGCGGCAACATCGGGAGCGTCGGCCACGAGATCGGGTTCTATGTCCTCAAGTCCGACGAATCGATTCCCAATCTCGAGCATACCTGGGGGAGCGGGGTGACCCTCGATGGCTTCACCATCTGTGATGCCGCGGGAGGGGCCTTCAACACCTGCGATGCCGCCCACGTAACGGCCGATATCGCGGGGAAGAGTGTCACCTTCAACGGCCTCGTTCTCGGGGCGGCAACCGGGGATGGTGACACCTCGACCCTCTCGGGGACCGTCGCCTACTAGGCGGTTCCCAGCGGCGCCGCAGGGGCGGGGGACGCCGGATGCATGGCGTCCCCCGCCTCGCCTCCGCCAGCTTCACCATCCCGTACCGCGAATCTGAAGCCCCAGGGTGATTCCGGTTGTCGAGCCACCGGGGGAGGCGCCGATCCCGCTCAGCGTCTGCAGCGTCGCCCCGAAATGCACGCCGACCACGGGGAGCGGATGCAGGGTGACGCGAGCCTGGAGAAAACCGCTGAAGCCGCCGCCATCGAGGTCCTCGCTGTCCATCTGCGCGCCGTACACTCCGACGCCCGCCGCGACGCCGATGTCGAGCCCCTCGCTCCGCAGAAGCCGGGCGTGAATGCCGCTCCGCACCGTCCAGAGGCTTCGCTCGGCTGCCAGCGGATCGGCGCTGGCCCAGGTTCCCTGTTCCCACCCGAAGAGGACGTCGATGCGCCGGCCGGTGCGGATCGAGACGTCCCCGCTGAACCCGCGCATGGGGACGCTGGCCGTGCCGAGGCTCAGGTTCTGCCAGGTGTAGCCGCCGCTGATGGCGACCTGGGCCGTCGCCGGCCGGGCGGTCGAGAGGACCAGGAGGAGCGTTGCTGCGCTCCCGAAGGCGGTATGTCGCATGGGAGTCACCGTGCTGGTAGGGTGAAGAAGCGGAGGGAGGGTTACCACGACGGGCCGCGCAGCTGGATGCCCAGGGTCAGGCCGGTGCTGTGTCCGCCGATGCCCTGGAAGCCGCTCAGGCTGCGAGCAGTCGCGCCGAGGAATACGCCGAGGTAGCGCACCGGATGCAGGGCCAGGTGGACCTCGGCGAAGACCGTGCTGCCCGGGCCATCCTCCTCCCGGCCGACGTCAAGCGAGTGCAGGCCAAGTCCCCCGCCGACGCCGAGGTCGATGGCCTCCTCGCGCACCAGCAGAACCCGCACCCCGGCCCGAAGCGACGTGAGGCTGAACCCTTCGCGGGCACGCGAACTTCCGTAGCCGAACTGGTCGACCGCAAAGAGAAGCCCGACCCGTCTCGCCACCCGGCCCACCAGCTCGACCGAGGGCCCGCGCAGGCTTTCGTGGCGCGCGCCCGCGGAGGCGCGTTGCCAGGTGTAACCGGCGCCGAGCGCGACCTGGGCCGGCGCGGATGTCGTGAGGGTTGTGCCGGCGAGCAGTGCCAGCGTGAGGATGTGGAGACGACACACCCGAATCGAGCGGTGTACGTGTCGCATGGACGCGCGATGCCCCGTGCAGAAGGGTGAATGGTCCCTCCGGTGCACTTGTCAGGCATCAGCCGTGCCCAGTTTCAGCCCGCGACGACCTCCTTGACCACTCCCATGAACGCTTCGATCACCGGCTTGGGCCGGTCCTTCCGCCACGCCGCCGCGATCCGCGTCTCGGCGCCGGCCGATGGGATGGGGCGGTAGCGCACCCCGCGCCATCCCAGCTTCTCCACCGACGCCGGCAGGATCGACACGCCCACGCCGGCTTCCACCAGGCTCACGCTGGTGTACAGCTCCCGGCTTTCCTCGACGATCCGGGGCACGAACCCCGCCGACTTGCAAAGCGACAGCACCTGCGCGTGCAGCCCCGGGGCCAGCTCGGCCGGGAAGAGCACGAACGGCTCGTCCGAGAGGTCCTTCACCGCGAGCGTGGGCCGGGCAGCCAGGGGATGGCTCCGGTTCACCGCAATCCGGAGCGGTTCCCGCATCACCGTCACCATCTCGAGCGCCGGGTCGGGGCGGGGCTCGCGCACGAAGCCGATCTCGATCGTGCCCTGCCGGAGCCCTTCGAGCTGCGGCCCCGTGGGCATCTCCCGGAGGTCGAGGTGCACCCGGGGGAAGCGAGCCCGGAACTCCCGGATGATCTGGGGGAGGGCCAGGAACATCACCGTCGCGGCAAAGGCGACCCGGAGCTCTCCCGCCTCCCCCCGGCCGGTGCGCCGGGTGGCCTCGGCGGTGACCGCGACCCCGGTCAGGATCCGCTGGACGCCCTGCAGGAAGACTTCGCCCGCCTCGGTGAGCTGGACCCGGCGGCTGGTCCGGTCGAGGAGCCGGGTGCCGAGGACGGTCTCCAGGCGGCGGATCTGCTGGGAGAGCGGGGGCTGGGCGATGCCGAGCCGGGCGGCGGCGCGGCCGAAGTGCAGCTCTTCGGCGAGGATGCTGAAATAGCGGAGGTGGCGGAGCTCGATCTGATCGATATCCATGACGTATCAATCCAGTTCAATCAGGATATTGGACATATTGGTGCACTGCGGCTAGTTTGGCAAGCTGTTGCGCCGTGAGCCCTTACATCGTTTGGAGCATCCCATGGCTACCCAGGTTCTCTCCTCCGCCGAACCAGAGACCGCCGATCCGTTCCCGATCAACGGGACTGACTTTGTCGAGTTCTACGTTGGCAACGCGAAGCAGGCGAGCCACTACTACCGCGCCGCCTTCGGCTTCCAGCTGGCCGGCTACCGGGGCCCGGAGACGGGGGTGCGCGACCGGGCCAGCTACCTCCTGGTCCAGGACAAGATCCGCTTCGTCCTGACCTCCGCCCTCGGCCCCGATTCGCCGATCGCCGAGCACCACAAGCGCCATGGCGACGGGATCCGCGACCTGGCCCTCTGGGTCGACGACTGCCGCCGCTCGTTCGCGTACGCCATCGCCCACGGCGCCGTGGCGGTGCAGGAGCCGACGGTGCTCAAGGACGAGAACGGCGAAGTGGTCATGGCCGCGATCCGCACCTATGGCGATACCATCCACAGCATCGTGGAGCGGAGGAACTACACGGGGCTCTTCCTTCCCGGCTTCAAGCCGATGACGAGCCGCTTCCAGCCCGCCGGCGTGGGGCTCAAGTACGTCGACCACTGCGTCGGCAACGTCGAGCTCGGCAAGATGAACGAGTGGGTGGGCTTCTACGAGCGGGTGATGGGCTTCAAGAACCTGATCAGTTTCGACGACAAGGACATCTCGACCGAATACTCGGCGCTGATGTCGAAGGTGATGTCGAGCGGCAACGAGCGGATCAAGTTCCCCATCAACGAGCCCGCCGAGGGGAAGAAGAAGAGCCAGATCGACGAATACCTGGAGTTCTACCGCGGGCCGGGCGTGCAGCACGTCGCGGTCGCCACCGACAACATCATCGCGACGGTCACCGCGCTGCGGGAGCGGGGGGTGGAATTCCTCAACGTGCCGGGGAGCTACTACGAGACGGTGCTCGACCGGGTGGGCACGATCGACGAGAACCTCGAGCCGCTCCGCGAGCTGGGCATCCTGATCGACCGGGACGACGAGGGGTACCTGCTCCAGATCTTCACCAAGCCGGTGCAGGACCGCCCGACGGTGTTCTACGAGATCATCCAGCGGAAGGGCGCCAAGAGCTTCGGCAAGGGGAATTTCAAGGCGCTCTTTGAAGCCATCGAGAGAGAGCAGGCCCTGCGGGGGAACCTCTAATGCCTTTCTACCATGCTGTCGGCCAGATGCCGCGGAAGCGTCACACCATCTTCCGCCGCCCCGACGGGGGGCTCTACGCCGAGGAGCTGATGGGGCACGAGGGCTTCGTGGGCACCTCGTCGCTGCTCTATCACACCTATCCCCCGACCACGGTGAAGTCGGCCCGGAAGATCCGGGACGTGCGGTGGGAGGCCGACGAGGACACCTCGCTCCGCCACCGCCACTTCCTGACCAGCAAGGCGCGCAAGGGCGGCAGCCCGACGCTCGACCGCATCCCGCTGCTCTTCAACAGCGACATCGGGATGCTCTACGTCCAGGCCGACGAGAACGACGCCCATTTCTACCGGAACTCCCAGGCCGACGAGTGTGTCTACATCGTCGAGGGGAAGGGGACGCTGGAGACGGTGTTCGGCGACCTCCCCTTCATGGCGGGCGACTATGTCGTCATCCACCGGAACATCCTGCACCGCTGGCGGATCGACCTCGCCGCCGGGCCGGCGCGGATGGTGGTGTTCGAGAGCCGGGGCCACATCCGCTTTCCCAAGCGCTACAAGAACGACTTCGGCCAGCTGCTCGAGGGCGCGCCCTTCTGCGAGCGGGACATCCGCCGCCCCATGGAACTCCGCCCGCACGACGAGAAGGGCGATTTCCCCCTGCTGGTGAAGCAGTATGACGCCATCAACGAGCTGGTCCTCGACCACCACCCCTTCGACGTGGTCGGGTGGGACGGCTACTTCTACCCCTGGATCTTCAACATCCACGACTTCGAGCCGATCGTCGGCCGGATTCACCAGCCGCCGCCGGTGCACCAGACCTTCCAGGGCGACGGCTTCGTGATCTGCTCGTTCTGCCCCCGGCCCTACGACTTCGACCCGAACGCGATCCCCGCGCCGTACAACCACAGCAACGTGGACTCGGACGAGGTGCTCTTCTACGCCTCGAGCGAGTTCATGAGCCGCAAGGGGATCGAGTACGGCTCCATCACCCATCATCCTGACGGGCTCCCCCACGGGCCCCATCCGGGGCGTGCGGAGGCGTCGATCGGGGCCAAGGCGACCAATGAGCTGGCGGTGATGATGGACTCCTTCCGCCCCCTCAAGGTCGCCAAGGCGGCGATGCCGTTCGAGGACCCGGCGTATCACAAGTCGTGGCTGGACGCGCAGCACGCGCAGTTCAACCCGCCAACCACATGACTGCGTGAGCAGTGAGCGGTGAGCAGTGAGCGGGAACTGCATTATCGGTCCCGCTTACCGCTTACCGCTCACCGCTCACGTTTTCTCATGCAACCACTCTGGACGCCGACCCCAGGTGCAGTGGACCGGGCCAACCTGACCCGGTTCGCCGCGCGTTTCCGGCCCGGCTCCGACTACGCCCAGCTCTGGCGCTGGTCGGTGGACTGTCCCGGGCCGTTCTGGGCGGCGATGTGGGAGTTCGGCGGGGTGATCGCCGACCGGCGCGCGGACGGTGGCCAGTGGGACGCGGTGCTCGAGCGGGGCGACCGGATGCAGCCCCCCACCGCGACGGACGGGCCCCGATGGTTCCGCGGCGCGCGGCTCAACTTCGCCGAGAATCTCCTCCGCCATGCCGATGACCGGACGGCGCTGATCTGGTGGACCGAGGCGGGACAGCAGGGGAGCCTGACCTTTGCCGAGCTCCGGCGCGAGGTGGCGCGGTGGCAGGCGGCGCTCCGGCGCGAAGGGGTGACGGTGGGGGACCGCGTCGCTGGGCTGCTGCCCAACTGTCCCGAGGCGGTCATCGCGATGCTCGCGACCACCAGCCTCGGCGCGGTCTGGTCCAGCTGCTCCCCCGATTTCGGCGAAGGCGCGGTGCTCGATCGCTTCGGGCAGATCGAGCCTACGGTGTTCGTGAGCACCGCGAACTGCCTCTACAACGGCAAGACCATCGACCTCACGGGCCGGCTGGCGCAGGTGGCGGCCCGGCTGCCCAGTGCGAGGCGCCTGGTGATCCTCGGCGAGGGCGCCACCGCCCCGCTCGCCGACCCGCGCGGCACCTGGGCCGGGCCCTGGCTCGGCACGGCCGTGCAGGAGGCGCCGCTCACCTTCGTGCGGCTCCCGTTCGATCACCCGGTCTACATCCTCTACTCGAGCGGCACCACCGGGCTCCCCAAGGCGATCGTCCACGGCGCCGGCGGGACCCTGCTGCAGCATCTCAAGGAACTGATGCTCCACACCGATCTCACCCGCGACGACCGGATCTTCTACTACACCACCTGCGGGTGGATGATGTGGAACTGGATGGTGACGAGTCTCGCGGTGGGCGCCACGGTGGTGCTCTACGACGGCGCCCCGCTGGCGCCCCGCCCGGAGATCCTCTGGGACCTCGCCGAGCAGGAGCGGCTCACCGTCTTCGGCACCAGCGCCAAGTACCTGGCGCTCTGCGAAAAGTCGGAGCTGGCGCCGGCCCGCACCCACCGGCTCGAGGCGCTCCGCGCGATGCTCTCGACCGGAAGCCCGCTGGCGCAGCACAGCTACGACTACGTCTACGGCTCGATCAAGCGGGACCTCCACCTCGCCAGCATCAGCGGCGGCACCGATATCGTCTCCTGCTTTGCCCTGGGCAACCCGACCGCGCCGGTCTATCGCGGCGAGCTCCAGTGCCGCGGCCTCGGCATGGCGGTGGATGTCTTCGATCCCGCGGGGCAGCCGGTGACCGGGCAGCCGGGCGAACTGGTCTGCACCCGCCCGTTCCCCAGCATGCCGGTGGCGTTCTGGGCCGATCCCGACGGGGCGAAGTACCGCGCCGCCTACTTCGAGCACTTCCCCGGTGTCTGGCGCCATGGCGACTGGGCCGAGCGGACCGAACACGACGGGCTGATCATCTACGGCCGGAGCGACGCGACCCTCAACCCCGGCGGGGTCCGCATCGGCACCGCCGAGATCTACCGCCAGGTCGAGCGCCTCCCCGAAGTGATCGAGAGCCTGGTGATCGCCCAGGAGTGGGAGGAGGACGTGCGGGTGGTGCTCTTCGTCCGGCTCAAGGACGGGCTGGTGCTGGACGAGGCGCTGCAGGAGCGGATCCGGAAGGAGATCCGGGCCCACGCCAGTCCGCACCACGTTCCCCGGAAGATCCTCCAGGTGGCCGACCTGCCCCGGACGATCAACGGCAAGCTGAGCGAACTGGCGGTGCGCGCGGCGGTGCACGGCCGCAGCATCGGCAACCGCGATGCGCTCGCCAACCCGCAGGCGCTCGACCTCTTCCGCAACCTGCCGGAGCTCGCGTCATGATCACGCTCGAGCGGGCGCTCCTGACCGGGCTGGTGGACTACGCCGGGCTCTTCCCGCCGGCCGGGCTCGGCATGGCGGAGACGGTGGCGAACTACGCGGCCTACCGGGCCCGCCCCGATGCCTGGGCCCTCGCGCGGCTGGTGGTGCCCGTGGCCCGGCTGGGGGAATTCGAGAGCGCGTTCGCCGGGCTCTCCTCCCGTCCGGATGCCCCGCGTTGGGAGCTGAGCGCACTGGCCGGCAACGACCTGGCGGCCGACGCGGCCGCGATCCGGGACTTCAATGCGACGCACGCCGGCGCGGTGGCCGTCACCGCGGTCGAGCTCCGGCTCGCCACCCCGGAGCAGGCGGCGCAGGTGGCGCCCCTGCTCGCACTCGGGATCGAGGTCTACTGCGAGCTGCCGCTCTCGGCCCAGCTCCCCGCGCTGGTCGCGGCGGTGAAGCGGGGCGCCGCGCGCGCCAAGGTGCGCACCGGTGGGATCAAGCCGGGGGACATTCCCGCCGCCGAGGCGGTGCTCGCGTTCCTGTCGGCGTGCGCCAGTGAGCGGCTGGCGTTCAAGGCCACCGCGGGGCTGCATCACCCGGTGCGCGGACCGGCGCCACTCACCTACGAGCCAGGGAGCGCCTGCGCCACGATGTTCGGCTACCTCAACCTGGTGCTTGCCGCGGCGGTGCTCTGGGGCGGCGGGCGCGAGGAGCGGGCGCTGACGCTGCTCACCGCGACCAGGGACCTTCCCCTGACGTTTGCGCCCGACGGGGTGACCTGGGCGGGCATCCGGGTGAGCACCGAGCAGATCGCGCGGGCGCGGCGCGAGTTCCTGCTCGCGATCGGCTCCTGTTCATTCACCGAGCCCCTGGGCGAGATCGCGCAGGTCGGGCTCGACCCGCTGCGCGGCGTGGTGACCCCTTCGGCCAGGAGCATTGCGTGAGCGCGGTGCGCGACGAAACCCACGATCACACCCTCCGGAGCTGGGTCGAATCGGCCAACCGCCCCGGGGCGGAGTTCCCGATCCAGAACCTGCCGTTCGGCGTGTTCGAGACCGGCAAGGCGGCGCCGCGCATCGGGGTGGCCATCGGCGACCAGATCCTCGACCTCCGGGCCTCGAGCGACCTCGGGCTGCTGGACGCGCTGCCGGTGGCGGCGGATGCGTGCCGGAGCGCCACGCTCAACCTGCTGATGACCCTCTCGCCCGAGCTGCGCGCCGGGCTCCGGCGGCTGCTCAGCAAGGCGCTGAGCGCCGGCACCCGCCGCTCGTCCCAGGCGGTGCTGGTGCCGATGAACGAGGCGCGGATGCTCCTCCCGGCTACCATCGGCGACTACACCGACTTCTACGCCTCGCTGTTCCACGCCACCAACGTCGGCTCGATGTTCCGGCCCGACAATCCGCTCCTTCCCAACTACAAGTGGGTGCCGATTGGCTACCACGGGCGGGCCTCGTCGGTGGTGGTGAGTGGCACGCCGGTGCGCCGCCCCATGGGCCAGGCGCGGCCGCAGGGGGCGGAGGTGCCGGCGGTGGGCCCGTCGAAGCAGATGGACTACGAACTCGAGGTCGGCGCCTGGATCGCGGGGGAGAACCCGCTGGGCGAGTGCGTCCCGCTGGAGCAGGCGGAGCGGCGGCTCTTCGGGATCACCCTGCTCAACGACTGGTCGGCGCGCGATATCCAGTCCTGGGAGTACCAGCCGCTGGGTCCCTTCCTCGGCAAGAGCTTTGCAACGTCGGTGTCGCCCTGGGTGGTGACGGCCGAGGCGCTGGCGCCGTTCCGGGTGGCCGCCTTCGAGCGGGCCGCGGGCGACCCGAGGCCGCTCGACTATCTCTCCGGCGCCGCGGACCGGACGCTGGGCGGGGTGAGCATCGAGCTCGAGGTGGCGCTGCTGACCGGAAAGATGCGGGCCGCCGGCGAGGTGCCCTGCCGCCTGAGCCGGACCAACTTCCGGCAGCTGTACTGGACCCTGGCGCAGATGATCACCCATCACACCAGCAACGGCTGCAACCTGCGGCCCGGCGACCTGCTGGGCAGCGGGACGGTGTCCGGCCCGGAGAAAGAGGAACGGGGCTGCCTGCTGGAGCGGAGCTGGCGGGGCACCGAGCCGATCGCGCTGCCCAACGGCGAGACCCGCACCTTCCTGCAGGATGGTGACGAGGTGGTGATGAGCGGGTGGTGCGTGGCCGAGGGGGCGGTGAAGATCGGGCTGGGCGAGTGCAGAGGTGTGATCGTGGGGTAAGAGGCTTGGGGCTTGGGGCACATGGCTAACAGCTAACAGCTAACAGCTAACAGCTAACAGCTAACAGCTAACAGCTAACAGCTAACAGCTAACAGCTAACAGCTAACAGCTAACAGCTAACAGCTAACAGCTAACAGCTAACAGCTAACAGCTAACGGCTGGTGTACGGCGGAGTGTGGTACGACTCCGAACGCAATTACTGGAGGTGCGGGATGAGTACGACGATGCAGCCGGACTACGTGACCGCGGGGGTGGCGCCGGGGCTCACGACCACCAGGGCGCCGTTCATCGAGTTCGCCCAGGAGAACGGGCAGCTCTACATCGAGCAGCCCTACGAGCTCTACAGCGAGGAGAACCACCGGACCTGGAGCCGGCTGCTGGAGCGGATGCGGTCCCGGTGGGAGCGCTATGCCAATGCCCGTTTCCTCGAGGGGGTGGAGACACTGCACCTCGACCCGAACCGGGTGCCGCGCTGCACCGACATCAACCGCTTCCTCGAGCCGCGGACCGGGTTCAAGGCGAAGCCGGTGAGCGGCTACGTGCCGGCCTATCTCTTCTTCGACTGCCTCAAGCAGCGGGAGTTCCCCACCACGATCACGGTGCGGGACGGCAACTCGCTCGACTACCTGCCCGAGCCGGACATCTTCCACGACATCGCCGGCCACGTGCCGATGCACACCGACCGCGCCTTTGCCGATGCCCTGGTCAAGTTCGGGCAGTTCGCGGAGCGGGCGGCCCGGCGGGCGGGCGAGATCACCGACGAGGCGGAGCGGATCCGAATCCTGACCAGCAACATGAAGGGACTGGCCCGGTTCTTCTGGTTCACCGTCGAGTTCGGGCTGATGCGGGAAGGGCCCGGGGTCCCGATCGCGCCGGGCCGGGTGCGGGCCTACGGCAGCGGACTGCTCTCGAGTTACGGCGAGCTGGCCCACTCGGTCGACTCCCCGACGGTGCAGCGCTTCCCGGCCCAGACCGAATGGATGCTCAACCAGTATTTCGAGATCCACCACTACCAGCCGCTCCTCTTCGTGATCGAGGACTTCGAGCACCTCTTCTACCTGGTGCACGACCTGGAGCAGCGGCTGGATGCGGGGCTGCTGGACAATCTCCAGCCGGGGGAGCCGGAGGTGAACGAGGTGGATCTGAAATCGTTCCTGGACGCGGCACTGAAGCGGTGATGCGAACTGCGTGAGCGGTGAGCGGGACCCGCGGTTGTCATCCCGAGGGAGTGAAACGACCGAGGGATCTACTCACCCTGAGTAGATCCCTCGCTGCGCTCGGGGTGACAGACCGAAAGGCAGGTCCCGCTCACCGCTCACGCAGGTGCTGTTCCCACTGACGCAGTTCTCACCGTCTCGGGCCCTCAGGCGGGCAGGAGCACCTTGTCGATCACCTGGATGACGCCATTCGACTGGTACACGTCGAAGACCGCGATATTGGCGACGTCGCCCTTGGCGTCCTTCACCAGGATGTTCCGCGGGCCGTTCATCATGAACCAGAGGCTGGCGCCGTTCACGGTCTTGAGCATCGCGGTGCCGTTGCCCTTCCGGATCAGCTCCATCAGCGCCTTCGAGTCATAGCGGCCGGCCACCACGTGGTAGGTCAGCACGCCCGCCAGCATCCCCTTGTTCTCCGGCTTGAGCAGCGTCTCCACCGTGCCGTCGGGCAGCAGCTTGAACGCCGCGTTGGTCGGCGCGAAGACGGTGAACGGGCCCTTGCCCTTGAGCGTGCCCACCAGGTCGGCGGCCTTCACCGCGGCCACCAGGGTGGTGTGATCGGCGGAGTTGACCGCGTTGTCGATGATGTCCTTCGAGGGAAACATCGCCTGGCCGCCCACCATCGGTTCCTGCTGCGCCGCCGCCGACCCGGTCGCGCTCATCGCCACGCCCGCCAGCACCAGCGCCACCCGCCACATCCGCTGCATATCCGCCTCCAGAGAGTTGTGATCGCCGTGAACCACCGGAGAGGCTACGGCGCTCGCCCATGGGCGGATTGCTGCGTTTTCAGGGGGCCTGCCTGCGTGGTCCGGTGACCGGCGCGCGCGACGCGCCTCCCTAGCTTGTCGCCATGCCGAAGCCCCCGTCGCCTCACCCGTCACCGGATCCGCGCCAGCAACTGGGATTGTCAGGCGAGGAGCGGGTCATCGCCTGGCTGGGGGAGCGGGGCTGGCGGGTGGAGTCGCATCGCTTCCGCATGGGACGCCTCGAGATCGACCTCGTGCTCCGGCGCGGGTCGCTGGTGGCGTTCGTGGAGGTGAAGACCCGTCGCGGGCAGGGCTACGGACGCGGGCGGGAGGCGGTGGGATGGCGCAAGCGCATGGCCATTGCCCACGCCGCCGATGCCTGGCGGCTCCGCCATGGACGACGGGGAGACATCTATCGCTTCGATGTGGTGGAGATCGAGGTAGGGCCGAGCGGGGTTCGCTGGGATCACATCGAGGATGCGTGGAGAATAGTCAGGTGACTGATTTTGCTCCACAAAAAGACTCTTGATTCGGAAAGTGTTCGGATGTAGATTCGGATCTAATACTTGTGTGACTGAAAATCATCCACATTGAGACCCGCGGAGCTGAGCCCCATGCCGACCGATGAAGCCCAGAAGCTCGATCCCGAACGCCGCAAAGCCCTGAGCCTCGCCATCTCCCAGATCGAGAAGCAGCTGGGCAAGGGTTCCATCATGCGGATGGGAGCCGAGAGCCCGCGGGTCAAGATCGCCGCGATCCCCACCGGGGCCATCAACCTGGATGCCGCTATCGGCATCGGCGGGGTGCCGCGCGGCCGGATCACCGAGATCTACGGGCCCGAGTCGTCCGGCAAGACCACCCTCTGCTTGCACCTCGTGGCCAACGTGCAGAAGGCCGGCGGGGTCGCCGCCTTCGTCGATGCCGAGCATGCGCTCGACGTCGAGTACGCCCGCAAGCTGGGCGTCGACATCGAGAACCTGCTGGTCTCTCAGCCCGATACCGGCGAGCAGGCCCTCGAGATCGTCGAGATCCTGGTGCGCTCCGGCGCGGTCGACCTCGTCGTGGTCGACTCGGTGGCGGCCCTGGTGCCCAAGGCCGAAATCGAGGGCGAGATGGGCGACAGCCACATGGGGCTCCAGGCTCGGCTCATGAGCCAGGCGCTCCGGAAGCTCGCCGGCGGCATCAACCGCTCCAACTGCGCCGTGGTCTTCATCAACCAGCTGCGCGAGAAGATCGGCGTGATGTTCGGCAACCCCGAGACCACCACCGGCGGCAAGGCGCTCAAGTTCTACGCCTCGCTCCGGCTCGACATCCGCCGGATCGGCCCGGTCAAGGAGCGCGAGGCGATCATCGGCAACCACGTGCGGGTCAAGGTGGTCAAGAACAAGGTGGCCCCGCCGTTCAAGCAGGCGGAGTTCGACGTGATGTTCGACGAAGGGATCAGCCACGTCTCCCTCGTGGTGGACATCGCCGCCGAAGCCAACATCATCCAGAAGTCGGGCGCCTGGTACTCCTACGGCGACCAGCGCATCGGCCAGGGCCGCGAGAACGCCAAGCTGTTCCTCAAGGACAACCAGGCGCTGCTCACTGAAGTCGAGGCGAAGGTGAAGGACTTCCTGGGCATGAAGGGAGCTGGGACGGTGCCGGGTGGGGAAGAGAGCGATGACTGACGTTCCGCGTTCGCACGGACGTTCCTCGTTCGCACGGACGTTCCTCGTTCCTCGTTCCTCGTTCCTCGTGACCACGCCGGGAGGTGCAGGCCCGATGCGGCGCTTCCGGCACCGGATCTCGGGCTGCGACACAGCCGCGAGGAACGAGGAACGAGGAACGGTCTAGGTGCCGAAGAAGATCACCGCCCTCGAGCCCGACCCGTCCCATCCGGGCGCCGTCCGCGTCCTGGTCGACGGCCGTCCCTTCTGCACGATCCACGAAGGGGCGGTCGCCACGGGGCGGCTGGCGGTGGGAGACGAGTGGGACGAGTCCCGGAGCAGCACCGCCGGGCTCGCCGCCGACGAGGAGGCCGCCTGGCGCACGGTGCTCCGCTCGCTCGAGCGCCGGAGTTTCTCCACCGGGGAGTTGCGGCGGCGGCTGCGGCAGAAGGGCCATCCCCAGGCCGCGATCGATTTCGCGATCCAGCGGGCGACCGAGCGCCGCCTGCTGGACGACCAGGCCTTCGCCCGCAACTTCGTCGAGTCGCGGGCGGGCCGAGGACGGGGGCCCGCGCCGTTTGCGGCAGGACCTCCGCGCCCTCTCGGTGCCGGAGCCCTTCATCGAGGCAGCGCTCCAGGCCCAGTGGCCCGAGCCAGAAGCGGCCCTCGACCTCGCCGAGGGCCTCGCCACCCGCCGAGCCCGTCAGCTCGGCGCCATCCCGCGCGACGTGAAGCGGCGGCGGCTGCTCGGTTTTCTCGCGCGCCGAGGATTCTCCGGATCCCGGGTGGCGGAACTGGTTCGCCGGATTCTCAACCAGGAGCAGCCGGTCGGCTGATCCCCGCACCAGACAGCATTGCCGCCGACTGAATTGCTCCCTATTCTGGAGCAACTCCTTCGAGCGAGTCCGATGCGTCTCCGCCTTTCGAGCGGCCTGCTGCTGGCGATCCTCAGTCTCGCCTGTTCCGACAGCCATCACAGCCCCTCCACCGCATCCCGCCCGCTCAAGTACATCGACATTGCCACCACCTACCGACCGAAGGGCTATGCGCCAACGGCATCGTGTGGGTTGGCGGTCGACAGCACGGTGTACTGCTGGGGCAGCAACCGGAACAGCAAGCTCGGGCGAGAGACCACCAACACCGGATGCCCCGATGCCGATCCCTCCAGCACCATTCGCTGCGCTCTCCAGCCGGCGAAGGTGCCCAATGCGCCGAAGCTGGCGTCGCTGGTGGCGGGGACCGACTACTTCTGCGGCCTCACCAGCGACGGCACGCCGTACTGCTGGGGCGTCAGCCAGACCAGCGATGGCTCGGGGATCGATCTCGGGGTCACGCCGGCACCGCTGCCCGGTGGATTGCACCTCACCCAGTTGAGTGCCGGTATCGGCACGCTCTGCGGCGTCACCACGGCCGGCGCCGGGGTGTGCTGGGGTGACTTCCAGGGCGGAATGCGGGGGAATCCGGCCGCCGATCCCGATACCGCCCAGATCACGCTCACTCCCAATACCATCGCCGGACACATCTTCAGCGCCATCTACGCCCGCGAGTACACCACCTGCGGCCTCGACACCAACGGGAGTGCCTGGTGCTGGGGCGGGCAGTACCTCGGAGGGCTGGGCAACAGCGGCGCGTCGACCCAGGGACACTGCGGCGGCGGCTGGGCGCCCTGTGCCCTGACGCCGGTTGCGGTGGCGGGCGGGCTGACCTTCACCACCCTGACGGCGGGGCGCTACCACTTCTGCGGTCTCTCGGCGGCCCACCAGGTCTTCTGCTGGGGCGGGGACGCGAATGAGGCGCTGAATGAAGGAGAAGGGGGGCTGGTGTCCTGCCCCGAAGCCGGTGAGGCGTTGCGGCGCTGTGCTCCGGAGCCGATCGCCGTGTCCTTCCCCATCTTCAGCAGCGTGATGGCGGGTGACGCCACCACCTGCGTCACCAGCACCACCCAGCAGTTCACCTCCTGCTGGGGGAACAACGAGTTTGGGCAGGCCGGGAACAGTGGAGGGCCCGCCTCGATCCAGCAGCCGGTCCGAGGCGGTCACGTCTTCATCCGGCTTGCCCCCGGGACCGACCATACCTGCGGTATCGCCGCCGACAGCCTGGCCTGGTGCTGGGGGGAGGGGAGTGCCGGCGCGCTGGGGGACGGGAGGGGGGAGGACAGCTCCGAGCCGGTGGCGGTTGTCGGTCCCGCGGAGCCGTAGGCGCGCTATATTCCGCCCGATGAACGCCGCCAAAATCCGCCGACTTTTCCTCGATTATTTCGCCGCCCAGCAGCACCGCGAGGTGCCGTCCTCCTCCCTGGAGCCGAAGGACGACCCCACCCTGCTGTTCACCAACGCGGGGATGAACCAGTTCAAGCGGCTCTTCCTGGGGCTGGAGCAGCGGGACTACCGCCGGGCCACCACCTGCCAGAAGTGCGTGCGGGCGGGTGGCAAGCACAACGATCTCGAGCAGGTGGGGCACACCACCCGGCATCACACCTTCTTCGAGATGCTGGGAAACTTCTCCTTCGGCGACTACTTCAAGCGGGACGCGATCCGCTTCGCCTGGGAGTTCGTGACCTCGAAGCAGTTCCTCGGCATCGATCCGGTCCGGCTCCGGGTCACCGTCCACCACACCGATGAAGAAGCGCGCGGGCTCTGGCGGGAGATCGCCGGGCTTCCCGACCACCGGATCTACGGTCTGGGCGACAAGGACAATTTCTGGCAGATGGGTGACACGGGTCCCTGCGGGCCGTGCACCGAGATCTATGTCGACTTGCGGCAGGGCGGCAAAGCGGCAGGGCAGAAGGAGGAAGTGATTCCGCAGGCGGAGTTCGAGGTGCTGGCCGAGTCGGGCCAGATGCTCGAGATCTGGAACCTGGTGTTCATGCAGTTCGACCGTTCGGCCGACGGGAAGCTCACGCCGCTGCCGAAGCCCTCGGTCGACACCGGCGCGGGGCTCGAGCGAATCGCCTCGGTGCTCCAGGGGGTCGACTCCAACTTCCATACCGACCTCTTCATGCCGCTGATCGAGCGGGTGGCGGAACTGGTCGGGAAGAAATACGACCGGGGCGAGGCGGGCGGGTCGTTCCGGGTGCTGGCCGATCACGCACGCGCGGTCACCTTCCTGCTCGTCGACGGCATCTATCCCAGCAACGAGGGGCGGGGCTACGTGCTCCGGCGGATCCTGCGCCGGGCGGTGCGGCATGCCTGGCTGCTGGGTCGCAAGGAGCCGACGCTGACGCCGCTCACGGAGGTGGTGATCCGGGAGATGAAGGACGCCTACCCGGAGCTGGTCGCCAAGGCGAAGTACGTCGCCGACGTCACCCGGCAGGAGGAGGAGCGTTTCCTCGAGACGATCGAGGGTGGGCTCAAGCGGCTGGAAGAGATCTTCGCGAGCGGCACGAAGCGGATCTCTGGATCGGACGCCTTCAAGCTCTACGATACCTTCGGCTTCCCGCTCGACCTGACGCAGATCATCGCGGGGGAGCGGGGGTGGACGGTGGATCTCGACGGGTTCGAGGAGGCGCTGGAGAGCCAGCGGGACCGGAGCCGGGAGGCGCAGGGGAAGGGGAAGGGCCCGGCGATCGTCACGGGGGCGGACGAGGGTGGGGGCTGGGTGGAGGTGGAGGGAGGCGGGTCGCGTTTTGTCGGGTATGAGGCGACCGAGGCGGATAAAACGCAGGTCGTCGCCTACAGAAAACGCGGCGATACCCTCGATCTCATCCTCGCCGAGAATCCGTTCTACGCCGAATCGGGCGGCCAGGTCGGTGATACCGGCACCATCACCGGCGACGGCTGGGCTCTCGAGGTGCAGTCGGTGAAGAAGGATTCCCGCGGCCAGGCCATCAGCGGCACGGTGCGCGGTGCCTTCGCGCCCAGCACGGTCTCCGCCTCGGTCGACCGGGCCCGGCGGCGCGACATCGAGCGCAACCACAGCGCGACCCACCTGGTCCACTGGGCGCTCCGCAAGCACCTCGGCACCCACGTGCGGCAGCAGGGCTCGCTGGTGGAGCCGGGGCGGCTCCGCTTCGACTTCTCCCACCACGGCCCGATCGACGCCGCCGAACTCGCGAGCATCGAACGCGAGGTGTACGACCAGGTGCTGGAGAACTACCCGGTCGAGACCCGCGAGCTGCCCTACGCCGACGCCCTCAAGCTGGGCGCGATGGCGTTCTTCTCCGAGAAATACGGCGACAAGGTGCGGGTGGTGCAGATGGGCCCCTCGCTCGAGCTCTGCGGCGGGACCCACGTGCGCACCACCGGGCAGCTGGGACTTTTCCGCTTCGAGGGCCAGGGCGGGGTGGCGGCGGGCGTGCGCCGGATCGAGGCGATCACCGGGCCGGAGGCCTTCGCGAGCGTCACCCGCGAGGAGCAGCTGCTCGAGCAGGTGGCGGAGTCCCTGAAGACGAAGCCCGACCAGGTGCTCCGCCGGCTCGACCAGATCCGCCAGGAGAAGGAGAAGCTCGAGACCCGGATCGAGCAGCTCATGAAGAGCGGTGCCACCGCGGCGAAGCCCGAAGGAGAGACCCGCCAGATCAAGGGCGTCACCGTCACCATCGGGGACACCGACGTCGAGGACCGGGACGAGATGACCGCGCTGGCCGACCGGTTCCGCGAGGGGAAGACCCAGTCGGTGCTGGTGCTGCTCTCCGCCGCCGGGCGGGGCGCGGTGCACGTCGCGCTGACCGACGACCTGGTGAAGTCCGGGAAGAAGGCCGGTGACCTGGTGAACCGGCTGGCGCAGCTGAGCGGCGGCAAGGGCGGGGGACGGCCCGGTTTCGCCTCGGCGGGAGCGGGCGACCCGGCCAAACTGCCGCTGGTGCGGGAGTCGGCGCCGCGGGTCATCGAGGAGTGGCTCGGCGCGTGAGCGACGGTGGCAATGCCGGCCTCGACCGGTGGCTCGCCGAGCGGACGGCCCGCGGTCCCGCGGTGCTGCGGGCGCGGGTGCTGGAGCATGCCCGCGCGGTCGGGGACGCCGACACCCCGGCGGAGCGGGTCGCGCTGGCGGCGGAGCGGGTGCTCGCGATCGTGGAGGAGCATCCCGGCGACCGGAGCATCGCCCTCGACCTGCTGGCCGCCGATGCGCTGATCACCCTCGCGCTGCTGGCGCAGGCGGAGCGCGCGCCCGAGCGGCTGGGCGATTTTGCCGAGAGCCTGCTCGCGGCGGAACGCGTTGCCTGAGTGATCGATCTCCACAGTCACCTCCTCCCCGGTGTCGACGACGGGTCCCGTTCCGTCGGCCAGTCGGTCGCGGTCCTGACCCGGCTGCTGGAGCTGGGGGTGCACGGCGTCTGCCTGACCCCCCACTTGCTCGCCAGTGAAGCCTCCAGCGGCATCCCCCCGGAACACGATCGGGCCTTCGAGGCGCTCCGGCCCGCGATCCCGGAGGGCGTCACCATCTATCGCGGCGCCGAGATCATGATGGACCGGCCACTCGAGCCGGTGGTGGGTCGCGACCGCAAGGTCACGATCAACCAGGGGCGGTACCTCCTGGTCGAGTTTCCGCGGCTGGTGACCTCGCACGCGGTGGAGCAGGCGCTGCTGGGCGTCACGGCGGCCGGCCTGGTTCCGCTCATCGCCCATCCGGAGCGCTACCAGTGCGTGAGCGTCGCGCTGGCCACCCGCTGGAAGGAACTGGGCGCGGTGCTGCAGGTGGATGGACCGACCCTGCTGTCGTCCCGCTCGCGGGGCGAGCGGGCGCGGCTCCTGGTGGCGGCAGGCCTCGCGGACATCGCGGCGGCCGACAACCACGGCGATGAGCGGAGCCTCCGGCCGGTGCAGGACGCCCTGGTGGACATGGCGGGGGGCCAGCAGGCGGAACTGCTGCTCACCACCAACCCGCGCGCCATCGTGGAGGACCGTCCCCTCGAGCCGGTGCCGCCGCTCTCCTGGCGCCGCTCCATCGTCGACCGGCTCCGTGGCTTTCTCGCTCCCCCTGACCGCACATGATCTCCCTGGCCGGCAAGGTGGTCCTGATCACCGGCGCGTCCCGCGGCATCGGCCGCGCGACCGCGCTCCTCTTTGCGAAGGCGGGCGCCGACGTCGCGCTCACCTGCCAGTCGCGCGTCAGTGACGCCGACGCCGTCGCGGGAGAGATCCGGGCTCTTGGGCGGCGCGCCTGGGTCGGCGCCGGTGACCTGGGCGACCCGGCGGTGGTCGACCGGATCTTCGATGGCGCGGTGGCCGCGCTGGGCGGGCTCGATGCCTTCGTGGGTAACGCCGGGATCTGGCCCCCCGAGGATGTCCCCCTGTCGGCGATGACCGATGCCCGCTGGGGCGGGACGATGCGGGCCAACCTGGACGCGATCTTCTACACGACCCGCGCCGCGATCCGCCGGCTCCGCACCCCCGGGCAGGTGGTGCTGGTCGGCAGCACCGCGGGCCAGCGGGGCGAGGCTTTCCATTCCGACTACGCCGCCACCAAGGGCGCGATGATCTCGTTCGTGAAGTCGCTCTGCGTGGAATGCGCGCCGGGCATCACGGTGAACTGCGTGGCCCCGGGCTGGGTGGACACCGAGATGTGCACCGATGCGTTCGCGAACGGGGGGCGGGAGCGGATCGCGGCGGGCATCCCGCTCCGGCGGGTGGCGACCCCCGAGGACGTGGCGGGGCCGATCCTGTTCCTGTGCACGCCGCTCGCCCGGCACATCACCGGCGAGGTGGTGAACGTGAATGGCGGAAGCGTCCTCTGCGGATGAAGCGTTCCGCGAAGTGGCGTGACGACGGAGGTCTGTCATCCCGAGCGCAGCGAGGGATCCCTGCTTCTGTCTGCGAGGACATCAGGGATTCCTCGCTGCGCTCGGAATGACAAACCTGGTCGCATGATCCACATCATCTTCACCGGCGGCACCATCAGCATGACCCGCGACGAGCGGGCCGGCGGCAACGTGCCAACCCATGGTGGCGCCGCGCTGGTGGCGTTTGCGCCGGGCCTCGAGCGGGTGAGCCCGCTCCGGATCGACGACTGGGGCCGCCTGCCCGCCTGCCACATGGGCCCGGCCAAGCTCTGGGAGCTGCGCAACCACGTGGCCCAGGTGCTGGCGGGGGCCCACGGCGGGGTCCCGGACGGCATCGTGATCACCCACGGAACCGATACCATCGAGGAAACGGCGTACCTGCTGGCGCGCACGCTGCCGGCCGGGGTGCCGATCGTGATCACCGGGGCGATGCGCACCTCGAGCGACGAGGGATGGGATGGGCCGCGGAACCTGACCGACGCGGTGCGGGTCGCGGCCGACCCGGAGAGCCGCGGCCGGGGCACGATGGTGGTGTTCGCCGGCCGGGTGCTCGCGGGCGAGACCGCAGCGAAGGTGGAGGCCACGGCGCTCGAGGCGTTCGAGGCGCCGCACGCCGGCCCCATCGGCATGGTGGCGAACGGGCTGGTCGAGTATTTCGATGCGTCGGATGCGCCGCTGGTGCCCTCGGTGCTCGAGCCCCCCGAACTCTCGGCCCGGGTCGCGCTGATCCCGATGATCGTCGGCGACCTCGGGGAGCTGCTCGACCTCGCCCGCAAGAGCTTCGATGGCGTCGTGATCGAGGCGTTCGGGAGCGGCAACGTGCCGCCCGGTGCGGTCGGCGCGATCCGGCGCTGGATCGAGGAAGGGAAGCCGGTGGTGCTCGCCTCCCGGTGCGCCCTGGGCGAGGTGACGCCGGTGTATGCCTTCCCCGGCGGGGGCGCGACGCTGGTGCGCGACGGGGTCATTCCCGCGGGCCGTCGCACCCCCAGCCAGGCGCGCATGGAACTCCTGATCGCACTTTCGGCCGGCGCCCCCTACGGGCATTGAGATGCCGTTTCCCACGACCCTCGACATTCCCGGCGACGTCCTCGAGATCGCCCGTACGCTGACCGCGGCGGGGCACGAGGCGTGGTGCGTGGGCGGGGCGGTGCGCGACACCCTGCTCGGGGTGCCCAACACCGACTACGACGTGGCGACCTCGGCCACGCCGGAGGTGGTGAAGTCGCTCTTCAAGAAGACCATCGCGGTGGGGGAGCGGTTCGGCACGGTTGGGGTCTACATCCGCCGGCGCACCTACGAGGTCACCACCTTCCGCAAGGACGTGGAGACCGACGGGCGGCACGCAGTGGTGGCCTACGGCGCCTCCCTCGAGGAAGACCTCGCCCGGCGGGACTTCACCATCAATGCCATCGCCTACCAGCCGCTGACCCATGCCTGGCAGGATCCCTTCGATGGCGAGGGCGACCTGGCGCGGAGGGTGGTCCGGGCGGTGGGCGATCCGGCCCAGCGGTTCCGGGAGGATTACCTCCGGATCCTCCGCGGCCTCCGGTTCGCCGCGCGGTTCGACTTCGGCATCGAGCCGGCGACCTGGGCGGCGATGCAGGCGCTGGCGCCGGGGCTGGCCCAGCTCTCGGCGGAGCGGGTGCACGAGGAGTGGTTCAAGGGGCTGATGACCTCCCGCTCGCTGCCCGCGTTCCTCGATCTCTGGGTGACGAGTGGCGCCGCGAAGATCTGGCTGCCGGAGCTGCTCGACGGGCGCCTGGGTGACCGCGCGACGATGCTCCCGGCGCTCGAGGCGCTGGTGGGCGCCGGCGGCAAGCGCGACCCGGTGCTGCTCACCATCCTGTTCTGTCTCGACCCGGTGGCGGCGCTGGTGCGGCTCAAGTCGTCGCGCGCGGACATCGCCCGGGCGGCGGCGGTGCTCTCCGGGCTGCCGGAGCCGGCCGGCACCGACGCGGTGGCGGTGCGCCGCTGGATGGCGGCGGTGGGCGATGCCACCGACGACCTGATGGCGCTCTGGCAGTTCCGCCACGGCGCCCCGCCGCTCTGGGCCCCGGTGGTGAAGGGGATCCGGGAGCGCAACGAACCCCTCACGCGGAAACAGCTCGCCGTGACCGGTGACGACCTTCGGCAGGCCGGCTTCCCGCCCGGGCCCGAGATGGGCCTGCTGCTCGACCGGCTGCTGGGCCGGGTGGTGGATGAACCCTCGCTGAACAGCGCGGAACGGTTGCTCGCGCTCGCCCGGGAGCTCGCGTGAGCGCGATGCTCTTCGCCCTGGTGGCGGCGCTGGGGAACCTGATCGGCGGCTACGCGGTGGTCCGGCACGAGCGCCGCAGCCTCGAGGTCATCGACCTCTTCATCGGGTTCGGCGGCGGCTTCATGCTCTCGGTGGCGCTGCTCGAGGTGGCGCCCGAGGCCATCGCGAGCCGGCCCGACGCGCCGGTCTACATCCTGGGCGGGTACCTGCTGGTTCACCTGGTGCAGCACGTGCTGGTGCCGCACTTCCATTTCGGGGAAGAAACTCACGCGCTGAGCCCGGCGCAGGGGATCTCGGCCCTGGTCGGGCTCCTGCTCCACACCTTCTTCGACGGCGTGGCGATCGCCTCGGGGTTCCTGGTCTCCAACCAGACGGGGCTGCTGCTGTTCCTCGCGGTCTTCCTGCACAAGCTGCCGGAGGGAGTGGCGATGACCAGCGTGATGCTGGCGGGCCGGCAGAGCCGGGGGCGGGCGCTGGGCGCCTCGGCGCTGCTCGGGCTGGCGACCCTGCTGGGGGTGATGCTCACGGAGTTCAGCGCGCCGCTGGTGGCGCATGGGCTGGCGCTGTCGGCCGGGGTGACGATCTATGTGGCGGCGAGCAACCTGGTGCCGGAGCTTCAGAAGCGAAAAGGGTGGGGGATGCCGGTGGCGTTCTTCCTGGGGTCGGCGGCGTTCTTCGTGACGCGAGCGCTGGTCGAGGCGGCGGGGGTCGCGAACTGACCTCCGGCCCGGTCGCAGGGGGCCCCCCCGACAACCACATTCTCGCCGCCGCTCCTTTTCGCGTCATCATCCTGACGCCGCACCCACCCATTCGACGCGCGCTCCCTCGAACGGCCCCATCGGCCTCCTCCCTCCCTTAGCTTCCAGCCATGTCCGCTCCCTCCCTCTTCGCCCTTCCCGAGCCCCTCGCCGCCCGCATGCGGCCGCGCACGCTCGAGGAGTGCCTCGGCCAGGAGCATCTCCTCGCCCCGGGGCGCCCCCTGGGCGATGCCATCCGCCGGGGCGATGTGGGGAGCTGCATCTTCTGGGGGCCGCCGGGGACCGGGAAGACCACCATCGCCCGGCTGATCGCCCACTACACCGACCGCGAGTTCGTCGAACTCTCGGCGGTGCTCGACGGGGTGCCCCGGGTCAAGGAGATCGTCAAGGAAGCGGAGCAGCGGCGGGTGCTGGGCCGCGGCACCGTGATGTTCTGCGACGAGATCCACCGCTTCAACCGGGCGCAGCAGGACGCGTTTCTGCCGCACGTCGAGCGGGGCACCATCACCCTCATCGGCGCCACGACGGAGAACCCCAGCTTCGAGCTGAACGGCGCGCTGCTCTCGCGCTGCCAGGTCTGGGTGCTCCAGCCGCTCACCCAGGGGGATGTGGCCGCGCTGCTCGACCGGGCGGTGAGCGACCGGGAGCGGGGCCTGGGACACCTCGGGCTCGAGGTCGAGCCGGGGGCGCTGGCGCTGCTGGCGGAACAGGTGGACGGCGATGCCCGGCGGGCGCTCACGGTGCTCGAGAACGCCTCGCGGCAGATCGGCCCCGGGGGGACGCTCACCAGGGAGGGCGTGGTCGAGGCGCTGGCCCGGCGGGTGGCGTCGTACGACAAGAGCGGCGAGGAGCACTTCAACATGCTCTCCGCCTATCACAAGTCGCTCCGGGGGAGCGATCCGCAGGGCGCGCTCTACTGGATGGCGCGGATGCTGGAGGGGGGCGAGGACCCGATGGTGCTCTTCCGCCGCGCGATCGCGATGGCGGCGGAGGACATCGGCCTGGCCGACCCGGAGGCGCTCAAGCTCGCGGTGGCGGCGCGGGATGCCTATCACATGCTGGGGGCGCCGGAAGGCTACCTGCCGCTGGCGGAGATGACGATCTACCTGGCGACCGCCCCCAAGTCGAACCGCGCCGCCGTGGGGCTCTGGAGGGCGCTCGAGGCGGCGCGACGTACGCCGGCCGAGGGGGTTCCGCTCCATATCAGGAATGCTCCCACCGGGCTGATGAAGGAACTGGGCTACGGGAAGGGCTACCAGTACGCCCACAACGCACCGACCGGTTACATCCCGCAGGAGTACCTGCCGGAGAAGCTCAAGGGGGAGCAGTTCTACCAGCCGGGCGAGCTGGGATTCGAGAAGCGGATCCGGGAGCGGATGGAGTGGTGGGAGAAGCAGAGGAAGCTGGTCGGTGAGGGGACATAAGTTCTCCGCGTTCCTCGTTCCTCGTTCCTCGTGCCTCGTGCCTCGTGCCGGGCTCTGGGGTCGAGTGTGATGTCCGCCCTCGCCGCCGGGCGCCGGAGCGCCCACCCTGCAGGGTGAGATTCCGAGGATCCCTCCACTCCCCCTCTCGTCACACGGGTATATTCCGACCATGAAACGGTTCCTGCTCGTCGCCCTCGCTGGCGTGGTTGCCTGCAGTCCCGGCACTGTCGATCCCGCGTCGCTGATCCAGCCGAAGGTGCAGCTGCATCACCTCGCCCTCCGGAACGCGGGGCTGACCGGCGGCACGCTCGACATCGTGCTGGCGTTCCATAACCCCAACAACTTCACCCTCAAGGGCGTGGGGCTGTCGGCCGGGCTCGACATCGAGGACAACCACTTCGGGGATGTGGCGATGAGCGAGCCGTTCTCGCTCGCGGGGAAGGACACCACGCTGGTGACCGTTCCGCTCGCCTTCAAGTGGGCCGGGCTCGCCGGCGCGGCGCGGTCGATCATCAACTCGGGGGCGGTGAACTACGGGATCAAGGGCAAGGTCACCATCAACACGCCCGCGAACGTCCCGATCGACGTCCCCTTCACGGGGCAGGGGAACGTCCCCCTGCTCAAGCCGTAAGCCGCGGAGTCTCCCATTCGGCAGCTGATCTCCATCGAACCGCCGGTCGAGCGCGCCATCCTGGTGGGCGCGCCGCGCAAGGGCTCGGACGACGCGCGGGACCTCACCGAACATCTCGATGAGCTGGCCCGGCTGGCCGACACCGCCGGCGCGGTGGTCGTGGGCCGGCTCTCCCAGCAGGTCGTCTCTCCCAATCCCGCCACCTTGATCGGCGAAGGCAAGGTCGAGGAACTGCGCGCGCTCGCGGAGGGGGAGCGGGCCACGCTGGTGGTGTTCGACGAGGAACTGACCCCGAACCAGGGCGCCAATCTCGAGAGCGAGCTCAAGATCCGGGTGATGGACCGCTCCGAGCTGATCCTCGACATCTTCTCGACCCGGGCGCGGACCCACGAGGCCAAGCTGCAGGTGGAGCTGGCCCAGCTCGAGTACCTGCTGCCGCGGCTGGCGCGGATGTGGACCCACCTGTCGCGTATCCGCGGCGGCATCGGCCTGCGGGGTCCGGGTGAAACCCAGCTGGAAACCGACCGGCGGATGATCCGCAAGAAGATCCAGCTCCTTCGCGACAAGCTGAAGGAGTGGGAGAAGCACCGGACCGTGCTTCGGGCGGGCCGCTCGCCGATGCTCAACGTAGCGCTCGTGGGCTACACCAACGCCGGCAAGTCGAGCATTCTGCGGATGCTCTCGGGCGAGCACGACATCTTCGTCGAGGACCGGCTCTTCGCGACGCTCGACACGCTGACGCGCGAGGTCGATCTTGGGGAAGGGTGCCACGCCCGTGTCTCCGACACCGTCGGCTTCATCCGCAAGCTGCCGCACCACCTGGTGGCGAGCTTCCGCGCCACCCTCGAGGAAGTGCGGGAGGCGGAGGTGCTGCTCCACGTGGTGGACGCGAGCCACCCGGGGTGGGAAGAGCAGATGCGGGTGGTGGACCAGGTGCTGGCCGAGATCGGGGTGCAGACCCAGCCGGTGATCCCGGTGTTCAACAAGATGGACCAGCTCCGCGACCCCGGGGCGTTCTCCGCGCGGGCCCGGGAGCTCTATCCCGAGGCGCTGTTCGGGAGCACGCTCCGGATCGACGGGCTGGAGCAGGTGAAGGCGGCGCTCCGCGCGCGGGAGCGGCTGCTGCGGCCGCCGGTGACAGTGCAGGTGCCGCTGGCCGACGGGGCTCGGCTGGCGTCGCTCTACCGGCTGGGTGAGGTCCTGAGCCAGACGGTCGAAGGGGACCATCACCTGGTGCAGGTGCGCCTGGCGCCGTGGCAGGTGGAGCAGCTGCGGCGGGAGAAGCTGGTGGTGGAGAGAGAAGTTCCGAGTTCCGAGCTCCGGGTTCCGAGAGGGGCTTGAGAGGGCGGTCAGGCGGACGGGCGGTCAGCGATAGGACAAAGGGTGAGTTCCGGAGAGGAACTCACCCTTCGCAGTTTTCACTGACCGCCTGACCGCCTTACCGCCCGACCGCCTTCTCAGGCCTTCCCGCTCAGCACGCTCTCCAGGATCAGCCAGCGGTTCATGCCGGCGAACTTCTGGTGCATCTTGGTCATCGGCGGGCCGCCGGCGGCTTCGTCTTCCTCGATCTGCAGGTCGGCGAGGGCGTCGAGGCCCTTCGCGGCGAACTTCCGGAGTCCCTTGTCGAGCGCCAGGCCGGCGGTGCGGAAGTTGAACAGGGTGGAGAACTGGAGGGTGTAGCCCAGGTCCGCCAGCTGCTGGTTGGTGATGAGGGTGCCGGCCTTCTTGGCCTTCCCCCAGTAGAGCGAGGGCGAGAGGTTGAAGCCGAGCATCTGGTTGGGATAGTACTTCCGGACGCCCTCGCTAAACGCCTGCGGCTGCTCGACGTCGACGTTGTTGAACTCGGCCCAGATCACGTCGCAGCCCAGCTCCGCCGCTTCCCATGCATCTTCCACCGCCATCTTCACGCCGCCGGCCGACTCGCCCGGGAGGGCGCCGTCGATCGAGTCGGTGCGCGCGATGGTCACCAGGTGCTCACCGGCCGCCTCGGCCGCGGCCTTGATCGCCTTGAGCTTGGCCATCCACACCTTGCGGGGCACCAGCACCTTGTCGCGCTTGGCCTTGCCGACGTTGACGATGTGGCCGCAGGTCCGGTCGGCGGGGTCCTGGTTCTCGAGGTGGACGCCCGCGGCGCCGGCCCGGAGCAGCTCGCTCGCGAGGGCGAAGGTCTGGGTGGGGCCGCCGAAGCCGGCCTCCATGTCGACGAACATCGGGGGCACGGAGAGGACTTCCTTCCCCTCGGTGTCGTAGTAGTGCGCGTGCCGGGCGCCCTCGATGCCCTTCCAGAGTTCCTGCACCAGCTCCACCATCTGGTGGGACTGATAGATCCCGATGTCGGGATACATGTTCTTGACCGCCGCGAGCTGCCAGCCGGAGCCGTAGAGCGCCTTGAAGCCGAGCCGGGTCATGAGGGCCGCGGTGTAGGCGTCGTAGGCGCCGCAGGTGTGCAGGTACGAACCCTTGTCGCGGGCCTCGTGCAGGAGGCGGCGCAGCTTGGCGCCCGGGTGTTCCTTCTCGGGCGGAGCCAGGAGCTTGGCGAGTTCGGCGGCGGGATACGCCGCGTTCTTGCTGACAGGCGGGGTCGCGGGGGCCATGAGTCACTCTCCGGTGATGGCGCGGGGAGGCAGGGCGGAGGCGTCTGGCGCGCCCGTCCGGCCGTATGGTGCCCCGGCCAGAACAATGCCTGGGGATTCGGGGTTCCGTATATTTATCTAATGTGAAATATTTCACAAGCCCCGGTGCCTTGGCCCGGATCCGGGCCGTTACGCACAGGTCTTGCTTGGGCGGGGTGGCAGAAACGCTTCGGGCCCGGCTAAGATTCCCGCCCGATCAGCGTATCTTCTTGTCCCAGAGTCACTTCCTCAACGGTGGGTGGAGAGCAATGGCGGACGGTCTCGACCAGCTGAAGGCCCGGATCCAGAGCGGCGAAGCCACAGTTGGTATCATCGGCCTGGGCTACGTGGGGCTCCCGCTCGGCGTCGAAGTGGCCCGGAGCGGCATGCGGGTCCTCGGCTTCGACATCAGCAAGCCGGTCTGTGACGGCATCAACGCCGGGAAGAGCCACGTCGAGGACGTGCCGACCGACCTGCTCGCCGGGTTCGTGGCGAAGAAGCTGATCTCGGCCACGACCGACTTCGCCCGGCTCACGGAGTGCGACGCGATCAGCATCTGCGTCCCCACCCCGCTCAACAAGACCAAGGACCCGGACCTGAGCTACGTGGTGGCGGCGGCGCAGTCGATCAAGGCGACCCTCCGGCCCGGCCAGCTCATCATCCTCGAGAGCACCACCTACCCGGGCACCACCCGGGATGTGCTGCTGCCGATCTTCGAATCGACCGGGCTCAAGGCCGGGACCGACTTCGCCCTCGCGTTCAGCCCCGAGCGGGTGGACCCGGGGAATCCCACCTGGCAGACGCGGAACACCCCCAAGGTCATCGGCGGCCTGACGCCCCGCTGCAAGGACGTGTCGATGCTGCTGTACGGCCGGGTGTTCGACACGATGGTCCCGGTGCAGACCCCGGAGGCGGCGGAGCTGGTGAAGGTGTACGAAAACACCTTCCGCCTGATCAACATTGCGCTGGCCAACGAGCTGGCGCAGGTGTGCGACAAGCTCGGGCTGGATGTGTGGGACGTGATCGACGCCGCGGCGACGAAGCCGTTTGGTTTCATGAAGTTCACCCCCGGACCGGGCCTCGGCGGGCACTGCATTCCCCTCGATCCGCACTACCTGTCGTGGAAGATGCGGACCCTCTCGTTCCGCACCCGGATCATCGAGGTCGCGGCCGAGATCAACGCCGAGATGCCGGCGTACGTGGTGCAGAAGGCGGCGAACGCCCTGAACGACCGGGGCAAGGCGCTCAAGGGCTGCCGGGTGCTGGTGGTCGGGGTGGCCTACAAGAAGAACATCGGCGACCTGCGGGAGAGCCCGGCGCTCGACATCATCCGGCTGCTGGAGGAGAAGGGCGCGGCGGTGCAGTACAGCGATCCGCACGTCGCGAACATCGTCGACGACGGCCACACCCCGATCCACAACCTGCCGATGGCGAGCCAGCCGCTCACCTCGGAGACGCTCAAGCGGACCGATCTCGCGATCATCGTGACCGACCACGCCGGGGTGGATTACGCGAAGCTGCTGGCGGAGACGCCGCTGGTGCTCGATACCCGCGGGGTGTACCGGTCGGCGGGGACGGAGAACCTGGTGGGGTTGTCGGGCAAGCCGGTCTGAACCGCAGTGGGCTAGTGGGCTGGTGGGCTGGTTAGGTCCGTGGGCTGGGATGGTTGGATGCACACCCAACTTCCTTGCCCACTAGCCTACTAGCCCACCAGCCCACTTCTGTTAAACTCCAACCCATGCCCTCCCCCTATCTCCCCGCCGACCGCCGCATCCGCTTTGCCCTGGTCGGGTGTGGTCGCATCGCCGAGAAGCACTTCGACGCCTTCCAGAAACACGACGAGCGCGCCGAGCTGGTGGCGGTCGCCGATGTGGACCCGGACGCGCTCCGCCGGGCGACGCTGCTGACCGGTGCGAAGGGCTTCAGCTCCCTCCCGGAACTGCTGGCCGGCTCGAATGCCGACGTGGTGGTGCTGGCGACGCCGAGCGGGCTGCACGCCGAGGAGACGATCATGTGCGCGGAGGCGGGGCGGCACGTGGTCACCGAGAAGCCGATGGCCACCCGCTGGCATGACGGCAAGGCGATGGTCGCCGCGTGCGACAAGGCCGGGGTGCAGCTTTTCGTGGTGAAGCAGAACCGCCGGAACTCCACGATCCAGCTCCTCAAACAAGCGATCGACAAGAAGCGCTTCGGCCGGATCTACATGGTCACGGTGAACGTCTTCTGGAGCCGGCCGCAGTCCTACTACGACAGCGCCAAGTGGCGGGGCACCTGGGAATTCGACGGCGGCGCCTTCATGAACCAGGCGAGCCACTATGTCGACCTGCTCGACTGGCTGGTGGGCCCGGTGGAGTCGGTCCACGCCTTCACCGCCACGCTGGCGCGGCACATCGAGGTGGAAGACACCGGGGTGGCCACGGTACGCTGGCGGAGCGGGGCCCTCGGCTCGGTGAACGTGACGATGCTCGCCTATCCCCGGAACATGGAAGGCTCGATCACCATCCTGGGGGAGAAGGGGACGGTGCGGGTGGGCGGGGTCGCCGTCAACGAGATCGTGCACTGGGAGTTCGCCGACAAGGACCCGGCGGATACCCAGGTGAAAAGCGCGACCTACGAGACCACCTCGGTCTATGGCCACGGCCACCCGGTGTACTACGACAACGTGATCAAGGCGCTCCGGGGCGAGGCGAAGGCGGAGACCGATGGCCGCGAGGGTCTCCGCTCGCTCGAACTCCTGATCGGGATCTACCAGTCGGCGCGGGACGGCAAACCGGTCGGCTTGCCGCTCGAGCTCTAACCAGCGGGCCCGGTGCTCCGTCGCCTGGCGGGCGCGCTCCGGACTGGCTGGACTTTCCTCGGTATTACCCTGCTGTTCGCCCTCGGTCTCGAGGGCGCCTACCGTCTGCAGGGCGCGGCCCGCAGCGCCGTCAGCCCGTCGGCCCGCGGTCTCCCTCATCCCAACGCGGCGGAACCCTGGTGGCCGGCGTGGGATGCCGCCGCCGGGGCGGTGAACGGTCCCAGCCGGTTCGACCCCTACCGCTCCTGGTGGGCCCTCCCGTTCAAGTCCCGGTGGGTACACGTCGATGATCGCGGAGAGCGGGTCACCCTCCCGCCACTCCGCCGGGCGCCAGTGCGCCGGATCCTCTTCCTCGGGGGCTCGGTGATGTGGGGTTACACCGTCCCCGACTCGCTCACGATTCCGTCGCTGGTGCGCGCCGGGCTGCTGGCGCGGGGGGATTCCCTGACCGAGCTCCGGAACCTGGCCCAGCCCTCCTACAATGCGACCCAGGGGCTCATCACGCTCATGCTCGAGCTCCGGGCCGGGTACCGCCCCGACCTGGTTATCTCGCTCGATGGCAACAACGACGTGCTGGCCACGATCACCGAGGGTCACGCCGGGGCCGCCTTCGGCGAGCGGGACCTCGCGCGCCGTTCCGCCGTCGGGTCGCGCGGCTTCTGGGCCAGCCTGCTGGGATTGACCCGCTATTCCGCGCTGCTGGCGCGGCTCGCGCGCTCGCTGCACCCCACCAGCGCGGTGACCGCGGCGGCTGACCGCTCGGTGCGATGCGACTCGACGCTGGCGGCGTACACCGCGGTCGAGGCGATGGCCGAGGGGCTGGCCGCGCGCTACGGCTTCCAGGTGCTGTACCTCTGGCAGCCGCATCCCGCCACCAGCGTGAAGCCGAAGACGCCGTGGGAGCAGGCGATCCGGGCGGAACAGGGTTTCCCGGCGCTGATGCAGGCCTGCACCGCCGAGGTGGAGGGCGCGATGCGGGCCCGCGGCACCGCCAGCTTCAAGTCGCTCGCCCCGATGTTCGACCGCGACACCGTCACCGTCTTCCTCGACGGGTACGGCCACCTCACGCCTGCGGCGCACCGGCAGGTCGCCGATTCGCTGCTGGCCTGGATTCCGTCGCAGTGACGGTCGCGGCGCGCCGCTTCGTGATCGGGGCCTCGACGGCGAACCTGGTCCTGCTCGGCAGCTGGGCGCTCCTGTTCCAGCACCGCTCGCCCGACGCGTTCTTCCTCGTGCTCACCGGCCAGGAGGTCGTGGCCGCCCTGCTGAATGTGCTGGGCGCAGGGGTGGTCGCGGTGCTGCTGGGTGCCGTGCTCGACCGCTGGGCGGGGGGCGTGCTGCGCCGGGTACTGGGGGTGGGCGTGCTGCTGGTGCTGGTCTGCCTCGCCACGGTGGCGCGCCAGGGCCTGCATCTCTCGCCCGGGAGCCTCCCCGGCCTGGCCGGCCTCGGGATGCTCGCCCTGGGCCTGCTCGGTGCGGCGCTGCTGATCGTGTTCCGTCCCGCGCTCCTGTTCCAGATCGCCGCGACCACGGCGCTGATCTTTTCGCCCCTGCTGCTGCTGACCATCCCGCGGGCCGCGTGGATCGGGCTCACCGGCCAGCTGAACCAGCGCTTCGGCGACAACCCGGGGGAGCCGGAGATGACCGGGCCGCGGGTGGCGGAGCGGGTGGTGTGGGTCATCTTCGACGAGCTGGACTATCGCCTCGCCTTCGGCGAGCGGCCCGCGGGGCTCGCGCTGCCGGCGTTCGACCGGCTCGCCGGGGAAGCGATCGTCGCCGAGGCGGCGTACCCGCCGGCGGCCAACACCAACGAGTCGCTGCCGTCGCTGATCCTGGGGCAGGCGGTGGAGCACACCGAAGGGGCGGGGCCGCGGGAGGCGTGGCTCTGGATGGCGGACAGCACCCGGCGCTCCACCGATGGGGTGACGCCGGTGTTCGCCTCGGCGCGCAAGCTGGGCGCCAACAGCGGGATGGTGGGCTGGAACCTGGCCTTCTGCCGCACCGGGCTCGGGCGCGGGCTGAGCCGCTGCAGCTGGTCGCCGTCGGGGCTCATGGTGGGGCGGCGGCGTGCGGTATCGCCCACCATGGTGCGCCAGTGGCTCGCGGCCACCCCGGTGAATACCCGGGCGATCTACCGGGCGCGGTTCCTCTCGCTCCAGGCGGAAGCGGAGCGCCAGGCGGCCGACTCCTCGCTCGACCTGGTGGTGCTCCACCTCCCGGTGCCGCACGAGCCCTGGCTCTTCGACCGGGACGAGGAGCGCCTGACCCTGTTCCGCTACGCGCCGAGCGGCTACCTCGACAACCTGGCGCTGGCGGACCGGTCGCTGGCGCGCCTGCGCACGGTCCTCGACAGCTCGGGGCTGGCCGGGCGCACCGCGCTGATCGTGACCTCCGACCATCCCTGGCGGCATTCGGCGGATTTCGACGGCCGCCACGACCCGCGGGTCCCGCTGCTGATCTACCTGCCGTGGGACGGGACGCACCGGCCGGTACCGGACTCGATCGCGACGCTGGGGCTGGGGCGGGTGGCGCTGGACCTGCTGCAGCGGCCCCTCCCCTCGGAGGCGGTGATCGCGGGGCTCACCACGCCGGAGGCGCCATAGCTGCGCCGGGTGGCCGAGGTTTCTACATTCCCTCTCGTCGTTTCTCCTTCCTTGTCTTCTTTCCTCGAGGTCCGTCCGCTGATGGAGCGCAGGTGACCGTGAACCTTCCCGCGGCTCCCGGCCAGGGATGGCGGGGGTGGTTGCCGACCTGGGAGCGGGTGCGGGCGCTGGCCGCGACCAAGCTGGCCCGCGATCACCTGCTGACGCTGGCGACCGAGCTGACCGTGATGGCCGCCTCGCTGGTGGTGCTCAAGCTCGCGGCGGCCTACACCGACACGGCGGGGTTCGGCGAGTTCGTGCTCGCGCGGCGGATGATCGGGCTGGTGCAGCTCCCCGCGCTGTGCGGGATCGGGCTGGCGCTGACCCGGTCGGTGGCGATGGCCACCGAGCGTCGCGGCCCGGAGGCCCAGTGGCCCTATTTCGACGGGGCGCTCTTCATTACGGTGCTCACCGGCGGATTCGCCGCCCTGCTCCTGATGCTGGGAGCGGCTCCCTTCGCGGCCCTGACGATGGGCGGCAGCAGCTACGCGCCGCTGGCCCGCGCCATCGCGCCGGGGGTGCTGGGGCTGGTTCTGCACGGGGTGGCCTATGGCCTCCTCCGCGGGCGCCAGACGATGGTGCCGGCGAACCTGGTGCAGGCGCTCAACCTGGGCGTGGTGCCGCTGGTGGTGTTCTCCTTCCGGGGACTCCCGATCGCGACCCTGGTGCTGCTGACCGGCACGGTGCAGCTGGGGGTCGCCATCCTGGTGCTGCTCGGGCTCCGGCTGCGGGGGCCTCGCCCGGAGCCGCTCCGCGCCATGCTCGCGAGCGCGGGGGCCGAGCTGTTCCGCTACGGCGCGCCCCGGGTCCCGGGAGAGTTCATGCTCGGGGCGCTGAGCGCCCTGCCGGTGACCGCCGCGGCCCACTATGCCGGGCCGGCGGAGGCGGGGCGGGTGGGTCTCGGGTTGTCGCTCCTGTCGCTGGTGGGATCGCTGTTCGCGCCGCTCGGGCAGGTCATGCTCCCGGCGATCAGCGCCCGGGTGGCGGCGGGCCGCACCGCCGGCCTGGGGCGCGCGGTCTGGCTCCTGGTGCTGGCCTGCGGCGGCATGACCCTGGTGGGCGCGGCGCTGCTGGAACTGCTCGCGCCCTGGCTGCTCCCGGCGGTGTTCGGGCCGGACTTCGCCGCGGCGGTGATGCCCGTGCGGATCATCGTGCTGGGGGCGGTGCCCTACGTGGTGTACATCGTGCTTCGCAACGTGCTCGACGCCATTCATGCGGCGCCGCTCAACGCCGCCAACCTCGCCGTGGCGCTCGGCGCCTTCGGCGCGGTGATGCTGGCGCTCCGCAGCGCGCAGGCGGTTCCCTACGGCGTGCTCGCGGCGATGTCGGTGCTGGGCGCGCTGACGGCGTGGCGCACCCGGCGGGCGCTCCGGGACCTGGCCACATGACCGCCATGGTGCCCCTCGCCCTGGTGCTCGGCCTGGTCGCCTATCTCGGCCGGCGGACGGAGGGCGTGTGGGTCTCGCCCGGCCCGCTCTTCGCCGCGCTCTGGTCGGTCTACCTGCTGGTGGCGGCGCTGGTGTTCCCCGCGCTCGACCAGCTTCCCACGGCGATGCTCTACACCTTCGCCGCCGGGCTGGTGATGTGCGCCGGCTCGGTGGTGGCGTTGCGCGCCCCGGTGGCGGAGGCGGCGCGGGATGCCCGGGCGCTTCGCCGGGCCCTCCCCGGGCTCGAGGTCATGGCGGCGCTCACCCTGGTTGCCGCGGTGGTGGACCTTCAGATCCTGTTTCACCGATTCGGCTATTCCCTCAGCGACGTGCTGTCCTACCAGGCGGTCGTGGCCGTGACGATCGGCGCCCGGAGCCAGGCCTACGCGAAGGCGAGCGAGATGGGACTCGCCGAGTGGGTCTGCTACCTGGTGCTGTACACCGGGGCGATCGCCGGCGGGCTGCTCTTCCGGCTGGCGATGGACCGGAAGGACCGGGTGTTCGCCGTGGTGGCGCTGGTGGCGGGTCCGCTGGTGCTGGGCCTCTACGGCTCGCGGATGGGTGCCCTCTTCGGGGGTGCGTTCTGGGTGGCGGCGTATCTCGCCGCGGCGGTGGCGACCGCGCCCTCGCTCCGGACGCTCGATCGCCGGGCGATGACCGGCGGGGCGGTGGCGGCGCTGATCGGGATTCTCGGCCTCTCGGTGCTGGTGCAGGTGGTGCGTTACGCCTCCAACTTCGCGGCGGTGGGGTGGCGCAACGTGCTGGCCGACGCCTTCGGCTTCGGGGGGGCGCTGGGCATCTGGATGGATGAGCGCGGCGTGGTCGGCAGCGGGCTGGCGGCGGGGGCGCGCTCCCTGACCAAGCTGGTCGGCCCGTTCGGGATCTCGGAGCCGCCGATCGCGGCCATCCCGGTCGGCTTCACGTCGTCCAACATCTTCACCCTGCTCCGCGACCTGATCGAGGACTTCGGCACGGCGGGAAGCCTGGTGGTGCTGGCCCTCCTCGGGTGGCTGGGACGGCGCGCCTTCGAGCGCGCCCGGCAGGGTGGGCTCTGGCACCTGCCGGTCCTCTTCGGGGTCTACGTGTTCGTCTTCACCAGCTTCGCCGTGGGAATCTTCTTCTATACCGCGACGCTCGCGGCCTTCGTGCTGGCGGTCGGCTACCTGGGATGGGCGGCCTGGCGGGCGGGACCCGCGCGGGCACCCGAGGTGGTGGCGGACCCGGTCGTCCCGGAGGCGATCCCGTGAGCGTGATCCTGGCGCCGGTCATCCAGGAGCTGAGCTTCCTCCGGACCGACCTGTCGCTCCTGGCGGAGCGCTACACGGTGCGGGAGGTGCGCTCGCGCACGCCCCGCGAAATGCTCGCGATCCTCGCGCAGGTGCCTTCGGCGGACCTGGTCTTCTGCTGGTTCGGCAGCCTGCGATTCCTCCCGGTGGTCGCCCTGGCGCGCCTCCTCGGCAAGCCGGTGGCGATCGTGACGGGCGGCTACGATGTCGCGGCGGAGCACGCGATCGGCTACGGCAACATGCGAGGCGGGGTGACCGCCTGGCTGGGACGGCTGGTGCTCCGGCTGGCGACGCTCTGCCTGCCGTACTCCGAGGCGGGACAGGACGAGACCACCCGCAATGCCCGCATCCCGCTCGCGAAGCAGCGGTTGATTTATCTTGGGTTCGCTCCCGAGGCGCCTCCGCCGGACCGGCCGCGCAAGCGGCAGGCGGTGACGGTGGGCCGCATCGACGCGAGCACGATTCACCGGAAGGGGATCCTCACGGTGGCGCGGATGGGGCGGCTGGCGCCCGACATCGAGGTGGTGATCGCGGGCAAGGCCGATCCCGAGCCGCTGGCGGAGCTGCAGGCGGCGGCGGGTCCCAACGTGCGCTTCACCGGGTTCATCTCGGACGCCGACCTCCGTACCCTGCTGCAGGAGAGCGCGGTGTACGTGCAGGCCTCGATCCATGAGGCCTTCGGCTGCGCCCTCGCCGAGGGGATGCTGGAAGGATGTGTGCCGGTGGTGACGCGGCAGGGGTCCCTGCCCGAGGTGGTGGGGGACACCGGTGCCTACGTGCCACCCGACGACCCCGCGGCCCTGGCCGCCGCGGTGCGCCAGATGATCGACCAGCCGCCGGGTGGCCCCGAGGGGCCGCGGGCGCGCATCGAACGACTCTACTCTCTCGACCGCCGACGCCAGGCCCTGCATGCCGTCATCGATGAGCTCCTCGCCGACTGATTCCGCCTCCCGCTGGGGCGGGCTGACCTGGCTGCTCCGGCTGCTCTGGCGCGGCCGGATGGCGCTGGTGGTCTTCCCGCTCCTCACGGCGATCGGCGCCTTTCTCTGGACCCGCTTCCACATGGCCTACGCGGCGGATGCGACCATCCGCCCGCAGACCCAGGCGCAGGCGGCGGGGCGGGCGGCGAGCCTGGCGGCGCAGTTCGGCCTCACCCTGCCCGGCGCGGCGCTGGGCGACCCGGTGCGGCTCTACGCCTCGCTGCTGAGCTCGCGAGGGGTGCTGGCACCGGTCATCCTCACCCAGTATCGCCTCCCCGCGGTGGCGGGTGGCGACAGCACCAGCGGCACCTACCTCGACTTCTACCATCTCCCCGGGCGGGACGCGGACGACCGGCTCCGCCGCGGGATCGACCACCTGAAGGCGCGGGTGGACGTCACGATCGACCGCGACGCGGGCCTCCTCTCGGTGAAGGTCAAGGCCAGCCAACCGGCGCTGGCGCGGGCGCTGCTCAAACGGCTGCTGGTGGTGCTCGACTCGACCACGGTGGTGCGGGAACAGCAGCGGGCGGCGCGGGAGCGGGCCTTCTTCGAGGAGCGGCTCAACAGCGCCCGGGGTGAACTGGAGCGGGCGGAAGACGCGGTGGGCGCGTTCCTGCAGCAGAACCGGACCTACGCCGGCTCACCGGGGCTGCAGACGGCCTTTGCGCGGCTGCAGCGGCAGGTGGATTTCCGCCAGCAGGTGGTCACCGCGATGGCGCAGTCCTTCGAGCAGGCCCGGCTCGACGCGGTGCGCAACACCCCCTCGTTCGCCTATGTGGACGACCCCGATGGCCCGGTGCGCGATGCCAGCCGGCCGGTGCGGGACGCGGCGGTGTGGCTCGTGGTCGGCGCGGGTGCGGTTCTGATCGGGCTGCTGCTGGCCGACTGGCTGGACCTGCTTCGCGCGGCCCAGCCGGAGAGCTACGCGGTGCTGCAGCAGTTCGCGGGGCTGTTCCGGCGCCGCCGGAAGGAATGACGGCCAAGCCGCCTTCCGTGGCGTCCCGCTTCTGGCTCATCACGGTGGGGGAACCGGTGCCGCTCCCCGGCACCCGCGAGCGCCTGCTCCGCACCGGGGTCCTGGCGGGGCACCTCGCGCGGGCGGGGCACCAGGTGACCTGGTGGACCAGCGCGGTCGATCACTTCCGCAAGCGCTTCCACGACATTCCCGCCGACCCGTTTCCGGCAGAGGGCGGCTACGACATCCGGTTCCTCCGGGGCCGGCTCTATCGCCACAACCTCTCGCTCGACCGGCTGCGCAACCACCGGGAGATCGCCCGCGCCTTCGCGCGGGAGGCCCCGACGCTTCCCCGCCCGGACCTGATCCTCTGCTCCCTCCCCACGATCGAGCTCAGCCTCGCGGCGGTGCGCTTCGGGCAGGAGCGGGGCATCCCGGTGCTGCTGGACCTGCGCGATCCCTGGCCCGACGTCTACTACCAGATGCTGCCCCGGCCGCTCCGCCGGCTCGGCCCGCTCCTCTTCTTCCCGTTCGTGCGGGAGGCGCGGCTGGCACTCTCGCAGGCGACCGGGCTGCTGGCGGTGTCGCAGGCGTATCTCGATTGGGGATTGCAGCTGGCGGGGCGGGGGGCTGGTGCCCACGACCAGGTGATCACTCACGGCTATCCCGACCCGCGGCCGGTGACGGAGGCGGCCCGGGTGAAGCTGGCGGGGGAGCTGGGGGTGAAGCCGGGGATGACGGTGCCGTGGTTCGTGGGGAGCTTCGCCTGGCACTACGACATCGGCACGGTGATCGATGCCGCCCGCCAGCTCTCAGCGCGGAGCGACCTGCTTTTCATCCTGACGGGCGCGGGCGACCGCGACGCGGAGTGGCGGGCCCGGGCCGCGGGGCTCACCAACGTGCGGTTCACCGGCTGGGTCGACGGGGAGACGATCGCGACCCTGGGACGGATCGCCACGGCGGGGCTGGTGTCCTACTCGCCGGGCGCCCCGATGAGCCTGACAAACAAGCTCTTCGAGTACATGAGCACCGGGCTGCCGCTCCTGCTGGGGCTGCCGGGGGAGGCGGAGGCCATCGTGCGGCAGTGGGACTGCGGGCTGGTCTACCGTCCGGGCGATGCCGGCGACCTGGCCCGGGCGATCACCGCGCTGGCCGATGACCCCGCGCTCCAGGCCCGCCTCTCCGCCAACGCCACCCGGGCGTTCACCAGCGACTTCGCGGAGTCGATCATCTACCCGAAATTCGTCGCGCGGCTGGAGCGGGAGGCCGCCGGCGCGCCTCAGCCCCGCACTCCCCGCACGTAGATCACCTTGTAGTTCCGCACTGGCCCCGGGCCGGTCTCCACCGGTATGACCTCGGGCGCGAAATCGGGAGCCACCTCCGGGGGAATCTGCCGCAGTTTCCCGAAGAGGATCCGCTTGAGCCGTGCCCGCCCCTCGAGTGTGGTTGGGACGAGGTGCAGGCGCTCGAGGATCCGCCGCGCCACCGGCAACACCGTCCCCAGCAGCGAGGGTTTGCCCTGGTCCTGCACCGGGAAGGCGGCGCTGGTGCTCACCCGGAACCCCCGGCGCTCCAGCGCGGCGCGGAACTCGGCCGCGGTGTGATAGCGCACGCTGAAGGGACTGCGCACGAAATCGGGGCGCTCGGGGTTGGCGTTGACGAAGAGCACCTCGCCCCCGGGGGCCAGGATCCGGGCGATCTCGTCGAACGCCTTCTCCATGTCGGGGATGTAGTAGGTCGCCTCGAAGAAGCAGACCACGTCGAAGCTGTGGGCCGGAAAGGGGAGTGCCTCGGCGGAGAGCCGGGCGAAGGGCACGCGCCCGCCGTAGTGCCTGGTCCCGCTCCGGAGCAGGGCCGCGGAGTAGTCGCCACCCACGGCCAGGCGGGCGTCCCGGGCCATCAGGCCGAGGCCAAGGCCGGCTCCGCAGCCGAGCTCGAGCACCCGCCGGCCGCGGCTCGCCCGGGCGGCCATGGCGTAGCGGGTGTACATCATCGAGGCGGCCTCGGTGGTGAGGGCGCCGCCGGTGGTCTCGGTGATGTCTTCGTACCGGGGGGTCTCGGCCATGCGATCCGGGGGTCGGGGACGGCCAAAGATAATGGGCGCTCGACTGCCGTTCACGCCGGTGTGACATATATTTCGCCCGATTCTTACTCCGCCAGCCGCCGAACCCCAGGAACGCGGACGAGCCCCCAGACCGCATGAAAAAATTCCGCACGGCCGCCGAGCAGGAAACGGGGCGGAACATCGCCGACATCTTCGCGGCCTGTCCCGACCCCGTGGAAATCCGGCTGGAGAATTTTCCCAAGTACGTCCGCCGCAACCAGCTCAAGCGCTTCCTCGCCCTCTACGAGATCTTCAAGCTGGTGCTGCCGGTGAAGGGCTCCGTGGTGGATTGCGGGGTCTTCCGGGGCTTCAGCTTCATGAGCTGGGCCAAGCTCAGCACCATCCTCGAGCCGGAGAACCTCACCCGGCGGATCTACGGCTTCGACAGCTTCGCCGGGTTCCCCTCGGTGGCGGCCCAGGACGAGACCCGGGTGGTCGACGTCACGGCGGGCGGGCTCAAGGCCGATTCGTATGACGAACTGCTCAAGCTGATCGAGGAGTACGACCGCGACCGCTTCCTGGGACACATGGACAAGGCCCACCTGGTGAAGGGGGACGTGGTCCAGACAATCCCGAAATTCGTGGCGGAGCACCCCCACCTCGTCGTGAGCCTCCTGTTCATCGACCTGGACCTGTACGAGCCCACCAAGGCGGCGCTGGAGCACTTCGTGCCCCGGATGCCCAAGGGGGCGGTGCTCGCCTTCGACGAACTGGACAATCCCCAGTGGCCGGGCGAGACCCTGGCCACCCTCGAGAAGATCGGCCTCAACCGGCTGGAGCTGCGGCGTCTCGAGTGGGATCCCTACATCAGCTACGCGATTCTCTAGCTGGAGCCGTTATGACCACCTCCGCCGTCCGCACGATTCCCTTCTTCAACTACCGGGGCGCCTTTGCCGCCGAGGAAGAGACCTACGTCGGGATCTTCCGCGACATCATCCGGCGCGGCGCCTTCATCCAGCAGCAGGACCTGGTCGACTTCGAGGCCCGGCTGGCGAGCTACCTCGGCGTGAAGCACGCGATCGGGGTGGGGAACGCCACCGACGGGCTGATCTTCGCGCTCCGGGCGGCGGGGTTCGGCCCGGGCGACGAAATCATCTTCCCCTCGCATACGATGGTGGCCACCGCGGCGGCGATCGCGCATGTCGGGGCCACGCCGGTCGCGGCCGACTGCGGGCCGGACCACCTGATCGACCCGGCGAGCGTCGAGAAGCATGTCACCGCGAAGACGAAGGGGATCATGCCGGTGCAGCTCAACGGCCGCACCGCCAACATGGATGCGATCGAGGCGATCGCGACGAAACACAACCTCCGGATCGTGGAAGACGCGGCCCAGGGGCTGGGCTCCAGCTTCAAGGGACGGAAGGCGGGCACCTTCGGCGTGGCGGCGGCCTTCAGCTTCTATCCCGCCAAGATCCTGGGGTGCTTCGGCGACGGCGGCGCGGTGGTGACCAACGATGACGCCGTGGCGGCGAAGGTCCACCTGCTCCGGGACCATGGCCGGGACCACCTGGGTGAAGTCCAGCTCTGGGGCTACAACTCCCGGCTCGACAACCTCCAGGCCGCGATCCTCGATCACCAGTTCAAGACCTACCAGACCATCATCGACCGGCGCCGCGCCCTCGCGCGGATCTACCGGAAGGAGCTCGGCAGCCTCACCCAGGTGGTGCTGCCCCCGGGGCCGGACGGCGAGACTGAGCACTTCGACGTCTTCCAGAACTACGAGATCGAGGCGGAGCGGCGGGACGAGCTGCGCCAGTTTCTCAAGGACCGCGGCGTCGGCACCCTGATCCAGTGGGGCGGCAAGGCGGTGCACCAGTGGAAGGGGCTGGGCTTCAAGGAGTCGCTGCCGAACACCGAGCGGCTGTTCACCCGCTGCATCATGCTCCCGATGAACATGACCCTCTCGGACGACGACGTGCAGCACGTCGCGGCGCTGGTGCGGGAGTTCTACCAGTGATCGGTGCCCCCCAGGCACCTGGCTGGGCCGGCGATACCCGGGAGCTCGCGAAGCGGATCCGCATTCACGCGCTCCGGATGACCAGCACCGGGGGGAGCTCCCATGTCGGCGCGGTCTTCTCGATGGCCGACATCGTGGCGGTGCTGTACGGCGGCGTGCTCAAGCTCGATCCCGCCAATCCCGGCTGGGCCGGCCGCGACCGCTTCATCCTGAGCAAGGGCCACGCGGGCGCCGGCGTCTACGCCGCCCTGGCCGAGCGGGGATTCTTCCCGGTCGAGAAGCTCAAGACCCACTACCAGAACGGCTCCGATCTCTCGGGCCACGTGTCGCACAAGGGGATTCCCGGCGTCGAGTTCTCGACCGGGTCGCTCGGGCACGGGCTCTCGGTCGGCAGCGGGATGGCCTACGGCGCGAAGCTCGACGGCAGGACCCACCGGGTGGTGGTGCTGCTGAGCGACGGCGAGTGCGACGAGGGGAGCAACTGGGAGGCGATCCTGTTCGCGGGCCACCACCGGCTCGACAACCTGGTCGCGGTGATCGACTACAACGGGATCCAGAGCCTCGCGCCGGTGGCGGAGACGCTCGAGCTGGAGCCCTTCGCCGACAAGTGGCGGGCCTTTGGCTGGGGCGTGCGGGAGTGCGACGGGCACGACCACGAGGCGCTCCGGGCCGCGCTCACCGCCCCGCCGGCGCGCGAAGGGCGGCCCACCGTCATCATCGCCCGGACCACGAAGGGGAAGGGCGTTTCGTTCATGGAGAACACGGTGCTCTGGCATTATCGGACGGCCAGGAACGAGGAGTTCGACCGGGCGCTGGCGGAGCTGGAGGGCCGGTGAGAGACGCCTTCATTGCCCGGCTCACCCAGCTGGCCGCGGAGGACCCCAGGGTCTTCCTGATCACCGGCGACCTCGGCTTCGGTGTCCTGACCAGGTTCGCCACCGAGCGGCCCCGGCAGTACCTCAACGTCGGGGTGGCGGAGCAGAACATGACCGGGGTGGCCACCGGGCTCGCGCTCGAGGGCCGGGTGGTGTTCACCTACTCGATCGCCAACTTCCCGACGCTTCGCTGCCTCGAGCAGATCCGGAACGACGCGGCCTATCACCGGGCCAACGTCAAGATCGTGGCGATCGGGGGCGGGTTCAGCTACGGTCAGTTAGGCATGTCCCACCACGCGACGGAGGACCTGGCGATCCTCCGGGCGATTCCCGAGGTCACGGTGGTGTCGCCAGGATGCCTCTGGGAGGCCGAGGAGGCCACCAGCGCGATCCTGCGCACCCAGGGCACCTGCTACCTCCGGCTCGACAAGTCGGACGCGGGGCGGACCAACCAGGCGGGGGAGCGCTTCGAGCTGGGCAGGATCCGGACGGTGCGCGAGGGAGATGACCTCACCCTTGTCGCGACCGGCGGGATCCTGGGGGAGGCGCTCAAGGCCGCCGACCAGCTGGCGGCGCAGGGGATCCGGGCCCGGGTGCTGAGTGTCCACACCATCAAGCCGTTCGACCAGGAGACGATTCTCCGCGCGGCGCGGGAGACCGGCGGGATCGTGACGGTCGAGGAGCACATGGCCGAGGGCGGGCTGGGGAGCCTCGTCGCCGAGACCTGCCTCGAGGGGGGAGTGGCGCCGAAGGGGTTCGGACGGGTGGCGATCCGGGGCGGGTTTGCCTCGGTGGTGGGCGCCCAGCAGTATCTCCGCACCCGCTACGGGCTCGACGCCGCCGCGATCGCGGCCCGGGCGCTGGACGTGCACCAGGGGAAGTTGCCCTTCGTCGGCGCGGGGACCGAGGGCCGGTGAAGCGGCTGCTCGACCTGGTGGCATCGCTCGTCGGGCTCACCCTGGGCAGCGTCATCCTGGTTCCCGCGATGATCGCAGTCTGGTGGCAGGACAAACACTCCCCCTTCTACATCGCGACCCGCGCCGCCCGCGGCGGCGGCACCTTCCGGATGGTGAAGCTCCGTTCGATGCGGATCCTCGCCGACACCACCGGCGTGTCGTCCACCGCCGGCGATGACCCCCGCATCACGGCCGTGGGCCGCTTCGTCCGCAAGTGGAAGCTGGACGAGCTCACCCAGCTCTGGAACGTGCTCATCGGCGACATGAGCCTGGTGGGTCCGCGGCCGCAGGTGGTGGTCGACACCACCTACTACACCGGCGAGGAGAAGGAACTGCTTAGTGTGCGGCCGGGGATCACCGACCTGGCGTCGATCGTGTTTTCCGATGAGGGGGAGATCCTGCGCGGGGCGGAGGATCCCGACCTCAAGTACAACCAGGTGGTGCGGCCGTGGAAGTCGCGGCTGGCGCTGCTCTACGTCCGGCAGAAGCCGTCGGTGCTGCTCGACATCCGGATCATCCTGCTGACGCTCCGGACGATCGCGTCACGGGAGGACGCGCTGGTGGCGGCGAGCGCTTTGGTGGCCCGGCTGGGGGGTGGGGAGAAGCTGGCGCAGGTGGCGATGCGGCGCTGGCCGCTGGAGCCGGCCCCGCCGCCTGGCGCGACCGAGATTGTCAGCGTGGTGCCCGGCCGCGTGTGATGCCTTGGTTGGGCAAATTGACTAACACAGATGGGCACAGATGGGTCGGGATGGAGTCCCTGTGAAGGACGGGTCCGTGGGCGTGAGACTCCGGCACCAGTACTTGAGGTTGTTCCTGCGCGAGTCTGCTCTCGCGTGACCCCGCAGCCGCAGACCTGACCTCGGGAGTACACCCACCAGACAAACACTCCAGCAGGCACTTCACGTTCGGCGGTACCGTCCATGGTACGGACCGCATCCGGTCCCATCTGTGTTCATCTGTGCTAGTCAGTTGACGGACGCCGCTTCCACCCGGAAGGCCGCCGGTCGAGACTAACCCTGCCTCAGCCCTGGAAACAAAGCCCGCTCCACCAGGTCACAGAGAATGTGACCGATGGTGATGTGACTCTCCTGGATCCGCTGGGTTTCCCGGCTCGGCACGTGGATCGACAGCTCCGCCGCCGCTGAGCAGACGCTCGGCTTCTCCCCCGTCAGCAGAATCGTCTTCAGCCCCTGGCTCCGGGCCCGCTCCAGGGCGCGGAGCACGTTCTTCGAGTTGCCGCTGGTGCTGATGGCGAGGAGGGTGTCGCCGGGGCGGCCGTGGGCCTCGACCTGGCGCTCGAAGACATGGTCGAAGCCGAAGTCGTTGGCGTTCGCCGTCAGGAACGAGGTGTCGGTGGTGAGGGCGATGGCGCTGAGCGCCGCGCGCGGCGCGTCATGGTTGAGCGCGCTCACGAACTCGGCGGCGAGGTGCTGGCAGTCGGCGGCGCTGCCGCCGTTGCCGCAGAGAAGCAGGCGTCCCCCACCCTTGAAGGTGGCGGTGACGACCTCGGCGGCCTTGGCGATGACCGGCGCGAGGACCTTGCCGGCCTGGCGCTTCACCTCGGCGCTGGCCTCGAACTGGGCCTGAATCAGGGCGAGCGGATCCACGGGAGCGACCGGGTCAGGGGTGAGCAGGGGCGACGGCCCGAACGAGGCCGGCGGGATGGGTGCAGATCCGGGCCAGCTGGTCGAGACCATCTACCACATAATCGGCGGATGCGGCCCCGGCATTGAGGGTGGCCTCGCCATGGCCGGTGGTCATCAGGAACGCGGGGACCCCCAGCGCCCGGGCGAGCCCCACGTCGGCGGCCTTGTCCCCCGCGACCACCGCGCGGGTGAGGTCGAGCCCCAGCTCCCGGGCGGCCCGCCAGGCCAGCTCGGGGAGGGGCTTCCGGCAGCTGCAGCCCTCGTCGGGCCGGTGCAGGCAGCAGTAGATCCCGTCCAGCCGGACTCCACCCCTGCCGAGAATATCGAGCAGTCTCTGGTTGACCTGGGCGAGGGTCTCGGGGGAGATCCGCCCCGCGCCGACCCCGCTCTGATTGCTGACCACGGCCAGGTGGATTCCCGCACGCTGCAGGGCGGCGAGTCCCTCCAGCGCCCCCGGCAGGAGGGCGACCCCTTCGGGGTCGGCCAGGTAGTGCCGGTCGACGTTGATCGTCCCGTCCCGGTCGAGAATGACGGTGTCGAGGGCGGGGGTGCCGGGGAAGGCGATGGCGGATACCGGGCCGAGGGCGTGCAGGAGGGGCAGGGTCAGCGCGTCCTCTATCTGGCCATTCACGAGCAGCGACCGGTCCACCGCTGCCACTCCGCTCCATTTCGATCCACGCATGACCGCCGTGACCCCGGGGTGTGCCCGGTGCCAGGCCACCACTGCATCGAGATTGACCTCGCCGCCGCCGGCGGGCGGGTGCACGAGCAGAAAGTCATGCCGACGGGAGATGGCGGTAATCGGGCGTCCTCGCGGAGGAGTGACCGGGGAAGCTTACCGGTTCCTGAAGGGTGGCCGCAAGCGATCTTCACGGCCTAAATCGCGGTCCGACTTAGGATTGACTGTACGTCACGAGGCGGTGATTCTTCACGCAGGACGAACCTGACAAGTCAGAACCAGACAAGACTGGCATGGCCCGACTGCTTCGGAACGGATTCCGGAATCGGCACAATTTCGCGCTGGACCTGGTCCTCCTCCCCCTCGCGACGTGGCTCGCGCATGTGGTGCGGTTCGAGGGGCTCACCTGGGAGGGTGGCTACGCGCGTATCGGGCTGATCTACCTGGCCCTCTCGCTTCTCCTCAAGTTCTCGCTGCTCCTCGGCCTCGGACTCTACCGCCGCCTCTGGCGCTTCGCGTCGATGGCGGACCTCGAGTCGATCCTCCTCTTCGCCGCACTCTCCGGTCTCGGCAGCTTCGTCCTCGGCGCGTTCCTGATGCCGGAGGCGGGCCTCACGCCGGTCCGGGTCCCTCTCAGCGTCCTGGTCCTCGACGCCATGTTCACGGCGGCAGCGGTAGCGCTGCCTCGGCTCATGGTCCGCTCGATCGGGCTGCACCAGAGCCAGGTCGATCACCTCGACGCCCGGCCGGTGCTGATCGCGGGGGCAGGGCATGCGGGGACGATGCTCCTCCGCCAGATCGAGGTGAGCCCCTCGCTGGGGATCGTCCCGGTGGGATTCGTGGACGACGACGTCTCGAAGCATCACCACCGGCTCTCCGGGATCCCGGTGCTGGGCCCGCTCAAGGATACGGCCAAGATCTGCCGCTCCTGCAACGCGCAGGAGGTCATCATCGCGATGCCCACCGCGCCGGGGACGGTGGTGCGGGAGCTGGTGCGGGCGGCGTCGGAGGCGGGGGTGAAGACCCGGACCCTCCCGGGGATCAGCGACATCCTCTCGGGGCGATTCGATCCCTTCGCGCTCCGCCAGGTCGAGATCCAGGACCTGCTCCGCCGCGAGCCGGTGCACATCGACCTCCGCCAGCTCCAAGGAATGGTCACCGACCGGACGGTGCTGATCACCGGTGCCGGCGGGTCGATCGGCTCGGAGCTCTGTCGCCAGGTGTCGGGGCTCGAGCCGGAGCGGCTGGTGCTGCTGGGCCACGGCGAGAACTCGATCTTCAGCATCCAGCAGGAGCTGGCGCGGCACTTCCCGCACATCCCGGTGCATGCGGTCATCGCCGACGTGAAGAACGCGGCCCAGATCGAGCGCACCTTCGAGCGCTTCAACCCCACCAGCATCTTCCACGCGGCGGCCCATAAGCATGTCCCGCTGATGGAGGAGAACCTGGCGGAGGCGGTGCTCAACAACGTGCTGGGCACCCGGAATGTGGTGGAGGCGGCGAGCGAGCACCGGGCGGACCACCTGGTGCTGATCTCGACCGACAAGGCGGTGCGGCCCACCAGCGTGATGGGCGCGACCAAGCGGGTGGCGGAACAGATCCTCCAGCTGGCGGCGGAGGAGCAGGAGCTCAACTTCGTCTCGGTGCGCTTCGGCAACGTGCTCGGCAGCCGGGGCAGCGTCATCCCCACCTTCCTGCGGCAGATCCAGGAGGGGGGACCGGTGACGGTGACGCACCCGGAGATGAAGCGCTACTTCATGACCATCCCGGAGGCGGTGCAGCTGGTGCTGCAGGCGGGCGCGCTGGGCCGCGGGGGCGAGGTGTTCGTCCTCGACATGGGGGAGCCGGTGAAGATCGCCGACCTCGCCGCCGACCTCATCCGCCTGTCAGGCAAGGAAGTGGGGAAGGACATCGAGATCCGCTTCTCGGGCACCCGCCCGGGGGAGAAGCTCTACGAGGAGCTCTTCTTCGACGCGGAGCACGCCACCCCCACCGAGCATTCGAAGGTGCTCAAGGCCCGGAACGCCGCTCTCCCGATCGGGGTGTCGACGGTGGTGAGCGACCTGATCATGGCGGCGCAGGAAGGGTGGGGCGCCGAGGAGCTGCGGGGCCTCCTCAAGCGGCTGGTGCCGGACTACGAGCCCTCGCTCGCGGGGATGCCGGTGCGGGAAGCGCGGCCGGCGCGGGATAGTGGGGGACGGAGGGTGGTGGAGTAGGCGGGAGAGCGGGTGCAGACGGAACATCAAGTGAAATCGGCGGGCCCACTGGGCCCGCCGATTTCATTTGATGTTCCGCACCACCAGCACCGTCGTCGCCAGGCTCGCGACGATCTGGGCCAGCGCCGCCGCGGTGGCGAGCCAGTCCTTCCGGTCGGCGGGGTCGCGCTCGGGGACGAAGATCGCCGCGCCGGCTTCGGGCTCGGGCCGGCTGTCGGGGAAGAACCAGAAGTGGCTGTGCACGCTCTGCACCTTGCCGCTCGGCTGGGTGACGTAGGCGCGGTTCTTGTCCGCCTTCCGGCTGTATCCGCCCGCCGCGTCGACATAGTACTCCAGCCCGCGGCCTTCGATGTAGGTCACCGACATGGGCGCGTTCACCGCGCCGTTCACGTACACCACCGGGATGTACTCGGGGACGAAGATCGAGTCGCCCCCGGAGAGGATCAGGTTGTCCTTGTCCCTCGGGTTCTGCAGCACCCGGGAGAGGTCGACGCCGATGCGCCCGCCCCGGTCGGAGGTGCGGAAGAAGCGGATACCCTTGGGGTACGCTTCCTTGGTGAGTCCGCCGGCCCGATTGATCAGGTCGAGGAGCCGGTCGGTCCGGGTGATGAGCGCGTAGCGGCCCGGGAAGCGCACCATGCCGGTGAGGGTCACCGTCCGCTGGAACTCCCATTCCGGCTGCCGGAAGAAGAGCACGTTGTCGTAGGGCTTGAGCGGCACCTCGGGGGCGCCATTCGCCGCCGCGGCCCTGCCCGGGGGGCCCAGATAGCGCCCGTCCCGGTCGCGGTCGAAGACGTAGGTGCTGTCGAGCGGCACCCGGAAGGTGGTGGCGACCCGTCCCGCCTGGCGCACCGTGTCCTCGGGGAGCCGGGCGATCTCGGCCTCGGAAAGCAGCGCGTCCTCGGTGAGCCCCTCGGCGGCGAGGAGGGCGTCGCGGATGGTCATGCCGTCGCGATAGGGCACCCGGCCCGGCTTCCGCACCGCCCCGGTGACCGCCACGTAGCGGAGCGGCCGGAAGGTGGAGCGGGAGAAGATGGTGATCTCGTCGTCCTCGAGGAGGGCGAGGTCCTCCTTCACCGCACCGGTCGAGTCGGCAAAGGCGCTGCGGAGCTGGATCCGGGTCGAGTCGGAGAGGAGCCGGGAGACCAGGATCTGCCCGAGATAGACATCCGAGCGGGGCCCGCCGGCGAGCCGGATGGCCTCACTGAGCCGCATCCCCGCGGTGTAGCCGACCAGCCCCGGGGTCCAGACGTTCCCCGTCACCTTGACCACGTTGCGGCGCCGCTCCGCCACCTTGAGGACCGAGACCGAGTCGCCGGGTGCCATCGGGAGGGCGGGGCCCAGGCCGTCGGTGAACTGGTCGCTGGCGACGTCGAGGACCACCCGGTCGCGGCCCCCGGGCTGTCGCTGCGCCGGCGGGAGGATGCGATCGATCTGCACCCGGCGCCGCAGGGCGGCCGCCTCGAAGCCGCCGGCGGCCTGGAGCAGGTCGCGCAGCGTCTCGCTGGGCTTGAGTTCGTAGATCGCGGGCCGGATGACCGAGCCGGTGACCTTCACGTGGGTGCCCCGGACCGGGACGAAGACCACGTCGCCATTCTCGAGGCGGGCGTCGTGGGAGTTGTCGCCCCGGAGCAGGTAGTCGTAGAGGTCGAGCGAATCCACCAGTGTGCCGTTGCGACGGATCTCCACCCGGCGGAACGAGCCGTTGGCGGTGGGACCGCCGGCGGCGTAGAGCGCGCTCATCGCGGTGCCCGCCGCCGAGACCTGGAACGACCCGGGGCGCGCCACGTCGCCGGTCACGTAGACCTGCACGGTGCGGAGCCGGGAGACGGTGATGGTGAAGCGGGTGGTCGGGTTCTGCCGCCGGACCCCGGAGTAGACCCGGCCGAGCCGCTGGTAGAGCAGGTCCTCGAGCTGGGCGAGGGTCAGGTTGGCGACGTTGAGCTGGCCCACCTGGGGAATGGCGATGAACCCTTCGCGGGTGACCGTCAGCTCGTGGGCCACCTCGACGTCGCCGGTGAGGATCAGGACCAGGGCGTCGCCAGGTCCGAGCCGGTAGTTCGGGTCGACCGGGCCGCTGAGCGCGGGATTGAAGAGCGAGCTGCTGCGCTTGAAGACCGACATGCCGAAGACCCGCAGCACGCTCGAGGTGTCGGAGAGCGAGTCGGCGCGGAGCGAGTCGGCGATGTGCTGGGCCGAGTCGGTGAGGACGAGCAGCGAGTCGACCTCCTCGCCGCCGATGATGCCGAGGGTGCGGACCGCGTCGACGATGTCGGAGCCGGGCTTGGCCTGGGCCACGACGGTGCTGTCGGCGCCGGCGAGATAGGGGTCGAGAAAGGTCTCGGGGTAGCCGGCGGCGCGGAGCCGGGCCCGGATCTGCTCGCGCGAAAGGCCGGAGGCGAGGATCCGCTCCCGGAGCTGGCGGGCCAGGTCGGGCCGGGAGCTGAGGAGCTGCTGGGCGACGGCGGGGCTGGGGAGCTGGCCGTTGGCGCCGGGAATCGGGAGGCCGCCGGTGCCACCCTGGGTGGGGACCTGGGCGGCGACGGGGCCGGCCAGGGCCAGAGCGAGGGCGGCAAGACCGAGCACGACCCGCCCGGCACGGCGGCGCAACTTGTTTGAGATCATTGCACTACAAGATGAGCCGGGCGGGGGGGAGGGTCAAGCAGAAGGGTTCCGGGTTGTCATCCCGAGCGTAGCGAGGGATCTGCTACCCTGGCCATGACCTTGGGGACAGTAGATCCCTCGGTCGTTTCACTCCCTCGGGATGACAGTCCCTGCGCGCGGGGCGGCCGGAGTCTACTTCGCCCCGACCACGCTCTCCCAGAACTCCAGCGTCCGCCGCGCCACCGCGTTGTCGACGTACTCCGCCATCACGCGGAGCCGCGCTTCCTTGCCGAGCCGGGCCCGTTCCCGGGGCGCGTCGGCGAGGTGCTGGAGGGCGGCGGTGAGGGCGGGGACATCGTCCTCCGGGACGACCAGGCCGGCGGTGTCGACCAGCTCGGGGAGCGCTCCCGAGTCGCTCGCGACCACCGTCACGCCGTGGCCCATCGCCTCGACCATCGCGGGATGGAAGGTCTCCACCCACTGAGGCGTGGTGCGGGAGGGGACCACGAGGCAGTCGACCTGGGGCCAGAGGTCGCGCAGCTGCTCCGGTGGCATCGGTCCCCGCCAGGTGATCCGGGAGGCGATCCCCAGCCGCTCGGCGAGGGCCTCGAGCTGCTCCTGCGCCGGTCCGCTGCCCACCACCACCAGGTTCCAGCGGCCCAGCAGCTTCACGCAGGCGCGGAAGAGCATGTCGAGCCCCTTCTCCGGCACCAGCCGCCCCACGAAGCCGATGGTGAGCTCGGCATTCTGTGGACGCTGGATCTCGAGGGGCGGGGTGAGGCCGAGCTGGGGAATGACGGTGACGGGGACCTTGGGACGGCCGCGGGAGAGGAGCCCGGCCGCCAGCTTGTTGCCGCCGACCAGTCCCCGGGCGCGATCGAGGGTGCGGCCCCGGCGCCAGCGCTCCCGCAGGCTCTCCGAGCGGATCACGCTCTCCCAGGCGAAGAGCACCACCGGGATGTTGAGCTTCTGGGCCCGGGCGCTGGCGCTCGCGGCGGCGGGGGTCCAGGGCTCCGACTCGACGTGGAGGACGTCGGGGCGGAAGTCGGCGAGCATGCGGTGCAGGTCGCTCACCTTCCAGTGGACCCCTTCGCCGCGGTCGCCCTTGACCGGAATGGGCACGATCCGGACGCCGCCATCGTTGCCCCAGCTGGCCTCGAGGAGCGGCCCCCGCTGGGTCGGCGACCAGCGGGCCGGGATGGCGACGCTGAGGGTGCAGCCGAGGCCGGCGAGGGCGCGGAGCTTCCCCCGGGTGGCGGGGTCGATGTAGGTGTGGGAGACGATGACGGCGCGCATTGGTCGGGTGGCAGAATAAGGGGTCTGGGGTCGGGAGTCGAGGCGGGATCGTTCCTCGTTCCGCGTTCCTCGTTCCTCGAAACCGCCCCCCAGATTCCGTGGGGAAAACGTGGGGCCGGGCGAGTGCAGCAAGGCAGTGGGACACCGCGAACGAGGAACGCGGAACGAGGAACGAGGAACGGCTCTCTCGGTTGACTCTCCCCCCCGTACCGCTCAGACTTCTCTCCCGCATGCGCATCCTTCATCTCGCCAAATACTACTGGCCCCGCTCCGGTGGCATGGAGCGCGTGGTCCAGGAACTCGCCGAGGGCGCGGCCGCGGCCGGGCACGAGGTCTCCGTCGTCGCGGTGGAGAGCCGGATCGGCGGCCGGGTCGGGGGACAGCGCTCGACCGTGACCCGGGTCTTCTCCTTCGGCGCCCTCGGCTCCGAGGAGATCGCGCCGGGCTACCTCACGGCGGCGCGGCGCCGGGCCGACGTGATTCACCTGCATCACCCCCATCCCCTCGCCGACGTCGCCAGCCTGCTGCGGAGCCGCTCGACGCCGCTGGTGGTGACCCAGCACCAGGACCTGCGGAGCTCGCGCTACCGCTTCCTGGCGCGGGCGGTGCTGCGCCGCGCGTCGGCCGTGGTGGTGCCGAGCCGCGCGCACCTGGCGCTGTCGCAGGAGCTGGAAGGGTTCGAGAACAAGACCGAGGTGATCCCGTTCGGCATCGACGAGTCGCGCTGGGCCGAGCTGCCCCGCCGTCCGCTGGATGCCCCGCCCAAGGCACTGTTCATCGGCCGGCTGGTGAAGTTCAAGGGACTCGACGTACTGCTCCGGGCGCTGGAACGGGTGCCGGACCTGCGGCTCGACATCGTCGGGGTAGGGCCCGAGGGGCCGCGGCTCAAGACCCTCACCCAGGCGCTGGCGCTGGCCGACCGGGTGAAGTTCTTCGGCGAGTATCCCGACGACGACCTCCCCCGCCGGATGGCGGAGGCCGACTTCCTGGTGCTCCCGTCGGTGACGGTGGACGAGATGTTCGGCCTGGTGGTGCTGGAGGCGATGGCGGCGGGGCGGCCGGTGATCACCACCGCGGTGCCCACCGGCGTCCGCGAGGTGAACCAGCCGGGCGAGACCGGGCTCGAGGTGCCGGTGCACGACGTGCGCTCGCTGGCGGAGGCGCTCGACACCCTGGCGCGGGACCCGTTCAAGCGGGAGAAGATGGGCGACGCCGGCCGCGCGCGGGTGGAGAAGTTCTTCACCCGGCAGCTGATGGCGGAGCGGCACATTGCGCTCTACGAGCGGGTCATCGCGTATAGTCAGGAGGAGGGGAAGTAACTGCGCAGAACGGTTGTCATCCCGAGCGCAGCGAGGGATCTGCTTCACCGGTCCTGGACTCGGGGTCCAGTAGATTCCTCGGTCGTTGCACTCCCTCGGAATGACAGCTCGCAGTTGTGTTGACGGGCCCTTAGCTCAGTCCGGTTAGAGCAGGGGACTCATAATCCCTAGGTCCCGGGTTCAAATCCCGGAGGGCCCATTGCCTCAGCTCCACACGAGCGAGCCGAGGATGGCGAGTTCGGCCCCCTGATCCATCATGTCCTTCCAGGTGCGCCGTGCCATGGAGCCAATCCTGGCGCGGTGCCGCCAGCGCGCGCCCCAGTGGGGGGCGAGGGCAGCTTGGCAAGATTTCGGTGTCGCGCCGCGGCCACGCTGGCGCAAACGGTGGGCTTCCCTGTAAGCTCATGCCACTTCGGAGGTAACCCCCTCCGACCCCGGCTCACATGATTCGCTTCAATCACATCACCGGCAGTCTCGCCGGGCGCTCGGTCGAGTACGACAAGCGCTCGATCCGCGTGGGCACCAGCGGCGACTGTGACGTGCGGTACGACCTCGAGCGCGATCCCGAGGTGGGCCGCTATCACGCCGCCGTGGTGTTCAAGGAGAACGCCTACCACATCCTCGACCTGGGGCAGGCGGGCGGGGTGTGGATCAACGGCGAGCGGGTGACCAACGCGATCCTGCGGAGCGGCGACCTGGTCCGCTTCGGCGGGGAAGGGGCGCCGGAGGCGGAGGTCGGGGTCGTCATCGACGCGAACTACGACGCCGCCCAGGACGCGGCCCGGATGGTCGAGACCTTCAAGGGGAAGACCCGGGAGACCTCGGCGATCCGGCTGGTGGCGGCGGCGGCGGAGCGGGTGGCGGAGGAGCGGGCCAAGGCGGGGGGCACCAAGTCCCGGCGCACCATGGAGGTGATGGCGACCGCCATCAGCGACGTGGGCGACCTGATGAAGTTCCAGACCCGCAAGCGCTGGCTCAAGATCGTCGGGATGGTGGCCGCGGTCGCGCTGGTGATCATCGGCATCCAGGGCGCGGTGATCTACGCGCAGCAGCGGAAGATCAGCACCCTCCTCGACGCCAAGAGCCGCTACGACGCCCAGATCCACGCGATCCAGGTGGAGATGGACGCGACCCGCGACTCGATCCGGCTGGCGGAGCTGGAGCACAAGCTGCTCGAGACCACCGCGAGCGCGGAGAAGGCGCTGGCCGAGCTGGCGCGGACCAACAAGGAGAAGGCGCAGGAGGTGGCGGAGAGCGGCGACGAGCTCGACCGGGAGATCCGGAGCATCCTCCGCCAGTTCGACGCCAGCACCTACTCCGTCCCCCCGATCTTCAAGGAACGGCTGGCCTACCATATCGGCGAGCTGCAGAAGGCGGGGCCGATCGCGCGGATCATCTACCGGCGGAAGGTGCGCTACTGGCCCCAGATCACCGCCGAGTTCAAGGCGCTCGAGTTGCCCGAGGTGATGGCCTACGTGGCGTGGACCGAGAGCCAGTTCGATCCCGAGGCCAAGAGCTCGGCCGGGGCGCTGGGCATGTGGCAGATGACCCGGACCACGGCGCAGGAGCTGGGGCTGCGGGTGGATGGGACGGTGGACGAACGGAAGGATGTCCCCCGGCAGACCCGGGCCGCGGCGCGTAAGCTCGCGGGGCTCCTGGCGGAGTTCGGCGAGGATGCCTTCATGCTCGCCATGGCGAGCTACAACAAGGGGGAGAACGGGGTGCGGCGGGTGCTCCGGCAGGTGGCCCGGACCCCGGGCGGGTTCAAGAAGTCGAAGCGGGACTTCTGGCACCTCTACCGCCTCAAGCTCCTCCCGGAGGAGACCCGCGAGTACGTCCCCAAGATCCTCGCGGCCGCGATCGTGTGCAGCAACCCGCAGCGCTATGGCCTGGAAGTGCCGCTGGCCGCCGCCGACAGCACGAGTGCCGGGAAGGGGAAGCAGGCGCCAGCGAAGTCGCTCAAGCCCACCGTGGCGCGCTGAGCGTTTACCCGCAACGGCGCAGGCTGTCTCGTCGCGCTACACAACGCAGCTCACACCCTTCCCGGGCCGCTGGCTCCAACTCCCCCGCGGAACATCACTTATTGGCGTGCTCCCGGGCACCGGCGTTGCCCTGAGGACCGAGCGAGATCAACGGCACGTCGCCGTGCTCACTCAACCTCAACACCGGGAGACCCGCCCATGCGATCCTTCCATCGCCTTGGCACCGCCGCGTTCCTCGTGGCGTCCGCCACACTCGCCGCCTGCTCCGCCACCGACCAGACCTCGCCCACCCCGGTGGTCAACTCCGCCGACCGCGGCGGGTCCACGCCCCGCGACACCACCGCCACGCAGAACCCCTCGGGGGGCAGCACTGCAAACAAGGTGATCGTCGTGCTGGCGCCCTCGGCCGACTTCCCCGGCGCCAGGGGGAAGGCCCAGTTTGACGCCCGGAGCAATCGCCGGGAGCTGGAGATCGAGGTGGAGCATGTCCGGCAGCTGGCCGGCCAGACCCTGACCTTCTCCCTGGGCGGGACCGCCGCCGGCACCGCCAGGGTGGACACGCTGGGTTCGGCCGAGTTCAAGCTGCGTTCCCAGGCGGGGCAGAACGTCCCGGCCAGCGTGGCCGGGCTGGCCGTCAGCGTGGCGACCTCGTCGGGAACGGTGATCGTGAGCGGCTCGTTCTGAGCCGGCCCAAGCCTCCCGCCCCCGGAGCGCGCGTGCGTTCCGGGGGCGGGTTGTGATCGGGCAGGGGCAGGCCAACTCCTGACTGGATAACAGCTTTGTCATCTATCCATGTGAGTATGGTCACTTCCGTATCACGTCCCTGCGTTTAGGATTCGGGCACATCATAGGGTATCCTGCCCGCTTGACGTTGCCCCCTGCTGGAGGTTCCGGATGCGCCGCATCCTGTTTGTCGTTCCGCTCGTGCTTGCCATGGCCTGCAATCAGCACAAGGAAGAGCTGGCCAAGGCGCTCTCCGACGCCCAGTCGCTGGCGGCGGAAAAAGACAGCCTGATCACCGAGGTGCTGGAGACCTCGAAGTTCGTCAACGGCATCAACGAAGAGCTGGCCAAGGCCCGGAGCGCGGTGGTGGCGTCCGCGGCGCAGCCCGAGGGTGGCACCCCGGCGGAGCGGGATCGTGCGGCCCGGACCGCGGCGCTGGAGCGGGTGCAGGCGCTGGTGGGCCGGCTGAACGAGACCGAGCAGCGCCTGGAGCAGAGCACCCAGCGGGCCCGCTCGCTCTCCGGCCGCAACAGCACGCTGCTCAAGCAGATCGAGGCCTACAAGGCGAGCATCGACTCGCTCCAGGCCACGGCGCTGCGGACCGAGACCGAGCTCCGCTCGACCATCGACTCGCAGAACGTGCAGATCGCCGGGCTCAACTCGCAGCTCGACACCGCCCGGGTGGTGCAGGCGGCGCTGCATGACACCGTCAGCAACCTGACCACCTACAAGAACACCGTGTACTACGTGGCCGGCACCGAGGAAGAGCTGCTCCAGAAGGGGATCGTCGTGAAGGAGGGGAAGAAGTTCCTCTTCTTCGGCGGCAAGCAGCTGCACCCGGCCCGGGCGCTGGACAGCTCGGTGTTCACGGCGATCGACAAGACCACCTCGACCACGATCACCCTCCCGGCGAACCACGAGTACAAGCTGGTTTCGCGCCAGGACCTCGAGGCGGCCGACAGCACCAGCTTCAAGGACGGCAAGGTGTCCGGCGAGCTCAAGATCCAGCAGCCGGAGACCTTCTGGGCCCCGTCGAAGTACCTGATCCTGGTCCAGAACTAAGTTCCCGTACCTGCAGGTCCACGCGCCCTCCGGCTTCGGCCGGGGGGCGTTGTGTTTGTCTCGGGATGGGGAACTGCAACAGCAATCACGAAGATCACGAAGCCACGAAGAGCACGAAGAGAGCATGAGGGTGCTTCGTGTTCTTCGTGCCTTCGTGGCCTTCGTGATTTGCTTTTTCGGTTGACGGACTTCGCGATACTACCAGCGCAGGGCAGGAGGATCAGCCCACCGTTGGACCTCGAGTAAGGAGCGCACGCGCCTGCTCCACCGCCACACTCGATCCTGCCAGGGCCAGCAGGTCGCCGGGGAGGAGCCGTTCGGTGCCCTGCGGGAGGATGCTGGGTGAGCCGTCCCGCACGATGACGAGCACGCTCGCGTCCGTGGTGTCGCGCAGGTGCAGGTCCGCCAGGGTGCGGCCGGCGGCGTAATCTCCCTCCGCGACGGTGTGCGGCACCGGCTCGCCCAGCCCCGGTATCATCGAATAGATCGGCGCGAGCGTATCCCGGGCCTGCGCCGGCTCCTCGATTGCCGGGCCGCCGGCGGGCACCGGCGCCATCTGGCGCGCCAGCGCCGCGACGATGACCTCCCCCCCCGCGCGGGTGTGGCCGGCGAGGTTGGTGGCGCTCCGCCAGAGGGCGATCCCCAGCGTGGCCAGGGCCAGGGCCAGGAGCAGCAGCGCCACCGGCAGCGGGAGCACCGCCCGGCTGAGCGCCAGGAGCGGGAGGCTCAGCAGCAGTACCGTCGCCATCTGCCAGGTGACGACAAAGGCGCGCCGCGGGGCAAGGCCGAGATCGATCTTGCCCCGGGCACCGCGAGGCAGCGCCCCGAGTGCCACCGCTTCCGCCAGGCTTCCCACCAGTCGCACCAGTCCCACCAGGAAGGGCAGCGAGATCAGGACCACTCCGCCGAGGAGGAGGGTACGGGCCAGCTCGGCGCTGAGACCCATGCTCTCCACCAGCCGGCCCGCGCCCGGCTCGAGGAACTGCCAGGCGGCGAGTGCGATCAGGCCGAGCGCCGCGGCATCGAGCCCGATGAGCCCCGCCAGGCGCCGGACCCGCGAGCGCCGCTCATCGGTGGAGGGTCCCTTCGCCCGTTCCATCCAGGAGCCGTAGAGCGAGACCAGGTTCTGGAACGGCTCGGGGAGGGTGCGGTCGACCCACGCGGCGGTCGGCACTGCCGCCCGTATCAGCCACGGTGTGGTGAGCGTGGTGATGGCAGAGACCGCTACCGCGATGGGATACAGGAAGGGCCGGGTGCCGCCGGTCGCAAGCCCCACCCCCGCGATGATGAACGAGAACTCGCCGATCTGGGCCAGGCTCATCCCGGTCTGCACCGAGGTGCGGGTGCCGAACCCGACGAGGAACCCGCCCAGGCTCACCGCGATCACCTTGCCGACAATCACGAGGATGGTGAACACCAGCACCGGGAGCCAGTTCTCGGCGATGACCCTCGGGTCGATGAGCATCCCCACCGCCACGAAGAAGATCGCCGCGAACATGTCACGCACCGGCTGGACCAGGTGCTCGATCGGCTTTTCCTCCCCCGATTCCGCCACCAGCGAGCCCGCCAGGAACGCGCCCAGCGCCACCGAGTAGCCGAAGGCGTGGGCGAGGTAGCCGGCCCCGAAGGCGAGCCCCACCGCGGCGATGACGGTGATCTCCGGACGGTCCATCCGAACGATCATGCGCGCGAGCCGCGGCACGGTGAGGAGCCCGATGACGATCAGCGCGGTGAGAAAGACCGCCAGCCGGAGCGCGGTGCGGCCCAGCTCGCCGGCGGAGAGGGTGCCGCTGCCGGAGAAGGCGGTCAGGCCGGCCAGGAGAAAGATGGCGATCAGGTCTTCGATGATCAGCACGCCGAACGCCACCTGCACGAAGCGTCCCGTCGCGCCCTGCTCCGCGAAGGCCTTCACGATGATCGTGGTCGAGGAGATGGCGATGACCGCGCCGGCATAGACGCTCTCCAGGGCGGTCCATCCGAAGGCCTGGCCAGCGAGGAAACCGAGCGCCACCATCGTGGTGGTCTGGAGCACCGCCACGATCCCGGCGGTGGCCCCGACCGCCAGGAGCTTCCGGAAGCTGAACTCGAGCCCCAGGCCGAACATCAGGAGGATGACCCCCAGCTCGGCCATGGTCTGGACCATCCGCTCGTCGGCGATGAGCGGGATGGGGATGTGCGGCCCCACGATCATCCCCGCCAGCAGGTAGCCGAAGACCACCGGCTGGCGGAGGCGGTGAAAGAGCAGCGTGGTCACCCCCGCGACGAGCAGCACGAGGGCGAGGGTGCGGAGGACCTCGTGGGCGTCGGTCATGGGCGAGCCGCGGGCTGGGGGGCGAGAGCGGGGGGTGCGGCCGCCGCGGCGGAAGGCCAGCGTCGCTCGATCCAGAGCAGCACCGGCGCGGCGATGAAGACCGACGAGAAGGTGCCGGTGAAGATCCCGAAGAACATCACCAGCGCGAACGGCCGGATGACCTCGCCGCCGAAGATCGCCAGCGCCAGCAGCGTGGCCAGCGCCGTGCCGCCGGTGAGAATGGTGCGGGGCAGGGTCTCGTTGATGGCACTGTTGAGCAGCGCCACGTAGCCCTTGCGCCCCTTCTCCCGCAGCTGCTCCCGGACCCGGTCGAAGATGACGATCGTGTCGTTGAGGGAGTATCCCACCACGGTGAGAAGCGCGGCTACCACCACCAGCCCCACCTCCAGCCGCATGAGGGCAATGAAGGCGAGCGTTGCGGCGATGTCGTGGGCGGTCGCCACCACCGCGGCGACGCCGAACCGCCACTCGAAGCGCCAGGCGAGATAGGCCAGCACCGCGAGGAAGCTGAGGCCGATCGCCGCGAAGGCCTGCTGTCGCAACTCCCCGCCCACCTTGGGGCCGACCGCCTCGACCCGCTCGATCCGGTAGGCGCCCGGGCCGCTCACCTGGTCGAGCGCCGTCCGCACCCGGGCTTCCGGCTGGGCGGTCGCGCCATCGTCCGCGCCCTCGGCGGCGGTACGGATGACGAACTGGTTGTCGGCGCCGAATCGCTGGATCTCGGCGCTGTGGTCACCCGCCTCGCGAAGCGCGCCCCGCAGCTCCCCGACGTCGATGGCCCGGGCGGTCTGCACCTGGATCAGCGTGCCGCCGGTGAACTCGACGCTGTAGTTCACTCCCCGCGCCGCCATTCCCACGATGCCCGCCAGCAGCAGGACGAGGGTGAGTCCGACGGCGGTGCGCTGATGCCGGATGAAGTCGTAGGCGGCGTGCTGGAAGAGCCGGACCCGGCCGAGCGAGATGGTCTTCATCTCCGGCTTCCACCGGAGCCAGAGCTGGTAGCAGGTGCGAGTGACGAAGACCGCCGTCACCATCGAGGCCAGGATGCCGATCACCAGCGTCACCGCGAACCCCTTCACCGGCCCGGTGCCGAACCGGAAGAGGAAGAGCGCCGTCAGCACGGTGGTGATGTTGGAGTCGATGATCGCCGGCATGGCGTGGCGGAACCCCTCGTGCACCGCGCTCCGCACCGATTTTCCGGCGGCGAGTTCCTCCCGGATCCGCTCGAAGATCAGGACGTTGGCGTCGACTGCGAAGCCGATGGAGAGGATGAAGCCGGCCAGCCCGGGAAGCGTCAGCGCCGCGCCGACGAAGGTGAGTCCGCCGAGGGTGAAGAGGGTGTAGAGCGTCAGCACGCCCACCGCGAGGAGCCCGCTCAGTCCGTAGTAGCCCACCATGATGAGGACGACGAGCGCCGTGCCCACCAGGCCGGCGGTGATGCCCCCCTGGATCGAGTCGGCGCCGAGGCTGGGGCCGACCTGGCGTTCTTCCACGATCCGGAGGGGAATGGGGAGCGCGCCGGCGCGGAGGGTGAGGGCGAGGTCCTGCGCCTCGGTGAGGCTCCGTCCCCCCATCTCGATGCGGCCGGAACGGTCGATCCGGTTCTGGATGACCGGCGGTGCGCCCTGCACCCGGCCGTCGAGGAGGATGGCGAGGTGGTTGCCGATGTTGCGCTCGGTGGCGAGCGCGAACCTCCGCCCGCCGGCGTTGTCGAGCCGGAAGGTGACCTCCGGGGCGTTGGTCATCGGGTCGATCTGGGCCTGGGCGTCGACCAGGCTCGCGCCGGTGACCACGGCACGGTCTTCCAGGGCGTAGAGCGCGCGGTACCACTCGCGCCCGCTGCCCACCGAGTCGGCCGCCCACTTGACCTCGACGCCGCGGGGCCAGAGCCGGCGGACGCCGTCCCGCTGCAGCAGCGAATCGACCGTGCGCCACGCGCGCTGTTCCACCAGGAACTCGCCGGTGATCCGCGAGGGGGTGAGCAGGCTCGAGAAGGTGCCAGCGGCGGTGGCAGGTTCGACGCCTTTGCCCAGCAGCTGCGACACTGCGCCGGTCCCGCCGCGGGTCGCGCCCGCCACCGGTCCGATGACGCGGTCGATCGCGGGGAGCGCCTTCGCAAAGGCGTCGCCCTGGTCGGTGAGGCGGAACTCCAGGAAGGCGTTGCGCCGCACGATCTCGCGGGCCCGCTCCGGGTCGCGCACCCCCGGCAGCTCCACCACGATCCGGTGGTCGCCCACCTTCTGGATCAGCCGCTCGGTGACCCCGAATTCGTCGATCCGCTTCCGCAGGATGGCGAGCGCGAGATCGGTGTCACGGGAAGGATCGTCGGAGCGCTGCGCCGACTGGTCCAGCTCGAGCGCCAGGTGCATCCCGCCCTGGAGGTCGAGGCCGAGACTGACCGGCTGGCCGGGCCGGTCATGGGTCGCGGTGAGACGGTAGTTGTTCCACAGCACCAGCAGCGAGCAGAGCACCAGCAGCCCGATGACCACGAGCCGGGCGCGCAGGGTCGACAGCATGAGAGTCCCCGAGTGAGCGGACCTCCGGCCTCAGGGCCGGGATGCGCGCAACGCGCGGATCCCCCGGTGCGCGGCGGCGGGCCGGACCGGAGAGGTGGAGCAGGGGTCGCCCGGCACGAGACCGGTGGCGACTCAGCTCAGCTCGGGTGGACCGGTGGGGTAATTGTCGGGGAGAACCGCCGAGCGGACATGCGGGGCTTCGGCGGGCAGTGCGTTGGTGGCGTGGGCCACCGTGCTGCGGAGGCCGGTGTGTGCAGCCGATGGGAGTGCGCTGCTGCCGTCACCGGAACTGTGGTCCTGCCACTGCGAGACCCGCGGCGTGGCCGGGGCGCGGCTCGCGACCGCGGTGCCTTCGCGGGTGGAGAGGACCGGTGCATCCGACGCCTCGACCACCGCCCGCGACTGGAGCGGGGCGACGTTGAGGATGGCCCAGAGGGCCAGCCAGAGGCGGGCGAGGGAGCGCAACATGGGCGGGAAGGTAGGCCCGGGTCCCGCCCGGTACAAGCGCTAGCGGGGAAAGGCTTCGGGGAGTCCGCCGTCGATGGTGAGGAACCCGCCGGTGGAGTAGCGGAACTTCTCGCTCGACAGCAGCACCGCCAGGTCGGCGCACGCCTTGGCCGGGATCAGGCTCGCCCCCATCAGGTTCCGCTTGCGATAGACCTCGAGCTGCTCGGCCACGCTCACGCCCCGGCCGGCGGCGCGCTCCTCGACAAACTTGAGGAAGAGCGGCGTCTCGATCTGGTCGGCGTTGATGGCGTTGACCCGGATCTGGTCCGGCCCAAGCTCGACGGCGGCGACGCGCATCGCCTGGAGCAGCGCCGCCTTGCTGCCGGCATACGCGATCGCATCCTTGCCCGGCACCACCGCCGCCTTGGAGACGCTCGCCACGATGGCGCCGCCGTTCCCCTGCCGTCGCATGATCGTCGCCGCGCGGCCGATGGCGCCGACCGCGCCGAGGTAGTGCACGTCGAGCTGGCGCTGGAGATCCTCGCGCCGAATGCTGGTGACCGGGGCGAAGCGGGGCGGGGCGCCCGCGGTGTAGAAGAGGCAGTCGAGCCCGCCGAACTCCGTGACCGTCCGGGCAAAGAGCTCGTCGAGGCTCGCCTCGTCCCGCACGTCCACGCCCACGCCCAGGGTGCGCGCCGGGTACTTCTTCCCGAGCTCGGCCGCGGCCTTGTCGGCGACCGCCGGGTCGAGATCGGCGATCACGACATGGGCTCCCGCCTCGGCGTAGGCCTCCGCGGTGGCGAGGCCGATCCCGCTCCCGCCGCCGATCACCAGCGCGACGTGGCGGGGGAGGAGCTTGGTGGCGCGCTCCTTCGCGATCGTCTCCTCCACCTTGCGGCGCTCGAGCGGCCAGTGCTCGAACTCGAAGACATCGGCCTCGGGGATGAACGAGAAGCCGCCCAGCGCCTCGGCGTTGACCAGGCTTTCGAGCCCGGCGCGATAGCAGAGGTTGGCGGTGACGGCGTTCTTCTTGTCGCTGAACGCGGTCACCAGGCCGACGCCGGGCACCAGGATCACCTTGGCCCAGTCCTCGAGCGGCGCCTCGCCGGCCTTCGCGTGCCGGGCGTGATACTGGAGGTATTCCTCCCGCTGCGCCCGGATCTGGGCCGCGGTCGCCTTGGCGATGTCATCGGCCGGTGCGGCGGGATCGATGTCGACCCAGAGCGGGCGGCGGCCGGCGCGGAGCAGGTGCTCCGGGGTCGCCATGCCGCGGCTGACCAGCTCGGGGGTCCGCTCGGCGGCGAGCGTCTCGAGCAGGTCGGGGGCGTCGTCGTAGTGGAGGATGACGCGGTCGCTGGCGGCCAGGGCACCGCGCACGGCGGGGAGCACCGCCTCCGCGGCCTTGCGCCGGACCTCGGCGGGAGGAATGCCGCGGCGGGCGGTGCCGAGCACCTGCTTGCCGCGGCGGCTGGCAGCGACGTACTCCTCGATCCGGGAAATCGCCTCGAGCATCCGCGCGTGACACTCGCGGGCGGTGTCGCCGAAGATCACCAGGCCGTGATGCGCCAGCGTCATCCCGATGGCGCCGGCGGGAATGCTGCCGGCCATCGCGCCGACGGCGTGCGCCAGCGGGAAGCCGGGCCGCGAGTAGGGTACGTAGACGATCTTCTCCTGGAACAACTCCCGCACCAGCCGCTCCGCCAGCCCATCGCTCACGTTGGTGAGGCTCATCGTCGCGATGTCGTGGGTATGCGCGATGACGCGGTAGGGCAGCAGCGAGTGCAGCGGGGTCTCGACGCTGGGCGCGGGGCCCTGCGCCAGCATGCACTCCGCCATGAAGCGCATCATCTCGGCGTCGCTCATGCTGCCGATGGTGCGGAGCTTTCCCAGCTTCGGGAGCGAGAGGCGGGTGAATCCCTCGCGGGTGATGGTGCGGAGGTCGGTGCCGCTTCCCTTCACCAGCAGCGCCTCGGTCTGGGTGCCGTCGGCCGCGGGAAGGGTCACCTTGACCGAGGTGTTGCCCCCGCCAGGCTGGACCAGCCGGGTCTCGCGGCCCAGCAGGTTGGAGAGGTAGACCAGGTCGTCGAGCGGATCGGTCCCGGCCGCGGGGCGCTGGCTCCACGGATCGGTGGCCATCGGGTTGGCATTCGGCATGGGGCGGAAGATGGGCGGTTCCCAATACAGCCTCAAGAGCGATACCCGATCTTCCCCGCGACGACGGTGTCCGCCATACTCTACCGCCATGCCGACCGACCGGCCCTCGCACATCGCCCCGACGCTCGACACCCCGACCGCGCCCGAATCGGCGGCGGTCATCTCGGATGAGCTCGCGGCAGGCCTTCCTCCCGACCTGCTGGAGCAGGTGCGGGGACGACTGCGCCTCCTCACGCTCCTCCTGTTCGCAGCCTTTCTCTTCGACACCCTCGCGTACGCGGCGAACTGGATCTACGCCGCGTCGCGGGGCACCCCGATTTCCGCCGATTTTGTCGCCCGCTGGCCCTTCGAGGCGGCGAGCCTCGTGGTCGCCGCGGCCTCGGCGGTGCTCTGGTGGGCGGCGCGGCAGGACCGCTTCCGCCCCGCCAGCCTGCTGCGCATCGGCCTGGGGTACGAGATCCTGGTCTGTTTCGTGATCGGCCTGACCAACACGCTCGACCAGTACCGCAGCACCGGACTGGTCCCCACGATGGACTGGGTGCCCAGCATCGTGATCCTCTTTCCGCTGGTGCTGCCGGGCCCGCCGAAACGGATGCTGGTCGCGGCGGTCATCGCCGCGCTGATGTCGCCGCTGTCCAAGGGCGTGCTGCACCTGGCCGGGCTGATTCCCGCCACCCTCGATACCTATGCCTCGTCGCTGGTGCACGGCGCCTTCGCCGTCGCCTTCGCCTACATGGGCGCGCGGGTGGTCTACGGGCTGGGCAGGGAAGTGGTCCGGGCGCGGGAGCTGGGCAGCTATCGACTGGGGGAGCTGCTGGGCCGCGGTGGCATGGGCGAGGTGTACCGCGCCACGCACCGGATGCTCGCCCGGCCCGCGGCCATCAAGCTGATCCGCGCGGAGCTGCTCGGGCTCGATCCGGTGCGGACCGAGGACGCCATCCGGCGGTTTCGGCGCGAGGCGGAGGTGGCCGCGCGGCTTCGCTCGCCCCACACCGTCGAGCTTTACGACTTCGGGGTGACGCCCGACCGGACCTTCTACTTCGTGATGGAGCTGCTCGACGGGATGGACCTGGAGACCCTGGTGCGGCTTACCGGGCCGCTGCCGGCCAACCGGGTCATTCACCTGATGCAGCAGGCCTGCGCCTCGCTGGAAGAGGCCCATGCGGCGGAGCTGGTGCACCGCGACATCAAGCCGGCCAACCTGCATGTGGGGAAACTGGGCCTGACCTGGGATTTCCTGAAGGTCCTCGACTTCGGCCTGGTGAAGTCGGTGTCGCCGCGGCGCGACTCTCCCCTCGCGACCGCCGAGACGGAACCCGCGGTCGCCGGCACGCCGGCGTACATGGCGCCGGAGGTGATTCTCGGTGAAGCGGTCGATGGCCGGACCGACGTCTACGCCGTCGGCTGCGTCACCTTCTTCCTGCTGACCGGGCACACGGTGTTCGACGCGCCGGGCGCGATGGCCGCGCTGGCCGCGCACGTGCACCAGGCGCCGGCCTCGCCCTCCACCCGCTCCGAGCTGTCGATTCCACCGGAGCTCGACCGGCTGGTGCTCCGCTGCCTGGCCAAGCAGCCCGCCGAGCGGCCCCGGATCCAGGAGCTGGCCCAGGCGCTGGCCGAGGTGCCGGTGGAGCCCTGGCAGCAGGGCGCCGCCCAGCGCTGGTGGCGGGAGCACCGGCCCGAGACGGCCGGTTCGTCCGCGCGGGAGCGGCTGGCGTCGTGAGCGAGGCCCAGTCCGTCCTCCTGGCGATTGCCGTCGGCATCGCCACGGTGCTCCTCGCGGCCCTCGGCCGCAAGCTCCCGATCCCCACGGCGATTCTCCAGGTGCTCGGCGGCCTCTGCGTCGGGCTGATTCCCGGGGCGGCGGCGCTGCGCGTCTCACCCGACCTGGTCTTCTTCGTCTTCCTTCCGCCGGTGCTCTGGGCGGCGGCGTTCTTCACCTCCTTCCGCGACTTCAAGGCGAACCTCCGGCCGATCGGGCTGCTGGCGATCGGCCTCGTCATCGCGACGACCGGGGCGGTGGCGGTCGTGGCCCGTCAGCTCATTCCGGGCCTCCCCTGGGCCGCGGCGGTGGCGCTGGGGGCGATCGTCTCGCCCCCGGATGCGGTGGCGGCCGAGGCGATCCTCAAGCGGCTCCCGATTCCGCGCCGGGTCACCGCGATCCTGCTGGGCGAGAGCCTGGTGAACGATGCCTCCGCGCTGATCCTCTACCGCGGCGCGGTGGCGGCGCTGGTCACCGGCATCTTCAGTCCCGGCGAGCTGGTGGTCCGCTTCTTCGTCGACGCGCTGGTGGGCATCCTCCTCGGCCTGCTGGTGGGGTGGCTGCTGGTCTGGGCGACCCGGCGCACCCAGGACACCCTCGCCGAGATCGTGCTCACCCTGGTGGGACCGTACCTGGCCTGGACCATGGCGGAGTATCTCCACGTCTCGGCGGTGCTCGCCTGCGTGGCGGGCGGGATCTACGTGCGGCAGCACTTCTCCACCATCGTGTCGCCGGCGACCCGGGTCCAGGCCCGGGCGGTGTGGGACCTGCTCCTCTTCGGACTCAACTCGCTGGTGTTCCTGCTGCTGGGTGCGGAGTTCGGCAACCTGCTCGAGGCCGTGCCGGGGGAGACGCTCCGGAGCGTCGGGACCACCGGGCTCCTGCTGTCGCTGCTGGTCATCGTGGTCCGGCTGGTGTGGGTGCCGCTGGCCACGGTGGTGCCGCGCTGGCTCAACCCCTCACTGCGGGCGCGGGACCCGATTCCGCCATTCTCCGCCATCCTGGTGGTCTCCTGGACCAGCATGCGCGGGATGGTGAGTCTCGCCTCGGCGCTGGGCCTGCCGCTCCTGACCGCGGCGGGCGCGCCGGTCCCGTTCCGGGCGGAGATCGTGCTCATCACTGTGGTGGTGATCCTGGTGACGCTGGTGCTGCAGGGGATGACGCTGCTGCCGCTCTTCAGCCGGCTCAAGCTGCCGGTCGATCATGGCCACGCGCGGGAGGAAGCGCATGCGCGGGCCGAGGCCAGGCGCGCGGCGCTGGATCACCTGGCGGACCTGGCGCAGGAGGAGTGGGTGACGCGGGAGGAGCTGTCCCGGCTGGAGAACGAGATCCGCACCACGGCGCATGGGGAGGGGGAAATGGCCGAGCGCACCCGCATGGCCAGGCGCATCCGGCTGGGGGCGGTGACGGCCAAGCGGCGCGCGCTGGTGCGGCTCCGCGATGAGGGGGCGATCTCGGACGAGGTGCTGCTGGACCTGGAGAGCGAACTGGACTACGAGGCGCTGCGGCTGGGCGCAGGGTCGGAGCGGCGGTAGCGGCTCTGAATCGGCGCGGCGTCCCGGGAGATCCCCTTCGCGGAACTGAATCGGCGCGGCGGTGGGGGCGTTCGCTCCGCGGGACCCACGGGCCACTCACGGCGAGGACGATGTTCGGGACAGGGCCCTGACGTCCCGCTCCGCGAATCCCCCACACCGCCGCGCCTCGCCTTATCTTCGCGCCGCCTAGCCGCCTAGCCGCCTAGCCGCCTAGCCGCCTAGCCGCCTAGCCGCCTAGCCGCCTAGCCGCCTAGCCGCCTAGCCGCCTAGCCGCCTCCCCGCCTACAGCACGTCCCCGCAGGCCCACTCGGCCCGCCGCAGCCGTCCAGCGAACCACGCCACCGCCTCGCGGTTCACCTCGGCTTCCTCGAAGTGCTGCCCGCTCGCCGTGACCGCCGCCAGCCGGTGCGGGCAGCGGAGATGGGTCTCGGCCTCGTGATTGATCCGATAGAGATCGGCGTCGTTCTCCCGCACCAGCAGGAGGGTCGGCGCTACCACTTCGCTGAGCCAGGTCTCGGCCATCTCGGGGTGTCCGCCACGGAGCACGAGGGCGTGCACCTTGTGGCCCGCCCGCGCCGCCGCGACCAGCGCCGGTCCGGCCCCGGCCCCGCTCGCGAAGTACCCGACCTGGAACTGGCCGGTGTCGGCCTCGAGCGCCGCCCACTCGGTCACCGAGAGCAGCCGTTCGGCGAGGGTGGCGACGTCGTAGGGCCCAAGCATCCGCTGCCGCTCGTCGTGCGACCGGAGATCGAAGACGAGGGTGGCCAGGCCGGCGGCGTTGAGGTCGGCGGCGAGGTGCTGGTTGGCGGGGTTGATGCCGGCCGTTCCGGTGCCGTTCACGAAGAGCACCAGTCCGTGGGGCTGCTCGGGGAAGGTGAGTTCGCCGGCAAGTACGACCTGCTCGGCAGGGATACGCACCTGGTGCGTGCCAGGCGGAATGATCGTCGTCATGGGCCGACTCCCTCGGAGGGGTGTCCAACCTACCAGCGGGAGAGGTAAGTCAGCCTGAAGGGGAAGTGAAACGCATTCACTCATCCCCGATTCATGACTCCTTCGCTCCCGGTGTGGCGGTGGCGCCCTCGGCGAGTCGGTCAACCCGATCGAGCCGCTCGATATCGACCGTGATGATCCCGTCGGGCGAATCGACGAACATGTCGGCGAACTTCGCGTCCCAGGTCACCTCGTCGTACAGGTAGGAGGTCCGGGCGGTGACCCGGGTCGAGAAGGTCTCCTCGTGCGCCGTCGCCAGCACCAGGAATTCCGCCTTGCTCTCGCGCAGTTCCTGCGGCGTGATACCGGCCAGCGGGCTGTCCTTGTCGATCGGGTGGACGACGGTCCAGTGCAGGGTGAAGAATTCCACCCGCTCCCGCTCCAGCTCGAGGCTGTGGAACTCCCGCACCCGGGTGCCCCCGACATTTTCGTACCAGGCCAGGCTCACCCGCACCTCCACATCGCTCAGTTCCCCCGGCTCGGCGTTGACCAGCCGGAACATCAGGCCGCGGCCCCCTTCGTACGGCGCGATCACCGCGCGGGTGGAGAAGCGGATGTGGGGACGGGGCCGGGAGAGGCGCGCCAGGGTGAGGCCTCCGCCGACGCAGAGCCCCACCAGCCCGCCGATCGACTCCAGGATGGTGAGCCAGTGGGCGGTCGAGCCGACCGGGACCAGGCTCCCCCCGCCCACGCCGGTCAGGATCCCGACGCTGTAGGCAAAGGCGCCAAAGAACGGATCGGAGAGACCGAGGCGGTCGATGCCGTCGAGCGCGCCCACGCCCAGGCTCCGGTAGCCGATCGCGAAGATGCCGGCCACGAGCAGCGCGAGCCCCACGATCCAGACGAGGAACTCGGGCCAGCTCGCGGCGATGGCCCGGAGGTAGAGCCGGGCCCAGGCCTGCGACCCCATCCCGTACTTCCGGCTGTTGGCGGAGCCGTCCTGGTTGAGAAACCGGCCCCTGGCCCGCTGCGAGACCACCCGCCCGAAGCCGAGGTCCCGGCTGGGCCCGGCCTCGTCATCGGCCCGGGGCGGTTCCTTGAGGTGCACGTCGGCCATGTGGAAGCTCCTGAGATTTCATGCCACAATGCTGCGGGGGATGGGGAAAACGTAACATCCCCCTTCCGGCATATGGCCCTGCCCCCGGGGCGAGGGATATAGTGCGGGAGAAACGACCGTGCGCGCCCCGCGCGCCGTCCTCATTCCGAAGGAGCGTTCTCCCATGGCCCGCCATCTTGCCGCACCCCGCCAGTCCCGCCCCCCCGAGCGCAACCGCCCGGCGTCGCGTTCCGACGGCGTCCGTCTCTTTCCCACCAAGAACGACATCCCGGAGGACGTGCGCCGGGAGGTGGTCGGGCTGCTGAACCAGCGCCTGGCCGAGTCGATCGACCTCCAGACCCAGTGCAAGCAGGCGCACTGGAACGTGAAGGGCCCCGACTTCATCGCCCTGCACAAGCTGTTCGACGAGATCAACGAGTCGGTGGAGGAGTACATCGACCTGCTGGCCGAGCGGGTGGTGCAGCTGGGCGGGGTCGCGGAGGGCACCATCGGGGCGGTGTCGGAGCGGAGCGAACTGATGGACTATCCGATCGGCATCACCAGCGGGATGGAGCACGTCGCTGCCCTCTCGGACGTGCTGGCCCAGTTCGGCCGCGGCGTGCGGATGGGAATCGACGAGATGGAGGAGCTGCACGACGCCGACAGCATGGACATCCTGACCGAGATCTCCCGGGGGACGGACCAGTGGCTGTGGTTCGTCGAAGCGCACCTGCAGGGGGGGAAGTAAAGACGTTCCGCGTTCCTCGTTCCGCGTTCCTCGAAACTGCTTGGGTTCCTCGGAGTCCCTGAACCATCAAGGAGCCAACGAGGAACGAGGAACGCGGAACGAGGAACGACTCAACCGAAGCTGTAGTCCAAGACGTACGAATGCTGCTTCCCCTCGACGATGATATGCATCGTGCCGGAAAGCCCGCCCAGCTCCTCCGTCCCGCTGTCGGGCACCACGATGATCTGGAGCGCCGGGGTGCCGCGGGTCATGGTGGCGTTGTGCTGGAGGACGAAGCTGCCCCGCCGCCCCGCCAGGGTCCCGGTCACCCGCTCCTGGGCCACGTAGCCGGCCGACCCCTTGACCGCTCCCATCGCACTCAGCATCTCTCCCAGGCTGGTGGCCTCGAGATCGCCCTGGAACGCCTTGTCGATGGACATCCGGCCCAGCTCGGGGCAGTGGGCCGGGAGTGGTTTCAGCGTGACGTCGAAGGTGCCGCGGGCAGTGTGCATGAGCAGGGAGAGGTATGAAGTGAGCGGTGAGCAGTGAGCGGTGAGCGGTGAGCGGCGAACAGCTGCACGATATCAGCATCTCCAGACCCACGATAGGAAGAACGCGACAGCGTGTCCCGACCCGACGGCCCTCCGCCCCGCGGTGTGCTCCGGCAGGCCCGGACCGACGGGCTCGGCGCGCACGCCCGCCTGGAACCGGCGCCGGCGCTGCTCCCGTTCATCGACTGCTACTGGATGGTGCGCTGGGACCTCCGTGGCCATCCGCCGTTCCTGGCGGAGACCCTGCCGCACCCCTGCGTCTACTGGGCCACCGAGCGGGGCGATTCCACCATCGGGGGCGTGGCCGATGCGCGGTTCACCCGCCGGCTGGAGGGACGGGGCCGGGTCTTCGGAGTGCGCTTCCGGCCGGGCGGGTTCTACCCCTTCTACCGGCGGCCGCTCGCCGGCCTGACCGGGCGGACCGTCTCGCTCCGCGAGGTCTTCGGCGCGCCTGGCGCGGCGCTTCGCCGGGAGCTGGTGGCGCTCGACCGCGCGGCCCTCGCCGCCGAGCCGACCGCCGGCCACGATCCCGATGCCGCGGCCGACGAGGCGATGATGGACCGCACCGACCAGTTCCTCCTCGCCCGGCTCCCCGCGGCAGATCCGCGCCTCGCCGAGGTGAGCACCATCGTGCACACCATCGCGACCACGCCCGGGCTCACCCGGGTGGAGACGGTGGCGGCGCGGTTCGGGACGACGGTACGTTCACTCCAGCGGCTCTTCAGCCAGTGGGTCGGCGTCAGTCCCAAGTGGGTGATCAAGCGCTACCGGCTGCACGAGGCCATCGCCCAGGCCGAGGGGGGCGCGCCGGTCTCGTGGAGCCGCCTCGCGCTCGAGCTGGGCTACGCCGACCAGGCCCACTTCAACCGCGACTTCAAGGCCCTGGTCGGCCGGAGCCCGGGGGAGTATCGCCGGGAGGTGGCCCAAACGCCGCGCGGCGGACCGTGAGGCCCGCCGCGCTGGTCGTTCCCTCCCGCCGGATGGTGCCGTTCAGGTGGTGAAGCGGGCGGTGAGGGTACGGAGCTCGGACGAGAGCGAGGCGAGTGCCGCCGCCGAGCGCTGGGTGCGCACCGCGCCCTCGCTGGTGGCCTTCGCGTCCCGCCCGACCTGCTCCATGTTGGTCGCGATCTCGCCGACCCCGCGGGCGCCTTCGCCGAGGTTCCGGCTCATCTCGTTGGTCGTGGCGGTCTGCTCCTCCACCGCCGACGCGATCGCCGACTGGATATCGTTGATCTTGCCGATGACGTCGGCGATGTCGCGGATCGCCTTGACCGCGTCCTGGGTGTCGCGCTGGATCGCCTCGATCCGCTGGCCGATATTCTCGGTCGCCTTGGCGGTCTCCTTCGCCAGCTCCTTCACCTCGGTGGCGACCACCGCGAAGCCCTTGCCCGCCTCACCGGCGCGCGCCGCCTCGATGGTGGCATTGAGCGCCAGGAGGTTGGTCTGCTGCGCGATGGTGGTGATGACCTTGATGACCTTGCCGATCTCGGTGCCCGACTCGCCCAGCGTCGCCACCACGGTGTCGGCGTGATCGGCGCTCTTCACCGCCTGCGCCGCCACCCGGGCCGCCTCCGCGGCGCTCTTGGCGATCTCCCGGATCGAGGCGGACATCTCCTCGGCGCCGGTGGCCACGGTCTGGACGCTGCTCGAGACCTGCTCCGCCGCCGCCGTCACCGTCGTGGCCTGGCGCACCGTCTCCTCGGCGCCCGCCTCCATCTGCCGGCTCACCGCCGCCAGCTCGGCCGAGGAGCTGGCCAGCTCGTCGGCGTGCCTGGCGACCGCGATGAAGGTGGTGCGCACCGCGGTGATGTCCTGGGCATACTTCACCACCTTGAAGGGACGGCCGTTCAGGTCGTGGATCGGGGTGTAGGTGGCCTGCAGCCAGATCTCCTTGCCGCCCTTGCCGATCCGCTTGAACTCGCCGGACTGGGCCCGGCCATCCTTGAGGTCGCGCCAGAACTGGGTGTAGGCCTGCGACTCGGCCAGCTTCGACTCCACGAACATCCGGTGATGCCGGCCGGTGATCTCGTCGAGCCGGTAGCCCACGGCGGCGAGGAAGGCGTCGTTGGCCCAGGTGATGCTGCCGTCGAGCCCGAATTCGATCACCGCCTGGGTGCGGCGGATCGCCTCCAGCTGGCCCTGGTAGTCGGCGTTCTTGAGCTTGGCATCGGTCACGTCGGTGGCATACTTCACCACCTTGAAGGGCCGGCCGTCGAGATCGAAGACCGGGTTGTAGCTGGCCTGGATCCAGACTTCACGTCCGCCCTTGCCGATCCGCTTGTACTCGGCGCTCTGGAAGCGGCCGGCCCGCAGGTCGCTCCAGAACTGCTGGTACTCCCGGGAGGCGGAGGTGGCGCTGTCGACGAACATCCGGTGATGCTGGCCCCGGATCTCGTCGAGGCGGTAGCCCAGGACCCCGAGGAAGTTCTCGTTGGCGGTGAGCACGGTTCCGTCGAGGTCGAACTCGATGACCGCCTGGGCCTTGTTGATCGCCTGGACCTGGCCCCGGAGATCCGCCAGTTCCTCGGCGGTGATCTCGATCTTCCGGCCCGGTGCCGCTTCTGTGATCGTGGAGCCGCCCTCGCTGTTCCAGCCGTTGCCCGACGCCATCGTTGCCCCCAGATGCCCAGGTGATTCCCGTGAACGTGATCCCGCGCTGATGCCTCACACTATCATCGACTCTGGAACAACGAATTTGAGTGCGTGGCCACGCCACTCTGGCGCGGGCGCGCGCGTCCCGTGCGGCGCGAACGAGAAAGCGGCGCAATTCCGGGCAGTGTCCTTCGCCATTCTCTGGATTTCGTGAAGGTTTCCACTCGACCCATGCCGAATCCCCGTCGCGTCATCAATCCTCCGCTCGCCACGCCGGTCTCGATGCCGATGCGGCTGCTCGGTACCGGCGTGGAGATTCCCGACGACCTGCTCGCCGAAGCGTCGCGGCGGCTCGGCACGATCGCGCTGCTGGGGCTCGTGCTCTGGACCGTCGGGGTGACGCTCGATCACCTCGCGCTCCGCGCGCTGCGCCCCGGGGAGCCCTACTGGCGGCAGCTCCACGTGCCGGACCTGATCGCCCTGGCGGGCATGGCCACCTCGCTGGGACTGGTCTGGTACAGCCGGGTGACCTCGCGCTCGCCCCGTTCGATCCTCGACCTCGGTCTCGTCTACCTCATCGTGACCAGTCTCGAGATCGCGCTCCTCTGGCACTGGAACCCCATGGGGTACCGCGCCACCGTCACGCCAGGGTTCTCCTGGCTCGGGTCGCTGGTCCTGATGTTCGCCGCGATCCTCCCCAACCCGCCGTGGAAGACGCTGCTCGCCAGCCTCATCGCCGTCTCGATGAACCCGCTGGGAATGCTGGTGGCCCGGGCCCGGGGGGTGTGGGATTTCGGGGCGACCAGCAACGTCCTGCTGATGCACTATCCGGACTACATCATGGTCGGCGTGGCGGTGGTGATCTCCCGGGTGGTGACCCGCCTGGGCCAGAAGGTGACCGAGGCGCGCGACCTGGGGAGCTATCACCTCGGGGAACTGCTGGGGCAGGGCGGGATGGGCGAGGTCTACCGCGCGACCCACCGCATGCTGGCGCGGCCGGCGGCGATCAAGCTGATCCGGCCGGCGATGCTGGGAGGCGGGGCCGGCGGGGCGGAGCTCGCGATCAAGCGGTTCAAGCGGGAGGCCGAGGTCGCGGCCAGCCTCCGTTCACCCCATACGGTCGAGCTCTACGACTTCGGCGTCACCGACGACCAGACGCTCTATTTCGTGATGGAGCTCCTCCAGGGGATGGACCTCGAGCGGCTGGTACGGGCCCACGGGCCGCAGCCGGCGGGGCGGGTCATCCGGATCCTGCGGCAGGTGTGCGACTCGCTGGAAGAGGCGCACCACCGCGGCCTGGTGCACCGCGACATCAAGCCGGCCAACATCCATCTGGGCGTGCTGGGCCTGCGGCACGACTTCGTGAAGGTGCTGGATTTCGGGCTGGTGAAGGCGGTGGGTCCGCGGGAGGAGGAGGTCTCGCTCGCCTCCGCCACCGGTGACACGCCCGGCACGCCGGCCTACATGGCGCCGGAGGCGATCCTGGGCCAGCCGATCGACGGACGGGCCGACCTCTACGCCCTGGGCTGCGTCGGCTACTTCCTGCTCACCGGCTCGGTGGTCTTCGAGTCGGCCAGCGCGCTCCAGGCGGCGGCGCGGCATGTCACCGACGTCCCGGTGCCACCGTCGGCGCGCTCGGGACTCTCGGTGCCGCCGGCGCTCGAGGCGATCATCCTCCGGCTCCTGGCCAAGCGACCGGAAGACCGCTTTGCGTCGGCGGCGGAGCTGGACCGGGCGCTGGAGCAGGTGGAGGTGGCGCCGTGGACGCCGGCGCACGCGGCGGAGTGGTGGCAGGACGTGACCCAGACCAGCTGAGGCTCCATGTACTTCAAGCAGATCCTGAACGAGCGCTGCGGCTGCGCCTCGTATCTCATCGCGTCGCGCCAGTCGAAGGAAGCGGCGGTGATCGATCCCTCGACCGAGCTCGGCGAATACGAGGCGCTGCTGGCGGAGCGGGGGTTCACCCTGCGCTACGTGCTCGACACCCACGTGCATGCCGACCACCTCTCCGGCGCCCGCACCCTCGCCGCCCGGCATGGGGCCACCCTCTGCCTGCATGCGTCGGCGAAGGTGACGTATCCCTTCCGCGGGCTGGCCGATGGGGAGGAGCTTGCCCTGGGACAGCTGCGGCTCCGGGTGGTGCACACCCCGGGGCACCGGCCCGAGCTGATGTCGATCCTGGTGATCAACCCGCCGAGAAGCCCGGAGCCGTCGATGGTGCTGACCGGCGACTCGATGCTGGTCGGCGATGTGGGGCGGCCCGACTTCGGCGGGGGGGACGCGGAGCAGCAGTTCACCAGCATCCAGCGGCTGCTGGAACTGCCCGACTACGTCTCGGTCTTTCCGGGGCACTTCGAGGGGCCGTGCGGGAAGGGGATGTGCGGCCGGCCGAGCACCACGATCGGCTTCGAGCGGCGCTTCAGCCCGATGCTGGGGATGGAACGGGAGCGGTTCGTGGCGGCACTCACGAGCGGGATTCCGCCGAGACCGCTCAACATGAGTGCCATCGAGGCGACCAACCGGGGCACCGCCGACCTGCCGTGGGCGATGCTGACGAGTTCCCCCGAGGTGCCGGTGGTCCCGGTGACGGAGGTGGCTCCCGCGCCGGGAACGCTGATCCTCGATGTGCGGGAGCCGGAGGAGTACACGATGGGCCACATTCCCGGGGCGCGGAACATCCCGCAGGCAGACCTCGCCAGCCGGATGGGGGAGTTGCCGAAGGACCGGCCGGTCTACGTCGTCTGCCAGGCGGGGATGCGCTCACTCCGCTCGGCCCAGTTCCTGGCGCAGTCGGGTTTCGCGAACGTGACCAGCCTGAGCGGCGGTACCTCGGCGTGGGCGGCGGCGGGGCGGGGGCTGGTGACGGGGGAGATGCCGGTGAAGCCGGTGCGGTTCGTGGAGACTGAGTGGACTCACGCGGGGGCGGGGATCTGAGACGGGTGAACTCAACTTCACCGCCGCTTCAGGCGGGCATCGGGCATCTCGTACTACCTTCGACCCGGGGTCACTCCCGGGTCGAGCCGTTTTCCGCCCGGCCCGGCGTCAGGACCCCGGAGGTCCGGACGCATGCTGCTCCTCTCTGGTACCGATTTCTCTCCCGCCTCGATTGATGCGGCCACCATCGCCGCACTCTGGTCCCGACGCACGGGAGCCCCACTTCACCTGATCCACGCAGTGCCGGGTACCACGCACCTGCACTCCGCCCGGGAGGAACTGGCCCGGGAATCCCAGCGCCTTGCCGGGCTCGGCGCCACCCTGGCCGCGGCCGACCTGGTCTCGGGAGATCCGCAGCAGGTCCTGGCGGAGGAGGCCACCGCGCGGAACGCGACGCTCGTGGTCCTCGGCGCGGTCGGGGCCGGCGGACGGCGCGGCCATTGGGCGGGCAGCACCGCCGACCGGACCGCGCGCGATGCCGCCGTGCCCGTCATGCTGGTGCGGGAGCGGTTTGCGCTCGAGTCCTGGCTCCTCGGCGTTGCACCGCTCAAGGTCCTGGTCGGTTTCGAACGTGACACCAGCTCCCTCGGGGCACTGGCGTGGGTGGGCGCACTGATGGCCTACGGCGCGGTGGAGCCGCGGGTGCTGCACCTCGTGCTGCCGGGCGCGGAGAACCGTGAGGTGCACGCCACCGGACCGGGGCGCGGGTTCCGGCTCACTCCGGAGGCGCGGATCCATGTCGAGGCCGAGCTCCGCGCCGCGGTGACGCCGATCCTGGGCGAAGGCGTCGGGCAGCTGAGCGTCCTGGAAGCGCTCGGCCGCAAGGACATGCCCCTCGTCGGCGCCGCCGAGGAACTGGGCGCCGCGCTCCTGGTGATCGGGAGCCACCAGCGGCACGGGTTCCAGCGCTGGTGGAACGGCTCGGTCTCCAGTGGCGTGCTGCACGCCGCGACCACCAACGTCGTGGTGGTGCCGAGCCGGGGCTGAGGCGGAGCGGTCATGCCTCTCCAGGTGGCGGACACCAGCCTCGCGCCGGCTCCGGCGTGGCATGCCCTCGAGGTGGCCGAGGTGGCCCGCCGCCTGGGCACGTCGGGCAGCGCGGGGCTCTCGAGCGCCGAGGCCCTTCGCCGGCTCGCGGTCGACGGCCCCAACCGCCTGGCCGACATCCAGCGCCAGCCCGCCTGGCGCATCCTCCTGCGCCAGTGCGCCGACCTGATGGTCCTGGTGCTCGCCGTCGCCGCGGTGCTCGCGGCGGTCATCGGCGAGGTCCAGGATACGGTCGCAATCCTGGCGATCCTCGTCCTCAATGCCCTGCTCGGCTTCCGCCAGGAGTACCGGGCGGAGCGGACGATGGCGGCGTTGCGCGCGCTCGCGACTCCCCCCGTGCGGGTGCGGCGCGAAGGGCAGGCCTTGTCGGTGCCGGCGGACGAACTGGTGCCGGGCGACCTGGTCATGCTCGAGGCCGGCAATGTCGTCCCCGCCGACCTGCGGCTCAGCGCGACGCACGACCTGCGGGTGGACGAGAGTCTCCTCACCGGCGAGTCGCTCGCGGTGGAAAAGGCGGCTGGTACGCTCGTCACCGGTGCGCCTCCACTCGCCGACATCCAGAACCAGGCCTGGCGCGGAACCGCGGTGGTGCACGGGCGGGGCGAGGGCCTGGTCGTGGCCACGGGGATGAGTACCGAGCTCGGTCGCATCGCCCAGCTGCTGGCGCAGTCGGCCCCGCCGCCCACACCGCTGCAGCAGCGGCTCGGGATCCTGGGACGGCGCCTGGCGGCGGCCGCGGTGGTGGTCTGCGCCGTGGTGCTGGGGCTCGGCCTCCTCCGCGCCGAACCGTTCCTCCCGATGCTCCTCACGGCGGTGAGCCTCGCCGTCGCCGCCATTCCCGAATCCCTCCCCGCCGTGGTCACCATCGCGCTGGCACTCGGCGCGCGGCGGATGTCGCAGGAGCGCGCGCTGGTCCGGCGGCTTCCCTCGGTGGAGACCCTCGGCTCGGTGACCTGCATCTGCGCCGACAAGACCGGCACCCTCACCCGGAACCGCATGGAAGTGGAGCAGTGGTGGCTGCCGGGCGAGGAGGCGGGCAGCGCCCTGTCCCCGCATCCGTCGCGGGGTCCGCTCCTGCGCGCGCTGGCGCTCTGTCACGATGTGCTGGCCGGCGGTACCGGAACCGCGGTGGGTGACCCGACCGAGGTGGCGCTGGTCGCGGCGGTCCGGCGGGCCGGCGCCGATCCCGAGGCCCTGGCGGCCGCGTATCCCCGGATTGCGGAGCATGCCTTCACCGCCGAGCGTGGGGCCATGACCACGGTGCACCGCGGGCCGGGTGGCGTGGTCGCGGTGACGAAGGGGTCGCCCGAGCGGATCCTGGCGGGATGCACCCGCATGCTCGGGGCTGCGGGCCCGGTGGCGCTCGACCCGGCCCTGGTGCTGCGGGAAACCGAGCGGATGGCCGAGTCGGGGTTGCGGGTGCTGGGCGTGGCAGAGGCGGAGGAGACCGCACCTGGTGCGCCGGACTTCGCGCACCTGGAATCGGGTCAGCTCCTGCTCGGGCTGGTGGGACTGATGGATCCCCCGCGACCGGAGGCCGCGGCGGCGGTCGCGACCTGCCGCGCCGCCGGTATCCGGGTCGTGATGATCACCGGCGATCATCCCACCACCGCGCGCGCGATTGCCACCCGGCTCGGGATTCTCGATGGCGGGGGCGAGGTGATCACCGGACACCGGCTGAGCCGGCTCTCACCGGAGCGGCTCCCCGAACTCACCGCCCGGGTGCGGGTCTACGCCCGGGTGAGCCCGGCCCAGAAGATCGCGATCATCGAGGCGCTGCAGGCGCGGGGAGAATGCGTGGCCATGACGGGAGATGGCATCAACGACGCGCCCGCGCTCCGGCGGGCCGATGTCGGCGTGGCCATGGGGCAGGGGGGCACCGACGTCGCCCGCGAAGCCGCGCCGCTGGTGCTGCTCGACGACAACTTCGCGACCATCGTGACCGCGGTGCGGGCCGGCCGGCGCATCTACGACAACATCCGGAAGTTCGTGCGCTACGCGGTCACCTGTAACGCCGCGGAGGTGGCCACCCTGCTGCTCGCGCCGCTGGTGGGCCTGCCGCTGCCGCTGCTCCCGATTCACCTCCTCTGGATCAACCTCGTCACCGACGGGCTGCCCGGTCTCGCGCTGGCGGCCGAGCCGGAGGAGGCGACCATCATGCGGCGGCCCCCACGCCCTCCCGGCGAGTCGATCTTCGCCGGCGGGCTCTGGCAGCATGTGCTCTGGGTCGGGGCGCTGATGGCGGGGGTCGCGCTGGCCACCGAGGCGTGGGCCCACCACGCCGGGCTGGCCGAGTGGCAGACGATGACCTTCACGGTGCTGGCGCTCTCGCAGATGGGACACGTCATGGCGATCCGGTCGGAACGAGCGTCGCTCCGGACGCTCGGACTCCGGACCAACCGCCCGCTCCTCCGGGCGGTGATGCTGACCATCCTGCTGCAGTTCGCGATCCTGTATATCCGCCCGCTGGCGGGAATCTTCCGGACGGTGCCGCTCGGTCCGCGCGAGCTGCTCCTCTGCCTGGCCGCGTCGGCGGTGGTGCTGGGTGCGGTGGAGGGGGAGAAGGCGCTGGTCCGGCGTGGGCTCCTGTACCGGAAAGCGGAGGCGGCTGGTTGACTTTCGGTGTTTGTTCGGTAGCTTGAGGGCAGCCGCTCTCAGGATCCCGCCCGTGATTCGTACGCCCGACCTCGAAGCCAAACTTGCCACCCTCATGTCCCTCGCCACCGAGGACCGTGAGGGCCTGCCCCCCCGGCTCCGCCACGCCAATGACGCCGGCTCGCTCCGGCCCATCAACATCAGGACGCTCGCCCCGCTCCCGGGGATGAAGATCCGGCTCCTGCGGATCCTCATGACCAACGCCTGCAGCTACAACTGTCTCTACTGCCCGATGCGCCGCGACCGGGACATGCCCCGGACCCTCCTCAAGCCGGAGGAGCTGGTGAAGATCTTTCTCGGCGCAAAGGCGCGGGGGTGGTGCGACGGGCTCTTCATCACCACCGGCATTCCCGGCAAGCCGGTGCAGGTGGTGAGCGAGATCATCACGGTGCTCGAGCTGCTGCGGCAGCGGCACCGCTTCACCGGCTACATCCACGTGAAGCTGGCGGCGGGAGCGGAGCCGGCCCAGATCGAACGGATCACCCAGCTCGCCAACCGGGTCTCCCTCAATCTCGAGACTCCCTGCGGCGCCACCCTCGCGAGCATCGCGCCGGAGAAGAACCTCGACGTCTCGCTCCAGGACCTGGTGCAGGTACAGGGGCTGGTGCGGGAGGAGCGGGCCGAGCGGAGGGCGGGGCGGCCGGTGAACCCGCTCCGGCCGCAGGGGGCGTCGGGCATCACCACCCAGTTCGTGGTGGGCGCCACCCCCGATCGCGATCGCGCGATCCTCGGCCTGGTCTCGCGGCTGCACCGGGGCGGGGAAGTCCATCACGTGCACTTCAGCGCCTTCCGCCCCATCCGCGACACCCCGATGGAGAACGTCACCGCCACGCCGGCGGAGCGGGAGCAGCGGCTCTACCAGGCGGAGTACCTGCTGCGCGACTACGGCTTCCGCGGTGAGGAACTGGTCTTCGGGGAGGACGGAAACCTGCCGCTCAACCAGGATCCGAAGGTCGGGTGGGCACTGGCGCACCCGGATCGTTTTCCGGTCGAGGTGAGCACCGCGTCACCGGAGGAACTCCTCCGCGTTCCCGGGGTGGGCCGGATCTCCGCCGAGCGCATCGTGCAGGAACGGCGCGGCACCCGGTTCCGCTCCCTCGCCGACCTGGGCAGGCTCGGGGTCCAGGCCGCCCGGGCTGCCGGGTTGATCACGCTGTACGGCCGGCGGCTCTCGTCGGTGCGGTGGAGCGAGCAGCTCGGCTTCTGGAGCCTGGAGAGCGGGGCGGGGACGCCGCACGTGACCTACGGGGTGAGTCCGGGGACATTCCGTTAGGCGGACAGGCGGACAGGCGGGTAGGCGGGTAGGCGGGCAGGCGGGCAGGCGGGTGGGCGGGTAGGCGGGTAGTGTCATCCCGAGCGCCTACCCTGTCATCCCGAGCGAAGCGAGGGATCTACCCGTCCATGAACGACGCTGGGTTCATGGCAGGGCGGGCTAGATCCCTCGCTTCGCTCGGGATGACAGCGCTTCGCTCGGGATGACAGCGCTTCGCTCGGGATGACAGCTACCGGCTTCGCGCCAGCGCCGGCTCCCGCGGGGCCGCCGTCTCGTAGCGGAACCGGCCGACCAGCTGCTGCAGGTCGCTCGCCATCCGGGCCAGGTCGCTCGACGCGCTCGACGTCTGGGTGGCGCCCTCGGTGGTGCTTTTCGCCGCGGTGGCGACGCCGGTGATGTTCTCCGCAATCTCCCCCGAGCCGCGCGCCGCTTCCCCGACATTCCGGCTGATCTCGTTGGTGGTCACGGTCTGCTCCTCCACCGCGCCGGCGATGGCGGTCTGGAGGTCTGAGATCTCCTGCACGATCCGGGCGATCTGGGAAATCGCCTCGACGGTGTTGCGGGCGTCGGCCTGGATGGCGATCACCCGCTCGCTGATGTCCTCCGTCGCCTTGGCGGTACCGCGGGCCAGGTCCTTCACCTCGCTCGCCACCACCGCGAAGCCGCGGCCCGCCTCGCCGGCGCGCGCCGCCTCGATCGTGGCGTTGAGCGCCAGCAGGTTGGTCTGCTCCGCGATCGAGGTGATCACCTTCACCACCTCGCCGATCGCGCCGCTCGACTCGCCCAGCCGCTGGACCGTGGCGTTGGTGCTCTCCGCCACGCTGACCGCCTGGTGGGCCACCTTCGCGGCCTCGGACGCGTTCTTGGCGATTTCCCGGATGCTGGTCCCCATCTCCTCGGTCGCCGCGGCCACGGTCTGCACGTTGGTGCTGACCTGCACGGAGGCGGCGGAGACGACGCCCGCCTGCACGCTGGTCTCCTCGGCGGTGGCGCTCATCGTCTGGCTCGAGACGGTCAGCTCCTCGCTGGCCGAGGCCAGCGCGGTCGCCGTCTCGGCAATCTGTCCGATGCTGGCGCGGAGGTCGCCGAAGAGGTGGCTCAGCCCTTCCGACATCTTGGCGATGGCGCCGTCGCCCTGGATCTTCACGTCCCGGGTCAGGTCGCCGGAGGAGGCGGCATTCACCACCTCGAGGATCCGGTCGACGCTCTCGCGGAGCCGGGTGGCCTCGGCCCGTTCCCGCTCCTGCTGGGCCTGCTCCCGCCGGCGCTCCTCCTCGGCGCGGGCCGCCTCCGCCTTCCGCTGCTGCTCGGCCCGCTTGGCCTCGGCCTTCTCCCGCTCCGCCTTCGCGCGGGCGCTCTCCTGCTCCAGCTGCCGTTGCTTCTCGGCGGCGAGCTTCACCTGCTCACCCGCGTCGCGGGCTTCGGCAGCGGCCGTCTCGGCCCGGGCCACCTGGGTCTTCACCTCGGTCATCGCGTTCCGCTGGGCGGCGATCGCCTGGTTGAGCGCAACCGCCATGCGGGCCATCTCGTCGGTCCCGACGACCTCCAGGTCGCGCGACAGGTCCCCGGCCGCCACCTTCTCCAGCACCACCATGGTGCGGTCGACCGAGAGCTTTAGCCGCCGGGCCACGACCACGGCGAGGATGACGCCGAGGATGACGACGATGCCGGCGAAGGCCAGGTAGAGCACCAGTTGGCGGTGGGCCGTCGCAATCCGCCGGGTGGCGTACGCGATGATCTCCTCGATCTGTCCGTCCGACACCTTGGCGATGCGATCGATCTCGCCGGTGGCGCTGGCGGACCAGCGCTCCGGATCGAGGCGCACCGCGGCATGGGCGGCGCCGGCCGCAGCCACCTGGCGCCGCATGCTGTCGGCCGCCGCGGCGGCCTCGCTCTTCGCGGCGGTGGTGTAGATCTCCATTTCGCTGTCGGAGGCGGCGGTCCGGAAGAGGGCGATGTAGGTGCGCGCCTCCCGGCTCAGGCCGACGAACTCCTCGTACTCGCTGTTCTCGAAGCGCCCCCGGCGCGCCACCCGCGTGACCAGGGCCCGTTGCCGGCCCAGCCGGTCGGTGGTCTGGAGGATCATGTTGAAGGCGCGGAGCTGACGGGACCACTCGGCGTCATCACCGAGGAAGGCCAGCTGGGCGACGACGTCGAGCATCGAGCGGTCGAGCTCGACGTAGTAGGCCACCGCCTCGTCGGCGCCGATCGCGTGGCGGTCGATGTCGGCCCGGCGGGACGGGAGCGCCGCCAGGTGGCCGTTGACCGCGCTGTCGAGGTCGGCCGCGAAGGCCTTGCCGTACTGCACCGGCTTGAATTCAGTGAGCTGGTGCCGCAGCATGGTGACTTCGGAGTCGGTCCGGACCCGCTGCCGGAGCAGGGCCTCCCGGTCTTCCGGTGAGTGACTGTCGAGGTAGTTGGAGGTGAGCCGGCGCTCCTCCTGCGCCTGGTGCACCAGGTCGGCGATCTCGACCCCGGTTTCGGCGAGGTCGCGGAGCCCGGTGGTCTGGGAGGAGACCCGATAGGTGTCCATCACGAAATCCTGGGCAAAGAAGAGCAGCCCAAGCATCGGGACCGCCAGCATGACGGTGAGCTTCCATTTGATCGCGATCTTGCTCAACATGAGACAGGTCTCCTCCAGCAGGCGGTACTCCGGGGATCCCTCTGAACAGAGGGCATGACTCGGAATCGGCTGATCGGGCCGAAAACTGAACAGTTGTCAGCACCTATTCGCGACCATCTCACTCCGTCTTCACGAATCGCTCATGGAATCCGGCCGACCTGACTCCCGATACTGGTCCCAGCCTGCCGACGCGGTGGGCCGGGCGCTGGCGAGCGGACCTGGCGGGCTGGCCGGCGCGGAGGCGCTCCGGCGCCTGGCGGCATGGGGGCGCAACGAGGTGCGGGAGCGGGCGAACCTCACCCGGCTGGGCGTGCTGCTCCGCCAGCTTCGGAGCCCGCTCCTTCTTCTATTAGTGGTGGCGGCGGGGGTGGCGCTGCTCACCCGCGAGTGGATCGACGCGTCGATCGTGCTCCTGATCGTGGCGGCGACGGTCGGGATTGGCTACTCACGGGAGTACAGCGCCCAGACGGCGGCGGCGCTCCTGCGCCAGCGGCTCAGCGTCAGGGTCACGGCCCTGCGCGATGGCGCGCCGGTGCCGGTGCCACTCGCGGAGGTGGTGCCGGGGGACGTGGTGCTGCTCTCGGCGGGGAGCCTGGTCCCGGGTGACGGGGTGATCCTCGAGGCCAACAACTTCTTCCTGAGCGAGGCGGTGCTCACCGGCGAGAGCTTCCCGGTGGAGAAGCGTCCGGGGGTGTCGGCGGTGGCGGCGACCCTGGCGCAGCGGAACAACTGTGTCTTCCAGGGCACCAACGTGCGGAGCGGCACCGCCCGGGTGCTCATCGTGGAGACCGGGACGCGCACCGCGTTCGGGGCAATCGCCGGACGGCTCGCGGGCGCCCGTCCCGAGACCGAGTTCGAGCGGGGAACCAGGCGCTTCGGCTACCTGCTCACCGTGGCGATGCTGGTGCTGGTGCTCCTGGTCTTCGTGGCGCACGTGCTGGAGGGACGGCCGGCGCTGGAGACGCTGCTCTTCGCGCTCGCGCTGGCAGTGGGGCTCAGCCCGGAACTGCTGCCGGCAATCCTGAGCGTGAACCTCGCGCGGGGAGCGCGGGAAATGGCGGGGCAGGGGGTGCTGGTGCGGCGGCTGGAGGCGATCGAGAACCTCGGCAGCATGGACGTGCTCTGCACCGACAAGACCGGGACGCTGACCGAAGGGGTCATCGAGCTGGCGGGCGCCTTCGACGCCGAGGGGGTGGCGTCACCCGCGGTGCTCGCCGCGGCGGCGACCAACGCCGCGCTCGAGACCGGCCTCGCCAACCCGCTCGACGACGCCATCCTCGCGGCCCACCCGGTGGATCCGGCCACGCTCGAGAAGCTGGGTGAGGTGCCGTTCGACTTCGTGCGCCGGCGGGTGAGCGTGGTGCACCTGGCCGGCGGGGCGGCGACCCTCATCGCCAAGGGCGCGGTGAACGAGATGCTCGAAGCGTGCACCCGCACCGCCTCGGGGACCGCGCTCGATGCCGAGGGGATCGCGGCGATCCGCGCGCGGGTGGAGGGATGGTACGGCCAGGGGATCCGGGTGCTCGCGGTCGCGAGCCGGCCGGTGGCCAGCCAGGAGGGCTATACCCGGGACGACGAGTGCGAGCTCACGCTGCTCGGGTTCGTCACCTTCCTCGACCGGCCGAGGCCGGGAGCGGGTGAGGCGGTGGCGGCGCTCCGGAAGCTCGGGGTGCAGCTCAAGCTCATCACCGGCGACCATCGCGACGTCGGCCGGCATGTGGCCGGCCTGGTGGGAATGCCGGTGGAGCGGGTGCTCACGGGCGAGGCGCTGGCGGAGCTCAGCGAGGAAGCGCTCTGGCACGAGGCGCCGCGCACCCAGCTCTTCGCCGAAGTGGACCCGGCGCAGAAGGAGCGGATCATCGGCGCGCTCCGCCGCTCGGGGCACGTGGTGGGTTTCCTGGGCGACGGGGTGAACGACGCGCCGGCGATGTTCGCCGCCGATACCAGCCTCTCGGTGGACAGCGCGGTCGACGTGGCGCGGGAGGCGGCCGACTTCGTCCTGCTGGAGCGGGACCTCGACGTCATCCGGCGGGGCATCGAGGAGGGCCGCCGCACGTTCGCCAACACGCTCAAGTACGTGCAGATGACCACCAGCGCCAACCTCGGCAACATGCTGAGCATGGCGCTGGCCTCGCTGGTGCTCCCGTTCCTGCCGCTGCTGCCGGGCCAGGTGCTGCTCAACAACTTCCTCTCCGACATTCCCGCGGTGGGGCTCGCGAGCGACGCGGTCGACCCGGAAATGGTCGACCGGCCCAGGCGGTGGGAGATCCGCGAGATCGGCCGCTTCATGGTGCAGTTCGGGCTCCTGAGCGCGCTCTTCGACGCGATGACGTTCGCGCTCCTGCTCGCGGTGTACCATGCCACGCCGGACGAATTCCGGAGCGGGTGGTTCGTGGAGTCGCTGCTGACCGAGCTGGTGATCGCGCTGGTGGTGCGGACCCGGCGGCCCTTCTACCGGAGCCGGCCGGGGCGGGTGCTCTGGATGACGACGGCGGTGCTGGTCCCGGTGGCCTGCGCCATCCCCTGGCTGCCGGGGATGGAGGTGTTCGGGTTCGTGCCCCTTCCCGCCGGGGTGATCGCGGTGGTGGCGGGGGTGACGGCGGCGTACGTCCTCGCCACCGAGGTGCAGAAGCGGGTCTTCTACCGCGGCGGCCGCGGCTAGCCGGCGGCGGGTCTTCGCTCCCTCTTCAGGAGGGCTGGCATCGCAGGGCCAACCGCCACAACAACACGGAGCTCACGGAGCAGCATGACTGAATGCTGGGCTCCGTGGCTCCGTGTACTCCGTGTGCTCCGTGTCAGCTGTGGCGGCTATTGGTGCCGCTGGGCGGAGAGATGTGAGTCAACTCCCCGCGACCCACCCACCCCCGGCACGAACATCGGCACCTGGCTCCGGTACCGCGCATACTCCGGGTGCTCCGCCGCGAGATCCCGCTCCTCGAGCTGCACCGCGAAGACCACATACGCCGTCATCCCCAGCGCCAGTACCAGGTGCGCCGCGCTCATCACCGGCGTGGCCCAGAGTGCGAAGAAGAAGCCCAGGTAGAGCGGGTGGCGCACCAGCCGGTAGAGCCAGGGGGTGCGGAAGCGGAGCGGCTCGTAGCGCCGCCCCATGAACGCGCTCCAGCTCTGCCGGAGCCCGAAGAGGTCGAAGTGATTGATCGCGAAGGTCGAGCCGAACACCAGCACCCACCCGAAGCCGAACAGCGCGTAGAGCGCCGCCCGCGCCCCGGTCCCCGACACCTGCCACACCATCCCGCCGAGCGGCTCCCAGCGGTACATCAGGAACGCCAGGCAGACCGTCGCCGCCAGCACGAAGGTGCTTCGCTCCGCCGCCTCGGGGATGTAGCGGGTGATCCAGCGCTTGAACGGTTTCCGGGCCATTACGCTGTGCTGCACCCCGAAGAGCGCGATGAGCGCGAGGTTCACCAGCAGCGCCGGGCCCAGCGCCGCCTGCCGGGGTGAATCGATGGCCACCGGCGTGAGGTTGCCGACGAAGCCGATGAAATAGAGGAAGGTGCCGAAGAAGAGCAGGTACGAGAGTGCGCCGTACCCGAAGATGAGGCTGCGTTTCACGGGCCGCTCCAGAGAGGGGGAACAGGAACTCCACTTCCTGTAACGGCAAATCCCCTCCGGTACCGCCATCGCCCGCTCAGTCGTCGTCCGAGCCCTCCCGGCCCCGGTGCCCCTCGCCCCCCTCGTGCTCCCGCCCGGTGGAGTGACACCGGACGCAGTCGCTGAGGTCCCGGCCGCCCATCCCCTCTTCCCGGTGCTCCGCCGCCACCCGGGCCGGGGTGTGTTCGTGACAGCCGTAGCAGGTGTAGCGCTTCCAGTCCCCCTGGGTGTCGTGGCAGGTCCGGCAGGTCACCCGTCCCCGTCCCCCGTGCGAAATCGGGAAGCTGTGCTCGAAGCTCGCCGCCTCCCAGCTGGTGGGCTCATGACAGGAGGCGCAGTCGCTGCCGAAGCCGCCGCGGTGCTTGTCGACCTTCTGGTGACAGCTGTTGCAGTCCGTGGGCGCGTTCTTGAACCCCGCGAGGTCGCGGGTGCCCGCATGACATTCCTCGCAGGTGACCCGGAAGTGTGCGCCGGTGAGGGGGTACGCGGTGCTGTCGTGGTTGAACCGCCGGCGCACGAACGGGTCGTTCTTCCGGTGACAGGCGCCGCAGGCCGAGCCGTAGGCCCGCACGTGACCGGCGAGGAACCCCTCCGGCATGCCGGCACCGCCGCCATCGAGCCGCGTCAGGCTGGCGCGCGGGCCGTGGTGCTCGGTATGACAGCTGATGCAGCTCCCGCCCTGGGCCAGCGACCCGTGCAGCGAGGCACTGTCCCGGAGCTCCGCCGTGATCTCGGTGTGGCACTCGAGGCAGAGTCCCTGCATCGTGCGGCCGCTGAACGGCACCGCGTGGCAGGCGCCGCAGCGGGTGCCCAGCGCCGCGTGCGACACCACGCCCCCGAGCGGGGTCGAGTCCGGCTCGGCGTTGAGCCCGCCGGGCGAGAAGATCGCCCCGCCCGACAGGTACCAGGAGAGGGACGAGCCGGTGAGGGCTACCAGCGCCACGAGGATGACCCAGCGGGTCGAGCCGGCGCGCCTCATCGCTTACTGCCCCCCGGTGTGATAGTAGAGCACGCCCAGCACGTGGAAGACCGCCAGCGCGGCGATGGCGCCGCTCACCGGCACGTGGAGGATGTACCAGAGTGCGCCCCGCGTCGGGGGCGCGGCAGTGGCCGAGGGCGGGCCGTACTTCCCGGCGATGCCGCTCAGCATCACCACCAGCACCAGCAGCGACAGCACCGCCGCGAGCCCACGGAAGCGGAAGGCGCTGTGGAGCAGGAGGAGATACGGGCCGACCAGGCCGGCATACGCATGCAGCTGGAGCCACCGCACCATCGGGCCCGGGCCGCTCCGGTGTGGCTGCTTCCGCCAGGTGTAGCCCACCATGGCGAAGGCCATGAGCAGGAAGCCGGCGATGCCGAGGACGTGGCCGAGGAGATCGCCGGGGAGGGGAAGGCCGTTGCGGGCGGCGGCGAGGTAGCCGACCGTCACGAGGCCCGCGGTGGTTGCGCCCCAGCGGAGTTCGGGAGGGACCATCACGCGGCCCGCCCTCCGTGGGTCTCGGCGAAGGCGAGGAGCGTGGCGGTGAGGTGCGCCGGGTCGTCGATCAGCGCCTGGCGGATCGGCCCGATGTCCGCTCCCGAACCGATCAGCCGCCGGACCGGCTCCGCCAGCGTCTGCTCTCCCATGATCACCGCGCCGGTGATCATCCGGTCGGAGAGCACCAGCCGGATCCGGCCGCCGGTGGCGTTCTCCGCCACGGTGGTAGCGCCGCGCCCGAGATGCCACCGCTCGCTCTGGCCGCGGGTGATCGTCACGAGGTCGGGATCGGCCTCGCCTCCCACGTCACCCATCACCGTCGTGACCAGCCCGCCGAGACAGGTCACGTTCATCGGCACCTGCCGGCGCCAGGTCACCCGCTGGCCCCGCATGTTGCTGGCCGCGATGCTTCCCTGCGCCAGGGCGCTGGACCAGAGCGCATCGAGCACCCCGGGGCTGTCGGGCCGGTCGCGCACCTGGGCCACGTCCCCCGCGGCGAAGATTGCCGGCTCCGAGGTCTCGAGGTGAGCGTTCACCAGGATCCCGCGGTCGGTCGCGAGGCCGCTGGCCTGGGCCAGCTCGATCCGGGGTGCGATGCCGGTGGCAACGCACAGGATGTCGCACGGGATGAGCCGGCCCTCGGCAGTCTCCACCGCGGTGAGCCGGCCTCCGCGGCCCACCGCACGGGCCACGCTGGTGCGCCGGTGCAGCCGCACGCCGCCGGCGCTCAGCCGGGCCTCCACCAGCGCCGACTCCTCCGGCGCGAGGGTGCGGGCCCAGTAGCGCTCGCCCCGGAGGAAGTAGTGGGTCTCGACGCCGCGGGCGCGGAGGCCGTCCACCAGCTCGAGGGCGGTGCTCCCGCCGCCGACCACGACGGCCCGGCGCCGGCGCCGCGCGGCCCGCACCAGGCCCATTGCCTGGTCGAGGCGGTCGAGCCGAAAGACGCCCTCGAGGGTGGCGCCGGGAAAGTCGGGGGCCAGCGACCGCGCGCCGGTGGCGAGCAGCAGCCGGTCGTACCCGATCTCCCGTCCCCCCGACAGCACCACCCGCTGCGCCGCTGTCCGGATGAGGGTCGCGCGATCGGTGATCCGCTCCAGCCGGAGCGCCGTCAGCTCGCCGCGGGTGCGCAGCTCGAGCTGCGACTCCGGCACCGCCCCGGTGAGCAGGTACGCCAGCCCCGGCCGGGAGTAGAATCCCGCCGACTCCTGGCCGATCACCGTGATCCGCGCCGCCGGTTCCCCCCGCCGGAGTTCTTCCGCGGCCGCGAGCGCGGCCGCCCCCGAGCCCACCAGGACGTAGTGGCTCATGCGGAGGGGAAGGGCAGGAGCCGGAGCGTGCCCCGGGGACAGCGGGCGACGCAGGTGCCGCAGCGGAGGCAGCGCGAATCGAGCACCGGCTCGGTGTCGCGCGCGTAGCTCCGCACATCAATCCCGACCGGGCAGTTCCAGGAGCAGATCCCGCACTGCACGCAGCGGCCCGGCAGCGGGGTCACCACCGCGCTGGTGAGGAACATCACGCGGTGTTCGTCGGTGGGAAGGGTGGCCGAGTAATTCATGGCGCCATAGATAGCATGGCGCCATTAATCGGCTGTGAACCACTACGGCTCTGTCACGCGGCTCGGAATGACCGCCGGTCGTCTCCGTTCATCCGGCGTTAATCCCGCGAGGCGAGCGGGCGGATCCAGATGTTCCGGAACCGCACCCGGTGCCCATGGTCCTGCAGCGCCAGCGGAAGCGCGCCGGGGTGGGGATGGTACTCCGCCACCGCGCCGTGCACGGTCGCCCCGGTGAAGGACACGTTGTCCTGCACCAGCACGCCGTTGTGGAAGACCGTCGCGCGGGCCGGCGCCAGCACCGTGCTGTCGGGCGCGAACTTCGGGGCGTGGAAGATGATGTCGTAGCTCTGCCACTGGCCCGGTGGGCGGGAGGCGTTCACCAGCGGTGGCGACTGGCCGTAGAGCGCGCCCGCCTGGCCATCGGCGTAGGTGACGCTCCGCCACGAGTCGAGCACCTGCACCTCGTAGCGTCCCATCAGGAAGACCCCGCTGTTCCCCCGGTCCTGGCCCTCGCCCTCGGCGGGGGCGGGGGCGGCCCACTCGATGTGCAGCTGCACGTCGCCAAAGGCGCGCCGGGTGTGAATCGCGCCGGCGCCGGGCCGCACCTCCATGTAGCCGCGCTCCACCGTCCAGCGGGCCGGGCCGCTGTCCGCGCCGGCCCAGGCCGAGAGATCCTTCCCGTCGAAGAGCACGATGGCGTCGCTGGGACGCGGCAGCACCGCGCCGGGCGGTCCCGGCTCGACCACCGGTGGCCGGGGCCGGTCCATCGAGTTGGGCGGCCACACTTTGGGGGCGTCGGGCGCGGGCGCGGTGGGGAGGGGGGCCGGCGTGGTCTGCGCGGCGAGCGGCGCGGCGGCAAGCACCAGGAGCAAGGCAAGACGGGATACCATCGACATCCTCATGAGGACAGGGATGGGCAAGTCGAATTCCGGCTGAACAATGTTACCATCCAGCCACCTATGAAAGTCGCCACCTGGAATGTGAACGGGATCCGGGCCCGGTCCGCCCAGCTCAGCAGCTGGCTCGCGGAGGAACAGCCGGACGTGCTCTGCCTCCAGGAGCTCAAGGCCGAGCCGGAGCAGATCCCCGACGAGGTACGGTCGCCCGACTACCACGTCTACTGGCACGGGATGAAGGGCTACTCCGGCGTGTCGCTGCACCTGCGCCGGGAACTGTGCCGGGAAGACCCGGTCTTCACCCACCCCGCCTTCGACATGGAGGCGCGGATCGTCCAGGTCGAGCTGCATGACCTGGTGATCGCCTCGGTGTACGTCCCCAACGGCGGCAAGGACTATGCGGCGAAACTGCATTTCCTCCGCCAGCTGGTGGACTGGACCGCGGGCCTCCGCGCCGCCGGCCGCGAGCTCATCCTCTGTGGCGACATCAACATCGCCCACACCGACCTGGATCTCCACCCGAAGGAGCGGAAGCCCGGGGTGGTGGGCCAGCGGCCGGAGGAGCGGGAGCTGTTCGACGCGCTGCTGGGCGGATGGCTCACCGATATCGGCCGGGCGCTCGACCCGGAGAACCCCGGGTTGTTCACCTGGTGGGCGCCGTGGCGCAATCTCCGGGCCCGCAATATCGGGTGGCGGATCGACTACGTCCTGACCTCGCCCCGGGTCACCAGCACCGCGACCGCCTGCGGCGTACGCGCGGCGGTGGGCACCAGCGATCACGCCCCCGTCGTCCTGGAGTCCTCGCTGGTGCCGTAAGCGTCGGGCCCGGCTCTTGCCTGACGAGCCGGCATGCTGGCCGCTGCCGCGCTCCTGCTCTCCCTTCAGTATGCCCCCGGTCCGGCGTTGCCGGGCGGGGCGATCCGCGATCTGCCCGCCTGGCCCGCCCACCGGCGGCTCGGCTGGAGCGTGGATCTCCAGGGAGTCACCCACGACTCGAGCGCCTGGTTCTTTACCCAGAAGACCGTCCTCTGGCGGGTGCCGGTGCGCCGCGACCTCACCCGTGAGCCGCTCACGCCGGCGCAGGGGGTGCGCCGCGCCGCGATGCCGCTCCCGCTGACGCGGGCGGGGTACCGGCACTTCGGCGCGCTCGCGTACCACGATGGCCTCCTGCTGGTACCGGTGACCGGTCATCTCCCCGCCATCATCGCCCTCTTCCGCGCGCGCGACTTCGCCTACCTTGGCCACTTCGAGCTTCCCGCGCAGCATGGCGCCGGATGGCTCGCCGTCGCGCCCGACGGGCTGGTCTACAGCTCCGACAATCATGTCGACGGCGCCCGCGGCATCTACGCCTACGCGCTCGACTGGGCGCTTGCGGCAAGCGGGACACTCCCTGCCGCGCCAGGCCGGCGCAGTGCCGCCGAGTCCGCGCGGGTCGCGCTCCAGCCGGTCCGCACCATTCCCCTCCTCGACGGCGCCGACGACCCGGTGCGGCTGGTGAGCATGCAGGGCGGCGTCTTCGACGATGCGGGACGACTCTACACCATGAACGGCTACTGCGCCGGCACCGTGGCCGGCACCGGGATCTCAGTGTTCCAACTCGCGGCCGACACCGCGCGCCTCGTCGGCCACTCCTCCACCGGCGCCGGTCCCTTCGCCTTCGTGTATCACCCCGGACACCATGGACTCTTCTGGTGCCGCGAGGAGCCGGAGGGACTCACCCTCTGGGATCTCGACGACGGCCGGGCCCCGGGCATCCGCGGCCAGCTGCACGCGCTGATGATCGACAACAGCATCTGGGACTTCGGCGCGCTCTCTTTCCGGCACTACCGGATCGAGCCGGCGGCGGGACAGGGTGTCCCGCTGAGCGGTGGCACTTTGGCGCGCGGCGGCGACAAATAGGCGCCTTGTGTGCCGACCTTGCTGAGAGCTTGAGACCGTAACTGACTAACACAGATAGACACAGATGGGACCGGATGGACTCCTTGCCCGGCCGCCTTTCGTTGATTCGGCGCCGGGTCACCGAGCAGGGTGCTGGCAGGTCGTGGGTGTCTCTGTCGTTTCGGCTCTTCGTTTGAATGTCTGAATGTGGGAGCGGTTCACAACACAACAATCGCGGTCACGGCGACCAGGAGGCCTGAATACGGACCTTCCCCCCGCATGGACGCCATCCGGTCCCATCTGTGTCCATCTGTGTTAGTCAGTTTGGCCTCATGACGAGCCTGGGCACGAATCCCGCTGAACGAGCCGGCATGGGCAGTGAACTCCTCAGTGGCATCCGCGATCCCCGCCCCGCGGATCTCACGCGCGAACTGGCGGCGCGCGGCATCGAGCTCGGGCCGGTGATCGGGCGGGGGGCGATGTCGGTGGTGTACCGCGCCTTCGACGCGAAGCACGAGCGCTCCCTGGCGGTGAAGGTACTGGGCCTCGACCCCGGCGACCCGGTCGCCGCCGCCCGCTGGAACCGGGAGATCAGCGCGGTCGCGCGGCTCCGCCATCCCCATATCCTCCCGCTGATCGATTCCGGGATCACCGCGGACGGCATGCACTACTTCCTCATGCCGCTGGCGGAGGGCGAGACCCTCGAGGCTCGCCTCGAGCAGGGCTCGCTTCCGCTGGGGGAGGCGGTACGGTACGCCCGCGAAATCGCCGAGGCGCTGGGCGTGGCCCATGCGGCGGGCCTGGTGCATCGCGACGTGAAGCCAGGGAACATCCTGCTCGAGGGAGGGCACGCCATCCTCGCCGACTTCGGCGTGGCGCGGCCGATCCAGGGCCCCGCGCCGGGTGGGAGCGAGGCCACCGGCGCCGGGCTGGTGGTCGGCACGCCCGCCTACATGAGTCCGGAGCAGCTCACCGGGATGAGTTCCGTCGACGGCCGGGCCGATCTCTTCAGCCTCGGCGTGGTCCTCTACGAGAGCGTCACCGGCCGGCTGCCGTTCGAGTCGGTCACCATGCCCCGGCTCATGGCCGAGCGGCTCGAGGGGAGTTTCCGCCCCGCGGCGTCGCTCAGGCCGGGGGTGCCGCCGCTGCTCTCGCAGGTGGTCGCCCGGGCGCTCGCGCCCGATCCCCAGGACCGCTACGACAGCGCCGAGTCGCTGGCGGCCGATCTCGAGTTGCTCCAGCACCAGCTGAGCGGGGTGCGCGCCAGCGGCGCCACCGCCGTCGTCCATCCCGTGCCGGTGTGGACCGCACTCGTCGGGATCGTGCTGCTCGCGGGAATCGCGGGCGTCGTGGCGCTGTCGCGGTCGCGGCACGGCCGCCTCGACCCCAACCGGATCGCGGTCGCCGATTTCCGTAACGAGACCGGCGACGCCTCCCTCGCCAGCGTGGGACCGCTCGCGAGCGACCTGATCGCCGCGGGGCTCACCCACATTCCCGGGCTCACGGTCTTCAACGCCGACCTCGCCTTCGGCGCGGCACGCCGCCGGGCCGACCGCCGCCTCGCCACCGACGGCAGCATCGGCGACGGCGCGGGGTTGCGCGCCCTGATCGAGTCGAGTCACGCCGCGACGGTGGTCTCGGGGAGCTATTACCGGGAGGGCGGGGGCGTGGAGGTCTTCGCGGAGGTGACCGACGCGAGCACCGGCCGCGTGCTGCTCGACCTCGGGCCGCTGCGCGGCGCGGCGGACCATCCCGAGACGGTGCTCGCCGCGGTGCGCGACAGCGTGCTCACCTTTACCCGTCTCCGGGCCGGGGCTCGTCCTGGACCTGGAGACCGCAACTGACTAACACCGATAAGTGGGATGGGAACGGATGGACTCCCTGTCCGGCCGGCCTTCGTTGATTCAGCGCCGGGTCGCTGAGTCCGCTGCGGGATTGTGAGGGGTGCCGGTGATTGTATTGCTTCTATCGCTCGTATCGTTGTGTTGTTGTTGCCGCTGCTTCTGCCAATCCCTCATAGTTGCTGAATGAAAGAGCAGTTCACAAAAACCACCGCGCCAATCTCGGCGAGCAAGCGCCCTGAAGACGGAACCCGCCACCGCGCGGAGTCCATCCGTTCCCATCCCATCTATCGGTGGTAGTCAGTTCCGCGAACTACGACGACGCAAGCGGCAGCCGGAACCAGAACGAACTCCCCTGGCCCGGCGCGCTTCGCACCCCGATCTCTCCGCCGTGCGCCTCCACCGCCAGCTTGCAGAACGTCAGCCCGAGCCCGTAGCCCCGGCGCATCCGCGGGTCGCCACCCTGCTGGAACTTGTCGAAGATGTGCGCCTGTTCTTCCTGCGGGATGCCGCTGCCGGCGTCGTGCACCACGACTTCCACGAAGCGCGGGCCCCGGCCCAGGTGCACATCGACCTCGGTGTCGCTCCCGCAGTACTTGAGCGCGTTGCTGAGCAGGTTGGCCAGCACCCGCCCGATCAGCTCCCGGTCCATGCTGGTGACGGCATCGGCGCCGCCGATGCGCACCCGCCGCCGCTCGCTCGGGCCCAGTCCCTGGGCCACCTCTCCCGCCAGCGCCAGCATGGACGCGCGCTCCGGCCGGAGCGGGAGCTGGGCCGACTCCAGTCGGCTCACGTCGAGCACGCCGTGGACGATGAGATCCATCCGGCGCGCGGCCGCCTTGAGCTCGGCGAGGATCGCGGCCAGTTCGCCCGGTTCCCGCGCGGTCGGATCCGACTCGAGCACCTCGAGGTAGCTGGCAAAGACGGTGAGCGGCGTGCGGACGTCGTGGATCATCATGTGGACCAGCCCGTCGCGCAGCGCCTCGAGTTCGCGGAGCTGCTGCAGCTGCTGCTCCAGACGGTCGTAGAGCTTCTTGGTGGTGAGGGCGTTGCGGACCCGGAGGAGGAGGTCGGGGCCGTCGATCGGCTTGGTCACGAAGTCGCTCGCGCCCACCCGGATCCCTTCGAGCCGCTCCTGCCGCGCCGCCAGCGAGGTCACGAAGAGTACCGGCACGGCCCGGGTCTCGGGCGCGGCCTTGAGCCGGCGGCAGACCTCGAAGCCGTCGATGACCGGGAGCATGACGTCGAGCAGGATCACGTCGGGCTTCGTGCCGGTCGCGGCGAGCAGCGCTGCACCGCCGTCGTTGGCCTCGACGACCTCGTAGTTCCCCTGCGACAGCAGCTCGCTCAGGAGCAGCCGGTTGGGGGCCTCGTCGTCGACCACCAGCACTCGCCCGCGGGAGAACTCCGCCGGATCGATCGGCGCCGTCATCGCGAGCCTTCCGCGAGCGAAAGGAAGCGTCCGATCTCCGCCGGGAAGGTGCGGGTGTCGATCGGCTTGGTGATGTAGCCGGCGAAGCCGGCGGCGCGCGCCGCCTGCTCGTCCCCCCGCATCGCCTGGGCGGTGAGGGCCACCAGCGTCAGGTGGCGGGTCGAGGCGTCGCCCTGGAGCCGGCGGGCCACCTCCATCCCGTCGAGATCGGGGAGCCGCAGGTCGAGCAGCACCAGGTCGGGCCGCGACTCGGCGGCGAGGCGGAGGGCGTCCTGGCCCGTGGCCGCCTCCAGCACCGTGAACCCCTTCACCTCGAGCAGCTCCCGGGCGAGCTCGCGGTTGAGCGGATGATCCTCCACCAGCAGCACGGTGCCGCTCACAGCCCACCCCCGGGCCCGTCCGCCCTGGGCGCCAGCCGGTTGAGCGCCTCGAGCAGTTCCTCGGTCGCCGACTTGGAGAGCACCTGCTGCACCTGGCCGGGGAGCGAGGCCAGCTCCTCGGCTGCGAGGTCGCGGAAGGTGAACACCAGGACCGGGATGGTGCGGGTGTCCGGCATCGCCTGCAGCCGCCGCGCCACCTCGAAGCCGGAGAGGTCGGGCATGATCAGGTCGAGGACGATGGCGTCGGGCTGCTGGTCCACCGCGGCGCGCAGTCCCTCGACCCCCCCGTACGCGCGGAGCGCGCGCCATCCCCGGCGCTCGATGGTGTCGGCCAGGAGGTCCACCGTCTCGCGATGGTCGTCGATCACCAGGATCGTCAGCGGCTCGCCGGGCTGGCTCGGCGGCGCCGCCCGGGCCACCGCCGCGAGGAAACGATCCCGGTTCACCGGCTTCACCAGCCACTCCGAGACGCCGAGGTTCCGGCCCCGCTCCTGGTCGTCGGTGATGGAGACGACGATGACGGGAATCTCCTCGGTCTCCGCCAGGGTCCGGAGTTCGGCGAGCACCTCCATCCCGTCGCGGTCGGGGAGGAGGATGTCGAGGGTGATCGCCACCGGGCGGATCTCCCGGGCCAGCGCGACCGCCTCCGCGGCGCTCGTCGCATGGGCCACCGCGTAGCCGTGGCTCACGAGATAGTGCGTGAGCAGCTCGCTCGAGACCGGGTCGTCCTCCACCACCAGCACCATCGGCCGGTTGTCGGTCTCGCCGGGACTGCCGGGCTCGGGCGACACCCGCTGCCGCAGGCTCGGCGGTACCACCGGCAGCCGCACCGTGAAGGTGCTGCCCCGTCCCACCTCGCTGGACACCGCGATGCTGCCGCCGTGCAGCTCTACCAGCTTCCGGGTCAGCGCCAGGCCGAGGCCGGTGCCCTGCTGGGCCCGGGCGTAGGAGGAATCGACCTGCTCGAACTCGAGGAAGATCCGGGCCTGGTCTTCCGGCCGGATCCCGATCCCGCTGTCCTCCACCTCCAGTACCAGCCACCCCGGGGCGCCCGCCTCCGGGTCCGCCTGCATCCGCGCGCGGAGCGTCACCCGGCCTTCCTCCCGGGTGAACTTGATCGCGTTGCTCAGCAGGTTGTACAACACCTGCTTGAACTTCGCGCGGTCGGCCACGATGCTCGGCAGGGTCGCGGGGGCCTCGAGCAGGAGCTCCAGCCGCTTGCCCAGGGCCAGCGGCTCCACGATCCGCCGGACTTCCCGCGTCGCCGCCAGCGGCTCGAATGCCACCGCGTCCAGGGTCAGGCGCCCGGCCTCGATCTTGGCCAGGTCCAGGATGTCGTTCACCACGTCGAGGAGGTGCCGCCCGCTGCTCCGGATGTTGCCGACGTAGCGCTGCTGCCGCTCGCTCAGCGTGCCGGCCACCTGGTCCTCCAGCAGCTCCGAGAACCCGATGATCGCGTTGAGCGGGGTCCGGAGTTCGTGACTCATGTTGGCGAGAAACTGGGACTTGGCCCGGCTCGCCGCCTCGGCCTGCGCCCGGGCCCGGGCATCGTCCTCCGACCGGAGCCGCTCGGTGATGTCGCTGTAGATCACCACCGTCCCGGTCAGGTTCCCCTGGACGTCGTGCAGCGGCGCGTGGGAGAGGCTGACCGGGATCCGGGTGCCGTCCTTCCGGAGCCGGACGGTCCGGAAGTCCACTACCACCTCGCCGGAGAGCGAGCGGGCGTGCTGCTCGCTCGCCTCGGCGGCAACCTCCGGCGGGATGGTGGGGAGCAGGCGATCGATCACTTCGTCGGCCCGCCAGCCGAAGAGCTGTTCCGCGCTGGTCGACCAGCTGCGGACCCGGCGGCCGGAGTCGACACTCACGATCGCCTGGGGCGAGGCGGCGATCAGCGCCTGGAGTTCATCGAGGGTGGCGCGGCGCTCCTCCTCCGCCTGCTTGCGCGCGGTGACGTCGAGGGCCAGCACCAGCCGCGCCCGGCGGCCGGCGTAGGTGATGGCATGACTCAGCACATCCACGTCGAGGAGGGTGCCGTCCTTCCGCCGGTGGCGCCAGGTGCCCGACTGCTCCGCCGCCGGCGCGGCCGCGACGCTCTGGAGCATCGCGGGAATCTCCTCCGGCGGGCGGATGTCCCGCAGCGTGAGCCCGAGGAACTCGGCCTCGCTGTAGCCGTACAGCTGGATTGCCGCGGGATTGACCGTCAGGAAGGCGAGGGTCTCGTTGTCGTAGACCCACATCGGGTGGGGGTTCCGCTCGAAGAGCAGCCGGTAGCGCTGCTCCGATTCTTCCAGCGAGGCATGCTCGCGCCGGAGCGCTTCGGTCCGCTCCTCCACCCGCGCTTCCAGCTCCCGCTGGAGGAGGCGGAGCTGGTCGTTCACCTTCTGCAGTTCCTGGCCCCGCTGCGCGATCTCGAGGCGCATCGCCTCGTTGTGGCGGGCCATCTCCCCCGCCTCGCGTTGCTGCGCCTCCCGCTGCCGCTCGAGGAGGATGAAGTCGGTGACGTCCTTGACGCGGTGGATGATGTACTTGAGGTGCCCGTCGGGCCCGAGGACCGGCGCGTTGGTGGGACTCCAGTAACGTTCGACAAAGCCGCCCCCCTCATTGGGGGGCCGGCGGATGTCGTACCGCTGCACCGCCATCGTGTCGGCCTGCCCGGAGCGGAGCACCCGGTCGAGTGACGCGAGCAGGTTGGCGGTCCCGGTCGCGTCGGGATCGTCGGGATTGTCGGGGAAGACCTCGAAGAGGTTCCGGCCAAGGATCCTCGCCCGCTGGGTCATCGTGGCGGCGAGGTACGCATCGCTGACCGCCACGATCGAAAGGTCGGGACTCAGGACGAGGTAGAGGCTGGGTGCCGACTCGAAGAGAAGTTGAAAGTCCGGCAGCGCGAAATCCTCGCTGCAAGCAGGGGGATTCAATTGTATGGCGCGGCCTTGCCGCCGCACTATCAGAAATATCTTACATCGCGCTACACGATCAGTTGCTGCTCCAGCGCCAGCCGCACCAGCTCGGCGTTCGACGTCAGGCCCAGCTTCTGGAGCACCCGGTGACGGTAGGTGCTGACTGTCTTGGGGCTTAGCGTGAGCCGCTCGCCGATGCTGGTGATCCCCAGGCCCCGCGCCAGGAGCAACATCACCTCGAACTCCCGCGCCGACAGCAGTGCCACCGGGGAGGGGGCAGCCGGCGCGCCACCGGTCATGCGATGGGGCACGGCGTTCATGACATGGGTCCCGCCGGAATGCACCCGCCGGATCGCGCGGGGAAGCTCCTCCACCGCCTGCCGCTTGCAGACGTAACCGTGGGCGCCGCCGGCAAGGGCGCGCTCGCCGTACTGGGATTCGGGAAACATGCTGAGGATGACGATCCGGAGTGCCGGCCATTCCTGCCGCAGGCGGCTCAGCAACTCGAAGAAGGGTGGGCCCGGCATCGAGATGTCGAGGAGGAGCACGTCGGCCTCGAGCTCCGGGAGGAGTTCCAGGAGCTCGCTCCCGTCACCCGCCTCGCCCACGATCCGCATGCCCGCCGCGCTGGTGAGGACACGCCGGACGCCTTCCCGGATCAGCGGATGATCGTCCGCGATCAGCACCCGGATCATCGGTGTGTCTCTAATGGAGGAGGGTCGACAGGCGGCCGTGCACTACGATATCGAGTGACCAACGGGGGGGAAAGGCTGGCGGAATACGGGCACCTCGATTCCTAACGAATCATCTGACTGTGCGCGCGAGAGATCAGCCTCCGGGAATGTTGACGTCGATGATGAGCTGCTTGTCGATCCGGAGCGTCTGGATCCCGCTCGAAAGCAGCACGTTCTTCCGGTCGTGGTGCCCGGTGGCGCCACGCAGCGCCCGGAGGTGGTGGAGGATCTCGTGGGCCAGGACCAGCAGGAAGATGTCGACCTCCTTGGGAATCTCGGGGTGATTCGGCGCGTCGGTGAGGACCACGATCTTCCGGTCGCGGTAATAGGTGCCGTCGGCGTCGTTGCTGCTCCCCCGCCAGTCGCCCACCAGGTAGATGGTCAGGTCGGCGTTCGTCGAGGGCGCGCTGGCCACCGTCTCCAGGAAGAACGGCTCCTTGATCGGCTGGTCGGGCTTCCGGCCGACCGTCACCCAGTCGGTGTCCTGGAGCGTGAAGTGCACATTGGCCTGGGGGCCGAAGATCCAGTTGAGCTCCGCGATCCACCGGTCCACCTCCTTGGGATCGTGGGCGGTGTCGGGCGCGGTGGAGGTGCCGTCGGTGTGGCGAAGGAAGCGGAAGGCCAGGGCGAAGGACTTGGGCTGGCTTACGCCGACGCCGGCCTCGCGCGACTCCTTGCCCGCGGTGAGCGTGAGGCTGCCGAAACCGCTGGTGACCCCGTGGAGGGCAAAGACCCGTCCAGGGTTCTGGCTCACGGCATGGAGGACGCCCGCCTTGAATGCCTTGCGCCGGTCGGCGGCGGCGTCGGTCTCACCGGCGCTGTGCAGTTTCATCATCTTCTCGACCGCGGCGCCGTGATTCGCCTTGGTCAGCTTCTCCACCTTCACCTTGCCGGAGGCCTTGATCTGGGCGTCGCCGGTACCCCCCTCGACCCGGACGATGTTCGGGGCGTGCAAGGGGACGAAGACGAAATCGTCCTTGGGGACACCCGCGTTCGGGACGATTTCGCGGAGGCTGAGCATCGGTCCGCCGGGGTGTGGGTCAGGAGCACGGGGTCCGCGGATGGCGCCGAACCGGGAAGAACGGGACGAACTCCCCACATGCTGAAACGAAAAGCCGGCTCCGGGACCGACAGGCGGCTCCCGGGTGAGCGGGGCAATCTACCGGCCGCCGCGGCCGCCGCCACACGCGAGGCATCGGTGGCGTCCCGGGCCGCCCGGTGGCACCTTTGACCGTCATGCCCCCCCTTCGCACCGCGTGGGTCCTGCTCGCCCTGGCCACCGCCGCCGCGCCCGCGGCATCCGCCCAGCAGATCGACGGCCGCATCGTCAGTGATTCCGCCGGCTCCTCCGCCGGCGAGGTCGTGGTGCAGCTCCTCGGGAAGGACGGCGTGGTGCTCCGCTCCCGGGCCACCGATCCCTCGGGATTCTTCAGCTGGCGGGGCCTCGCGCCCGGGAGCTACCAGGTCCGGGTGCTCCGCATCGGCTTCCTCGCCTGGGTGTCGCCCGAGGTGCGGGTCGAGTCGGGGCAGGTGGCGCGGCCGGTCTTCACCGTGCCCGACATGCCGCTGGTGCTCGAGGAGCTTGAGGCCCGGGCCACCAACGCCTGCGGTCCGCAGTCGGAAGGGAATCTCGCGCTGCTCTGGGACCAGGTCCGCGCCACCCTCGGACGGCTGGGTGCCAATGAAGCCGCCAAGCGGGAGTATCACTCGGTCATCAGCAAGGTGAAACGCGGCGCCGAGGGAAAGGCGCTGTCGCAGCGCAGCTACGAGGTCACCGGCAGCGGGGAGTGGCCCTTCATCAGCCAGCCCCCCGAGTCGCTCGCGGCGCAGGGCTATGTGCGGCCGGGCTCCCTCGGGCTCGGGCCGACCTACTATGCCCCCGACGTGCCGGTCTTCTTCAGCCAGACCTTTCTCGACACCCACTGTTTCCGCGCGGTGAAGGGCGCCGCCGCCGATACCTCGCTCATCGGACTCGGCTTCTCCCCGGTGCCCTCGCGCAAGACCATCGACATCGCCGGCGTGCTCTGGCTTCGGCGCGAGGGGTATGCCCTCGAGCGGCTGGAGTACAACTTCACCGGCCTCTGGCGCTGGGTGCCTGTCCGGGCCGCCGGCGGGCAGATCCTCTTCGCGCGCGGCAGGGGAGGGGAGCCGGTGATCACCCGCTGGGAGGTGCGCGCCCCGGTCGCGGTGGTGAACCCCGACCAGGCCCGCGACGCCGACGCGACCACCCGTCCCTGGTTCGGCGTGGGGAAAGTCTCGTTCGGCGGGTGGGAGGAAGAGGTGGGAGAGGTCAAGGAAGTGCGGACGGGCAGCGAACGGATCTGGTCGCCGACGAACTGATCTGTCACAAGAGCAGGGATTCCTCGTCGCTCCGCTCCTCGGAATGACAGAACCGGTTAGCCGTGGCTCACCAGCTCTGTCATTCCGAGCGCAGCCAGGGATCCTTGTTATTGCAGCCAATTCTGTCATCCCGAGCGCAGCGAGGGATCCCTGATCTTCCCGCAGATGAAGCTCAGGCTGCACGAGCCCTCGCTTGACCGGCCTTCCGTGGGGCGTTACTTCTTTTCCCTGCGCAACAGGGCGCACCCGGTCCGCGGGCAGGGATGATCCCACCTGGCAGGTCCCGCTGTTCAAGTCGACATCACCTCACTGACAGCCCCTCGCAGGCGGACCTCGGGCTGTAGAGGAGGCATGATGTCCCGCACCCTGCCCGAACGGGCAAACCTCGAGTACCTCACCAAGGAAGCGAAGGCCCTGCTCAAGGACGCCAAGGCCGGCCAGGCCGAGGCGCTCGATCGCGTGCGCACCTTCGGTCCCCCCGGTGCCTGGCGCTCACCCCAGCTGGCCGACTGCCAGCACGCGCTCGCACGGGAGTACGGCTTTCCCAGCTGGCCCCGGCTCAAGGCCCAGGTCGAAGCCAATGCCGCGACCGACCCGATGGACGCGCTTGCCGCCGCACTCAAGACCCGCGAGGCCGCCGAGGTCGCGCGGGTGCTGCGCCGGTTCCCCGCGCTCAGGGAGCGGCTGGACGACCCGCTCCCCGGCGGAGATTTCGGCGCCACCGCGCTGATCGTCGCGGTGGGCCAGTCCAATCGCGAGATGGTCGACCTGCTGCTCGACGCCGGTGCCAACCCCAACCAGCGGAGCCACTGGTGGGCCGGCGGCTTTCATGTCCTGGAAGACGATCATGGCCTGGCCGATGTCCTGATCGAGCGCGGCGCGGTGCTCGACGCCAAGGCCGCGGCCGGCCTGGGCCGGCTCGATGACCTGAAGCGGCTGGTCGCCGCCGATCCCTCCGCGGTGCGTCAGCGGGGCGGCGATGGCCAGACCCCGCTCCATGTCGCCCGCAACATTGAGATCGCGAAATTCCTCCTCGAGCATGGCGCCGAGATCGATGCGCGGGACGTCGATCACGAATCGACCCCGGCAGAGCACCTGGTGCGTTCCCATCCGGACGTGGCGCGCTACCTGGTCTCCCGCGGGGCCCACGCCGACATCCTGCTCGCCGCCGCGCTGGGCGACCGCGAGCGGGTGCGTCAGCACCTGGAGACCGATCCCTCGGCGATCGGCATGATGGTGTCGGGCCACCACCTGCCGATGCGGAATCCGCGGGCCGGCGGGCACATCTACACCTGGACGTTGGGCACGGGGAAATCGGTGCATGCGGTGGCGCGGGAGTTCGGCCACGAGGAAGTCCTGCGCCTGCTGCTGGAGCACACGCCCGCGAATCTCCGGCTGGCGGTGACGTGTGAACTGGGAGACGAGGAGGGGCTCAACGCACTGCTCGCGGCGCGGGACAACCGGCCGTATGAGATCCCGCCCGGTGAGCGGTTGCGGCTCCCGTTTCTGGCGGAGCGGGGCCAGCGTGAGGCGGTCCGGCTGATGCTCAAGGCCGGCTGGCCCCCCGACGCCACTGCCCGGCATGGCGCCACCGCGCTCCACTGGGCCGCCTTCCATGGAGACACGGCGCTGGCCCGCGTCATCCTCCCGCACCAGCCCCCGCTCGAGGCGCGCGATCGCGAGTTCAAGGCCACGCCGCTGGGGTGGGCGCTCTACGGCTCACTCAACGGCTGGCGGAAGGATGTGGGTGACTACGCCGGCGTGGTCGAACTGCTGCTCTCGACTGGCGCCGCTCCGCCGCCGCAGGGAACGGAGGTCACCGCGAGCACGCCGGTGCTGCAGGTGTTGCGGAAGCGAGGATTGCTGTAAGAGCTGACCGGGCGGCATTCAGCTCTGTCATCCCGAGTAACGCGAGGGATCCCTGATCGTCCCGTCGATGGGCCCGGCGAGCTTACACCGGCTCCGCCCGGGCCCCTCGAAGGAACAGCCGCCGGACGAGGTGCCCCTTCCACATCCACAGCCCGGTCAGAACCATGGTGGGGAGGAAGACGTAGCGGGTGAGCGGCGCGTAGTCCGGCAACCGCTCGAAGGGACTGTAGATGTAGCCCAGGATCGGGATGCTCAGGACGATGTGAATCCAGCGGAACACGATCCGCTGCGTGGCTGCCGACATTGTTGGTTCTCCAGGTTATTCGCCGAACTGCGCCTTGTATTCCCCCACCAGCCGCTGCCATCCGTCGAACTGCATCGCCTCGGGCCCCGCGATCCGGCCGATCGGCTCGCCGGCCAGCGCGCCTTCCAGGACATCGAAGCAGACCTGCCACCCCGCCGCGCCCCAGGCGATGTAGCCCTTGTCGATGTTGTGCCAGAGCGTGAGGTGGGTGCCCGCCGGGCTCGGCGCCAGTTCCCAGCGCAGCTCGTTGCCGCCCCAGCTGAACTCGAGCACCCGCGGCGCCTCGGCACGGGTCACCACGCTCTCGGCGACCATCGGCGTTCCCACGGTCGAGAGCTTCACCGGGCCCACGCTGCCGAGGTTCCGGTCGGCGTCGAACGGCGCCCAGGCCATGAGGTGCGCCGGATCGGTCAGTGCCTCCCAGACCCGCTCCGGCGGGTGCCGCAGCTCCCGGACCACCACGAGGGTCCACTTCCCGGCGGACTTCTCCACCCGCGCGCCGGCGGCGGCACCTGGGGCGTAACGCTCACGACGATTCATCGGGACTTTCCCTTCTTCCGGTCGCGCTCCATCCGGTCGAGGTGCGCCTCCAGCGCGTCGACCCGGGCAGACCAGAAGCGGCGGAACTGGTCGAGCCACGCATCGACCTCCCGGAGGGGCTCGGGGCACAGGCGGTAGACCCGGCTCTGGGCCTCGACCCGGGCCTCGACGAACCCGGCATCCCGAAGCACCCGCAGGTGCTTGGAGACCGAGGGCTGGGAGAGCTTGAGCCGGCGCTCGAGGTCGCCGACCGAGCGTTCGGAGGTGGCCAGGAGGCCGAGGATGGCGCGCCGGTTGGGTTCGGCGAGGACGGTGAAGGCTGATTCCATGGTCGCATATATACTGTGACGCGTATATGCCTGTCAAGACATGTAAGGAACGTAACGGCTCATCACGAAGAGCACGAAGGCACGAAGAGCACGAAGAGGGCGGCCGGGTGCGGTCTCTTCGTGCTCCCTTCGTGTCCTTCGTGTCTTCGTGGTGGCAGTTGGGCAGCGCGGCCAGGGCTAGTGACCGGCGCCCGCCATCTCCCGCGCCGGCGCCTTTATGAACGCCAGCAGGTCGGCGTTGATCTGCTCGGCCCGGGTGGTCGGCATCCCGTGCTCGAACCCCGGATACACCTTCAGCGTCGACCCCTTCACCAGCTTCGCGCTCAACAGCGCCGAGTCGGCGATCGGGACGATCTGGTCGTCGTCGCCGTGCATGATCAGGGTAGGGACGGTGATCTTCCGGAGGTCGGCGGTGAAGTCGGTCTGCGAGAACGCCACGATCCCGTCGTAGTGCGCCTTGATGCCGCCCATCATCCCCTGGCGCCACCAGTTGCGGATCTGGCCCTCCTTGACCTTCGCCCCAGGACGGTTGAAGCCGTAGAACGGCCCCGATGCGATGTCGAGGTAGAACTGCGACCGGTTGGCGGCCAGCTGCGCCTGGAGGTCGTCGAACACCTTCTTCGGGAGGCCGCCGGGATTCTCCGGCGTCTGCACCATCAGCGGCGGCACCGCGGAGATGATCGCTGCCTTGGCCACCCGGGCGCTGCCGTGCCGGCCGAGGTAGCGCACCACCTCGCCACCGCCGGTCGAATGGCCGACGTGAATCGCGTTCTTGAGGTTGAGATGCGTGGTCAATGCGGCGAGATCATCGGCATAGTGATCCATGTCGTGCCCCTCCGCCCCCTGGCTCGACCGTCCATGCCCCCGGCGGTCGTGGGCGATGACCCGGTACCCCTGCGCGAGGAAGAACATGAGCTGGGCATCCCAGTCATCCGACGAGAGCGGCCAGCCATGGGAGAAGACGATGGGCTGGCCGGTGCCCCAGTCCTTGTAGAAGATCGTCGTGCCGTCGCTGGTGGTAATGGTTGGCATGCTGCACTCCTGCCTGAAGGTGTGGGAAGAGGCCGGCTGGCCTGGCGGGAGAGCCGTCAGGCCGAGCGGCGAACCGCGGCGTCGAAGGGGATGGCGCCCGCGCTGGCGTCCGCCTGTCCCGCGGTGGGCGCGCCGCGCACTGCGCTCCGTCCCAGCACCACGAAGAGCGCCAGCACCACCAGCTGCGTCGCCCCGAACACCGGCGACTGCTGGGTGGGCGCGAGCACGATCAGGAGCGGGAACTTGGCGAAGAGCTGGGTCACCAGCACGAAGACGTTGAAGTAGAGCGCCGCCACCGTGCCGAGGACGAACACCCGGTTCCACCCGCCCTCGAGCTTCTTCCCGTAGCGCGCAATCGCGACCAGCAGCAGGAGGAGCAGGGAGAGGCCGCCGACGATGTGCGATGGCAGCAGCCGGACGAACGGGAAGAGGTATCCGCCCGCGTTGGTGAGGACCGTGGTGACGAGGAAGGTCAGGCTCCATCCGTCCAGCCGCCGGCCGGCGATGAGCCCGCCGGTGACGACCAGCCCGGCGATGATCCCGACCAGGCTGAGCACCACGTGGAGGAGGGTGTACTGCGGGAGGGGGAGGGGGAGGAACATGGCCGGCTCCGGATGGCGGGAAACCGCCAAAATAGCCGACCGATTTTATCGGCGAATCACCCCAAGGGGGCAGACATAATTGTAGAGGACGGGGTCACCCGATGGCCTTCTTTCCGAACGCGGGATCGATCCGGATCAGCGCCGCTGCGCCGAAGGAGGGCAGGGTGGCCGCGCAGGTCCACAGGAAAAACCCGGTGTAGCCCAGCTGGTCCTGCAGCCATCCCGCCCACATCCCCGGCAGCATCATGCCGAGCGCCATGAAGCCGGTGCAGAGGGCGTAGTGCGCCGTCTTGTACGCGCTGGTGCCCCCGGGCCCCGCCGCCACCATCAGCATGAACACGAGGTAGGCGGTGAACCCGAAGCCGTAGCCGAACTGCTCCAGCGCGACCGCGGCGCTCACCAGCGGCAGGTGGGCCGGCTGCCAGACCGCCAGCGCCACGAAGACCAGGTTGGGCAGGTGCATGCAGAGCATCAGCGGCCAGAGCACCCGCTTGAGCCCGGTCCGCGAGATCAGCCACCCGCCCAGCAGGCCGCCCAGCACGAGCGCGCTCACCCCCACCGTCCCGTAGGCCACGCCCACGTCCTGGGTCTTGAGCCCCAGCCCGCCAGCTTCACGCGCGTCGAGCATGAACGGCGTGACCAGCTTGAGCAGCTGCGCCTCGGCGAAGCGGTAGAGCAGGAGAAAGGCGAGGATCCGCCCGATGCCCGGCTGCCTGAAGAAGGTGGCGAACGACTCGGCGAACCCAGCCCAGACCGGGCCCTCCCGCGGCTCCCGGTCGGCGGCGGGGCGCGGCAGTGCCCAGGCGTGGTACAGCGCCAGCGCGGCAAAGGCCGCCGCGGTGCCGGTGAACACCAGGCCCCACGCCTTGGCGGCGGAGCCGGTCGAGTCGGTGAGCCGCCCGGCGAGGTAGACCAGCCCCCCCTGGCCGGTGATCATCGCCAGCCGGTAGAAGGTGCTTCGCACCCCCACGAAGGCGGCCTGGGCATGCGGCGGCAGCGCCAGCAGGTAGAAGCCGTCGGCGGCGATGTCGTGGGTCGCCGAGGCAATGGCCATCACCCAGAAGACGGCGAGGGTGGCGCGGAAGGCGGTGGGACCGGGGAGCGCAAAGGCGACGGCGGCCAGCGCCGCGGCGATGGCGAGCTGGAGCAGCACCACCCAGCGCCGCTTCTGGCCCAGCACCTCCACCAGCGGGCTCCACAGCGGCTTGACCACCCAGGGGAGGTAGAGCCAGCTGGTGTAGAGCGCGATGTCGGTGTTGGAGATGCCGAGGTTCTTGTAGAGCACCACGGCGACGGTCATCACCACGACGTAGGGCAGGCCTTCGCTCAGGTAGAGCGAGGGGACCCAGCGCCAGGGGCTCGCGGTCTCGGGCGAGGCAGTTTCGGGCACGTCGGTGGGGGTGAGGGGTGGCCGGGGTGCAGGAGGAAGTTGGACGGGAGCGGGAGGCGGAGCAAGTTCCGGCACTCCACGGTCCTCATCTTGGCGCGCGCCGCGCGCACGGTACATTCCGTGGACTCGCACGCCATCCCCGGCTCACCCCTCCTCGAGGTTGTGCATGTCCGTCCGGTCCCGGTCCGACGTTCCCACGCGGCTGCTGGCCAGCGCGCTCCTGCTGCTCGCCGCGGTGAGCCCCGCCTCCGCCCAGCAGCTCACCCCCAGGGAGCGCGCGCAGATCGACAGCGCCGCCCGCGCGGTGCTCGCCGCCACCGGCGCCCCCAGCGCCTCGGTTGCGGTGGTGCGCGGCGGCGAGATCGTGCTGGCGGAGGCCTATGGCAACGGGCGGGTGGGCGTGCCGGCCACCCCCACCATGCGCTACGCCATCGGCTCGGTCAGCAAGCAGTTCACCGCGACCGCCGTCCTGCTCCTGGCCGAGGAGGGCAAGCTCTCCCTCGACGACAAGGTATCGCGCTGGTTCCCGAAGCTCACCCGCGCCAGTGACATCTCCCTCCGCCAGCTCCTCGGCATGATCTCCGGGTACCAGGACTACTGGCCCCAGGACTACGTCTTCACCGCGATGCAGTCGAAGACCACCGCCGACGCGATCATGCAGCGGTGGGCGGCCCAGCCGCTCGACTTCGAGCCCGGCAGTGCCTGGCAGTACAGCAACACCAACTTCGTGATCGCGGGCGCGGTGGTGGAGAAGGTGTCGGGGATGCCTTTCATCGACTTCCTGCGGCAGCGGATCTTCAGCAAGCTGGGGATGGCCTCGGTCGCCGATTTCGACGCCGGTCCGCTCTCCGCCGGGGACGCCGGGCCGTTCCTGCGCAACGGCCCCGGCCCGCTCCGCGACGCACCCAAGGAGGGGCCGCGCTGGCTCTTCGCGGCGGGGCAGCTCGCGATGACCGCGCGCGACCTCGCCACCTGGGACCTCAGCCTCATCAAGCAGCAGGTGCTCAAGCCCCAGTCGTACCGGACCCTGACGACGACGCAGCTGCTCACCAACGGTACTGCCACCGGTTACAGCCTGGGCATGAACGTCGGCATGGCGGGGGGACGGAAGCGCCTCTCGCACGGGGGCGCGGTCTCGGGCTACACCACCACCAACGTGGTCTATCCCGACGACAAGGCCGCGATCGTGGTCTTCACCAACATCTATCCTGGCGGGGGCGGCGCCTCGGCCCAGATCGCGTCGCGGATCGCGAATGTGATCCTGGCGCCGGTCGATACCGCCGAGCCGGGGGCTACCGCGCTCGCGAAGCGGGTGTACCAGGGGCTCACGCAGGGCACCATCGACACCGCGCTCTTCACGCCCAACGCCCGCGACTTCTTCACCGCGCAGGTCCTGGCGGATTATCAGGCGGGCCTGGGCCCGCTGGGCGAGCCCTCGGAGTTCAGCGGGGGCGGCGGATCCCTGCGCGGAGGCCTGCGCATCCGCGGCTACCGCATCAGGGCCGGGTCGATGACGCTCGACCTGACCATGATGCAGCGGCCCGACGGGCGGATCGAGCAGTACATCATCGAACGGGAGAACTAGCCAGCCCCATGGGGATCATGGGGTTACGCACCGCGGTCCCGCCGTGTCGATCTGGGCGGGTCTCGTTCGTCGTAGGGGTAGGCCAGCGACTGCGAGGGACCGGTGGAGCCCCGCCGGCACGAAACCCCATCCGCCGAGGTAAGCCGTGATACGGGACGTACTCCGGGACGTGAAGTTCGCGGTCCGCACCTTTGCCCGCCGGCCGCTCTTCACCGGTGTCATCCTCCTCACCCTGGCCCTCGGCATCGGCAGCACCGTCGCGATCTTCAGCGTGGCCAACGCGGTGCTCTTCCGGCCGCTCCCCTTCAAGGACCCGGAGCAGCTGGCCTTCGTCTGGAACCGCCTCCCCGCGACCAACGTCGCGCGCTCGCTCGTCTCCGGCCCCGACTTCAAGGACTACCAGGCGCTCACCACCCAGTTCCAGGGATTCGCCGGCGCGGTGGCGGTGCCCGGGACCCTGACCGGTGATGGACCGGCCGAGCGGATCACCAACGCCTATGTCACCGCGAACCTGCTCTCGCTGCTCGGGGTGAACCCGGTGCTGGGACGCACCCACGTGGCCGAGGACGCCTTCCCGATCGACCCGAAGCAGTTCGGCCAGCCCAACCCCGACCTGCCGCCCGGCAAGGTGGTGCTGAGCTACGGCCTCTGGCAGCGGCGCTTCGGCGGCGACCCCTCCGTGCTGGGGCGGACCATCATGGTGGACGGCTGGGGCTCGCAGGTGGTCGGGGTGCTGCCGCGGGACTTCCGGCTCTACCTCCCGGCCGACGCCGGGATGCCGACCAACATCGACGCGTGGGCGGTGCTTCCCAGCAACATCGGCGACTTCGAGCGGGAAGCGGCGTGGCTCACGGTCGTCACCCGCCTCAAGCCCGGCGTGACCGTGGCCCAGGGCCAGGAGGAGATGGACCGCCTGGCCACGCGGCTCCGGGAGACCTACCAGTTCCACGCCACCCAGAAGCTCCAGATCGTCGTCGGCGGGATGCACCACGACGTGGTGGAGCATGCCCGTCCCGCGCTGCTGGCGCTGCTCGGCGCGGTGGGCTTCGTGCTGCTGATCGCCTGCGCCAACATCGCCAACCTGCTGCTGGTGCGGGCCTCGGAGCGGGGCCGCGAGATCGCGGTACGCGCCGCCATCGGGAGCGGGCGGGGCCGGATCGTGGCACAGATGCTCACCGAGAGCCTGGTGCTCTCGCTCGCGGGCACGGTGCTCGGCCTGGGGGTCGCCGCCATCGGCATCCGGGTCATCAAGGCGCTGAGCCCCGCCAACCTTCCGCGGATCGATGCCGTCTCGCTCGACGCCGGGACGTTCCTGTTCGCCTCGGCGGTCGCAATTACCTCCGCGCTCCTCTTCGGCCTGGCGCCGGCGCTCCGCGCGGTGAGCGGCAACCTGGCCGACGGGCTCCGCGACCGCGGCACCGACACCGGCGGGGTGCAGGGGAACAAGCTCCGCACCACGCTCGTGATCATCGAGGTCACGCTGTCGCTGGTGCTGCTGATCGGCGCCGGGCTGATGGTGCGGAGCTTTGCCGCAATCCAGCGGGTGGACCCGGGGTTCGACCCGAAGGGCGCGGTGACGTTCACGTCGCCCCTCCCGTTCATCAAGTACATCAGTTCCCAGTCCCGGGCCACCTTCCTCAATCAGCTGGGGGACCGGCTGGCGGACATCCCCGGCGTGGACACCGTGGGTGGGGTGACGCCGCTCCCGCTGGCCGGGGGCGAGCAGTACTCGGTCGGCTCCTATGGCCGGGTGGGTGAATCGGACGAGACCTACCGCACCAACAAGGCCGACTTCAAGGCGGTGCTGCCCGGCTACTTCGAGGCGATGCGGATTCCGCTGGTCTCGGGGCGCTTCCTCATCCGGTCGGACAACGAGGATCAGGCCGCTGACGTGGTGGTGATCGACCAGAAGATGGCCACCCGGCTCTTCGACCGGGCCAATCCGCTGGGGGCGGAGATCCTCATCGATCATTTCAACGACAAGACCTTCACGATGGAGCGGCTGCCGGTCACCATCGTCGGGGTGGTCGGGAATGTCCGGTCGGCCTCGCTCGCCTCCGAAGGACGGGAGACGATCTACTTCCCCTATGTCTTCCAGGCCTTCATGCCGCTCACCTTCGTGGTGCGCACGGCGGTGGCTCCCGCCACCCTCATGCCCCAGATCCGTGCCGCGGTGTCGGGCCTGGATCCCGACGTGCCGGTGGCCGACCTGGCGACGCTCGACTCCTGGGTCTCGGAAGCGATGGCCCAGACCCGCTTCCTGCTGGCACTCACCAGCGCCTTTGCGGTGCTGGCGCTGGTGCTCGCGGCGCTCGGGCTGTACGGCGTCATCTCGTTCTCCGCCCGGCAGCGGACCCGCGAGATCGGGATCCGGGTGGCGCTGGGGGCGAGTGAGCGGGAGGTCCAGCGGCTCATCTTCGGGCAGGGGATGGTGGTGGCGGGGATCGGCGTGGTCCTCGGTCTGATCGCCTCGGTGGCGCTGACGCGGGTCGTCACCAGTTACCTGGTGGACGTCAGTCCCACCGATCCGGTGACGTTCGCGGGTGTCCCGATTGTGCTGCTCGCCGTCTCGGGGCTGGCATCCTACCTGCCCGCGCGGCGGGCGTCGCTCACCGATCCGGTCACGGCGCTGCGGGACGGGTGAGGTGAGGACCGCGGGGACCCGCTAGCGCCGTCGGGTTCTCTCCCGGCGGCGCGCTCCGGAACCGCGTCGGGTCCGCCGGCGTTTCCCGGTGATGCGCCCGTGCCCGCTCTGTGGTACCCCGACCGCTGACGCGATCCTTGCCGCCGCCTTCAACCACCGGGACTGGACCCGGGACGGCGGCGCCTGTCCTGCCTGCGTCCAGGAGTCCCTCCTCCGGCTCCTGCTGGCCCGCGGGGACGAGTCGCTGCACCAGGCCGTCCAGTCCGTCTGGCCCCTCGACCCCGAGGCGGCCTTCGGTGCCCTCCCCACGCCGCTTCGCCTCCACGCCGATCCCCGCTTTGCCGGCCGCGGCGTCACCCTCGCCGTGGTGGATTCGGGTTTCCATCCCCACCCGGACCTGGTACGCCGCCGCAATCGCATCCGGGCCTGGAGTGACCAGGGGCGTGATCCCGGCACGATCCTGCGGTTTTCCGCGGCGGACGAACCGCGCTGGCCCGGGTGGAACGCGGCCCACGACCACCAGTGGCACGGCACCATGACCTCCGTGGTCGCAGCGGGCGATGGGGCCTCGAGTGACGGCCTCTATCGCGGCCTTGCGAGCGAGGCGGAACTGGTGCTGCTCGCGGTGCGGGACGGGGCGGGGCACATCACCAACGAATCGGTGGTCCGGGCGCTCGACTGGATCCACGCGCATCACGGCGAGTTCGGGATCCGGGTGGTGAACCTCTCCCTGGGTGGCGATCCGGTCGAGCCGCTGGCCGGCAACCCGGTGGATCGCGCGGTGCGCCGGCTGACCGAGGCGGGGATCGTGGTCGTGGCCGCGGCCGGCAACAGCGGCGCCCGTCACCTCCTGCCACCGGCCACCGCGCCCGAGGCGCTGACGATCGGGGGCCTGGACGACCGGAGCCTCCTGGACCATGCCAGCGCCAGGCTCTGGCATTCCAACTATGGGGAGACGGCGTCGGGGGCCTGGAAGCCGGAGCTGGTTGCGCCCAGCATCTGGGTCGCCGCGCCAGTGCTCCCCGGCACCGCCGTCTCACACGAGCTCGCCGAGCTCTTCGCTCGGCGCCGCGCCGGCGATCGCGCCGGCGATCGCGGCGTCGATGGCCGCCTGGCGGAGCTCAAGGCGATCACGCCGCACTACCAGCATGTGGACGGGACGTCCTTCGCGGCGCCGCTGGTGGCGAGTGCGGTCGCCTGCCTGCTGGAGGCGCATCCTGGCCTCATCCCCGCCCTCGTGCGGGACACGCTCATGTCCACCGCGCAGCCGGTGCCGGGCGCCGACCGGGAACGCCAGGGTGCGGGGGTGCTGGATGCGGGACGGGCGGTGGCACGCGCCCTCGCCGAGCGGCATGGCGGTGCCGAGCTGGCCGGTCCCACGATCGAAGGTGACCGGGTGCGGTTCCGGCTGCACGACCATGACGCGGCGACCGTGGCGGTGTTCGGCTCGTGGGATGGGTGGACGGCGCCGGTGGCCCTGCGCACCGCGGAGCCGGGGTTGTGGCAGTCCGAGCCGGTGCCCATCAGCCCGGGCCGGCATGACTACAAGCTGCAGCGGAACGGCTCCCGCTGGCTGGACGATCCGGCCAATCCGGTGAAGCGACCCGATGGGTTCGGGGGATGGAACAGCGTGGTGGAGGTTGGCGACGCCCCACCCTGAGCGCTCAGCCGGTCTTGGCCTTGATCGCGGCGAGGCGCTCGCGCGCCTCCTTCACCTCGGGCTGCAGCTCGGGATCGGCCTTGTCCCAGAGCTGGATGAAGCGGGTGTAGTGCGCCTCGGCCTTCGCGAGGTCGCCCTTGGATTCGTAGAGCTGGCCCAGCCGCTGCTCGGTGCGCGGGACGAAGTTGTAGCCGGGGAAGGGCGGGCCCGCCGGCAGGGCGAGGAATTGCTCGTACCAGACGATGGCCGAGTCGCTCTGGCCGGCGGCATCGAAGGCGCTGCTGAGGAGGTAGCGGGCGTAGCGGGGATGGATCGAGTGGCGTGACTGGGCTTGCCGCACCGCCGCGATCGCGTCGTCATACCGCTTTTCGGTCATGGCCACCTGGGCGAGGAACATCGCCCGCGTGCCGGCCGAGTCGTTGACCGACGTCTTGAGGTCCTTCTCCCACCCTTGCAGCGCCTGCTTCGCCAGCGCCGGGTCTCCCATCAGCAGGCCGATCCGCCCCAGTTCGGGCCAGGGCCGGTCCGCGGCTGGGATGTTCGCCAGCGGCTCGCGGGCCAGCCCCTTCTCGAGCACCGTCCGGGCGCGGACGCGGTCATGCTGCGCCAGTATGACGACCGAGTCGAATGCCACGGAGAGGCGCGAGGATGCGGAGTTGTCCACCGTGAGGGCGGCCGCGTCGGCACTCCCCACCCACTGCAGCGCGGCACCGATCTGTCCGCGCATCTCCGAGGTGATCGCCAGACTGCTGGCACTGCGGATCCGCTGGCGCGAGGTGCGCGGCTCCTTCCGGACGGCATTGGCGATCGAGTCGGCGGCGGCGAGGTCTTCCCGCGCCCAGGCCGCCAGCCAGAACCCTTCCCAGATGTCGTTGCTGGTCGGATAGCGGGCCTTCCACAGCGCCGCCACCGAGTCGATCGCGGCAGCGGGCCGCCGGTTCATGATCTGGGTGTAGATCGTGTTGGTGAACGCCCCGCCGAAGCTGCGCGGGAGCCGGGTCACCCGCCGGTACATCTCCTCGGCCTTGTCGTACTCCCCCCGGTCGAAGTGCACCACGCCGGCATTGTTGAGGGCCGACGTGCTGGTGGAATCGAGCCGGATGGCGTCTTCGTACGCGGCGAGCGCCTTCTCGTCGTCGACCACCGGGCCCTTGGTGTAGTAGTACCCCGTGGTGAGGAGGCGCTCCATCTCGGTCAGGCGGTCGCGATGCCGGAAGGACGCCTCGATGGCGGCGAGCTGGCGGGGTCGGTCCCGGGCCTCGTTGCCCAGGAGGACCCCGATCTTCCGCCACGCCATCGCGAATCCGGTATCGAGCTCCACCGCCTCCTGCAGCAGCGTCAGCCCCTTGTCGACGTCGCCCCCTTCGTCCGCGGCGCGGGAGCCTTCCACGTACTTGCGGAGGGCGGGGAGTGAGGGCGTCGTCACCCGTTCGAGTTCGCTGCTCGCCTGGATGGTGCGGAGCGATTCTCCCGCCTTGGTGCGCACGGCGCGGGAGAGTTTCCCCACCGCATTGATCAGGTCGTTATCGCTCGACGCGGTCTCGCGGAAGTTGGCCAGCTCCTTGCCGTCGAGGGAACCCACCAGCCGGGCGGACACCACGTAGCTCTGGCCCAGCCGGTCGATCGCGCCGTCGAGCACCGCCTTGGCCCCTTCACGGGTGGCGATCTGCCGGGCGATATCGAACGTCACCGCGGTGTCGGCCGGAAGGGCCATCAGGCCGAGGTTGTCGCGCAGCGCCGCCCGGGTGAGCACCTTGAGCGCGCTCGATTGCGCCATGTCGGTGCGGAGCGCCTCGGCCACGGTGCCGCCGAGGGTGGCATCATTCGCCGGGCTCTTGAAGTCGGCGACGACGATCGTCTCCTGGTCGCCGAATTCGCCCTTGCCGCGGAGCGAGCCCATCGGCCCGATGCCCAGGGCCCGGAGCACCATGAACCCGATGACCAGCGCGGCAAAGGCGCCCACCGCAACGGCGCCGCCGAGCCAGGTGCGGCGCCAGGAGACGTGGGGACTCGCCTTGATCGCGAGGGTCGCAATGGTGCTCGGCCGCGCCGGCGTGCCGCCCGGCGTCAGCTGCGGCGTGGCGGTGTAGGCGCGGTGGGTGACCCGCTGCACGAAGGCGGTGAGGCCGATCATCGGCAGCCCCGCCAGCATCACGCCGAGCGACCCCTTGAGGGCCCAGCCCGGCAGGCCGATCACCTCGCTCGCCGCCCAGGCGGTGAGCACCACCACCGCGGTGGCGCCGGCCCAGAGCGCGATGGCACGCCCCAGCCGGATCCGTCCGCCCGCCAGCGCGGTCGGCACGGCGGCGGCATTCCCGCTGGTGGTCACCGTCTCCAGCACCCGCACCATCTCCTGGGCCTGTTGCGGCCGCTTGGCCGGATCCTTCTCGAGGCAGCGCATCACCAGCTCGGCCAGGGCCGGCGGCGTGTCGGGCCGGAGCGAGCGGAGGTCACGCGGCGCCTCGCCCAGGTGCGCGGCGAGCAGCTTGGCGGGATTGCTGGCGGTGAAGGGGGGCTGGCCGGTGAGGAGCTCGTAGGCCATCGCGCCGTAGGAATAGAGGTCGGCGCGATGATCGGTCTCCGGGTCGCCCAGCGCCTGCTCCGGCGCCATGTACGCCGGCGTCCCGATGGAGGTGCCGGCCTGGGTCAGCGTCTCCCGCGCGCCGCCGGTGGTCCGGGCGGCGGTGATCGCCTTGGCGATGCCGAAGTCGGTGACGGTGGCGCTGCCGGCGGAGAGGAGGACGTTGTCGGGCTTGATGTCGCGATGGACGATCCCGTGGCTGTGGGCGTAGGCCAGCGCGCGCGCCACGTCCCGGAGGATGCTCACCGCCTCGCCGATGCCCACCGGTCCCTGCTCGAGCCGACGGCGGAGGGAGTCGCCGTCGACGTAGGGCATGGTGAACCAGGGGAGGCCCTCGGACTCGCCGGTGGTGAGGACCGGGACGACGTGCGGATGCTGCAGCTTGGCCGCGACCAGGACCTCGCGGCGGAAGCGTTCGACCGAGATCCCGGCCAGCAGCTCCGGTGCGAGCACCTTGATGACGATCCGGCGGCGGAGCGCCTCCTCGGTGGCGAGGTAGGTGCGCGACATCCCGCCACCGCCCAGCTCACGATCGATTACGTAGCCTGCACCCAGCGCCCGCTCCAGGCGGGCACGCAGGTCGGTCATCGTTGTCCTCAGGGGATACGAAACTGGAATGGTGTAGTAACGGAGGGAAATGTAGGGAGCGGCGGGCATCTCGCCAGCCTGCACGGTGAGTCGATCGGGACACCGATGCCCGCGCGGCGTCGCGCGAGTACGGAACGAAGCGAGCCCCGCCGGCGAGATCGCTGGCGGGGCTCTGATCGGTTGCGATGGGCGATGAGGGGCTCGAACCCCCGACCTCGCGCATGTGAGGCGCGCGCTCTAACCAGCTGAGCTAATCGCCCGAACGTGTTGCCAAATCTACAGTTACCGTCTTGCTCCGGCTACCCCGCACCATCCCCCGGGCCCGACCTCGAGCCCTGCCGGATTCGTGCGGGCGGTAACTCTACCAAGGATCGACTCGGCAGGGAAGTGGCCGCGCCCCCGACGGACCGGAAGACGAACTGGCAGGCCGCCGCCTGAAGGCGACGACCTGCCAGGGTTCAGCGCTACGCCTGCCGCGACCGCGTCGCGTTCCCGCGTCCCGGCCTCAGTCCCGGTCGTGCTCCCGCGACCGGCGCCCGGTGAAGAACTCCTCCGCCGGCAGCGGCTCGATCGACCGGTTGCCGCGCACGAAGCCGTTGAGCGTCCCCGCGATCTCGAGCTGGTTCCCAGTCCCCTGGAACTCCGCCGCCAGCGGGCCGGTGGGGCCCAGCACATTCGCGAAGGCGTTGGCCCGGGCACCGCTGCCGGTCACGCCCACGAACGTCGCGCGCAGGACGTTGCCATCGCCCGGAGCCAGCGTGGCGGAGGCGACCGACGCTCCCGAGAGCCGCAGGTCGGCCACGAAGGGTGCGCCGCCGCAGGCCGGAGTCGTGATCGTCGACCGGAAGAGGTGCAGCTCGAGGGTGTTCCCCGTGGTCGCGCCCGCGGTGGGCGCCGCGAAGAACCGCCGGCCGCCAGCCCCGACGATGCCGATCGGGAAGCCGGAGATCTGGTCCCCGATCGACTGGATCCGCAGGCTGTTGCGCGCCGTCTCCGGCAGCACCAGCGGCACCGGCGCACCCGACCCGCCCAGGAGGTTCCAGCCCAGGTGCGGCGCGGCGCAGGGATTGGGACTGTCGTCGCGATAGAGATTGCCGACCGAGTAGATGCGGGTGCTGGCGTCGTGCACCGCGTCGGTGCGGCTGACGCCCCCGTTCGCGATGATCCCGCCGCCGATGACATTGTTCGTCAGCGCCACCGACACGTCGCCCTGGGCCGCGAAGTTGAAGGCGAAGACGCCACAGCCGGTGCCCGTCGCGGGCGAGCGGACAATGGAACGTGACATCCGGACCGCGAGCGAGGCCCCTTCATGCGGGGGCGGGGCGGCGCCCAGTCCCGGGTTCTGGGTCAGCACCACCAGGCCGCAGCCGACCGGGCCGGCGGGAATGATCGCGTGCGGGTTGGGATTCTGGATCTCGACCTCGGCGACACGAGCCGAGATCGCGTCGCCCGGCGCCCGTGACAGCACCCCGATGGCATTTCCCTGGCGGCCCGCCAGGTCGATGATCTGGAGCCGCCGCACCGCCGACCGGTGTCCCAGTGTCAGGATGTTGCCCGGCACATTCGCGGTCATGCTGAGGGTGGTCGCCGTGCCCGCCGCGAAGCCCGCCGGCTGGCCCGAGCCGTCGAAGTCCATGTCACCCTCGCCCTCGAGCGCGATGCTGTCGGGCACGACCAGTGGCGCGGTGAGGGGATAGCTCCCGGCCCGGAGCCGGATCCGCCGGCCCGCATTCTCCGGCGTCAGTGCCGCGACCAGCTCGGCGGTGTTGGTGACGATGATCGCTTCGTCGTCCGCGTCGTGCCGGTTCGCCGCCTCGAGGTCGACGGCCGCCGGTCCCGCGGTCTCCTCCCGGCCGCATCCCGCACTGCTCCCCGCCACCAGCACCAGCACGCCCAGTTGCAAGATCGTCACTCGCATCGTTCCTCCTTGGTGCCCGGGAATGGCAAGCCCAGGCGCCGCCGAAACGGCGGCGGCGCTGCTCCGGAGTCCTCCCGGGAACTCGGCGCATCCGGATGCCTGACTCAGACTAAGGCACGCCCAGAAAACGCCGGTCAGTTTTCTGTTAGGGGATCCGCGATGTCGTGCTCAGGTGACCAGCTCCCACGCCTCCAGAACCTCGGCCGGCGACACCGTCGCCACGCCCGCCTTCGCCACTTCCACGCTCGCCGCCAGGTTCGAGATCTCCGCCGCCTCGGCGGCGGTGCCCCCGGCCGCCAGCACCGCCCCGGCCCAGGCCGTCACCGTGTCGCCGGCGCCGGAGACGTCGTAGACCTCCCGCGCGATGCTCTCTATAAGGAGAGGGGCGGGGGTCCCCGCGCGGGTCACCAGCACCATCCCGCCGGCCCCGAGGGTGAGCAGGAGGTGCTCCGCCTGGAGCCGCTCGGCCGCCCCGACCAGGTCCTTCGCCGAGCCGAGGTCGATCCCCGGGAGTGCGGAAGAGAGTTCGCGCCGGTTGGGCTTGAAGATGGTGGCGCCGGCGTAATGGAAGAACGACTTGAACTTGGGGTCCACCACCGTGGGGAGCTTCCGCTTCACCGCCGCCTGCATCACCGCCTCGATGAGCGGCCGGGCCATCACGCCCTTGTCGTAGTCCTCGAGCAGGACCGCGTCCGCCTCGGCGACCGCCTCGAGCGCCACGCTCACCAGCCGGTCGAGCGTCGCGGCGGGCAGCGGGGTGTCCTCTTCCTCGTCGATCCGCACCACCTGCTGGCCCCGCGCCACCACCCGGGTCTTGGTGGTCGTGGTGCGTCCCGGCACGCCGACCATCCAGCGGCTCTCCAGTCCGGAGCGCTGCATCGCCTGCCGGAGCGCCGCACCGTCCTGGTCTTCGCCGGTGACGGCCACGAGTCGCCCGCTGCCGCCCAGCGCCACCACGTTGGCCGCGACGTTGGCGGCCCCGCCCAGCGCGGTGCGCCGTTCGTTCACCATCACCACCGGGACCGGCGCCTCGGGCGAGATCCGCTCGCTGTCGCCCAGCAGATACCGGTCGAGCATCGCGTCGCCCACCACCACGATCCGGCGGCCCTTCATCCGGCCGAGCAGCTCCTCGAGTCGTCCGCGCGCGATCGGCACTAGAAGTGTCCTCCCCGCGTGAGCCCCAGCGTCGCCTGGACCCGTCCGACGAACCGGGTCTTCGTGCGGCCGCTGACGTTGCCCTCGTTCTCGACATGGTGGAGACCGGCATTGGCCGTGAGCGTCAGCGGTCCCTCGGTGCCGCTCACGCCCAGCGCGGCGCGCCAGGTGCGCTCCACCGTGCCGATGAAGAGCTGCGGCGTGTTCCCCGCCTCTACCGTGCCTGAGGGCGGCGTCGGTTCGGTGAGGCGGCCCTCGCCCTGGCGGAGCAGGGTGAGTTCCGGGGTCACCAGCCAGCGGCGGCGGAGCGGGGCGGAGAGGGCGAGGGTCACCTGATCATTGTCGGCATAGTTGCGCCCCAACCCGACTCCCTGCTCGACGAACGCCTCGGTCGGGCGGAAGGTGCGGAAGGCGAGGCTCGACGCCTGGGTATACAGCGCCCGCCAGGCAATCGTGCCCCGCAGCGGGCCGGTGGCCTGGAGGGTGAAGGCGTAGCGGTCGGGATAGCGGGTCGAGGAGCCGCGGTGCTGGTACTGGATGTCATCGAGCCCGAGCTGCGCCTGCAGCGTGGTGCGCCCTCCCACCTGCCAGGTCGCGTCGACGCCGAGGAGCACGTTGCCCTCGTCGCCGAGGCCGTACTGGTTGGCGAGGAGGAGGAGGGTGACCGGGTTGCGGTAGCGCGCGTCGAAGGAGCGGTCGACCCCTGCGAGCACCACCGTCTCCCAGAGCGCCAAATCGAACTTCCTGCTGAGCCGGACCTGCGCGCGGTGGGCAAAGAAGTAGCGGTGGGTGACGGTGCCGGCGCTGTCGGTGACGTCGCTCAGCGTGCTGGCCTGGGTCTGCAGCCGGAAGCGCGCGTTGCCGACCTCGAGTCCGAAGGCGGGGCGGGGATAGCCGTAGTCGCTGAGCCCGATGCCGGGTACCGCGACCGGTCCCCAGTTCTGGTCCATCTGTCCGTAGAAGAGCCGGACGTACTTGAACTGGGCCGAGAGGTACGCCTCGCTGTGGCGGCCGGCGACCTTGAGATCCTTGCGGCCGGGCCAGTCGGGATCGCCGGTGACGCGCGGCTCGATCGCGGGGCGGCTCACCAGGATGAGCGGATCGAACGTCGCCTGGAGCCGCAGCTCGGCGTAGGGCTTCACCCGCCGTGCCCCGGCGGGGTGAAGCGGGTCGCGTCGCGCCTCGGTATACCCCTGTCCCCCCACCCGTCCCGTCACTTCCCACCGGGCGTCGGCAGTATCCTCCACCCACGCGCTCCGGAGCTCGGCCAGGAGCGCGGTATCCCGGGCCTCACCCTGTGCCAGCGCCGAGTCGATGGCGCGCACCGCGTCGATGCGGCGGAAGGGCCGGATCATCGGGCTCGGGTCGGCCACGTCGCCCAGGGCGATCAGGTGCTCGAACAGCGGCAGGCGGGGGTCGTCCCGGGAGATATAAGGAGAGACCTGGGCCGCCAGCGGGGCGGCGGCCAGGAGGAGGAGACCCGCCCGGAGACATGTGCGAAGCATCGGACCAAGATAGCGTTATCTTGGGCGCCATGAATTCGGACTTCCGGGTCGAGGCGACCCGCGGGACCCTGGTGGAATCGGTGCACCGGATCTCCCTTGCGGTGGTGGACGACCGGGGCACGCTTCGGGCATCGGCGGGCAATCCCGACCTGATGACCTTCTGGCGGTCGGCGGCCAAGCCGTTCCAGGTGCTGCCGGTGGTGGCGGACGGTGCCGCCGACCAGGCAGGATTCACCAGCGCCGAGCTGGCGCTGGCCTGCGCCTCGCACTCGAGCGAGGCGGTGCACGTGACGACCGCGCGGGAGATGCTGCGGAAGCTGGGGCTCGATGAGGGCGCGCTGGCCTGCGGCCCGCACCCGCCGCTCTCGCCCCGCATGGCCGACCTGGTGGTGCGCGAGCACGTGACCATGACGCCGGCCTGGTGCAACTGCTCCGGGAAGCACGCCAGCATGCTGGCGCTGGCCCAGGCGCACCGCTGGCCGCTGGCGGGGTATGAATCCCTGGGCCACCCGGTGCAGGACCGGATCCTGAGGGAGATGGGGCGGTGGACCGGGCTCGCCGCCGGCGACTTCGGGCTGGGCGTGGATGGCTGCACCGCCGTGTCGGTCGCCCTGCCGCTCCGGGCGATGGCGCTGGCCTATGCGAAATTCGGGGTGTCGGAGGAGCCGGCCGCGGTGCGTCTCCGCCAGGCGATCGTGGCCCATCCGCTCATGATTGCGGGGGAAGGGCGGCTCTGCACCGATCTCCTCGCCGCCACCGGCGGGAAGATCTTCGCCAAGCTCGGCGCCGACGGGATCTACAGCGCGATGATCCCGGCGGCCCGGCTGGGACTGACCCTGAAGGTGGAAGACGGGGACACCCGCGCCCTGGGGCCGGCGCTGCTGGGCGTGCTCGACTGGCTGGCGCAGAAGGTCGATCTCGGGATCGACCCCGCGACGCTCCCCGGAACCGTGCGGCGCCACGCGGCGTTGCCGGCGATCAATACCCGGGGCGTCGAGACCGGTTCGCTCCGGGCGGCCGGTACCCCGCACTTTCTGGCGTAGCATTGCGTCGTCCGGGACCATCCGGCGACCGGGAAGGGATATACACTCATGGCGAAGCAGGACCAGCTCGATCAGGCCACCCTCCAACTGGTGCGATTCGCCGCCGCGATCGCGCAGGGGTACGAGCCGGAGCTCCGGGAGCGGGCCCAGGCGTGCAAGACGGCGCAGGTGCCCCCGACCTGGGTGGACGAGATGATTCTCCAGTCGGTCTTGATGGCCGGCTACCCGCGGGCACTCGTCGCCTACGGGCTCTGGCGCAAGACCAGCCGCCTCTCGGCGCCGCCCAGCGACCCCGATGCGGAGTACGGCAACGTGGCCGAATGGACCCGGCGCGGCGAGGCCACCTGTGAGACGGTGTATGGCAGCAACTACAGCCGCCTCCGGCAGAACGTGCGCGAGCTGCATCCCGCGCTCGATCTCTGGATGATTACGGAAGGCTACGGCCGCACCATGTCGCGCCCCGGGCTCGACCTGCTGCGCCGGGAGCTCTGCACCGTGGCGCAGACCGCGGTGCTCGAGGTACCCCGCCAGCTGCACTCGCACCTCCGCGGCGCGCTGCACGCCGGCGCTTCGTTCGGGCAGGTGGAGGCGGTGCTCTCGGTGGTGAACCCGCTCCTGTCCTATGACCAGTGGAAGAAGGTGAAGGAACTGTGGACTACGGTAAAAGAGGGATGGGAGCCGGACGAATGAGAACAGGCGGTCGGGCGGTCGGGCGGTCAGGCGGTCAGTCCATCGGAGCGCGAGCAATGGTCCTTGCGCATCGAAACCATGCTGTCGCGCGGCTTCACTGTCCGCCCGACCGCCTGACCGCCTGACCGCCCATGTTCGTTGACCACGTCACCATCCGCGTCACCGCCGGCACCGGCGGGAGCGGCGCCGCGTCCTTCGCCCGCTTCAAGTTCAAGCCCAAGGGCGGTCCCGACGGCGGCGACGGCGGCGACGGCGGGTCGGTCTACCTCAAGGCCGATGCCAACCTCGCCACCCTGCTCGACTACCGCTACAAGACCGCGTGGAAGGCGGAGCGGGGTGTGCACGGCAAGGGCAAGAACATGACCGGGGCAACGGGAGAGGATCTCTACCTCCCGGTGCCGCCCGGGACCGTCGTGCGCCGCGCGGGGACCGAGGAGACTCTCGGGGAGTTGCTCCGCGCCGGCGATTCCATGCGGGTCGCCAAGGGCGGGCGGGGCGGGCGGGGCAACAGCCGCTTTGCCACCCCGACGCATCGCGCGCCCCGCGAGTGGGAGCCGGGCGAGGAGGGCGAGGATGTCGAGATCGACCTGGTCCTCAAGCTCATCGCCGATGTCGGTCTCGTGGGCGAGCCCAACGCCGGGAAGAGCACGCTCCTCTCGGTGATCTCGGCCGCCCGCCCCAAGATCGCCGACTATCCCTTCACCACCCTCGAGCCCAACCTCGGCGTGGTGGGGCTCTCGGAGAACCGCTCCTTCGTCGTCGCCGATATCCCCGGCATCATCGAAGGCGCCCACCAGGGCAAAGGCCTCGGCATCCGCTTCCTCCAGCACGTGGAGCGGACCCGCGTGCTGGCGTTCCTCATCCCGCTCGACTCCGAGGATCCGCAGGGGGTCTACAACCAGCTGCGCCACGAGGTCGAGTCGTACAGCACCGCGCTCTTCCAGAAGCCCCACGTGGTGCTGCTCTCCAAGCGCGACCTCCTGCCCGAGGGCGATGCCCTCCCCGATCTCGACACCCCCGGTGCAATCGGGACGCTCGCCTTCTCCTCGGCCGCCCGCTCCGGGCTCGAGGATCTCAAGGAGTATCTCTGGAAGGCGGTCGAGCAGGTCCGGAAGGAAGAGCCCCAGGACGCGCTCGACGGGGAGCTGGGTCTCGACCAGGCCGATGGGGACGAGGATGACTGGTCTGCCGGCGACGATTTTGCCCTCGAGGACGAATGACCCTCGACGAACGACGGGCCTGGCTCGCCCTGGCCCTGACACCGGGAATCGGTCCCGCCCGGTTCGACGCTCTCCTCTCCCACTTCGGTTCACCGCTCGGCGCCCTTGAGGCGCCGTTCGAGTTTTTACGCACCGTGCGCGGGATTTCTCCCGCCGCCGCGACTGCGATCGGGGAAGCGGCCGCCGCCGGCGTCGACCCGATCCTCGCCCGGCTCGAAGCCCTCGGTGCCCGCGCCCTCATTCCCCCTGATCCCGATTTCCCCGCGGTGTGTCGCGAGATCCCCGACCGGCCCACGGTGCTCTTCGTCCAGGGCGATGGCTCGCTGCTCACGCGGCCTGCCGTCGCGATCGTCGGGAGCCGGGATCATTCCCCCTACGGAGAGCGAATCACCCGGGAGATCGCGGCCGCCTGTGCCGCCCGCGGGATCGTGGTGGTGAGCGGGATGGCGCGCGGCCTCGATGCGGTGGCGCACGCCGCCGCGCTCTCGGTCGGCGGCCCCACCATCGGGGTGCTCGGCAACGGGCTCGGGGTCATCTACCCCACCGCCAACCGCGAGCTCTATCGCCAGGTCGAAGCCCGCGGGTTGCTGCTCACCGAGTTTCCCCCCGGCGAGCGCCCCGTTGCGGGCTCCTTCCCCCGCCGCAACCGCCTCATCAGCGCGCTCGCCCGCGTCACCGTCGTGGTCGAGGCGGCGGAGGGCTCCGGCGCCCTGATCACCGTCACCAGCGCCCTGGCGCAGGGGAAGGACGTCATGGCGGTGCCCGGCCCGATCGACAGCCCGGTCTCGGCCGGCACCAACCGCCTGATCCGGGACGGCGCCGAGCCGCTGCTCTCGATCGACGATGTCCTGGCGCATTACCCCGAGGCCGCGACGCTCACCCCCGAGCGAGCCCAGGCCGTGGCCGTCCGCGCCGCGCAGCCCGCCATGCCGGCGGGGCTGACTCCCGCCGAGTCGCTGGTGTTCACCGCGCTGGCGGAGGGCGAGGCGAACAGCGAGCTGGTCCTCGCGCGAACCGGCCTGTCGATCGCGGCGGGTCTTGCTGCCCTCGGCGGCCTCGAACTGCGCGGGTTCATCGCGCGGGAGCGCGATCTCGTTCGCCTCGTCAGCCCCGTAACTGACTAACACAGATGGAAGGGATGTGATCGGGATGGCCCCGCGGCAGTTCACGTTGCGTCGCTGGGCTTCGGCTCGCCGTCACTGTCTACATCCCCACCAACAAGAAGCAACCAGACCACCAACTCGGCGACCCAGCCACCCTGCGAGGGCCTCTCCCCCACAAGGACGCCATCCCGACAGCACCCGTCTATCTGTGTTAGTCAGTTACGGTCTTCGCCCTTCCCAGACCCAAGGATTTGAGAAGCGGGCTCACACGCGCTAAATTGCTACCCGCCAATTACTTCGGCTGAATCCCTGGCATGACGGCTTCGACCAAACCCAATTGTGCTCGCTGCGGCGAGCCGATCACCCCGGGTGCGCGCTTCTGCATGAAGTGCGGGTCGGACGTGTCTGGTGAGCAGGGCAGTGTCCCCACCGCCATGCTCCCCGCCACCAAGGACGAGCACGACGAAGTCCTCGAACTCCTCAAGAAAGCCACGATCGGCGAGTACGAAATCCTCCGCGAGCTGGGTCGCGGCGGCATGGCCACGGTCTACCTGGCCCATGACATCGCGCTCGATCGCAAGGTCGCCCTGAAGGTGATGGCGCCCGCCCTCGCCCTCATGGGCGACGGGATGTCGGAGCGCTTCAAGCGCGAGGCCCGCACCGCCGCCAGTCTCAGTCACCCGAACATCATCCCGATCTACACGGTCAAGAGCTACCAGAAGACCCTGTTCTTCGTGATGAAGTTCATCGCCGGACGCTCGCTCGAGTCCCTGATGAAGGACATGGGCCAGATGCCGGTCGAGATGGTGCGCGACCTGCTCCAGCAGGTGGGCACCGCGCTGGGTTACGCCCACCGCAACGGCATCGTCCATCGCGACGTGAAGCCGGCCAACATCATGATCGACGAGGAGGGGTGGGCGGTCGTCACCGACTTCGGCATCGCCAAGGTGGCGGAGAACCGCGGCCTCACCATGACCGGCATCGCGGTCGGCACCCCGGCGTACATGAGCCCGGAGCAGTGCGCCGCGAAGGACATCACCGGCAAGTCGGACCAGTACTCGCTCGGCGTCATGGCCTACGAGATGCTGACCGGGAAGCAGCCCTTCGACGGCGACTCGGCGATGGCGATGATGTTCGCCCATTTCCACGAGCCGCCCAAGCCGGTCACCGAGCATCGCGCCGACATCCCGACCGAGGTCGCGGGAGCGGTGATGCGGATGCTGGAGAAGGCGCCCGATTCACGCTGGCCCAGCCTCGAGGAAGCCCTGGGCGCGATGGGGGCCGAGCCGCTCTCCCACGACGACCCGATGCGGAAGGAGCTGGTCAAGGCGGTGCGCGCCAAGTCCAACCGCGCCATCCTCGACAACCTCACCCCCGCGCCGACCTCCCCGATCCCGCCCGTCAAGCGGAAGTCGGACATCTCCAACGCCGCCACCACGCCGATCCCGGTCACCCGGGTGGTGGCCGTCGGCATCACGCCGCCGAGCGCGCAGCTCACCCCCGGCGAGACCCGCCAGCTCATCGCGACCCCCAAGTCCTCGAGCGGCACCACCGCGAGCACCGGCGTCACCTGGGAATCGAGCGACCCGAAGATCGCCACCGTCGACGTGAGCGGCCTGGTCACCGCGGTCGCCGTGGGCAAGGCGACGATCACCGCCCGCTCCGAGGGGGTCGGCGGCAGCGCGAGCATCGAGGTGATCCCGGTGCCGGTCGCCTCGGTCACCGTCGAACCCGACGCGCCCTCGCTGGTGGTGGACAAGACGGTGCAGCTCAAGGCGGTGGTGCGGAGCGCGCAGGGCGCCGAGCTCCCCGGCCGCACGGTGACGTGGAGCGTGGCCCCGGCCGGCGTCGCGCAGGTCTCCGCCGCGGGCCTGGTCACCGCGCTCAAGCCCGGTGCCGCCGAGCTCACCGCCGAATGCGAAGGGGTCAAGGGAACGGCGAAGGTGACGGTCACGCCGCCGCCGGTCGCCGGGATCACGCTCACCCCCACCGAGCGGACCGTCATCGTCGGCGACACCGCGCCCTTCAGCGCCAAGCTGGCCGACGCCGCGGGGAAGCCGCTCACCGATCGCACCATCGCCTGGACCAGCGAGTCGCCCCAGGTCGTGGCCGTCTCGCCCCGTGGCATTGTCACCGGCCTCACGGTCGGCAGCGCCACCATCGTGGCGCGGGTCGAGGGCCAGGAGGCGAAGGCGCACGTCACCGTGAAGCCGGTGCCGGTCGCGAGCATCGTACTGGAAGAGACCGCGCCGTTCGATATCGGGAGCGAGCGCCAGCTGGTGGTGCTCCTCAAGGACGCGAAGGGGCAGCTGCTGTCGGGACGCGAGGTGACCTGGACTTCGTCCGCGCCGGCCGTGATGTCGGTGGTGGCGGGGAAGGCGAAGGCGATCGCCGCCGGTTCGGCCCAGATCACCGCCGAGTCGGAAGGCCGCCGCGCCACGGTCACCCTCACCGTCAAGGCGGCTCCGGTACCAGTTCCTCCGCCGGCGCCTCCCCCGCCGGCGCCCGAGCCGAAGGCGGCGGCGGCGGTCACCCAGGAAATCGTGCCGCCCAGGCCGGTGCCGCCCCCGGCTCCGCCCGAGCCGAAGCCGGTCGCGCGGAAGACCGAGCCGGCGCAGATCCCCGACACCGCCGAGCGGAAGGTGCCGCAGCCGGAACCGTCCGGCGGCATGGGCAAGCTCATCGGGATCGGCGTCGGTGTGGCGCTGCTGGCCGCGGTCGGCTTCTTCGTGCTCAAGCCGAAGTCCGGCGGGGAGATCCCGCCGGCGCCGGTGGCCCCGGTCGGTCCGGTGGTGCAGGGGCCCGCACCGGTCAACGAGGTGACCATCGGCGGCGACGAGGGCCCGCTCGCGGTGGGCCGCACCCGGCAGCTGGCGGCCCGGCTCAAGGACGCCGCCGGCGCCGAGCTCACCGATCGGGCCGTGACCTGGACCTCGAGCGATCCCGCGATCGCGGAGGTCTCGGCGATCGGCGCGGTAACCGCGAAGAAGGCCGGCAGCGTCACCATCACCGCCGCCAGCGAAGGAAAGAACGACGACTTCGGGGTGGTGGTCGAGGAGCCGGCGCCCTCCATCGAGCAGCCCGCCGCGGTGGCGACGCTGGCGCTGGCCGGCGGCAGCAGTAAGCCGCTCGAGATCGGCCAGACCGCCGCACTCAGTGCCACCGCGAAGGACGACAAGGGTGCCACCCTCGCCGACCGCACCGTGGTCTGGTCCAGCAGCGACCCCAGGGTGGCCACGGTCACCTCGGCGGGGCTGGTCACCGCCACCGGCGCGGGCAAGGCGACGATCACCGCGAGCAGTGAAGGGAAGAGCGCTGAGGTGAAGCTCAGCGTGAACGCGCCGAAGCCGGCGCCGGTCGCGCGAATCGACCTGACGCCTGACAATCCCTCGGTCACCGCGGGCCAGACGGTGCGACTGAGCGCCGCCGCCCAGGACGGGCAGGGGAAGCCGCTCGCCGACCGGACCATCGCCTGGAGCTCGAGCAACGAGCAGGTAGCGCGGGTCGGGCCGGATGGCACCGTGACCGGCGTGGGCAAGGGCAACGCCACCATTTCGGCGGCGTCCGAGGGGAAGAGCGCCAGCACCCGGGTGACGGTGGTCGAGGCCACGGTGCCGGTCTCGTCGGTGATGCTCTCGACCGCGCTCCGCTTCATCAAGGTGGGCGAGACCACCCACTGGTCGGCCACCGTGCGCGACCCCAAGGGCAAGGAGCTCACCGACCGCACCGTGAGCTGGACCTCCTCGGCGCCCCAGGTGGCCACCGTTTCGGGTGACGGGAGCATCACCGGCGTGGCGCCCGGCACCGCCGACATCCAGGTGAGTGTCGAGGGGAAGACCGCGTCGTTCGGCATCACCGTGACGGCCGCGCCGGCGCCGCCGCCGGTGGTGGCAACCAACCCGACACCCACGAATCCCCCGGCGAATCCGCCCGCGAACAATCCCCCGGCCAACCCCGGCTCGGGCGCCGGCAACGCCGCGCTGATTCCCCGCCGGGCGGTTGCTGCCGGCGCGGCAATGAGCTGCGGCGTCGCGACCGGGGGTGCGGTCTGCTGGGGAGCGGGCTACGACGGACTCACCGCCATCGGCGGTACCGCGGGGCTCACCGGTATCGCGGTGGGGAACCGCCACGCCTGCGGCCTGGTGAGCGGCGGCCGGGCGGTCTGCTGGGGCGATAACCGGGCGGGACAGCTGGGCGACGGGACGGCGTCGAACGCCTCCGACACGCCGGTGTCCGTGGCTGGTGACCTGAGCTTCTCGCTGCTCTCGAGCGGCGCCGCGCATACCTGCGGGCTCGCCGGCGGCAAGGCGTACTGCTGGGGCCGCAACAAGGACGGGCAGCTGGGCGATGGCGGCACCACCGACCGCCGGAAGCCGGTCGCGGTGAAGGGCGGGAAGACCTTCGTCGCGCTGAGCGCCGGCGACAAGCACACCTGCGGGCTCACCAGCTCGGGCCAGGCCTACTGCTGGGGCGACGGCTTCTCCGGCCAGCTGGGCTACGGGATCCAGGAGTCGTCCACCGAGCCGGCCGACGTGATCGGCGGGGTGAAGTTCACCCGCATCGCCGCCGGCGGGCAGCACACCTGCGGCATCACCGCCGCGGGGAAGGCATGGTGCTGGGGTGCCAACACGACCGGCCAGCTGGGCGACGGCTCGAAGAGCGATCGCACCCAGCCGGTCGCGGTGGCCGGCAATCTGAGCTTCGACGACATCGCCGCCGGCGCGACCCATACCTGCGCCATCACCTCCGGCGGCGAGGCGTACTGCTGGGGCGAGAACAAGTCGGGCCAGCTGGGCGACGGCACGAAGGCCGGCCGGGAGAAGCCGGTCGCGGTGAGTGGCCAGGGCTTCACCTCGATCAGCGCCGGCGACGGCATCTCCTGCGGCATGACCCGCTCAGGCGCGATGTGCTGGGGGCGGAACGAGAAGGGGCAGCTGGGCGATGGCGGCACGGCGGTGCAGACGGCGCCGGTGCGGGTGGGCGGGTAGAGAAGGCGGTCGGGCGGTAAGGCGGTCAGTAGGACAATGAAGGGTGGGTTCCGCGAGGAACCCACCCTTTCATCGTTTCACTGACCGCCTGTCCGCCCGACCGCCTGTCCGCCTACTTGCTCAGCCCGATCGGAATCCCCAGGCTCGCCAGCAGGTCGGACTGGAACTTGGAGTTCTTCCCGCCGCCGTTGAACGAGTACAGGTACGACTCGAGGGTGAAGTTGATCCGCACCCGCGGCGTCACGTTGGCGCGGAAGCCGAAGCCCAGCACCCCGCCGAAATCGGTGATGTCGCTCTTCTTCACGCCCTTCCAGGCGTCGCCGCCGCGGGTGATGATCGCCGGGCCGGCGAGGAGGAAGAGGTTGGAGCGCCGGGGCGAGACCACCGCCCGGAGGCTCCCGAACATCAGGTGGCCGCTCTGCGAAATGCCGCCGTCAGTGCCCGCCGCCACGCCGTCGGTCTCGGTGATGCTGGCGCCGCTCAGGGCGTAGGTGAATTCCCCTTCGAGCGAGAGCCGTCCGCCGATCGGGAAGGAGAGCCGGCCGCCCACGGCGAAGGCATTGTCCTGGTCGACGGTGAAACTGTTGCCGGAGAACGGACCCGCGGCGCCTTCCGCCAGGTGGGTGAGCCCGTAGTAGCTCGCCACGAAGGGGGTGAACTCGGCCCGCTGCTGCGCCGACACCGCCGCGGGAAGGATCGACACGGCGCCCAGTACCAGGGCGCACTTCGCCACCGACCTCAGAGCTGACACACAACCTCCCGGAGAATTGATTGGAATGGGGCGCTGCGCTTCCCCGTGGGGAGCGAAACACCGTACAAAAGGATCACTCGTCCCGCGCTTGTCAACAATCGCACCCCGCTCACAGGCCGATCGGTACGCCGAGTTTGGCCTCGAGGTCAATCTGCATGTTACGCGAGCGAAACAGCCCCGGTTCGCTGGGCTCGTACTTCCGCACCCAGTACACCAGCGCGGCCGCCGAGGGCCGGATCCTCAGGCCTCGGCTCACCCGCACGTCGACACCGGCGCTCATCGCCGTGGTAAAGTTGCCGTGGCTGAATTTGCCGGCGACACCCACCTTGTCGGCATCCCACGCGTCGCCCGACCGGCGGATGTAGCCCATCCCGATTCCCAGCAGCAGCCTGGTGCCCGGAGGGCGATGCACCAGGCTGACCGTCGCCGCGACCTGGCTGCCAGCCCGCTCGAAGGTCCCGTAGCTGGCCTCCAGGGAATCCGGCGCAATCCGGGTCCCACTGGTGTTGTACCCGAGGTCGAGTTCGAGGGCGTAGCCGGGGCTGGTCCACCAGGTGACCTTCCCGCCGAATCCGGGCGCCAGCGTCTGCTTCAAGTCCCCGATGTCTGGACCCGTTCCGCTGATGCGGTTGTACGTCAGCAGGGGCCAGTGTCCCGTTACGTACGGGGTGATCTCGATCCGCTGCTGCGCCGCCAGACTCTTCCCGGCAGCGACAAGCGCAATGCCGGCGATCGCGAAGAGCCAGAGTGCCGCGAATGGGCGTGGACCGCGTCCAGCCGGAAGACGTCCGGGCACCGGGCCTCCGGGTGGAGATACAAACGGGTGAATGATGCTGTATTCCCGTTAGAATGAACGTCACCCCGGATGCTGTCAACCGTGACCCTGACGGACGGCGCGTGCACCTCTACCTTCACATTCCCTTCTGCGCCCGGCGCTGCTCCTACTGCGATTTCGCCATCGCGGTGCGGCGCGAGGTGCCGTCGGCCCGGTTTGCCGACGCGGTCCTCGGGGAATGGCGGCGCTGGTTCAACGACCCGAGGTGGGCGGGATTCTCCCAGCTCGCCACGCTGTACCTCGGGGGCGGCACCCCCTCGCGCCTCGATCCCGAGCAGGTCGCTCGCCTTCTCGCAGCACTCACCGCGACCCGGCCGCTCGCGCCCGGTGCCGAGGTCACGCTCGAGGCCAACCCCGAGGATGTCACCCCCGCGGCCGCCCGGGCCTGGCGCGCCGCCGGCATCAATCGCGTCTCCCTCGGCGTGCAGTCGTTCGAGCCCTCGGTCCTGCAGTGGATGCACCGCACCCACGATGCCCAGCAGCCGGCCCAGGCGGTGGCCACGCTGCGCGGGGAAGGGATCGAGCGGATCTCCCTCGACCTGATCTACGCGCTGCCCCCCGAGGTGCCGCGGGTGTGGAGCCGCGACCTCGACCGCGCCCTCGCCCTCGCTCCCGACCACCTCTCGCTCTACGGCCTCACCATCGAGCGGCACACCCCGCTTTCCCAGTGGGTGACCCGGCGCGAGGCCCACCCCGCCACCGAGGAGCGCTACGCCGAGGAGTTCCTCTACGCCCACGAACGGCTGACGGGGGCCGGGTTCCGCCACTACGAGGTATCCAACTACGCGCAGCCGGGGCGCGAAGCGGCTCACAACTCCGCCTACTGGACCCGCTCACCCTACCTCGGGCTCGGCCCGTCGGCGCACAGCGGTCTCGGCCGCGAGCGGTGGTGGAACGTGCGGGAATACGCCGCCTGGGTGGAGGCGATGGACCAGGGGGTATCGACCGTCGCGGGCCAGGAGACGCTGGACGATGGGGCACTGCGGCTGGAATCGCTCTACCTGGGGCTCCGCACCGACACCGGCCTGGCTGCCGAACAGATCCCGGACACCGCCCGGCTCGCGTGGGTACGGGAAGGGTGGGCGACGATCCAGTCGGGGCGCCTGCGGCTGACGGCGGAGGGGTGGCTGAGACTGGACGCGCTGGTGGCGCAGGCCGCGGGATAAGGGGCGAGGCGCGGCGGGTGGGGGATCGGCGCGGCGTCCCGGGAGATCCCCTTCGCGGAGCAGACGGGCCACGTGAGGGAGAGGACGATGAATCAGCATCGGGCCCTGACGCTCCGCTCCGGGGATCCCCCGGTCCGCCGCGCCTCGCCTGGATTCTGTCATCCCGAGCGCAGCGAGGGATCTGCTCAAGGCAAGTAGATCCCTCGGTCGCTTCACTCCCTCGGGATGACAGATGCGCTGCCTTCGTCTCGCCTAGCCGCCTAGCCGCCTAGCCGCCTAGCCGCCTGACCGCCTGACCGCCTGACCGCCCCGCCTACCCGCTTACCCGTCTCCCCGCCTAGATTTAACCCCATGCCGCTAGAGGATTTGTCCGACCGCGAGATCCGCGTTCTCGAGGCCGTAATCCAGGTCTACATCGAAACCGCCGAACCCGCCGGGAGCCAGACGGTCGCCCAGCGGTTTCCGCTTGGCGTCTCCTCGGCCACCATCCGCAACACGATGAGCGAGCTCGAGGACAAGGGCTTCCTCTATCACCCGCATACATCGGCCGGCCGGATCCCCACCGACCGGGCCTATCGCTGGTACGTCGACAACGTCACCCGCTTCGTCCCGCCCAGCAGCGAGGACCGCCGCCTGATCGAGGCGGAGCTGAACCCGTCGCGCAGCGCGCTGGAGGAAATCCTCCGCCGCGCCGCCCAGGTCCTCGGCGTCCTGACCCAGGAACTCGGGGTCGCCGTCGCGCCGGCGCTCGACGCCGTGGTGCTCGAGAAGCTCGACCTGGTGAAGGTCTCCTCCGACCGGCTCCTCCTGGTCTTCCACCTCAAGAGCGGCGCGGTGCGCACCATCTTCGTCCAGGTCCCCGGCACGATGGCGACCGACGTGGTGCAGCGGGTGGCGCAGATCCTCAACGAGCGGCTCGCCGGGCACACCCTCCAGGAGATCCGCACCACGCTCATGGAGCGGCTCCGCGACGCCGACCAGAGCGAGCACGAGCGCGAGCTGCTCAACATCTTCATCGAGGAAGGCGAGGAGATCTTCGGCCTGCCGAGCGGGCCGGAGTCGGTGGTGCTGGGGAGCGCGCAGATGCTCGCCGGGCAGCCCGAGTTCGCCAGCAGCGGGCGGATCCGGGACCTCCTCGCGCTGACCGAGCGGCGGGACCTGCTGCAGCAGGCGCTCACCGCCCGGCGGAGCAACGGCCTGACCATCACCATCGGGGGCGAGCACAACGACTCCCGCCTGACCGGCTTCACCCTGGTCACCTCGAGTTACCGCTCCGGCGATCTCACCGGGGTGATCGGCGTGATCGGCCCGACCCGCATGCCCTACGACAAGATCATCGGCCTGGTGGATCACACCAGCCGGCTGGTGGAAGGATTGATGGAGTGAGCGAGTACTACGACCTGCTCGGGGTCCAGAAGGATGCGAGCGACGCCGACATCAAGAAGGCGTACCGCAAGCGCGCCATGGAGCTGCACCCCGACCGCAACCCCTCGCCCGACGCGGAGGCCCGCTTCAAGGAGCTGACCGAGGCGTACGAGGTGCTCAAGGACACGGACAAGCGCGCCCGCTACGACCGGTACGGCAAGGCTGGCCTGGGCGGTTCGGGGGGCCAGCCCGGTTACGGCGGCTTCCATCACGTCGACCTCGCGGAAGCGCTCAACATCTTCATGCGCGACTTCGGCGGCTTCGAGTCGATGTTCGGCGGCGGCGGCCAGCGGGCCGAGCGGCGGGGCCAGGACATCCGGGTCAACGTCAAGATCACGCTGCAGGAAGTCGCCCTCGGCGCCAAGCGCACCATCAAGCTCAAGACGCTGGAGAAGTGCGAGACCTGTGCCGGCACCGGCGCGAAGAAGGGCACTCGGCCCACGCCCTGCGGCACCTGCAACGGGTCGGGCGAGGTCCGCCGCGCCGCCCGCAGCATGTTCGGCCAGTTCGTGAGCGTGGCACCCTGTCCCACCTGTTCCGGCGAAGGGGTCGTCATCACCAACCCGTGCGATGACTGCCGGGGCGACGGGCGGCTCCGCGCCGACAAGACCGTCCAGGTGGAGATCCCCGCCGGCGTCACCGAGAACAACTACCTGACGCTGCGCGGCAACGGCGCGGTGGGTCCCCGCGGCGCGCCTCCCGGCGACCTGCTCGTCATGATCGAGGTGAAGGACGACGAGCGCTTCGAGCGCGACGGCGACAACCTCATCGCCGACCTCCCGATCTCCTTCAGCCAGGCGGCGCTCGGGCACACGGTGATGATGCCGACGCCCTACGGCGACGAGAAGGTCAGCGTTGCGCCCGGCACCCAGGGCGGCACCATCCTGCGGCTCAAGGGGAAGGGACTGCCGCGGCTGGGCCAGGGGGGGAAGGGCGACCTCCTCATCCGCACCCACGTCTGGACCCCCGAGGCGGTGAGCGGCGAGCAGGAGCGCCTCTTCCGCGAGCTCGCCAAGCTCGAGGGTGAGCCGCCCAAGCGCGCCCCCGGCTTCTGGGCCAAGCTCAAGGAGGCCCTCGGCGCGTGACCTGGTTCGCTATCGAGGTCCTGCCCGAGCCGGCCCACCGCGATGCGGTTGCGGCCTGGCTGGTGCGCTGGACCGGCCAGGCGGTCGAGGAACGGGCGGACGGGACGATTGTCTCGTTCGCCCGTGATGTTGCGGAAGCCGGCGACATGGAAGCCGCGCTCACCCGCATGCGCGGCGCGCTCTCCATCACCCGCCGCGAACTCCCCGAGGTGGACTGGTCGACGGCGTGGCGCGCCGGGCTCGGCGTCCGCGAGGTGGGCGCGTTCGACATCGTCCCCACCTGGATCGAGCACACCTCCGCGCCCGGCCGACACCTGATCACGCTCGATCCCGAGATGGCCTTCGGCAGCGGCGAGCACGGCTCCACCCGCGGTGCGCTGCAGCTCCTCCAGCACTATCTCAAGCCCGGTGACCGGGTGCTCGATCTCGGCAGCGGCTCCGCCATCCTCGCGATCGCCGCCGCCATGCTCGGCGCCACGCGGGTGGCCGGGGTGGAGCTCGATCCCGAGGCGATTCCCGCCTCGATTCAGAATGTCGAGCGGAACGGCGTCGCCGATCGGGTGCGCATCGTGGAAGGCGATGCGGCCGCGATGACGCCGCTCCTCGCGCCCGCCGAGCTGATCGTGTCCAACATCCTGCGACTGGTGAACCAGACCCTCCTCCCCGTCATCCACGACGCGCTGGTCCCGGGTGGCGTCGGCATCTTCAGCGGGATGGAGACCTCCGAGCCCGAGCTTTTCCGCGGGCCCCTTGCCGCGAGCGGCTTCACCATCGTGGAGGAGATCGTGGACGAGAACTGGTGGTCGGTGGCGGTGCGGCGCGGATGATCACGGTCCTGGTCGAGCCCGGCAGCATCGTGGCGGGAGCGGTGGCGCCGGTGAGTGTTCCCGAGGAACACCACCTCGGCGTGCTGCGAGTCGAGGATGGTGCCGAGGTCCGGGTGGTGGACGGCGCAGGCGCGATCGGGTGGGGACGCTACCGCTGGAAATCTCCCAGCGTCGAGGTCGAGCGGGCCGAGCGTGCCGCGCCGGCGGTGCCACTGGTCCTGGCGGCCGGGGCGGGGGACAAGGACCGCTTCACCACGCTGGTGGAGAAGGCGGTGGAGCTCGGCGCCACCCGCATCGTCCCGCTGGTGACCGAGCACAGCCGCTCGGTGTCGAGCCGGGTCCGCCCCGCGCACCGGGAGAAGTTGCTGCACCGGGCGGGGCAGGCGCTCAAGCAGTCGCGGAATCCCTGGCTCCCGGCGATCGACGCCCCGCTCTCGCTGGAGGACTTCCTCGCCGGCCCCCTGCCGCGGCACCGCTGGCTGGGCGACGCCGCCGGCGAGCCGCCCGGGCCGCTGGCGCCGGACGCCGCGCTCGCGATCGTGATCGGCCCCGAGGGCGGCCTGACCGACGCGGAAGTCGGCCAGCTCCTGCGGGAAGGGTTCGCGCGGGTGGCGCTCGGACCCTACGTTCTCCGCTTTGACACCGCGGCCGTGGCTGCCCTCACGCTCGCCGCCCACCTCCGCACCCGGGAGCCCGCATGACCGACTGCATCTTCTGCCGGATTGCCTCCGGCGACATCCCGGCCAAGGTGGCGAAGCGCTCGCCCGACGCCGTGGCGTTCTACGACCTGAATCCCCAGGCCCCGACCCACCTGCTCGTCATCCCCACCCGGCACTACGCCGCGGTCCGCGATGCCAAGGGCGCCGAAGGCCAGGCGGTGCTCGGCAAGCTCCTCGCCTTTGCCGCCGAGGTGGCTACCGAACTCGGGCTCGACGCCGGCGGCTACCGGATCGTCACTAACACCGGCGCCGACGGGGGCCAGTCGGTCTTCCACCTGCACCTGCATCTCCTCGGCGGCCGCAAGCTCGGCTGGCCCCCGGGCTGATCTGCAGAGAGGCAGGGAAACTGCGACTGCCACCACGAAGACACGAAGAACACGAAGGAGGCTTCGTGTTCTTCGTGATTCGCTGTTGCGATAACTGAAGGTGCGAAGGCTCTCTGGCCTCTAGGCCGGACGCTGCCGACCCGGCAGCCAGAGCGCATCGAGATAGCGCTCGCGGAACCCCGGCTCCGCGCTCAGCTCGACATGCACCGCCCGCCGCGCGAGCGTGACCCCCGCCGCCTCCCGTTCGCGCGAGACCAGGACCTGCCGGGCGCCCAGCCCCGCCGCATTGCCCACCTGCAGGAAGCGATCGCGCGGGAGCGCCGGGAACATCCCGATCCGCACCGCGCTCTCGAGGTCGAGGTAGCTCCCGAACGCCCCCGCCACCACCACCCGGTCGACCTGCATCGCGTCGACGTCCGCGCGCGCCAGCAGGGACTCGACCGCGCTCCGGATCGCCGCCTTGGCAAGGGCGATCTCGTGCAGGTCGCGCCGCTGGACGGTGAGGTCGCGCCCCAGCCCCGTTTCCCGTGCCGGCACCACCACCAGCTCCGGTCCGTTCGCCCCCTGGCGGAGCGACGGGTGCGGTCCCACCAGCGCACCCTTGGCTGTGAGCAGCCGGGCGCGCAGCAGCTCGGCCATCAGGTCCACGATGCCGGAACCACAGATGCCGATGGGGGGCGCGTCGTCCACGCTCCGCCAGTGGAGCAGGTCGCCGGCGATGCGCACCGCTTCCACCGCACCCGGCGCCGCGCGCATCCCGGTCGAGAGATGCGCGCCTTCGAACGCCGGCCCCGACGGGGTGGAGCAGGTGAGGAGCTGGCCGCGATGGAGCAGCGACAGCTCGGTGTTGGTGCCGATGTCGACCGCCAGCACCGTGTCGCTGGCGCTGGCGAACCCCGCGGCGAGGAGCACCGCGACGTGGTCGCTCCCCACGAACCCCGCGACCACCGGCGGCAGCACGACCTCCGCCTCGGGATCGAGGCCGGTGGCCAGCGGATCGCCGGTGAGGGTGAGGTGCTCGGTATGCGCCGGCCGGTACGGGGCGAGTCCCAGCTGGGTCACCGGCAGGCCGAGCAGCAGGTGATGCATCGCGGTGTTGCCCACCACCACCATGCGCCGCACGTCCTCGAGGGCGGCATCGGCGTGCTTCACGGCCTCCCGCGCGAGGTCCGCCAGCGCCACTCGCGCCGCCTGGGTGAGCTGCTCGCCACCGGCCTGCTCCTGGGAGGCGTGCGCGACCCGGCTGATCACGTCCTCGCCCCACGCCACCTGCGGGTTGGGCGCGGCCCGGCTCGCGAGCGTCGTCCCGCTGGCAAGCTCCACCAGGTACATCGCGATCTTGGTGGTGCCGAGGTCGACGGCCAGGCCCAGGCCACCGTCCTCGCCGACCACGCCGTCCGGCACCGCGCCGCCCAGCGCCTCGAGCTGAAGCCGTTGCGCGGTGCGGAGCGAGTCGGGGGGACAATGGAGCCGGGCATGCCCCTGGGGCACCGCTTGGCAGGCGAGCCGGTCGCCCGCGGCCAGCTCCGCCTCCTCGAATACCAGCGACTCGATATCGGTGACCGGCGAGAGGACGCCGGAGAGCAGGCGCACCCGGCAGCTGGCGCAGGACCCGGCGCCGCCGCACGTCGCGGTCAGCGCGATCCCGGCCTCGCGCGCCGCATCGAGGAGGGTCTCGCCCGCCCGGACGACGGCGCGCCGGCCCAGCGGCTGGAACTCGACCGTGTGGCGGATCCCGGCGGTCATCGTGTCAGGCGGGTTGCCGGTGGTTGCACCGGGGCGCGCGGTCGCAACACTCGCAGGGGGCGCCCCCCGGCGTGAGCGCCGGCCCGGCCCCGAGCAGGAAGGTGAGCGACTTCCCCGGTACCAGCATGCCGTGGGAGGTGAGCGAGAGCCCTGCCGGAGCGGGTACGATCAGGCCGAGCAACTCGGCCTGGCCCGGCACCACCGGCCACCCCGGCATGCCAGGCGCGAGGTACGCGCCGGCCGTGAGGCCCAGTGCTTCCGCCCCGGCGGCGATGCTGCTGCGCAACGCTGTGGCGAGTCGCATCAGGAGGAGCGAGCCGCAGGCGTCGAGCGCCAGCCCCAGCGAGGGACGCGCGGCCGCCTCCCGCGCCATCCGCTGCTCCAGCCCGGGGCCGAGCGTCAGGGCCGCCGCCGCCACGCGCGTCGCACCGGCCAGCTGCGCCGCCAGCGCGGGATGCCGGAGCGACGCCGCGCCCGCCAGCTGCACGCGACCGGGATGCACGCCCGTCACCTCCCGCCAGCTCCACGCGCTCGCCGGCGTCACCGCCGCGCTCGCGATGGCCAGCGCCTCCTCCGCGATGGCCGTGAGACGCGCCTGCCGGGGGCCGCTCCGGCCGGGCTCCGCACCCTGCGCCCGGAGCAGGTCTTCCACCGAAAGCACCGGCAGCGCCGCCGCGGTCATCCGATGCCCGGCAGGGTGGTGAGGCCGGCCGCGGCCGCCTCCCGGCGCACCAGCTCGAGCATCGCTGCCTCCCGCGCGGGATCCAGCGCCGGCCGCCGGTACTGCGTCACCAGCTGCTCCACCCGCGCCGTGGCCCGCGCAAAGGCGTCCAGCCCGCCCGCGTCCTTCCAGCCGCGGAATGAGGCCCGGTCGATCACCGGCGAGGGGAGGTGCTGCTCCTGCTTGAAGAGGTTGCGGGTCTCCTTGAGCTTGAGGAATTCGCCCGTCAGCCCCACCTGCCGGAAGGTCTCCAGTGCCAGCGACTCCCCCCGCGCCTCGATGCCGCGGCCGAAGCGCTGCGCCATCAGGATCCCCTCCGCGTCGAGCACCAGCTTCTCGGCGCTGTGGGTCGCGAGAAAATCGAGCATCCCGGCCCCCGAGATCATGTTGATCCCGGCCAGCACGCCCGCCAGCGCCGCGAACCCCGTTTCCATCCCGGCCTGGGCATCCACGACCTTTGCGTCGCTGCCGCAGAGATAGCCGTGGGTGGGAATGCCGAGGTGCTTCCCCACCTGGCAGGTGGCGGCATTGAGGAGCCCGGTCTCGGCGGCGCCCATCGGCGCGTTGCCGGTGCGCATGTCGAAGATGGCGGGTGCACCGCCCCAGACGAGGGGCGCGCCCGGCGCGGTGCGCTGGTGCAGGACCACGCCGGTGAGACATTCCGCGGTATGCTGCACCAGTGCGCCGGCGAGCGTCACCGGGGCGGTGGCGCCGGCCAGCGGCACCGAGACGATTTCCGCCGGTACGCCGGCGCGCGCCAGCGTGAGCAGGGTGTCGCCGGCAAAGTCGCTCCAGAGGAGCGGCGGCACCGGGCAGACGTCGAACACCGCGCGGGGCCGGGCCCGGAGCGCCGCGGCGCCCCCCGCTTCCGCCTCGAGCAGCGCGATCATCGTGGCGGTGGTGGGGGCGGAGAAGCCGCCGGTCACCACCGGCTTCTCGGAGTACCAGAGCACCAGGAAGAGCCGGTACAGGTCGGCGATGGCGGCCGGCACGTCGCCACACACCATCGCGGTGGACTGTGCCGCGTACGCCGGCAGTCCCTCGGTGACCTGGACGAGGCGTACCAGATCCCGCGACTGCGAGGGACGCGGCTCGCGGGTGGCCGGGTCGAGCACGCTCACGCAGGATGAGCCGGGGTCGAAGTACGACGCGCTGCCGCCGTACTCCACCACCGGGGTGCCGTCTCTCCGGTGCAGCCAGAAGCTCCGGGGCACCGTGGCCAGCGCGTCACGGATCGCGCGCTCCGGAATCGTCGCCACCCCGTCGGTCACGGTGGCACCGGCCTCCGCCAGCACCGCCTGGGCCGCCGGGGACTGCACCCGGACTCCGGTGGTGCCGAGCAGGGTCATCGCTTCGCCGAGGATGCGCCCGAGGAGCGCCGGCTCGAGCAGCTGGAAGGATGGGGTCATGCGGCGGGAGCGTCCTTGCCGAGCAGCCGGCGGGCGAGGGTCACGGCGCGCATCGCATCCTCTCCGTAGCCGTCGGCGCCGATGCTGTCGGCCCAGGCCTGGCTCACCGGCGCGCCGCCAACGATCACCTTCACCTGCGAGCGCAGCCCCTCGGCGGCGAGGGCCTCGATGACGAGCTTCTGCCCCGGCATGGTGGTGGTGAGCAGCGCCGACATGCCCACGATATCGGGCTTCCGTTCCCGCACCGCGGCGATGAACCGCTCGACGCTCACGTCGACGCCGAGGTCGTGCACCTCGAAGCCGCTGGCGGAGAGCATGGTGTGCACCAGGGTCTTGCCGATCTCGTGGATGTCGCCGCGCACGGTGCCGAGCACCACGGTGCCGAGTCGCTCACGGGTGGCGCCCCGGCGGGCGAGTTCCGGCTCGAGGACGCTCACCGCCGCCTTCATCGCCTCGCCGCCCAGCACGAGGTCGGGGAGGAAGAGTTCCCCGAGGCCGAACTGCTCGCCCACGTAGGTGATGCCCGGGACGAAGCCCAGGTTGATGGCGTCGAGCGGCGGGATGCCCTGGGCCAGGGCCTCGGTGGCGAGGGCGCGCGCCTGGTCGGCGTCGCCGTCGATGACCGATTGCCGCATGGCGGCAAACAACGGGTCGGACATGGAGCTCCCTTCGTTCAGCGGTGGAGATCAGGCAATATTCCCACCTCCCGGAACGCACCGCAAACCCGGGCGTGTCACTCCCACTTCTTGCTCGACAGGAACCGACCGATGAGCCGCTTGGATGAGATGCTGGCGGCGGGCCCGGTGCTCGCCGATGGCGCGATGGGCAGCGCGCTCATGGCCCAGGGCCTCGAGCTGGGGGCCTCGCCGGAGCTGTGGAACGTGGAGCATCCCGACCGGGTCGCGGCGGTGCACCGGGGTTACGCCGAGGCCGGCTCGCGGATCATCCTCACCAACAGCTTCGGGGCCAGCCGGTTCCGGCTCGAGCGCCACGGCCTCACCGCCCGGGGCGCGGAGTTCAACCGCGCGGCGGCGGCGGTGGCCCGCCGCGCCGCACTCGATTCCCTGATTGCGGGGGACATCGGGCCCAGCGGGCTGCTGCTGGCGCCGCTCGGGCCGCTCACCCCTGACGAGGCGCAGGCGGGGTTCGCCGAGCAGGCCCAGGCCCTGGTGGAAGGCGGGGTGGACCTGATCTGGATCGAGACCATGGCCGACCTCGCCGAGGTGCGCGCCGCCGTCGCGGGAGTCCGCCAGGTGGCGCCGGCGCTGCCGCTCATCGTCACCATGACCTTCGACACGAAGGGGCGGACGATGATGGGCGTCAAGCCGGAGCAGGCGGTGAAGGAACTGGCCGGCCTCGGCGTCGCGGCCCTGGGCGCCAACTGCGGCAACGGTCCGGACGAGATGCTCGGTGTCCTCGGGAAGATGGCGGAGACCGGAACCACGGTCCCGCTGGTGGCCAAGGCCAACGCCGGTATGCCCCGGCTGGTGGACGGGGTCGCCATCTACGATGCGACCCCGGACTCGATGGTGCGCTACGCCACCGAGGTGCGCGCCAGGGGGGCCCGGATCATCGGGGCCTGCTGCGGCAGCACCACCGCGCACCTGGCGGCCATGGGGAAGGCGCTCGCATAGCGGACATTGCTGGGGGTCCCGGCGGGCCGTATTATCGACAGGCTTTCTCCCCTCGGATCACACCTGGATGAGCCCACGTCCTTCATTCGGTAGTTACCTCAAGGCGGCCTTCAATGCCCGCCCCTTCGGCATGTTCGTGGCGCCGAACTGGGTGGGAATCGCCGCCTTCGGCCTGCTTGGGCTCACCAACCCCGGCTTCTGGCTGATCGGGGCCGGGGTGGAGGTGGCCTATCTCCTCGGGCTCGCCAGCAACGGCCGCTTCCAGCGCGCCATCGACGCCCGGCAGGATGGCGGCTCCGACCAGGAGTGGAAGGCGCGGCAGGACGCCCTCATCGCCCGGCTCTCCGACACCGACCAGGCCCGCTACGTCGCCTTCGCGGCGCGCTGCCGCACGATTCTCGACCTGCTCCAGCAGCACGACCCGAGCGGCGCCAGCGTCGAGGTGCAGTCGGAGAACCTCGGCCGGCTCACCTGGGTCTACCTCAAGCTGCTCCTGGCCCGGCGGGCGATGAGCCGGGTGCTCAAGGAGCCGACCCTGGGCGAGACCGCGGAGCTCGAGTCGCGGCTGGCGCAGCTCCGGGCCCAGCTCGGCAATCCCGAGCTCACCGACGAGCTGCGCAAGAGTCTTTCGAGCCAGGCGGAGATCCTGGAGCAGCGGGTCACCCAGCGGCGGGAAGGGCGGGAGAAGCTCGACTTCCTCGAGGCGGAGATCATGCGGATCCAGGAACAGGTCGAGCTGCTCCGCGAGCAGGCGGCGCTCTCCGCCGACGCCGAGGGGCTGTCCACCCGGCTCGACGAGATCACCGGGAGCCTCGGCGGCGCCAGCGCCTGGCTCACCGACCAGCAGAAACTCTACGGCTCACTGGACGACCTGCTCCAGGAACCGCCTCCCGCCTCCGCCCGTCGCATGGTCGAGGGCGAGACCACCAGCAGGAAGGGCTCCCGATGAGCGTGACGCTGCCGGGATGGGCCCGGGAGATGCGCGACCTCTTCCGCACCGGGGCCTGCGCCCAGTTCATCCTCCACGGCAACATCTTCGACGCCGTGCCCAATGCCGGGAAGATGCTCTCGCTCAAGGCGTTCCTGGGCGAGGTGATGTTCCCCGGCTACGACGTGGTGCTGCACTACGACCGGAGCCGCGGGGTGCGGGCGGTGAAGGGGGCCGAGGACTGGGGCGACTGGCTCCGCAACGCGCTGGGCGACGAGCTGCGCAACCAGACCTACCTGCGGGAGCCGGGGTCGGCGCTCGAGCTGATCGACCGCTACCTCCTCCGCACCATCAACCTCCAGGCCCTCAAGGAGCCGGGGAGCGCGGGCCCCAGGATCGCGGTGATCATCGACTTCGCCGAGTTCGTGGTGCCGCGGGGGGAAGCGGTGGCGCTGGGCGGCGCCTTCAGCGCCAACGTGGTCAAGGTGCTCGGCTGGGCCAACGACCCGGCGATCCTCCACGCCAACATCATCACGGTGCTGCTCACCGAGGGGCTCAACGACCTCAACGAGCTGGTGGCGGAAAACCCCCATGCCGTGGCGCTCCGCGTGCCGCTCCCCGACGAGGGGGAGATGCAGGAGTACCTCGAGGCGCTGGTGGCCACCCAGATGCCGGAACTCCCCGCCGGCTCGGACGTGCCGGTCCCGACGCTCGCGAAGCGGCTCACCGGGCTGTCCCGGGTGGGGGCCCGGCGGGTCCTCGCGCTGGCGCTCAAGTCGGGGGAGCGGATCACGACGACCTGGCTCACCCGCCAGAAGAAGGATGCCATCGAGCGGGAGTGCCAGGGCCTGCTCGAGTTCATCGAGTCGAGCCTCACGCTCGATCACGTGGCCGGGCTCGACGCGGTGAAGCAGTGGCTCCGGGAAGACACCGAGCTGCTGCGGCGCGGGGCGCTCCACGCCCTGCCGATGGGCTACCTGATCGCCGGGCGGATCGGGACCGGGAAGACCTTCCTGGTCAGCTGCTGGGCTGGCGAGCTCGGGATTCCCTGCGTGGTCTTCAAGAACTTCCGCGACCGCTGGGTGGGCGCGACCGAGAGCAACCTGGAGAAGATCTTCGGCGTGCTCCGGGCGCTGGGGCAGGTGGTGGTCTTCGTGGACGAGGCCGACCAGGCCGCCGGCAAGCGCGAAGGGGGCGAGGGCGACAGCGGCCTCTCCGGCCGGGTCTACTCGATGCTGGCGAAGGAGATGTCCGACACCCGCAACCGCGGGAAGATCATCTGGGTCTTCGCCACCTCCCGCCCCGACCTGCTCGAGGTCGACCTCAAGCGCCAGGGCCGGCTCGACGTGCACATCCCCCTCTTCCCGCCGGAGACCGAGGCGGAGCGGCGGGCGCTGCTCCTCGCGGTGGCGCGGAAGATCCAGGTGCCCCTCGTCGAGACCGATCTGCCGGACCTGCCCGATGGCCTGACCCTCGGCGGGAACGAAATCGAGGGCGTCTTCGTCCGGGGATTGCGCACCTGGGAGCTGGCGACCGAGCCGCGCCCGGCACTCAAGGAGATTCTCCTCGGCGTGTTCCGGGAGATCCGCCCCAGCGCCCACACCCGGAAGCTCGAGTACATGGACCTGGTGGCGGTGAAGGAGTGTACCGACCAGCGGTTCCTCCCGGCGCGCTACCGGGAGGTGGGGCCGGAGGAACTGGAGCGGCGGATCGAGGAGTTGCGGAGGTTTGTGTAGGCGGCGAGGCGGGTAGGCGGTAAGGCGGACAGGCGGTCAGTGGTCCCGTGGGCAGGAGAGCTCCGTTTCCGCATCTTGTACCTGACCGCCTGCCGCCTCTTTGACATCGGCGGCGTGCACTCCAATCTTTGCATCACAGAGCACTCAGCGACCACTACGGAGGTAACGCACCATGGGCCTCTTCGCCCGCGTCGGACGTCTCTTCAAGGGCTTCATCGGCCTCTTCATCTCGGGCCTCGAGGAGAACAACCCCGAGGCGCTGATGGACGCGGCCCGGCAGGAGTTCCGCGAGAAGATGGCGCAGTACAACAGCGCGCTCGCCCGGATGGCGGGGGTGGCCGAGCGGCTCAAGGGCCAGGTGAAGTCCAAGAGCCAGAAGGCCCAGGACCTCGAGCGCCGGATTCTCGCCAATCACCAGGCTGGCAACGCCGACTTGGCCGGGAGCCTGGCGCGCGAGCTCCAGGAGCTCAAGGCCGACCTCATCACCGATACCACCGAGCTGTCCGAGACCGAGGAGGCGTACCAGGCCAACCTCCGGCAGGCGAAGCTCGTCCAGAAGGAATTCGAGGACAAGGTGAAGCGCCTCGAGAAGCAGCTCGACCAGGTGAAGATCAAGGAAGCCCAGGCCGAGGCCGCCGGCGCCCTCAGCAACGCCACCTTCAAGGTCGGGGACCTGGGCGACACGATGAAGACGGTCGAGGAAGTGCTGCAGAAGCGCTACGAGAAGTCGGCCGGCAAGGCGCGGGTCGCCAAGGATCTCGTCGACATGGACCGGATCCGGGAGAAGGAAGGGGAGACCAAGGCGCTGGAGCAGGCGGCGCTGGCGGAGTTCCTCGCGCAGCAGGGAATCCAGGCCGGCCCGACGCCCACGAGCCAGCCCGGTCAGAAGGAAATAGGTCCTGGCTAGAGGATGGTTGGTTCGCAAGGACACTGGCTGTTAGCTGTTAGCTATTAGCTCTTGGCTAACAGCTAACAGCTAATAGCTAATAGCTACTAGCCTCTTTCCCTCACACACCTCCATCCCCACGACCATGGCTGACTCTGCCCCCCGCATGACCTTCTTCGGCAAGCTCGTCTCCCTCGCCCTTATCGGCGGGCTGGTCTACTTCGGCTGGCAGATGCTCCAGGGGAAGAAGGTCCAGATCCCCGGCCTCTCGCCCAGCAGCGCCCAGGAGGAGACCCAGCCGCAGGGGGCGGAGGTCAGCGAGGTCCAGGCCGAGGTCCCCACGCTCGCCCCGCCCGCCGCCTTCGAGCTCAAGGCCGACAGCATCGTCCCGATCGAGATCAGCGAGTACGCCGGCTACGCCGGGCTCATCGCTGCCAACGGCGGGCTCGATCCCTCCCCCACCTCGCTCTTCACCAGGTACTGCGGCTGCAAGGTGAAGCTCTCGATCAGCGAGGAAGAGAGCTGGTCGGCGCTCAACAGCGGCAAGCTGGCCGGCTCGGTCACCACCACCGACGTGCTCGCGGTCTACGGCCGCCAGTTCAAGGTGAAGGTGCCGGCCCAGATCGGCTTCTCCCGCGGCGCCGACGGCCTGGTGGTGCGGAACGACATCAAGCGGGTCAACGCCCTCCGCGGCAAAGTGGTGGCGGCGGCGCAGTTCACCGAGACCGATTTCTTCATCCGCTACCTCGCCCAGGAAGCCGGGCTCGGCACCACGATGCTCTCGAGCCTCGACGCGGCGCCCAACCCCGATCGGCTGAACATCGTCTACACCGACGACGGTTTCGCCGCCGGCGATCTCTTCCTCTCCGACCTCAACGGGGCGGGGAAGCTGGCCGGCGCCATGACCTGGGAGCCCAAGACCAGCGAGGTGGTGACCAAGGGCGCCGGCAAGGCCCGGCTCCTCACCAGCAACAAGAACCTGCTCATCATCGCCGACATCCTGGTCCTCAACCAGGGCTTCGCGGAGCAGCATCCCAAGGTGGTGGAGGGGATCGTCCGCGGGCTGCTCGAGGGGAATCGCCTGGTGCGCGACAACCCCGAGGCCCAGGCCGACCTCGTGGGGCGGGCCTTCAAGTGGACCCCGCAGCAGACCCGCGCCGAACTGGCCAAGGTCCACCTCGCCAACCTCCCCGAGAACCTGGCCTTCTTCAACGGCTCGATCGACGCGGCCGGCAGCTTCGGCGGGATCTTCCAGTCGGCGATCTACGCCTACGGCAGCGACCTCATCAAGGACCCGGCCGATCCCTCCCGCTTCTTCGACGGTGCCGCGCTCCAGGCCGCCGAGAAGTCCGGCGCCTTCAAGGACCAGAAGGTCGCCATCGCGCCGATCAAGTCCGGGACCGCCGGGAGCGTCGAGAACGATCCCCTCCTCTCCAAGGACATCCGCTTCCTCTTCCAGCCCAACTCGGCGGTGCTGGATCAGGGCCAGCAGTCGAATCTCCAGAGCCTTGAGGCGATCAAGCAGCTCCTCACCGTGAGCCCCGGCTCGACCATCCTGCTTCGGGGGCACGTCGACAATTCGCTGGTCGAGGATTTCCGGAAGAAGGGCGGGGAGGCGTTCGTCCGGCAGATGGCGCTCAAGGCGGTGGAGCTCTCCCGCGACCGCGCCGGCGAGATCCAGAAGCTCCTGGTCCAGAAGTACGGCGTCGATGGGAAGCGGATCGAGATCGTGGGGCGGGGGTGGGATGAACCCGCCGGTCCCGATCCCGATCAGAACCGGCGGGTGGAAGTGCAGTGGTTCACGCTCGAGTAGGCTGCCGGTGGCGGAGATGCCTGGGGCTGGCAACCATGGCTGTCATTCCGAGGAGCGGAGCGACGAGGAATCCCTGATCTTCTCGCGATAGGGGCAGGGATCCCTCGCTCCGCTCGGGATGACAGAAGTCCTTGTGTCTCGCGCGTCCCCGCTCAGCTGGCCGCGAGCCAGTAACTCACCTTCAGCGCCACGAAGTTCGATCCCTCCGCGCCAAAGCTGTCCACCAGCGAGCGCGTCCCCACGTTGCGCGTCGCCTCGCCGAACCGGTCCTGCTGCCACACCATGAACAGCGTGCTCCCCGGGTGCCATTCCCAGCGGAGCACCAGGTTGCTCCGGAAGCTGAGCACGTTGAAGTCGCGGGTGTCGATGGTGAAGCTGGTCGCGCCGTCGCTGACCACCCGGCTGCCGTCGGGCTGGGTCGTCACGGTCGTGCCATCGGTGCCATACCGGCGGATCCGGTAGCTGCGCGCCCGGGGAAGCTCGCCGAAGGCGAAGTACCGCCCGCTCGCCGCGAAGGGTTCGGCATACAGCTCGAGGGAGAGCGCCGGGGTGAAGGCGTAGTTCACCCGCGCCTGGGCCGAGAGCGTCGTGCGGTCCACCTTCGCGAAGATGTAGCGGCCGCCGTAGGTCGCCGCGCTTCCGCTGTCGCGGGCCTCGACGTACTGCCGGCTGCTCACCCCCCGCTGCCAGCGCGGCGTGATGCTGATCTGGACCGCGGGCGAGGGTCGCACCCGGATCGACCCCGCCAGCGAACGATTCCACCCGCCGGCATCGTCGCGCCGCAGGTTGAGGGAGAGGTCCCAGTAGGCCGGGCTGGCCTCGTATCCCGCCAGGTTCAGGTCCCCACCCCAGCTCCCCGGGTTGCCCATGAGGGGCCCGCCGCGGGTCAGGTCGTCGTTGAGACCCGGCCGCTCACCAAAAGCGCCGACGAACACCCGCCAGTAGTTGCGCAGGGTGAAGTTGTTGCCCCACGACGCCTGGGTGCCGCGGGCGATCCCGCCGTAGTTCCACGCCTTTCCGACGAAGACGTTGGTGCTCCAGCGGTAGAACAGCGGGCCCGGCTGGATCTCGCGGTAACGCAGCTGCCCGCTCGCCTCGAGGTCGTTGGCGCTCTGCAGCCGGCCCGCATCGTTCAGCTCGAGCAGCGGCGACTCGGCGCTCCCTCCCACCGACCAGAGCCAGTGCGTGCCGGCGTTCTTCGAGGCGCTGAGCGCGGCGGTCCAGCCGGTCAGCGAGGTCCGGGTGCTGTCGAGCCGGAACTCGGTGGCGTCGGGCCGCTGCATGAAGTGCGCGGGCGACTGCTGCACCGCCAGCATCGCCCCCGGGCTCCCGGCCACATGGCTCATCCCCGCGAACCCGTTCACGACGTAAGCGCCGCCGCGGAAACGGAGGGTCCAGTCGGCGCCGCCGGTGATGGCCCGGCGGGCCAGGAGCGAGCGGAGGCCGGAATCGCCCAGGCCCCGCTCCACCGTGGTCAGGGAGACGCCCACCACCGACTGGCTGCTGCCGAATTCCTGCTGGGCCCGGCCCACGCCGTAGAAGGTCAGCGGCTCGATGCTGGCCCGGCCGAACCGGGCCGAGGCGCTGTCATAGGTGCGGGCGGTCTCGCGGTCGGTCACCGCGGTCAGGAACGCCATCGAGGTGCCGCCCCGCAGCCGCCCGGAGACCTTCCCCGCGCCGAGGATGGTGGCGTTGCTCGGCCGGTCGATGAAGTCGCCGCTGGCCTCGCCCCGGGGCGCCTGCCCGACGCGGCGGGAGTAGAAATAGTTGGGGCCGTTCCCCCGGAGCAGCTGCGCCCCTTCGGTGAAGAACGGCCGCCGCTCGCTGAAGAAGGTCTCGAAGGCGGAGAGGTTCACCTCGGCGGGGTCGGCCTCCACCTGGCCGAAGTCCGGGTTCACCGTGGCGTCGAGGGTGAGGTTGGGGCCCAGGCCCATCTTGAAGTCGGTCCCCGCCCGGGTGGTGAAGCGGCTCCCGTCCTCGAACGGGTCGCCCGGCGTGGCACTCCGGAAGGTGCCGTTGGTCGCGACGTAGGGGACCAGCTCCATGCGGCGCGACGGCTTCACCCCCTCGATTCCCTCCAGCAGCCCGAAGCGGCTGGACCAGCCGGTCTCGTCCTGCGGGATCACGATCCAGTACACATCCTCGTTGACCCGCGGCATCCACCGGTTGATCTGCACCCCCCACTCCTGGGTGCCCGCCGCCGTGAAGCGGAGCTGCGAGAAGGGGATGCGGGCCTCGGCGATCCACCCCTGGTCGTCCCGGGTCACCGCCGCATCCCACACCGGGTCCCAGGTGTAGTCGCGGCTCCCCTCGCCGTCGCTCGGGTGGTAGTAGTCGCTGCGCACGCCGCCGGAGGAGATCACGAAGCTGTAGGCGGTGCGCCGGTCGTGATACGTGTCCAGTGCGATCACCAGGTGCTCGGCATCGGTGAACTGGTCCCGGCGGCTCACCGACCGGGGAATGCCGGCGGGGTTGGCGCTCGCCATCCGCGCCCCGATGTAGAGGGCATGCTCGTCGTAGAAGAACGCCACGGCGGTGGAGCCGCTGGGCGTGGCTCCCTGGACCGGCTCCTTGTCGAGGAAATCGGTCCGCCACGCCGCCTGCTCCCACGCCGCCTCATCCAGCTTCCCGTCCACCCGGATCAGTCCGCTCTCGATCCGCTTCGCCTGAAAGACCTTCCCGGCCGCCCCCGGGGAAGGACCGTCGCTTCCCTCCGCGGGAGGAGCTGACGGGGCCTGGCTGGCCAGGGATGGGGGTGTGGCGAGCACGAAAAGCAGGAGCAGACAACGCCGGTGGTGCACCAGGGCCTCTGGGCTATGGGGGGGCGAAAATGGAAAATAGTCGTGAATTCGATGCCGACTACGGGTGTAAGGGTTGATTGGTTGCCTTTTCCGGCGCTATTCCCTAAGTTGATACCCTTCAACACCATACGCTCTGATCAGCGGCGGAAGGGGTGAGATCTGGGATGACGGAAGTCGTTATCCATGACGACGAGAGCTTCGAGCGGGCACTGAAGCGGTTCAAGAAGAAGTGCGAGAAGGCGGGTATACTCTCGGACCTTCGCAAGCACCGCCACTACGAGAAGCCCAGCGAGAAGAAGAAGCGGAAGCAGAGCGCGGCTCAACGGAAGAGCCGTCGCAGCTATCCCCGGCCCTCGCACGTCTAACAGATTGCGCATGTCCTTCGGCACCGCGCGGCGAGCAGGATGAACGAAGAGTTCGAAGCAGACTTCCCCGACGGGGTGCTGGTGTCCTTGGACGCTGGCACCCCGTCCGCGTTGGAGGGGGGGAGTTGGGGTGACGCGCTGGAATTTCCCGCCGTGCTGGAGCAGGTGGCGGCCGCCGCCGCCGGTCCGCTGGGCGCCGCCAGCATCCGCGCCCGCCGTCCCCGCACCGATCTGCCCTGGATCCAGGCCGAACTCCGCAAGGTCGAGGAGCTCGCCCGGCTGGTGCGCACCGGCCGGGGCGTGATCGCGGAGGATGTCCCCGAAATCCGGAAGATCCTCGCGCGCCTGCGCATTGCCGGGTCGGTGCTCGACGGCCCCGAGCTGCTCGCCATTCGCCGGACCCTGAGTGCCGCCCGCCTTGTCGCCGCCGAGCTGGCCCGCGTGGCCGCCGACGCGCCCCACGTCGCCGCGCTCGCCGCGCCGCCGGCGGAGAAATCGCTCGAGCGCCGGCTGGAGCAGGCCATCGACGACGACGGCTCCGTCCGCGATACCGCGACCCCCGCGCTGGCCGCGGCCCGGAGCGAAATCCGGGTGGCGCGCGAGCGGCTGGTCCAGCGCCTCGAGGTGATCCTCCGCGCCACCGGCGGCGAGGGCAGCGTCACCCTCCGCGATGGCCGCTACGTCATCCCGGTCTCCCGCGACCTCCGCACCCGGCCTGACGGCATCGTGCACGGCGAGTCGGCCAGCGGCGCCACCCTCTTCATCGAGCCGAGCGCCATCGTCGGCCTGGCCAACGCCCTGCGGGAGGCCGAAGCGGCCTCGCTCCGCGAAGAGCTGAAGGTGCTGCGCACCCTGAGCGAGATGCTCCGCCCCGAGCTCCCCGGGATTCGCGAGCTCCACGCGATGTGCGTGCGGGTGGACGACGTCTGCGCCCGGGCGAAGTGGGCGGTGCTGGTCGACGGCCACGCGCCCCAGGTGAGCACCGCGCCGGCGGAGCTCCGGATCGTGAACGGCCGGCATCCGTTGCTGATCAAAGCCGCGGGAGAGCGGGCAAGCGGGCAAGCGGGAAGCGACGACGAAGGCTCGAGGAACGAGGAACGAGGAACGAGGAACGAAGCAACTCGGAACTCGGAACTCGGAACTCGGAACTCCTCGAATGGCCCCGTCCCCTTCGACCTCGTGCTCGAAGGCGCCGAGCGCACCTTGCTGCTCTCCGGCCCGAATACCGGTGGCAAGTCGGTGCTCCTGAAAGGTCTCGGGCTGATGCTCGCCCTGGCCCAGAGCGGCATCGTCCCCCCCATCGGCCCCGGCAGCGCGCTCCCGGTCGTCAGCCGGATCTTCGCCGACATCGGTGACCGGCAGTCCATCGCCGAGAGTCTCTCGACCTTCAGCGCGCACCTCGCGCTGCTGCGCGTCATCCTCGAGGACGCCGACGCCGCCAGCCTGGTGCTGCTCGACGAGATCGGGAGCGGCACCGATCCCGCCGAAGGGGGCGCCCTCGCCTCCGCCACCCTCGAGACGCTGACCCGTCGCGGCGCCATGACCCTCGCCACGACCCACCTCGGCGCGCTCAAGGAACTGGCGACCCGCACCCCCGGCATCGTCAACGCCTCGCTCCAGTTCGACGCCGCTACCCTCCAGCCCACCTACCGGCTGGTGAAGGGAATTCCGGGCCGCTCCTACGGTCTCGCCATCGCCCGGCGACTCGGGCTCCCCGGCGACGTGCTGGCCGCCGCCGAGGCGCAGGTGCCCGACCGTGAACGGAGCCTCGATGCGCTGCTCGCGTCGGTGGAGCTGCGCGAGCGGGACCAGATGCGGCGGGAGTCGGCGCTGGCCGCGCAGCTGGCGGAGCAGCAGGCCCGGGCCGACCAGCTCGCCGCCCAGGCCGAGTCCCAGGCCGTCCGCGAGGCCACGCTCAAGAAGCGGGAGAAGGAGGCCGAGCGCGCCGCCCGCGAACAGGCACGGCAGTATCTGCTCGAGGCCAGGGAGAAGGTCGAGGCCGCGATCGCCAGGGTGGTCGCCGCCGACAGCGAGAGCGCCCGCGAGGCCCGCCGTGCCGTGGAGCAGGCCGCCGGCGAGGAAGCCCGGGCGCTCAAGGAGCTCGATGCCGCCCAGGCGCGCGACGGCGGCGGAGCGCCCGCGCTCGAGCCGGGACAGCGGGTGCGGATGGAGAGCGGCACCGTGGGCGAGGTGCTGGAGACGCGCGGTGACGGGAAGGTCGTGGTCCGGGTAGGTTCCCTGAAGCTGGTGGTGGAGCCGGGGGGGCTCACCCCGGTGGCGGGGGAGCCGAAGCGTCACCTCCCCGCCTCCCGGCCCGATCCGGTGGAGAGCGCCGCCTACGAGATCGACCTGCGCGGCCTCACCGGCGACGAGGCGGAGCAGACGGTGCTGGCCGCCCTCGACGCGGCGATCCTGGCGGAGCAACCCTACCTCCGGATCATCCACGGCAAGGGCACCGGCGTGGTGCGTGAGCGGGTCCAGCAGGTCGTCCGGCGGGACCGCCGGGTGAAGTCGCACGCCTTTGCCCCCGGCAACCAGGGCGGCACCGGAGTCACCATGGTGGAGTTCGCCGAATGAGCATGATCCCCGATGAGGTCATCGAACAGGTGCGCGACAGCGCCGACCTGGTCTCGATCATCGGGGACACGGTCGAGCTCAAGCGTACCGGCGCCGACTATCGCGGCCCCTGCCCCTTCCACGGCGGGCAGCATCGCAACTTCGCGGTGATCCCCAAGAAGGGCCGCTTCTACTGCTTCGTCTGCAAGGAAGCGGGCGACGTCTTCTCCTGGTACATGAAGCGGCTGGGGATGGACTACCCGAGCGCGGTGCGCGAAGTCGCCCGGAAGCTGGGGATCCCGATTCCCGAGACCAGCGCCCGGCAGGGGCCCGATCCCCGCGAGCCGCTCTTCCAGGCGATCAGCGTGGCGCACGACTGGTTCGCCCGCCAGCTGCGGGAGTCGTCCGACGCCGAGGAGGCCCGGAAGTACCTCAACGGCCGGGGGCTCGACCTCGAGACCGTCGAGCCGCTGGAGCTGGGCTACGCCCCCAAGGGGCCCGCCTTCCAGGCCGCGATGAAGGCGCTGGGCGTCGACGAGCAGACCATGCTCGAGGCCGGCCTTCTCGCCCGCCGGGACGACGGCAGCGTGATCCCGCGGTTCCGGGGCCGGCTGCTCTTCCCGATCCACGATCTCCGCGGCCGGGTGGTGGGCTTCGGCGGACGGCTGCTCGGCCCCGGCGAGCCCAAGTACCTGAATTCCCCCGAGAGCGCGGTCTTCCACAAGGGCGGGACGCTCTACAACCTGCACGCCGCGCGGAACGCCATCCGGAAGGAAGAGCACGTCATCCTGGTGGAGGGCTACTTCGACGTGCAGCGGCTGGTGCTCGCCGGCCAGGAGAACGTGGTGGCGCCGCTCGGCACCGCGCTGACCTCGGAGCAGGCGGGACTCCTCAAGCGCTACACCGACCAGGCGACGCTGCTGCTCGACAGCGACAGCGCGGGCCTCAAGGCCACCTTCCGCGCCGGCGACGAGCTGCTGCGCCACGAGATGCGGGTGCGGGTGGCGACGATGCCCCCGGGCGAGGATCCCGACACCCTGGTGCAGAAGCAGGGGCTCGCGGCGCTCCACCTGGTGCTCAAGGACGCGGTGGATGTGCTGGAGCGGAAGATCCAGATCCTCGACCGGAAGGGGTGGTTCGCCGACCTCGAGCACCGCCGCGAGGCGCTCGACCGGCTGCTGCCGACGATCCGGGCGACCAAGGACCCGATCCAGCGGGAGCTCTACCTGGCGCGGGTGGAGGAGAAGACCGGGGTGAAGAAGGCGGTGCTGGAGCAGGAAGCGGAGGCGGCGCCGGCCCCCGAGCCGGTCCCGGTGCCCCGCGAGATCGGGCGGCGCCCCGAGTCGCCCACCGCCCGCCCCGTGCCCACCCGCGGCCAGGGGAGCAAGGCCGACCAGGAGGTCCTCCGCCTCATGCTCGCCTCGGACGAGTGGCGGGCCCGCGCGGCGGAAGTGGTGCAGCCGGCCTGGTTCATCCACCCGGCGGTGCGGCGGCTCTTCGAGCTCCTCGCCGCCGACCGGAACCCCGGCCCGGCCACGCCCCCCGCCGACCTCGACCCGACGCTGGCCGGGCTCTGGCAGCGGCTCCAGGCCATCGACCTGCCGCTCGACTATACCGGCCAGTCCAACCAGTTTGCGGGGGCCACCCGGCGGCTCGAGGCCCGGCCCGCCCTCGACGCGTATCGCAAGCTCAACGAGCGGATCCGGAGCGCCACCACGGAGGAAATGCCGGCGCTGGTGGCGGAGAAGAACGCGATGCACAAGGACCTGGCCGCGCGCTACCCGGAGGAATTCCGGATCTATGGATTCAACGCGAGCCGCCGCCGGGCTCGCTCACGCAACAACTAGCGGTAGATTTCACCCACTCGGAACCCGGAACCCGGAACTCGGAACTCTCTAATGCATCCTGATCTCGTCAAACTGCTGGAACTCCAGGCCAGGGACCTCGACCTGCTCGAGGCCGACAAGGCGCTCGACGCCATCCTCGCCGAGTACCAGGCCCTCGATGAGCAGCTCAAGGGGGCCCAGCAGGCGGTCGACCAGGCCCAGCGGTCCGCCGCCGACGCCGGCAAGCGCCGCGCGGAGGTGGAGGGCAAGGTCGACAACTACCGCAAGCTGGAGGAACGCGGCAAGGCGCGGCTGGAGCAGGTCCGCAATCCCAAGGAAATCCAGGCGGTGATGACCGAGATGGATCTCGCCCGGAGCGTCCTGGCCAAGGAGGAGGCCGAGTGGCTCCGCCTGGGCGAGCTGATCGCCGGGCACGAGAAGGGCGGGAAGGACGCCGCCGCGAAGCTGGAGGAGATGAAGCAGGGACAGGTGGAGGTGCGGGGCGCGCTCGACCTGCGCCGCGCCGCGGCCGAGTCCCGCCGCAAGGATGCGCTCGCCGCCCGCGACGCCACCGCCACCGAGGTGAACAAGGCCCTCCGCAACCGCTACGAGCGGCTCCGCACCGTGCGCGTGCTCGTGGTGGTCGCGCTCGACGGCGCCGCTTGCGGCGCCTGCTACACCACCGTGCCGCTCAATCGCCGGAGCCAGATCCGGGCCGGCACCCTCATCGATGCCTGCGAGAGCTGTGGCGTGATCCTCTACGCGGACGAGCGTGACTAGCCGCTTTCCGGTCCCGCCGCTCCGCTGGGCCGTCACCCCGGTCCCGCCGCAGGAGCAGGTCGAGGCGCTGGCCCGGAGCCTCACGGTGAGCCCCGCGCTCGCCGCCCTCCTGGTCCAGCGGGGGCTCACCCAGCCCGAGGCCGCCCGGCGCTTTCTCCGGCCCGCCCTCGAGGAACTCGCCGACCCGTTCACCCTCAAGGGCATGGCCGACGCCGTGGAGCTCATCACCCGGGTGGTGAAGAGCGGCGCCGGCATCATGGTCCACGGCGACTACGACGTCGACGGCCAGTGCGCCACCACCGTGCTGACCCGGGCGCTCCGCCTCGCCGGGGCGCGGGTGACGCCTTTCGTGCCCCACCGCCTGCGGGACGGCTACGACCTCGGCCCCACCGGGGTCGCCGCGGCGGTCACCGCGGGGGTCAAGCTGATCATCACCTGCGACTGCGGCATCACCGCCGTGGCCGCGGTCGAGGCGGCGAAGGCCGCCGGGATCCACGTGATCGTCACCGATCACCACCTTCCCGGCCCGGTGCTGCCGCCGGCGGACGTGGTCATCGACGCGCAGCAGTCCGACGATACCTCGGGGCTGACCCAGCTCTGCGGCACCGGCATCGCCTTCAAGCTGGTGCAGGCGCTGGTCCCCGCCCTCGGCCTCCCCGCGAATCTCCCCTTCCACCTGCTCGATCTCGTCGCCCTCGCCACCGTGGCCGACATCGTGCCCCTGGTGGGCGAGAACCGGATCCTGGTGCGCCACGGCCTCAAGCTGCTGAGCCAGAGCCGCTGGCCCGGCGTCCGCGCGCTGATCCGGGTGAGCGGGGTCAACAGCCGGGAGATCCGGGCGGGGCAGGTGGGGTTCATCCTCGCGCCCCGCCTCAACGCCGCCGGCCGGGTCGGCGATGCCGCCGACGGCCTCCGCCTCCTCCTCTCCGACGACGAGACCGAATCCGAGCGGCTCGCCGTGCGGCTCGAGGGGATGAACGCCGAGCGCCAGGCGCTGGACCAGCGGATGCTGGAGCAGGCCATCGAGCAGGTGGAGACCCAGCGCGATCCCGGCAAGGATGCCGCGCTGGTGCTCGCCTCCGACGAGTGGCACCCCGGGGTCGTCGGCATCGTGGCGAGCCGGGTGGTCGAGCGCTACGGCCGGCCGGCGTTCCTCATCGCGCTCGATGGCGACATCGGCAAGGGGAGCGGCCGGAGCATCTCCCGTTTCGATCTCCATCATGCGCTGCACCAGTGCGGCGACCTGCTGGAGCGCTTCGGCGGGCACCACATGGCCGCCGGCCTCACCCTCAAGCGCGACCGGCTCGAGGCCTTCCGGGAGCGCTTTGCCGGCGTCGCGCGCGACCAGCTCACCGAGGACGACCTCGGCCCGGAGCAGCGGGTCGACCTGGTGGTGCAGCTCGACGAGGTGACCGACGCGCTGGAGCGGCTCTGCCGCCATCTCGAGCCCTGCGGCATGGGCAATCCCGGCCCGGTCTTCGGGGCCCGCGGGATCCGGTTCGAGGGGTCCCGCCGCGTCGGCGCGAGTCACCTCAAGGGGATGCTGGCGGGGAACAGCTGCCGCGTGGGGGCCATCGGGTTCGGCTGGGCCGACCGGGTGCCGTGGCTCAACCTCGGGGCGCCCTGCGCGGTCGACGTCGCCTTCCGGGTCGAGCAGAACGAGTACCAGGGCTCGGCCGCACTCCAGGCCCGCATCGTCGCGCTGACCCAGGCGCAGGCCGACGGGGTGCGGGTCACCACCCGGGTGAAGGAGCCGGTCGTCACGCCCATCGTCTCGCCGGCGCAGCCCGCCTGACATGCGCATCGTCGGCGGGACGCTGCGGGGCCGCCGGATCGCCCCGCCGAAGGACCCGCGGGTGCGCCCCACCGCCGACCGGGTGCGGGAGGCGTGGATGAGCATCCTCCAGGAGGCCCTCCCGGGCGCGCGGGTGCTCGACCTCTACGCCGGGAGCGGCGCCCTCGGACTCGAGGCGCTCTCCCGCGGCGCCACCAGCGCCGAGTTCGTCGAGCTCAACCCGAAATCGCTCGCGGCGCTCAAGGAGAACATCGCGGCGCTCGAGCTCGAGGCGCGCACCACGATTCACCGGGGCGACGCGCTCCGCTTTGCCGGGCGGCTGGCGCCGGCCGCCTACGACGTCACCTTTGCCGACCCGCCCTACAGCCGCGACGACGCGGAACGGCTGGTCAGCTGCTTCCGGCAGACCCCGTTCACCCGCATCCTGGCAGTCGAGCACCCGGCCGACCGGGCCCTCGCAGGCGACGATACCCGCCGCTACGGGGACACGGCTCTCACCTTCTGCTACGCGCCATGACCCGAATCGCGCTCTATCCCGGCTCGTTCGATCCGCCGACCCGCGGGCATACCGACCTGGTGCACCGCTGCCTCGCGCTGGCCGACCAGGTCATCGTCGCGGTGGCGAAGAACTCCACCAAGCAGCCGTTGTTCACGGTGGAAGAGCGGATGGCGATGCTGCGGCAGGTGTGCGGCAGCGAGAAGGGCGTGACCATCGAGGCCTTCGACGGGCTGCTGGTCGACTTTGCCCGGGCCAAGGGTGCCTCGCTGATCGTGCGGGGGCTCCGCGCCGTCAGCGACTTCGAGTACGAGTTCCAGATGGCGATGATGAACCGCCATCTTCTCCCCGGGCTCGAGACCGTCTTCCTGGTGCCGCCGGAAGACGCGACCTATCTCAGCTCCTCGCTGGTGCGCGAAGTCGCCCGCTACGGCGGCGATGTCGGCAACCTGGTCCACCCGGTGGTGGCCGAAGCCCTCCGGCGCCGGTTCGCCCAATGAGCTTTCGCGACGAGCTCCTCGCCCGCGCGGCCCGGCGGCCCGCCCGGATCCTCTTCCCGGAGGCGGGCGACCCCCGCGTGGCCGCGGCGGCGAAGCGGCTGGAGAGCGGCAAGGTGCTCCAGCCGGTGCTGGTGGGCCCCGGGGGACTCGAGCCCGCCCGTGACCCCCGGCTCACCCGGGTCGCCAACTACCTCCGCGAGCGCCGCCCCGACCGGGTCGAGGACGCGATCCACGCGATCGACCTGGCCAGCGACCCGCTGCGCTTCTCCGCCGCCCTGGTGGCGCTGGGTGAAGCTGACGGGTGTGTCGCCGGCGCCGTCTACCCCACCGCCGACGTGCTCCGCGCCGCGCTCTGGGCCATCGGCCCCGCCCCCGGCGTGAAGACGGTGAGCTCGGCGTTCTACATGGCGCTCACCGACGGGCGGGTGCTGACCTTCACCGACTGCGCCGTGGTCCCCGAGCCCGATCCCGAGCAGCTCGCCTGGATCGCCACCGCCGCGGTGGCCGACCGGGTCCGGATCGTGGGCGACACGCCCCGCGTCGCCTTCCTCTCCTACAGCACCCGTGGCAGCGCCGGCGGCCCCCGGATCGACAGAACCCGCCAGGCCCTCGCCCGGTTCCGGGAGCTGGCCCGGGGGGTCGAAGCCGATGGCGAGCTCCAGCTCGACGCCGCCATCGTCCCGGAGGTCGCCGCCCGGAAGGCGCCCGACTCCCCCCTCAAGGGCGAGGCGAACATCCTGGTCTTTCCCGACCTCGACAGCGGCAACATCGGCTACAAGCTGGCCCACCGGCTGGGCGGGGCGGCCGCGCTGGGGCCCATCCTGCAGGGGCTGGCCCGTCCCATGAGCGACCTCTCCCGCGGGGCCAGTGTGGAGGATATTGTGGAGGTGGCGGCGATGGTGGCGTTGCAGAGTGGCCGTAAGCCGTAAGCCATAAGGGGTTTAGTGCATTGCCCCAATTGGACTTGCGGGGCGGCGAACAAGCTGCGAATATCTTCACGGCCCAAGACTTACGGCTGACGGCTTACGGCTTACGGCTAACGGAGCTTGACCCCATGGCTTTCACGGCCTCCAAAGATGCATCCGGCATCTACCTCATCCGGGTCGAGGGACAGCTCATCGTGGGCAACCGCCAGGAGCTGAAGACCGCCGTGCAGGAGGCGCTGGACCACGGGGAGCGCCGGTTCGTGATCGACTTCTCCCGCACCGGGTACATCGACTCCTCCGGCCTCGGTGCCCTGGTCAGCATCTCCAAGAAGGTGCGGGAGCAGGGTGGGGAGCTGCGCCTCTCCGGCCTCAACGAAGACCTGCGCTCGCTCTTCGAGCTCACCAAGCTCGATACCCTCTTTTCCATCAGCGACACCGCCGAGCACGCGGTCGGGGGCTTCCCCGCGTGACCGTGCCGGGCCCGGCATCGCTCCGCCTCTGCGTCCGCCGCCGGCGGGTGCCGTCGGCCTCGGGGGCCACCGTCACGGTGTCGCTCCGGGTGCCGAGTGACGTGAACTGCATCGAGGAGGTCATCGACCTCCTCACCCGCCACTGCTGCAGCGAGAGCTGGCTCTGCCGGAAGAGCCGCTTCAACTTCCGCGTCGCCATGGCCGAGGCGCTCGCCAACGCCATCGTCGCCGGCAACCGGGAAGACCTCAGCAAGTACGTGAAGGTCGAGGCCCAGGTCTGCGGCGACCGGCTCCAGGTCGAGGTCACCGACCAGGGGCCCGGCTTCGATCCCGCCTCCGTCGCCTCACCGCTCGATCCCGAGGAGCTGGACAGTCCCAATGGCCGGGGACTCTTCCTCATCCGGCACCTGGTCGACGACGTCCGCTTCAATTCGCAGGGGAACTCCATCTGCATGACACTGCGCCGCCACTGACGGGGCTGGAATCCGTCGCGGACGCGCTCAGCGGACTCACCTCCGCGCGCGTGCGCCTGTGGCGTTTCGATGGCCGGGCCCTGCGCGCCTTCGGCGGCACGGACCCGGGCTACACCCCTCCCATCCCGCTCAATCCCGGACCCGTCCCCACCCCCACCGGCTCGGCCTGGCTCGCGCCGATTCCCGATGCCGAGGGGTTCTGGCTCGAGGTGACCGCCGCGGACCCGGCCCGCTCCGCCGAGGTCGCGGCGCAGTGCGGCAGCATCTTCTCGTCCTTCCTGGCCGCCGAGCGGGAGATGGCCGAGGTCACCGACGAGCTGACCGGCCGCTACGAAGAGATCGATCTTCTCTACGCCATCAGCGAGATCCTGGGGCACACCGTCCGGCTGGAGGAGGCGGCCCAGACCATCGTGCGGGAGGTGTCGGACGTGGTGGGGGCGCGCCGCGCCTCGATCATGGTGTTCGACGAGGAGACCGCGCTGCTCCGCAACGTCGCCGCCCGGGGCTTCTCCGCCGAAGGACTCAAGCCGGTCCCCGTCAATGACCCCGCCTCGGTCGCGGCGCGGGTCTTCCGGGAGCAGCGGATCATCGTCTACGACCCGGCCGACAAGCTGGCCCAGAATCCCGGCTCCAACGATCCCCGAGCCTACAAGGGCCAGGCCTTTCTCAGCATCCCCATCTGCTACGCCGCGCCCGGCTCCGGCTCGCGCTGCGTCGGGGTCATCAACCTGACCGACCGCCTCGCCGGAGACACCTTCACCCCCGGCGAAGCGAAGCTGGTCTCCGCCGTCGCCAACCAGATCGGCGCCGCGATCGAGAACGCCCGCCTGGTCGACCGCGACCTCCGCCGCCAGCGGCTCCAGCGCGAACTCGAGCTGGCGCACGATCTCCAGCTCAAGCTTCTCCCCTCGCCGGCGGTCCTCGGCAGCGACGCCGAAGTCGCCGCAATCTGTCGCCCGGTGGATGGTGTCGGTGGTGACTTCTACACCTTCCGCCGCCTCGGCAACGACCGCGTCGGCGTGATGCTCGGCGACGTCTCCTCCCACGGCTTCTCGGCGGCGCTGGTCATGGCGCTGGTGATGTCGGCCGCGGGCGTCCACACCGGCGCGGGGGCCACGCCCGACGAGGTGCTCACCTCGATGCTCGAGAGCCTCGGCAGCGAGCTCGCCTCGACCGAGATGTTCCTCTCGGTGTTCTACGGCGTGCTCGACCCGCGCGGCAAGCGGCTGCTGTACGCCAGCGCCGGCCACCCGCACGCCTATCGCATTCCCAGGAGCGGCGAGCCCGAGCGCCTCCCCACCACCGCGCCGCCACTGGGCCTCGCCGGCGACGCCGCCATCGGGATGCAGCAGGTGACCTGGATTCCGGGCGAAGACCTGCTCTGCCTCTGGACCGACGGGCTGGTGGAGCAGGGGGTCGACGGGGCCTTCACCGAGGAGCGGCTGGTCGCCGAAATCGCGCGGCGCCGGTGCGATTCGGCCGACGCGATCGTGCGCGGGGTCTTTGCCCAGGCCGACGCCGCGAGCATCCGGCCGGTGGATGATCGGAGCCTGCTGGTGATTCGGGTCTGAACAAGAGCAGGGATTCCTCGTCGCTCCGCACCTCGGAATGACAGAATTGGTTGCCGATGGCGGAGCGGTTCTGTCATCCCGAGCGCTGATGACCAGTTCTGCCATCCCGAGCGCTGACGACCAGTTCTGTCATCCCGAGCGCTGACGACCAGTTCTGTCATCCCGAGCGCAGCGAGGGATCCCTGATCTTCTCCTAGAAAAGCTCAAGTCCCCGTGCCCATCCCCGCCAAGAAACGCCTCGGCCAGCACTTCCTCCACGACCCCAACATCCTGGGCCGCATCGCCGACGCGCTGGAGATCCAGCCGGGCGACACCGTGCTCGAGATCGGGCCGGGGCCGGGGGGACTCACCGGCCACCTCTATCGCCGCGCAACGAGGCTCGTGGCGATCGAGAAGGACCACGATCTCATCCCCGGTCTCCGTTCCCGTTATCCCCGGCTCGAACTGGCCGAGGGCGATGCGCTCGACCTCGATTGGCATGCCCTCACCGGCGCGGGACCCGTCCGCATCACCGGCAACATCCCCTACAACATCACCTCGCCCCTCATCGAGCTCGCGCTGGCGCCGCCCCGTCCCGTCGTCATCGTCTTCCTGGTGCAGAAAGAGGTCGCCGAACGGGTGGCCGCGGCGCACGGCGGTGCCGAGTACGGCGCCCTGAGCGTCGGGGTCCAGGCGGTCGCGAAGGTCGAGCGGCTCTTTACCATCCCGGCCGGTGCCTTCCAGCCCAGGCCCAAGGTCGACTCGGCGGTGCTGCGACTTCGGCCCCTCGCCGAGCCGCTGGTGCCGCCCGAACAGACGGCGGGCTTCCGGCGGTTCGTGGTGGGCTTGTTCGGGTTCCGGCGGAAGCAGCTGGTGCGAGGACTGCGTGAGCTGTCCGGCCTCCCCGCGGCGGAGGTGGAGGCGTGGCTGGCGGGGGTGGAGATTGCGCCCGAGACCCGGCCGCAGGAACTCTCCCCGGCGATCTTCGCCCGGCTGTACGCGGCGCGGCCGGCGGGAGCGGACCGCTAAGTCCCCGGCACCTACCCGGCGGGGGACGTATGGGCTACATTTGTGAAATCTTTCACAATGCCCATGCGCAAGATCGCTGAATCGACCGTACGCCGGCTCTCGCTCTATCTCCGATTCCTCGAGGATTTCGAGGAGCAGGGGATGGAGACGGTCAGTTCGGAGGAGCTCGCGTCGCGGGGCGGGACCACCTCCGCGCAGGTGCGGAAGGATCTCTCCTTCTTCGGCTCCTTCGGCAAGCGGGGGCTGGGGTACAGCGTGGCCGAGCTGGTGCGGCGGCTGCGGGAGATCCTGGGGCTGGGGAAGACCTACCGGGTCGCGATGATCGGGGCGGGGAAGATCGGCAGCGCGCTGGTGCAGTACCGCGGGTTCCGTCAGCGGGGCTTCGAGATCGTGGCGATCTTCGATGCCGACAGCGGCAAGGTGGGCCGCAACTGGAACGGGCTGGCGGTGAAGGACGTGAAGGACCTGGAGCCCGAGCTCCGGAAGCAGGCGGTGGACATCGCGGTCATCGTGACCCCCGCCGACGCCGCCCAGGCGGTGGCGGACAAGGTGGTCTCCCTCGGCGTCAAAGCCATCCTCAATTTCGCGCCCATCCAGCTCATGGTTCCCGATGACGTCGTGGTCAAGACGGTGAACCTGGCGCTCGAACTCGAGACGCTGAGCTACGCGCTGACCAACCGCTAGGGAACAGGATCCGGGGATTCCATGGATTAGGGGATTCGCCACCTCGTGCGTCCGCAGTACCAGCGCCCAATCCGCTGTTCATCCATGAAAATCCCCCAATCCTGTTCCCTCTGCGCCTCCACGCCTCTGCGGTAATGCTCCTCGAATCCTGTTAGCTTAGACACCCATGCCCGTCGACATCTCCTCCGAGATCGGCCTCCTCCAGACCGTCCTGGTGCACACCCCCGGGGCGGAGCTGCGCGCGGTCACGCCGGGCAACAAGGGCGACTACCTCTACGACGACATCATCCAGCTCGAGACCGCCCAGAAGGAGCATCGCCGCTTCATCGCGGTGCTCCAGCGCTTCGCCCAGGTCTACCAGATCGCCGACCTGCTGGGGGAAGTGCTCCAGGTAACCCAGGCGCGCGAGTCGTTCATCCGCAGCACGCTCGACGTGGTCCCCTCGGAGGTCCTCGGCCGTCAGCTTCATGAACTCGAGCCCGCGGCGCTGGCCCGGCTCATCATCGAGGGCGTCGAGCAGGAGGGGGGACCGGTCGCGCAGGCCCTCAACTCCGTCGGCTACGTCCTGCCCCCGCTGCCCAACCTCTTCTTTCCCCGCGACATCGGGATGGTGGTGGGGCGGCACGCGGTGGTGGGGTCGATGCGCTACGGGGTGCGCTGGACCGAGGAGCTGCTGGTCAAGACGCTCTTCAACCATCACCCCCTCCTCGCCAACGCCGGGATCCTCTACGACGGCTCCGACGAGCGCCGGAACGACTACACCCTCGAGGGGGGCGACATCCACGTCCTCCGCCCCGACCTGCTCCTCGTCGGCTTCAGCGCCCGCACCTCGCCCGCGGCGATCGATCATCTCTGCAAGGTGGTCTTCCGGAACACCGCGGTGACCGACGTCCTGGTGCTGGTGATGCCCAAGGAACCCACCGCGATCCACCTCGACATGCTCTTCACCCAGGTGGACCACGGCCTCTGCGTGGTCTATCCCCCCTATTTCATCGGGCCGGAGCGCCGGGCGGTGCTGCACCGCCGCAAGGGCAAGGACGTGGTGCGGGAGATGCCGAGCTTCTTCACGGCGCTCAAGGAAGTCGGGCTTCCGCTCGAGCCGGTCTTTGCCGGCGGCACCCACCGCTCGGGACAGGACCGGGAGCAGTGGACCTCGGGGTGCAATTTCGTGGCGCTCAAGCCCGGGATGGTGGTCAGCTACAAGCGGAACGAGGCCACGATCGAGGCGCTGAAGCAGGCCGGCTTCAAGGCGGTCTCCAGCGTCGATTTCGTCGCCTTCGACGACTACCTCGACACCAAGCACCGCACCGTCATTACCATCGAGGGAGACGAGCTGGTACGGGGCGGTGGTGGGCCCCGCTGCATGACCCTCCCGCTGAGGCGCGCCGCCCTGTGATCGGATTCTCCGCCTTCCCCGAACGGACCCTGGTCGAGCGGGCGATGGCGCTGATGCTGGAAGGGCCCTGTTCCGCCGACCGGCTGGCCCGGGACGTCATGGGGCTCAAGACCGCGCCCCTGGCGGTCGCGGAGCGGCTCTCGGTGGCGATGCTGGGCGCCGACCCGCGGGTCCGCCAGCTGCAGGACGGGCGCTGGGCGCTGGTGGCCGAGGCGGGTGGGTCGCCGCTGATCGAGGAATGCGCCTTCGCGGTGGTCGACGTGGAGACCACCGGGTCGCGCGCCTCCAGCGGTGCCGACCGGGTGATGGAGGTCGCGGTGGTGCTGGTGCACGGCTCCCGGCGGGAGGTGATCTTCGACTCGCTGGTGAATCCCCGGATGTTCATCCCGCCCCGCATTGCCGGCCTTACCGGGATCTCCGCCCAGATGGTGGCGAAGGCGCCCGACTTCGACCAGGTCGCCGACCAGGTCCTCGCCGCGCTCGCCGGCCGGGTCTTCGTCGCCCACAACGCCCGCTTCGACTGGGGCTTCCTGACCTCGGAGATGCGCCGCGCGCGGGGCCTGGCGCTCACCGGCAGCATGCTCTGCACCGTGCGGCTCGCCCGGATGCTGCTCCCCGAGCTCGAGTCCCGCGGTCTCGATCACGTCGCCAATCATTTCGGGATCGAGAATCCCGCCCGCCATCGCGCCGGCGGCGACGCGCTGGTCACCGCCCAGGTGCTGGAGCGCCTGCTCCTGGTGGCCCGCGAGAAGGGCGCCCGCACCCTCGCCGACCTCGAGTCGATTTGCCGCCGCCGCACCCGGATCCAGACCAAGCGCGCCCGGCAGCGGGCCCGGAAGCGGCGCCGCGGCCTCATCGACCCCGATCGTCCGCCCCAGTTACCGCCCCAGACCGAACTGCACTAGATCCATGGCCCTGAGTCAGAGCTTCACCCTCGGCCGGCTGCGCTGTCATCTCCTCGAAGGAGGCGACCAGGCGCTCGACGGCGGCGCGATGTTCGGCGTCGTTCCCAAGCCGCTCTGGTCGAAGCGGGTCACCCCCGACGAGAAGAACCGGATTCCCCTCGGCATGCGCTGCCTGCTGGTGGAGCATCCCGACGGGCTGGTCCTCATCGACACCGCCCTGGGCGACAAGGAAGACCCGAAGTTCCTCGACATCTACGCGGTGCGGAACACGGGGACCGATCCCGGCCCCACCCGGATCGAGGACGCCCTCAAGGAGGCGGGCTACCGCTCCGACGAGGTGCGCTGGGTGATCAACACCCACCTGCACTTTGATCATGCCGGCGGGAACACCCTCAAGAGCGACGGGCCCGAGCCGCGGCTCGCCTTTCCCAACGCCACCTACATCGTCCAGAAGAACGAGCTGGAGTTCGCCCGCCACCCCAACGAGCGCACCCGGGCGAGCTACCTCCCGCCCAACTACGAACCGGTGGCGAAGGCGGCGCGCTGGCGGCTGCTCGAGGGGGACGGGGAGATCCTGCCGGGGATCGCGGCGCGACTCACCCCCGGGCATGTGCCGTGGCACCAGAGCCTGGTGCTGACGAGTGGCGGCGAGACCGCGGTCTTCCTGGGCGACGTGATCCCGACCGCGGCCCACCTGCCGCTGCCGTACATCATGGGCTACGACCTCGAGCCGCTCCGGACGCTGGAGTCGAAGCGGGCCCTGCTGAAGGAGGCGCTCGCCGGGGGATGGACCTTCATCTTCGAGCATGATCCCGTGATCGCGGCCGGGCGGGTGGTGAGCGACGGGAAGGGCGGGGTGGGGCTGGCGGAGGAGCGGAGGGTGGGGGCGTAGCGACCAGCTCTGTCATTCCGAGGAGCGAAGCGACGAGGAATCCCTGATCTTCTCCGGAACAAGCAGGGATCCCTCGCTTCGCTCGGGATGACAGCGGTGCCTGCCGGTGGCAGGCACCACTGTCACTCCTCCGCGGGCCGCACGGTGGCGAGCCGGGTGAGCAGCTCGCTCAGTTCCGCCGAGCGCTTGCGGTAGACCCGGGCGAAGAGGGCGCGCGCGAGGGTGTAGGAGCCGGTGAGGGCACAGAGGACCATCCCCGCCGCGGCCAGCGGTGAGTGCAGGACCCCCATCCCGATGCCCATCCAGATCCCGGTGGTACCGCCGCCGAGCCCGCCGATGATCCCCCCGAAGAGCGCACCCATGACATGCTGCAGCTGTTCATCGGCGCGGATCATGGTCTTGCCGCCTGAGGAGGTGAACGTCACGCTCACCGTGCGGGTGTTGGGGCTCCGGGCGTTGGAGGGGGTGAACATCCAGGTCCGGGTGCGGCCCACCTTGGAGATCATCCCGATCCCGCCGAAGGTGTTCTGCAGCTCACCCACCATCCCTTCCCACAGCGCTTCAGTCATCTCGCCGTCCATCTCTTCTTCGAGGACGATGCGGCGTGCGGCGCCGGCCCATGGGGACGCGGCGACGGCCTGGCGGGTGGAGACGTCCCGGGCCGCCTGGCGGACCAGCTCGGGGTCGAGGCCGGCCTCCTTCGCGAGGGCTTCCATCTCGTCGAGGGAGAGCCCCCGGCGGACGGACTTGTCCTCCGAGCCGCTGGCCAGTTCGGCGGTGCGGCGGAGGATGGCGTCGGTGTCGGTCTCGTTGAAGCGCCGGGCGGGGAGGTCGGTCATGACCAGAAATCTCTCGCCTTGAGGGGTCGGTGACAATCTCCGGTTCTGGCCACGGGAACAGGATGGGGGGATTTCAATGGATTGGGGGATTTGGTCCACTCACTGTAGGCATTCGCGGTACAGCTAACCAAATCCGCTGTTCATCCATGAAAATCCCCAAATCCTGCTCCCTCCGCGCCTCTGCGTCCTCTGCGGCTCTGCGTTGAATGCCCCAAGTGCCCTGCCCCCGGGCGCTGGGCTACCAAGGGTTGCCCCAAAGGGTTGCCGTGACTAGCTTTCCGCCCACTTCGAAGCGGGGGCCGGTGGCCCTCCACCCTCAGCCCGGCCTTGGCCGGTGCGACCGGGTCCTGACGACAGATACGATCGGTGGCCCGCCCACGCGCGGTGCCGCCCTCTGTTGCCGGACTACCCAGGGCTTCGAACATGGGTGTCCGGTTTTTCTTTTGCGCGGGAGTGACGACACTGTCCACCAACGAGCGTGAACGCCGGGTCCGCATCAATCGGCAGATCCGCATCAGCCCCGTCCGGGTGATCGGCCCCGGGGGCGAACAGCTGGGAGTGCTGCCGGTCGAGGAAGCCCTGGCCGCCGCGCAGGAGCGGGGGCTGGACCTGGTGGAAGTCGCGCCGATGGCGCGGCCCCCCGTGGTCAAGATCATGGACTACGGGAAGTACAAGTTCGAGGAAGCCAAGGCGGCCCGCGCCGCCAAGAAGAAGCAGCACATCATCCACCTGAAGGAAATCAAGGTGCGGCCGGGCATCGAAGAGCATGACTTCGAGTTCAAGTCCCGCCACGCCCGCGAGTTCCTGACCGAGGGCAACAAGGTCAAGGTGACGATGATGTTCCGGGGCCGGCAGATCGCCCACCTGGAACTGGGCAAGGCGGTGCTGGACCGGTTTGCCACCGGCCTGAACGACATCGGCAAGATCGAGCAGGATGCGAAGCTCGAAGGCCGCAACATGGTGATGGTCATGGGGCCCAAGTAGGCCCCGAGAGACTCCAGGAGAATTCGTCGATGCCGAAGCAGAAGACCAAGCGGGCGGCCATGAAGCGCTTCAAGCGCACCGGCTCGGGCGGGCTCAAGCGCTGGTCCGCCAATCACTCGCACATCCTGACCAAGAAGACCCGCAAGCGGAAGAACAAGCTGAAGAAGCCGTCCCTGGTTTCGTCCGCCGACTTCCCGCGCGTCAGCCGCCTGCTGCAGGCGTAACCGGAGACACCCATGCCTCGTGTAAAGAGCAACGTCGCCCATCACGCCCGCAAGAAGAAGATCATGCGGGCCGCGAAGGGCGCCCGCGGCGCCCGCAGCAAGCTGTACAAGCCGGCCAAGGAAACGGTCGAGCGGGCCATGCAGTACGCCTACCGCGACCGCCGCAAGAAGAAGGGCGAGTTCCGGGCGCTCTGGATCACCCGCATCAACGCCGCGGCGCGGATCCACGGCTTCAGCTACAGCAACTTCATGGCGGCCCTCAAGAAGGCCGGCGTGGAGATCAACCGGAAGGTCCTGGCCGATCTCGCGGTGTCCGACATGGACGCCTTTGCGAAGATCGCCGAAGTGGCGCGGGCCGCTCACTGACGTGACGGCGGCCCGGGCCACCCCGGGCTGCCCGCACCAGCAGGCGCGGGGGTCAGGGGCGGCTGGCGCTGCTTCCTGACCCCTGTGACTTTGCAGCACACGATTCACCCGTACCCCTTTTCGTCTATGCCCGATACCACCTCGCTCCAGGAGAAGCTCGACGCGCTCCGGGCCGACATGGCCCGGGTCCCCGCGCTCGACGCCGCCCAGCTCGAGGCCGAGGAAATCCGGGTGCTCGGCCGCAAGCAGGGCGCGCTGACCGAGATCCTCAAGGGCCTCCCCGGCCTCTCGCCGGAGGAGAAGCGCGCCGTCGGCGCCGCCGCCAACCGGCTCAAGCAGGAGTGGGAAGCGGTCGTGGCCCTGCGCCGCACCCAGCTGGCCGACGAAGCCAAGGCCCGCGACGCGGCCCGCATCGACCTGACCATGCCCGGCCGGGGCCGCTGGCAGGGGGGGATCCATCCGGTGACCCAGGTGGTCGAGGAGATCGTCTCGATCTTCCACGGGCTGGGCTTTGCCCGGGCCACCGGCCCCGAGGCCGAGACCGAGTGGTACAACTTCGGCGCGCTCAACTTCCCGCCGGACCACCCGGCGATGGACATGCACGACACGCTGTACCTCGACATCGCCGACCGTCGGAAAGAAGACCGCCGGCACAACCGGTCGTCGGGGGTCGGGTCGGCGGAGCGCCGCAACACCGACCGGCGCACCCGCAACGAGGGGAGGCATCTCCTCCGCACCCACACCTCGCCGGTGCAGATCCGGGTGATGCTGGAGCAGCCGCCGCCGATCCGCGTGGTGATTCCGGGGATGGTCTACCGCAAGGATCCGTTCGACGCCTCCCACGCCCCCGCCTTCGCCCAGGTGGAAGGGCTGGCGGTGGACGAGGGGATCTCGTTCGTCGACCTCAAGGCGACGCTGGCCCACTTTGCCCGCGAGTTCTTCGGCTCGAGCACCAGGGTGCGCTTCCGTCCCAGCTACTTCCCCTTCACCGAGCCCTCGGCGGAGATGGACGTGAGCTGCGGCGTCTGCGGCGGCACGGGCTGCCCCGCCTGCAAGGGCACCGGGTGGATGGAGATCCTCGGCTCGGGGATGGTGCATCCCAACGTCATTGCCAGCGGCGGCCTCGATCCCGAGCGCTTCACCGGCTTCGCCTTTGGCATGGGGCCGGGACGGATCGCGATGGCGCGCTATGGCATCACCGATATTCGACTGCTGTACGAGGGGGATATGCGGTTTCTGGGGCAATTTGTGAACGGCGGTCAGGCGGACAGGCGGTCGGGCGGTCAGTCATGAATATCAGTCGTCGCTGGTTGGAGGGCTTCCTCAACCGGAAGCTCGAGGCACAGGACGTCGCCAACCGCCTGGTCATGCTGGGCGCCGGGGTCGATGCCATCGAGCCGCTCCACCCCGGGCTCGACAAGATCGTGATCGGCTACGTGGAGTCGGTCGAACCGCATCCCAACGCCGACCGGCTCCGCAAGTGCCTGGTGAACGACGGGTCGGGCACGCCCCTGCACGTGGTGTGCGGCGCCCCCAACGTCACCGCCGGGAAGAAGTACCCCTTCGCCCGCGTGGGCGTGACCATTCCCGGCGGCATCACCCTCGACCGCCGGAAGATCCGCGGGGAAGTCTCCGAGGGGATGCTCTGCAGCGCCCGTGAGCTCGGGCTGGGGCAGGAGCACGACGGGATTCTCGAGCTCGACACCGCCGCCACCCCGGGCACGCCGCTCCTCGACACCCTGCCGATCGATGACGACCGGCTGGTGCTCGATGTCACCCCCAATCGCCCCGACCTGCTGGGCCACAAGGGCGTGGCCCGCGAGCTGGCCTTCAGCTACGGCGTGCCGTTCCGCCTTCCCCCGATTCCGGGCGCGCCCGCGACCGGCCTCGGCTCCCTCCGGCGGATCGATGCCGAGCGGGGCCAGGTGGATGGGATCACCGTCGGCACCGACGACCCCGAGGGGTGCCGCCGCTTCACCGCGGTGGTCATTCGCGGCGTGAAGATCGGGCCCTCGCCGGCCTGGCTCCGCGAGCGGCTCGAGGCGGCCGGGGTCCGCAGCATCAGCAACGTGGTCGATGCCACCAACTACGCGATGCTCGAGCTCAACCACCCGATGCACGCGTACGACCTGGCCAACGTGCAGGGCAAGCTCCTGGTGGCGCGCCGCGCCGCCGCGGGCGAGAAGGTCACCACCCTCGACGGCGTCGAGCGCACCCTCACCGACGACATGGTGGCCATCGCCGACGGGGCGCGCTGCGTGGGCGTGGGCGGGGTGATGGGCGCCGAGAACACCGAAGTGAGCGCCACCACCACCGACCTGCTGCTCGAGTGCGCCTGGTTCGAGCCCCGCCGGGTGCGTCGTACCCGGAAGGCCCTGGGCATGTCCACCGACGCCAGCCAGCGCTTCGAGCGCGGCGTGGATCTCTGGGGCCTCCCCGAGGCCCAGCGCCGCCTGGCCGAGGTCATCCTCGCCACCGCCGGCGGCACCGTCGCCGACGCGGTCGACGTCTGGCCCGTCATCAGCCATCCCTCGCGGATCTTCCTCCGCCTTGCGCGGGTGGAGCAGATCCTCGGTGCGGCGCTCAAGGTGGCCCAGGTCGAGAAGTACCTGGTCGCCATCGGCTGCACCGTGCTCTACAAGCCCGACGACGAGCGGATGGCGGTCGATGTCCCCGGGTGGCGCCCCGACCTGGAGCAGGAGATCGACCTCATCGAGGAAATCGCCCGGCTCCACGGGTACGACAACTTCCCCATCGACCTCCGCCCCTACCGGGTGAATCGCCGGCTGGGCGAGACCCCGATGGACCGGGCCATCATCCAGGTCCGCAACGGCCTCGCCGGGCTCGGCCTGCTGGAGACGTCGTCGCTCACCATGGGACCGGCCGAGGGTCCCCGGAGCGTGCGGATCGTGAATCCGCTGTCGGCGGAGGATGCCTACCTCCGGGAGACGCTGCTGCCGGGACTCGCCCGGGCGGTGGAGGGCAACTGGTCGCACCTGACCCGCGACATCCGGCTGTTCGAGATCGGGACCGGGTTCCGGTCGGCGGGGGAGGGGCAGAGACCCGAGGAAACCATTCGGGTTGCCGGAGTCCTGACCGGGGGCCGGACGCCGGCCCACTGGACCGGGGGCGGGAAGGGGACCGACTACGACCTCTGGGACCTGGAGGCGGTGTTCCGCGCCGCGGCGGCTCTGGCAAATCCGGGCGCGAAAGTGCAGGTTGATAGTGGTGGCTGGGTGGCGAGAACCGAGGATGGCCGGCTTGTGGGTCATGCCGCACAAGTCGCGCAGGTTCCGCCCGCCTGGGCCGCTCCCGTCTACGGATTCGAGCTCGAGATTGCCCCCGACCCGCGTCCGGCGGCCCGGTACCAGCCGGTGCCGACGACGCCTCCGGCGTGGCGCGACGTGACCCTGGTGCTGGGACCGGGCGTCACCGCGGCCCGGGTCGAGGCCGCCATGCAGGGGGCCGCCGCCGCGGGGAAGCTCCTCGAGCGGGTGACGGTGATCAGCGAGTTCCGCTCCGAGCAGCTCGGTGCCGACCACCGGGCGGTGCAGTTCCGGTTGGTGTTCCGGGCCCCTGACCGGACGGTGCGGGATGACGAAGTGGATCCGCTCATGACCCGGATCCTCAAGGCCGTGGAGTCGCAGCTTGACGCAAAACTACGAACGTCCTGATTCCCGGGCCCTCAATGAGCTCGCCGAGCTCCTCCAGCACGTGGGGGAGGAGCTGGCCGCGTGGCGTCGCCGCTCGCTCAAGGCCGAGGCGGAACTCGCCGAGGTCAAGGCCAAGGGTGGCGTGGTGGCGGGGCCCGAGCTGGTGCAGGCGCGCCAGCGGGTGCTGGACCTCGAAGTGGAGAACCAGGCGCTGCGCCAGCGGATCGACGGCGCGCGCGACCGGCTCCGGATGCTCAGCAACCGGCTGAGTTTCCTCGAGCAGGACGCCGACGAGGGCGCGGCGTGAACCCGAACTCGCCCAAGCACGCGGTGCGGGTGACGATCGGCGGTGAGGACTACACCGTCCGGTCCGAGCTCCCGCCGGAGTACACCCGGGAAGTGGCGGCCTATGTCGACGCCGCCCTGAAGCGCATCCGGGACATGTTGCCGCAGGTGGAGACCCACAAGGCTGCGATCCTCGCGGCCCTCGCCATCACCGATGAGCTGTTCCAGGCCCGTCGGGGCGACCGGGAACACTCCGCCCGCCTGAACGCGATGGCGGACGACCTGGCCCGGCTCCTGCCGCCGGCCAAGCGTGGCCGCCGGGCCACGGGCCCCCAGGGCATCATCAGCTGACGCCGCCCGGTTTCCGGGCGCGACTTTGACTGGAGCGGCGCGCACGCGTCCTCCTGGAGAATAGATCGCATGTCACCTCTCTTGAGCCTGCTCGAAGGGCTCGTCGCCGGTCTGGTCGTTTCCAGCGTTCTCTACTTCATCTACAGCCGCACCCAGCGGGCCAGTGCCACCCGCACCCTTGCGGCTGCCCGGACCGAAGCCGAGACCATGGTGAAGGAAGCCTCCGCCAAGGCGGCCGAGGCCCGCAACCAGATGGTGCTGGAGGGGAAGATGGAGATCCTCCGGCTGCGCGAGGATCTCGACAAGGAGGCCCAGCGGCGCCGGGACGAGTGGGACCGCTTCGAGCGCCGGGCCGAGGAGCGTGACAAGTCGCTGGAACGGAAGTTCGAGGAAGTGCGCAAGCAGGAATCGGGGTTCAGCGCCCGGGAGAAGACCATCCAGGGGCGGGAGGAGTCGGTCCGCCGCCGGGAGGGCGAGGTCGAGCAGCTGGTGACCGAGCAGCGCCAGAAGCTGGAGCGGATCGCCGGACTCTCGGCCGAGGAGGCCCGCCGCGAGGTGCTCCAGAAGGCGGAGGACGAAGCCAAGACCGCGGCCCAGGCACTGGCCCGGGATATCCGCGAGCAGGCCAAGCGCTCCGCCGAGAAGGACGCCCGCAAGATCGTCGCCCTCGCGGTGCAGCGGATCTCGGCCGAGCAGACGGCGGAAACGACCGTCGCCGCGGTGGCGCTCCCCAGCGATGAGATGAAGGGCCGGATCATCGGCCGCGAGGGGCGGAACATCCGCGCCTTCGAGCAGGCCACCGGCGTCGACGTCATCATCGACGATACCCCCGATACCGTGATCGTCAGCTGCTTCGACCCGGTGCGCCGCGAGGTGGCCCGCCGGGCCCTCGGCGCGCTCATCACCGACGGGCGCATCCATCCCGGCCGCATCGAAGAGCTGGTGGCCAAGGCCCAGAAGGAACTCAACGCCGAGATGCAGGAGCTGGGCGAGAAGGCGGCGTTCGAGACCGGGGTGCACGGCCTCCACCCGGAGATCATCCGGCTGATCGGGCGGATGCGCTACCGGACCAGCTACGGCCAGAACATCTACGACCACTCGAAGGAAGTGTCGTGGCTCGCGGGGATCATGGCGGCGGAACTCCACCTCGACGTGCAGCTCGCCAAGCGCGGCGCCCTGCTCCACGACGTGGGCAAGGTGCTGACCCACGACAACGAGGGGACCCACGTCGAGCTCGGCGTCGAGGTGGCGCGGAAGTACGGCGAGCACCCGCTGGTGATCAACTGCATCCAGGCCCACCACGACGACGTCCCCCACGAGACCGCCGAGTCGGTGCTGGTGCAGGCGGCCGACGCCATCAGCGGCAGCCGCCCGGGCGCCCGGCGCGAGGCCTTCGAGAGCTACGTGAAGCGGCTCACCAAGCTGGAGGAGATCGCCAACGGCTTCGCCGGGGTGGAGAAGTCGAACGTGATCCAGGCGGGGCGCGAGGTCCGGGTCATCGTCACTCCCGACAAGGTCGACGATGGCGCCGCCGCCACCCTGTCGGGCGAAATCGCCCGGCGGATCGAGAACGAGCTGCAGTACCCCGGACAGATCAAGGTGGTCGTGATCCGGGAAACCCGAGCCGTGGACATTGCCCGATGAGCGCGAAGATCATTGACGGAGTTGCCCTCGGTAAGACCATCCGCGAGGAAGTGGCCGCCGAAACCGCCGCGCTCAAGGCCAAGGGGATCACCCCGGGACTCGCCGTGGTGCTCGTGGGGGAGAACCCCGCCAGCAAGGCCTACGTCGGCTCCAAGGAGAAGGCCTGCCTCGAGGCGGGGATGCACTCGGTGAAGATCACCCGCCCGGCGGAGATCGCCGAGGCCGAGCTCCTCGGCATCATCGACCAGCTCAACAACGATCCCACCATCCACGGGATCCTGGTGCAGCTGCCGCTCCCCAAGCACATGAACACCGAGAAGATCCTGCTCCGGGTAAACCCGGCGAAGGACGTGGACGGCTTCCACCCGGTGAACGTCGGCAAGCTCGTCATCGGCGACCCGACCGCGCTCCGTCCCTGTACCCCGTGGGGCGTGATCCAGATGCTGATCCGCAACGGGATCGAGACCAAGGGCGCCCACGCCGTCGTCGTCGGCCGCAGCACGATCGTCGGCAAGCCGATGGCCAACCTGCTGATCCAGCAGGGTCCCGGCGGCAACGCGACCGTCACCGTGTGTCATTCGCAGACCCGCGACCTTCCCGGGGTCTGCCGCAGCGCCGACATCCTGATTGCCGCGATCGGCAAGGCCGAGTTCGTCACCCGGGACATGGTGCGCCCCGGGGCCGTGGTGATCGACGTCGGCATCAACCGGGTGGACGACGCGACCAAGCCCAAGGGCTACCGCCTCACCGGTGACGTGGCCTACGCGCCGGTGGCCGAGATCGCCTCGGCGATCACCCCGGTGCCGGGCGGCGTGGGGCCGATGACGATCGCGATGCTGCTGGCGAATACGCTGCAGGCTGTGAAGCAGCTGTAGCGACGAATCTCAGTCATCCAAGGCCCAGCGAGCTTCTGTCGTTCCCGACGGAGAGGCGACCTCCTGTCATTCCGAGGGAGCGCAGCGACCGAGGAATCTGCTTTGCCTCGAGTAGATCCCTCGCTGCGCTCGGGATGACAGCCCTGCGCTGCGTCTCTTGATCGGTCTCCATCTCCTCTCCCCCTCTAATTTCCCTTCATGGATCTCTTCACCCCCAACCCAGACGCCCCCTGGACCCCGGTGCAGCTCGCCCGGGCCGCGCGGCGCGTCATGGAGTCGGGGATCGGGCCCATCTGGGTGCGGGGCGAAATCACCGGGCTCAAGGCCTACGCCAGCGGGCACTGGTATTTCACCGTCTCCGACCGGCTGGCCCAGGTGCGCTGCGTCATGTGGCGGAAGTACACCCAGCGGCTCAAGACGCCCCCGGCCGACGGCACCCAGGTGTACCTCCTCGGTACCCCCACGGTGTGGGAAGAGCGGGGGGAGTTCCGGCTCAATGTCACCCAGCTGCTCGTCACCGATCGGATCGGGGCGCAGCAACTCGCGCTTGAGCGGATTCGTGAGGCGCTGGCCAAGGACGGGCTCTTCGACCCCAGCCGCAAGCGGCCCCTGCCGCCCTCACCCGCCGCGATCGCGGTGGTCACCAGCCTTGAGGGTGCCGCGCTCCGCGACATCATCCACGTCGCCGAGCGGCGCTGGCCCGCGGTGCGGATCTACGTGTTCGGCGCGCGTGTACAGGGGAGCGAGGCGGAGGGCGACATCCTGCGGGCGCTGGCGCGGGTGAACCGGATGCCGGACCTCGACCTCTGCGTCCTCGCGCGGGGCGGCGGGGCCAAGGAAGACCTCGCGGTCTTCAACAGCGAAGCGGTCTGCCGGGCGCTGGCGGCGGTGGAGGTTCCCACGGTCTCCGCGGTGGGCCACGAGACCGACCTCTCCCTCACCGACCTGATCGCCGACGTGCGCGCCGCCACGCCCTCGGCCGCCATGGAGCTGGTGCTTCCCGACCAGGTGGAGTTCGCCCGCCAGATCGCCGGCTGCGGTATTCGCCTTGGCACTGCCCTCGGACGGAGCACCCGGCTCGGACGGGAACGGCTGGAGCGGAGCGCCGACCGGCTCCAGGCCGCGCTCGACCAGCGGCTCGAGCGGCGCCGCCAGCAGCTGGAGCGTCTCGGTGCCCAGCTCGATGCCCTCTCGCCCCTCAAGGTGCTGGATCGCGGCTACAGTGTGGCGCGGAACGGCCAGGGGCAGGTCCTCAAGCAGCTTTCATCGTTTTCTCCCGGGCTCGACTTCACCCTTCGGGTGGCCGATGGCGAGGTCCCCGCCCGGGTCCGGGAGTCCGCATGACCGAGCCCGCGCCCTCGCTCGCCGAAGAGCTCAAGCGGCTGGAAGAGATCGTCCGCCGGCTGGAGCGGGAGGATGGCGACCTGGATCAGGCGCTCGCACTCTTCGAGGAAGGTGTCGCCCGCCTCCGGCTCGCCCGCGAGCGGCTCGGGGCCGCCGAGCTCCGGGTCAAGAAGGTCCTGGAGGATGCGGAGGGAACCCTGCGCGCCACCGATCTCGAGAGCGATACTGACCGGTGACCGACCAGGCACAGCCGGCCCTCGACGCCCCCGCGCTCCTGGCCGAGGCGCGCACCCGGGTGGATGCGCTCCTCGCGGCCTGGGCCGAGCGGGTCCGCACCATCGTGCCGGGCCGCACCGGCGAGGCGCTCGCCTATGCGATGAACACCCCGGGCAAGCGGGTCCGCCCGGCGCTGGTGATGGCGGCGTACCGGGCCTGCGGCGGGGTCTCGCCCGCGATCGCCGCGGTGGCCACCGCGATCGAGACGGTGCACACCTACTCGCTGGTGCACGACGACCTGCCGTGCATGGACGACGACGACCTCCGGCGCGGCCGCCCGACCCTGCACCGGGCCTACGACGTCCCGACCGCGACCCGGGTGGGCTTCCTGCTGGTGCCGGTGGCCGGGCTGATGCTCTCGCAGGCCTGCCGCGACCTGGTGCTCTCGCCCGACACCCTCGGCTGCATGGCGGGTGAGCTCTTCACCGCCGGCGGGATCGAGGGGATGGTCGGGGGCCAGTGGCTCGACCTCGAGGCGGAGCGGAAGACCCTCGACCTCGACGGCCTCATGGCGGTGCACCGCGGGAAGACCGGGGCCCTGATCCGCTCCGCCTGCGTCCTCGGGGCGATGGCCGCCGAGGCCCCGGCCCCGGTGCTGGAGGCCCTGGCGGGGTATGGCCAGGAAATCGGGCTGGCTTTCCAGATCGCCGACGACGTGCTGGACGCCACGGCAACGAGCGCGCAACTTGGGAAGACCGCCGGCCGCGACGCAGCCCTGGAAAAGTCGACCTATGTGAGTGTGCTGGGGGTGGAGCGCGCCCGCGCCGAGGCGGCGGCGCTCTCCGCCCATGCCATTGGCAACCTTGAACGTGCTGGGGTGCCGGCTGAATCGCTGGGGGCCCTGGCGCACTATATTGTTCATCGGGCCTCGTAAACGGGACCGACCTATGACCCTCCTCGAATCCATCAAGTCGCCTGCCGATCTGAAGCGCATTCCGCGCGACCAGCTTCCCCAGCTGGCCCAGGAGATGCGCGACCGCCTGATCGACGCCTGCTCCCAGACGGGCGGGCACATCGGCGCGAGTCTCGGCGTCCTCGAGCTCTCGATCGCGCTGCTGTACGAGTTCGATTCTCCCACCGACAAGGTGGTGTGGGACGTCGGCCACCAGGCCTATGCCTGGAAGCTGCTCACCGGCCGGAACGACCAGTTCCTCACCCTCAGGCAGACCGGCGGCATCTCCGGCTTCCTCAAGCGCAACGAGAGCGCCCACGATCACTTCGGCGCCGGCCATGCCGGCACCGCGATGTCGGCGGCGCTGGGCATCGCCACCGCCCGCGACCTCAAGGGCGAGACCGGCAAGGTCATCGCGGTCGTGGGTGACGGCGCCCTGACCTGCGGCCTCTCCTACGAGGGGATGAACAACGCCGGTCACTCCGATCGCGACATCATCCTGATCGTCAACGACAACGGGATGTCGATCTCCCCCAACGTCGGCGCGATCCACAAGACCCTCGGCGGCATCGTGGCGAGCCCCGCCACCAACCGGCTGCGCGAGCACATCAAGCACTGGACCTTCAAGCTCGGGAAGGTGTTCGGGCCCGAGATGGTCGAGTTCGCCAAGAACCTCGAGGAGAGCGCCAAGAACCTCTTCTCCGACGGGATGTTCTTCGAGGAGCTCGGCTTCCGCTACTTCGGCCCGATCGACGGGCACGACCTCAAGAAGCTCATCGACACCTTCCACTTCGTGAAGCCGATGAGCGGCCCCCGGGTCATCCACGTGATGACCCAGAAGGGGAAGGGGTTCCCCCTCGCCGAGGCCAACAAGGAGAAGTGGCACGGGCTCGCGGCCTATGACCCCGAGACCGGCGAGCCGCGGAAGAAGGCCAGCGGCCCCCCGACCTGGACCCAGGTCTTCGGCGACGCCATCACCGGCCTCGCGGCCGAGCACCCGGAGCTGGTCACCATCACCGCTGCGATGCCGAGCGGGACCGGGACCAACATCTTCCAGAAGAAGTGGCCTGAGCGGTTCTTCGACGTGGGGATCGCCGAGGGGCATGCGGTGACCTTCGCGGGCGGGCTCGCCACCCAGGGGCTCCGCCCCATCGTCGCGATCTACAGCACCTTCATGCAGCGGGCCTACGACAACATCATCCACGATATCGCGGTGCAGCACCTGCCCGTGATCTTCGCGATGGACCGGGCCGGGCTCGTCGGCGAAGATGGCCAGACCCACATGGGTCTCTACGATATCGCCTACCTGCTGGCGGTGCCGGGGCTCACCGTGGCGGCGCCCAAGGATGGCGACGAGATGATCGGCCTCCTGCGCACCGCGCTGGCTCACAACGAGGGGCCGTTCTCCATCCGCTATCCCCGCGACAAGACCCCGGTCGACCCCCGGCCCGTCGCCGAGGTGCCGGCGGTGCCCTACGGTTCGTGGGAAATGCTCCGTCAGGGGAAGGACATCGCGATCCTCGCCGTCGGCACCATGGTGCAGCCGTCGCTCCAGGCCGCCGAGCAGCTCGCGGTCGAGGGGATCGACGCCGCGGTGGTCAACTGCCGCTTCCTCAAGCCGATGGACTCGGCGATGCTCGAGGGGCTGGCCCAGCAGTACCGTACCCTGGTCACCGTGGAAGAGGGGACCATCGTGAACGGCTTCGGCGCCACCCTCTCCGAGAAGCTCCAGACCACGCACCCCGAGGTGCGGGTCATCGCGCTCGGCATCCCCGACCGGCTCATCGAGCAGGCGCCCCGGACCGAGCAGCTCGAGAATGTCGGCCTCTCGGCTGGGGGCATCGCGCGGCGGCTCCGCGCGCTGCACAGCGAGGAGAGCGTCGAAGCCCGATGAAGCTCGGGGTCGTCGGCAACCCCCGATACGCCGATCTCAAGGCGGTGCTCCGGGAACTCGCCCGGCTCGGCCAGGGCCGCGGCATTTCCCTGATCACCGAGCCGAGTCTCGTCCCCCTCTGGGACAGCCAGCTTCCCCTCCTCGACGAAGCCACCCCTGACGCGCTGATCACCTTCGGCGGCGACGGCACCCTGCTGCGCGGTGCCCGTCTCCTCCACGGGCGCGAAGCGCCGATCCTCGGCGTGAACCTCGGCCGGGTCGGCTTCCTCACCACCACCACCCGGGACCAGCTGGCCGGCGCGCTCGATGCCCTCACCTCGGGGAAGTACATCCTCGAGCGGCGCCTGGCACTGCACTCCACGATCATCTCCGATACCGGCGGCACACGGAACGAGCAGACGGCGCTCAATGACGTGGCGCTCCACAAGTCGGGCGTTGCCCGCGTGGTGCGGATCAAGCTGAGCGTCGATGGCGAGGAGCTGGGCCCCTACAGCGCCGACGGCGTGGTCATCGCGAGCCCGACCGGGTCGACCGCGTACTCGCTCTCTGCCGGCGGCCCGATCGTGGCACCCGGGGTCGAGGCGATGATCGTGACCCCGGTCTGCGCCCACACCCTGGCCGTGCGGCCGGTGGTGGTGCCCGCGGACGCGACCATCTGCGTCGAGCCGATGGCGCCGACCGCCGAAGACCTGCTGGTCTCCTACGACGGGCAGCTCGGCCTGACCCTCGACATGGGCGACAAGGTGTACGTGCGCCGCTCGAAGAATGCCGTGGTGCTGGTGCGGCTCGGCGGCGAGGGCTACTTCACCCGGATGCGGCAGAAGCTGGCCTGGGGTGACCTGGTCGATCGCGAGGCGGTGCGGTGATCGCCGAGCTCCGGGTCCGCGACCTGGTCACCATCGCCGACGTGACGCTTCAGCTGGGGGCCGGGCTCAACGTGCTCACCGGCGAGACCGGCGCCGGCAAGTCGATGGTGGTCGACGCCGTGGCGCTCCTCCTTGGCGCCCGGGCCGACAGCGGCATGGTGCGCCCGGGAGCGAATCGCGCGGTGGTGGAAGGGGCCTTCGAGCTGGAGGAGACGGGGCTTCGCCGCCGGCTGGAGCTGGCGGGGGTGGAGCTGGAGGAGGGGCAGCTGGTGATCCGGCGGGAGGTGACCGCCGACGGCCGCTCCCGCGCGTGGGTGAACGGCAGCCCCACCACCATCGGCGTGCTGGGACGGATCGGCAGCCTGCTGGTCGATCTCCACGGCCAGCACGAGACCCAGTCGCTGCTGCAGGCCGAGGCCCAGCGCGACATCCTCGACGCCTTTGCCGGGGCCGAGGCGGAGCGGGCCGCGCTGCTGGAGGCCCACGCCGGCGTGGTCCAGCTGCGCGCCGAGGAGGAGGGGCTCGTGGCGAAGCGCGACGAGGTCCGCCGCCGGGCCGACTATCTCCGCCACGTCCAGCAGGAAATCTCCCAGGCGAAGCTCACGCAGGGGGAGGACGACGAGCTCGACGCCGAGGCGCGCCGGCTGAGTCACGCCGGCACGCTGGGCGAGCAGTCACGGAAGCTTGCCGCGGTGCTGGACGATGACGACGGCGGCGCCCTCACCGCGCTCGGCCAGGTCGAGCGGATTCTGGCTGGGCTCGAGCGGATCGACCCCGCCGTCAGCGCCTGGCGCGAGCTGCTCGATGGCGCCTATGCCCAGCTGAGCGAACTCTCCCGGCTCGCCACCGATTACGCCAGCGGGCTCCAGGACGATCCTGCGCGCCTCGCCGAGGTGGAGCGCCGGCGGGACCTGATCTACCGGCTCAAGCAGAAATACGGCGCCACCATCGAGGCGGTCCTCGCCGCCGGTGCCCAGTCGGCGGCGGAGCTCGATCTCCTCGATACCGCCGACCTCGACCTGCGCCAGATCGGTGCGCGGCGGGTCGCCGCCGAAGCGGCCTGCCAAGCGGCCGCCGATGCCCTCAGTGCCCGCCGCAAGGACGCGGGGACCCGGCTGGCACGCGCGGTGAACCGGCTGCTCCCCGACCTCGGCTTGCCCGGCGGCAAGCTGGATGTCGACCTCGCGCCGCTCGGCCGGATCGATTCGTCAGGGCAGGAGAGCGTGACGTTCACCGTGCGCCTCAACGCCGGCCACGAGCCCCGCGCGCTCGCGAAGGCGGCTTCCGGCGGCGAACTCTCCCGCATCATGCTCGCGCTCAAGGTGGTGCTCGCGCGCCATGACGCAGTCCCGACGCTGATCTTCGACGAGGTGGACCAGGGAATCGGCGGGGAGATCGGGGCGCAGGTGGGTGGGGCCCTGGCGGAGGTGGCGAATCGCCGTCAGGTGCTGGTGATCACTCACCTGCCGCAGATCGCGGCGCGGGCCGAGCGGCACCTCGTCGTCTCCAAGGCCGCGCGTCGAGGCGTGGCGACGAGCGACGTGGCCCAGATTCATGGCGAGGATCGGGTGACCGAACTGGCTCGGATGCTGGGCGATGCGGAAGGCGAGACGGCACGCAAGCACGCGTCGGCGCTGCTAAGCGGCAAGTAGTTGGCGGGGGCGAGACGAGAGCGGGGGGCGCGGGTCGCCGGGCGGCTCCGGCACCCTGGGCTGTCATCCCGAGCGAAGCGAGGGATCTACTGTCCTGACCACGTGGCCGGGCGAGTAGATCCCTCGTCGCTTGTGCTCCTCGCGATGACAGGGCAGATCATCGCCGCGACGTTCCCCGTTCCTCCTTACCGTCCCAGGAACTCTCCGACGCCCGCCAGGCTCTCCGTCTTGTCGGCCACGATCTTGATGGCGACCAGGATCGGCACCGCCAGCGCGGCCCCCGCCACCCCCCAGATCCACCACCAGAAGAGAAATCCCAGGAAGATCGCGAGCGGGTTGAGCGGCAGCCGCCGGCCCAGCAGGTGCGGCGTCGCGAAGTTGGTCTCCACCGCGTGCACGCACAGGTACAGCGCCGGCGCGATCAGCGCCTTGGACGGCTCGTCGAAGGAGATCAGCGCGATCATCGCCAGCAGCGCCGACATCACCGCCGGGCCGAAGTACGGGACATAGTTGAAGACCGCGGCGATCACCCCGAGGAGGAGCGGCGTCGGCATCCCAAGCGCGGCCATGATCCCCGCCGTGATGCACCCGACCGCCAGGTTGATCAGGGTGACCGCCAGCAGGTAGCGCGAGATCTGGCTCTCCGTCTCCCCCACGATGGCGACCATCCGCTCGGCATGCTGCCGCGGCAGCACCCGGGGCAGCTTCCGCATGAACTGGTCGCCGGAGGCGAGGAAGAAGTAGCTCAGCACCAGCACGATCAGGGCGCCGGCCGCGACGTCCTTGGCGCCGCCGAAGATCGTCGCGCTGATCGAGGCGTGCTTCACCTCCACCGTGGGCGCGGCCGTGGTGCCGGTGACTTCGGCGATCTGGTCCACCTGCTGGGCGGTGCGGGTGACGTTCTGCACCGGCCGGAGCAGCTTGCGGACCTTCGATTCGAGGTTGCGGAGGTCCCGGGGGGCCCGGTCCACCCAGTCCGACGCCGGTTCCCACGCCTGGTAGAGCCCGGCCCCGGCGCCCGCCACCAGCAGGCCGAGGACGAGGAGCGGGGCGAGTGCGGCGGGGACCCGGAGCCGCCGGAGCCACTGCACCACCGGCCGGAGCAGCATGGCGAGGAAGAGGGCCAGCGCGATGGGGAGGAAGAACTCCTTCCCCAGGTGGAGGGTGTAGAAGACCGCGAGCACGAAGAGGCCGGTGATCGCGAAGGAGCGGAGTTCGGCGATCGCGGCGCGGGACGGGCGGGGGGCCGGGGCCGCGCTCATCCTAGCGCCAGAGCCGCTGGTACCACCGGATCTCCATGCGGGTGGTCCAGATCTCCGGCACCCGGCCGCCGGTGGCATACACCACCCGGCTGAAGCGCCAGCTCGCATCGATCGGCAATCCGCACCGGCGTCCCTCCTCGCATTCCCTGACCGCCCGGCCCACGTAGGTCACGCCCCCACCCACCAGGAAGGTGCGCCGCGCCGATTCCGCCGCCAGCAGGCTGGCCGGTACGCCCGGGATCACGTCGCTCGCACGATAGTATGTGGCGCTTCCGGCTGCTTCGCGCCAGTAGTCCACCGAGCCGCTCAGGGCGAAATTCCGCGCCAGCCGGAAAAACGGCTGGGCGCCGACCTCGAGGACGTCGCCCGCCTTGTAGTTCACGTTGCTGAGCCGGCTCGCGAGCGCGTAGGCGTCGCCCGGTCCTGCCACCCGCCGGACCCGGAGGGCGCTAAACTTCCGAGTGTAGCCGCCGGTCAGCCGGGCGCCCCAGGAGCCGGTGCCGAGGTCGGCGATCCCCGCCACCCGGAGCTCGTAGCGGCCGTTGCCGGTCCCGACGTGCAGCAGGTCGTTCGGGTTGTCCCGCAGGCCGGTGGGGAGGGTGAGACTCGCCAGGGTGGCGAGCCGGAAGCCGCCCGGCGCATGGCCCCGCCGGTCGAACCGGTCGATCACGGTCAGGACCGCGCCCACGTCCATGTCGCCGATGCGGCTGATCGTGGAGGTCGCGAGCGGCAGCGCCGCGACCGGGCCCGCCTGGTTGTTCACGAACTGGGTCACGTCGGTCGGTCCGAGCAGCCCGTCGGCCAGCACCGGCGCCTCGGTGAAGCTGCTGGCGACGCCGAGGGTGTTGCTGAGCGTGTCCTGGAGCCCGCGAATCGCGGCGGCGATGGCGAGCCCGGCGGTGCTGCCGGTGGTGGGCAGGAAGGGCGAAGCGTCGGTGCCGGTGGTGATGCCGGCCAGCCCGTCCCGGATCGCCGCGCCCCGCGCCGCGATCGCCTGCGCGATCGCCAGCTGCTGGGGATCGCCGTTGTAGCTGCCGCCCGCGATCCGGGCGTCGAGGGTGGCCAGCGCGGCGGTGAAGTCGGCGAAGAAGGTGCCCGCCGCCGCCTGCCCGGCGCTATTGCCGAGCGTCGGGTGTGCCGGGTTGAACCCGGCGTCGCCGCTGGCGGAGTCTTTCGCCAGGTTGGCCTTCACCCGCAGGGTGACGAAGGGGATGTTGGCGAAGAGGGTGAGCTGCCTGGTGATGCCGATCGCGCCGCCGATCGTCCCGGTACCGACGGTGAACTGGCCGTGCGCGGTCACCGCGCCGAGGTTCACCCGGTAGCCACCTTGCCCGATCGTCGCCCCGACGACACTGTCCACCGCGCGCAGGAACGCGAAACGGTCGCTCCCCAGCGCCCGGCTGCCGAAGTCGGCGAGGTAGTCCTCCTCGTGGCCGCCGTAGATCCGCTGGTCGGCGGCGGTGAACTCGCCCCCCACCGTGAACCGGAACGTGCCCTTGGGCGCGCCCACCGGCGCCAGCTGGGCGCGCAGTGGCGCGGCCCCCAGCACCAGGATCAGCGTCGACCGCCAGGGAAACCGGCGCAAGCAACCTCCGCAAGGAATGACAGGCATGACACAGGGGTCCCCTGTTCGACAGGCAACTTCGCTCTTTGAGGACCGCTTTGGAAGCGGCCCCGCCGTGGTGGTCTCCGCCCCCGGCCGGGTCAACCTCATCGGCGAGCACCTCGACTACAACGGGGGCCCGGTGCTGCCCGTGGCCCTCGACCGGCGCACCGTCGTCGCGGCGAGTCACGCCCCCGCCTGGCGCGCCGCCTCGGCGCTCGACGGGGTGGTGCACCCGGTCGATCCGTCGGCGCCGGTGGCGGGGGAGTGGACCGCCTACCTCGTCGGCGTGATCCGGGTGGCGGCCCGCATGGGCGTGACCCTGAAGGGCGCCGAGCTCGCGGTGGCGAGCAGCGTCCCGAGCGGCGCCGGCCTCTCCTCCTCCGCCGCGCTGACGGTGAGCCTCGGCCGCGCCCTGGCCGCGCTCGCCGGCGTGAGGCTGGAGCCGGAACGGCTCATCGACATCGCCTACCACGCCGAGCACGACGAGGTGGGCGTGGCCTGCGGCCGGATGGACCAGACCATCTCGGTCCTCGCCCGGCCCGGACACGCGCTGCTCTTCGAGACCGCGAGCGGCGCCGTGACCCACCTGCCGTTTCCCGGGAAGATCTGGGTCTTCGAGACCGGCGTCTCCCACCGCCTCACCGGCGGCCAGCTCAACGCCCGCCGTCAGGAGTGCGAGGCGGTGCTCGGCATGGTGCGGGAACAGGGCGCCGCGGTGAAGACGCTCGCGGATATTCCGCCCGAGGAACTGCCCCGCCTCCTCCGCGCGATCCCGGTGCCCTGGCAGCAGCGGCTCCGGCACGTGGTGACCGAGACCGCCCGGGTCCACGCCGCCGCCCGGGCGATGCTCGCGGGCGACTGGCCCGCCCTCGGCACCATCCTGGTCGCGGGGCACGAGTCACTCCGGCTGGACTATCAGTCGAGCTGCCCCGAGGCCGACCTGCTGGTGAGCCAGGCGGTCGCGCATGGGGCGCACGGCGCGCGACTTACCGGGGCGGGGTGGGGCGGGGCGGTGCTGGCGCTGCTCCCCGAGGATCGCGAGGCGCGAATCGTGGCGGAAGTGCAGGAGGATTTCCGGAAGGTCTACGGGCGGCTGCCGGCGGTCTGGTCCACCAGGGCGAGCGCTGGGGTGCGGAGCGAGAAATAAGGGGCGGCAAAGCGGGCGAGCGTCCGGGGAGCAGGGCGGGGGAGGGTCGGGGACGGGGCGCGCGCGTGCCGCGAAGCGATCTGACCGATCCCTTGCGGCCGAGCGTCTGGGAGCAGGGCGGGGAGGGCCGGGGACGGTGAGCGCGCGTGCCGCGAAGCGATCTGACCGATCCCTTGCGGCCGCGCAGCTCCCCGTCCCCGACCCTCCCCGCCCTCAGAGCCTCAGTTGTACCGCTTGGCCATTTCCTCCAGCGACACCGGCCGGATCTTCGGCGCCATCCCCGCGCAGCCGAACGCCTCGAACCGCGCGACGCAGATCCCCTTCGCCGCCTTGCGCGCCTCGATCAGCGCCTTCCGCGGGTCGAACTCCGCCGGCTGCTCCGCGAACACCTGCCGCATCGCCCCCGTCATGGCCAGGCGGATATCGGTGTCGATGTTCACCTTGCGCACCCCCGTCTTGATCCCGCGCTGGATCTCCTCCACCGGCACCCCATAGGTCTCCTTGAGCTGGCCGCCGTACTTCCGGATGATCGCCAGCCACTCCTGCGGCACGCTCGAGGAACCGTGCATCACGAGGTGGGTATTCGGCAGCGCCTTGTGGATCGCGGCGATCCGGTCCATCGCCAGGATGTCGCCGGTGGGCTTGCGGGTGAACTTGTAGGCGCCGTGGCTCGTCCCGATCGCGATCGCGAGGGCGTCGACGTTGGTCTGGGCCACGAAGTCCTTCGCCTGCTCCGGGTCGGTGAGCAGCATGTCGTGCGAGAGCTTCCCCTCCGCCCCGATGCCGTCCTCCGCCTCTCCCTCGCCGGTTTCCAGCGACCCGAGGCACCCCAGCTCTCCCTCGACCGACACGCCGATCGCGTGGGAGAACTCCGCCACCTTCCTGGTCACCCCGACGTTGTATTCGTACGACGACGGCGTCTTGCCGTCGGCCATCAACGACCCGTCCATCATCACGCTGGTAAACCCCGAGCGGATCGACTGCTGGCACACCGCCGGCGAGGTCCCGTGATCCTGGTGCAGCACCACCGGGATCTCGGGGTGCGACTCCACCGCCGCCAGCACCATGTGCCGCAGGTACGGTTCGCCGGCATACTTCCGCGCGCCGGCCGAGGCCTGGAGGATCACCGGCGACTGGGTTGCCTGCGCCGCCTCCATGATGGCCTGGATCTGCTCCAGGTTGTTGATGTTGAATGCGGGGACGCCGTAGCCATGCTCGGCGGCGTGGTCCAGCAGCTGGCGCAGGGACACGAAGGCCATCGTCACTTCTCCTGAGGAGTGGTCGCCGCCGCCCACCAGCGGCGCAGATCTTCGAAACCGATTCCGGTTGCCGTACTCGATCGTTCTGGCGCGGGCGTCCAGCCGGCGCGCACCTGCAGGCCCGGCCCTTCGGCGGCTACCCCGGCGGGCGGCGCCTCGCTGAAGTAGGCGCTCCGGGTGACCACCACCGGCACGCCGGCTGCCAGCGCGGCCCGGGCTCCGTCCGGGGAATCCTCCAGCGCCAGTGCCTCTCCCGGCGAGATCCCCAGCTCCGCCAGCGCCAGGTGGTACACCTCGGGGTCGGGCTTCTTGTGCCGGACGTCCTCGCCCGCGACGATCACCGCGAACCAGCGGGGCCAGTCGCTTCCCAGCTGGGTCGAGAGCAGCGCCTCGATGTTCGCGCGGGTCGTCGTCGTGGCGATCCCGAGGGTCACGCCATGGGCCCGGCACTCCTGCAGCAGGGGCCGCACCCCGTCCCGCAGCCCGATTGCGCCCTGGCGCACCAGCGCGGTGTAGTGCGCCGTCTTCCGCTGGTGCAGCCGCTCCACCAGCGCCAGCCGGTCCCTGGCCGACCGGGGCGCGTCGGGGCGGGTCTCCATGTCGAACAGCAGCCGCTCCCGCCCGCCCGCGACCCGCAGCAGCTCGCCGTAGCGCTCCGGATCCCAGCGCCACGCGAGCCCTTCGGTCTCGAAGGCCAGGTTGAATGCCACCCGGTGCCCGTCCCGCTCGGTTTCGGCCAGGGTCCCGTCGACATCCCACAGCACCGCCGCCGGCGCGGCCGTCACCCGGTCGCAGCCACCGGCGCGCCCAGCACGTGGTCGGCCACGGCGCCCAGGTTCTCGAAGATCCGGTCGGGGTTGGCTTCGGCGATCGGCCGGCCGCCATTGTAGCCGTAGGGCACGGCCCAGGCCGCCACGCCGGCGTTCCTCGCGGCCTCGATGTCGATCCGCGAATCCCCCACGTGGGCGGTCCGCGCCGCGGTGCCGCCCAGCGTCTCGATGACGTACCCGAGCACGCCGGGATCGGGCTTCTTGATCGGCAGGGTGTCGCCCCCGATCACCAGGGCGAAGTACTCCGACAGCCCGGTCACCTCGAGCACCCGGTGCGCGTGGCGCGATTCCTTGTTGGTCACGCACGCCAGCGCCACGCCCGCCGCCCGGAACCGTTCCAGCGCTTCCCGCGCCCGGGGGTACGGCACCGCCGAGGTGCCGGTGGTGATCGCGTAGTGCCGGTCCATGCTGGCCTGCACCGCCGGGAGCGACACCGTCGCCGCCCAGGGGAGCTCGTCGCCAACGATGCCGAACACCAGCTGGCGGATCAGCTCGCGGGTCCCCATCCCGATGAACGACACGATCTCCGGCACCGGCGGGCGCTTGAGCCCATGCTCCTCCAGCGCCCGCCCCGCCGCCTCGGCGATCTCCGCCGCGGTGTCGACCAGCGTGCCGTCGAGATCGAGGCTCACCAGGGAATAGCTCACCGGCCCTCGACCATCCCGAGGGTCCGGTGCACCAGCGCCACCAGCTTGTCAGCGGTCAGGCCGAAGTGCTCGTAGACCTTGGGGCCGGGCGCCGATTCGCCGAAGCTGTCGATGCCCATCGTGGCGACGCAGCCGTACTGCCCCCACCACGAGGTCACCCCCGCCTCGACCCCGATCCGGAGCAGCCCGGTCCCCAGCACCGCGCGCTTCCACTCGACCGGCTGCCGGTCGAACCGGGTGCTCGAGGGGAGCGAGACCACCCGCACCGGGATGTCCTGCGCGTCGAGCAGCTGCTGCGCCGCGATCGCCAGCGAGAGTTCCGAGCCGGTGGCGAGGATGACCGCCCTGGCGCCGGGCCGGTCCGACCGCACATAGCCGCCCCGCGCGACCTCCTCCGGCCGCGGGGGATAATCCGCACCCACGGGGAGATTCTGCCGGGACAGGAGCAGCGCCGACGGACGTTCCCGCTCCGCGATCGCCTCGAGCCAGGCGACCGCGGTCTCGGTCGAATCGGCCGGCCGCCAGACTTCCAGGTTCGGGATCAGCCGGAGACTGGCCGCGTGCTCCACCGGCTGGTGGGTCGGGCCATCCTCGCCCAGGCCCACCGAATCGTGGGTCAGCACGTGGATCACCCGCTGGCGCATCAGCGCCGCCATCCGGATCGCGTTGCGGCTGTAGTCGCTGAAGGTGAGGAAGGTGCCGCCGTAGGGGATATAGCCGCCGTGGAGCGCCATCCCGTTCATGATGGCGGCCATCCCGAATTCCCGGACGCCGTAGTTGATGTGCCGCCCGCCCGGCTCGCCGCCGCGCACCGCCCCGCAGCCGGGGAAGTCGGTGAGGTTGGAGCCGGTGAGGTCGGCGCTCCCGCCCAGCAGTTCGGGGAGGACCGGCCCCAGCATCGCCAGCGCCTTCTGCGATGCCTTGCGTGAGGCCACCGGCTCCCGGGTCTCCGCCATCGCGCTGAGCACCCGCTGGCCCAGGCCCGCAAAATCGGCCGGGAGGTTGCCCGCGATCCGGCGCTCGAACTCCGCGGCCAGCGCGGGATGCTCCCCCTGGTAGGCCGCGAACTGCTGGCGCCACGCCGCCTCCCGCTCCGCGCCCGTGGACCGCGCGTTCCAGCGGGTCGCGACCGCGGCCGGGATCTCGAACGGCGCATGGGGCCACTCGAGCGCCGTGCGGGTCGCCTGCACCTCCTCCGCGCCCAGCGGCTCCCCGTGCGCCTTGGCCGAGCCCGAGCGCCCGGGCGACCCGCGCCCGATCTCGGTGCGGCAGATGATCAGCGTGGGCCGGTCGTCCGAGGCTTTCGCCTGGGTGATCGCCTTGCTGATGGCGGCGGCATCGTGGCCGTCCACTGGACCCAGCACGTTCCAGCCATAGGCTCTGAAGCGCCCGGCGGTGTCGTCGGTGAACCACCCGGTCACCGCGCCATCGATCGAGATCCCGTTGTCGTCGTACAGCGCGATCAGCTTGCCGAGCTTCCAGGTCCCCGCCAGGGCGCAGGCCTCGTGGCTGATCCCCTCCATCAGGCAGCCATCCCCCAGGAACACGTAGGTGTGGTGGTCGACGATGGTGTGGCCCGGCCGGTTGAACTCGTCCGCCAGCAGCCGCTCCGCCAGCGCCATCCCGACGGCGTTGGTGATCCCCTGGCCCAGCGGCCCCGTCGTCGTCTCGACGCCCGGGGTGAGGCCATGCTCGGGATGCCCCGGCGTCTTGCTGTGCAGCTGGCGGAAGCGCTTGAGCTCCGCCACCGGGAGGTCGTAGCCGCTCAGGTGGAGCAGGGCGTACAGGAGCATCGAGGCGTGCCCGTTGGAGAGCACGAAGCGGTCGCGGTCGGGCCAGGCCGGGTTGGCCGGGTTGTGCCGCAGGTGCTCGGTCCAGAGCGCCACCGCCATGTCGGCCATCCCCATCGGGGCGCCGGGGTGGCCGGAGTTGGCCTGCTGCACCGCGTCCATCGCCAGCGCGCGGAGCGCATCGGCCAGCGGGTTGCGGGCGGTGCTGGCGGGGCGCCGGACCCGGTCGGTTGCCGTGGAACTCATCAGGCCGCTCCCAGGATGCGACGGCGCCGTTCCATCAGGCGCCAGATGAAAGGCGTGAAGATCAGCTGCATCGCGAGTTCCATCTTGCCGCCCGGGACGACGATGGTGTTCGCCCGGGACATGAACGAGTCGTGCACCATCGAGAGCAGGTAGGGGAAGTCGATCCCCTTGGGGTTGGCGAAGCGGATCACCACCATGCTCTCGCTCGCCGCCGGGATGTCCCGCGCGATGAACGGGTTGGAGGTGTCCACCATCGGCACCCGCTGGAAGTTCACGTGGGTCCGGGCGAACTGGGGACAGATGTAGTGCACGTAGTCCGGCATCCGGCGGAGGATCGTGTCGGTCACCGCCTCCGCCGAGTAGCCCCGCACGTGCTTGTCGCGCCAGAGCTTCTGGATCCACTCGAGGTTGATCACCGGCACCACCCCGATCAGCAGGTCGGGATAGCGCGCGATGTTCACCTCCGGGGTCTGGACCGCCCCATGCAGCCCCTCGTAGAAGAGCAGGTCGGTCCCATCTCCGATCTCTTCCCAGGGCGTGAAGGTCCCCGGCTCCTGCTTGTACGGCGCCGATTCGACCGGGTCATGGAGGTACTTCCGCGAGCGGCCCCGCCCGTTCGCCGCGTAGCTCTTGAACAGCCCCTCGAGCTCGGCGAAGAGGTTGTTGTCAGGACCGAAGTGGCTGAAGTGCTTGTTGCCCGCCTTCTCCGCTTCCGCCTGCTTGGCCCGCATCTCCTTCCGGTCGTAGCGGTGGAAGGAGTCGCCCTCGACCACCGCGGCCTTGAGGTTGTCGCGGCGGAAGATGTTCTCGAACGTGCGGGTGACCGACGTGGTCCCCGCGCCGGAGGAACCGGTGATGGCGATGATCGGATGCAGTTCCGACATGACCTCGATCTCGATTGGCGGTGGGCCTGATGACGGCAACCAGTTCAGTGATGCCGGGCCGCGGTGACGACCAGTGCTGGCATTCCGAGCCGCGGAGCGGACAGGAAGCGTGCTGCTGACTACCAGTTCTGTCATTCCGAACCGCGGAGCGGCGAGGAAGCGTGCTGCGCGACCAGTTCTGTCATTCCGAGCCGCGGAGCGGCGAGGATGCGTGCTGCGCGACCAGTTCTGTCATTCCGAGCCGCAGAGCGGCGAGGAATCCCTGCTCTTCCCGAAGACGAACTCCGGCAATCAGTCCCGGAACAGGCTCCGCTCCCCGAACAGCGGCACGCCCGTCGGGTCGGGGCCCGGCTCCCGGTGGTAGCGCTCGATCCGGTCCACTTCATCCTTCGAGCCGAACACCAGGCCGATCCGCTGGTGCAGGGCGGTGGGCTTCACCTCCAGCACCGGCCCGCGCCCGGTGCTGGCGCGGCCCCCCGCCTGCTCCAGGATGAAGCCGATGGGGTTGGCTTCGTACAGCAGCCGGAGCCGCCCCGGCTTGGAGGGATCCTTGGTGTCCCGCGGGTACATGAACACCCCGCCGCGCATCAGGATCCGGTGCGCCTCGGCCACCATGCTGGCGATCCAGCGCATGTTGAAGTCCTTGCCCCGCGGCCCGGTCTTGCCGGCCAGGCACTCGTCGACATACCGCTTGACCGGGGCTTCCCAGAAGCGGCTGTTCGAGGTGTTGATCGCGAATTCCTGGGTCGTCGGCGGGACGGTGATGCCGGGATGGGTCAGGACGAACTCCCCCAGGTTGGGATTGAGGGTGAACCCCACCACGCCATTCCCGACCGTCAGCACCAGCATCGTGGTCGGCCCGTAGATGGCGTACCCCGCCGCCACCTGGGTCGTCCCCGGCTGGAGGAAGTCGGCCTCGGTCACGTCCCGCCCGCTCTCGATCACCTCGGCGGGGGCGCGGAGGATCGAGAAGATGCTCCCCACCGAGACGTTCACGTCGAGGTTGCTCGAGCCGTCCAGCGGGTCGAAGACCAGCAGGTATTTCCCCCGGGGATACTCCGCCGGGATCTGCCGCGGCTGGTCCATCTCCTCGGAGGCGAGACCGGCCAGGTGCCCGTTCCACTCATTGCGGCGGATGAAGACCTCGTTGCTCACCACGTCGAGGCGCTTCTGCACCTCGCCCTGCACGTTGATCTCCCCGCCGGTCTTGCCCCCCGCCTGGGCCTCGAAGGCCTCGGCGAAGTCCTCGTAGGCCACCACCCGCGCGATCGCCTTGCAGGCCAGGGAGACGTCGAGGATGAGCGCGTTCAGGTCGCCGCTCGCCTCGGGGAAGCGGCGGCGCTCCTCGATGAGGTAGCGGGTCAGGGTCCAGCGGCGTGACAGCGGCACTCGGTCTCCGGGGTCTCGGGGTCAGGCGCTTCCACGGCCGTTGAACAGGCGGCTGGCCCGGATGTCCGCCGGTTCCAGCGTGGTGAGGTCGTCCCTGGTCAGCTCGCGCGTCGGGTCGGCAAAGAGCCGGCTCGCCTGGCGCAGGCGGGTGCGGTCGAGCGCATTGCGGACGCTGCGGGCGTTGGCGAAGTGCGGCTGCGCCACCCGGAGCGCCAGGTACTCGGCGAAGGTTTCCCGGCCGCCGGGCCCGAAGCGGTAGTTCATGTTCGCCAGCATCCGGTCGGCGATCTCGAGCAGCTCGCCCGGGGTGTAGTCGGGGAACTCGAGGTGGTGCGCGATGCGGGAGCTCATGCCCGGGTTGGAGCGGAAGAAGACGTCCATCCGGTCCTTGTACCCGGCGAGGATCACCACCAGGTCCTCGCGGAGATTCTCCATCGCCTGCAGCAGGATCTCGATCGCTTCCTGGCCGTAGTCCCGCTCGTTCTCGGGGCGGTACAGGTAGTACGCCTCGTCGATGAAGAGCACCCCCCCCATCGCCTTCTTGAGCACCTCGTTGGTCTTGGGCGCGGTGTGGCCGATGTACTGGCCCACCAGGTCCTCCCGCGTCACCGCCACCAGGTGCCCTTTGCGGACGTAGTTGAGCCGGTGGAGGATCTCGGCCATGCGCCGGGCCACCGTGGTCTTCCCGGTGCCCGGGTTGCCGGTGAAGCACATGTGCAGCGAGGGCGACTCGGCGGTGAGCCCGAAGTTGAGCCGGAGCCGGTCGACCACCAGCAGCGCCGCGATGTCCTTGATCCGCTGCTTCACCGGCCCGAGGCCGACGAGGTCGCGATCGAGCTCCGCCAGCACCGCCTCCACCTGGCTCTGGGCCAGCACCTCCGCCACGGTACGCGCCGGCGGGCCCTCGGCTGGCGCCGCGCCGGAGGCGGGAGACGCGGGCGCCGGCGCCGGAGCAGCACTTCCTCCGGCGCCGGGGATCACGTAGCGCGGGCGGCCCGCGTCAGTCACGGTACCGTTCCCCTTCGGGCTGGTTGGCCGCGTAGCTCCGGGTGGTGTAGCGAATCGAGCGGCCCACCGTCTCCTGCCGGTCGAGGAAGAAGCCCGGCTCGCTGGCCGGCCGCTGCACGATGAAGCTCATCGCGATCGACTCGACGCCGCGGGTGGAGTCGAAGGCCATCAGCCGCACGTAGTGGTTCGGGAAGGTCTTCCGGCACGCCTTGAGCTCGTGCAGCACGCCGGCCGCATCCTCGAGGTCGAAGAGCGGGTTGCCGAACATCTCCCAGTAGGTGTTCCGGGGATGCGGATCGTCGGTGTACTCGACGCTCCAGGCGAAGCCCCGCTTGAGCCCGTACTCCACCTGCAGCCGGATCTCGTCGTCGGTCAGGTCGGGGAGGAAGCTGAACTGGCCCTGGGTCAGCCGGCCGGTCGGGTTGGTCATCATGGTCGGGATCTCCGCTCAGACCGACGCCGAAGCGGTCGGGGTGAAGTCGCTGGTATCGGTGGACGCGTAGTTGAAGGTCACTTCGCCCCAGGTGTCGAGCGCCTGCTGCAGCGGGGTGCAGAACTTGGCCGCCTGGCGGAGGATGTCCGGCCCGTCGGTGGCGATGTTCTTCCCCTCGTTGCGGGCCTTCACCATCGCCTCGAGCGCCACCCGGTTCGCCACCGCCCCCGCCTGCACCCCGCTCGGGTGGCCGATGGTGCCGCCGCCGAACTGGAGCACCACGTCGTCGCCGAAGAGGTCGAGCAGCTGGTGCATCTGGCCGGCGTGGATGCCGCCCGAGGCGACCGGCATGACCTTCTTGAGGTCGGCCCAGTCCTGGTCGAAGAAGAGGCCGCGGGGGAGGTCCTGCTTCGTGTAGCTGTCGCGGCAGATGTTGTAGAAGCCCTGCACCGTCATCGGGTCGCCCTCGAGCTTCCCGACCGCGGTGCCGGTGTGCAGGTGGTCACAGCCGGCCAGCCGGAGCCACTTGGCCATCACCCGGAAGCTCACGCCGTGGTTCTTCTGCCGGGTGTAGGTGCCGTGTCCCGCGCGGTGCATGTGCATCAGCATGTCGTTCCGGCGGCACCAGTTCGCCATCGACTGGATCGCGGTCCACCCGATGACCAGGTCGACCATCACGATCACCGACCCGAGCTCCTTGGCGAACTCGGCCCGCTCGTACATGTCCTCCATCGTGGCGCCGGTGATGTTGAGGTAGTGCCCCTTCACCTCGCCCGTCGCCGCGCTCGCCTTGTTCACCGCGTCCATCACGTAGAGGAAGCGGTCGCGCCAGTGCATGAACGGCTGGCTGTTGATGTTCTCGTCGTCCTTCATGAAGTCGAGGCCGCCCTTGAGCCCCTCGTACACCACTCGGCCGTAGTTGCGGCCCGAGAGGCCCAGCTTGGGCTTGGTGGTGGCACCCAGCAGCGGGCGGCCGAACTTGTCGAGCCGCTCCCGCTCGACGATCAGGCCGGTGGGCGGGCCCTTGAAGGTCTTCACGTACGCCACCGGGATCCGGATGTCCTCGAGGCGCGCCGCCTTGAGCGGCTTGAACGAGAAGACGTTGCCGATGAGGCTCGCCGTCATGTTGGCGATCGAGCCTTCCTCGAAGAGGACCAGGTCGTACGCCACCCAGCAGAAGTACTGTCCCGGCGTGCCCGGCACCGGCTCGACCCGGTAGGCCTTGGCGCGGTAGCTGTCGCAGGCGGTCAGCCGGTCGGTCCAGACCACCGTCCAGGTCGCGGTGCTCGATTCGCCCGCGACGGCGGCCGCCGCTTCCACCGGGTCGACCCCTTCCTGCGGGGTGATGCGGAAGACGCAGATGGTGTCGGTGGCGGAAGGCTGATAGTCAGGGTTCCAGTACCCCATCTGCCGGTACTTGAGCACACCGGCCGCGTAGCGCTTCTTGCGATCGCGGGTCTCGGTGGCGTCGGTCCGAATGGAGGGATCCGTGTGGCCGGCCATGGGTGCTCCTGAAGCGTCGGGGAAGCGGCGATTGGCGGAGTCGATAGGGCAATCGACAGCGTCGATTGACCAGGTCGATGGCTCAATGTAGGGTTCCGATTGATTAAGCAAAAGTCACAGTTTGCTTTTGCTGTATTAAGTGATAGCTTATGCTATGGACCTCTCTTTCCGGCAGCTCCAAGTCCTGCTTGAGGTTACGAAGCAGGGCACCATGTCCCGCACTGCGGCCAATCTCCACGTCACCCCGCCCGCCATCTCCATGATCATCCGCGACCTCGAGGAGGAACTTGGGGTCCAGCTCTTCGATCGCGAGGGGCGGAAGCTCACCCTCTCCGCTGCGGGGAAGGTCTTCCTGGTGCATGCGCGGAAGCTCCTCGGCACCCTCAAGGAGGCGGAGGACGCCATTGCCCGGTTCAAGCGGCTGGAGGAGGGGCTGCTCACGATCGGCATCGTGAGTACGGCGAAGTACTTCGTGCCCCAGTTGCTGGCCCGTTTCCGCCAGGCGGCGCCTGGCGTCGAGCTGCGGTTGCGGGTGGCGGGGAATCGTGAGGCACTGGTCGAGCTGATGATCGCCGGCGAGGCCGACCTCACCATCATGGGCCGGCCGCCCCAGACCCTCGCCGCCCGTGCCGAGGTCTTTGCCGCGCACCCGCTGGTCTTCGTGGCCCCCGCGGGGCATGAGCTGCTCGCGCGCCGCGGGCTGACGGTGAGGGACCTGGAGGGCTACCGCTTCATCGTGCGCGAGCCCGGCTCCGGGACCCGCGCGGCCATGGAGCAGTACTTCGCCGAGCATGGCTTCACGCCCCAGATCACGATGGACACCTCGAGCAACGAGACCATCAAGCAGGCGGTCATGGCGGGGATGGGGCTCTCGTTCCTCTCGAGGCACACCATGGGACTGGAACTGCGGAGCGGGATGCTGGGGATCCTCGACGTGGAGGACAGCCCGGTGATGCGGACCTGGAACGTCGTCAGCCTCAAGTCGCGGGTGCTGTCACCCGCGGCCGAGGCTTTTCACACCTTCATTCTTGAGCATGGCGAGGCGCACCTGCTGTCGTCGGAACACGCGACGGCCGGCTAGCGGCCTACCGGCGTCCCGCGAGCCTGGCGAACGCCGTGTCCGTGCGGAGCGTCGTGAAGTGGGGGTCCACCGAGAGCCACCCGGGGGTCACGAATCCGGGCTCCCGTGACAGCGAGTCCAGCAGCAAGACCGCGGCGGCCCGCCGCCCGCACGTCGCCAGCACCTCGGCCCGCACCAGCGACACCCCGGCCCCGAAAAACCCATCCTGCCACGCCGAGCGGGTCTGGTGGGCTGTATCCGACTGGGCCAACGCCTCGTCACAGCGGCCACCCAGCGCCATGGCATACGCCATCGCCAGGCGGAGACGCTCTTCCCGGGGCAGGGCCCGGACCCGGGCCTGTCCCGCGAGCGCGGCCGAGTCGGCCCACCGCGCCGCAGCTCGGGGGTCGCGGGCGAGCCAGGCATCGCGGGTCCGGGCGGTGTAGTAGTACAGCGGGTCGTCCTCCTGCTGGAGGAGGGCGAGGCCCGCGCGCCGCGACGCGGAGTCGAGCGCCCATCCCTGCAGCCAGTCTCGATCGGCCTTCGCCAGCAGAGCGCCGCGGGCCTGGTCATCGGGGAGCGAGGCCGTGAACCGGTGAACACCGGCCGTATCCCCGGTGAGCAGCGGCAGCCAGACCGAATCGAGATTGATGAAGTCGATCCGCCACCGGGCGGCCGCCATCGCGCGGCCGGCCGTGACCCGGGCTGCGGCGAGGTCGCCCATCCACTGCTGCAGATTCTCGACCCGGTTGACAGCCGCGGCGTTCCGGGGGTCGAGGGACGCGGCGCGGGAGGCGATGGCGAGCGCCCGGTCGAAGCGCCGGGCCTGGAAGAAGGCGGCCGCGGCGGTCTGCATGACATCCGGGTTCCCCGGCGCGAGCCGGAGGGCAGCCTCCGCGAGCCGGGTGGCCGCGGCCGCGTCCCGGCTGACGTGCCGCTCGTAGAACAGCGCGCCGATCAGGACACTCACCGACGTCGAGTCGAGACTCAGGCCGTGGTCCTTCGCCTCCCGCGCACGGGCTTCGAGCGCCGGCGTGGGCGAGGTCCGGTGCTCCGCCACCAGCGCCACGGCGAGCTGCCCCCAGGCGTCCGCGAACGTGGAATCCAGCGCGATCGCCTGCTCCAGGTACGGCCGGGCCTGCCGGCCGCCTCCCTCGGAGACCTGCGCGGTGAGATAGGCCTCGTAGGCGGCCCGGACTTTCGTGGGCGGGCGCTCCAGCCGGGTCGCCGCTTCCGCGCTGAGCGACAATCCCAGGGAGCGTGCGATGCGCGCCGCCACGCGCGACTGCGCCCGGTAGAGTTCGTCGACCGATTCGACGAGCGGCTCCCCCCGGTCGGTGCGCTCCGTCGGTTGCCGGATGTCGATCAGCTCGGGGTCGATCCGGACCCGGGGGGTACCGTCGGCGTCGCGATCCCACTGCACGTTGCCCGTCAGCACGTGGGTGACGCCCAGCTGTCGGGCGAGGAACCGCGGCTGCCGGACCGAGTCGCCCAGGGCTTCGAGGCTATAGGCGGCCACCACGTCGAGCGAGGGGAGCGTGGCCAGGTCGCTGCGGAGGGCGTTGGCCAGCCCGGGGACGAATCCTGCCACCGCACCCGGGCCCGACTCGCGGAACGGCAGCACGGCGAGCCGGACCCCGGGTGGCACGGACCGCGGCCCTTGGAGCAGCCTGGCCAGCCCGACACCCGCGAGGAGCACCACCACCACCGCCAGCGCCGCGAGCGCGATGCGTGGGCGCCGCCCAAGGCGCGCCGGCGCACTGACCCCCTCCGCGCGGAGTGCCGTGGCGAACGCCGACGCCGTGTCAAAGCGATGCGCGGGATCGGTGGCCAGGGCACGCTGCACCGCGTCGCTGAGCGCGGGGTCCACCTCCGGCCGGAGGCGGGTCAGGGGAGGTGGTGGCTCGGTGAGGGCCCGGGCGATGATGGCCTGGGAGGAGGGACCGGTGAACGGGGGCTCGCCCGCGAGCATCTCGTGCACCACCGCACCGAGGGCGTAGATGTCGGTCCGTCCCGAGACCTCCCGATCGCCGAGGGCCTGTTCCGGGCTCATGTACCCCGGCGTGCCGAGAGCGATGCCGGTCGCCGTCAGGCGGCGGGCGGTGTCCGGGTCGAGGCGCATCGCGTGCGCGATGCCGAAGTCGGCCACCAGCGCGTGGCCGTCCGACAGCAGGATATTGGCCGGCTTGATGTCCCGGTGAACCACGCCGTGGCGGTGGGCGTAGTCGAGGGCGCCGGCGACCTCGCGCGCGATGCCGAGGGTGGAGGTCACGCTGAGCTGCCCTTGCTCCTGCAGGCGTCGCTGCAGGGTCGCCTCGGGCAGGAAGGGCATAACGTAGAAGGGAAGCCCCTTCACCTCGCCGGAATCGAAGAGCGGCAGGATGTGCGGGTGTTGCAGCCGGGCAAGGAGGCGCACTTCCTCGAGGAAGCGCTGGACGTTCACCAGGCCCGCGAGGTCGGGGTTGAGCACCTTGATCGCGACCTGCCGCGGGTGACGGAGGTCGGTGGCGAGGAAGACCGTCGCCATGCCTCCGCGCCCGATCTCCCGCTCCACCTGATACCGGTCGGCAAGGTCCTCGGCCACCACGCGGAGCCACTCGATCATCGGTCAATGCTGGCGCGTCCCCGTGCTTCTGTCCAGTCGCGCCCAGCTGGCCTGCGAGGCGGTCCGGAGCGCGGCCGGGTCGGGAGTGACCGATCACGACGGCGAAGGTGCTCAGTTGCCCCGCCGCTGGAAGGGGGCAACCTTTCCTTCACGCTCGGGTGGCGAAACTGGCAGACGCATGGGACTTAAAATCCCAAGACAGGCAACTGTCGTGTGGGTTCGATCCCCACCCCGAGCACTCAGCGGCTGGCTCCTGACTCCGGCGCCAGCCGCGCGATGAATCCCCACCCGCCGCCCAGTTCACTCACCGCCAGCAGCAGCTCGTTCTTCCCCTTCACGAGGGGCAGGTACACCGCGTCGTTCTCCGGGTTCATGATCCCGAGAAAGGCGGGATCGCGGAAGCTCTGCGCGCTCCGCCCCCGGTAGAGGATCCTGCCATTCAGGAACACGCTGACCTCGTCGCTGTACCCCAGCTCCAGCTTCCGAAGGCCGGCGTGCGTCGCCTCGACCGTCGTCCGGGCGTAGACCACGCGCGTGCCCGGCTGCGGGGCCAGGCGAGTGGAGAAATCGCTCTGGAAGGTGACGCGCGGGTGGGGGCTGTCCCGATAGCGGTTGATGACCACGAATCCGGGCGGTTCCGCCGATACCGCCTCCCACGGCATCGACCCCTCGTCCTGGCTGCCGAGCGGCTGCTCCAGGTTGCGCGCCAGCGCGTCATACGAGGGCGAAAGTTCCCAGCGCGTCAGCGTGCCCGGAGGCATCGCGGGGAGATGCCGTTCCCACGCGGCCGGGGGCGTCGGCCGAACCCGGATGGCCGCGAAGCAGGTCTGGCCGGTCAGGACCGCGAGGGCCAGCGCTCCCTCCTGCTTCCCCGACTTGAGGTCGTCCATGACCAGCACCGGCTGCACCGTATCACCGACGAAGAGTTGCGCCTGCGCGCCGGCCACCGCGATCCGGAGGTGAAACCAGCGGTCGCGCGGAATGTCCACCGCGGCGGTGAATCCAGGGCCGTTGTAGATCTGCCAGTTGAGCCCGGTATGCAGCACCGGGGTGTACTGGATCGCATCCGGCTGTCCCGAGTGGTGGGGCCGGAGGTAGATCCACTCCGCGTCCATGCTGTCGGCCCGGAACTGCACGCCGAGGAAGCCGCGCGCCGCGGTGGTGACCACGTCCGCGTCGATGACGCCGTCGCGGAAGGTGAGGCCGTTGACCTCCGCCACCCCGCCATTGAGCGCGATACAGCGCTGGCCCTGGTAGCTGGAGATGGCGGCCCGGCCCTCCAGGGTCCAGCGGGCCGAATCCAGCGGGATGTCGATCGGGGTGAAGGGACCCTGCGCGTGCAGCGCGGGGGTGACGAGGATCAGCAGCAGTGCGGTGAGTCGCGGACGGGGCAACGTCGGCTCGCGGGTGAATGGTCCGCTCGCTGACGCGCCGGTCCCCGGCGCGGTTTCGGCGTTCCTCCCCGTGACGTCGGGCCTGCGCTACTGCGCCTCGCGAGTGCGTGGGCGCTCCAGCTCCGCGAACCAGTTGATCACCAGCTCGACGTGCGTGATCGACGGGAAGGGATCGACCGGCTGGATGCGGAGAAAGCGGCTGCCGTCTTTCGAGATGCTGTAGCTGGTGTTGCCAGTGATCGTCTTGAAGAACCGCCCTTCGTGGACCAGCCTCGGCGTGCCGGCAGAGAACGTGGCGCCGGGGCTGACGCTGACAACCATCATCCTGGTCCCGCTCTGGAAGAACAGTTCCCGCCCATCATGCGACCAGAGTGGCTCGGTGCCACCATCGGTCGACACCAGGCGCTGCTCGCCGGTCCCCGCGAAGGGGCCAACGAAGACCTCGAACCGCGACGAGACGCGCCGCTGGTACGCCACCCACCGCCCATCAGGGGAGATCTGGCCATCCTGGCCTTCTGCCGGCAGCGGGAACAGCCGATGAGGTGGGGACGCGTCATCGAGCCGCTTGACCCAGATCGCTGCGCCTGCTGGTTCCTCCGGTCCGCCCCCCTGGTCATGCAGGAGAATGCGGCCATCGCCGGAGATCGAGGTCGGGGTCTGGATCACCCCGCGCCTCGTGGTGAGGCGTTCCTCGCCTGACGAGCCATCCACCGCGAGGCGATAGAGGTTCCGCGTACCCTGACGGGTGCCCCGGTAGATGATGTGGAGTCCGTCGGGGGTCCACTGCGGCGCCTGGCTGCTCCCGGGCCCGGTGGCCAGCGGCGTCCAGGTGCCCCGCCCGAAGTCGTAGATCCACAGCCGCGTGGTGCCTTCCCGGACCTGGACCACGGCCCGGCTCCCGTCGGGCGAGAGCGCCACGTTCTCGTAGGCGCGCTCCGGCAGCGGGACCACCGTGGCGTCCCCCGCGCGGTTGACCCACTCCAGCCGTTGCTGGTTGTAGGAGCCGCCGCTGCTGACGTACACCAGGGTGCCATCATCGGACACCGCGAAGTTGCCCGAGCCTTCGTTCCCGATCCCGTCGTTCGGCCGCTCCAGCGCCGCCGCCGGCACCGACTTGCCGATCCCCGGCGCGCCGGGCTTCCACGGCACCGTGTAGAGCTGGCCGCGGTGGGTATAGAGGAGCATCCCTGGGCCGGCGACGTATCGCGGGGCGTCCGCTCCCTTGACGAGAATGGTGTGCACCGCGCTCTCGACCTCCTGCGCCGCCACCGCGTGCTCTTCGTCTCCCGGCCCGGTCCACGCGGCGTAGAGCAGCGACGTGGTCCCCGGAATCCGGTGCGGCCAGCGATGGCTGATCTCTCCCGCCACCGTGTCGAGTACGGTCACCTGGGTCGCCGTCCCCCCGCCTTCCGGCACCCGCCAGATCCCGCCGATGTTCGTCGGCGCGAAGTAGATGAACCCGTCGTCGCCCCAGTCGGCACCCCGGTGGAAGGGGGCGTCCGCGAGCGGCTGGAGTGCCGCGCCACTCACCGCGATTTTCCGGAGCTTCCCCCCGGAGAAGAAGCCGACCCACTGGCCGTCCGGTGAGAAGAACGGCGCCTCGCCCCCCTCGGACCCCTCGAGCGGATTCGCTGCCACGTCTTCAAGGGCGCGAACGAAGATCCGGTTCTTGCCGTCCTTCTGGCCGATGTAGGCGATACGGGCCCCATCGCGTGAGATTGCGACCGGGGTCAGGTTGCTGGCACCCAGCTCGTGGCCATCCGGCAGCGGAATGCTGACGTGCATGCTCAGTCCGGTCGCCGCACTGCGGGGCGCGCCGAGCCAGCGGGTCACCCCGAAGGTGACGAGGGCAACGAGCGCCGCGGTGGGGAGGATGACCCGAAGGAGGCTGCCCGCTCCCGGTGCGCCCCGGCCCAACGCCCTGCGCGGCTGGGCGCTCCGCATGGTCGTGAAGCCGCCGTTCTCGAGCGCCGCCGCAAACGCCGCCGCGCTCGCGAACCGGTCGGCAGGCAGCTTCTCGAGCGCCATGTTCACCGCCGCCTCGACATGCGGCGGGATGCTCTTCCGCTGCAGCGTCAGGCTCCGCGGCTCCTCGGTCATCACCCGCGCCACGATTGCCTGGGCCGTGGGGCCGACGAAAGGCGGTTCTCCCGCCAGCATCTCGTACAGCACGCACCCCAGCGCGTACACGTCGCTCCGCGCGGTGATGTCCCGCTCACCCATCGCCTGTTCGGGGCTCATGTAGTGCGGCGTCCCGAGCGACATTCCCGTCTCGGTCATCCGGCTGCCACCCTCGGAGTGCGCCGCCGCGAGCGCGATCCCGAAGTCCGCCACCAGCGCGTGGCCGTCGTGCAGCAGGATGTTCTCCGGCTTGATGTCGCGGTGGACCACCGCGTGCCGGTGGGCGTACTCCAGCGCGTCCGCGACTTCCCGCGCGATCCGGACCGCCTGGTCGACCGGGAGCTGCTTCTCCCGGGTCAGCCGGTCGCGCAGCGTCTCTCCCTCGACGTACGGCATGACGTAGAAGACAAAGCCCGGCGAACGCCCGTCGCCGGTCTGTCCCGAGTCGAAGAGCGCGAGGATGTGGGGATGCTGCAGGTTGGCGGTGGTCTTGATTTCGGCGAGGAACCGTTCCGCCCCGATCACGGCGGCCAGCTCCGGGCGGAGCACCTTGAGGGCCACCTTGCGGTCGTGGCGGAGGTCGCTGGCCAGGTAGACGGTGGCCATCCCGCCAGCGCCGAGCTCGCGCTCGATCCGGTAACGGCCGGCGAGGGCGGTGGAGAGCTGCTCGATGGTTGTGGGCATGTGAGTCGGGGAAAGGTACCCGGGGCGGGGAGGGACGACAGGGGGCGCAGCCCTGTGAGCTCACGCCGCCGAGACCGCCCGTCCCTCCGCCCAGGCGCGCAGCGCCTCGATCCGCTCCCGCATCGTCTCGCTGAGCGGCCGGGTCCGGTCGATCTCCCAGAGCACCCCCGCGCTCTCGAGCTGCTCGTTCCGCGCGAGGCAGGTGTAGAGCGCGCCGACCACCGCCTGCTCGATCTCGGCGCCGCTCCACCCCTCGGTCGCGGTGGCGAGCCCCGCCACGTCGAACGCCGCCGGGTCGAGGCCCCGCCGGCGCAGCTGCAATGCGAAGATCGCCTGCCGCTCGCTGAGCCCGGGCAGGTCCACGAAGAAGATCTCGTCGAAGCGGCCCTTCCGGATCAGCTCCGGCGGGATCCGCCCGATGTCGTTGGCGGTCGCGACCACGAACACCGGCTCCTTCCGTTCCTGGAGCCAGGCGAGGAACGCGCCCAGCAGGCGGAGCGAGAGGCCGCCGTCATCGCTCCCCCCTTCCACCGAAAACGCCTTCTCGATCTCGTCGATCCAGAGCACCGCCGGCGCCACCCGCTCCGCGGCACTCATCGCCCGGTGCAGGTTCCGCTCGGTCTCGCCCACGTACTTGTTGTAGATCCGCGAGGCATCGAGCCTCAGGAGCGGCAGCGCCCAGTCGCGCGCCACCGCCTTGGCCGACAGGCTCTTGCCGCATCCCGGCACCCCCAGCAGCAGGATGCCGCGCGGGAAGGGGAGGCGGAACTGCGCCGCGCGCTCCGGCGCGTGGAGCAGGGCGCGGCGCGACTCGAGCCAGCTCTTGAGCCGGCCCAGCCCCGCGACATCGGTCAGGGTCTCTTCCGTCTCGAGGTACTCGAGCAGGCTCTCCTGCAGCACGCTCTGCCGCTTGGCTTCCTCCACCCGGGCCAGGTCGCCGGCGTCGAGCCGGCCGTCGTCGAGGATCACCCGCGTCAGGAGCCGGCGGGCCTCGTTGCGGGTCAGGCCCTGGAGTGAGCGCAGCAGCTCGGTCGTCTCCTCCGGGGCGAGTTCCACCCGCGGCTGGAGATCGCGCACCAGCCGCCGCAGCAGGTCGCGGTACTCCGCCTCGCTCGGGACTGGCAGACGGAGCAGCGCCGCCTCGCGTCCCAGCGCCGGCGCCAGCCGCACATGCTCCCCGACCAGCACCACCGCGCCCCGCACCCGCCCCAGCGCATCACCCGCTTCCCGGAGTGCCGACGGCACGCCGCTCTCCTCCAGCCACGCCTCGCGGACCGGGAAGACGAAGAGGCCCTCGGCGCCGTCGGCCGCGATCCGCTGCAGTGCCTGGAGCGGGGGGGCCGTGTCCGGCAGGACCCGTCCGTCGCCACCGTTCCGGCGGAGGCCCGCGTGCCGCGACCAGGCCCAGAGCGGAAGGCTCTCCCGGGTCGCGACCGCGCGGATCAGCTCGTCGGCCTGGCTGTCGTCGGGCGTGTCGAGAACGATGATCCCGTAGCGCGAGCGGACCAGGACATCGAATTCCGCCGCGGGGTCTGTGAGGGGCATGCCGGAAGGTAGGAGGAGAAGCCTCGGTGGTGAAGCAGTCCCGGCCTTACGCCTCCCATTATGATCCGGGTGCGGCCGGCGCTGCGCCGGCGCATGCACCAGGAGCAGCCATGTCCATCCGTCCCGTGAAACGCATCCTCGAATCCACCCCCACCATGGAA